>NZ_WQGJ01000002.1:0-620942 GCF_013034605.1 Ruegeria sp. HKCCA4633
GACTGTTGCTTGGACCGCCGTTTCGACTGGTCACGTCAGAATTCGCAGCGGTTGCCAGAACACCAATGAATATGAGGGACGTCAAAAACCGCATGCCAGCTCCTTTCTATTTGTCAGCCTGTTATGCTCAAACTCTTCCCACTTGGCGGGGCCAGAACATCCTAAAACAACGCGATGGGATCAAACAGTTAGACATCCAATGTGTGTTCTTTTTCCCAACGCGAAAAGTGGTTTGTAAAAGACATCCACTCCTGCTTCTTCATCTTCAGGTAAGCGGCCGAGAATTCCTCGCCCATAGCAGCCTTCAACCCTGCATCCTTGTCATATTCGCGCAGCGCGTCCAGCATGTTCAGCGGCAGCTTGGGCGCATCGGTGACAGTGTGCCCTTCGGCATACATGTCGATATCCCAGCGTTTGCCCGGATCAGCCTCGGACCGGATGCCCGACAGACCGGCGGCGATGATGACCGCCTGCAACAGGTAGGGGTTGGTGGCCCCATCGGGTAGACGCAGTTCGAACCGGCCCGGTCCGGGGACCCGCACCATATGGGTGCGGTTGTTGCCGGTCCATGTGACCGTATTGGGCGCCCATGTGGCCCCCGACATGGTGCGCGGCGCGTTAATGCGCTTGTAACTGTTCACCGTCGGATTGGTGATCGCTGCCAGCGCGCTTGCATGTTTCATGATCCCGCCGAGGAAATGCTTGCCCTTCTCGCTCAGGCCCACCTCACCGGTCGGACCGTCGCCTTCACCTGCAAATACGTTGGTCTTCGCGTCCGCGCCCGGCGCATCCCAGACCGAGATATGGGCGTGACAGCCATTGCCAGTCAGCCCCTCGACCGGCTTGGGCATGAAGGTGGCTCGGAAGCCGTGCTTTTCGGCCACCGATTTGGTCATGAACTTGAAGAACGAGTGCTTGTCGGCGGTGCGCAGTGCATCGTCAAATTCCCAGTTCATCTCGAACTGGCCGTTGGCATCCTCGTGGTCGTTCTGATACGGACCCCAGCCCAGGTCCAGCATGTAGTCGCAGATCTCACACACGACATCATAGCGGCGCATCACCGCCTGCTGGTCATAGCAGGGCTTTTCTGCCGTATCGAACGGGTCGCTGATCTGCTCGCCATCGGGGGTCAGCAGGAAGAACTCGGCCTCGATGCCGGTTTTGACATGCATTGCTTCGGCGGCGGCTTCGTCGATCAGGCGACGCAGCACGTTGCGCGGGGCCTGTGCCACATCTTCGCCCTCGATCACGCAATTGGCCGCGACCCATGCAACCTCGGGTTTCCACGGCAGTTGGATTACCGAGGACGGATCGGGCACCGCCAGCATGTCAGGATGGGCGGGCGTCATGTCCAGCCATGTGGCGAACCCGGCAAAGCCCGCGCCCTCGTCCTGCATGTCGGCAATGGCCTGCGCGGGCACCAGCTTGGCCCGTTGCCCGCCAAACAGGTCCGTGAATGAGATCATGAAGTATTTGACGCCTTTTTCTTTGGCGAAAGCTGCCAGATCTGTCGTCATGGTCGGCCTTCCTTTCCCTGTTTATATGTCTCAATAGAAGAAAGGCGCCGCCCTTTTTAGGACCGCGCCCTGGTGTCATGTATCGATCAGAACCCGGTTTTGCCCGGGTACCAGTCGGTGCCTGCCAGCGGCACTTTTGCCATCGCAGCGGCTTCCATAGTCAAGGCGCAGAGGTCCTCGGGTTCCAGATTGTGCAGGTGATTGTGACCACAGGCGCGCGCGATGGTCTGCGCCTCAAGCGTCATCACCTTCAGGTAGTTGCGCAACCGACGACCCGCCTCGATCGGGTCAAGGCGCGCGGCCAGTTCCGGGTTTTGCGTGGTGATGCCCGCCGGGTCCTGCCCTTCGTGCCAATCGTCATAGGCCCCGGTGGTGGTGCCCAACTTCTGATACTCGGATTCCCATTTGGGGTCGTTGTCACCCAAAGCGATCAGAGCAGCCGTACCAATGGCCACCGCATCCGCGCCCAAGGCCATCGCCTTGGCCACATCGGCCCCGGTGCGGATACCGCCCGAGATCACCAGTTGCACCTCGCGGTGCACACCCAGGTCCTGCAACGCCTGAACAGCAGGGCGGATACAGGCCAGCGTCGGAATGCCGACATGTTCGATGAACACGTCCTGCGTGGCAGCGGTGCCGCCCTGCATCCCGTCCATCACCACGACATCGGCCCCGGCTTTCACCGCCAGCGCAGTGTCATAATAGGGCCGCGTTGCGCCGACCTTCACATAGATCGGCACCTGCCAGCCGGTGATTTCACGCAGCTCTAGGATTTTTATCTCAAGATCATCCGGACCCGTCCAATCAGGGTGGCGACAGGCCGAGCGCTGGTCGATCCCCTTGGGCAGAGTGCGCATCTCCGCAACACGATCGCTGATCTTTTGGCCCAACAGCATACCACCACCGCCGGGCTTCGCGCCCTGGCCGACAACGACCTCGATGGCGTCAGCCTTACGCAGGTCATCGGGGTTCATACCGTAGCGAGACGGCAAATACTGATAGACCAGCTTGGACGAGTGCCCGCGTTCCTCAGGCGTCATACCGCCGTCACCAGTGGTGGTGGACGTTCCAGCCGCCGATGCCCCACGGCCCAGAGCCTCTTTTGCAGGACCGGACAAAGCGCCAAAGCTCATGCCTGCAATGGTGACAGGAATATCTAACTCGATGGGCTTCTTGGCAAAGCGTGTGCCCAGCGTCACCGAGGTATCGCAACGCTCACGGTACCCTTCCAGCGGATAGCGTGAGACCGAGGCGCCCAGAAACAGCAGGTCATCGAAATGGGGCACCTTGCGTTTGGCTCCACCACCGCGAATGTCATAGGTACCGGTGGCCGCAGCCCGCCGAATTTCGGCGTTGATCGGGTTGGTGAAGGTTGCCGACTGAATCGGCATGGTGCGGGGGATGGTCTGATCCATATCTTTCATTCCCTTCGTACTCAGTAAGCGGCTGCGTTGTCGACGTCGAAGTTGTAAAGCTGACGGGCCGAGCCGTAACGCTTGAACTCTTCCGGCCGGGCGTCCGAGCCCGCGCGTTCCAGCAGGTCGGTCAGAGTTTCGATGTGCTCAGGCCGCATCTCTTTCTCGATGCAATCCGCGCCCAGGCTTTTGACCGAGCCGCGCACGAACAGCCGCGCCTCATAGAGCGAGTCGCCAAGCGCGTCGCCTGCATCACCACACACAACCAGATTGCCCGCCTGCGCCATGAACGCCGACATGTGACCAATATTGCCATGTACGACGATGTCGATGCCCTTCATCGAAATCCCGCAGCGCGAACTGGCATTGCCCTTGATCACCAGCAACCCGCCATGCCCGGTCGCACCTGCATATTGGCTAGCATCGCCGTCAACAATCACGGTGCCTGACATCATGTTCTCGGCCACACCCGGGCCCACCGAGCCTTCGATCTTGATGGTCGCCTGCTGGTTCATGCCCGCACAGTAGTATCCAGTCGAGCCTTTGACGGTGACCTCAATCGGCGCGTCCAGACCCACGGCGATGGCGTGGCTGCCCTTGGGGTTCTGCACTTCCCAATTGGTCCGGTTGGTCTCGGCGCTTTGCGCCTGAAGGGTCGAGTTCAAACCCCGCAGGCCGTTTTCTGCAACATCATAGGTCTGCATCTTAGTGGCTCCAGAAATAGACGGTTGCGGGTTCGGGTTCCCAGACCTTGGCGTCTTCGATGCCCGGCAGGTTTACTAGCGCGCGGTATTCGCTGCCAAAGGCCACGTATTGATCAGTCTCGGCCATAACCGCAGGTTTGCAAGCAATGGGGTCACGAACCACGCCGAACCCATCCTTGGTGCCGACCACGAATGTGAAGAACCCGTCGAGATCCTCCAAGCTGCTTTCCAGCGCCTCACCCAGAGTCGCGCCGTTCTGCATCTTCCAGGTCAGGTACGCCGCGCCCACTTCGGTGTCGTTCATCGACTCAACCCGCACGCCTTCGCGCTTGAGCTTGCGGCGCAGTGCATTGTGGTTCGACAGCGATCCATTGTGAACCAAACACTGATCCGGGCCGGTGTTGAACGGGTGAGCGCCTTCGGTGGTCACAGCGGATTCCGTTGCCATGCGTGTATGACCGATCCCGTGGCTGCCGCCCATGGTCGACAGGTTGAAGCGATCTGCCACGTCTTTGGGCAGGCCGACCTCTTTGTAAATCTCAATCGCGGCACCGTCTGACATCACGCGCAGACCGGGACGCAGATCGCGCACCGCTTGGCGGGCCTGTTCCACCTTCGTGCTGTCCAGTTCCAGAATCGCATGCGTGTCGTTGGCCTGCAGAGTAACCGGCGCCTCGATCGCCACCCCCAGATCAGCGGCAAGCGCGGCGAAGTCCTCCTCAGGCTTGTCCGACTGCACTGTCAGCTTCGCGGCCCCGGCTACCTCGGCCCCATAGATTGCGATCCCTGCGCTGTCCGGGCCCCGGTCGGTCATTGTGACCAGCATATCCGTCAGCATCGAGCCCAGCTCGGGCTCCAATGTCTTGTCCTTGAGAAACAGGCCGACAATTCCACACATCAGCTTTTGCCCTATGAAATTTCATCGAGCCCGACGCTAACAGCGCAAGGCGAGAAAAACAACTATAAGAAATAAATATTCATGTAGGGAAACAATCGCGCGAGACACTCAAATCCGGCAACCGCCAGGAACGATGGCCGCCCGGCTCGAAAAACAATAAGCAAGACTTAGCTGGTCTGCGGATAAGAAATGATCGACAGGTATCTCGCTGGCAGTTTCACCAGAACTTCTGGCCCGTGCGGCGCGTCGGCATCAAAGAAAAGCGTGTCGCCGGGCTTCAGGGCATAAATGCTGTCGCCGTGGCGATAGTCCACCTCACCTTCGAGCATATAAAGCATCTCGATCCCATCATGCTGGAATGTCGGGAACCGGTCAGATTCCTCGGTTAGCGTGATCAGATAGGGCTCGACCACCACGCCACTGGCATTGGCCCCAAGATGGCCCAGAAGGTTATACTGATGCCCGGCCCGTGTGCCCGCCCGCTCGGTTTCGGCCCCCTCACCCGCTTTGGTATGCACTGCGTTTCGGGTTTCTTCATAGCGGCGAAAAAAAGAGGTAATCGGCGTGCTAAGTGCATCTGCTAAAGATTGCAGCGTGGTCAGCGACGGTGAGGTCGCCCCGTTCTCGATTTTGGACAGCATGCTGATCGACAGGCCAGTCAGAGCGGATAATTCGGCTATCGTGATCCCCTGCTGCAATCGCAACGCCCTAATTTCGCGTCCGATTGCGGTTTCCAGATTCTTCTCACCACTGTCCCGAACCTTATGCGGATCCTGTGACAGGATCGCTTTTTCATTGGTGGTTTCTGCCTGCGCCATCGCGGTCCTCTTGATCGCTTGTGGTGTTTGAACCAACCATGACATAAGAGCGACCGTTTTGTGTAGCTGGTCTTGCCAGGAAATTTTTATTCACCATAGTATCCGCCGGACTTGCATCTCAAAACGCCTGGAACGGAGGCTGACATGCATCAGACATCAGAGCATTTGAACGATGTTGATCTGGTTCTGGCGCAAGTTTCTTTGAGAGCTGCTTCTCGGTTGCTCATCCAGAAAATCATGAATTCCAGAACCTCAGAAATTCAAACCTCCAAGTAATTGATTTTGTTGCGACTACAGTCTCAGCAATTTCAATGGGCAGCACGAAAGAACTGAAAGCGCTTACGAGCCAGGAGTGTTGTCTTGATCTGACGCCTCGTCGGGCCAACCAGAAAGGAAAAACTGCCAGGTCGCGATGGCCCCAATCGCACCAAACAGTATGGCCCAGAACAAGTTCCCGGTTACAAGCTCCAGGATCGCCCATCCAACGCTCAAGAGTGTGACGGCAACCCGCCGCCAGAGCGGAAGAAAGAAGGGTACGCGAAGTTCGAACATGTTCATCCGGGGATCACTCCAACGCTATGGAACACGCGATGCTAGACCCCTGGCACGATAGGTGCGCTAGCAAATGCAATCAACCAACGCCCTACCCCACGGTAACACGTCTCAGATGCTGCGCATGCCGTTGAGCAGTTGCAATTGTCGGCGGCCGCACTGCCAACATTCAATGCCTCGGCATCGTTGCGCACAGCTCAGGCAGTCCCACCACGATGTCATTCGCTGTTACTTCACCACGTCTACCTGGATCTGTTGCAAAGTTTTGACCATTGACGTTGGTAGAGTTAGCGCGTGAATGACCACTGGTCATATCAAGTCGAAAGCTAGCTCATGATCTCGTTCAAAGGCGCGCAATATCCGAAGGCCGTGATCCTGTTCGCGGTTTTCTTCTATCTCCGATACGGCGTTTCATACCGCGATCTGGAAGAAATCATGAGAGAGCGAGGTGTTGCCGTGGATCACACCACGCTGAATCGTTGGGTCACGCGATACTCTGGCTCTATTGCCGAAGCCGCACGTAGACGCAAAGGACCATGTGACCGCTCTTGGAGAATGGACGAGACATACATCAATGTGAAGGGCACGTGGGTCTATCTCTATCGCGCCGTCGACAAGCACGGAAAAACACTTGATTTCATGCTGTCTGAGCGGCGCAACAAACCAGCTGCGACGAAGTTCTTTGCCCGGATGCTGGAGGTCAACGGCCTTCCACGAAAGATTGTGATCGACAAAAGCGGCGCAAACACAGCCGGCATCAAAGCCATCAACAGGACGTTAAGGGGGTTTGGCTGCCCAATCCCGATCGAGATGGTCAGGCGCAAATACCTCAATAATATAGTGGAAC
Source organism: Ruegeria sp. HKCCA4633 (assembly GCF_013034605.1). Taxonomy (NCBI): domain Bacteria; kingdom Pseudomonadati; phylum Pseudomonadota; class Alphaproteobacteria; order Rhodobacterales; family Roseobacteraceae; genus Ruegeria; species Ruegeria sp. HKCCA4633. The sequence goes on from NZ_WQGJ01000002.1 coordinate 6,752, forward strand.
AAGATCACAGGTTCATCAAAAGGTGAACCCGTCCGATGCTGGGGTTCTGTCACTGGGGAGTGGAAAGAATGTGGGGATACCTGCAGATTCTGATCTAATGTCTCGTTGTTTTTGCAGGAGGCATAGCGATGAAATTCAAGATCAGTTTAGAGACTGAGTTTGGTTGGGGCGAGAAGCGATCACACGAGATTTGCACCCTGGAACGCCGGTCGGTTGATGCGTCCGAGGAAGACCTTGGACTGTGTCTGGTCGAGGCGAAATCAATACTTAATGAGATCCAGCGCGCGCTGCTGCAGGATCAGGTTGAAGAGATCGGCGAAATCGCGCGTGTCTGCCGTTTTTGTGGCACCTATCTACCGGTTCATGACCGCCGCTGCCGCCGCATTGACACGCTTTTCGGTCGGGTCATCGTCGAAGCGCCGCGTGTTCGGATATGCATGTGTGGACTCCCGGGATTTCCAACGTTGAAAGTCGCGCATTCTCCTCTGACACGTCTCTTGCCGGGCAATGCCACACCAGAGCTTCGGCGATTGCAGGCGGAATTGGGAGCGCGTCATAGCTTTCGAGAAGCTGCACGGCTTCTGAATGAATTGACACCATGCGGCAAGCAGAACCATGTTACGATCCGCAATCGACTCGCGACCCTCGCTGACGACCTTGCAGACGACGAAAGTACAGCGGCTTCCGAGACCGACCGACGCCCAAAGCCGCCTGATATTACAGTGTTTCTGGATAGCGCATATGTGAGGTCGAGACCGGAATACCAGCGCCGGAACTTTGAAGTCATTGTTGGTTCCATCGAGAGCAAAGGATGCGAAAAACGCCGATTTGGATTGAGCGTGATTGGTTCGAACAATGCGCGCGAATATCTGCGACGAAATCTGGAAGCGGCCGGATGGCGTGATGGCACAACCGTAACGGTTCTGTCTGATGGTGACCCCGCATTGCCCCGATTGGTGAGGGACGCCACAGGTGCGGATGTCAGTCACGTCCTGGACTGGTGGCATATTTCGATCCGCATCAGGCATGTGGAAACAACATTTCAAACTCTGCTTTCTTTACTGGAAGGGGTCGAGGTTCCAGGACTTGAGCCATTGGCACAAAGCCTTCGATGGCGCATATGGCACGGGCAAGCGGATCGGGCACTTGATGCGATTGAAACCCTGCTCAGATTTGGTATACGCGTGCGCCGCGAAACAATTGGCCGAACGAATGAAGCGGCCTTTTCAGCGGTTGCACGAGCAATGGAGCTGCGCACCTACCTGGAATACAATCGTGCTGCACTCGTCGATTATGGTCGTCGGCGTCGTAACGAGAAGGCAATCTCGACATCACGAGCAGAAGGACTGGTCAATGATGTCGCGAACGCCCGGATGGGCAAGAAGCGCCGGATGCGTTGGTCCCCGCAAGGCGCGCATCGGGTGGCAACGGTAAGGGCCGCAGTTTTGGATGGAAGGCTTGGCGAAGGTCTACTCCGAGCGGCTTGATCCCCACATTCTTTCCACTCCCCCCCAGTAACATCATCGTCATGGGCAAAACGCAGCAAGTCGCGACGCCAAGCGCTGATAGCGATCCCAAATAGCTGAGGCTAAGGTACTTCTGCATTCTGTTTCCCTGATGGACTACGTCGCGCGGAGTTGTAGAGACAACAACCTCTCGTTTAACTTCTGTAGCCACTACAGGATCAAGACAGGAAATCTCACATGTTTGCGATTGGGGAGGCATCCCGGCAAAGCGGTGTCGGAATTGATACTATCCGCTACTACAAACGCGAAGGGATCGTGCCGAAACCAGAAAGGGCATCGAATAATCGACGCATGTACTCCGCGCACGATGTTGGACGGCTTCGTTTTCTAAGGAAGTGCCGAGACATGGGTTTTTCGCTTGCCGATGCAAAGGCGCTTCTCTACCTATCCGAAGGTGATAGCGAGGATTGCCAATCCGTTAAGGAACTGGCCGAGCTTCATATCTCCAATGTGCGTATGAAGATAATCGAACTTAAGCGATTGGAGGCCGCCCTGAATGAACTTACGGCCAACTGTAACATCGGGAACGTTTCTTGCCCGATGCTTGCGCAGATACGGACCTACTAATGGCACTTTGAGGCTCGCAGTCGCCCTATGCCAACGCAGCATGACCCAAGATTCGGGCCGCGCAGAATCTACCGTTCGTTAGAGAGGTCAACTCGTTGATTTAGCAATGTTTCAATCACTCAATGAACATTTGTGCCTTGCCGCGGTGTTCTTGAAGCACGCGGCGATTTCGGACAGTGAGCCCTACCTGCCGTGCCTGAGCAATCAATTTGCTGCATACGCATTCGGCAGGTTTTATCGGAAGCCGACCTCTGATTTCCGAACCACAGAGCAATGGTTCTGCTTATCTTTGTCCCAAATTGGGCTGGGCAGACTTAGATCTTCTGTTGCTTTCCGTTGTATCAAGGCTTGTATCGTGTGTACTCGAAGTCCATATACACAGGGCTTACGTTTTTCTTTTTCGACCTGCTGTCTCCCAAACTCGGCGTTCAGTCTTTCGATTCAGACCGACCACGCCGAGTCGCCGCAATAATGCGGGCGGCAAGTATTAGGAGACTTCCACCATGGCAAATGGCACAGTAAAATGGTTCAACTCGACCAAAGGTTTTGGCTTTATCGAACCTGAAGATGGCAAGCGCGATGTGTTCGTGCACATCTCAGCACTTGAGCGTTCCGGCATCAGCGAATTGAAGGACGGCCAGAAGGTCACTTTTGACGTCGAAGCTGGCCGTGACGGGCGCGACAGCGCCGCCAATCTGGCACTGGCCTGACCTTTTACGGGCACCCTTATGGGGTGCCCGTTTGCACAATGGGCTGCTAAAAGCCCTTGGAGAACAAGTCAGTTGCAACAGCAGGAATTGACCCGGGCGCTCGCGCAATACCGTGTGCCCGATACGAAGCGTAGCGTTATTGAACTGACAATCACTGTCATCCCCTTTTTCGCGCTATGGGGCGCAGCGTGGTTTGCGCTATCCCTTAGTATCTGGGTCACTGTTCTATTGGCCATCCTGAACGCCGCATTTCTGGTGCGTATCTTCATCATCATGCATGATTGTGGTCACGGATCTTTCTTTAGAAGCCGCACCGTTTGCAATTGGACCGGCCGGGTTCTGGGTGTTCTCGCCCTGACACCCTATGACGTCTGGCGGCAAAGCCATGCGATTCACCATGCCTCAACCGGTAACCTTGATCGGCGTGGTATGGGTGACATTCCTACATTGACCATTGAGGAATACCTGAAACGGAATTGGTTCGGGCGTGCCGCTTACAGGTTAATCCGGAACCCCTTCTTCCTGTTCTGTATAGTACCGGTCTACACGTTCTTTTTTCAAAATCGCTTGCCCTTTGGTTTCATGCGGTCAGGCTGGCTGAAATGGGCAAGTGCTATGGGAACAAACGCCGCGATTGCAGTGGTCCTGGCTCTGATTTTTTGGACCGGAGGCCTGGATGTACTGGTTTTTGTATTCCTTCCAACCATGATCGTCGCCGCATCGATTGGTATTTGGCTATTCTATATTCAACACCAGTTTGAACATACGACTTGGGAGCGGGAAGAAGTGTGGAATCTTCAGAACGCCGCATTCTATGGAAGTTCTCACTACGCCCTGCCAGGCATCCTGCGGTGGTTCTCTGCCAATATCGGTGTGCACCATGTTCACCACCTTGCCAGCCGCATACCGTTTTATCGGCTAAACGAGGTTTTGCGTGACCATTCCGAGTTGGAAAATTGCCAGCGTATTACTCTATATGAGAGCCTTCATTGCGCACGATTGCATCTTTGGGATGAAGAAAGTCAGCGCCTGCTGACGTTTTCTCAGGCTTTGTCGAACGCCAATCCCAACAAGAGTTTAGTGTAATCTGGCGCGCACCAAAAAGGCGTCGACAGTATCACCGCCGAGGGCGCGAATGGCCTCTAGTCGGTGAAGGCCTTCAATCAGCACGAACCTCTTGTTGTCCGCGCGTATCTGAATCGGGGTCTTCTGGCCGTTCTTCAGGATATCTTCGGCCAGCGTCAGGACTTTTTGCTGATCAAGTGTTTTTGCACGCTTCACAGGTACATAGATCAGGTCGAGCGGGTATGGTTTCTTCTCAAGCATAAGCTACGTGTGCAACCTTTCGTGCATTTGTTCCGGTTCAGAGTTCTCTACAAAAGCGGGGGCTGGAACGTACGTCATAGAACCGAACGAACAGCGTCGCGCAGTTCCTGATGCATAATCCAAGTTGCTGGCTCATCGTCACTTTCGATGTGAGAAAATGCTAGGACCTGAGCGGCGCCATCATTCTGTACCGATCCGGCTTCGGGTAGGTCCAGTTCCAGATATTCTGCGATCAATAGTCCGATTTTCTTGAAAACCTTGATGGAGGCCTCGCGCGATTTGTAACCGGCTGCCTGAGACAAGTGACCAATAGTCAGACCGTCCTTGCCCGCGATAGTAAGTGCTTTGAGCATTGTGACCTGCGCAGGGGTGAGCCTGATCTGGCGCAATGCCTCTGCATATTCTCTTGCACTGGGAACGAGCGTGCCGGAGTTTCCTTCCAAACGTCGTTGACCGCTACGTTTCCTGTCTCGTTCTTCGAGAATTCCTTTTAAGGCTTCAATGGCCAACTCTGGTGTTTCACCAACTGCATCGGCAATCATTGCCTGCGTTTTAGCTGGTGGCTTGGGGAATGCGCGCGCAACGCTGTTACCGCTCAGAATGCCGGCTTTAATCAAGTACTTGCCAAACTGTTCCTCAATCACACCGGCTACGTCAGCGTTCCGCGACTTACGAACACTGCGTTCCTGAAATGCTCTTTGTTCTAGGTCGCGAATTGCCGATTTTGGGTGTCGGAGGCTAACCTGAGGGGTGCTTTTACGCATCAGAGAAACACCACCACAATTATGGCCGCAACAATCATCGCCAATGCGACAAACATCTTTATGCTGTAGGACCAGCGTTGCGCCTTTTCGGCTTTGAGTATTTTACCCAGGTTTTCGTCAATCGAGTTATGGTTCACGGATTCGTCCTTCCGGATATGTCAGGAGGTATTGGTTCCCACCAACCTATTGTCGCGGCACATTTTCGGTGCACTTATCGTTCTGTCTCGTGAACGGCCGATTGCATTCCCAACCATCACCTCTTCGATTCAAATGCGCGTTTGAAGGGAGTATGACCGCTGTGCATTGGCTTCTTTCTGCTCGAAAACCACGTTCGCATTTCCATCCGGAATAAGTTTCAGGTGCAAGAAATGCATGCTGTGGAACAGCCACAGGCTCACAGCCGCTCTCCGCTGCCCTGTAACCTCTGAGGCATACCCAACCATCCGAGCTTCTTTTGTCACTCAGACGACCGTTTTTTGGGACTTCTATTGCAACACAATCCTGGTCTTCCTTACGAAATCCCCAGTTGCAGTGTATTTCCTGCACGCCAAACCGAGTTTCGACGTACCCATTTTGAGGCGAAATCACTTCTTCACATTTATCTCCGACACGCTGGAACAGCCGATTGCACTCCCACTGATCTCCGGTCGATGCAAGATAGGCATTTTCAGGAACTCTTATCTCCTCACAGAGTTCTCCGACGTTCTGAAAACCGTGATTGCATTCCCAGCCACTGCCATAGGAGCTACCCGTCAAATATGCGTTTTCCGGTAGGTCTATTCTTTGGCACGATCCGTTCTTGTTCTCGAAACCTTCGTCACAAACCGATCCATCGGCATTGCCTGCGACCTGGGCAGGAAGCTGCGTTCCTGAGAGCAACACCAAGAGTGTCGGGATCAAACAAAGAATGCAGCGCGTAAACACGATGAACGACTGATTGAAACGGAGCCTGAGACCTGATCTATAGGGCATCAAGCACGCAATTTATGAGCCATGTGCTGTTCATACGGCGCCTTCTTTTACGGGTCACGCGATGACTGGGGCTTGTCAGGTGACAGTTGCGAATGCTTGCGAGGAACGAGCTCATAGCGAAGACCCCAGCGAAACCCGTTCCTACGCTGGGGCACATGCTACAATTAGTCTGAAGGCCATTGGATCATCGTAGCCGGCAGCATCGCGGCGACGAGTGACTTTCACCAATACACTTTTGTGGGTCCTGGTCAGCATAGAGTCAAGGAAGTTTCCTTGGTCGCCAAGCTAGCACCGCTAGGACAGGCAGCTTTGTAACAAGCACGTGACCAGGTGGCCGATTGAAATACCTAAAGGAGTTGTCCAGCGTTAAACTGTCATTGAGGAAATTTGGGTCGAACCAGCGGCGAACGGCAGCTTAAGTCCGCGTCTCTTTTGTCGGGGGCCTGCGTGCGGCGAAATGTGGTTTAAGATCAAGGCTTCCTCATGGCTTTGAATAGCCGGTCTGACGACATTGGCTGCAACGCAGCGATTTTCGCGCCGCTTCTGCACAAGTACTCGCGGCGCGATCGAATGGCGGCTCGGTCCCGCACCATGTAAATTGCCTTCATCAACCTTGTTGCAACACGCACGAACGGCTATTTTACTCGCCGCGATGCGACACCAAAAAATTGCGCGTGTGCCGAGAAATCTGTGCTGCGAGCGCACGCAACAAGATTTAGACACTTCCGCTCAGGGCTCGCGACTGCCCACCCCTGCGTAAAAGACGTAGAACTGCTATGGATTGGCGAACGACAGCGCCGCTCGCCAAACTGCCTCAGATGTCTAGCCTAATGCGAACGTTTCCGACTGGGCTTTGCAAACTTGGAAAGTCAAAAATTTAGGAACTCGAAAGTCTCAGTTGCCCAAAATCACTTAGCTAGCGCTTCCGATATGCGTTCGACTAGTGCCTTCTGAACTACAGCAAACCTTGGAGTTTTCGAGATTTCTTCTAACGTTGCGACCCACAGCGGAACCTCGATCTTAGGATTCACGTCCTGTGACCGTTTAAGGCGGGTATCCACGTCGCCAAAAAATGACGGCAGAAAGGTTTTACCAGCTCCCGAGGCCGCCATCTGCTGTAGCACCAGAAAACTGTCTGCTCCATTGGTCATTTCGTCGGCGCTTACATTCTGCGCCAGCCATTTGGCAGGAAGTGAACGACTCAACGCCCCGTCTAGCCTCATCCACCTGCGATTGGGGCTACCATCGTCAAAGACACCGAAGGACAGCGTTCCTGCACGCTCCCCGATCAGCCCTTCCCCGAGCTTTATCGAAGGGCGCACAGCAATGTCTGCTGTCAGTCGGGAAAGATCATGGTGGCTGTTCTGGCTTAGCAGAGTCAGGTTCAAACCTGGGTAAAGGCGTGAGATTTCGTTGAGTATTCTAGGGAGAACAATCTGACAAAGACTATCGGTAGACGTAATTCGCACGTGACCTATAGGAGACCGGTTTGCCCCGACAACCGCTCGCTCCACCGACAGCACTGCGTCTTCGACGCTTTCCATTGCAGAAAAGATCGCACTAGCTTCGGGCAGAACGGAATATCCTGACGGGTTTTTTTGAAAAATCCGGCAGCCATTGCGCTCTTCGAAAGCGGCCACTCTGCGCAAGACTGTGGCGTGCGTGACGCCCATGACCGTTGCGGCTGCATTAAGTGAGCCGTATTTGCTTACCGCCAGCGCGTATCGAATGTCGTCCCAGTTTTCGTTGTTCATAAATTAACAAGAGACGACCAATAACAAACAATTACAAGAAAATTCGTTCAAGCTAACATTCGGAGCATTGAACAGGGAGACACATCATGATGAAGCAGTTCTCAATCTTCGCAGCGGGTCTTTTGTCATTGACCGCAATTGGCACAGCCATCGCCCACGAAAGTGAAAACCCGGCTGTGAAAGCTCGAACCTCAATCATGCAGCTCTATGCCTTCAATCTTGGTACGCTTGGCGGCATGGCCAAAGGCGAGGTGGATTATGACGCCAAGGCCGCAACACGGGCTGCAAACAACCTTGTTGTGCTAACGCAGATCGACCAATCCGCGATGTGGCCCCAGGGATCTGACAATGTGTCCGATCCGTCCACCCGAGCGCTGCCGGCAATCTGGGAAAACTTCCCTGACGTTGGTGCGAAAGGGCAAGCCATGGCAGACGCAGCTGTTGCGATGCAGGCTGCGGCCGGACAAGATGTTGATGCCCTGAAAGCTGCGATGGGCAATCTGGGCGGAAGCTGTTCGGCATGTCACAAAGCGTACAGAGCACCGAAAGACTAATTGGCAGATAGTTGTGAAACGGTTTTTCCTTTTCACTGCTTTCGTTGCACTTTTGGTTGGGTTGGCCGGTTTGGTGCTGACCCGACCACAAAGAATGGATCGATCTCAACTTGACGGTTTGAACCCAGATCTCGCCAGAGGTGAAATCGTTTTCCACGCCGCAGGATGCGCATCCTGTCATTCAGCGCCGGACGCGGTTGGTGAAGAAAAGCTCATGCTCTCTGGTGGTCGCCGGTTTGAGACGGAGTTTGGCACGTTCATCGCCCCCAACATTTCCAGTCACCCAGAAGTTGGTATTGGGTTCTGGTCTGCCCTTGATCTGGCCAACGCCTTGATCCATGGGACCGGAGCCGAAGGGCAGCACTATTTTCCAGCGTTTCCCTACACATCTTACACCAACATGTCAGCGGATGACATCGTTTCGCTTCAAGCATTCCTCAGCACTCTGCCACCAGCCACAACTGCAAGCGTTCCGCATGAGGTTCACTTTCCCTTCAACATTCGACGCGGACTGGGGGGATGGAAGCTTTTGTTCATGTCGCCAGGTTGGGTAGTCCAAGGTGATCTGACCAACCAACAAAGGCAAGGCCGGTATCTGGTGGAGGCGTTGGGTCACTGCGCCGAATGCCACACGCCGCGAAATGGCTTAGGTGGTCTTAAACGAGACCTTTGGCTGACAGGTGCACCAAATCCAAACGGGAAAGGTCGCATCCCCGGCCTTACCTCAGACCAGCTTGATTGGTCCGAGGCTGACATCGCCGAGTACTTGAAATCCGGCTTCACGCCGGACTATGACAGCGCAGGTGGCGAGATGGTGGAGGTCATCGAGAACACATCACGCCTCACGGATGAGGATCGTTTGGCGATTGCCGCGTATCTCAAAGCTGTTCCCGTTTCGTCGACGCGGCTTCCATCTGAGTAACAGTCGTTTGGCGCCATGCCGCGGGGATCTGATGCTGTCGCCGGTAGGAAGCCGTAAGGCCTATTCCCTTTTCATCAAACACCTGTTTTAGGTTTTGAACGTCGGAGCTCACCAAACAACCGAGTTTCTGTTCATGATTGACTGAGGGTCGTGGCCAAATGACACAAAAAATCGCTCTTTGGTCCATTCCGATATCCATTGCCGTACTGGCTCTGAAACTTCTCGCTTGGTGGCTGACAGGCTCGGTCGCGTTGTTGTCGGACGCAATGGAATCTACCGTGAATGTCGTTGCGGCGTTGCTGGCATTCTTTGCGGTTCGGGTTGCCAATAAACCCCCTGATGAAAACCACCCCTTTGGTCACAAAAAGGCCGAGTATCTTTCCGCTGTCGTCGAGGGCGTACTGATTGTGCTGGCGGCGTTCTTGATCATCAGAGAAGCTGTATTGGCACTCCCAAACCCGCATCTTGAGGATGCGCCGCTTCTTGGAATCGTCGTCAACGTCGTTGCAACGGGCGTGAATGGCGCATGGGCCTGCCTATTGCTCAAAATCGGCAGGCGCGAGGGTTCGCCTGCATTGGAGGCAAGCTCCCGGCACATTTTTACAGATGTCATGACTTCAGTTGGTGTCATCGCAGGTCTGATACTGGCGCTTGCCACCGGCTGGTTGATCCTCGACCCAATCTTGGCAATTCTTGTTGCGCTGAACATCTTGTGGGAGGGCTGGAAAGTTATTCGGGCGTCCGTCGATGGCCTCATGGATGCGACCCTTTCGGATCATGACTTGCAGACCGTTTCTAATGCAATCGAAGCAAATCTCGGCGCAGCCTTAGAGTACCACGACCTCAAAGGGCGCAGGTCCGCAAATGTCATCTTCGTGGAGTTTCATCTTGTTGTGGACGGCACGATGCCAGTCAGCGCGGCACACGATATATGCAACGACATCGAGGAAGAATTGGAGCGTTTGTACCCGGGTTCGGTCTTTGTCATTCATCTCGAACCTGATGACGAATTGAAGGGTGACGGAGTTAGATCCCACTAAACTGGTCATTTGGCTCTACAAAAACACTATCGGCTTGACTGATCTGATTAAGACGTTCGGCTTGAAATTCGTCAGACTTAAGCCCGATGTGGGACAGCCGAACCAGAAGTAACCTGTCTCCAACGTCACGAAACGTGATGCTCAGAATTGGAGGCGAAAATGAAAATTCAAAGAAAGCTGGGTCAACTTCTTAGTACAGCGGCGTTGGCTTCGTTGATTGCGGCGACGCCTTATGTGCCAGCGTTTGATGCCGATGGTCGCCTACACTTTGAACCGTCATATGCCTTTGCCAAGAGCGGCAGGGGAAGCGACGGGGATGGTCGCGACGACAGAGATGATGACCGAGACGACAACTCAGGGTCCGGTAGCAGCGGCCGAGACGATGACCGGGATGATGATCGCGACGACGACAGAGATGATGACCGTGATGACAATTCGGGGTCAGGAAAAAGTGGTCGCGACGACGATGATGATGACGATGATGACTCCAAACGTTCCAATGAAGCTAGCGGAAAGAAGGATCGGTCTCAAGCAGGGGGCAAACCGTCGGGTTCGGCGGGGATAACGAAGGTCGAAACAAGCGCTAACGGCATTGAAGTGCGTTACGCCGACGGAACCAAGGAAGAGATCGAAAACGGTCGGTATGAGAGAAAGAATGCTCAGAACCGAACCGTTGAGGAGCGCCCCGCGACTGGCGCTGACGTCTCTAGGCTTCGGTCTCTAGCGAATGGTATCTCAATCGAAAGCGTGCGTTCCTCTGGGCAAGGCGGCACTGCCGGAAGTCGGCCCACGAAAGTGGAAATCCAAGGCAACAACATCGAAGTTAACTATGCCAATGGTTGGAAGGAAGAGATCGAGTTCGGGCGCTACGAGTTGAAAGACCCGTACAACCGGACTGTTGTTGAGAGAAACGCAACGGCATCTGATCGCCGGAGGCTACAGGCGGTTGCTAACTGAACAGCAACTCCAGTCGAAGATTCGTTGGCGGCTTCTCTTGGTGAGGGCCGCCATCGTCTTGAAAGAAAAAGAAGTTATTCTGCTTTGTTCCATACATCATGGGCGATGATTGCAGCCTCTACCCGATTTCGCGCATGAAGCTTGGACAGGATTGCCGTCATGTAGTGCTTCACGGTCTTTTCCTGAAGGTCTAACTCGTCAGCGATTTCACGATTGCTCAGTCCTTTGGCCACGCGTCGAAGTATTTCTTCCTCACGATGCGTAAGGTCATCGAGAATGCTGCTGTTAATAGACATGCCGGTGTCAGCATTGATTTGCAGCAATACCCGCGAGGCCAAGCCCGGAGAAACGAACCCTTCACCTGCGGCGATGCTGCGTAAGGAAGCGGTTAGTTCGCTCGCGGTTACTCCCTTCACAATGTACCCAATAGCGCCCGCCTCCAAGGCGTCCGCGACATCGCTGCTGTTCTCTGAGACCGTCAAGATTGCAATGACGGGTGGATTTTCCATTGCCGCAATTTTACGTGTCGCGCTTATCCCGCCACCGGGCATCGAGAGGTCAAGAATAGCTATGTCCGGCTGATGCGTGCCGACCAGCGACACTGCCTCTTCAGCATTGGAACCGGCAGCCAAAACTTTGAAACCATCAGCTTCATCTAGTGTGCGTCGCAAACCATCCCTGAATATCGGGTGATCATCAGCTATTACGACGGATGTAGTCATGATGTGCCTAACTTTCTGGGAAAGAGTGTCATAGCAATGGTGGTGCCTTCGCCCGGTCTCGATACGACTTCAAACTTGCCGCCAATGCTCTCGACTCGATCTCGCAAGCCCATAAGCCCCTGGCCTCCATCGTCACGCAATGCGGATTCTTCTGACTTTCTAAATCCAGGCCCGTCGTCTTTGACCTTTATAATTATGCGGTCGGTTTGCACCTCAGAAGTAACAGTGCAGTTGGAATCTGGGGCATACCTCGCGGCATTGGAAAGCGTTTCCTGAAGGAACCGAAAAATGCACAGCTTGTCGGACAATGACAACTCTGGGGCCTGGCTACCCAAGAACGAAATCTCCGGTCGCAACGGGCTGTGTTCGGCGTGATCCTCCACTGCTCTCTTCACAACATCGGCGAATGACAGGCTGTCGATATCTGGCGCGGACAGCCCTCGCGATATTGCACGAATTTCAGCAAGAGATTTTTGCAGGGATTGCTGAATTTCCTCTGCCTCTTTAGGTCTTTCGGACCCTTTGGAAAACGCCGCCTCCAGTCTAAGGGCGGCGAGCGACAGGTATTGCGCAGGGCCATCATGTAGCTCAGCTCCAAGATTCTTGAGGAACCGATCTGTTTGCGTGGCATATCTTTCTGACGCCTCGACCACACGCGACCGCAGCAGCGCATTCTGCTCAGCCATCCTCTCACTTTCTGTCAGGCGCTGTTTAAGAAGAGCCCCCTGTCGTCGAATTGTTTTGTCGCCAATTGCAACGATGGAATACAGAACAATCGTACATGCCAGAAATGCGGAACCGACGACCAACCAACTTGTTCGCCTGGCCTGGGCTAAGTCTAACTCAAGCTGATCAGCTCTTTCGTAGAACTCAGCAACTGCGATGATTTCGCCGGACCAGAGTTCGCGGATGGGGCTGTAAACTTCAAGTAATGGTATTCCCAATGCCGCCTCTGCGGCGCTTTCGGCATGATCAAGCTCTTCGAAAGAGCCGGAGATATCACCGCTCCACGCCCGCCTTAAGTCATCTGTTGGATTGAAACTGTTTCCAATGATGTCTGTATCCGAGGCATGCGCAATCACACCGCCTTGCTTCCAGAATTTGTAGGAAACGATGCGGTCACGCATTGGTTGGGTCATAAAAATCTCGTCCAGCGCCAGGCTCGCTTGCTCTGAAAGGCGATCGCCATGTGCCAATTCCTGGCTGAGCGGGGATACTACGCTTTCCATATATAGAGCCGCAGAGTTAGCGGAGTTTTGCACGACTGCGTTCTGGATTCGATTTGACACCCACACCCCGACGATTGCAGTAGCAGTGCCCATCACAACGATGCTGGCCGCAAGAAACACTCGCGACAACGACCAATTGCCAATCGTCAGGTCAGCTACTTTCACTCTCATCGTGAAATCGACTATGAACTACAATCTGTTACCGCACCACAGACCTTGGTCTGACGCGATCTGGATAAATCTCAGACTCTTTGATTCCGCCCAGCGGCCAGAGTCAGATATCATCCATCGTTCTAAGTCTTTGCAGCATCGGGCATTGAACGTTTCCGCTATCACAATTGGCCGTAAGCTCACTCAAGGCGCGCTCCAAACGTCTGAGCTCATCAATCTTGCTTCGAACGCTGGCAATGTGTGCCTCGGCCAGTTCTTTCACTGATCGGCAGTCTTCGGTACTCCCTTCTGACAGCTCCAAAAGCGCCTTTGCGTCAGATAGAGGAAACCCCAGGTCGCGGCATTTCTTCAAAAACCGAAGTCTACCCACATCGTTTGCTGAATAGAGGCGACGATTGTTCAGAGCTCGTGCGGGTCTTGGTACGATACCTTCGCGTTCGTAGTAGCGGATAGTTTCTATTCCAACCCCGCTTTGCCGAGAAGCCTCACCTATCGCAATCATGTGAAGTGCCTCCGCTTGATCCTGTAGTTACTACAGGAGTTATACGCTCTGAATGCCGGTGCCTCAACACATTCAAATCGAGTACCCAGGGAGCGAAAGATGAAGAAGTATTTGACCCTCAGCTACCTGGGATCGGTTTCCGCTCTGGGAGTTGCGACATGCTGTGTTCTTCCAATGGCCATGATGTTGCTCGGCTTGGGTGGCAGTTGGTTGGCGATATTCGGAAAAATAGCGGCAGCAAGCTACTATGTTCTCGCCATCTCAACAGCGCTGATCGCGGTTTCGTGGTTCGTAGCGCATCGAAACGGGACGTTGGCAAACCTGAAATGGTGGCTTGTCGGAAGCACGGCGATCACCGCACTGGCATGGGTCATCGTGTTCAATGAGGCTCAAATCAACGATTATCTAATCATGCAGATGTGAGACAATGACAAAACAAACTGTGGTGCTGGATAGCACTTTGACCTGCCCTCGGTGTGGGCATGTTGAAACCGAGAAAATGCCAACTGACTCGTGCCAGTGGTTTTATGAATGCAAATCATGCAAGTCAGTTTTGAAGCCTTTAGAAGGCGATTGCTGTGTCTTTTGCTCTTACGCTACCGTTCCGTGTCCGCCTATCCAGTTAGGGGACTGCTGTTGTGGATAGCTTTTTTGTGGGTTGGTTTCTGTGACTGCGGGCAATGCCGAAAGAATACAAGATCGAATATTTCGGGCCAAACCGGCCGTTCGCCACAGGGTTCTTGAACGACTGATATGGGCCGCCAACGAAAGCGGCCCGTAGTATTCAGATTTCAATGGCCTCCGCTATGGCAAGTGCGTCCTCAAGCTCAACACCGAGATACCGAACGGTGCTGTCCATCTTAGTATGTCCGAGTAAGAGCTGCACCGCGCGCAGATTGCCCGTCTTCTTGTAAATTTGGGTGACCTTGGTTCGACGCATTGAATGTGTGCCATAAGCGCTTGCTTCCAAACCTATAGACGTGACCCAATCACGCACGATCCGGGCATACTGGCGCGTTGAAATGTGCAAACGCTCATGGAAACGCCCTGGCCAAAGGTATTCGGACCCAACCATGAGCTCGTCTTCCATCCACTTCTCGACAGAGGCCCGAGTTCCTTCAGAAATTTCGAAGCGGACGGGTTTCTGAGTTTTACTTTGCAGCACGGAAGCCCGCTCCTTGATCTGACCAGAGGCCATGATGTCAACGACTTTCATCTTAACCAAGTCGCAGCCGCGCAACTTGCTGTCGATGGCCATATTGAAGAGAGCGAGGTCGCGATGGTTCTCTGCGAGCTCCAATCTTACTCGAATTGCCCAGACGTGTTTGGGTTTTAACGGCCGTTTTTGACCGACGATGCGTCCCTTGTTCCAAGCAGGGCGAAGCGCGCGAATGGCAGGTAAATTTGGTGTTTCCATAACTGATCCTGCTTTCCGCCATTCCCGCCCACAACGACAACCCGACGTTGACGAAAGAGGGTATCACAGGATGGCGCGTTGCCGCCGAGGTCGGCTGCGAGTCCTACCTCCCAAATGCCGCAAAATGAAACTCTTTTGGTACGCCAAAATTAGACCTAGATTGCCATGAGACGTGCTTATCACCGCAGATTTCACAGGGCAAAGTTGCTAACATGTTGCGGGTACCAGCGTCACAGACGGAGTACATGCACCGAACACTGAGCATGGCGAACAACGAGAGCAGCCGTGGAACCCAAAAAGAACTCTTTCATCCCAGGTTTATGTGAAGCGAGGACGATACAGTCGATGCCATGTTTGTTGGCGTATTCGGTGATTGCGCGACCTGCCGATTGGCTCTCGAGTAAGATAGACGACACGTCGGTCTCACTTGTTAGGCGCTCGGCCAAGCGCGCCTTTGCTTTTTGGAGAGATTTTTCTGCGATCCCTTCATCCATATAGTACATTATCTGTCTATTTGGGGGCTCATGGATATGCGCGGCAGTGATTTTTCCACCTTCGGATACAAGGGCATGTGCCGCCGCAAGCGCGTGTTCACTGATGCCATGCTCCAGAGACAGCGCGACTAGAATATTTTTGTACATTTTAAACCTCCGTATTTAGGTTTTCAGTTTTCTTCTGCGAACTGGCCTCTCCCACTTCATCTTTAGGAGGGCGCTCAGACACCCCAGCCGTAAGGTTGGGGTGCGTGCTATTTCGTCTCGGGCTTTTGCGCTTTCTTGCCACTACCGGCTGAGCAGGAGATCAGGCAGGAACAGGGCCAACTCTGGGACAAAAGTCGTCAGCATCAGCGTCGGAAGCCATGCAAAGACAATGAAGATCAAAGTCGGCCACAACATGCGCGAAACCGGTTCATCAAAGACCTGAGCACCGAGATAAAGTAGCGGCGCAGTTGGTGGAGTGATGTTCGCCATACCCAGGTTCACACCAATTACGGCCGCGAAATGGATCGGATCCATTCCAGTGCTCTGCGCGATGGGCAGCAAGATCGGTGTCGCCAGCAGCAAACCCGAGATATCGTCCATCAGCATCCCGATCAGGATCATCACGACGTTGATCATCAGAAGGATGACGACCGGATTGTCCGAAACGGAATAGACCAGATCTTTGGCCAACTGAGGTGCACCCTGCGAGATCAGGTTGTCCGACACGATCAGAACCATGAAGATCATGACCATGACCACACCAATCGTAACACCGGAATTCTGGATCGTCTGGGCCAGAGTTTTCCAGGTCAGGCCACGATAGAAGTAGATCGCGATTGGGATCGAGTAGACCACTGCGATACCGGCGGCTTCGGTCGGTGTCATGATACCTAATATTTCTCGGGATAGTCAAACTCGACGACCAATTTAGAATGTACAAATGCAATCGGCATTCACAACCAGGGGCCATTTGTCTAATCTCTTACGCGATCCCCGTCGGCGGGCTTTTTAGATTTCGCGCGTGCAGCGAATGGCCGGAATGCGGGCTGCGGCTGCGAAATCCAACGAAGTGCTCAAAGTCGGCTCTGGGCCGTTGTCACACATCCCGGCAAACTGACTAATCGGCAGCTTTGTCCGCAGAGCGGTCGTTTATGCCGAGTGCAGCGAATAACCGCTACGGATCTGTTGCAAAGTTTCTTACTGACCGAAGAGTTGACACCGAACCCGCGGCTTATGCCGCCAGTTCTGCAAATTGACGAAACGGGCAGATTCCGGGCTTGATTTGGCCTTTGCGGATCATGTGTGCCACTTCGATCCCGTCCAGTGTAGCCGCCGCTGAAGCGAAGGCTTTGAACCCTAACATCGGCCGAGTGCGTCTCTTGATGAAGCGATGGTCCTGTTCCACGATGTTATTCAGATACTTCCGCCTGACCATTTCGATTGGGATCGGACAACCAAAGCCTTTCAGCATCTTGTTTATGGCTTTGATGCCGGCCGTGCTAGCTCCGCTATTGTCGATGACAATCTTCCTCGGAAGCCCGTTGATCTCCAGCATCCTGGAGAAGAACTTTGTCGCAGCCGGTTTGTTTCGTCGCGGGGAAAGCATGAAATCAAGCGTCTTGCCGTGCTTGTCGACGGCTCGATAGAGATAGACCCAGTTGCCTATTACCTTGATGTAAGTCTCCTCCATTCTCCAAGAACGGTCGCACAGTCCCTTTCGTCTGCGCGCAACATCGGCAATTGCACTAGCGTATTTCGTCACCCAACGGTTCAGCGTCGTGTGATCTACCGCAACGCCGCGCTCGGACATGATTTCTTCCAGATCCCGATATGACACGCCGTATCGAAGGTAGAAGAACACAGCAAAGAGGATCACATCCTTGGGATATTGAGCGCCTTTAAAGGAGATCATGAGCTGGCTTTCGGCTGAATTACACCGGCCGCTATTCACTCTCTGTGTTCTTGAGCGTCAATGACAAAAAGTTTGCAACAGATCCTATCTAGGGTCAGGAGCATGGATGTGTCGCAAACTTTTAGAACGGCCCGTGCCAGCGACCTGCCGGACACGACTATCCTGCGATCTCGACAAATTGCAGAAAGCCCGACGTGGTAGTGCTGGGAAATTGCTGCTTGCGGATCGTGTTGGCGACCTCAATGCCGTCCAGAGTAGCCGAGGCGGATCTGAACGGCTTGAACCCGCACATGTGCCGCACGTGTCGTTTGATGAAACTGTGATCCTACTCGATCATTTTGTTTAGATATTTGGACCTGATCGCTTGTACTTTGGCAGAGCATCCGAACCGCTTCAGGATTCTGTTCACTTCTCGACTGCCGGCTGCATTTGCACCACTCTTGTCTATAACGATTTTGTTTGGGATTCCGTTTGACGACAGTGCTTTGGCAAAGAACCTGGTGGCTTCTGGACGATTTCGCCGCTCAGACAGCGTGAAATCAAGAGTGTTTTCCACTTCGTCGACCGCTCGATAGAGATACATCCACTTCCCGCGCACACGAATATTGGTTTCGTCCATGCGCCATGATCTCTTTCAAGTCACGATAAGAAACCGTGTGCCGCAGGTAGAAGTAAACGGCGCACAAAACTGCATCCTTTGGAAAATGACAGCCTTTCAAGGAAATCATGCTGAAACCTGTTGGAGAACAATACGCGGACACCAAAGATCGAAATCTATATGCTCGTTAATCCAGGCCCAAAGTTTGCGACACATCCTTAAGCAATCGTCCACGCAGCAGTTGTTATTTACGCGTTATGAGTCCTGAACCTAGCATCTTCAGCTACCGCCATTATTCCTCGACTCATTCTACAGCAGTGATAACGTTCAATTAGGATCGCTATGCATGCGCAATTTTTAAAATCAATTTGCTAACGAAAGGGATCGCCATGTCGAATATTGCCGGTAAAGCCTATGCAATGAATGTGGTCACGCCCAGCAATCCAAGAATAACCTGGATCAACCGCTTGCTGTTCATGGCGGCACGCGGAGTTCCATCAAATTTGCTTGGACTGCTAGGGCTGTCACTTATTCACTTCGCCCGCTGGGTAATCATCAAACCCAAGGACTGGCCCGATCTCGGCCAAGGTAAAGAGCAGGTAGAAGACGACTATGTGCTTTTCTGCTCAAACTTCAACGGAACATGGGACCAGTATATCGATGCCTTTTCCGACGGTATCCCGTCAGGTCTTGACCTGTTCTGGTTTTCCTCGATCAAGTACCCCAAGTCGATCCCGATTACGCCGTTCAAGAACTACATCACCTACAACCAGATCGATACCGACTATTACTACAACGCCACGCCCGGCTCTGCCCAACGTGACATCAAGACCAGCCTGCTGATCTATGACCAACTGCGCGACCTTACTGAAAAACATGGAAGATCTTCCCCCGAAGAATTCGCCGATGCCTACCGCGACGCCGCTTATGTTATGCAAAAGGGCCTTGGTGATCCTGGCTTCGGACCCGTCGCGAGCCTCGATACCGAACGTGCGGACGTTAATCGTGAGAAATTCGTCAACAAGGCACAATCCGGCTTTGACACCCTACGCGCTTCAGCCAAAGCCGCTCCAAAGCCACAGGGAGATCGCTGATGCCCGACCTCGATTCCGGCCATATTTTCCTGACCACGCTTGCCCCGATCAAACCCGGTGCCCCAAAGGACGATCCTCAAACCTCTTTCGAGCAACGCGCTCGCATCGCGCTTGCCGAATTGCCCACAGCTCATCAGTCACCGGCCACCGAACATACCAAATTCAACAGCCCCTTTGCCCGTAACACCCGCAACCACTTGGCGCGTATGTTTGTGCTTAGCGATGTGGTCTATAACGGACGCAACACGCAAAATACGTTGGTCGCCCGCCTTAGGCGTAGCCCTCCCCCGATCATTCCCCAGCATGTGGATGAACTGAAAACGCCCTATTTGGTATTCTGCGCGGATGTGGACGCGGTTTTGAAAGATGGCGATCGGCTACCCACCACTCTGAGCGCCGAACAACAACGCGAAGTGCGCGCTTCATATGCAGGCGAGCTCTGGAGAACAATGGAAGAAGAGCTTCGTGCGGTGTACTCTAACTGCTACGGCTTCGAACACGTCAATTCGGCAGAGCAGTTCGGGGATTACCTCGACAAATGCCATGTCGAAACTACGATGCCGTTCCATGATTACTACCTGGAGCTGCCAGAATTCCACAATCTGCCACTTACGCAACTGATCATCGGCGCGGTTGCCCCGCTGGCGATCGGTCTGTTCTCGCTAGTGCTCTGGCTCTTCGGTATCGCAACCGTGCCATTCTTGGGTCTTTCCAGCCTTGCCACTGGTCTCTTCGCGATTCTGCTTGGACTTGTTCTTGCAGTGATCTTCATTCGCTACGCCATCCAAAACGGTGAAAAACCCTTAGCCCCGGCCAAGTATGACGATCTACCTTCAGTTCTGAAGGCGCTCTATTTACAACAGAAATTCGCTGACTTCTTTGTCGAAAACCAGGCCAAGTCCGATACAGATCTGTACGCGGCTTTTGGCGACTTCATGTCAGAGCACGAACCTCTGAACACCAGAGTCAAAACGCAAAAACCAGGCGTCATTTCCTCGACCCACCCCGGCAATGTGAATTCTTAAAGACATGAGCACGACATGACACGCAATCTTAATCTCAATGACATTCAGGGGAACGTCATCCGCGCCTATGGCCGCCATTCCTTCCCCTTTGCCCGCTATGTATTTTTTCATTTCCCCAACCCCGCGGCCGGGCGCGCATTCCTTGAAGAAGTTCGCCAAAAGGTCACAACCGCTGTCCGCTGGAATGAAAAAAACCTAAAGCCGACCTGCACCACAAATATCGCCCTTACCTTTCCCGGAATGCTTGCCCTGCAATTGCCCGTGCGCACACTGCAGGCAATGCCAGCCGAATTCATCGAGGGCATGCGCCAGCGGGCGTTTATTCTTGGTGACCGCGACCAGACCAAGGTCGAAGATGCCAAAGACCAAAGTTGGTTAAAGCACTGGGACCCGATCTGGCAGAAAAGCCGCGCCCCTGGCACTTTGGGTTTTGGCGATGACGACGTACATGTGCTGGTCACTCTGAATGTGCAGAGCAAAAGCAAAACCGACCTTGCAACCCCACATCCTGAGCTGGAAGAGCGCACAGATTGGTTGCTCAAGGCCGCCAAAAAATGCGGCGTAACTCACCTGACCGGTGTCGGTGCCGAGGGCGACCAGCCTTATCAGGATGCCTCAGCCGTCTTTGAAGAGATCGGTGGCGCGATCCTTCCCACCCCAAAGGAACATTTTGGTTTCACCGACGGTATTGGCAATCCGGTCTTCGAAGGCCAACTGCGCGCCGAGGACGAAAAATCTGCCGTCATCGGGCGCGGTAAGTTGATGGGAAATGGCTGGGAACCATTGGCCACCGGAGAGTTTATCCTTGGCCATCCAGACGAAAGCCAGGAACTTGCCCCCACCGCCACACCTCCTGAATTCATGCGAAATGGCACGTTCTTCGCCTTTCGAAAATTGCACGAAAATGTCGGTTCTTTCGATGCCGTCGTCGCCGAGGAGGCCGAACAATATGCCAAGGTGATGAACGTTCCCATCGAAGAAGCCAAGGAAACCCTACGCGCCAAAATGTGCGGGCGGTGGTCCGATGGCGTACCGCTCTCGAAGGTGCCCACCTATGACGAATGGGTCGCCTTTGGCGAAAAGATGGGCTTCCGGGGTGAGGGTGTCGACCCGATCGAAGGTTACAAGAAAAACCTCGCCTATATTGCGTCTCCAGAGGCACGGGATTTCCGCTACGGCGATGACATGACGGGCTTCAAATGCCCAGGCGGTGCCCATATGCGCCGCATGAACACCCGCGACTATCTCGACCCGCTGAACAAGGGCGGCATTGACGAAACCACGGGCAAACCTTTCGAAAACCCCGAAGCCACCAGCGCTCTCAACAAACGCCGCCGCATTCTGCGGCGCGGTCTGCCTTATGGGCCACATAATTTTGAACATAAGGACGATGATACCGAACAAGGCGTGATCATGATCATCATGGGGGCCAGCTTGTTCCGGCAGTTCGAGTTCATACAGCAACAGTGGATTCAATACGGGCTCGATTTCCATCAGGGCAACAACACTTGTCCACTTCTTGGAAATCACGACCACCACACACGCCACACGATTCCGTCCGACCCGAGTTCCAACAAACCGCCTTATGTTATGAGTAAGCTCAAAACCTTCGTGGAATGCCGCGGAGGTGACTATTTCTTTGTGCCTTCCATGACCGCGCTGCGAATGATGGCCATGGGCATTGTTGATCCCACCTGATCGGAGCATCAGTGCATGATTACCGCCATTGCCAACATCTTCCTCAGCATCCTTCAACGCCTCGTCTTGTGGGGCGAGGGGCTTCTTTCCTTCGCCTGCCTACTGCCGGGCTGCCTTGGATCGCTTATGTCCGGCGGAATCGGCGTTTACCTACAAAAGCCAGCGTCCCAGCGCCGCGTCTTTGCCGTATTGCGCGCCTTCTGGCCTAATCTTACGTTCAACCGCGTGCTGATGAAATGCTACGAAAACACCGGCACTGCTATTGTCACCCGCCGCGCCGATTGTCTTGATGTGCTGAACCGCAACGAAGATTTTGAAGTCGTTTACGGTTCGCGCATGCGTAAACTGACCGAAGGCGAAAACTTCTTTCTCGGGATGCAGCCGGGCTGGGACTATACCCGCGACACGTCCGCCATGCGCCTTGCCGCGCGGATGAGCGATGTGGCTGAGATCGTGCAACCCCGCGCCGCAGATCTTGCCAACCGTATCATCGCACAATGCAAGGGCAAGATCGACATCGTCCCATCCCTCACGCTCGAAGTGCCTTGGGACATGACTGAAACCTATTTTGGCTGCGGTGCAAAGCCCGCGCAAATGCAGGAATGGACATCCAACCTGTTCTGGTACCTGTTCCAGGACCTTGGAGCTGACGCTGCGGGTGAAGCTCGTGCGCTGGCACAAGCCGATCTCCTGCGTGCCTACCTTGATGCACATATCGCGGAACGCAAGGCCAACCCTACCGAAACTCCGGACATCCTCAATCGTTGCCTTGCGCTACAATCCTCGGATACGCCGGGGATGAGCGATCTGGGCATCCGCAACAACCTACTCGGCCTTTTGATCGGTGCCATTCCCACCATCTCAAAGGCCAGCTGTCTCGCACTCGATGAGCTACTTAACCGACCCGAAGTGCTCGTCTCAGCCCGACGCGCCGCACGCGCTGACGACGACGCGCTTCTTGCCCAACACATTTGGGAGGCACTACGCTTCAATCCGTTCAACCCAGTGATCTACCGCCGAGCCTTGCACGATACCGAGATCGCACCGTCTACCCTGCGTCGCGCCAAAATCCGCAAAGGCCAGATCGTTTTCGCCGCGAACGCATCAGCCTGTTTTGACCGCCTTGACATACCAGCCCCCAACGAGTTCCGCACTGACCGCCCATGGAAGGATTACATCATCTGGGGTTACGGCATGCACCGCTGCTTTGGTGATACCATCAATCAGGCGGTCATCCCTGCCATCTTGAAACCGCTTCTGATCCAAAAAAACCTGCGCCGTGCGCCCGGCGCTGCCGGACAGATCCAACCAGGTATCGCCGGGTTCCCCGGCCATTTCCATCTAGAATTCGATACCTGAAGGGGGCAACAACATCGAAACCACTACTCGGCTGTTCTCCGGGGTTGACCTTGAGAGTTGGGTTGCCAACGCAGGGTTTTGATTTTCCAGTTTCCGAATTTAGAAAAGGTGGCATGGAAATCCAATTGCTCAGAACCTTTCAGGCGTGGTGATGGGTGTTCTGATCCACACCCCATACTGCGGCCCAACTTTAGAAGGGTGAGAGTGGAGGAACTGATGTCGCGTCAATCATGACTGTTTTCTCTTCTCTATGCTCGGCGGCAAAGCCGGCCACTTTGCGCGCGCGAAGATGCCTTTCTCGCTTCACATGCCCAAGCTTTGCTGAACGAACTGTCGGCGAGCCCGGAACCCGGCCCCGAATGACCCACCTGCCATCTACCGCTGAACATGATGCGGTTCTCGAATTGCTGAAGGCCGAAATTCATGACGGCATCAAAATGTGGACCCCACTTCAGACAGAGAGGAAGAAATTGCGGCCAAGCCAGACTCACTGTCACTCTTCCGGTGTGGTCTTCCACTCATAGATTTCTGGTGTATCGGCAGACACTCATTACCTAGCATTCCGCCGACGGCCTTGGCGATCGCTCAGGTGGAACGTTGGGTCAACAACGGGACTTCAAAATACCTATGGCTTCATCAAAAGTTTTGATGTTTTCCTCCGCCCGGGCGGTGAGATGCGCGCCCTCGAGCAATGCCAGAGCGGCGCGGGCCTCGGATGCCGGGTTGGTCACGCCCGAGATCGTTTTATCCTTCTGGCCAAGTTCAAAGATCGACTGAATCCGCTGGACCATCATGGCCCTGAAAGCTCGGATTTTTTCGATAACTTCATCAGACAGGCTTTCGCGACTACTGATCAGCGAGACACACAGGCAAAGTGTTTTACCATCGTTGAGTGCATCCCGGTAAAGCTGGACAAGAGCCTGAAGGCGTTCAGATCCAGTTTCATACTTATCCTCAATCTTCTGGCATTCGCGTTCAAGTACAGTGTGATAGCGGTCCATCAACGCTGCGGACAGATTGGCCTTAGTAGGAAAGTGATAGTGAATCGAAGCTTTGCGAATACCAACTGCTTCTGCCAGGTCAGCATAGCTAAACCCGTCAAACCCTCGCGCGCGTGCTGCATGTTCAGCAAAATCCAGTAACGCAGTTTTGGTATCCGACATGCTTTCAAACCTTTTCTTCAGCGATCAGGGCAAACGCGTTTTCCGCTGCTTCCAGGGCACCCTCGATATAGCCTCCGAAATGCGACGCCACCTCGGTTCCGGCGAATATCAGGCGATTTCCCCAAATCTGCGTCAAAGCCTGTGGCAATCCATATGACGGATGTGCGTATAGCGGTAGTTGATCCTCTTCGGTAGAGGTGAAGCGATCATAGGCCCAGTCCTTGATCAGCAGTGTTTCCGGTTTTGCGGCGTTGGGTCCGAACAGGTTGGTCAATTGGTCTTGCACGGCTTGTCGCAAGCGGCGCTGATCCCGGCGGGCGTGAGGTGGTATTCCGATAAAACCAAACAGGGCATACGGGCCGCTTTCGTCAGGCGAAGCATCGTGTATCTCGACCATTGGCCCACGGCGGCTCATGGTGTCGCCGGACAAGCCGGCTTCGCGCCAGAATGGTCGGTCATAGATGGCAATAGCCTTTGCCTGGCCTGCCATCCACGTGGGAACGTCCTTCATCGCGGTAAGCGTTTCCCGCGGTAGAGAAGGGGAATAGGTGATCTGGCTGGCCACACGGGGCGGCAGGGCCAATACCACCTTTTTGGCCTGGAATTCCTGCCCCGACTCTGTGTTTGCCGTTATTCCCTTGTGGGTCTGCGCCAGCGACACAACGGGTGAGGACAAAACCACGCGGGCCTTGGGCAGTTGGGCTGCCAACGCGTCGGTCAGTGCACTCAAACCGCCCTTGAGACGATATGACCCTTCCATAGACGCAAAGCCTCGACCGCGCTCGACGCGTCCATTTTCATCTTCAAAGCTGAGCGCGCCCATTGAGTATTGTTCGAACAGCGTCAACCCCAACTGGCTGATCAGCGCCGCAATCCGGGGTTGGCCGGGCCAAAACCAGGCGGGTCCTACATCGAAGTAACCTTTGCCGACCCGTTGGGTTAGAATGCGTCCGCCGGGTCGGTCCCGCGCCTCGACAAGCAAAAAGTCGCGACCCTCTTCGGCCATCCGCACCGCGAGCGACAAGCCCGACAGGCCAGCGCCAATGATCAACGTCTCAGTTTGCATATGTCAAAACCCCTCCGAAGCAGGTCGTAGGTCCAGCTCATGTGTCCAGGTCGATTGCGGCTGATGTGCAAGTTGCCAGTACGCCTCGGCAATCTCGCCGGGTTTGATCATTTTCGCCGGATCGAGACTATGCAAATCACGAGAACGAGGTGTATCGATGATACCGTCCACTATCACATGAGCGACATGCACGCCGGCTGGTTGATATTCTCGCGCGAGTGATTGCGTCAGCCCGCGCAAAGCGAACTTGGCGGACGCGAAAGCCGAAAAACGCGGGCCACCCCGCAGCGATGCAGTCGCTCCAGACACGATCAGCGTACCACCGCCGCCACGCACCATGGGTTGCAGCACGCATTGCCCAAGGACCACTAGCGATTGCACCATTGATGTCCAAGCCCGCTGATAATCCTTTAATGTGGTTTCGGGAAAGGGTGCGATCACCAGTTCAGCAGTATTGTGGACCACGATTTTTGGCGGGCCATAGGTCGCTATCAGATCCGCGATGGTTGGGCCGACAGCCTCAGGGTCGCTCAGATCAAGTTCATGAAAAGTGCCGACTGGGCTTTCCGGTCGACTTCGGCCGAGGCCAACGGCGGTCATGCCGCCAGCTTGAAATCGGGAAAGGAGAGACTGGCCGAGGCCAGCCCCAGCACCTGCGACAAGCGCCAGTGGATTAGCGGATTTCATATGCTACACCGCCGGTGGTTGGGCAAAGGGAAGGTGCCCGGTTTTCATCCAGACCTTTGCGCCTTCTGGTCCAGCTACGGCGGAAAGAGCTTCACCCTCGGGTAGGCGCAACCAACCGTTTTTCCCCAAAACGTCACCCCCGGTTGTGATTGAGCCGTCGATGACCAAAAGCTCGATCCCTCCCGTCGCGTCCGAAGCCAAGGTCGCAGCTGGGTCAAGATGGCTGTACGTTACGATCTCGCGGTCGTCCCTGTGCAGGGTTGCGCTTGCGACACCGTTCACTGGTGAAGCCAACTCTTCAGTCATGGTTTTGCGGAATTGGGTGCGATCTTCCATGTTGAACTGCCAGAGTTTGACGAAGATGGTGCATCCGGGTTCCGAGCCTGGTGTGTGTTCCGTGGTCGGAGGATTTCGCACATAGGTGCCGGCGGGATAGTCGCCGTGTTCGTCTTGAAAGACGCCGTCCAAGACTATGAATTCCTCACCGCCTGTATGGGTGTGGGCCGAAAATTTGCTGCCCGGTGCATAACGCACAATGGTGGTGGCGCGGGCGACTTCGCCACCGATCCTGTCCAGCATGCGCCGGTCCACACCCTTCATAGGCGAGGCCTGCCACTCAATTTGGTCGGAGTGAACAACGACACGGGACGTGAAATCCGAGTTGAGTTCCATGGGGAAAGGTCCTTTCGACTTAAATGTCAGGTTTCGCTTAGGCTGCAATAGACGGGCGGGTCGCTATTTTCGCACGCCAAGCCCTGAGTTTGGTCAGGCTTTCGGGAATTTCAACCTTGGCAAAATCGGCGAACGCCAATCCTGCAAAGGCTGTTATGTCAGCCACCGAGAATGTGTCACCGGCCAAGTAGTCGTTTTCGGCCAGAACAGAGTCCAGATACGCCATGGTATTCTCGGCGACCTCTTTCTGCTTATTGCCCCATTCGGCGCATTGATAGGTTTCAAGATCCGGGCCCAAGCCAGGTGTGGCATGGTGAAAATAGGTTCCAACCGCATTCAGTAGACCGTTTTCCGCACGCAGGTTCATCATTGAGATGCGTGCGCGTTCCTGTGCGGTCACACCTGTCAGCGAAGGGCCGTCGAACATTGCATCGATATATTCGGTGATCGCGTTGCACTGAGCAATATGTGATCCGTCTTCCAGTTCCAGGCAGGGCACAGCCGCATCGGGGTTCTTGGCCTTGAATTCGGGCGTGCGATGTTCGCCGCCCATCACATCCACCGGTATGAATTCCACTTTATCTGAAACGCCTTTTTCGGCCAGCGCGATGCGAATGCGGGCGGGATTCGGGAAACCCTCGACATCATAAATCTTCATTGGAATGCCTCCGTTTGGGATTGCAATATGCGAACTCTACCTATCAATAGGTAGGTTTGCAACCTCATTTTTGAAATTCTTTCCTAGGTTCTAAGAAACAGGTTTTTTGTTAGTTCTTTAGGGTTCTGATTGCCGCACATTTCGCCTTTCGCAGTGACAACAAGGTCAGGATTTGGAACGGCACGCCGGTACGCAGGGAATACCAACCCTGTCGGACTTCTTGGTTAAAATGGAACGCGCAGTCGAAGATTTGCATCAGGGCGTTAACCCTTGTTTTGTAACTGGTCGGGTGGTGAACATATGGCAGAAGGAATGTAACGGCGCAGCTTAACTGGACAGCCCAATTGATTCACCATACTGATGTAATGTTATTTCAAAACTGAGCTTGTGATGTTCATGGCCCATGCCTCAAAAAACCGGTCAGAAAAGGTTGATGACCCGAGCATACCTGTAACGCTGCTAACCGGATTTCTGGGGGCGGGTAAGACCACCTTGCTGAACCAATTGCTGGCCGTTCCAACTTCTGAGCCAACTGCCGTCATTGTGAACGAGTTCGGCGAAGTGGGTCTGGACCATGACCTGATTGAAAAGGTGGACGGCGATGTGATGCTGATGTCGTCAGGTTGTTTGTGTTGTTCAATCCGCGGAGACCTTTCGGACACCTTTGTCAAGTTGCTCGCACGGCGCGACGAAGGCATGCTCAACTTTGGCCGCATTGTGATCGAGACCACTGGTCTCGCAGATCCGGGGCCAATCCTTCAGACGCTGCTTGTCGATCCTTTTCTCGCGCGAAATACGCGAATGGATGGCGTCGTGACGGTGGTGGACGCGGTGAATGGGCCTGCAACATTGGATGCCCAGTTCGAGGCCGTTTCGCAGGTCGCGGTGGCCGATCTGATCGTCCTAACCAAAACGGACCTAGTATCTGAAGCATCTAATAAAGCTGTGACCGAACGGCTGCGCGGTCTCAATCCAACAGCCGACATTGTTCGCCCATCTGATCATGATTTTGGCCCGAAAAGCTTGCGGAACCTGACGAGCATGCGCGAAAACGCCCGTCAACAGGATGCTATTTCCTGGACGACGCCCAAGGTTGCAAATGATCCTCTGGGCAACCTTTCAGGGCTCATGTCAACCTCAAACACAAAACCTGGGACCACTTCCGAGTTTCGACGCCATGATACAGATATCTCGTCTGTTTCGATTGTTCTGGACGAGGCGTTGCATGATGCAGTCTTTGATAAGTGGTTCGACACTTTGATTGCCTACAAGGGCCGGGATATCCTGCGTGTGAAAGGTATTTTGTTTCTCGAGGGAATTGAATCGCCGTTTGCTTTCCATGGCGTCCAGCACGTATTTGACCCGCCGGTCCCGTTGAAGAATTGGACCGGCAAAGACCGGCGTACCCGCATCGTTTTGATAGGCCGAAACCTAAACCGGCCTGAAATCCAGCGAAGCCTTGATTTGTTGCGTAATGCACGGCCTGCAGATGCTAAGTCTTTGACGAAGTGCAGGTGACAGATAATGACCGGCATCAAGCTATAAGCTCATACAGGAAAGACGATTGCCATCTTGTACCAAAAAATGTTGGATTTGCTCTGGAAACGTGGCTGGGTAAATTCATCGGGAGTTTTTACGTGGAAAACCTTGAACTGCGCACGGCTCTGATCACAACCTGCCGCGCCATGAACGCGAGCGGAATAAATCAGGGCACGTCTGGCAACGTGTCTGTACGCGCGGGGGACGGTTTTCTGATTACACCTTCGGGTATGCCTTATGACACGATGACACCGGAAGACATCGTGGACATGGCTTTTGACGGATCTTATCAGGGTCCCAGGCCGTCGTCTGAATGGCGCTTTCATCGGGACATTCTTGAGGCACGAACCGATGCAAATGCCGTGGTGCATTGCCACTCTGTCCACGCGACGGCGCTGGCTTGCCATCACAGAAGTATTCCAAGTTTTCACTATATGACTGCAGTTGCCGGAGGCACCGATATCAAATGTGCGGGCTATGCCACCTTCGGAACGCAAGAGTTATCGGACAAAGCTCTGACCGCGTTAGAGGGGCGTCGTGCCTGTCTGCTTGGGCAACACGGGCAAATCGCAATCGGCAAAAGCCTGAGCGCTGCTTTGTGGCTTGCCACAGAGGTCGAGACACTTTCGCAAATCTACATTAACGCATTGGCTTTGGGGGAACCGCCTGTTCTGTCAGACAAGGAAATGGCGGCTGTGATTGAGAAGATGAACAGTCAAAGCTATGGGCAGTCTTCTGACTGAGACAATCTCAGTCGTTCGGCGCGGTAGCGACTTGCAATTTATCCGGGCCTGCGGGCCAAAGGTGGCATGCCCTGCCTCAGCGATTGTGCCTGAATATCTTGTCACCCAGCGATTCAGTCAAAATATAACACCATCCATGATTTCCTTAAGATCACGGTTTGAAACACCATAGCGAGCTTGGAAGACCCCGCGAGTAGGATCGCACACACTGATAGCGTGCGCCCGAGTTGCGCACACGATACTAACTTGACAGCAGCGGTTTCAAAATGGTCGCATCAGGTATCATTTGCAAAGATAGGAATATCGTTATGAGAATCCTGTATAGCACGACCACAGTTTTTAGCTTCTTCATGTCCGCAACATCCATTCTCGCGCAGGACGCCGTAGAAGGTGGACAAGTTGGTGAGATGACGATTTCGAAATCCGACATGCGCGCGCAGGCAGCGGATACATTTTCACCTTATGCCGGGCGGGATTTCCCGACCCGACCGCTTTGGGGTGACACACATCTGCACACCTCACTTTCGCTGGATGCGCGTGCCTTTGGGGTGTTGTTGTCGCCTGCCGACGCGTTTCGTTTTGCCCGCGGCGAAGAAGTGACAACATCGCACGGGTTGCAGGCGAAATTATCCCGTCCGCTTGATTGGCTCGTGGTCTCTGACCATTCCGACGCCATGGGTGCGATGAATGAAATCGTGGCTGGTAACGCCACACTCATGCGTGATCCGACTTTGCGTGATTGGAATGACCGGTTGAATCAGGGCGGCGACGTCGCTTTGGGTGCAACCATGGAAGTTATCGAGACTTTTGCGGGCATATCCGGTGGTGCATTGCCAGAAGCAATAGCGGACCGCCGTTTTGTGCAATCGGTTTGGGATGACTTTACCAAAACCGCTGACGCGTTTGATGATCCCGGCTCTTTCACAGCCTTTATCGGGTATGAATGGACGTCGACCGAGGGCGGTAACAACCTCCACCGCAATGTCATCTATCGCGACGATGCAATTCGAGCCCGCCAAATGCTGCCGTTCACCACAGCAGAAACCTTCAATCCGGAAGACCTGTGGGATTGGATGGAGCGGTACGAAGAAGAGACCGGCGGCCGTGTATTGGCGCTGGCGCACAATGGGAATGTCTCGAACGGTCTGATGTTTCCGGTCGAGACAAATCCAGACACCGGGGAACCGCTGACAGGAGATTATGCGGAACGGCGTGCCAAATGGGAGCCTCTCTATGAGATCACACAGATAAAGGGTGACGGTGAAGCCCATCCGTTTCTGAGCCCCAACGATGAGTTTGCAGATTACGAAACCTGGGACGTCGCGAACCTTGGCCCTGTGCCAAAGGAAGACTGGATGTTGCAGTATGAATATGCGCGAGAAGCGTTCAAGAATGGTTTGAAACTGGAACAGCAGCTTGGGACAAACCCTTACAAATTTGGTGTCGTTGGATCGACTGATAGCCACACTGCATTGGCCACGGCGCAGGAAGACAACTTTTTCGGCAAACACTCGGGGGTAGAGCCGGAACCGGGCCGCTGGCAACATGTGGTCGGCGAATTTGAAGCGACGCGAATTTTAGGCTGGCAGATGGCGGCGTCGGGTTATGCAGCTGTTTGGGCCCAGGAGAACACGCGGGATTCTATTTTTGACGCAATGGAGCGCAAGGAAGTATACGGCACAACCGGCAGCCGTATTACCGTACGTTTCTTTGGCGGATGGGACTTCGACGCGTCTGATGCTCAATCCCGGCTTCCCGCGAAAATTGGCTATGAAAAAGGCGTGCCAATGGGAGGAGATCTGCAAGCAGCGCCAGACGATGCCTCTGCGCCGTCCTTTCTCGTCGCTGCCCTCAAGGATCCATATTCTGGCAATCTTGATAGAATTCAGATCGTCAAGGGCTGGCTAACGGCTGACGGCGAGACGCAGGAGCAAGTGTTTAACGTCGTTTGGTCTGATGACCGCGTTATCGACGACGCTGGTAAGTTACCATCTGTTGGCAACACCGTAGACGTTGAGACAGGCACGTTCACGAACTCTATCGGAGCGCCGGAATTGATAATCGTCTGGACCGACCCGGAATTTGATCCCGAACAAAAGGCTTTCTACTACGCGCGGGTTCTGGAAATCCCAACGCCAAGATGGACAGTCTATGAGGCAGTCCGGTTTGGCGATGAGATTCCGAATGACGTTCCCACGTCTACGCAGGAACGAGCGTATACTTCCCCGATTTGGTATACTCCGGAGAACTAGGTTAAGGACCCATTGTTCTTCGCCGCACCACATGAGTCTTCGCGTCTAAAACAAGCGGTGCACATGTATGATCTTTTCTGGTTGAGAGACGCGCAAATGACGCGACTCTCAATCTTTTTTCAAGTCCCAGGGTAAGCCCCGCGTGGATGACGGTCGGTGTGACAGCCGAGTACGTCGACGAGAAGGCCGTGATGATCGGCCTCATTTATCTGAATGCCCAACGAAAAGTGCGGCATAGGCAAAGGGCTTTTCACATCTAGCTGAACAAAAATTCAACCCTTTGGGTCAGCGAATGGCGTTTTAACGCCAGTTTGACGCTGCGCTGACGGCCTGTCCCTAGAATCGTGGTCATTGCGAAATCTGTGTGGGATAGGAGATTACGGTGACCAGTGGAGTTGTGCATACTGTCTGCCATCAGCACTCATGGAACAGAATAGGTTGATTGCGTAACGGAGGATTTCAGGCTCATCGTAACCATCAGAGAGTGGAGATGAGAATGAAATCCGGGAAACAGAAAGCGTCGTCAGAGAGGGTCGTCAAAGACATCCGCAGGAAGACACGGCGCCAACATTCGGCAGAGGAGAAGATCCGCATTGTTTTAGACGGGCTTCGTGGTGAAGACAGCATTGCCGAACTGTGCCGCCGAGAAGGAATAGCCACGAGCCTTTATTACAGCTGGTCGAAAGAGTTTCTTGAGGCAGGCAAAAAGCGGTTGGCTGGGGACACGGCCCGCCAAGCCACCAGTTCCGAGGTGAAGGATCTGAAGGCGGTGTCATCCGCGCTGAAAGAGGTGGTAGCCGACCTGACCCTTGAGAACAGGCTACTCAAAAAAAGCATGTTCGAGGATGGGGGAGAC
Organism: Ruegeria sp. HKCCA4633; assembly: GCF_013034605.1. Taxonomy (NCBI): domain Bacteria; kingdom Pseudomonadati; phylum Pseudomonadota; class Alphaproteobacteria; order Rhodobacterales; family Roseobacteraceae; genus Ruegeria; species Ruegeria sp. HKCCA4633. Next base: position 39,689 of record NZ_WQGJ01000002.1, read on the forward strand.
GACGAATGAGATATCCTGCATCCGAGAAGCTTGAGATCATCCGGCTGGTTGACGGATCACACCTGCCGATCAAACGCACCCTGGAAAAGCTTGGTATCCCCAGAACGACGTTCTACCGCTGGTACGACAGGTATCTGTCTCTCGGCGAGGCCGGGCTTGAGGATCGCCATTCCCGGCCAGGCAGAGTTTGGAACCGCATCCCTGACAAGGTGCGTAAGCAGATCGTGGAGTTGGCTCTGGAGGAGCCCGAGTTATCACCACGCGAGCTTGCGGTGCGGTTCACCGACACCAGGCGCTACTTTGTCTCCGAGGCCAGCGTTTACAGGCTTCTGAAGGCGCAGGATCTGATCACCAGCCCAGCGTACATTACCATTAAAGCGGCGGATGAATTCCATGAGAAGACTGTTCGGCCAAACCAGCTTTGGCAGACTGACTTCACCTATCTAAAGGTCATTGGCTGGGGCTGGTTTTATCTTTCAACCATACTCGATGACTACAGCCGCTATGTTGTTGCTTGGCGGCTGTGCACCACGATGAAAGCTGACGATGTCACGGAAACGTTGGAAGACGCCTTGGCAACATCAGGTTGCGACAGCGCTTCCGTTGTTCACAAGCCCCGGCTGCTCAGCGACAATGGAAGCAGTTATATCTCTGGTGATCTGGCGAGATGGCTTGAAGATCAGGGCATGGATCACGTTCGCGGTGCCCCGAACCACCCGCAAACACAGGGCAAGATCGAACGATGGCACCAGACCCTGAAGAACCGTATCCTGCTGGAAAACTACTATCTGCCCGGAGCGCTCGAACAGGCCATCGGCGACTTCATCGATCATTACAACCACAACCGATACCACGAGAGCATCAGCAATCTGACACCCGCCGATGTCTACTTCGGTCGGGCCGAAACTATCCTCAGACGCAGAAAGGAAATCAAACACCAGACAATCCAGAAACGCCGCTTGCTGCATCATCAAAACGCGGCGTAAATTGAAACTACAGCGAGCCTGAGCCTCCAAAGCCAATCAACCGCTCGTGTTCCAAATCATTTGATGACAGACTCGGGCCGAAAACGACAGAAGATCGTGGGACGGTTCAAGTTACCGTCGCAAGCTCAGAGATTTCTGGCAGCTCAAGATCATAGAAACGCGCAGCGGTCTGACTGAACACTGCCGAGTGCACCTCAGCGGGCACCAGATCGTGGTAAGCCTGCATCAGAGAGGCGTAGTCACCGTAGAGCTTGTCGACCGGGAAGTTTGAACCGAACATGACTCGATTCGCTCCGAACTGGGCGAGGCACTCATCCACAATTGGGCGTACGCTTTCCGCGGTCCATTTGTGGTCGAACATGCCCAGGCCAGACAATTTACATGAGACATGCGGCAGATCAGACAGCGCATGCAGTCTCTGAGCCCAGTCGTTCAGGCCTGCCGCGCTGCGATCATGCGGTGAGCCTGCGTGACACAGCGCGATCCGCGTGTTCGGCGCCCGTGCTAGAATTCGAGCGGTTTTTTCGATCAGTTCAGGGATGAGTTGCAGATCAAAGCTGAGACCCCGCCGCCCTGCTTCCTGCAAGCCGATCAGAAAACGTGGGTCGTCGAGTAGGGTATTGGTGCCTGTCTGCGCGTCCTCTCCGGGTGCGCGGCCAACGATCTGGCGCACGCCGCGAACAGTCGGGAGGGTCTGAAACCTGTCGAGTTGGGCGGGCAGGTCGGTTGAGGTCAGGTCACAAAACACAACCTGCGCCATCGGCCAATCTGGATTGGCATCGGCAACGGATTGGACCCACCGAGCTTCGTCCAGACCGTTTTCGGCCCCAACTTGAATATGGACCGAAGCGCGTACACTGCTGGGTGCGGCCTCGGACCGGAATTCATCTAGCAGGTAGTCCCGCTGGATTGGCGTCGGGTCGCCAAAGAACCTATCCACACCGCGCGCCATCAGCCAAGGGTAGTGCACTGTCTCAAGGTCCCATAGGTGGTGATGCGCGTCGACACAGCCAATCATGTCCGTGGTACCTTCGCCATACGGGCCAGAATATCGACCCCCTGTTGTTTCCAGAAATGCAGCAGGTCGATGAAAATCCAATTCTCGGCCAGTTTGTCACCGTCGCGTCGATATATGTCGATAACTCGGAATTCACCGGCCTTGTCGGTGGCGGGCATGCCCATGAACCCGCCGGTGGGTCGCGCCGTGAAATTCGGCCAGCCGAAAAAACCACCATATTGACCCTCAGCCATGCGGCAGATATGTTTGGTCTTTGAGCGGTCCGTGAAGGATGCGCGGAACGGGCCCGAGTGCTGCTTTGCATAGCGCTCGATCGTATAAGTCGCACCGATCCCGGCAGGACCCCACCAGATCATGTCTTCGCACCATGTCTGGTGCAATTCGTCCACAAGGCTCAGGCCGCTGTTCCATTGGCCCAAATCGGAAATCATGGCATTAATCGTGCCGAGCGTTTTCTTGCCCTCTTCGGCGGGCTGCGGGCCAAACATCAGCCCGTCATGCGTCATCGGTCCGGGTTGAACAAGATGGGCTGCGGTCTGTGGCGGGAAGGGCTGAAGCCCGGCCTGCATCATGAGGTGAGGGATGTCGAAATACATCGCCGTCTCGCTGATTTTGCCATTATCTACCTTGTTGAATTCGCAGTAGCGCAGAAACGCCATCTTGCCTGTTGGGGCGATACCCAGCCACTCATTGTCAAAAAGGCCCATGAGGTGACCCATCGACACGACCCAGATCGAGCTGAACCCGTCGATCTCGTTTTTACCGGCCATGAACACGTCCATCCGACGTTGCAGGTGCTTTAGGCTGTGCTTCAGAGGGTGCCAGAATTTCTGGGCCACATCTTCAGAGCCGTGCAGTTCATCAAACGGATGGAATCCGCGCCACAGGTAGTCTTCCGCGCAGTAGTTAGACATCGTGTCAGTGACATCCGATTCATCTGCGTTGCCTAGCGCCTCGTAGTACTCAAGAACGATCGTTTTTTCGGCATCGTAAGACATTATCAATTTCTTTCAGTGCTTTAACTGTTGCATCAGAGCAGTTTATGAGGGGCAAATCCGCTTTTGCATGCGCATGCAAAAAAAGCTTGCCAGATGTTTCTTTTGTTGTCTATGCTTTTTGCAAACGTATGCATGACGACCCGCAGGGAGGGACTCAATGGCCGAGATTCAACTTCGCAACGTTGGCAAGCGTTGGGGTTCGTTTGTCGGGGTCGACAATTTCGATCTAACGATTTCCGACAAAGAGTTTCTGGTTCTTCTCGGCCCATCAGGCTGTGGCAAAACGACGACCATGCGCATGATCGCCGGCCTAGAGGACGCCAGTGAAGGTGACATTCTGATTGACGGTACCCGGGTCAATGATATGGAGCCCAAGGATCGTGACGTCGCGATGGTGTTCCAGTCGTACGCTCTGTATCCGAACATGAACGTCTACGAAAATATCCGGTTCCCGCTGAAAGTCCGCGGCATCGACCCGTCTACGCATGACGAAAAAGTGCGTCGCGCATCCGCCATGGTCGAACTGGACGACTTCCTGCATCGCAAGCCAGCAGAATTGTCGGGAGGTCAGCGCCAGCGTGTTGCGCTTGCCCGTGCCATTGTTCGCGAACCCAATGTGTTCCTAATGGACGAACCGCTGTCCAACCTTGATGCCAAGCTACGCGTGTCCACTCGGGCACAGATCAAAAACCTAAGCCACGAATTGGCGGTGACCACAATTTACGTCACCCACGACCAGATCGAAGCGATGACGCTTGCCGATCGCGTGGTTGTCATGAAACAAGGCGTCGTGCAGCAAGTGGGTAGCCCGACCGAAATTTACGACACCCCGGCCAATACCTTTGTGGCCAGTTTTATCGGCAACCCGGCCATGAACCTGATGGAAGGCCAAGTCCGCAACGGCACGTTTCTAGCCGACCACGTGGAAATCGCGAATATCAACGCACCTGACGGTCCTCTTACGCTCGGCTTCCGTGCGGAAGACGCCACGCTTGCCGAAGACGGGCGGGGGCAAATCAATGCTCCGATCTATACCCAGGAGTTGCTGGGCGACGCGACGATGATCTCGGTCCGCGTTGGTGGAGCGCTGGTGTCCGTGAAGGCCGACAAGAATTTCCGGGCTGAAATTGACGACATGGTGTCGATCTCGGTGCCGGTCGAAATCTGTCATCTGTTTGACGGCCAAACCGGCGAACGGATCTGAAAGTAGCCCCGCAAATCACCGGGGATCAGCCCCGGGGCCCGAACTTTGTGCGCGACAGGGGCGCGCACGACACTTCAGAGAAACAGGGAGATGAGATGTTTCTGAGAAAGCTAGCTACCGTAACCACTTTCGTCGGATTGATGGGTTCGGCTGCGTATGCGGCGAACTGCGGTCCCGAAGGTCAATCCATCCGAATTCTGGCCAGTGACTTCCCGGCCATCCACGCCGTTGCAGGCACCGCCGAGGAAAATTGCGCAGGTGGCGCGTCTGAGTTTTCGACAAACCACACAACCGAGGCGCGCCAGATCATGAACGCGGCCCTGACGCCGAACCCGTCTGAATACACATCGGTTATTCTGGCCAACTCGACGCTGACTCAGCTGATGAATGACGGCCTTGTGCGTCCGCTGAATGATCTGGTTGAAAAATACGGCGAAAACATCTCGCCGAACTTGCTGATCACCATCGATGGCAATGTCATGGCTGTGGCCTTTATGGCCAACTCGCAGCATCTGTTCTCGCGGACCGACATTCTCGAGCAGGCCGGCTTTGAGGGTATTCCAGCGACTTATGAGGAAGTCCTTGAGGCCGCCGAGATGATCCGTGCCGCCGGTATCATGGAACATCCGATCGTGATGAACCTGAGCGCCGGTGACGGTGGCTGGAACCTCGCCGAGGTGTTCAACATGATCTACCTTGGCCATGGTGGAGAGTTCTTTGAACCGGGCACTGCCGAGCCTGCGATCAACAACGAAAAAGGTCTGGCTACGCTTGAAGTTATGAAGGCGCTTGCTGGATATGCGCATCCCGACCACCTGACCCATGCCTCGAACGAAACCCAAGGCCTGTGGGAAGCTGGTCAGGCCGCACTTGGTGTCATGTGGGGCTCGCGCGGTGCGCCGATCCTGGATGACGAGGGTTCCTCGGAAGAAGTGACGTCGAACACGGTTCTGTCCGCGGCGCCGACCGTTGGCGGTGGTTCGATCCCGGCTGCAACGCTGTGGTGGGACGGAATCTCGATCGCGTCCAACGTATCAGACGAAGAAGCTGAAGCCACCTTTGCGGCATTGGTCAGCGCCCTGACACCGGAGATGGTGGCGGCAAACAACGATGATGCCGTCTGGCTGCTGAATGGCTATCAGCCTGGCCCAGCCGCTGCTGGTGTTTCGGCGACGGCGCAGGGCGGTGCCAAACCGTATCCGATGATCCCGCAGATCGGCATTCTGCATGCCGCGCTTGGCAAGGAATTGTCTGACTTCCTGAAGGGCGACGAGTCCGCTGAACAGGCGCTCGCTGATGTTGAGGCGTCTTACCGGACGTCCGCCAAAGAGGCTGGCTTCCTCCAGTAAATCTCCCCGACTTGAGGGGGCTGTCGCGGCCCCCTCTCTTTCTCGAATTTGAATCGGGACGCATGTCATGAAACACCGCACCTTCTTCTGGTTTGTTCTGCCGACATTGTCAGCGATGATTTTGTTCATCGCGCTGCCGATCGTGTCGGTGTTTATCCAGTCGCTTTTTGTCGAACACGAACAGGTTCTGGTCGTCTCGGAAAGTTGCGGTCCGTTTGGTTGCAACCCGACAACGACAGTCGATATCGAAGCGACCGAGAAGCTGCGGGAAGAACAACCGCTGGGCCGTTTCAACGGTCTGGGCACGTATTTCGACAGGTCACACCTGGCCCTCGCCGACATTGGGGAGGCATGGGCAACTTCAGAAAGCCTGGGTGAGTTCTGGTCGAAGGTTTACAACCTGCCATTTTACAACGCTCTGACCTTCACGCTGGCCTATACCTTCATTGTGACGCCTCTGGTCTTGGTGTTGGGTCTGGCGATTGCGGTTGGGGTCAACAACCTGCCACGCGCGTTGAAGGGCCTTGCGATCTTCATTTCCCTTTTGCCATTCCTCGTAACCCCACTGGTTGGTTCCTTGATCCTGTTCTGGATGGTCGACGGTGACGGGGTGATCGGAGCAACAATTCAACGGCTTTTCAATGATCCAACCCTAAGCCTGAAGGCGTCCACGCCGCTGATGTGGATCATGTTGATGGTTTACGGTGTCTGGCACACCCTGCCGTTCAGCTTCATTACATTCTATGCCGGGCTTCAGACCGTGCCCGAAGACACGATGGAAGCCGCGCAGATCGACGGTGCCAGCAAATGGCAAAGCATGATCCATGTGGTCGTGCCGCATCTGATGCCGTTGGTTTCGTTTGTGACCCTTATGATGATCATGGACAACTTGCGTGTCTTTGAACCCATCGTCAGCTTCAAAGCCGAGGCCCATGCGCGCTCGCTGAGCTGGATTATCTTCAACGACCTGCGCGAAAGTGGCAATCCGCTTTATGCCTCGGCTGGAGCGACCTCGCTGATCACCATCATCATCGTTGTCATTCTGATGATGCCGGTACTGGTGCGCACTTGGCGCGACTTCACCCGTAAATCTCACTGAGGACACGACATGGCGACCAAAGCACAATCCCGCATGACCCCGCTAAAGCTGTTCTCTTTTGGCTTTGTGGCCCTTTGGCTGATCATTGCTGCGTTTCCCTTTTTCTGGACCTTTTGGGGCAGCTTCAAGGTGCAAGCTGACTTCCTGTCCAAGGCCGATTGGATGAATGCACTGCGCGGCACTAACACGATCGAGCAAACCGGCAGCGCATTTACCGGTGCGGGTTACTATGGCGCGTGGATTGAAGAAGACTTCTGGTTCAACTTCAAGAACACCGGCATCGTGGTGTTTTTCACAGTAGTCATCTCGCTAACCTTCGGAACATTGGGCGGTTACGCGTTGGCCCGTTCCGGCTTTCGCTATGCATTCTGGATCCTTATGGCCGCGCTGGTGTTCCGCGCTATGCCGCACATCACGCTGGTCTCTGGTTACCTGCTGTGGTTCTTCGAGTGGAACGTCTGGGGCATTCTGCCAACGACCATCATTGTGCTTGTGGCAATCAATCAGCCTTTCACGCTGTGGATGCTGCATTCATTCTTCAAGAACATCCCGAAAGACATGGACGAAAGTGCCATGGTCGATGGCTGCACCCGGTTCCAGGCCTTCCGGCACGTGATCGTCCCGGTCATGTGGCCCGGCGTGATCACCACTGGCCTGTTCAGTTTCCTGCTGGCCTATAACGACTTTACCGTCGCGGTGATGCTGCTGAGCGAAGAGAATGAAACCATCATACCTGCGATCAACAGTTTCATGGGCACCACTCAGGTTGAAGGCAAGGTCATGTATGCGGTCGCCGCCGTGGTTTCGGCGACTGCCCCGCTGTTCGTCCTGATCCTGTTCTTCCAGCGCCAGATCGTCAGCGGTTTGACCGCCGGAGCCGTAAAGGGCTGATCATGGAGACGATTCACGATCAGAACAAGGTCCTCTTACAGCCATTGCGGGCTGCGTTTAGGGCCGGCGATCCGCAAAGGATGCAGCAGGAAATCCTGCGGATTTTCGCGCCTAACGCGAGGATCCGACTTGGCTACCCGTTCAACGAAATAACAGGCCCTCAGGAACTGTGGAGCCGTGTTTATCGCCCGCTTCTGGTTGCTATGCCCGATCTGGAACGCCGAGATTTCATTGTCATGGCAGGCCCGCGTTGGGGTGGCTCCGCCGGTGGTAGCTGGGTCGGCTTGGGCGGTAACTTTGTTGGCACGTTGCACGCGAAATGGCTGGGTATCCCAGCGACTGGCCAGCCTGTTTTCATGCGCTACCACGAATATCTGCGCGTCGAAGACGGGCAAGTCGTCGAGATGGAAGGTCTATGGGACATTCCTCAAGTTATGCTTCAGGCTGGCGTTTGGCCCATGGCTCCACAGTTGGGTGTCGAATGGATGTGCCCCGGACCGGCGGATGGGCAGGGCGTGGTGACTGCGCCAAATGACAAGGCGATGACTGATGCGTCAGTACACCTCGTTTGGGACATGCTGCATGACCTGAAGCAAGGCGATGCGACGTCCCCGGGTCGTGGTCTTGGTGGGTATTGGAGCGACAATGCCTATTGGTTTGGCCCAACCGGGTTGGGCACAGCACGCGGTCACGCAGGAATTCGGAACAGAATCTTTAGAGGCTTTCGGCAGGGACTGTCAGACAATACGCGCCATTTAGAAGATGGGGTGTTTTTCGGTGACCGCAATCTGGTGGCCTTCACCGGTTGGCCATCTGGCACCGCCACTCACTCCGGAGACGGGTTCCTCGGGCTTGCCCCGACGGGTCGTCGGGTCACGCGATGCAGTCTAGATTTCTGGCGCATCGAGAATGATCTGGTTCAAGAATGTTGGGTCATGGTCGATATGATTGATCTTTACCGACAGCTGGGTGTGGACGTGTTCGCCCGTATGGCCGCCCTAAGCGATATGAAGGAAGCGGCATGAGCTCGGCTGCAAGAAATAGTTTTGTTGCGCGTCACCCAGCGCTCAACCGGATGCCGAGGGATTTTTTGTCGGCGCGCTAACCGCGCGGTTCACATCAGAAGATTCCTCACGCACCTAAAAAGGAAGAGACACATGAAGGGCTCCCGCCCCGAACAGGCCGTGCTGACCAAAGACACGGACATGAGCAAAACCGACGAGACCCGCGCCGTGATCGAGGGGATGGTCGATGGTTTGAACGACCACCGCATCGACGATATAGGCGAGTTCTTTTCGGAAGGGTTCCGCTGGCTGGGCAACCAGGGCTGCGGCACCAAAACCGGGTTGAAAGAGTTTCAGGAAAACTGGCAACGCCCGTTTCAGGCGGCGTTCTCAGACAAGACCTGCATCGACGAGGCCCGGCTTTACATGGGCGAATGGGCTGCGGCCTTCGGCCGACAGGAGGCGACGCATTCGGGCGAATTTCTGGGCATCGCCCCGACCGGCAAGCGGGTCGAAATCCGATACATGGATTTCTGGAAAGTCGTTGACGGCAAAATCGTCGACAACTGGGTGAACGTCGATTTTGCCCATGTCGCCGCACAGCTTGGCGTTGATCTGTTCAATGGTGAAGGCTGGGAAACATTTGACCGGGGAGAGAAAACTCCGCCCCGCCCCGACAATTGAGGATTAGGACAATGGCAATCGAATATCTGAAACGCGGCAAACCCGAGGCCGACCGGGCCGAAGACGATGCCAAGACCCGTACCGTCGTCGAGGCGACGCTGAAAGATATCGAAATCCGCGGTGACATCGCAGTGCGCGAGTTGTCGGAGAAATTCGACAACTACTCGCCTGAGAGTTTCCGCCTGAGCCAACGGCAGATCGACGACCTGATCGCGTCGTTGACTGAACGCGAGCTGGCCGACATCAAGTTCGCTCAGAAGCAGGTGATTAACTTCGCTCAGGCGCAACGCGACTCGATGTTGGATATCGAGCTTGAAACTCTGCCCGGTGTGATCCTGGGTCACAAGAATATCCCGGTGCAGTCCGTGGGCTGCTACGTGCCAGGCGGCAAGTTCCCGATGGTTGCCTCGGCGCATATGTCAGTGGCAACGGCGAAAGTTGCGGGCGTTCCCAGGATTATCGCATGCACACCACCTTTTCAGGGTAAACCAAACGCGGCGGTGATCGCGGCCATGTATCTGGGCGGCGCGCATGAAATCTATGTCATGGGCGGTATTCAGGCGATTGGCGCAATGGCGATAGGGACCCAGACCATCGACCCTGTTCACATGCTGGTGGGACCAGGCAATGCCTTTGTGGCCGAAGCCAAGCGCCAGTTGTTTGGCCGCGTCGGCATTGACCTTTTCGCGGGTCCGACAGAGACAATGGTCATCGCCGATGAAACCGCAGCCGATGCCGAGCTCTGCGCGACTGATCTGCTTGGACAGGCCGAACATGGTTATAACAGCCCATGTGTCCTGATCACCAACTCGCGCAAGCTGGCTGAGGAAACACTCGTCGAAATCGACCGTATCCTCGGTATCCTACCCACCGCCAGCACAGCCAAAGTCAGTTGGGAGGAATATGGCGAGATCATCGTCTGCGATACCTATGAGGAAATGCTGCAATTGGCGGATGACATCGCGTCCGAGCACGTTCAGGTGATGACAGACCGCGACGATTGGTTCCTGGAAAACATGACCTGCTACGGCGCGTTGTTCCTTGGGCCACGCACCAACGTGGCCAACGGCGACAAGGTGATCGGCACCAACCACACCCTGCCAACCAAAAAAGCCGGTCGCTATACAGGTGGGCTCTGGGTCGGCAAGTTCATGAAAACGCACAGCTATCAGAAAGTCATCACTGACGAGGCTGCGGCGATGATCGGCGAATACGGCTCGCGCCTGTGTATGCTGGAGGGCTTTGTTGGCCATGCCGAGCAATGCAACATCCGAGTTCGCCGTTATGGGGGCATTAACGTGCCCTACGGTGAAGGCGCGGCTTATCGCGAGGCCGCCGAGGCGTCTTCGTGACCGCCAGGTAACCGCCACAGAACATGCGCCCGGGATCGACCAGGTGTTACGGATTTTGAAAGAGAAGCAGATAACACAATGCGAGATGTCGCAATGGACACACATTCTACTCACAAGGCTCTGATCGCGCCCTTGCGCGAAGCCATGTACAACTTTGACGAAACCGGCGTTCGGGCCGCTTTGGGCGCTGTGGTTGCGCCTGACGCCGTCATCCACATGCCGCATCCGTTCGGTGACCTGACCGGCCCGCAGGAGCTCTACGATACCTGCTATGCGCCGCTGCTGACATCCATGCCAGATCTGGAACGTCGCGACTGGATCGTGATGGGTGGACCCACGGAACATGGCAATGATTGGATCGGCTGTGGTGGCCACTACGTTGGTACTTTCGTTGCCCCCTGGCTGGACATCCCGCCGACCGGGCACCTGACCCATATGCGGTTCCACGAATTCTACCGCTTCGAAAATGGCAAGGTTGTCGAGATCCAGACGCTCTGGGACATTCCCGAAGTGATGATGCAGGCGAAGGCCTGGCCGATGGCCCCATCACTGGGATTGGAGTTCTGCATTCCCGGCCCGGTGACACTGGACGGGATCGTGCCCGGACCGTGGGATGAGGCGACATCACAGGCCTCGTGCAACCATATCGTCGACATGCTGAACCACCTGAAGAAACACCCCAGTCAGGGTGGGCCCGAAGTAATGGAGATGGAAAAGTTCTGGCACCCGCGCATGAACTGGTATGGCCCTGCCGGGATCGGAACCGGGCGCGGCATCTCGGGCTTCCGCAACTGGCACCAGATACCCTTTCTGAACGGCATGCCCGACCGCGGTAAATTCGTTGATGAAATCACCTATCACTTCTTTGGCGATGGCGACTATGCAGCTGTGACCGGCTGGCCCGACATGATCCAGACTGTCACCCACGATGGCTGGATGGGCATTGCACCCTCTGGCAAGCGGATCACCATGCGTAGCCTTGATTTCTGGCGGCTCGAAGGTGGTTTGATCCGCGAGAACTGGGTCATGGTCGATCTGCTGGACGCATACCGCCAACTGGGCGTAGATGTCTTTGCCCGCCTGCGTGAGTTCAACAAGGCACGCGTTCCGGGCACAATTGCGTTCCCGGTCGGCGAGGTCTGATATGCCCCAATTCCCCAGCACACCCAGTTTCAAACTACGCGGCAAGCGCGCGCTGGTTGCCGGAGCCTCGTCCGGCATCGGCATGGCCTGCGCTGTGGCGCTGGCGGAACATGGTGCTGAGGTCACTCTGGCGGCGCGCCGTACTGGCGCGCTGCAGCAAATTGCAAAGGACATGTCGGCTCGGGGGTGGTTGGCAGAGGTTCTGGAACTGGATGTGTCGGACGTGGCAGCAACTTCTGAAGCCGTGGCGCAGAGCGGGCCCTTTGATATTCTGCTGAACTCGGCCGGGCTTGCCCGCCATAGCAAGGCCGTGGACACGCAGCCGGAAGATTTTGATGCCGTGATGGGCGTCAATGTCAAAGGTGCCTATTTCCTGACCCAGGCCGTCGCCAAGGGCCTGCTCGATGCTGGCCGCTCCGGTTCGTTGATCAATATCTCCAGTCAGATGGGCCATGTCGGCGGCCGCGAACGCGCCGTTTACTGCGCGTCGAAATTCGCCGTTGAAGGGTTCTCCAAGGCGATGGCGTTAGAGTTCGGGCCCGCGAAAATCCGGGTCAACACGATCTGCCCAACTTTTATCCTGACGGACCTGACGCGCGCGACCTTCGATGACCCGGACAAACGCGCCTGGATTTTGGACAAGATCAAACTGGGTCGCCCCGGTGAAATCGAAGACATCATGGGGGCTGTGGTCTATCTCGCTTCAGACGCCTCAGCGCTTGTGACCGGGACTGCGATGATGATTGACGGTGGGTGGACAGCAGACTGATGCCTGGGCAAAAGATCACATCCTTGGACGTTGCCCGTTTGGCTGGGGTCAGTCAATCTGCGGTCAGCCGGGTGTTTACGCCCGGCGCATCCGCGTCGAAGAAAACAGCTGAGAAAGTGCGCAAGGCGGCGGACGAGCTGGGGTACCGACCCAACGTACTGGCCCGCGCAGTTGTTTCTGGAAAAAGCCGGATCATTGGTTTGGTCGTGGCGTATCTGAACAACCAGTTCTACCCCGAAGCCCTGGAAAAGCTGACGAACGCGCTGCAGGAACGTGGCTATCACGTGCTGGTCTTTATGGCATCGAACTCGGCGCAGAACATCGACAAGGTGGTCGAGGAAATCCTTGATTTCCAAGTGGATGGGATCATTGCCGCGTCGGTTGCATTGTCGTCTGATCTGTCTGATCGGTGTCAGGCAGCCGGTATTCCGGTGGTGCTGTTCAACCGGGCTCAGGACGATCCGGGGATGTCAGCGGTTTCGTCTGACAATATTGCCGGAGGCCGTAAGGTGGCTGATTTTCTTCTGGCAGGCGGTCATAAGAAAATCGGGTACATTGCGGGCTGGGAAGGGGCCTCGACCCAACGGGACCGCGAAGCAGGATTTTTAGCTGCGTTGAACAAAGCGGGCGTCGCGTTGCACGCGCGCGGGGTTGGTGACTTTTCCAGCGAAAAGTCGCGCGAGGCGACCCTCGAGATGTTTACCTCTGATCCGCCTGACGCCGTGTTTGTCGCCAATGATCATATGGCGATTGCGGTAATGGATACTCTGAGGTTTGAGTTGGGGCTGCACGTGCCCAATGATGTTTCTGTCGTTGGATATGATGACGTGGCCGTGGCTGCATGGCCCACCTATGACCTGACCACTGTGAGGCAACCCGCCAACCGTATGGTTGCCGAAACCGTGGACATTTTACTGAGCAAAATCGAAGGCCCGGACGTCGGTCCGCGCCGGTTAGAGATTGACGGACCGCTAATTGTTCGCGGCTCTGCCCGCATACCTGAAGGATGGAAGACATGAAGGGATTTGATCCCAAATTCAAAGATTTTCCCGACTATATCATCGGCATCACCAAAGAGATTTGGGAAGATCGCGGCATTGCCACTTTGCACCACTATTATGCGCCGGACATTGTGGTGCGTTCGCCCGCTTCGGTTGTGGTTGGCAATCAAGGGGTTATCGCCGCCACGATGGCGACTCTTGCCGAGTTTCCGGATCGTACATTGCTCGGCGAGGATGTGATCTGGTCGGGCACACCGGAAGAGGGCATGCTGTCGTCGCACCGGCTGCTGTCCACGGCAACACATTTGGGCGACGGCGTTTATGGCAATGCAACCGCTAAAAAGCTGGTTTATCGCATTCTCGCCGACTGCCACGCTATCAACAACCAGATCAACGACGAATGGCTGATCCGCGACCAGAGCGCGATCGTCCAGCAGATGGGTTGGGATCCCAAGGAATATGCCCGCGACCTGATCGCACGCGAAGGCGGACCCGACGCCTGTGTTCAGCCCTACACGCCCGCAAACGATCAGCCCGGTCCTTATAAAGGCCATGGCAACGATAATGAGTGGGGCCAGAAATACTCTGAGATCCTGACCCGGATCATGAATGCCGATATGGGTGTAATCCAGGCAGAGTATGATCGCGCGGTCCTTTCGGAATATCCCGGCGGTACCACGGGGCATAGTTGGGGGCCAGTGGATCGGTTCTGGATGGGCCTGCGCGCCTCTTTCCCGAACGCAGAATTCAAAGTTCAGCACCAGATTGGCCGCGACGATCCGATGATGCCCCCGCGTGCCGCGATCCGTTGGACGCTGCACGGCAAGCATGACGGTTGGGGCGTCTTTGGTGTGCCGACAGGGGCCGAGGTTTTTGTGCTGGGTATCAGCCAGGCCGAATTCGGTCCCTGGGGTTTGCGCAAGGAATACACCCTGTTTGACGAAACCTCGATCTGGAAACAGATTCTGCTGAAAACCGGCGATCTCTAGAATGCCGCACCGTATCTCAAATCTGGATACCGGGCAGGCGTTACGGCGGTTCCACGCCCATCGCGCCAGCCTGCGCGCCCGGCGGCTGAACAATCGCCCGCCGGGAGGTTTGGTTTGATCCGATCAAACGCAAATCAAAAGGAAAAAAGATATGAGTACAATTCAAAGCCGCATCGTCCGTTATGGCGAGCTGAAACCTTGTAAGACCGCGTTCATCGATGCGCACACGCCAGGCTCGGACCAGAAAGAGAATTTTACCATCATCGGCGGCGGCGTCAGCGAAAGCCCCGATCAGCACGTCCACATCACCGACAAGATCGGGTTCAACATCGGAGCAGCGGGACAACCTCCGAAATGCCGCAACTCGCTGCACAGCCACACCACAGCCGAGGTCTTCTTTGTTGCGAAAGGCCGCTGGCGGTTCTTCTGGGGTCGATACGGGACCGCAGGAGAGTTTATCGCCGAGGAAGGCGATATCTTCAACATCCCGACAGGCATCTTCCGTGGGTTCGAGAATGTCGGCCAGGACTATGGCATGATCATGTCGATGCTGGGCGGCGATGACGCAGGTGGCGGTGTGACCTGGGCTCCGCAAGTTATTCAGGACGCGCAGGCCCATGGCTTGGTTCTAGGCAATAACGGGGTGCTCTATGACAGCAAAAAGGGCGAGGAATTGCCGCACAACGTGCAGCCCATGCCCTTGTTAACCGAGGAAGAGATGAAAGCGTACCCCGAGGTTCCCGTTGATGCGGTGATCGGCAAATATGTCGCCCGGTACTGGGACCTGATGGCGTTGGCGGCGGACAAGCCGGCGGTCGTGATTGGCGAAAATGGTCTGATCAAGGACAAGCCCGGCTTTGAGGTGGATTTCCTGACACGCGGTTCCGCCGTTTGTAAACAGGTCATAGCGAAAAAACCTGTGGTTCTGATGCCGGCCAGCGGTCATTGGCGCATCAAAATCAATGAGGTCGAAACCACCCTGTCCAACGGTGATACCGCGCTGGTTCTGCCCGGTGAAAGCTACAGCGCCGAGCCGTCGATGACCGGCGAAGCGGGTCTGTACCGTATCACTGCCACCGACGATCCGG
Source organism: Ruegeria sp. HKCCA4633 (assembly GCF_013034605.1). Lineage (NCBI taxonomy): Bacteria > Pseudomonadati > Pseudomonadota > Alphaproteobacteria > Rhodobacterales > Roseobacteraceae > Ruegeria > Ruegeria sp. HKCCA4633. Next base: position 55,264 of record NZ_WQGJ01000002.1, read on the forward strand.
CTGGCGCAACCTGGACAGGGGCATAACGCCAAAATTGCGTCTCCCGAAATCAATCGGGACATGCTCAGCACATCCTGCGCCCGGTTTCCGGCCCGGCGCAGGAACAAGATTTGAAGGGAGATGAATACATGACCCGCATTTCAACCACCCATGTGGGAAGCCTGCCGCGCAGTCAGGAGGTTGTTGACTTCATCTTCGCACGCGAGCGAGAGGAACCGTTCGATCAAGCCGCATTCGATGCCTGTATGACCGCCGCAGTGTCTGAGACGGTGCGCAAACAGGCCGATGCCGGAATTGATATCGTTTCAGACGGCGAGACCTCAAAAATCTCATATGCCACTTATGTAAAGGACCGCTATACCGGCTTTTCCGGTGACAGCCCACGCAACGCGCCGGCGGACCTCAAGATGTTTCCGGGTTTTCTGCAGCGTTTGGCAGATGACGGCGGAACGCCGCAATATGCGCGGCCCATGTGCGTAGGTGAGGTGCGCTCGAAGGGGCAGGGCGAATTGCAGAAGGACATAGATAATCTCAAGGCCGCGATGGCGGAACACGGGGTTGAGCGCGGTTTTATGAATGCCGCCAGCCCTGGGGTGATTTCCCTGTTTTTGCAGAATGATTACTACCCAACGCGTGAGACTTATCTGGTCGCGCTGGCCGACGCGATGAAGGAAGAATATGAGACCATCGTTGGTGCGGGTTTGGATTTGCAACTCGATTGTCCTGACCTCGCGCTGTCTCGTCATATGCTGTTCAATGATCTTTCTGACAATGAATTCGTGAAAATCGCCGACATGCATGTTGAGGCGTTGAATCACGCGCTGCAAAACGTCCCTTCTGACAAAGTGCGTGTCCATATTTGCTGGGGCAATTACGAGGGGCCGCATTGCTGTGACATCGGCATGGACAAGGTGTTTCCAACGCTGATGTCCACCAAGTCCCGCTATGTTCTGTTTGAAACTTCGAACCCGCGACATGCGCATGAATGGACGGTGTTCCGCGACAGCAAGGATGAGATTCCCGATGACAAAGTTCTGGTGCCCGGTGTTGTCGACACCACGACCAACTTTATCGAACACCCGGAACTGATCGCGCAGCGTGTTGAGCGGTTTGCTAACATTGTTGGGTCTGAGCGGGTGATTGCCGGATCGGATTGTGGCTTTGGCACTTTTGCTGGCTTTGGCGCGGTCGACCCGGATATCGCCTATGCCAAGCTGCGTGCGCTTGCTGAAGGGGCTGCATTGGTTAAATGACGCCTCTTATCCTTCTGCCCGGCATGATGTGCGATGCGCGGTTGTTCACCCCGCAGATTGACGCGCTGTCAGGCAAATACCCGATCCTGTCTGCACCCATTGGCGGACAGGACACGATACAAGCGCTGGCCGCCGATGTACTGGCCTATGCGCCTGAACGATTTGCTATGGCCGGGCTCTCTATGGGCGGCATCGTGGCGATGGAAATCCTACGTCAAGCACCGGATCGTGTGACTGGTATAGCGTTGATGGACACCAACCCGATGGCAGAGATGGACGAGGTCAGGGCGAGGCGCAGTCCTCAGATCGATGCCGTCGAACGCGGCAACCTGCACAAGGTGATGGCCGAAGAGATGAAGCCGAACTACCTGACTGACGGCCCACGCCGCGCCGCCATTCTGGATTTGTGCATGGATATGGCCATGGGACTTGGGCCGGGCGTTTTCATTAATCAATCCAATGCTCTGCGTGATCGCCCCGATCAGAGCAATACCCTGCGGGACTTTACCGGCGCAGCACTGGTTCTGTGCGGGCGCGACGATGCCCTGTGTCCCGTCTCAAGGCATGAGTTGATGCACGATCTGATGCCGCAGAGCCGGTTGGAGATTATCGAAAACGCCGGCCATCTGCCTACACTGGAACAACCGCAACAAACCACGGCGGCTCTGACCCGCTGGCTGGAGCTGATATGAAACAATCCCTGCTGGACCTGCTGAAAAAGGTCGACACGCCGACTGTTTGCAACGCCATCGAAGTGGCCCAGGGCAAGCGCGGATTCAATGATTTTACCCGGGGCACAATGCTGTGCTCTGATCCCGATGCAGGCGCGATGGTGGGATATGCCCGCACCGCTAAGATTGCCGCCGTGAATCCGCCGACCGAGGCCCCCGACGTGATCCGCGCGCGCCGAATGGACTATTACCGGCACATGGCCTCGGGCAGTGGCCCATCTGTGACCGTTGTGGAAGACACGGACTACCCCAACTGCATCGGCGCTTATTGGGGTGAGATCAATACGACCGTACACAAGGGTTTCGGCATCAGCGGCGCCCTGACCAACGGCGTGATGCGAGACCTCGGCGACCTGCCGGATGGATTTCCGGTAGTTGCCGGGTCTGTCGGGCCAAGCCACGGATTCGTGCACGTGAAAGAAGTTGGCACACCGGTGACAATCTACGGCCTTGTGATCAAAGATGGAGACCTTGTGCATGCCGACCGGCATGGTGCCCTTGTTGTCCCACCCGAAGTGGTGGACGATCTAGAGCAGGCGATCATCAAGCTGCTTGAAACCGAAAAACTGATCCTTGAACCCGCCCGCGCAACAGGGTTCGATTTCGACACTTTTGAAAAAGCATGGACGGCGTTCGAAGCCTCTCGGACTTAGGGGCAGAACTCATAGCCAATAGATGACCATACCGGCGAGAGTGATGGCTGAGAGGAAGACTGTGAGACACCTGTCGTACCGCGTCGCGACACGCCCCCAGTCCTTCAATTCAATCTGCCAAACATGATCTCAATCCGATTGCGCGTTTGTAGCGGCGCATGTCGTATCGGACGGTTGTTTTGCGCTGTTTGCGTCCTGGGATACACACGCGTATCCCTTGGATTTTTAGCCCTTCTCTGAACCAATCGGCATCATAGCCGCGATCAACCTGCAACTATTCGAGATTTGGCAGACTGCTGACAAATGCCCTAGCACAAATGTAGTCGCTGACCTGACCAGCAGTGAAGAACAGGTTCAAAAGGCGTCCCTGACTATCACAAACTGCATCCAACTTTATGTTCATGCCGCTCTTGGTGCGCCCGATCAGAAGTCCAGGGCCTCTTTTTCACGGCAAGACTGGAAGCTGTGCGATGGACTTTCAGGTGTTTAGCATCGATCATGACCGTCTTTTCTTCGCCGTGGTTGGCAGCCAAGCCAACCAAAATCCGGGCAAAGATACCTTTGTCACTCCACCGCTTCCAACGATTGTAGGGCGTTTCCAGGGCTTTCGCGGCCCCCTTGGGGCCGCGGTCCCCTTCAACTGTGTGGTCCATATTTCCTGGGTTCATTGCGCGAACGTAACCCGCTGCGGTTGACGAGGATAATCCCACTCAAGGCACGCCTGTCATCAACGCGAGGTTTGTCATGAGACTCTGGGTAGAACGGCGCCAGACGCGCCATTTGCTCGTCGCTCAACCAGAAAAGATCAGATATGTTCACCGCTTGTTTTGAACGCGATGAATCACGCAGCCAAACGGAAATCAACGGGTCCTGAGCCTAATACCATGCATCTGGGATTTCCTCTTTACGGCGCGCAACATAGGCGGCCAACTCTTCTTTTTTGGCCTCATCCATCGCGGGCGGTTCGTATTCGTTTAGCATCTGGTTCCAGCGCTCATAAGCGCGATGACGCATGTCTTTCGAGCCACCTTCTTCCCAGCTTTCGACATTCTCACTGTCGCTGAGTTTCGGCTCATAAAATGCCGTTTGATAGTTACGCATGGTGTGGGCACAGCCCAGGAAGTGACCTCCGGCTTCAACCTCGTCATAGGCGTCGCGGGCCAAGGCTTCGTCACTGGTGTTCAGACCCTGACCCAGCACCTTCTGGTAAGATCCCAGTCGATCGGCATCCATGATCAACTTTTCAAAGCCGGTGCACAGCCCGCCCTCAAGCCAGCCCGCGGAGTGCAGTACAAAGTTCGCTCCGGCCAGCATTGTGGAATGCATAGAATCTGCGGATTCGTAGGCGGCCTGCGCATCTTCGATCTTCGAGGCGGTCAGCGATCCGCCGCAACGCAGTGGTAGTCCGGCACGGCGCGCCAACTGGCCGATCGCATAGTTGGAAATCACCGGTTCGGGCATGCCAAAGGTCGGTGCACCGGATTTCAGCGACATTGATGAAAGGAAATTTCCTAGTACGAAAGGCGCACCCGGGCGCAGCAATTGCACGTAGGCACAGACCATCATCGCCTCGGCCATGGCCTGGGCCACGGATGCGGCCGTCGAGACCGGCCCCATGGCACCGGACAGGATGAAGGGCACTACAATCAAACCCTGACCGCGGGTCGAATAGACGCGGGCCGACTCTGTTACCACCCGGTCCACCAAGAGCGGTGAGTTCGTGTTCACGTTACCCATTATGACGCAGTTTTCTGCCATCACGTCGGCCCCAAAAACGATCTCGGCCATCTCGACGCTATCCTGTGCGCGGCTCATCTCGGTAATGGCGCCAAGATGCGGCTTGTCGCTGAGGGTCATGTGCGCGAACAGCATATCGAGGTGCCGTTTGCTGACCGGAACGTCACAGGGTTCGCAGGTGACAAAACCGCCATGATGCAGGTTTGGATGCATATAGGTCAGCTTGACCAGCTTTTCGAATGACTCAAGATCGCCATACCGGCGCCCGCCCTCAACGTCGCGTACAAAGGGCGCGCCGTAAATCGGAGCAAAAACCTGGCTCATCCCGCCAATCTGAACGGACCGTTCAGGATTTCGCGCCAGTTGGGTGAATTCGCGTGGAGCCTTGGCACAGAGATTGCGTATCCAATCGGACGGCGCGCGCACGATGTCTTTGTTGACGGTTGCACCTTCGCGCTTCCAAAGTTCCAGCGCCTCTGGGTCGTCGCGAAAGGCGATGCCGACATCTTGCAATATCCAATCCACCTGCTCCTCTAGCCGGGCGATCTGATCCTCGTCCAACACGTCGTAATGAGGCAGTGTTCGGCGAATGAAGGGAGACGGAGCAGCGCCGGTTTGCACGGCGTTTCGTGCCCTTGATGTGCGTGACCTACGAGCCATTGGACCCCTCTTTAAGCAAGTACGTAGAAAATAGCTTTCGAATCCGCCTTTGTGACGCTTGAAATAATATATGATTTGGATAAGTGGAGCTTATGCAAAACCTCTGGTCTCATTTTTCTTCACCGCGTCATCTGGTATATTTCGAAGCGGCGGCCAGAACGGAATCCTTCACGAATGCCGCGCAGGAACTAAATGTTCAGCAACCTGCAGTGAGCATGACAATCAAACAATTGGAGGTGTCATTGGGTGTTGTGCTCTTTGAGCGTAGCCACCGAAAGATCACTCTCACCAATGCTGGAAGCCGTTTGTTTTCAGATGTGACCCGGGCGTTTACCCAATTGGAACAATCCGCAGCATCGATCCGACAATTCGCAAGCAGCGACCATGTCACCCTCAGCGCATCGTCTGCCTTCAACAATTACTGGCTTTTGCCGCGCCTTGGTTCGTTCCAGCAAAATCACCCTGAAATCGACTTGCGTCTGCAATCGAGTGATCGGGAATCCGATCTTAGTGTTGAGACGATTAGTTTGGCCATCCGTCGTGGCAATGGATCTTGGCCGGAATGCGAATGCGCTTTAATTGCCGAAGAAGTGATATACCCGGTCGCCGCGCCCCGCGTGATGGCTGCGGCCGTAAACCTGAAAAACGTACCGGGGTTACTGAGCCAACGTTTGATTCACTTGGAGGAACCGATCCGCGAACGACCATCCTGGCAGCAGTGGTTTCACGAATTTGGTGTTAAGGACATGCCGCCAAGTGGCGGGCTGAGACTGAATGATTACGCTCTTGTGTTGCAGGCCGCCATTGCGGGCGAGGGGTTTGCCTTCGGTCGGCACCACCTTGTCGATCCTTTCGTGAGAAAGGGCTTGTTGGCGGGGCGTCCCGAATGGGCCTGGAAAACTGGAAACGGGTTTTATCTGGTTTGGTCCAAGATCGGGTCGTTGACGCCCAAAGCGGAAACCGTTCGTGACTGGGTGCTGAAAAACCGGCAACCCATCTGACCGGCGGGCATGCCGGAGTTTACGTCAATACATTCATCCTAAAGGTTTGGATTGGAGATCACACTCGGACTGACCCGCGGTTCTTGGATTGGCCAAACTGTGCGGCTGCTTTGACGTTTGTTGGATAGCCAGGGACGTATGCTGCCATGCCGTCAAAACGTATAGCTGATCTCGTCTACACCCCTGGGTTTCGGTTCAGTCGTAGGCTGCGGTCACAATCATTTCCACCTTCAAGACGCTGCGGGCGAGTTTGGACTCTCCGCAGGCGCGGGCAGGAGCGTGACCTTCGGGCACCCAAGCGTCCCAAACAGCATTCATCTCAGCAAAGTCTGCCATGTCGGCCAGCCAAATCTCGCATCTCAAAATACGACTCTTGTCGCTGCCTGCTTTGGTCAACAGGTCTTCAATCTTGGCCAAGATGTCGCGTGTTTGTTCAGCGACAGTAGCTGCGTCCGAGGTTTGCCCGCAAAGATAGGCGACGCCGTTGTGTTTAACGATCCGGCTCATGCGCTGGGCGGTTTCGATCCGAGTAATGGTCATTTCTTATGTCTTTCCAGTTGAGGAAGCTTGAGTTGAGTGCTTGTCGACGCCAAACAGCAGATGGCCGTTGAGGTCAATCGCGTTCAGCAACAATAAATCTGCCGCGCAAGTCGGCAGGCTATTGAGACTAATTTGGTTGGCTTGATTCCATGTTGTCTGCCAGTTCGTTTTGGTATCCGAAGAGCGCAGGTAGCCCCCCTGTATGCAGCAAAACAACCGTTTGCCTGGGCTGAATGTCTCCTTTACTCAGCAGGTGCAATAACCCCGCAAATGTTTTTGCGGAATAAACGGGGTCAAGGAATATTCCTTCGGTGCGCGCCATCTTTTCCAAGGCTGCACGGGTCACTTCGCTTAGTCTGCCGTAGCCAGGGGATAACACCTCGTCCAGAACGGTGACCTTGTCTTGCAAGGGCCCAGCGTCGATTTCCAGCAAATCCGCTAGTTTCTGCAGGACAGTGTTCATTCGGGTTTTTTGCTTGTGTTGATTTCGGCGAACGCAAACCCCAAACACAGAACAGGCATTCTTTTCCAGCGCGAGGCCTGCCAATATACCAGCGTGTGTTGCGCCGCTACCTGAAGGGACGACGACCGCGTCAACATTCGACATCTGCTGGCACAATTCTTGTCCGGCAGCGACGTAGCCCAAGGCACCTAAAGGTGGATGTTGTAAACCCAGATGAATGACATAGGGTTTGCGTCCTTGCACTCTCAGTTCTTCGGCCCGCGCGTGTAACGCAGCGTCGGCACCAACTTCGTTTTCGCCCTCGGGAAAGCTCAAGTGTTCCGCACCTAAAATCTTTGCAAGCAACACATTCCCGGACCTGTAATACTCCTTACCCATATCTGGTACACGCTCTTCCAGCTGCAGCACGGATTGCATGCCCAATTTGGCAGCCGCAGCTGCCGCAGATCGAACAAAGTTAGACTGAACAGCGCCAGTGATCAGAATAGTGTCGGCGCCTTGTCGAACAGCATCGCCAAAGTAGAATTCAAGTTGCCGCGTTTTATTTCCGCCAAATCCAAGACCTGTCAGATCATCACGTTTCAACCATAGGTCTATACCCAGTTCTAAAGACAGCCTGTCCAACCGCTCCAAGGGTGTAGGGCCAGACATGAGTTGGGCTCTAGGGAACCTGTCCAGAATGTTTTTTTGCATCATGGTTTGACCTTCGAAGTTACGCGATCGTCAATGCGCGATGAAAAAGAACACCGCAGGCGATAAAGGAAATCACGCGGATGGCAGTCGTGACCAGTGTCTGCGGTAAGTGGGGGCCTACAGTGCGACCAAGCAGGCTGCCTGTCAGTGTGAGCGCGATAAAACCCCAAAGTTGCGGGCCAAAACTGAGCATCTGAGTCTCTGTCAGGCAGTGTAAAACAAAAGCGATACCGTACGCCACCAGCGCAATGGGTTGCACCAGTTTTGCAACCTCTTTGGCGGAATGGCCTTTCGCAATCAATCCGAAAACCATTAGCGGGCCGGGCGTCGCCGCCCAAACGGTTGCCACCCCTGACAAACCGGAAACGGTTGAAAATCCTGCTGTACCAATTGAGCAACGAACGGGCAGCAAAGTCGTAAGAAGCCCAATCAGCAAAAGGCTGGCCGTCAGAACAAGGACAAACGCTTCGCTTAGCCAGGGGTAGATCGAGAGGCCTGACACCACTCCGACGAGGCAACCAATGATTGCCGTGCGAATTGTCTGTTTGTCGCTCTTCAGCACCCGTTGGTCTGTTGCGACCGCTGAAACGACAGTGTTCAAAAGTAGCAGTATCGGAACTGCTGTTGCCGTTCCAAGAAGGATCATCATCGGTGGCCCGGCAATGATGCTAAATCCGATGCCGACACCGACCTGCATCATAGCACCAAGGCCTATGGCGACCATCAAGATAGAATAGTCAACGGACACTGATTTCCCCGTTGTCCCTCATGATACTGCAGGCGCTTTTACGCCCAAGGCATGAGGCCTCCATAAGTTTTGCGCGTGGCAACGGTATGCGCCATCTGTGCCAATGTCGTCAAATCGAAGACTGGAAGACGCAGCTCTTCCTGAAGGAGCGCGGCATATGGCGGCAAATCGGTACATTCCAAAACCAGCGACCGAATATCAGGTGCACGTTGTATGAGCTTTCGCGCAGCTTCCAGAACTTCGGCCTCGATCAGGTCGGTGTCCATGCGTGTCCGCGTGTTCCGTAAGATCACCTCTGCGAATTCATTGGTGTCTTCTAAACCTTGCACTGCAACGGGGATGGTAGCTGCTCCGACACCTTCGAAGTGCTTCGCTGTCAGCGCTGAAGCGTCTGCAGTCAGCACGCCCACTGGAGCACTTGCTCCGGTCATATGAAAGGCCAGAGGCACCTGAATAAGACTGGATGCAAAGACAGGTACAGAAACAGCCGCGGCCAGTTCTTTTTGGAACAACGCCAGAAAACCGCAGCTTCCGGTGATGGCCCGAACACCTTCGGCTTCAAGGCGTTTTGCGCCCTCAATAAATGGAGCCAGCAACTCAGGCGTTGGGTTGTTTAGAAGGGTAGGGACGGTGATCCCGCTTATCATTTCGTAGAGCACCGGAAACGGAAGGCTGGACGGATTCTTGATGTGTCCTGGGGGTTTGGGGAAATAACTTTCAAGGCACAAAACCCCGATCGAAGCCCCGCAAATGTTTTGACCGCCATTGTAGATTGGCATGTGCTCAGGTCCTTTCGAATTGGAGATTTAGAAACGGTCCAGCGAAAATGGGGCCAAATCGATATTTGGGCTGCGATCAGACACAAGGTCTGCCACAAGTTCCCCAGTCTTCGGCGCCATCATCAGGCCGTAGTGAGAGTGTCCAAACGCGGCAAATAAACCGTCTTTGCCCTTCAGCGGCCCAATCGCAGGCAGGCTGTCGGGAAAAGAGGGGCGACGGCCCATCCAAAACTGCGGTTCGCCTGTATTAAGCTCCGGCACCAATGCTTTGGCTTGCTCGGTCAGAATCTTTTCTTTTCGTGGATTGGCTGGAGCATCGACGCTTGCGAACTCGGCTGTACCAGCAACTCTCAATCCACCTTGCATCGAGCTTGCGACGATCTTTGCATCCACGTCCATGACCGAATTGTTCAGCACCGCAGAGGGGTTAGGGAATTCAACATGGTAACCCCGTTCAGCCACAAGTGGTACGGGAAGTCCTAATGGCTTCAGCAGGTCGGCAGACCATACCCCGGCGGCAAGAACGACATGATGTGCATGTATTTTGCCTTGCGAAGTATCAAGCTGCCAATTGCCTCCTTCGGCTTGTGTCAGCTTGGCGACTTCGGTTCGCACGAATTCGGCCCCTTGCGCGCGCGCTTTTTCTGCAAGCACAGTGCCCAAGCGTCCCGGAGAGATCGCGCGCGCCTGGCCTTTGATCACAATTGCGGCCTTGAACGCTTTTGAAAGCGCAGGTTCCAGGCGCCGCAACTCGGCGCTGTCGACACGCTCCAATTCCCCGCCTTTTTCTCGGCGGATCCGATAACCAAGCTCGTCCAGGCTGGCCTGATCAGAATTGCGGAAAGCGTGGATGTAATAACTGTCGGCAATTAAATCTTCATGCCCGGTGCCGTGCAGATGCCGACGGTACAAATCGATGGATGGACGGCACAAAAGCTCCATCGCATCCGAGACTTCACGAACGGTTTTTTCGCCGGATTTTCCCAGAAAGCGCATCCCCCAAGGTATCATCTTCGGCCAGAATGACGCCCGTACCGACAGCGCACTTTTCGGATCCAACAGCATTTGTGGCAGTTTCTTCCAAATTCCAGGAACTGCCTGAGGAATTATCGACCAGGGTGACACCACGCCTGCATTGCCAAATGATGTTTCCTGGCCTGGCTCACCCCGGTCTACAAGACGGACCGGTATGCCCCGCTCTTGCAACGACAGCGCGCAACAAATTCCGACGATGCCAGCGCCTATGATGGTAACTTGTTGTGTCATCCTGTCAGGCCGGAGAATGGGTGCGATTGCGCGCGATCAATTGGGTGATGATGACTGGCGAGGCCACTGCCAACGCGATCAGGTCCGCTGTCAGGCTTGGCGCGACGAAGATCACCCCCGCGATCGCCATCAAAATACGCGACGCTATGTTCAATGACTTCAGCCAGTAACCGACCACAGCTGCGGACAGGGCGATGACACCGGCGATACAGCTGGCCGCAGTGTACGTGAACTCCCACAGATCAAAACCGGTTGAGGATACAAACAACAGCACCGGAGCGTAGACAAAAGCCATTGGCGCGATCACCTTGCCCAGCCCAAGGGTAAAGGCGGACAAACCGGTTCGGAATGGGTTGGAGTTCGCAATGGCCGCTGCCGCGTAGGCTGAGGTGCAGACCGGAGGTGTGATCTCGGACACAACACCATAGTACAACACGAACAGATGACTTGCGATGGGTGGAACGCCCAACTGCGCCAGTGCTGGCTGTGCTACAGAGACCAGCATGATGTATAGTGCAGTGGTGGGAATGCCTGCACCCATCAGGATGCACACCACGGCTATGAAAACAAGCGAGATAAACAGCTGAAGGTCTTCCATGGCAAACAACTGGAAGCTGCCGAACGAGATCATGTTGTAAAGATCAGCCGCCAGATTCCCCGCGCCCTGCGTCACCATGAATCCGATGCGGAAGCCGATGCCGGTGGTGTTGATCACACCGACAACAATGCCAACCGCGGCCGCCGCAGCACCCACGGCCAGTGAGTATTTTACGCCCAGTTCGACCGCTTGCAGCATTTCAGGTACTTCGATGCGTTTCTGGGGGTTCAACGTTGCGACTGCTGAAAGCCCACATAAGATCAGGGTCATGTTCAGGTCGAATCCGCCGTCCGAGAATTTCCAAAGCACAAAGGCCAAAAAGGCTGCCGCGTAAATCAAGGTTGGAGGTTGCCTGAGCCGCGACATGCCTGCGATGACCGCAAGTGAGATTCCGCAGAAAGCTGACATGAACGGCGTGTAGCCAGTGAACAATACGACAAGCAGTCCAATCAGAGGCACGATATTGGCCCAACCTTCGGCCCAGACGGCTTTGAGTTGCGGCAGTTGTTCCTTGGCAAGGCCCTGTAGGTTCAGTTTGCGTGCCATCAGATGCACCACGGCAAAGACGCCTACGTAGTGGAGGATGGCCGGGAAGATCGCCGCGATGACGATTGTGGTATAAGGAACTTCAAGAAATTCGGCCATGATGAAGGCGGCGGCCCCCATGATCGGTGGGGTGATTTGTCCACCAGCCGAAGACGCGGCCTCGACACCCCCGGCAAAGTGGCCGGGGTATCCTAGGCGCTTCATGTTGGGAATTGTCAGCGCGCCGGTTGATACGGTGTTGGCCACCGAAGACCCCGAGATCGTGCCGAAGAAGGCCGAGGACACCACCGACACTTTTGCCGGACCGCCTGTATAGCGGCCCGCCAAAATTGTAGCGTTGTCGATGAACAATTGTCCCAATCCGGTGCGCTGGGCGATGACGCCAAACAGGACAAAATGAAAGACGATGGTTGAAACAACCCACAGAGTGACCCCGTAGATACCCTCTTGCGGGAAGTACATCGACGAAACGAAGGTTTTGAAGTTCACGCCGGGATGTTGCAACAACCCGGGGAAGTACGGCCCCAGCAGGGCGTATGAGATAAAGACACAGATGATCAGCGGAAGCACCCACCCTAACGTGCGGCGGGCTATATCCAGCACCAGCAGGATGATGATGACGCCAAGAAACACATCATATCCGTTGGGATTGCCCATTCGGAAGGTCTGTTCCTCGATTCCCAGAAACGGGATGCCGCGCCAGGCAAGACCAACATACAACGCGGCCGTGATGCCAAGCGCCATGAAAACCAGGTCATAGAGGGGGATATTCCCAATGCGGAACCGGCTGACCTTAAGGGCATATAGGCTCTTGGCCCCGACAATCGGGATCGTGGCGTAGACAAGAATGAACAGCAGCGCCAAATAGATACCCATATGCCAATGGTCGGCGGGCAGGCCAAATCCGGCAGTAAAAAATTCATAAAACGCAAAGATCAGGGCGACAACGCGCAGCACCTTGCCTGTGGTGGGCGTGACTTGCCGGACGGCAGCACCTTCATCGAACTGTTCTTCGATGGCCGCCAGTTCCTCGGCCGTCAGTTCGTGGTCATCAAGTTTCTGGGTCTCGGACATGATGGCCCCCCGATTTCGCAAATTTCCAGAGTGCGGTGCCCCGCATAAGGGGCACCAGCGACAGGTTTCAATTGGGTTCGTTTACTGAAGCAGACCGGCTTCTTTATAGAATTTCTCGGCACCCGGATGCAGCGGAACACCCAAGGCTTCGACACCGTCCAGCGCCGTGTCAGGCGTGATCTGCTTGCCTTTTGCATGGCCATTGTCCAGCAGTTTGCGGGTGTTGTCGTTCCACAAAGCTTTGGTCAACTGATAAACTAGGTCTTCCGACAACTCAGAGGACACCACAAGCATCGCGCTGACCGCAGGGGTCTTGGTTTCTGCGTCGATTCCTTCATAAACGCCGCCAGGGATGGCGGACGGGATATAGGCTGGGATGATCTCGTTGATCTTTGCCAGATCTTCGTCGCTGAAGGAATACAGGTTCATGCCTTTGGTCGAAGACAACTGCACCATCGCGGCAACAGGCCAACCTGCAGCGTAGAAATAGGCGTCCAACTGACCATCTGCCAGACGCTCGGCGCTTTGGCTGTTGTTCAGCTCGGCTTCTTCCATGTTGTCGCGGTTGACGCCCCAGGCGTCCAACATCTGCAAAACTGCAACCTGCGTACCAGAACCGGCCTGCGCAATACCAACGCGTTTTCCTTCCAGATCGCTCAGATCGTTGATCGTCTCACCGGCTGGAAGCACCAGATGCAGGTCTTCGGGGAACAGGTTTGCGACGATGCGCAGGTTGGGGTGGGGTTTGCCTTCAAATTTGCCTTCGCCAAGATACATCGAGCGGGTCACGTCGGCTGCGGCAAGACCGGCCTCAAGCTCGCCATTCTGTACGGCAGCATTGTTAAAGACAGACGCAGTTGTCGATTGTGCAATCGCGATGAGTCCTGGTACGCCGCATTGGCCACCCTCTTCGCAAGGACGCGAGCCCGGAGGGGCCGAGATACCGTTCGCAATGGTGCCACCGATGGGGAAATAGGTTCCACCAGCTCCACCGGTGCCGATGCGGAAAAAGGTCGGATCCTGCGCCAGCGCCGGTGCGGCCAGCGCACCAGCCAAAGCCAGACCCGTCAGACATTTCACTAGTTTCATAGTCGTCTCCGTTGTTGGATCGTGGGATTCGGTTTTCCCGAACCTCGATCCTGAGAGCGTAAAGACAAATTTCATTAATACAAATTTGTTATATTTCACAAAACTAAAGTTTAGCTTATATATGAGTTATGAACCTGACACAGCTCACAGTCTTTCGCGAAGTTATGGAAACAGGCTCCATCGCTCAGACGGCCAGAAAGCTGAACCGCACCCAACCAGCGATCAGCTTGGCACTGAAGAACCTGGAAAAAACTCTGGGTTTGACATTGTTTGAGCGTAAAGGGCGGCGGTTGGTGCCGGTCCCCGAAGCGCATTATTTGCTTGCTGAGACGACTGGTATCTTGGACCGTCTAGCTGCGATCTCCAACACAATGGAGGGGCTTATTAAAGGGCATTCAGGCAGCCTGAATATTGCAACCATGCCCGGTCCTTCTGCCTTTTTGTTTCCGCGGTTTATTAGCCAGTCAGTTGGTGAAAACCCTGACATTAAAATCACTTTGTCAACGCGCAGCTCACCGCAAATTATCGAGCTTGCGGGAACACAGAATATCGATTTTGGCTTTGCGGATTTCGAACATTCCAACGGTAAAGGGCCGCAGTATTCCGTCGAATTGATTATGGCGGATTGTTTCTGTGCCATTGACCGAGAAAACCCGCTTGCCGTACGTGATCGCATCTCGGTCTCCGATCTCGACGGGGTTCCAATGGGTGGTCTTCATGAGACGCACCCGTTTCAGCGCAAAATAAGGGCACAGTTCCAAGGGGCCTCTGCTCAGTATAACTCGACGGTGACCTGTCAGTACTTTTTACCCCTGATCCCCTTCGTAAGTTCGGGGCAGTGTTGCACAATCGTGGATCCTCTGACCGTTGCAACCGAACGGGAATTGCAGCTGTCTGGCGGAAAGGTCGTGTTTCTGCCCATCGAAAGCCCACTTAGGTATGAATACGCGATATTAGAGCCAGTACACCGCCCTCCTTCACAGTTGGCCCTGAACATCAAAGCGGGCTGGAAATCTGAAGTCCTTGCGATGCTTGAGGATGTGTCTGCCAATCCCAGCACCAGTATTGTCAGAACAGAGGGGGAGGCATAGTAGTGCCTAACTGCGCGGGGCGGCATACGCTTAGACAACGCTTGGATCATCTCACGTTTAATCATTCGAATACGTAGCTTACCAATAATGAAGGGCCCCTTTTCAAAGGGGTAATTGTTTTCCCTACTCGTATCGTGCACAGCCTTCTTGCTATTTCTTTGGTATACTTTCTTACTACATTTGCCGCGTACGCCCACTCCGGCGATGGGTATGGTGGTGGTTTTGCGGCGCGGGTGGTCTGATTGCTTTTGCCGGGATTGCGTTTCTCACGGGTGTCGCCTGAGGATGAACGACCCCAAACCCCTTGCATCTGTCCCATTGGTGTTGGTGGCCGATCCGGCGTCGGCACATAGTTCCCTGCCGGGTATCGAGGGGTTTTACGTTGGAATAATCCACCCCTTTTCAACGCCACCGCAAGCCCTGCTGATGATTGGCCTGCGTTTGCTTGCTGGCGGGTTCAAACCAGCACATGCGAGATTTCTTCTTGTAAGCTTTTTTGTCACCAGCCTAGCTGGCCTCATTTTCGCGATTGGCTTTGCTGAAATCGATTCAATGATGTTTGCAATGGCCTTTTTGGCTTGTTCAACGGCTGCACTTTTTCCCGGAAAACCTACGCTTCTTGCAACCTTAGTGATCGGGCTGGGTGCATTTTTGATCGGTGATGCTTCGGTGCCGGACGATGGCCCATCCCAAGACAGGGTGTTCACGATGTCCGGTTCGATGATCGGTGCCAACTTAGGTTTGCTGTATCTTGTGGGTATTTGCTTTTTGGTCGGGAAGCACTTTACACGGCCGTGGGTTGGAATTTCTTTCCGTGTAATTGCAGCGTGGTTGGGTGCCGTTTCGCTTTTAATGTTGGCTCTCAGTTTTTCAAGTACGAACCTGACCACCCAATAGGTAAGTAAGTTCACTTCACAATGGCGGCACAGCGTCACCGGTCGGGGCGCTTAAAGGCCTTTTCATATGTAAACCGAAAGGGTCTGGCCCGATCACGCAAGGATTAGGGATTGCGCCTTGGCTATCGCCCGATCAGCATTGGAAGTGTCGCCCAACCCTTTGAACGCCCGCGCTACGGCCCGCCAGTTCTGCGCCGAGGTTGGTTTGAGTGCGGTGCGCTCGTTGGCCAAGGCCAGTGCAAGATCAAACCGACGCGCACGTAAGGCGGCCTCCAACAATGTCCAACCGATGATGTCACGCTGAGCAAAGGATCCGCCAAGCCGGTGGGTCAGGTAGCGGACGGGCAAAAGCCGATCCACGCAATCACCATATTTCTCATTCTTGAAATCGCGCATGGCCAGGCAGAAAGGCATACCAATCTCACGGCTCATGGCGACGTTGGCATCAGACGCGTTTTCTAGATATCGCTCATTGGCCGTCAATAGCTTGTCTTGTGCCTCGACCCTGTTATCTGACACAAAGGTCATCATCGCGTGGACATCGTTAAACGCATAAAGCGTGTCCTGCGCGGCGGGCTCCCACTTGTCCGCGAGGTGTTTCCATCGGTCGCCAGACTCTTGGCCAACAAGGTTGATGCGCCACAGCAAGGCTGAAGCGTCCAGTTCCTCATATTTATTGCCGTCCTTCTGGCGCGAGTCCAAATGCGCATCGAAAATTTCGTACACCTTGTCGTATTGCTCGATATCAAGGTGGTAGAGTGCGGTGTGCCACCAAAGGTGATTGGCGAAATTGGACGTGCCCCATTCACCTGCGCGTTCTTGCATGAACCGCACGCCGCCCATCTGGCGGCCACGCATTTCCATAACGTGGGCGACAGCATGCACGGCGTAGGGGTGATCAGGGCGAATGGCCAAAGCCTGACGCGCCAATTGTTCGGCGTGGGAAAAGTCACGGTTCTCTTCGAGGCCAAAAGCATAGAAACCCAGCACGAATTCGTATCCGGGTATACTTTCTTCCCAGAGCGTGGAGGCGCGGGCGACCACGTCGCGCTGCCCAGCGACGTCTCCTAGAAGAACGTCGGTGTAGTGAACCAACTCCATTGCCAAGAGGTCCATGGGGTATTTTACCAGCACGGCCTCCCATTTCTGCACCGCACCGTAGAAATCACCATTTACCCAGGCTTTGACCGCCTCGTAATGGCCAATCTCGCGATCATTGGCGGATTTGAGGCGCTTGCCCGCCTCGTCCAAAGCCGCGACCATCTCGCTGTAGATGCGAGTTTCCATGGATTGGGTCAGCCAACCGGCCTTAAAAAGCCAACCCATGATAAATTCAGGATGCTCGGCCAGAACCGCGTCGATTTCCGCAATCGCGTCGCCCCGAAAAGACAACGACATCTCAATCGCGCGTTCCAATCCGTCAATGGCCTTGGAGTCTTTATACGAGATTGGCACGCCCCGACAATCGGTGAAAGTTGCCCGTTTGTGTGAGACTTCAGATACGGCCGTCATGCGCACTCCTTCCAACAAAAGCTGAAATTAAGGTGAAGGTATTCCGCTGGAAAGCTAAGCCAATTGCAAGTCTAAGTTGCTCACGCCGTCGGTTGTGCATTCTCCGGGAAACGTCACGCCTTCCGCGCCGCTTCAAAGCCAGGGGATGCGCTTTGTCCAATACGTCTTGGTCTCTGATTGTTTCTTCAAGCGTTTTCGTTTTTCGGAAGATATCCACCCCGTGTTTGCGGGGTTTTCATTTTCAAAACCTGTCCAGCCACGAGGTTGCGCAGCATTTGCGCCGTGCCGCCGCCTATTGTGAACATTCGTGCATCACGCATCATGCGCTCGATGGGAGTGTTGCGCGAATACCCGCGTGCGCCGTGTAACTGCAACGCGTCGTTGGTCACTTTCACCGCCATTTCCGAGGCGAAGACCTTGGCTTGCGCCGCCAACATGGGATCAGGAAAACCTAAGTGCTGTCGGTCTGCACTGGCCGCTGCGCGCCAGATCATCATCCGAGCGGCATCAATCTGCATCGACATATCGGCAATAATCCACTGCAGACCCTGGAATTCGGCAATCGGGCGACCGAACTGCTCGCGCGTTTTTACAAACGCCAACGTTGCCTCATACGCTCCGCGTGCGATCCCAAGCGCGACCGCCGCCGCCCCGACGCGTTGCGCATTGTAGGCGTTCATCAATGCGGAAAAGCCATGCTTCAGCCCGTCGGGCGGTGAAATCAACCGGTCCAGGGGCAGGCGCAGATTATCCAGAATGACCTCGGTTTCCGGGATGCCACGAAGGCCCAGCGTCGGCTCACGCGCGCCGATCATCAGCCCGTCTTCGCCCAGATAGCCTATAAAGCCACCGATCCCTTTGAATTCGCCCTCTTCAATAACTCTGGCAAAGATCAAATAGAGCTGCGAGACGCCACCTCCCGTGATCCAGTGTTTCTTTCCCTTCAAAACCCATGCATTGCCTTCGCGCACCGCTGTAGTGGTCATTTCGGTCGCGGCGCTTCCTGCATCAGGCTCTGTGATACAGATTGCCGGTTTGTCACCGGCCAACACATGCGCTGCCGCACTTTTCTTTTGGTCGTGTGATCCGTAGGTGATAATCGCGCCGACGGCTCCCATATTTCCTTCAACAGCGATCCGACCCGATACTCCACATTTTGCAGCCAACTCTTCAACAACAAGTGCGACGTCAAAATAGCTGTGACCAGGACCGCCAAGCGATTTGGGAACGCTCATGCCCATTAGCCCCGATTTGGTCATCGCTTCGACAACGCGGACCGGATACCTCTCGGAACGATCAGTTTCTGCAGCAAGCGGGCCGGAGACGGTTTCGGCGATGTGCCGAGCCTTGTTTTGAATTTCGCGTTGTCTGACGGATAGCTCGAATGACGGGGTTGCTGAATAGTTAGCGTCTTGAAGCATGGTGCGCTCGCCTTGTTGATAAAGTCAGCATAGCATCGCCAAAAAAATTTATGTTAGTTTCAATTTCTTGTTTCTTGCATGAGGTTTCCTCATGAAGACTGCAGCGCCCCTATGAAAGTATCGATTACAAGATCTGCCCGGCCGTCGGAGTTTGTGAAAGCTCCGATCTCTCGGGAAAACGGCGGATCCCCAAAAGGAAGCGTGCGCAGGCGGTTCGAAAATGGCCGACGACCTTTGCAGAGCGGAACAATCGAAACCCCGAGCCCCTCACTGACAAGATTGGAAATTGCATCCAGTGAGTCGATCTCCATCGCACTTTTCACGTCAATGTTCTGAGCACGCAGTTCTTCTTCAATGCTCTGGCCTGCCCAAGTCTTACGGTTGAACCAGATAAACGGTTGCGTGCGCAGCAAGTCCTGCCATTTGTCGCCCTTGGCATGCGCTGGAGCTACAACAACGAAAGGTTCAATCGCGATACTGTGCCAATCCAGACCGGGGATCGGGTTCACAGGTTTGGTGCATATCGCAACGTCTACATGCCCATCCGTGAGCTTCTGGGCCAATGCAGATGAACTTCCGTTTTTTACCTCGACCTGCAAGGCGGGATAGGTCGTCTGCAGCGCCTTCAGGCCAACCGTAAGGAAGCTTGCCAAGGCCGTGGGGACAGCCCCAATCGCCAATCTTGATCTGACGATCTCACCCCGTGCTACACGCGCCGACGCTTCGAAGAGGGTCAGAGTCTGTTGCGCGTGCTCTGCCAGAGCGCGTCCCCGCGCCGTCGGTACAGGGGGTCGCTTGATACGGTCAAACAACTGTACGCCCAACTCATCTTCCATGGCCTTTATCTGAAGGCTTACAGCCGAAGGCGACAGCCCGATGACTTCCCCTGCAGCAGCAAAAGATTTCTGTTCAATGACTGCGAGTAGCGTTTTGAGCTGGTTTATGTTCATAACGATGAAATTGACCACACCATCGCATCGAAATCTAGGCTTAGGGCTATAGCCCAACTGCTCTAGCATAAAATCGGAGATGAAATGAAACTTGTGCGATTTGGTTCACCGGGCCAGGAAAAACCGGGAATTGTAGACGAAGAAGGAAGGATCCGCGACTTGTCGACAGTTGTCGCTGATATCAACAGTGACGTGCTTACCGATTCCGCGCTTGAAGTTCTTCGGTCCGCGGACGTCTCCAGTCTTCCGCTAGCAGAAGAAGGGGCTCGTCTGGGGGCCTGTGTATCCGGTATCGGGAAGTTCTTGTGCATTGGGCTGAACTACAGCGATCATGCCAAGGAAGCGAATATGCCGATCCCTAGTGAGCCGATCCTGTTTATGAAAGCGACCAGTTCCATCGTCGGCGCTTTTGATGATGTCATTATCCCAAAAGGCTCTCAAAAGTCTGACTGGGAAGTTGAACTCGGGGTCGTGATTGGAAAAACTGCTCGTCATGTCTCCGAGGCGGATGCCCTTTCGTACGTCGCGGGATATTGCGTTGTAAATGACCTTTCTGAACGCGAGTTTCAAATCGAGCGGGGCGGTCAGTGGGTTAAAGGAAAATCCTGTGACACATTTGGCCCGATTGGCCCATGGCTGGTGACTCGGGATGAAGTTCCGGATCCGCAGGCACTTGCCATGTGGTTAGAAGTGGACGGCGTTCGATATCAGAATGGTTCGACCTCAACAATGATCTTTGGAGTGGCAGAACTCATCTCCTATTGCAGCCGGTTTATGACTCTGGAGCCTGGCGATATCATTTCCACCGGCACGCCTCCGGGCGTCGGTATGGGGCAAAAGCCTGAACCGGTATTTCTGAGAGAAGGTCAACAAATTCGACTTTCCATCGAAGGCCTCGGCATACAGCAACAAAACACGGTTGCTTATAGCTGAATACACCAATTTGCTGGACCAACAGCGGATTCAAAGCGGGTTCAGCTTTAGGATCTTGGCTGCACGGTGAGGGTTGTTTTACTCGCTGGACGCTGAGATCGCCCACAAAATGGAAAAAGGGACGGCGGGTGAGATACCGACCGACCCTATTTAGTTTCGGAACGTGAATTTAACCAGCCAGGCGAATTCCATCGCCGTTGTCGGGCTTGAAAAACAAGAGCCGGTCTAAATATCGTGGCGAGACACTTGATGGGCGGACAACCAAACAGGAATCAATCATTTTTTTGCTTGTTTAGGTTTGTTACTATTGCTCGATTTTGAACTTCGCGGACAATTGTTAGAGGATTTCCACGCGACGCAAATTCAATCATTTTCGTTGAATAAAGTTTCCATGCAAACTGCCAAAGCTTCCATGGTAGCAACAAAGCGAGGCAGGTTAAGGGGGTCATATTCGAAGGCAAGTCTGAAGTACAACATCAGATGGTGCGCCGATTTTCATTGATCGACTTTTTCAGCCCGCTTTCAAGAATCTCGGAGAATCCTGCACGCCAAGGAAGGCGGCTGCGTTCCAGTGAGACGCTTTGGCCAGTGGTTGCCCGAAATCGCAGGCGGTCGACCATCAGGACATCGGTGCCAGCCGTATCAGGTGCACCTACCAGATCCATTTCTCCACGCGCTAAACGAAAGACGCGCGTGGCGAGTTCGGTTTCACCTGAGGACAATGTCACGCTCCATCCCGTGTGATCGTCGACGGTTTTGCCGCCGAAAGTGACAAATGATCCAACCCCGCGCCTCGTTGTGATCAGGCCCTTGCGGCTGAGGATCTCCAGGCTTTTTCGTACCATGTTGCGACTGACCTAGAACCGCTTGTTCAACGTGTTCTCACTGGCCTGCGGCGCACCCTTGTCCAGCCTGCCGGATCGGATCCCCTCCTCTAGCGTGAGGGCGACCCGCACCGATTTCGGAGCGCCGATCTGTTCAGCACTTGTTGCGTCATGTTCCCTAGCCAGCTTCGGAATTCTGTCAACACAGACGTGTGCAGTTCGGGGTTCCAGTGAATGCGACACCAACAGACTGCCCGGAACGCATCCCGTTCTTCTTCGTTCCCTGGCCAGTCATGTTGACTTTAGTGGAAACTCCCTCTTATCATTAGTACGCTAACGAAAATGGATTTGTGCATGGCCTACTCACAACCAAGCTTGCTGTCGGATGCGCTGTGTCTTCGTAAGCAGGCTGGGGTTCGTGTAATCGCGGGTGGCACAGATTTTTATCCGGCACTACGACCGGGTGAGCAGACGGAGAATGTGTTAGACATAACCAGAGTCGGTGGCCTGTCTGACATCAAGCAAACGGAAGACGCCACAAGGTTTGGTGCGGCTGCTACTTGGTCGAATGTTGTTAGAGCGGATTTGCCCGCAGCGTTTGACGCCTTGAAACAGGCAGCGCGTGAGGTCGGAAGCCTGCAAATCCAGAACGCGGGCACGATTGCCGGGAACATTTGCAACGCGTCACCGGCGGCAGATGGTGTTCCGCCTCTGCTGGCCTTGAACGCTGAGGTTGAGCTTGCCAGCGCAGCGCGAGGGACACGCATTCTGCCGTTGGGCGAATTTATTACGGGCGTGCGGCAAACGGTGCTTAGAGAAGATGAGCTGGTGACAGCCATCATTGTGCCAAAACAACATGTCCGCATGACATCCGGCTTTGAGAAGCTAGGCAGCCGCCGCTATTTGGTCATCTCGATTGCCATGACGGCGGTTAACATCCTGCTGGATGCACAGGGCAAAATCGCAGATGCCCGCGTCGCCGTAGGGTCCTGTTCCGCTGTGGCGCAGCGGCTGACAGCGCTGGAAGCGCGTTTGATCGGGCAGGATCCCTATAAACTAAGGATTTCGCAGGACGACATCGCGAGTCTGACGCCCATTGATGACGTCCGGGGGGCGGCATCGTACCGGTTCGACGCGGTGCGTCATCAAGTTCAGCGCGCAATTCACAAGGCGGTTACGTCATGAACAAAGCGTTGTCAGATACCCCGGTTCCATTCCAACTGAACGGTCGAGAGGCGGCCCCACTCGTCGCACCTGGCCAACGATTGTCCGAGGTTTTGCGTGAAAGTCTGAGTCAGCGTGATGTCAAGATCGGCTGCGACGCAGGGGATTGCGGGGCGTGTACCGTACTGATCGATGGTGACCCAGTTTGCGCCTGCCTGACCCCGGCGCATCAGGTTGCAGGGCGCAAGGTCGAGACTGTGCAGGGGTTGAACGCCCAAGACCCCGTTGCCACGAGGTTAAAGCAGAGTTTTCTGGATCATGGGGCGGCGCAGTGCGGCATCTGTACGCCGGGTATGATCGTGTCCGCTGTCGCGCTTTTGCGAGATGTGCCTGCGCCCACCGAGACGCAGGTGCAAGACGCTTTGGGTGGCGTGCTGTGTCGCTGCACGGGCTACCGCAAAATCATCGACGCTGTCATGGGCGCGCCTGCCATGGCAACCGAAACAGCAGGCCAGGTGGGTGACGCGATCCAACACTTGGATGGGATCGAAAAGGTCTCAGCTGTCGTGAAATATGGGGACGACGTGGCGCCGGCCGGGTGCCTTGAGGTTATGGTAATCCGCTCGCCCTTTGCGCGGGCAACCTTCGAAATCGGTGATCTTGAGGGGTTTGCGCAGGCGGCTGGGCTGGACGCGGTCCTGACGGTGGCGGATGTTCCGGGCCAGAATTGCTTTGGTGTCATTCCGGGGTTTGAGGATCAGCCCGTTTTCGCCGAGAGAGAAACTCGGTTCCGGGGTGAGGCGGTCGCTGCCCTGGTCGGCGCGCGGGATGCTCTGCGCGCGATTGATCCTGACGTATTGCCGATCGTTTGGACTGAGTTGCCTGCAGCTCAGGACATGGGCGCAGCTCAGAGTGTCTCTGCGGCACAGTTGCATAAGGGGCGGAATAACAACGTGATGTGCACCGGGTTTGTGACCTGCGGCGACCCTGAGGCGGCGCTGGAGCGTGCCCATGTGACTGTGGAAGGCCGATTTCAAAGCGGCTTTGTGGAACATGCCTATATAGAGCCAGAAGCGGGGTTTGCAGAACTCGTAGACGGTCGTCTTGAGGTGCATGCCTGCACGCAGGCCCCGGTGATGGATCTTGACGGGCTTTCGCTTGTTCTGGGGTTGGATCGCGCCAAAATCCGGGTGGTTCCTACTGCTGTTGGCGGCGGATTTGGTGCCAAGTTGGATATGAGCGTTCAGCCTTATCTGGCGCTTGCGGCGATTAAAACAGGCAAGCCGGTACGGCTTTGTTATTCACGCACGGAATCCATGCAAAGCTCGACCAAGCGGCACCCGTGCGACATCACACTCAGGATCGGAGCTGATGAAGATGGCAAGCTGTGCGGCTTTGACTTTCGCGGCAGCTTCGACACTGGTGCTTATGCCAGTTGGGGGCCAACGGTGGCGAACCGGGTTCCGGTCCATGCCTCGGGTCCATATCGCGTTGCGGACTATGTAGCGCAGGCCAAGGGCGTTCACACCAACAACCCGCCATCCGGTGCGTTTCGTGGTTTTGGCGTGCCGCAATCGGCCATCGCGCAAGAAAGTCTTTTTGACGAACTGGCCGAGAAATTGGGAATGGACGCGCTGGAATTCCGCATAGCGAACGCATTGGACAATGATGTGCCGACCGTGTGCGGGCAGGTTTTTGATCAGGGCGTCGGGATCAAGTCTTGTCTTGAGGCGTTGCGGCCTGCCTGGGATTTAGAACGTGCAGAGGCCGAGGGGTTCAACGCCCGCAACGAAAAGCTGAAACGCGGCGTCGGCATCGCAAGTGGCTGGTACGGGTGCGGCAACACATCTTTGCCCAACCCGTCAACCATCAAATGTGGTATTCGCGCAGATGGCTCGGTGGTGCTGCATCAAGGTGCGATGGATATTGGTCAGGGGGCCAACACCGTCATCACGCAGATATTTGCAACCGCGCTTGGGGTCGAAGCAGGTCAGATCACGCGCGTTGGCGTGGATACGGATGTAACACCTGACGCGGGCAAAACCTCGGCCTCGCGCCAGACTTTTGTCTCGGGTAATGCGGCGCGGCTTTCGGGCAAAGCGTTGCGGGCTGCGATCCTGGAGCGTTTGAATGTGGCAGAGGATGCAGTTCTGGGCTTCAGAGACCGAGAAATCCATGCAACCGATGCCGCAGGATCTCATGTTTTGACCCTGTCTGCGCTTGCAGCCGATGAAGACGGTTTTGTTCTGCGTGCGGAAGAAAGCTATGATCCTCCGACAAAACCCCTG
The DNA here is from genome assembly GCF_013034605.1 of Ruegeria sp. HKCCA4633. NCBI lineage: Bacteria > Pseudomonadati > Pseudomonadota > Alphaproteobacteria > Rhodobacterales > Roseobacteraceae > Ruegeria > Ruegeria sp. HKCCA4633. The sequence goes on from NZ_WQGJ01000002.1 coordinate 80,174, forward strand.
GACGACAACGGGCAAGGGCATCCTTACGCCCAATTCGGTTATGCCGCGCATTTGGCCGTGGTCGAGGTAGATACCGCGCTGGGCATTGTCCGACCTGTGAAATTTGTCGCGGCTCATGACGTCGGCCAGGCTATCAATCCGATGCTTGTGGAAGGGCAGATTCACGGTGGGATTGCTCAGGGACTTGGCATGGCGCTGATGGAAGAATACATCCCTGGCCGGACTGAGAACCTGCATGACTATCTGATCCCGACCATTGGGGATATCCCTCCGATTGAAGCGATCATCATCGAAGAGGCTGATGCGCATGGGCCTTTCGGGGCCAAGGGTCTGGGAGAGCACGTCTTGATCCCCACCGCGCCTGCGCTTTTGAACGCGATCAAACACGCAACCGGGGTGCGGTTGTACAAAGGCCCTGCGACCCCCAGCGTCGTTCATGAGGCCCTGAAGAAGAGCGTGATGCAATGACCAATGCTTCGAAGCCCGAAAAGATCCGCTGCGATGCCTGCCCGGTGATGTGTTACATCGCCGACGGCAAGTCCGGCGCTTGTGACCGCTATGCAAACCATGGTGGTGAACTGGTACGGTTGGATCCGCTGACCATCATCCAAAGCGGGCCGGATCTTGTACCGTTTATGGGAGAGGGCGCGTCCGCGGATTGGGATGGTGACATCTTCAAAGGAGAGCGTCAGTTTGTTACTGCCGTTGGCGCAGGAACAACCTATCCCGATTACAAGCCCGCCCCCTTCATCGCCAGTCAGAAGGTTGAAGGTGTCGATATGGTCACGGTCGTGACCGAGGGGATCTTTAGCTATTGCGGTGTGAAGGTAAAAATCGACACCGACCGCCATATTGGCCACGAACGCGATGTTGTGCGCGTGGATGGCGAGCCGATCGGCCATGTAATGACATCGGAATACGGGTCAAAGATGTTGTCTTTGGGTGGTGTCGAGCACCTGACGGGTGGCAGTAAGAAAGAAGGCCGTGTGACTTGTGACGCGCTGCTGCGGCTGTGCAACCGAGAACCAGTGACCATGATAATCGGCGAAGAGGATCACGCGACAGAAGTTGTGGTGCAGGCAGGTCAACCCCCGATCATAAATGGCGTTACCGAAAGCCTAATGCGCGTGGGCTGCGGCTCGGCCACCATTGGCATGTTTCCGAAACAGTGGATCGGCCATGTGGACGACGTTGTGGTGGTGGACGATCACATAACCGGTGTTCTCAGTGAGCACGAAACAGGCAAGCAGCTAGACGTGCCGGCGACGGGGATCAAGATCAAGGGGCGCCGCTCGACGCCGGGGCGGTATTTTCAGGTGGCAGAACCCGGAACAGGGTGGGGCGGCACGGATATTGAAGATCCTCTGGCGATCCTCGGCCCGTTCAATCCCAAAACAGCCTGGGAAGGGTTGCGGTTGTTCATGGTGTCGACCACCGGTGAGCAATTCTCATATTACGAGCTTGATGCTGATCTTGTTCCGCAACAGCGAGAGGTGCCCGCGAAACTTGCGTCCTCGGCGGCGTTGATCGCGGAGAACTGCGAACCATCGGTTTGCTCGGTCCTGTTCATGGGCGGGGCAGGGGGATCGCTGCGGGCGGGTGTCACAGAAAACCCAGTGCGTCTGACCAAATCGGTTAAGGAGGCGCTGACGCATGTGTCCTGCGGTGGGGCGGATGCTTATGTTTGGCCCGGCGGCGGTATCACTGTGATGGTGGACGTTCTGGACATGCCAACCAGTTCTTTTGGCTACGTTCCAACGCCTGCTCTGGTCGCGCCTATCGAGTTCACCCTGCGCGTGAGCGACTATGCCGCGTTGGGCGGGCACGTCGACCATATGCGGCAGGTGAGTGACATAAACTCTGATCAGGCCCGTCATGTGCGGCAAAATCCCAAAGCGGGGAATCCAATGGACCTTGGCAACTACCGCTGGAAGGCAGACGCGGAATGAAACCGCACGCGCGCCTGTTGCCCGATGGCCAGCGCTTGCATTTGCAGCATGGCCCCAGCGATCTGATCGTATGGGCGGATGGCGCGCGGGATCACGCGTATCGGGCCGCAATGCGTCGGTTCGAAACCATTATTGCCGAGGTGGTCGAGGAGCTGCCTGACCTTCGTGCGATGTTGTCACCATTTACCAACCGCCCCATGGGCGCGGTGGCACGCCGAATGCATGATGCGTGTCTGCCTTTGATGAATGTAGGCTATCTAACCCGGATGGCCGCCGTGGCGGGAAGCATAGCAGACGAGGTTCTTGCGGCCATGACCAAAAACGCGGATATCACCCGCGCTTATGTCAATAACGGTGGCGACATTGCCTTACATCTGACGCCGGGGACCTCGTTCAAAACAGCGATCAAGGCCCATGACGGTAGCGATTTGGGCCGGATCGAGGTCACAGGTGCGGATCGAATTGGCGGTATCGCGACGTCGGGCCGCCACGGGCGTAGCCTGTCGTTGGGTATAGCAGACAGCGTGACAGTTCTTGCTAACTCTGCCGCCGAGGCTGATGCCGCAGCAACACTTGTTGCCAATGCAGTGGATGTGCCAGGGCACCCTTCGGTCAGCCGTCGCGCAGCCAGCGGGGTTGACGAGAACAGCGATCTTGGGGGCTTGCCTGTGGTTGTCGGTTGTGGCGCTTTATCGGCCAGCGAGTGCCAGCAAGCATTGGCCTTCGGCGTCCGTCGCGCAACATCGTTAAAGACCCACGGTTGCCTTAGAACTGCGGCACTGTTCCTTCAAGGCCACGCCGTCACGACCGGCGCACATATTTTACCCATTCAACACGAGATCCAAAATGTCCCAACTTAACGTCCGAAAGACCGCCTATTCCGTTGAGGAGATTTTCCACGAAGGTGGCCCTGTCCCTGCAACACCCTTGCGCCGGGCGGCGGCGATCGCGATCATCGAGAACCCGTTTGCAGGGCGGTACGAGCCCGACATTCAGTGGTTCATGGAGGACCTCAAGCCGCTGGGATTGAAAATGGCAAAGCGTCTGGTCGAGATGCTGGGAGGCGCTGACAAAATCGAAGGGTATGGCAAAGGCGCAATGATTGGAGAGGCCGGTGAGTTGGAGCATGGTGCACTGTGGCACGCGCCCGGCGGATACGCGATGCGCGAGCTTCTGGACAACTCGAATGCGATTGTGCCCTCATCCAAAAAGGTCGCCGGTGTGGGTGGGCGGCTGGATGTGCCGATCACCCATATCAATGCTTCATACGTGCGCAGCCATTTTGACAGCATGGAAGTTGGCTTGAATGACGCACCCAAGGCGGGCGAGATGGCCGTTATTCTTGTCATGAGCACTGGGCCCCGCATCCACGACCGGGCTGGTGGCCTGGCTGCAAAAGACATCAAAGGAGAGGATGGGCTGAGATGAATGCCAAGATCCGCAAAATTGCCGTGAACATCGAAGAAACCCATACCGAAATCGGGCGCAAGATCGACCCGGCCACGCGCAAAGCAGTTGCAGTGGCCGTGATCGAGAACCCGTTTGCAGGTGCTTATCAGGAAGACCTGAGTGCGCTGATGGAGATAGGCGCGGAATTGGGTGCGTTGTTGGGTCGCAAATGCGTCGAAGCCCTTGGTATCGCGCCCGAACAAGCTGAAAGCTATGGTAAGTCGGCCATGGTGGGAGAGAATGGCGAGTTGGAACACGCCGCTGCAATTCTGCATCCTAAACTCGGCGCACCACTGCGGAAAGAAGTAGAGAAAGGAGCGGCCTTGGTGCCGTCCTCGAAAAAGATGGGATCTCCGGGTCAGGTGCTGGATGTGCCTCTTGGACACAAGGATGCGGCCTATGTGCGCAGCCATTTCGACGGGATTGAAGTGCGCCTGAATGATGCGCCGCGCGCAAACGAGATTATGGTAGCTGTGGCAGTGACTGACAGCGGGCGGCCGCTACCGCGAGTTGGTGGCTTGACCCATGACGACGCAGAAGGCAAAGACGGGCTTCGTTAGGAGCACTTATGTCAGACAGCGTCGATCCCTACCGTCTAGAAGATCAGGTCGGATATCTTTTGCGGTTGGCCAGCCAACGCCATTCGATCATCTTTCAGAACCGTATCTCCAGAGATTTGACGCCCACTCAGTTTTCCACGCTGATCCGCGTGGCCGAGAAGAAAGAGGTTTCGCAAAATCAGCTGGGCCGACTTGCGGCAATGGATATCGCGACGATCAAAGGGGTGGTCGACCGGCTGAAGGCCAAGGGTCTGTTGCAAGCGACTGCCGATCCCGGAGACAAAAGACGCTCGATCATTTCATTGACCGATGCGGGTGCGCAATTGATAGACCAGCTTTATGCAGATGGGTTAGGGATCTCACAGGAAACTCTGGCGCCGCTCAAGAAATCTGAACAAAAAACGCTTTTGACATTGCTCAGAAAGATCACCTGACCTTCCGTCGTGCTTAGAGGATGCGTTCCGGCAGGCGTTGCGCTGGAGGTGTGTTGCGTGAACGTTCCGAGCGGATCACACCGTCGATGATCGTCATGCCGACACCGGGCAGGTTCCCTTGCGCAACGCTTTCCAGCATGGTTTTCCCCGGTGCGTGCTGGGCCTGGTCCATAAGAACAAAATCGGCGCACAGGCCTTTTTCGATCAGGCCCACATTCAGATCCCGCTGTCGTGCGGTATTGCCGTTGCCAAAGCAAAAGGCGATCTCGGCCGGGACATTTCCAAAGGCTGACAGCATCGCGATCATGCGCAGGATGCCAAGGGGCTGTACACCTGACCCTGCTGGCCCGTCAGTGCCCAGGATCACCTGATCCAGCTTGCCAAGTTCACGCGCTGTGTTCACGGTCAGCACAGCAGCGCGTTCATTACCGTTATGCACGATTTCAAAGGCTTGCTTGGTGCAGGTTTCACACAGGCAGATGATCTGGTCATCTGGCAGCGCCGAGTGACCGCCGTTGATGTGGCCGATCACATCCGTACCCGTTTCGATCACCATATCTGCGTCAATGAGACCAGACCCGGGGATGGACGGCCCCCCGGTATGGATTGTTGACTGAATGCCGTATTTGCGGGCCCATTCGACCATCTGGTTCGCGGTTTTGCCATCTTTGACCGACCCCAGGCCAACTTCGCCCAGGTATTTCACGCCAGCATTCGCCAGCTCTGCAAAATCCTCTTCGACCATACCATGTTCGATCACTGGGGCACCTGCGTGAACCTTGACGCCTGAGGGGCGAAAATTCTCGTACCAACGCTGTGCTGCAATCGACATCGCTTTGAGGCCGATCACATCTTTGGGTCGGCCGGGCATGTGGACCTCCCCGGCCGAGATCATCGTGGTCACGCCTCCATTCAGGGTGGAGTCAATCCAGTGGAGTTGCTGTTGTCGCGGGGTGTAATCGCCGACAACCGGATGCACATGACTGTCGATCAAACCGGGGGCCAGCGTCACTCCATGCGCGTCAACAACAGAGGTCGGGTCGTCTGTATCAAGGTCCTTTTCATAACCCCACGCATCGATCTTGCCGTCGATCGCAATCAAACAATCGCCGTCAAAGATTGGGTCTTCCATCTTGCCGGACAGGATCATACCGATGTTCTTGATGACCAGTTTTTCCATAAGATCCTCCCGATATTCATTAGTATACGAATATAGGATGTAAGCGCGCGTCAAGAAAATTCTGGAACGAGCCTTAAACATCGCAAAGCAATTGGCAGAGCGGTGTATCGAAACTCAGTCATTAGTATGCGAATAATAAGCCGACCAGTCTGAAGTGCATCTGAAAAAAACGGAGCGCTGTGTGTCGATCAGGGACAGCCCCTATCTCATACCAAGTTCTTAAAGGCCGAAGCTGTAGGTCAGAGCAACAGGTGCTGCTTCGAAAACATAAGGGCGGTGGTCGTTGGAGTTCAGTGCGACGGTAAGAATATAGTCGCCGGGCGCAAGAGCGCCGATCTCAAAGCGCTCTTCATAAAGGCGGCCCAACTTAAAACCGTTCAGATAGATATGCGCGTGCCCCTGACCATCGACATGTGGTGCGCTATCCTCAATGAGGACAAACTCGAAATTCTCAACACTGATTTCAATGGCGAACCCGTCTGTGCTGACATCTGGATCTTGCGCCAGCTCGATGGTTGGACTGGGTGAAACAGCGATCCCGTTGGACATACTGTGATCCATTCCTCTCGCGCCACCGGTCGCTTCGGGGTGCAAGATGCGGGTGACAACTTCGGTGCCGTCATCAAATTCCAGCGCAAGCGCATGGTACGTACCTTCGGGGAACGCGCCCTCCGGGACTTGCAACATGACATGAGCGCCATCCATTGCCAGTTGCGCCGTATCACTTCCGGGCACTACAAGTGGTCCGTCACGTCCGGGATTCATTAAGGATGTTTGGCCTCCGGAAGGCGACGTGACAGCTAGAAGAGTGCGAGGTTCACCATCGTTTTGCAGGTTCAGCGTAACCATGAACATCGATCCCGAGGCTCCCATCGGGATGGCCCGTCCGTCGCTGACCTTCATTGTGGTTTGCGGCGTACCAGTGAACATGTAAACGAGACCCAACGCAGCCGCGATGCCTGCCACGGCGAACCAGCGTTTTCTCATTTAATCTGCCTCCTTGAACGAAGTTGTGTGTATGCTAACAAAATGGCGCCGATTTTGAAGCCCCTTCTCGCCGCGTTTCTCATTGCAGTATCGAGCGTGGAACCGGCTTTTGCCCATGCGGCGGATCAGGGCTTTGTTCTTTTGTTGCCTACTACCGCCTACATTACCGGCGGAGCATTGACCGTAACAATCACGATCCTGCTTCTTGTTTGCCTCAGGCCCGGCCAGCTTGCAACTGTGCTCAGGCCTATTGTTCTGAACCGTGGGCGAGGAGACAGCACATGGCACCATTGGGGTCAGATTGCCGCGTCCCTGTGCCTGGCGGGGTTGATCCTGATTGGCTTGCGAGGGCCGACGGATCCACAAGCGAACCTGATGCCTTTGGTTTTGTGGACAGTATGGTGGATGCTGTTGTTTGTTGTGCAGGCGCTGGTTTTTGATGTCTGGAAATGGGTCAATCCCTGGCCGGGTTTGCATCGCCTTCTGGCCCCGGATCACAAAGCGCTTTTTAGGCTGCCCAAAGAGGTTTCGATCTGGCCGGCGGTTATTCTGATGGCGGCGTTTCAAGGATTTGTTCTGGCCGATGCGGCACCAAATGACCCCGGTCGACTTGCGCGTTTCGCGTTCGGGTATTGGATGTTCACCTTGGCGGGAATGACCCTGTTTGGGCGCAGACCTTGGCTGGAGCAAGTCGAGTGCTTTTCGGTTTTGTTCAACTTGATCGGCACTATGAGGATCGCGCGCGCCGGAGCGTTTGGTCTGCCGGGGTGGCAGGTGTTTCAAGGCAGTAGGTTCGATCTGAGCCATGCAGCTTTGGTTCTGGTAACCTTGGCAGCAGGCAGCTTTGACGGCCTGTACGAGACCTTTTGGTGGTTGGCGCAGATTGGGGTCAACCCGTTGGAGTACCCGGGCCGGACGGCATTGATCTGGCCGACAACGGTGGGCCTTTATGGCAGCGTCCTGCTGCTGAGTTGCGTGTTTGGATTTGCCGTGTTTTCAGGAACCGTACTGGTGCGCGAGAAAATACCCTTCAAAAACGCGTTCATTCACTTTTCCATCACTTTGCTGCCGATTGCGATTGGTTATCATTTTGCCCACTACTTCGTGACGTTCCTTGTGCAAATACAGGTTGTGATCGCAACATTGGCGGACCCTTTTGCGCTTGGCTGGAACCTGTTCGGGCTTGGTAGCCGTCGGGTCATGGTTGGGTTTTTGACGGTCCCCGGCACTGTGAAGGCCATTTGGCTCACTCAGGCCGGGGTCGTGGTGATGTCCCATGTGCTGGCGGTCATACTCAGCCACCGGACGGCTGAAACCTTTTGCCACACGCGCCGGGACATACTTGTGTTGCAATTGGGCCTGTCTATCCTGATGATTTGCTATACGATTTTCGGGTTGTGGCTACTAGCAAGTCCACGCGGCGCTTAAAAAAGTAGACAACTCGTTAGCATACATACAAACTGATCACAAAAGAGGCGAAGCACCGCCCTATAAACAACAGAGGAGATGAACGTCATGACAAAGACTTCAAATATCAGTCGCCGCAAGACATTGCTGGGTCTGGGGGCCGGTGCAGGAGCTTTGGCGGCAGGCGGTGTGCTGCCCGGTTCGCTTGGTTTTGCGCAAGCGCAAGGCTCGGCTCCGATCAAGATTGGGTTCCAGAAGCACGCGACCGGCATCGGTGCGGCATATGGACGATGGTATGACGTTGCGACGACCGCCGCTGCTGCGCGCATCAACGAGATGGGTGGTATCAATGGGCGTCCTGTCGAGATCATCACCGAAGACGACGCGACCGACCCCGGTCGCGGTGCCGAAGTGTTAGAAAAATTCGCCAACCAGCACGAAGTTGACGTTGCCTTCGGCACTCTGTTCAGCCACGTCGTGATCGGGTCTGCACCCCGCGCGGGCGAGTTGAAACTGCCCTATTTTGTTGTCTCCGAAGGTCACCACGTGGCCAGCGGCATGCTAAACCGGTATACGCTGCAACCCGGTATTACAGATGTAAAAAGCCAGGTCATTTCGATGGCGCCTTTTGTGGCTGACAATCTGGGCAAGAAGGTCACGATGATTTATCCTGACTTTGCTTTTGGCCACGATCACCGCGACTTTTTCTCGGAAGCGATCGAAGCGCAGGGTGGTGAGGTTGTTGCGAAGATTGCGATCCCACCCACCGAGACGACCTTCACGCGTTACTTTCCAAACATCCCTCGCGAGACCGAGGTGATTTATCACGTGATGGTAGGACCGGCCGTGCTGACCTTCGTCAAGGAAATGGGCGAGTTCTTTGGGCCCAGCCGACCCGAGATTTTTGGGTTTATCGACAGTCTTGAAGCGGTTGATATCCAAAGCCCGGGTTTGGAGTTCCTTGAAGGTACATATTTCTGGGAAGGTATGCCTCGTTACAAGCAGGCCAACGAATCCGAGGCGGCCTCGGCTTATCGTGCCGCCGTTGGTGTCAATGACAGTGGTGCAGCAATAGATGACCCTTCTAACGTCGCCACTTACGCCCATATGTTCGGGTGTTGGGAAACGCTGCATGTCATCAAAGCCGGTATGGAAGCGGCGGATTATCAGGGCCCTGCAGATCGCGCCAAACTGATCGAAGCGGTCGAGGCAATGAGCGACATGCCTGAATCCATCGAACACCCGCAGGGCGATAAAGTCTTCAACGGCAAGACACATCAGGCCTTTGGCAAACAGTTTATCTCAAAGGTCGGTGACGGCCGGCTGGATGTGGTGCATACGGCGTCGATCGAGGACGGGTTGTATGAGGATGAGGTGGATTACACCACGCGATCCTTCTGATCCCATCAACAGGCAAAAGCGAGGCAGGGTATGGACTTCGGCCCTCACCTGATGCTCGCCTCCATCGAGGGGGCGGTCATCTCGGCTATTCTTGTGCTGACGGCGATGGGGCTCAGCATCGTGTTTGGCGTCATGCGCGTTGTAAACGTCGCCCATGGCGAATTCTTCATGTTGGGTGCGGTTTTCGCCTGGGCAGTCAGCACGATGATCGGTGGACATGCGGCTTTTGGCTTCGTGGCTGCTTTGCTTATCGTGCCGGTACTGGTCGGATGTATTGCATCGGGGGTGGATCAGTTGATCCTCAAACGGATCGACTATGACGTGGATCGGACCATCGTGGCCACGATCGGCATTTTGTACATCGTGCAACAATCGACGCTGATGCTGTACGGTCCAGAGGCGCGGCCGGTTGAGCCGCCCTTCAATACCCGCCTGGCTCTTCCGTGGTTCGAGTTTGGCGCGGACGGGTTCCAGATGATCTGGCCCTGGGGGCTGAGCGTTACGACATACAAGTTGTTCGTGATATTTGCCGCAATTTCGGTGCTGGGGGTGCTTTGGTTCGTACTGACGCGCACCAAGATCGGATTGATCATGCGCGCAACCCAGCAGGACCGCGGAATGGCGCAGGCCTTTGGAGTGCCTGTCAATCGCGTTTACTCCTGGGTCTTTGGATTGGGAGCAGGGCTTGCCGCGCTGGGCGCGGTGCTGGTCGTTCCAATCCAACAGGCCCACTATTTAATGGGCGGAGATCCGTTGTTGTTGGCGTTTATCGTGGTGATCATCGGCGGTCTTGGCAGTTTGCCCGGCACGGTGATTGCAGCTGTTCTGATCGGAATGAGTGACGGCATCATCTCGGTCTTTTTCTCGCCGACCCTGGCTAAAATCATCGCAACTTTCCTTGTGGCAATGGTGCTTGTATTCAGGCCGCAGGGCCTGATGGGGCGGGTGGCGGCCTGATGGTGGTGTTCAGATCAGCCGCTTTGCATTCTTGCGTTTTGCTTGCGCTTGTGGCGCTTTTCTTCGTGCTTCCCGCCTATCACGTGGGTGCATTCTCGCGGATCATGGTGCTGGCGATTTATGCCATCGGATACAACCTGCTTTTTGGCTATACCGGCCTGCTGAGCCTTGGCCACGCCATGTTTTTTGCCGCCGGAATGTACGGCTTTGGGCTGAGCATGAATTTTGGCGGTTTGACTGTTCTGCCCGCCTTTGCTGTCGGAGTTACCGCCGCAGGGCTGTTGTCCGTCGCTGTTGGCTTTTTGGCGTTGCGCACCATTGGTGTGGCGTTCATGATCGTGACGCTGATGTTTGCTCAAACCTTCTATCTCGTGATCCTTTATTTTGGAGAATATACTCGCGGCGACGAGGGCTTTATCATCCAACAGGCGCAACGCAGCATCGCTGGAATTGACCTGACCACGGAAACGGCGCGCTATTTCACGGCATTTATCCTGTTCGCGATCTGTTTTCTCGCCATGGCGCGTTTGGTGCAAAGCCCTTTTGGCAAGCGCCTCGTCGCCATTCGGGAAAATGAGGAACGTGCCCGGATGCTGGGCTATGACGTGGGGCGGCTGAAGCTTGCCGCGCTGGTTGTATCGGGATTGTTCTCGGGCGTGGCAGGCGCTGCCTATGCGATGCTGTTCGGCTATGTCGGGGCCAGCTTTGCAGCGGTCCATTACTCGATCTTTCCGCTGCTTTGGGTCCTGCTTGGTGGCGCTGGAACTACGGTCGGCCCTCTTATCGGGGTGATCTTCATGTTCTACCTGATCGATGTCTCTAGCAGCTTTACCAATGCCTATATGCTGGTTGCCGGCATTGCTTTGGTTCTTCTTACCCTGTTCGCCCCGCAAGGCATTGCGGGCACATTGCGCAAGAGAGCTGTGTCATGGCTGCCGTAAGTATCCTCGAAACCAAAGGCCTGACAAAGATTTATGGCGGGCTTCAGGCCAACACCGACATAGATTTTTCCCTGCGGCGGAATGCGATAACTGCGTTGATCGGTCCCAACGGGGCTGGCAAATCGACCTTCGTTGGTATGGTCAGCGGGCGCACGAAACCGACAAGTGGCAGCGTTTATTTTGAGGGCCAGGACATCAGCCGTTTGCCTGCACATAAACGTATACAACTGGGCATGGCTTACACGTTTCAGATTACATCGATCTTTCCCGGGCTGACGGTCGAAGACAACGTCGCCCTAGCGGCAGGCCGGAAGCTGGCGCACGACAAGACGGCCCATGCTCAAAAGACCGCCGCCGTTCTGGACAAGATTGGATTGGGGGACCGGGCTGATCAGGTTGCCTCGGATCTCAGCTATGGCCATCAACGGGTGCTGGAAATTGCTATGGGTCTGGCGCAAGACCCAAAGCTGTTCATCCTTGACGAACCGACACAGGGTTTGGCCGAAGGCGAAGTGGATGCATTTGTGACGCTGATGCGGACAATGGCCAAAGAGACAACAATCCTACTGATCGAACACAATATGCGTGTAGTCACCGAGACCGCCGACCATGTAGCTGTGCTGGATCAAGGTCGCCTTTTAGCCTCGGGAACTGTTGACGAAATCCACGCGAATGCGGCGGTGCAAGCCGCATATCTCGGGACAACTGCCAATGCTTGAGGTCACTGATATTCACACCGGCTATGGTCAGGTAAAAGTTCTTTTCGGTGTGTCTTTGTCGGTCAAGGCCGGGGAAATACACTGTCTCATGGGCCGCAACGGGGCCGGGAAAACGACTCTGCTCAAGGCCATTATGGGCCAACTACCCTTGAACCAAGGTGAAGTCACGCTGGATGGGGAACGTCTCAGTGGCTTGCCGGCGCACCTCGTGCCCAAACGCGGCATAGGCTACATCCCGCAGGGTCGGCGGCTTTTCCCTGAGCTGACTGTTTCAGAGAACATCGAAATGGGTCTGATGGCACGCGGCGAAGGCGCGAACACTCGAGACTGGGTTCTGGAACTTTTCCCTCGGCTGAAAGAGCGCCTGGACCAAGTCGCTACCACGCTTTCGGGGGGCGAACAGCAAATGCTGGCAACAGCCCGCGCGCTGTGCCTGCGCCCTAAAGTCCTGCTACTGGATGAACCGACCGAAGGTCTGCAACCTTCGATAATCGAACAGATCCGACAAGTGGTCGTCAAAATGAAGGCGCAAGGCTATGCCATCATTCTGGTAGAGCAGCGGATTGATGCGGTTTTGTCGATAGCAGACCGTATCACGTTCATTGAAAACGGTCAGGATCGCGAAACCGTTGCACCTGCGAATGTCGCTCAGGATGGAACGATCCTCACCAAGTACCTTGGTGTTTGAATGATGGTGACCGCTAGTGCTTGATCCGTGCTTCACGCGGACAAAAGTGTTTGCTCAACTGTCATCGTCTCGTTCTGGAATGCCCCCCTTGGCAGGGTGGCGAATAGTCCAGGTCCGTGCCGCGAATGGAGCGCCATTCCAAGTTGCCGTAAGGTTGGCATGAACAGTAGTAACGCCACGTGATGCGCTTGCAAGAAGGGACACGCGAACATCGGCAGTTCCGTCCGTGCGCTCAAACACCATCCGATGATCGACTTGGGTTCGCTGGTGTTCGTGCGAATCCAGCGACGTTGTGTGGGACATGCGCGTCTCATACCCAAATGTTGTCCCGATGTCTGGATAGAAAACCAGCATCATCGGCTGATGCCATCCAATCTCGTGACTGCCGGCTATTTGTTTATTCCAACGCACCAGATTGTTTGACGTAACAACCTTGTGCGAAGGCTTTTTTGGCAGCGGTTCAGGCGGCGGCAATTGCGCTGACAAGTCCATGGTGGCACCATTAAAAACAGGCAATTTCAGCGCACCATCTTGTATTACAATATCTTGCGGTGGTGCGTGCAAATGTAAATGCGGCCACAGGCCCGAAGATAAGGCAAGCCGCAGACGGTGCCCTTTTCGAACGCGATAAGCTGTCGTGTGCAGGCGCATCGAAAAATCCACCCGGCCCGTTTGATCGGGATGCGATCGACTGTCCAGGTTTTCATCAAGGGCCAGATTGCGCACGCCATAACTGATCCGTGCCACCTCATCGCTTGCGTTGACGTCGCTTAGCCGGGCTGCGACAACCGCAGGATAGCCCTTTACGTCAACTGAAAGGGTCAAGTCCACTGCGCCGCACAGCACAAGATCTTCGGACAGCGGGGCTGTTTCAAAAACCAAAGACCGTGCGTCGTCGTCGGACTGGTCCAGAGGCAAACCACCTGCGCGTCCGAAATAGCCCGTGTCCCCGGACATCTGCCCAACGTTTCGCGAGTTTGGTAGCACCCAAGGCTCGTGACCTGCAGACGACTCGAGGCTGGTCAAAGAGACTGTCTGAGGGTCAACATGCTCGATCGTCGGGCCGCTTTCGATCCAGTTGCCTTGCCGTTCAACCAGCGTATCGCCCGGCGTATCGAATTCGCGCAGCCAGACTCGCAACCGCGGCCAATCCGGTGTTTTCGGAGTGTCTGGTTTCAGCCAATGATCCCACCAATCCAGTGCCAAACGCTGAAACCCAATCGCCGGTCCCGGTGCGCCGTGATCGGGATAGTGGTGCCCCCAAGGGCCCACCACCCCCCACACCAGGTCAGGGCGCGCATCGACCATTGTCATGACAGAGTTTGAATACCGATCGCTCCAACCCCCTACGGACAGGATCGGTACGGAAAACGCATCTGTCTCGTGAATTACAGACCCATGTCGCCAGTATGCACCGCGTGCGTCCTCGCGTAGCCAGTTTTCCAAAGGAAAGGAGAGGTTTTCAATGCGCTCTTGCCACAAGGTTTTCCAGCCTGCCCCAACGTTTTGTGTCGGAGGTGAGGCCAGAATGGATGGCAAGGTTGCACCCCATTCGAACGTATCCGTTAAAACGCATCCACCCATATAGTGGATGTCGTCCTCGAACCGGTCATGTGTGGCGCAAACAGCGATTGTCGCCTTCAAAGCGTCTGGCGCATTTGCGCTGGCCTGCAGCGAGGCCGTGCCACCCCACGACGTACCAAACATCCCGACGCGGCCGTTGCACCAGGGCTGCGCGGCCAGCCAATCGATGACCTGTCGCGCGTCATCCAGTTCTTCTGGCGCGTACATATCCGACATATGTCCTTCGCTGTCGCCAGACCCACGCATGTCCACCCGAATGCATGCATACCCATGGGCAGCAAAAAAAGGGTGGTTCCGTTCATCGCGCGCGCGCACCATGTCTGTCTTGCGATAGGGGATGTATTCTAAGATGGCGGGGACAGGCCTTTGCGTCACAGGGCGCCACAACCGGGCGGCCAGTCGCACTCCATCCGGCATTCTGATCCACAGATGGTCCGTCTCTGTAACGTCAAAAGGATGTTCGGTTTGGTCCGCCATAGTGATCCGCCACATGCGTTTTGTGTTCGAGCCAGTTCTGCAAATCCCAAGAATATTTGCAATACAGTACATTCATTCATTTGAAAATAGAATTTGACTTTAAAATTCCAGTCTGATTTCAATTTTGGAGAAAATAGATCGCTTGACCTAAATCCGGAGAGCCAAATGCCATCTGACAATGTCGTCGCTTTGCCATCTGCAATTTCTTCGCTGGGCAGTGAGGTTCGACAGTTGCGCAAGGCTCGCCAACTCACTCTCAAACAGTTGAGCGAAGAGGCGGGTATTTCGCTCAGCCATGTGTCGGCGATTGAACGCGGTGTATCCAAACCTTCGGTTGACGTCCTGCAAGACATTGCGAGCGCCTTAGGCGTCACGCCTGACTGGTTTTTTGCCCGACGCGCCGGTGCTGGACCGATGGAGCAAGCGTTTGTTGTGCGTGCTCAGAACCGCCGTGCCCTTAATACACTTTACGGTCAGGATGCGGCAGAGCTTGGCTATACCGACCAATTGTTGTCCAGCTCGATTGGTGGGCAGTTTTACATGGGTATGGCGGTCTATGCGCCGCATTCAGAACGCCCCGAGGATCCTTTGCAGGAACACGAAGGTGAAGAACACGGGTTGGTTCTTGAGGGCGAGTTGGAAATGCGGATCGGTGATGAATTCATTACTCTGCGCGCCGGGGACAGCTACAGTTTTGACGCACGTATTCCGCACCATGCCCGCAATCGAACAGACCGGGTCTGCCGCCTGATCTGGGCAGTCTCACCAGTGGTCATTCCAAAGGATGTCGCGGTGACCAATGCTGCGGAACAGGAGACGCGGCAATGACCCGCGATGTTCTGTTACAGCCCTACCAATTGAAGCACCTGACCTTGAAAAACAGGATCATGACTACCAGTCATGAGCCAGCATATCCCGAAGATGGAATGCCCAAGGAACGTTACCGCGCCTATCACGAAATGCGTGCGAAAGCGGGTGTTGCCATGACGATGACCGCAGGTTCTGCCACTGTCAGCCGGGACAGCCCGCCAGTCTTCAACAACATCCTTGCCTACAAGGACGAGGTCGTGCGCTGGATGGGTGAACTGACCGACGCCTGCCATGTCCATGGCTGTGCCGTGATGATCCAGCTGACCCATCTGGGGCGGCGCACCGGTTGGAACAAGGGCGATTGGCTGCCGTCTCTGTCGCCGTCGCATTATCGTGAACCTGCGCATCGGGCCTTTCCGAAAAAGATGGAAGACTTCGACATTGAGCGGATTGTGACCGATTATGCCGACGCCGCCGAACGGATGCAGGCTGCTGGGTTGGACGGGATCGAGTTGCAGGCCTACGGGCACCTGCTGGATCAGTTCTGGTCGCCGCTGACCAACACGATGGAGGCGCCGTTTGGGGGCAATCTCGACAATCGATTGCGCTTTGGTTTCATGGTTTTGGATGCAATTCGCGACCGTGTGGGTCCAGAGTTTATCGTAGGGGTGCGCTACACCGCCGACGAGGTCCAAAAGGGCGGCATTACTCAGGAGGAGGGGTTGGAAATCGCGCGCAGGCTGCGCGATAGCGGTCAGGTTGACTTTCTGAACGTTATTCGCGGGCGCATTCATACCGACCCCGCCATGACGGATGTGATCCCCGTGCAGGGCATGAAAAGTGCGCCACATCTGGATTTTGCCGGGCGCGTGCGGGCCGAGATTGGAATGCCAACTTTTCATGCTTCGCGCATCCCAGATGTGGCGACGGCGCGCCATGCCGTGGCCTCGGGCCTGTTGGATATGGTCGGGATGACCCGTGCCCACATGGCAGATCCGTTGATTGTGTCCAAGATACAAGCCGGGCAGGAGGATGACATCCGACCTTGCGTAGGGGCGACCTATTGCTTGGATCGCATCTATCAGGCTGGTGAAGCATTATGTATTCACAACCCGGCAACCGGGCGCGAATTGACCATGCCACATATCATACCGGTGGCTGAAACACGTCGTCGCGCGGTCATTGTGGGCGCAGGTCCGGGTGGGCTTGAAGCAGCGCGCGTTGCAGCAGAGCGCGGGCATGAAGTCACCGTTCTAGAGGCCGCACCTGAACCCGGCGGACAGGTGCGCCTGACCGCGCAATCCAAACGCCGGGCCGAAATGATCGGGATCATCGACTGGCGCATGGCCCAATGTGCGGCGCGGGACGTGAAATTTCATTTTAACACCTTCGCCGATGTCGCGGACGTAACCGCGCTGTCGCCGGACATGGTTGTGATCGCAACGGGTGGTTTGCCCGAGACGACGATCCTCGATTCGGGCAATGAACTGGCGATTTCTGCTTGGGACATTCTGTCTGGCGATGTGCAGCCGGGTGAAAACGTGCTGATCTATGATGATGCGGGGGACCATCCTGCGCTGATGGCGGCCGAAGTTATCGCCGCCACCGGCGCGCGTGTCGAAATCATGACACGTGATCGCAGTTTCGCGCCGGAAGTGATGGCGATGAACCTGGTGCCGTATATGCGTGCGCTGCAAAAGACCGGCGCCGTTTTCACGGTGACACGTACACTGAACGCGATCGAGAAATCCGGCAATCAGCTATTGGCCCATGTCGGTACCGATTACTCGGACCTGAGAGAGAAACAGTATTACGATCAGATAGTTGTCAATCAGGGCACCCTACCGCTGGGCGACCTTTACTTTGATCTCAAACCGCTTTCGCGCAATAGGGGTGCCGTAGATCAAGGCGCACTTGTCTCGGGCGCAGGCCAATTGTTTCCACAGTCAAACCCCGAGGCGGAATTTGACCTCTATCGTATCGGAGACGCCGTATCGGCACGCAACATTCACGCTGCAATCTATGACGCGCTGCGGATTGGAATTCGGTGGTGACATGCGTGCAAAACCAAGTTTTGTAGACGAGTTTGAAAAGCAATAAAGGAAAAATTAGCAAAAATTCTTGCGAAAAAGAAAAGTTGTCGTAGCATTCCTGAAGCACCTAGTAACCGAAGGGAGGATTCGTGAGCCAGGGCGCATCAAGAAAATACAGCCGTACTGCGAGCGAAGAGGGCCTGGCGGCCTTTGGGGCCGAGGTACGTCAGCTGCGCAAAGCACGTCAGATGACACTGGCCGAGCTTGCGACCAGCAGCGGTGTTTCGATCAGCCATCTCAGCGCAATCGAGCGCGGAACGGTCAGCGCCTCGCTCAACAAAATCTCGCGAATTGCGGACGCTCTGGGCGTGCCAGAGGAATGGTTTTTCAATCACCGCCCCGGATCCGGCCCGTTAGAGCGCGCCTATGTTGTGCGGCAGTCCAACCGCCGCAATCTGAACCTGCTGTATGATGAGCCCATCGAGCAGTCGGGCTATGCAGATCAGTTGCTGTCCAGCTCTATCGGTGGCGGGTTCTGTCTGGGCGTGTCGGACTATCGCCCCTATTCCGAGCAGGTTGTTGACCAGTACTTCTCGCGCGATGGCGAGATGCACGGGGTCATTCTGGATGGTGAATTGGAATTGGTGATGGAAGATGAAACCGTCACCTTGCGCACGGGTGACAGCTTTAGCTTTCCCGGTGAAATCCTGCACGTCCTGCGCAACGTAACTGACCAACCTGCGCGTATGATCTGGGTGAACTCACCCGTGATCATTCCAAGATTCTCAGCGCTTGGCGCTGACGAGCAACTGCCACAGTCACACAAGAAAAAGAACGGATAACGCCTGCTGGCACCTGAAGTCGCGGGCTCTGCCCGCAAGCAACCACGCCGGACAGATGCCCGGATACGAAGACAAACAGGGAGTAAGCAAATGAGTTCGATTTTCAAAGGGGACGTTTCCCGACGCTCCGTTTTGGCCGGAGCTGGCGCATTGGGCGCAGCCAGCCTTGCCTTTCCGCATATGGCCGTCAGCGCCGATGGGACGGTTCTGACCATCCGGTCTTATAGTGACCTGCAAGTGTTGGACCCCGCATTTTGGCTGGCGCTGCCCGAAGCCGATATCATGCGGTCGATCTATGCCCCACTGGTGTCGAACCAGCAAGGCGACGATTGGAACTGGCGCCCCGTTGCGGTCGAAAGCATCGAACAGCTGGACGACCTGACCATCGCCTTCAAGCTGCGCGACAATATCGGCTTTACGGACGGCTTTGGCCAAATGACGGCTGACGACGTGAAGTTCTCGATCGAGCGGATTGCTGATCCAGCCAATGAAAGTCCATACGCTGGCGACTGGAGCGCGCTGAAAGAGGTTGAGGTCAAGGACAACCTCTCAGGCCTGATCCATCTGAAAAACAAATTCGTTCCGCTTTGGACGACAACCTTGCCAACACCTGCGTCCTGCATCGTGTCGCGCAAGGCTGTCGGGGAAATCGGCGGCAAGATCGGGTCTGAGCCGGTGGCGCAATCCGGCCAGTATATTCTGACCGAATGGGTGCCCAAACAGAAAACCGTTCTGAAACGCAACCCGGACTGGGCGTATGAGCCGGGCGGATACGAGGAAATTCACATCCTGCCGATCGAAGACCCCTCGACCGCCGAGCTGGGTTTCGAAGCTGGTGATCTGGATTACACTTGGACTTCGGTTTCCTCGCTGCCGCGGCTCAAGGAAAACCCACCTGCGGGGTCGGTCGTCGAAGAAAAACCCTCGTTGGCCTATGTCTGGCTGGGCATGAATCAGGACAACGAAGCGTTGAAAGACGTTCGTATCCGCCGGGCTATCCAGCACGCGATTGACCGGCAAACGGTTGTCGATGCGGCCTATTTCGGCGCTGCCGCCGTGGGCAACGGCATTATCGCACCGGGTTTGCCGGGCAGCCGCGACAGTGTCACCTATGACTATGACCCGAACAAGGCGCGCGAGTTGCTGGCCGAGGCAGGCGCCGAGGGCATGACCGTTACCCTGGACATCCTGAACCAGTCGGAACGTCTGACGGCAGCGCAGGTCATTCAGGCCAATCTGGCCGATGTTGGGATCACCTGCGAGATCAAACAGAATGACAGCGGTACGTTCTGGACGCTGGGGTCCAAGGATGGCGATTACTTCATGAACCTGCAGCTGGTGCTCAGCCGGTTCTCGATGAACCCTGACCCAAGCTGGGCGACCGTCTGGTTCACGCCGGAACAAGTCGGCGTCTGGAACTGGGAACGGTTCAACAACGAGGAATACAAAGCGCTGCACGAAGAAGGTCTGGTCGAAAGCGATGCGGCCAAGCGTGATGAGATCTACAAGAAGATGCAGGGTCTCATGGATGAAAGCGGCTGCTACGTCTTCCTGACGCATGAGGTAGTTGGCCTGATCCACAAGGATACGGTCGATCCGGGCCTCAAGCCGAATGGCGAGCCGTTGTTGCCGCTGTTCAAACCCGCCTGATCCACGCAAACGGGCGGCATCCAAATGCCGCCCGTCCGCCAATAGGGGGCACGTATGCTAAGCTATTTTTTCAAACGGCTTGGACTGGCTGCTGCGATTGTCTCGGTCGCCATGTTCCTGCTGTTTTGCATGATCTACCTGATCCCAGGCGATCCGGCCTCGGTAGCACTGGGCCCTCGGGCAACCGAGGAAATGCGCGCCGCCCTGCGCGAAAAGATGGGGCTGAACCAGCCGGTTCTGGTTCAGTTCTGGAATTTCTACATCGGCGCCTGGACCGGTGATCTTGGGGATGAGGTTCTATCAGGCCGCCCCGTCACCACGGTTGTCTTCGAACAACTGCCCTACACTCTGGCCCTGATCGTTGGCGGCATCACGTGGTCGGTGGCGCTTGGTATCCCGCTGGGCTGCTGGGCAGCAGTCAGCCGCGGCAGCTGGGCTGACCGGGTTGTAGGTATCCTCTCTGTGGCGGTAATCGCGGTGCCATCCTTTGTCATTGCGATCTATGCCCTGCTGATCTTTGCTGTTGAATTGCGCTGGCTGCCTGCCATCGGCGCGGGCGAACCCGGCGATCTGGGCGATCAATTGACCCACCTGATCCTGCCTTCGCTGGCGGTTGGTCTGGGCTGGGTTGGCTATATCGCCCGCATGGTCCGCGCCTCGATGCTCGAAGTGCTAGAGGCCAGTCATATCCGTACCGCGCGCGCCTTTGGCCTGCCAGACAGGACGATCACCTTTCGCTATGCCCTGTCGATTGCGATCCTGCCCACGGTCACCTTGCTGGGCGTGGGCATCGGCCAGATGCTGTCCTCGGCCGTCTTTGCCGAGATCGTCTTTGCCCGCCCCGGCGTCGGCAAGCTGGTCTATGACGCCATCCTGACGCGCAACTTCCCCATCGTGACAGGCACTGTGCTGATCACCACCGTCCTTTTCGTTCTGCTCAACCTGTTGGCAGATCTCATTATCGGAGCTTTGGATCCCCGTGTCAGAAGCAGTTTCTAATCCCGCCCCCGGGCGCATGGCCGAACTGTGGCGCCCGATCCGCAAAATCCTGCGAGAA
This sequence comes from Ruegeria sp. HKCCA4633, assembly GCF_013034605.1. Classification (NCBI taxonomy): domain Bacteria; kingdom Pseudomonadati; phylum Pseudomonadota; class Alphaproteobacteria; order Rhodobacterales; family Roseobacteraceae; genus Ruegeria; species Ruegeria sp. HKCCA4633. Next base: position 101,299 of record NZ_WQGJ01000002.1, read on the forward strand.
CCTTTGGGCGCGCTGGGATTGTTCCTTGTCCTGTTTGTCATCTTCGGCGCCGTTTTCGCCGATCTGTTAACCAGTTGGGACCCGACCAAGATTAATCCGCGGGACCGATTTCAGGGACCAAGCGCAAATCACCTGATGGGTACGGATCAGTTGGGCCGGGACCTGTTTGCACGCGTGCTACACGGCGGACGGATTGCCTTGTTTGTCGCGCTGGTCTCGACGGCGGTTTCGCTGGTGATCGGCATCGTTCTCGGTCTGATCGCAGGTTACGGGCCGCGTTGGCTGGATAACCTGATGATCCTGCTGTTCGACGCAATGAAGAGCTTTCCAACCGTCATGCTGGCCCTTGCGCTGGTGACGCTGATGGGGCCGTCACTGACCGCCGTGATGGTTGTTGTCGTTCTGGTCACCGTGCCTGGATATGCGCGGATCATCCGAACCCAGACCATTGCATTGAAAACCTCGGAATACGTCACGGCAGCGCAAAGTATGGGCGCGTCATCGGCGCGTATCCTGCGGGTACATATTCTGCCCAACGTGATCGGGCCGCTGGTTATCCTCGCGTCGATGGACATTCCGGTCGTCATCGGGATTGAGGCGGGCATGAGCTTTCTGGGCCTTGGTGTTCGCCCGCCAACCCCAAGCTGGGGCTCGATCCTGAATGACGGGTTCACCAATATCCGCGACACCGCCTGGATCGCGATTGCCGGCGGTGTGCCGATCATCATCACAACGCTGGGCTTTACCTTCCTGGGTGAGACGCTGCGGGACGTGTTTGATCCCCGGCTGAAAGGACGCTGATGACCACGCTGCGCATAGACAACCTGAACGTCAGCTTCTCGACCGAAGCCGGGCCGCTGCATGCGTTGAAAAACGTCAGCTTCGATGTACCGGAAAACCGGATCGTCGGCATCGTGGGCGAATCCGGCTGCGGGAAATCCACGTTGATCAACGCCATTTTGGGCCTGCTGGCAGACAATGGTAGCATCGACGGTGGCTCGATCCTGTTCGAAGGGCAGGATGAACTGACAAGCCTGCCCTCGTCGCGGATGCGCGACCTGCGCGGCCCGCGCATAGCCACCGTGTTTCAGGACCCGATGGGCGCGTTGAACCCGGTCATCTCGGTCGGAAAGCAGATGCTGAATATCCAGTATCGCTCGACCTTGTCGAAAGACGAAAAGATGAACCGCGCTGTCGAGATGCTGGAACTGGTCCGCATTCCTGATGCCCGCGCGGCGCTGGCGCGGTATCCGCATCAGTTCTCGGGCGGGATGAAACAGCGGATTGCCATCGCCATGGCGCTGATGATGGAACCCGCCCTTCTAATCGCGGATGAACCCACAACGGCGTTGGATGCGACACTTGAGGTGACCACGATCGAGTTGCTCAAGGATTTGCAGCAGAAAATCGGCTGTTCGGTCATGTTCATTTCGCACCATCTGGGTGTCATCGCCGAACTGTGTGATGACGTTGTGGTCATGTATGCGGGTGAAGTGGTGGAGCGCGGCACCGTCCGCCAGATATTCCAAGACCCTCGCCACCCTTACACAGCGCGATTGCTTGAATGCGACCCGGCGCGGCAAAGCGAACGCACCCGGCATCTGCCGACAATCCCCGGAGAAATCCCTGATCTGCGCGCGCGGCCCGCAGGCTGTATCTTTGCCAATCGGTGCGATCTCGTGAGCGACGCCTGCTCGGCCCCTCCGCCCGACAAAGACATCGGAGACGGTCATGTCGCGCGCTGCATTATTGCAGATTGTCCCGAGGAAACCGGAGTGACTGCATGAGTAGCGATCCCATTCTCAAGGTTGAAGACGTCCAGGTTTCTTTCCCAGTCGGTGGGTTCGGGCGTCGAAACTCGATCCTGGGCGTGGCCGGGGTGAGTTTTGAAGTTAACCGAGGCGAAACCTTTGCACTCGTTGGAGAAAGCGGGTCGGGTAAAACGACCCTCGCGCGGGCTGTGAATGGTCTGCAGGAAATTAGCGCAGGATCCATAACGTTCGAAGATCAACGTATCGACGAGTTAGACCCAAGGGCGATGAAGCCTGTCCGCAAACGCATGTCGATGATGTTTCAAGACCCAGTAGGATCCCTTTCACCTCGTATGACCGTGGGTGATCTGGTGACGGAACCATTCCGCATTCACGGCATCGAAGGGCGTAATCTGCGGGATGAAGCCGAGCGTCTGCTGACGCTGGTCGGTTTGCCCACAAGCTTTGACTCGCGCTTCCCGCATCAGTTGTCAGGAGGGCAGGCTCGGCGGGTTGGAGTGGCACGAGCCATCGCATTGGACCCGGCGTTGATTATCGCAGACGAACCGACTGCGGGACTGGATGTTTCGGTTCAGGGTGAGGTGCTGAACCTGCTGAACGATTTGCGGGAACGTCTTGGGCTGGCAATGGTGATTATCACGCACAATCTGCACGTGGTGCATCATGTGGCGGATCGAACTGCCGTAATGTATCTGGGTCGATTTGTAGAAGCTGGTGAAACCGAAGAGGTATTCAGCGCGCCGCAGCATCCCTATACCGCAGCACTGCTCTCGGCCAACCCCGAGCCTGATCCGGACAAGACCCACGACCGGATCACCTTGCCGGCTGAAGTCCCTTCGCTGTTGGCTCGACCGTCGGGTTGTGAGTTCCACACCCGTTGTCCCTGGGCTCAATCGCAGTGCAGTTTTGATGCTCCTGAAAGACATGTTACGGATGAGCGGGTAATCGCATGCCACTTCCCGCTGGCACCTGGGGCCCGCCCGCCTGAGCAAAAAGAAAGCGTCTTGTCATGAGTAATGTTGAGGTCATCGAAACCGTCTGGATACCAATGCCTGACGGAACGCAGTTGGCAGCAAGACTGTGGTTGCCCGAAGCGGCGAAAACCACTCCGCTGCCCTGCATCCTTGAATACATACCCTACCGTCGTCGAGACCGCACGCGAATGCGCGACGAAAGTATGCACCCGCATTTTGCAGCCGCTGGGTATGCTTCGATTCGGGTGGATATTCGGGGCTATGGGGATAGCGACGGCATTGCTGAAGACGAGTATTCACATCAGGAAACCCAAGACGGACACGACGTCATCCAGTGGATCGCAGATCAGGACTGGTGTGATGGAAATGTGGGAATGTTCGGAAAAAGTTGGGGGGCATATAATGCGTTCCAAGTCGCGGCAACACGACCCCCGGCCTTGAAGGCTATCGCGCCGGTGATGGGAACGGATGATCGATGGCGCGAGGATATCCATTTCTACGGCGGTTGTCTGGCCAACGATAATTTCTGGTGGGGCTCCATCATGCAGCTCTACAATGCGATGCCGCCCGATCCCGAGATCGTAGGTGAAGACCGCTGGATCGACATGTGGCGCGAACGTATGGAGGGGGCCAGTTTCTGGCCTGCCATGTGGCTGGAACACCAAACCCATGATGAGATGTGGCGACGCGGCTCGATTTGCGAAAACTACGCCGACGTCGAGGTTCCGGTTTACTTTTTCGGCGGGTGGATGGACCTTTATCGCGACACCCCGTTCCGTATCGCTCAACATCTCAGCGGTCCTGTGAAAATCCTGATGGGGCCCTGGGCCCACCTGTATCCACATGAAGGGGTGCCGGGCCCCAAGGCCGATTTTGTAGGGGAAGTCCTTAGGTTCTGGGACCGTTGGTTAAAGGGTATCGACACCGGATTAATGGATGAACCACTCTTGCGGTTCTTCATGCAGGAAAGCGCGGCACCAAGTGGAACTCATCTGCAACGTGAAGGACGCTGGGTCGAAGAACCAAGCTGGCCCTCGCCAAATGTCAAAGATTATTCGATGTGGTTAAACGACGGTACTCTGGACATTAAGCCGCGTACTGGCTCTACAATGTCCATTTGCTCGCCACAGAACTTTGGGGCCGCTGCAGGCGATATGTGTTCGTTTGCCATACCCGGCGACATGGCTGAAGATTGCCGGATCGATGCGGCAGGGGCACTGCAATTCAAAGGTGATCCTCTGGAAGCAGCGGTTGACGTTCTGGGCCAGCCCTCTGTCGAAATCACAGTTTCTGCGGATCAGGAGCAAGGTTTCGTTGCTGCTTTGTTGGTCGACGAAGCCCCCAACGGTGCGCAAACCCTGATTTCTCGGGGGTTCTGCAATCTGAATCATCGGATTGGTAACACCAACCCAACCGCAATTGTGCCGGGCGAGGACATGACCGTGACCATACCGCTTTACGGCAGCGGTTACCGTGTCATGCCCGGTCATCGCATCGTAGTGCAGATCGCCTCGGCTTATTGGCCCGTGCTTTGGCCCGCACCTGCACCCGTAACGCTGACGATCCGCTCAGGGTCATCGTGTTTGCATCTGCCTGTTCGCACGCAAAAGGGGCAAGCATCGGAACCACGCGCGCTGCCCGAGCCAAGCAAGCCTCAAACGGCGCCCCGAAAAACGAAAGTGCGGTCAGGTTCAATGGAACGCTCTATCCGCACTGATCTGACCAACGGAGAAACCATTCACAGGTTTTTCCTTGATGGTGGCGTTTTCGGGCCAGTGGGCGATTTCCGCCTCGACGATATTGGAACGGTGTTAAGCGACGTTTCAGATCGGCGTTACACAATCCATCCCAGCGATCCACTTTCGGCCACCGCAACGATGGAGCAGACGGCCGGTTTCGACCGCGAAGGCTGGTCGGCCAAGATTTGGACCTATTCGGAACAGACAGCGACACCGACGGAGTTTCATTTAACTTCACGCCTCAAGGCTTGGGCCGGAACCGAACTTGTCTATGAGGAAGAGAATGTGCACGTCATCCCTCGTAACGGGATGTAGCCACTAAAACCCAACCAAGTATCGGGCCAAACAGGCTGCTGTCAGCAGTATAATAACAGGAGACGAAGGATGTCGGTATTCTTGCAGTTTGGACCGCGGGCCGAGACTCATCAACTATCGGTCGGGGGTGTGACCATGCGCGTTGTTACCGAAGGTGAGGGGCCTGCTATCGTATTTGTTCCTGGTGGGGACCAAACTGCTGAAGCCTATTCAGAACAGTTCTCGCGCTTATCCGACAGCTTTCGTTGCATCACCTATGATCCTCGCGGTGCGGGCGAGACCCAATCACCCCCGCCTCCCTGGGCGATGAACGACTATGCTGCCGACTGTGCGGCGGTGATCGATGCGTTTGCGGGTGGCCGCGCAACTGTATGTGGCTTGTCGTTGGGTGGCCTCGTTACACAGCAAACTGCGATCGACTTTCCTGACAAGGTTCAACTTGCCATTCCCATGGGAACTTCCGCCTATATCGATGGGTTCACGCGCGACTGGATGCAAGCCGAGATTGACCTTCGAAAAGATGGCATAACCCTACCCGACTACTTTCTTGCCCCCCACTATGCGGTCTATGCCTTTCCAGCCAAAGCGCTGCACGAACCAGAACTGTGGGAACAGCTCAAGGCATCTTACACCGAACGCTTCCGCGACCGCGATCCGCAAGCCACAATCGATCAATGGGAAGCGTGCCTGAACTTCGATTGCCGCGAAGATCTGAAAATCTGCCCGGTCCCTATGCATGTAGTCGCTTTCTCTGAGGATGTTCAGACCGCTCCAGTCATGTGCAAGGTTGTTTCGGACCTGGCGCAGAACGGAACATTCCACGAGATCCCAGGGCTGGGACATGTTTCCATGACACGCCACAAACCTGACGTCGTAGCGAAAAAACTACGCGAGATTTTAAGCGCCGAATTGGTGCAGCAGTAAACGGCTGACCAGTTAGATGAGAATTGCAATTGCAGGATTTCAGCACGAAACCAACACCTTCGTGGAAAGCCCAACGCGACTGAGTGATTTTGAACGGGCAGATAGCTGGCCAGAATTGTTGCGGGGGCGGGACGTTTTGGGCGTGACCGATGGTATGAATCTGCCCATCGCCGGATTCGCAAAGGCGGCGTTGGCGGAAGGCGTGGAATTACTACCCATTCTGTGGTGCGCAGCAGAACCGGGCGGCAAGGTAACAGACCGCGCCTTTGACACCATCGCGAGGCTCATAACTGACAAACTTCAGGGAATGACACCGCTCGACGGTGTTTACCTGGACCTGCATGGTGCCATGGTGACAGAGTCATGGGATGATGGCGAGGGTGAGCTTTTGGCGCGGATCAGACAGATCATTGGGCCGGATCTTCCGCTTGTTGCAAGCCTTGATATGCATGCCAATATCTCGCAACAAATGGTGAATTACTCGGATGCAATGACCATTTTCCGCACCTACCCGCATCTTGATATGGCTGCCACAGGCGCACGGGCGTATCGGATGATACGCGAAATCCATGCAAATGGCCGACCCGCGAAATCGTGGAGACAAGGGGAGTATCTGATCCCGCTGCACATCCAGTATACAGAAGTGGCGCCAGCCCAAACGCTGTATGGAACTCTGAAGGCGTTCGACGGACCCGGCACGCGACTGGTTGAACTTGCCATGGGATTTACCGCAGCGGACACAGCTGATTGTGGTCCATCCGTGCTGGCGTATAGTTCCTCTCAGCCCGACGCCGAGGCAATGGCCGGGCATGTTTTTGCAAAGTTGCAGGCTGCTGAAACACAGTTTGAAACAGCTTTGCTAACGCCAGAGGACGCAGTCGAAACCGCCCAAAAGGCAACTGGCGCTGGGCCTGTTGTGATTGCGGATGTACAGGACAATCCAGGTGCCGGTGCGTCGGCGGACACCACTGGGCTGCTGCGTGAACTTGTTATTCAGAATACCCCACTTTCCATTCTTGGGCTGTTGCATGATCCGCAATTGGCAGCAAAAGCCCATGCCAGGGGTCCAGGTGCAGAATTTGAGGCAGAAATTGGCGGTCGCGGCCCCGGTGACACGCCATATTTAGCAAATGTGCGTGTGCATCATCTGAGCGATGGCCAATGTCGTTACACGGGCGAAATGTATGGCGGCGGGATTGCAACGCTGGGCCCCTCGACGGCATTGCAGCTGATTGGAACGCAAATTCATGTCATAGTAACCAGCATTCGAAATCAATGTCTGGATCTGGCGCAAATTCGGCTGTTCAATCTCGAACCTGAACAGGCACGGATTATTTGCGTCAAAAGCACAGCCCACTTCCGAGCTGATTTTGAACCCATCGCGCAAGACGTCCTGTTATGCGCCGCGCCGGGGCAGTTTCCCTGTGAACTCAAAGATGTAAACTATACAAAGCTGCGATCAGGGGTTCGAATACTCGGAGGATAATTCAAATCCCCAACTCCTGCCTCTCAACTTAATACAACGTTGTTGTCCCACACCGTTGCCAAGCCGAACTATGGGGCTGGAGGATCAGTTGTTATGCATCCGCCTTTATCAAATCACTGGCCTTTTCTCCGATCATGATCGCTGGTGCATTTGTGTTGCCACTGACGATTTCCGGCATGATCGAGCAATCGGCCACCCGCAGGTTTTGTATCCCGTGCACCTTTAGCTTTGCATCAACAACCGATGTCTTGGTGCTGCCCATCGCGCAGGTGCCGGTTGGGTGATAGATTGATGCAGTGTTCGATCTGGCCCAATCCAGCGTGCCTTCATAGTCATCGTGGCTTAACTCTGCCGTTGGTCGAAACTCCTCTGAAATTTTTGACGCCAGAGGGTTCTGTTTAGCGATCCTACGCGCGATGTTCACACCATCCACAATTGTGCGGCAATCCGTTTCTGTAGACAGGTAGTTTGGAATTATTTTGACATGTTTAGACGGATCCGGGCCGTTAAGGCGCAATTCCCCCCGACTTTCCGGGCGTAATTGACAAACCGACATTGTAAAGGCGGAAAACGGATGCACGCCCTCGCCGGGGCTGTCGGCGGACCAGGGCTGAACGTGGAATTGAATATCGGGGGTCTCAACATCCGGGCGGGTCTTCATGAATCCGGTTGCGAGGCTTGCGGCCATGGTCATTGGCCCTGCGCGGAACAACGCGTATTTCAGGGCAATGCGCGCCTGATTGATGAGGCTGCGGACTTCGTCATTCAATGTCGGTTCATTGCATTTGAATACCAGCCGTGCCTGCAAGTGATCCTGCAGGCCCTTGCCGACACCCGGCAAGGCGTGCAGCGGTTCAATACCGTTTTCTTTCAGGTGGTCCGGGTCTCCGATCCCTGAAAGCATTAGAATCTGTGGTGAGTTTATCGCGCCGCCTGACAGAATGATTTCGCGACGGACTTTCAGCGTTTGCTCGACCCCAGAGCGATCCCGATATACCAGACCGGTCGCCTTTTTCTTGTCTATGACCACGCGTGACACCAACGCGTTTGTGATGATGTTCAAGTTTTGGCGGCCTTTTATGGGCTTTAGATAGGCCACGGCGGCACTGCATCGGCGGCCGTTGCGCGTAGTCAGCTGAAAATACCCAACACCCTCTTGTTTGGCACCGTTGTAATCGGGGTTAAACGGGTAGCCTGCCGCTTGTGCAGCGGCGACCCACGCGTCGCAGATAGGACGTTGGATACGCATGTTGGACACGGACAAAGGCCCGCCAACACCGTGATATTCGTCTGCGCCCCGCTCTTGATCTTCACAGCGTTTGAACAGAGGCAGGACGTCATCCCAGCCCCATCCTTCATTGCCCATTTGCCGCCAGCGGTCATAGTCTTCCTTTTGACCGCGTACGTATAGCAACCCGTTCAACGAGGATGAGCCGCCCAACACTTTGCCGCGTGGCCAGTCGATCGAGCGCCCGTTCAACCCCGGATCAGGTTCGGTGCGATAACACCAGTCGACCGTGGGGTTATGCATGGTTTTGAAATAGCCAACGGGGATGTGAATCCACGGGTTGCTGTCGCGGCCACCAGCCTCAAGCAATGCAACACTCGTGTTGGGGTCGGCGCTGAGCCGATTGGCAATCACGCAGCCTGCGGAACCGGCCCCGACAATCGCATAATCCACTTCCATTATCGCCTCCTCCCAATGCCGCTGAAAAAAACTCTATGCAAGATAGAGGAATTATACTAGCCTTTTTTGATACAAAACGTCTCAATAATTGCAATCAGGGAGGTAAGCAATGGAGATCGGTAAGAAACTGAGTGGTATTTCGCGGCGGGATTTCTTCCGTGTGGCGGGCCGTTACGGCATGAGCTCGACACTGTTGGCAGCAGGCGGGTTCGGTGGAGCGATGAGTTTGGCGAATCTGGCTCAGGCCGCCGAATCAACCTATGAAAAGCGCTTTTCTAAAGAGCCGAAACACACGCTGAAGTTTGGTGCTTCTGGATTCAACACTCGCAACCTGCTGATCGAACGCGCCGGTGCGATCGAGTTCGCGCGTGATCTTGAGGAACGCACTGACGGAGAGATCCGGATTGAGTTCATCGGCGACAATCAGATCTGCGGACAGCTGAGCTGTGTCGAGAAGACCCAGCAGGGGATCGTCGACATTTACGCGGCCTCGACCCAGAACTCGGCCGGTGGCGCACCTTACCTGAACGTGTTGGATTATGCTTACATGTTCCCGAGCCGCGCGGCGCAGTATCACTTTTTCTACAGCCCCGCGAGCCAGCGCATCCTGCGGGATCCCCTGGAAAAACGGCACGGGTTAAAGTTCCTGTTCACCCATTGCGAACTACGCGGTCTGCAAATGGGTTCGACCTTTGCGGACAAGCCGACCGTGACCAAGCTGGAAGAGCTGTTTGGCACAAAGAACCGCGTGACGGGCACGCAGCTTGGCCGCATCGCCATGCAGCTCTTGAATCTGAATCCGGTGCCGGTGGCATGGGAAGAAACGCTGGACGCTTTGAAAACCGGTCTGATCGACGGCGCCGAAACTTGGGCCTCGGCTGTAGCCTACGCCAATATGGCGCCGGTCGTATCTCAGTCGGTCAACCTGAAGTTCTTCTGCGGAACCGAGCATACATCGATGTCGGCCAAGGTCTTTGACGGTTTGGGCGGCGAGTTGCAGGATGCAGTGATGGAGTCCTCTTACTTCACTCAGGCTTTGATTCAGGGTGCGAACGAGGCCGCGCTGCTGAACACAGTTGGGTTCTCAGAGCCGCAATTGCCCAACACGATCTTTGCTGAGAACGGTGTGCGTCCGGCCTTCCTGCCCGACGATCAGATCAAACTGGCCGAAGAGATGTGTGCCCCCAACTATAACCCTGAACCTTGGGCGCAGTGGCGTGAGCGTCTGAACAAATGGGCCGGTGGCATCGACACCTATCAGGAAATCTACGACATCGCGCGTGAGATTCCAGCAGACATGCTGCCGGAGAATGTCGAGCCACGCCGTTGGTGGATGGGCCAGGCCTGATAAGCTTCTGCGAACCGGCCCATAGCGGGCCGGTTCGATGCAAAACCGACTGGGAGGACGGGGTACATGTCGTTTTGGGCAGAAACAGGCGCGATATTCAGCGCCTTTCTCAGCCAGGATTCCTTCGAGATTCAATCTGCGCTGGAATCGAACGCGACCTGGGTATTGGGCGCGGTCGTCGCGGCCCTGGGCGGGGTCGCGATCATGCTGATTTATCGGGCAGTGCCCTTTGTCGAACGCCATCTGGAGCGGTCGGTGATGGTGTATTCCTATCTCGCTATCGCGCTGATCATCTTCTGGGGTGTTATTGATCGGTTCGTCTTTAACGATCAGGAGCCGTGGTCGACGACCATCCCGCCGCTCTTGTTCATGGTCATGGCGTGGTTTGGCGCGTCCTATAATGTCCGTCTGCGCACTCATCTGAGCTTTAGCGAATTTCGAACCGCTATGCCCCGTGGCGGACAGCTGACCTGTCTGATCCTTGATGCGATTTTGTGGTTTGGCTTTGCGGTAATCGTGATCGTGACCACCACGCGTCTGGTGGCGTTGTCGGCGTCAAATTTCCAGATCGTTCTGGGCACGGACAACATCATGCAGTGGTGGTTCCTTATGGCTGCGCCGCTGTCTTTCTTTCTGATGGTTGGGCGGGTCTTTCAGAACCTGGCAGATGATCTTCACAATTGGAAAACGGGTGAGCCGCTTATCAAGCAGGCCGTGATTGGGGCAGACTGATGGCTGACGGAACTTTGGTGACATTAATCTCGCTGGGCGTGACCTTTCTGTTCATGCTGGGCGTGCCCGTTTTTCTGGTCATTGGATATTGGGTGATCGGTTGCTCCTTTGTGCTGGGTCTCACCCTGGACAACATGGGTGCCGAGCTTCTCAATGTCTTCAACAAGGGCTTTGCTCTTTTGGCGATGCCCCTGTTCATTCTGACCGGTGACCTCATCAACAAATCCGGCATTGCCCGAAGGCTCAGTGACTTTGCCTACGCCTGTCTGGGCTGGATACGCGGCGGGTTGGCAATGGCTTCGCTTGGGGCATGCGGGTTGTTTGCGGCGATCTCGGGGTCGAACTCGGCGACGACGGCGACAATCGGCTCGATGCTGCATCCAGAGATGGTCAAGGGCGGCTATGATGAACGTTTCAGTGCGGCCACTGCGGCAGCGGGTGGCACGGTGGGGATCATCATTCCCCCATCAATCATCTTCATCGTCTATGGGTTTTTGATGAATCTGCCAATTTCCGAACTTTTTGTGGCAGGGATTCTACCCGGCGCACTGATGGTTATCGGGATGCAATTTGCTTGCTGGATTATCTGCCGCATGAACGGGTGGGGCTACCTGATCCCGTTGCAGCTGAACCGTGTCCTGAAAACGGCGTTTGGCGCTTGGCTTGGTTTCTTCGCCATTGGTTTGGTGCTATGGGGCATTTACACAGGCAAGTTTTCCCCGACCGAGGCCGCAGGTGTAACTGTTGGCTTCTGCGTCATTGCCGGTCTGGTCAGCTATCCGATCAATCGGATCATGGGCGCACGGAATGACATTCCACCAACCGAGAAAAGCTTTGCCGAAATGTTCGTGGTTGAAGGTTTCACAATCCCCGAGATCCCGTCGATCGTGATCCGTTCGGCGCAGATCACCGGCATTCTTGCGCCGCTGATCGCTGTTTCTGTGGTGATGCAACAGATCCTGTCCTTGCTAGGGGCGCAGCAAACCATTGGCGATTTCGTGACTTCAATGGGTGGCTATTATGCGGTTCTGTTCACTTCGATGGTCATCGTCTTCTTTTCGGGCATGGTGCTGGAGAGTTTGCCAGTCACAATCATCCTTGCCCCGATCCTTGCCCCGATTGCAGCTTCGGTTGGAATCGATCCGGTTCATTTTTCGGTGATCTTCCTGGTTGGGGCATCTATCGGGTTCATCACACCACCTTACGGTCTAAATCTCTATGTAGCTTCGGGCGTGACAGGCGTACCCTATTTCCGGTTGTTGCGATACACGGTGCCGTATCTGGTGGCGTTGCTGTCGGTTTGGATTTTGGTGTCGCTTGTGCCCGATCTGGCCTTGATCCTACTTCCAAATAGCTAGACTGTTACGGGATGGCTGAAACGGAAACACAAGAGAAAGAAACTCAGATCCCGACCAACTTGCGCCTTCTTCTCATACTTGAGGAGGTGGCGCGGCGCGGTGTGGCCGTCAAACCATCGGACTTGATCGAAACACTTGGGCTGGCCAAGCCAACCATTCATCGTTTGTTGCAAACAGCAGAAGCCGAAGGTTTCCTGCAACGCGATCTGGACGGTCGCTCTTATGGGCCAGGTCGCCGGTTACGGTTGCTTTCGGTCAATACGATGTCGTCAGAGCATCTGCGAACAGCACGTTTGGCAATCTTGCGCAGTGTCGCGGAAGAAGTGGGCGAGACCTGCAATCTGGCTATCCCGGACCGCGAGGGAATGATATATCTTGACCGGGTCGAAACGAAGTGGCCTTTGCGCATTCAGTTGCCTGTCGGTACGCAAGTACCCTTCCATTGCACCGCAAGCGGCAAGATGTATCTGTCCACACTGCGGCAGAAAACGCTGGATGGGTTTCTTTCAGCAGGAAACTTACGGCCGCAGACCGAACACTCGTTGACGGATCCCAAAGCTTTGCAAGCGGAAATCCGGCGTATATCCGAAAACAATTTTTCCACAGATGACGAGGAGTTCATGGCCGGAATGACAGCTCTTGCTGTGCCGATTCAAGATGGGCAGGGCAGGTTGGCTGGAACGCTTTCGGTTCATGCCCCGACACAACGTCACGATGTCAAAAGCCTGATGTCGTTTCTGGGCACGCTGCAAAAAGGGGCGAAAGAGCTTTCGGCGATGTTAGCGGAATGATCAGTACCTAAGATGACAGTTAGGATGCAAATTTCCTTCCGTGCCGTCTCCGGCATCCTCGATCGTGCCCCCTGTGACATCGTTTTGATAATCTTGTGCCTTTGGTCCGATTTCAAACAACACTGTCGTGTTGCCGAGCGGCGCAAAGGACCAGTTTGCGAGTGCTTTGGGGTTGGTTATGCCTTGCTCGACGATATAGCGCACGATCTCGTCGCGGCTGGTGTCCAGGGCCTTGAATGCGAGCGTGTCTCCCGGCGTACCAGATAAGAACCTGCCGTCGGACAAGCGTTAATTGTCGGTAGCAATAAGGAACTCCAAATCGCCTTTGACAGCTTCCGGGTATCTTGAAGGGCCACGAAGCATGATCGCGAGATGAGCTCGCTACATCCTTGAAAGCCCAGCATTGGTGTTCAAAAGAAATTGGCGGAAAATCGGGCTGCTTGCCGCGCCAATTCCGCGCGCGTTCTCTCCGACCGCCGCAGCTTCGACGACCGGAGGGATCAACCCCCGTTTATCCTGATTGACCAGATACCGGCGAACCCGGGCGACCAGTTCATCCCGCACTTCGGGTGGGAATGCGCCATCGATGAATATTGCTTCGAAGTCGATGACAGCGCAGATGGACAATGCCGCTTTTGCCAATTCCTGCGCAGTGGTGCCGATCCATGGATCCACATATCGGGAAATGCTGCTCCAATCCTGCGGCTTTCTCCAAAGAACCCCAGGGTCGACACCTGCTTCGATCAGCCTGTCCTCGAGCAGAAACAGTGATGCAGTGTCGATCAGTTGCTGGCTTTCACCCAATGGGCCTGTTGTGCGCATCGCGCCTAAGGCACCTGCATTGCCTTGGTTGCCCTCGAACACCGTGCCGTTCAACGCGACGCCACCGCCGATCATCGAGCCGATGAAGAAATAGAAATAGTCGCGATACTCGGCCCCGCGACCATAGAGATGCTCTGCGTGACACGCGGCAGTAGCGTCGTTAACGACAAAGACCGGAAGATCGCTGAATTTGGCAACTTCGGAAAAGAAATTCACGTTTTTCCACGACCTGAATTTCTTGGCTGCAAGCCCTGACAGGTCATGCCACTTCCAAAGTTCGAACGGAGTACCGATTCCGATACCGCACACTCGGTCCCGAAGAGTCCGAGGTTCGTGTGAGAGGAGCGTCTCCAGCCCAGACTCCAGAAAGCCGAAAATGACCTCTGGTAGCGGATAGTCATACGTGGTGGAGAGTTGGCGGCGCGGCGTGCCCAAAAAGTCGATCAACAGCAGATCGGCACTACGCCGTCCAATCTTCATCCCCACCGACAAGATGCCTTCCGGGTTCAATTCCATGGGGATTGAGGGCTTCCCCACTTTGCCGCGCAACGGGGTTCCACGTTTGAGAATCCCGTCCTTTTCAAGTTTGCGCAAAATTATTGATACAGTTTGCGGAGACAGGCCTGTTAACCGCGCAACGTCCGCGCCAGCGGTGGGCCCATGTCGCTGTAAAACCGTCAAAATCAGACGTTCGTTGTGATCGCGAACCCCGCTTTGACTTACCCCGCCGGTCAGTGATTTAAGAGCCTCTTTCTCCATAAGTTTGAACATAAACGCCTTATTTTCTTATGAAAAGACATCCGCGCAAATTAATAAATAAACTTTATTTATTTATTGACAGAGAGGCCAGAATCACTGTTCTCTGATTGAGACCTTCATTGGAGGATGAGGTCGGGTCTTGCTGGCATGCCGTGCGAGGCAACAACAATTTTCTGGGAGGACAACATGAGAAATCTATTCAAGATTGCCGCATCAGCGACTGCGCTTACGATGGCCGCAGCATCCGCCCAAGCGGCTGGTGAAACCGTTTGCCTGATTACCAAGACGGATACCAATCCATTTTTTGTAAAGATGAAGGAAGGTGCCACAGCCAAAGCCGAAGAGCTTGGCATGACGCTTAAGGCTTTTGCAGGTAAGGTCGACGGCGACCACGAAACTCAGGTTCAGGCGATCGAAACCTGCATTCTTGATGGCGCAAAGGGAATTCTGCTCACGGCGTCTGACACAAGCTCGATTGTACCGGCTGTTCAGCAGGCGCGCGACGCTGGACTTCTGGTGATTGCGCTGGACACACCGCTGAGCCCAATTGACTCGGCGGATGCTACATTTGCCACGGACAACTACAAAGCTGGTTTACTGATCGGACAATGGGCAAAGGCCAAAATGGGTGATGCAGCTGCCGACGCCAAAATTGCGACACTTGATCTGAACGTCAGCCAGCCAACAGTGGATGTTCTTCGCAACCAAGGTTTCCTGGATGGCTTCGGTGTAGACTTGGCCGACCCCAACGTGATCGGTGACGAAACCGATGCGCGCCTGGTTGGCAGCGATGTAACCGACGGCAACGAGGAAGGTGGCCGACGTGCAATGGAAAACCTTCTGGCAAAAGATCCAACAATCAATGTCGTTCACACGATCAATGAACCAGCAGCGGCAGGTGCTTACGAAGCTCTGAAGTCTATCGGACGTGAGAACGACGTGCTGATCGTCTCGGTTGATGGCGGCTGCCCCGGTGTCCAAAACGTAGAGGCAGGTGTCATTGGTGCCACCAGTCAGCAGTACCCGCTGTTAATGGCCTCGCTGGGTGTCGAAGCCATCAAGAAATGGGCGGACGAAGGTGTGAAGCCCGAAAATACGCCCGGGAAAGACTTCTACGATACCGGCGTTGCACTGATTACCGACCAACCAGTTGACGGCGTCGAGTCTATTTCGGTCGCCGAAGGCCTGGATCTCTGCTGGGGCTAAGCAAGCACCAATTGGATGAGGCGCGTCGCAGCGCCTCATCCTTTCTGTTCACCGAAAAACCGAAACTTCCTTTAAACTGATCTCGTGGCTGCGATGCGCGCTAGGGAAGGGGGAGAGATGTCTGAAGCAAAACGAGGCGCCCAGGAGTTTGAGACTGCTGCCAGTCCGAAAGAGACCGTGGCTGAATTTGAGAGCCACCGGCGCGGCATGTTGGGGAAGTTACAGCACCTTCTCCACGTCAACCCATCTTTTGTGCCTTTGATCGTATTGGTCGGAGCAATATTGATCTTTGGCTTGCTATTGGGTTCAAAATTCTTCTCGCCCTTCGCAATGACCCTGATCCTGCAACAGGTTCAGATTGTAGGTATCGTCGCCGCAGCGCAAAGTTTGGTCATTCTGACCGCCGGCATTGACCTAAGCGTCGGGGCGATCATGGTGTTTTCTTCTGTCATTATGGGGCAATTCACCTTCCGCTACGGTATTCCGGTACCAATTGCCGTCATGTGCGGTCTGGCCGTTGGCACGATGATCGGAGCTTTGAACGGTTGGCTTGTCAGTCGCGTCAAGCTGCCCCCCTTCATTGTCACACTCGGGATGTGGCAGATCGTTCTTGCGACCAACTTTTTGTACTCTGCGAACGAAACCATTCGCAGTCAGGATATCGAAGCCAACGCCCCCTTCCTTCAGTTCTTCGGAACAAAGTTCAGCATTGGCGGGGCGACTTTTACCGTTGGCGTCATATTCATGCTCACGCTTATCTTTGTGCTGGCTTATGCGCTCAAACACACAGCGTGGGGCCGACACGTATATGCCGTAGGGGATGACCCCGAGGCCGCCGAGCTGTCCGGTGTCAACGTCCACAGAACCCTAATGTCCGTCTACATGCTGTCCGGTCTGATCTGCGCTTTTGCGGGCTGGGCTTTGATCGGGCGCATCGGATCGGTCTCACCAACCTCCGGCCAATTGGCCAACATTGAAAGCATCACCGCTGTCGTGATCGGAGGTATTTCTTTGTTCGGCGGCCGTGGCTCCATTCTGGGGTCCCTGTTCGGGGCGCTGATCGTGGGTGTCTTCACCCTCGGGCTGAGGTTGCTTGGCGCAGATGCGCAGTGGACCTTCTTGCTTATCGGGCTTCTCATCATCGCAGCAGTCGCAGTCGACCAGTGGATCAGAAAGGTATCGGGCTGATGTCAGACACAACTCCAGTCGTCCAAGGGCGCGGGATCGTGAAGCGCTATGGCCACGTCACCGCCATCGACCATTCCGACTTTGAGCTGCGCCAAGGTGAAATCCTTGCGGTCATCGGAGACAACGGTGCGGGCAAGTCGTCTATCGTCAAGGCGATTTGCGGCGCTACGATCCCGGATGAGGGTGAGATCTTGATCGAAGGGAAGAGAGTCAACTTCACCTCACCGATCGACGCTCGCAACATGGGGATTGAGATCGTCTATCAGCAGCTTGCGATGTCCCCGGCGTTATCCATTGCGGACAACATGTTCATGGGTCGCGAGATCCGCAAACAGGGCTTCATGGGCAAATACCTGCGTCAGCTTGACCGACCTGCAATGGAAAAGTTCGCTCGTGAGAAACTGACCGAGCTTGGGCTGATGACCGTTCAATCCATCAACCAAGCGGTTGAGACGCTTTCGGGTGGACAGCGCCAGGGTGTTGCCGTTGCCCGCGCAGCCGCCTTCGCGACCAAGTTCATTATCATGGACGAACCGACGGCTGCTTTGGGGGTCAAGGAAAGCCGCAAGGTGCTTGAACTTATTCAGGATGTACGCGCGCGTGGCATTCCGATCATCCTAATCAGCCACAACATGCCGCATGTCTTTGAAGTTGCAGATCGCATCCATGTGCACCGACTAGGCAAACGGCTCTGCACGATCGATCCCAAGGACTATACGATGTCCGACGCCGTCGCCTTCATGACCGGCGCCAAAGAGCCCCCGAAAGAGGACGCCGCGTGATCAAGCAGGACGTAGAGCGCGTTTGCGATTTGATTTCCTCCCGGAGGCAGGTTGAGGTCCGGACGATTGTTGCAATTGCCGGCCCTCCTGCGTCCGGTAAATCGACCTTGGCAGAAACCGTTGTAAAATCGCTGAACACTCAGCAAAACTCGGTGGTTCCGTTTGCGACTCTGATCCCGATGGACGGCTACCATTTGGACAACGGTGTACTCGAACCGCGCGGTCTGCTGCCGAGAAAAGGCGCGCCAGAAACCTTCGACGGTATTGGGTTTTGCGATGCAATCAGACGGCTTCAGTCTGCACGGCATGAGCTCTTTTACCCAAAATTCGACCGCCATATGGATATTGCCATCGCAAACGCGATTGCTGTTCACCCTGAAACGCCAGTTGTTGTTGTAGAAGGAAACTACCTTCTGATGGACAGCGACCCGTGGAGGACAGTGGCGGATGCGTATGCTGCAACGGTTTTCATAAGCCCAACTTTGGAAGAACTCGAAAGCAGGCTGCAACAGCGATGGATAAAGCATGGATTTGACCCAAAATCCGCGCTTCGACGTGCTAAATCTAACGATCTGCCCAATGCCCAGCTTGTTATTCGCAACAGCAGGAAAGCAGACCTAAACTTAAACCAGAATTATACGGAAACCGGCACACGCTACGCTTTTTGACCCGGTTTTCCAGGCACCAAGTTAGTCTGCCGGGTGTTTCGCTGAACGAAGCCTTGTGCTTGAAATGGAACTGGCAACCAGTACTGCGTGACCGCTTCTTTTCTTAAGGAGCCTCGCGACCAACCTTCACCCAGGCACCCTGAGGCAGATACAAGCAGTCTGGTGTTGACGGATTGTTGGAAGAGTGGCGGTTAAATAATTGCCTCGAGACAGAGCAGGTCACGACATATGGTCGTTCCAAACCATCGCGCCGTTATCTGAAAGGTCGAGGCATGGCATTCAGACGCGCTCGAGCCTTGCGTTTGTCGGCGACAATAGAGTTCGTTGGATCGGCAACCACCCACGAACTGGTGGGCACAGGCGCATGTGTACTGCTGCGCAGTTTTCTGATCTGTGTGGTCCGAAGGGGCAGGGTATTTGTGCGGATCCGTTTTCGAGATTCCGGGCGCTCAGGCCGTAGCTTGAAAGGAGGACCCGATGCGTTGGACACGAACATTGCAATTGGTCGACGTGCACTGCGCCGGTGAGATTGGCCGTGTGGTAACAGGAGGCATGCTGGACATCCCCGGCGCGACGATGGCTGACAAGCTTGACTATATCAACAAGGTGGATGACGACTTGCGCCGACTGTTGTGTTCTGAGCCGCGTTCAGGCCCTGCGGGCTCTGTGGTTCTGTTGCTTCCAGCCACTAAACCGGAGGCCGATACAGGCTTTATCGTCTTGCAGCCCGATCAGGCACACGCGATGTCAGGTTCCAATGCAATGTGCGCCGTGACGGCCATTCTGGAAACCGGCATGAAACAGATGGTTGACCCTGAGACCGAGGTCGTGCTGGATACCGCAGCCGGGTTAGTGCGTGCCATCGCCCGATGCGAGAATGGCAAGGTCATCAACGTGGCGCTGGACATGCCGCCTTCCTTCGTTTTGACCAAAGCTGCTGTCATCGACACACCCGATCGGGGGCAGATCACGTATGATATCTGCTTTGGCGGCGTGTTTTATGCGTTGGTAGATGTGGAACAAATGGGGCTTACCATATCACCTGAGAATGCACGCGCATTAGCCATGAACGGCGTATCTTTGAGGGAACGGATCGCGTCCAGCATCGAGGTGAAACACCCAACGACGCCAGCTCTGGATGGGCTGGCTTATGTCATGTTCCGTGGCGAAGACGATGACGGGGCCATTCGAACCTGCACGACGATGCGTCCCGGGCGTGTGGATCGGTCTCCTTGTGGCACCGGGTCAAATGCAAACATGGCTGCCCGACATGCCGGCGGATTTGTGGAACCGGGCGACAAACTGGTTTCGCGCTCCATAATTGGCGGGGAATTCACCACGGAATTTATCTCCGATGCAGTCATTGGAAGCTACCCTGCAACGCAAAACCGCGTTTCCGGTCAATGTTGGATTTATGGCCTGAGCCAAATTGGTCTTGATCCTACCGACCCGTTTCAGAATGGGTTCACACTATCGGACACTTGGGGAGGCTAGCTGCCGCCCTTCTTCTGGTGGGTTTGAAGGTGATATCCGGCGAGATTTTGAGAGTTTGTGGCTTGAACAGGTGGCTTGGGGTCAATCTGTTCACATTATTTGAAAGATCCAGCCCCCTCGTGGCGATCTAAAAGAAATAGGGCAACGCATATGCGACTAGGATTTATCGGAACGGGCGTGATCACCGAGGCGGTGGTAAGCGGCCTTTTGGCGACCGACCTGGAGATTGCTGAGGTTCATGTGACCAAACGCAATCGCCGAGCGTCCGCGCGGCTGGCTGCAACTAGCGATCTTGTGCAGATCTGCGATTCCGCGCAATCGGTTGTTGATAATTCGGATCTGGTGTTTTTGGCTGTCCGCCCGCAGGATGCCCAAGCGGTGTTGCGCCCGCTCACGTTTTCCGAGGGTCAGCACGTCTGCAGCCTGATCGCCACGTTGACGCATGATGCTTTGCAAGACTGGATTGGCGCACCTGTACGACTGTTCCGAGCAATCCCATTGCCCGCAGTCGCACAGCACCGCGGAGTGACTGTCCTGTTTCCACATGACCCGATAGGCGAGGCGCTTTTTAACCCCTTGGGAACTGTGGTCAGTGCCCAGACAGTGGAAGAATTCGATGCCTTTGCCGCCGCAAGTGCGCTGATGGGAACGTACTTTGGTATTTTGGATATCGCTTCGGCCTGGATGCAATCAAACGGAATTAAGCAGGTGGATTCGCAACGCTACCTGAATGGCGTTTTTGCAGCGCTGGCGCAGACCGCGATGAAGGATTGTGAAAAATCCTATGACGCGCAGCGGATCGAGCATTCGACCCCGGCTGGGCTGAACGCACAATTGTTTCAGGTCTTTGTTGAAGCAGGAGGTACAGAGGCCGTAAAGACAGGGCTGGACAGCGTAATGCAGCGTTTATGCAACGCCCGCGAAAGGTCTGAGCGGGGTGAGGAGTGAGGCGCATTCCAGTCGGAACGGTCAGTGTTTTGACGGGTGCCAGCAAGCAAGCCCCGCGCCAAATTCATGCGAAGGACAAGTGAAGCAAACCCGGACAATCTGAAACTTAGGGTTTGTGCATTACAGAGGCTTTATACAGCCTTTCATTGTCTGCCCAACTGAATCCGGTTTCGAACTCGGTTGACCGGATTGATTGCGGGCGCTTGTGTTTTGCATTGCTTTGAAGTGCTCACGGCCATAACTGAATTGATATGGCTAATCGCAGATACAACATCCCTTCTCTAAGCTCGCTGGTTGCCTTTGAGGCGGTGGCGCGACTGCAGGGGTTCGCACGTGCCGCCGAAGAGCTGAACACGTCACAGCCCGCTATCAGTCGCCACATTCGAAACTTGGAGATCCGATATGGTGTTGAGTTCTTTGATCGCGACAAAAACCCGATAGCGCTTACATCCAAAGGCAGTCAGTTTTACGCCGGCGTGGTTCAAGGTTTCGATGCATTGCAAAATGCGGTTCAGGATTTGAAGCAAGTCGATAACAGGGTCACCCTGGTATGTTCTCATTCAGTTTCGCACTTGTTGCTGATGCCGCGATTTGGATACCTTCGGAACGCTTTGGGAAATGAGGCCGAACTGCGTGTCATGACTGCTGAATATAATTTGGTTCAAGCTGCAGTCGATTCGGGCGGTGATATTGTTTTTGAATACTCTGCAACAGCGCCTGACACAGAACATGTTGTGGTATGTGAAGAGAAGGTCAAACCGGTTGGGACGCCCGAAATGGTTAGGCGCGCTGTCAGCGCCCTGTCGGGAGAATGCGAAGCACCGCCGCTACTGAGATTGCAGAAAGAGAACTATGGTTGGTTGGATTGGATTGACTGGTGGGATGCGCACCCCGAGTATGCGGATTGGCCGATCTGTGGAGAATTCGATAGCTATGTCTATATGTTAGAAGCGGCGGCATCCGGTCAGGGTTTGGGTTTGGGTTGGCTCAGTTTCATTGACCCTTACCTAGCGCGTGGTGATCTGGTTGAGATGCCAGTTGACTGGCATTCAACATCCACCAAGGTATATGCTCGGTTAACGCGATTTGGGCAAAGGAACCCAATGGCGCAAAAGTGTCTTTTGCTTTTGAAGGGATCACAGTTAGCAGATTGAGTAAGCCTAGTTGGTGACTGTGGCGGTACGCCACCATGGGTAAACTTATGTTCGGATCATTGAGGCTCAGAATTCAGACTCGGTCATGCTACAAATCGTATCGAGCCATCAGGCAATATTTTGTCGTCAAAGTTGTGTGTTCAAGTCACCTGGCCTGAGCCCCAGAATCTCCTCCAAATTAGTGTTTAGTCCGCTCAACTGAGGGATGGGCAAATAAAGACCAGATGCACCCAGAAAAAGATCACCCAAATGATCAAGGAACAGGAAACTGCACGCCATCTGCGACAGCCAAAGTATGACAGTTGCCCGAAGGTGTTCCAGTCTGCAGGCGCTATCGCAGCCCACATTGTTTGTTGGCCAAGTGTCCTGGAACTTAGAAAGTAGCTTTTGCCTGCATGGCTTTGGCCCCGTCGAAGCGGCGAGCCCATAGCTGCATCGTGTTGTCTTCACGCGTTCCTTCGATATGGAACGGAGTCATCCCCGCCAGAGGAGCAGTTCCACGGAATTCAAAGATTCTTGGTGTCGCTCCCATGGTACGTTGCGCAAGATCAACCAGTAGCGTTGCCGTAAGCGGCCCATGAAAGACCAACCCGTCATACCCCTCGACTGAGCGCGCATAGTCTACGTCATAATGGACCCGGTGCCCGTTGAAGGTCAGGGCCGAATAGCGAAAAAGCATAACTTGCGACGGCGATATTATTTCAGAGACTTCGGCATTGATCGGAGCAGGAATAGGCAAGGATTTTTGAGCATTGGGATGCGGGTCTTCCCGATAAACGATGTCGTGTTCTTCAGTTATGGCCAGCGTTCCGTCGTTCAAAAAAAGCTCGTGTAGAACCGTCACAAAACACAGTTGCCCGCTGCGACCGATCTTTTCGGTTATCTTTTTTATCGTAGAGCGTTTCTTAGCCTGGGAGCCCAGTGGGACAGCTGCCTTGAACTTGAACCGTCCGCCAGCCCACATTCGGCGAGGTAGAGCGACCGGAGGCAGAAAACCACCTTTCTTTGGGTGACCATCACGACCCAGTTCGCCCAGCGGTTTTGCTTCGAGAAAGTAAAGCCAATGCCACAAAGGTGGAAGTGCGTCGCCGCATTGCAATGTCGGTTCGCGGCCAATTGTGGCCTGCATAAACCGGGCAGGTTCGGTGCGCAAAGTGTCCGTACGCGTTTCTGAGCGTCCGATCCAATAGTCGACGTCGTGCGGCATCAATACGGATCCTTCTTCGTTGGTCACGCGAATGCAGGGTGCAACGCCGCGCCATACTGATCGATTGAGGGGGCGGATGACAACGCTTGCCCTCTTTAACGTCCAGCCAACGGATCAGCATATCGGGTTTCGCGTTGGTTTCGCTTCCTTGAGCTGTCATCTCAGGTCAGCTGTACGCCAGTGCTATCGACCGGTCGGCGGTTGGGCGCTCACCAAAGCGCGCTTTGTAGGCTTTTGAGAAATTGACGATACTGGCAAACCCAGTTGCGACGGCAACATCAATGATGGACAAATCCGTTCCATGCAGCAACACGCGCGCACGGTCCAGACGCAGATTGCGATAGTGTCGTGACGGGCTGGTCTTCAAGTGTTTGTTGAACAACCGTTCGATCTGCCGCCTCGAGATTTTTTCTTCTCGAATCAATTCATCAACCGGGATCGGATCCTGAAGTGAGTCTTCCATTTTCTTGAGAATGCTCAGAAAAGCGGGGTTTCGGGATCCAGCCATTTTTG
The DNA here is from genome assembly GCF_013034605.1 of Ruegeria sp. HKCCA4633. Lineage (NCBI taxonomy): Bacteria > Pseudomonadati > Pseudomonadota > Alphaproteobacteria > Rhodobacterales > Roseobacteraceae > Ruegeria > Ruegeria sp. HKCCA4633. Next base: position 125,166 of record NZ_WQGJ01000002.1, read on the forward strand.
ACATTGTCTGGCGTTGCGATCGGTTGCTGTGATTGTCAAAGTTATGGAGGCAATGGTCCGCCACTTTCTGGGCAGTGCCACTGTCGAAGTCCGATTCAATGATGGAAAGCGTCAAGTCCAGGCTGGCAGTGCCCCCGGCGCTTGACGCCAAACTGTCATCAGCCACAACACGCACCAACAAGCAGTCAAGTTTTGGAAACATCTCTTCAAAAACCGGCGCCAGAGACCAGTGGAGCGTCAGTTGCGCTTCGGTTGCCAACCCGGCGCGCGCCAAGGTAAATGCACCGGTTCCGATCGCCGCGACCCGACCGCCAAATCTGGAATGTCTGCGCAACCATTGCAGAGTTTCAGGGAGAGCGTCGAGATAGCCGGAGTACCCCGAGCACACGATCACGTAGTCTGCATGCCGCGTCATAGAAAGGCCGGTCTCTGTCGGGATTTCGATCCCGTTCGAGCACATTACGTTGCTGCCTGTTTCGGTCATGACCGACCAGGTGTATTCTGTTTCACCTGTCACTAAATTGGCCGCCCGCAGAGGTTCGATTGCCGCCGCGAAATCCAACATGTTGGTGCCTGGAAGCAGCAGAAAGTAAAAGTGGCGCTTTTGGGCAATGATTTCTGAATGCCCGACAGCGCTTGGGTTTTCACCCCCCCGGCAACGGGTGATGGGTTTGGACTCAATATACATACGCTGCCTTGCCTTTCCTCAGACCTTTAGAATGGATTTGAGATCAGTACCCCTGTCTGCAACCATCTCGGGATGCGGGGACTTGCCGGATTCGATCAGCCGTTTTGCAACCATGTAGGCGCGCGGGTCGTTCATTGCGTCGGTCGCAATGAGTTTCCCTTCACAATAGTTCCATACCGAGTACGACCCATCGTCACCTTCGCGTGAGACGACCTGATCATAGCCGGCATTCAATCCGGCGATTTGAAGCTTGACGTGATACTGATCCGACCAGAACCAGGGCTTCGCCTTATAGGGTTTGGTGGCACCCATGATGTTTTCGGCTACCGTTTCGGCCTGATCAATGGCATTGCCAACGCTCTCCAATCGGATCTGGGCGTTCCCATGGGGAAACGTCGCACAATCCCCCGCAGCCCAGATACAAGGATGCGAGGTGCGGCCCAACGCATCGGTTTTGATGCCGTTTTCGACGGTAACTCCGGCTGTCTCGGCAAGTGCCGTGTTCGGGGTAATGCCAATCCCTAAAACAACAAAATCGGCAGGGACAACGTCCCCGTTGGCGAGTTCGACACCGTCTGCGCGGCCCTCTCCCGTGACGCGTGCGATCTTGGTACCTTCAAGAATTCGGACGTTGTTGGCATCGTGCAGCTCGCGGAAATACTTGGCGGTTTCCGGTGACGCGACACGCTGCAAAATGCGCGGTGCAGCTTCGATCAGAGTCACATCCAGATCCAGCTTTGCCGCAACGGCAGCGACTTCGAGGCCAATGTAGCCTCCGCCTATGATGGCAACCTTTCGACCTTGCTTGAATTCCGGTGCGATTGCATCGATATCGGCAATCCCTCGGATCGTATAGGTGCCAGTCAGGCTTCCACCTATGCTCTCGGGCAAACGATTGGGGGTTGAGCCTGTCGCGAGGACTAGGTGTTCAAAGGCCAGTGTTTGATCGTCACAGACAAGTGTCTGATCGTCCACAGAAATGTCCGTCACCCGCTGATTCAGGTGCAAGTCAACCTGATGCTCATCAAAGAAACTCTCGGGCCTCAAGAACAAGCGGTCCCGAGGCAGCTTGCCCAACAGATACGCTTTGGATAGGGGCGGGCGCTGATAGGGTGGGTGCGCCTCCTCTCCGATCAGGGCGATTGGCTTGTCATAGCCAAGATTGCGCAGTTTGACTGCGGCGGAGCAACCCGCTTGCCCCGCCCCGACAATGATGACACCATAGTTGGTCATTTCATTGACCTCGCAAAGTCACGCTCAAACACATTCGCGGTCCGCGATATCGAGGGCTCGATCCAGGATCTCCAGACCCGTCATCAGATCCTCTTCGCTGATGTTCAGCGGTGGGGTCAGGCGGACGACATTGGAATAGAAGGACAGGTACAGCCCTTCGTTCATCGCAAAGCTCATCATATCCGACATTGGCTTGGCATCCGGGCCCTTCGCTGCAAACGGCACCAATGGTTCGCGCGTGTCGCGGTTCTTGACCAGTTCGATGCCGTTGAACATGCCCTTACCGCGAATATCCCCGATGCTGGGGTGCTTTTCTGCCATTTTGGCCAGCTCGGCCCGCATCTTTTCACCCATGAGGGTTGCGTTTTCCAGAGCGCCTTCGTCCTGCATGGCGCGGATTGCAGCGATGCCTGAGGCGCAGGCCAGCGGATGCCCAGCGTAGGTCAGACCTCCTGGCATCGGGTAGTCGCGCAGCCAGTCATGCAGTTTGGTTGAGACCGACATGGTACCAAGTGGTACATAGCCCGAGTTGATGCCCTTGGCGCTGGTGATGATGTCCGGCTGTACACCCCAGTGATCGACGGCGAACCATTTTCCGGTACGACCGAACCCGGCCATGACCTCATCTGCGATCAGCAGGATGCCGTATTTTTCACATGTTTCCTTGATCGATTGCAGATAACCATCCGGGGGAACGATGATGCCGTTGGTGCCCACGATCGGTTCCAGAATGACGGCCGCCACCGTGTTGGGATTTTCGTACATCAGGATCTCTTCCAGATGCGGACCGCCCTGGGCCACCGGGCATTTCGCCGGATCGGTGTGGCCTGTCGGCAGGCGATACACGTAAGGGTCCAGCATCCTCACCACGCCCGGCATATCGGCGCGGGTCAGGTGGTGGCGTGGGTCGCCTGTCAGGGACAGTGTGCCCCCGGTTGCCCCATGATACGAGCGATAGCGCGCGATGATCTTGGTCCGGCCTGTATAGTGCCGCGCCAGACGGATCGCAGTCTCGTTCGCCGCCGAACCTCCGGTAGTGAAAAAGGTCGAGGTTATGTTTTCAGGCGTGATCTCGTTCATGATCGCCGCCATTTCCGAGCGCACATCCGAACCCATCGCCGGGCCGATATAACACAGCTTGTCCGCCTGATCCTTGATCGCCTGTACGATCTTGGGGTGCTGGTGACCCATATTGGCGTTCACCAATTGACTTTGAAAGTCCAGATAGCGTTTGCCGTTGCTGTCCCAGAACCAGCTGCCTTGCGCGCCGGTGATGACACGTGGGCGGCTGCCTTGCTTCGACCAGCTTTGCAGATAGTGATCTGCATGCATGTCCTTGACCCATTCAGGATCATGTGAGGGGAAGGCGTTGCTGAAATCTTCCATAACAGGTCTCTCGGCGGGATGAGGTTTGGATCAATCGATAATGGTGACGGGCTGGCCCAAAGCGTCGGCATCAGGTGTGACGCCCAGACCCGGCCCTTCTGGTGGTGTGATGCGGCCGTTCTCGCGTACAGGGCCATCGGGGGCCAGACGCGGGCCGACATAGTGGCTGAGGTCGCACGTGTTCATGATACCACGCGCAGGTGTGGACGCGGCCAGATGCAGCAACGCGGCGGTGGTGATGTCGCTGCCCCAGGTATCTTCGATACACATCTGGGTGCCCAGCGTCAGGCACAAATCCCGGATTTGCCGCATGGCAGACAGGCCGCTCATCTTGGATAGTTTCAATGCCACGGCCTGCATGCATCCGGCCTGATGCGCGGCGAAGATCGAGGCGATGTCATGCGCGTTCTCGTCAATCTTCATCGGAAGGCCTGTGGTCCGCTGCACGTGGGCGCATTCCTCAAGCGTGGCACAGGGCTGTTCCAGCATGACATCCAGATGGGCCGCAGCACGACCAACCCGGATCGCGGTTAACGCGTCAGTGCCGCAGTTCCAATCGCCATAAACCAGCGGGCCCGGACCCACGGTTTCGCGCACCTTGGCCAGTCGCTCGACATCCGTTTGCCAGTCGCCATCAGCGCCCAGCTTGACCTGGAACTGGCGCATCCCATTGTCATAAGCATCTTGTGCCATGCGCGCCATTTCGTCCGGCGCCACACATGTGATCGAGTGATAAAGCGGCATGTCCTTGACCTGCCGACCTCCCAGCAGGCGATGCACCGGCAGATCGGCGGCTTGGCCGGTCAGGTCCCACAGCGCCGTATCGAGCGCGGATTTTGCGTAACCATGGCCATGAAGATACCTGTTGGCCTGCTCCATGACGGTTTCCGGCCCCACCGGGTCCGCACCAATGAGCACCGGAGCCAATTCGGCAATGGCCGGGATCACGCCCTTGGCATAGGCGGGCAGGTAATGCGGGATCGGGCAGACTTCGCCCCAGCCGGACAAGCCCGTATCCGTGTCCAAACGCAAAACCACCGAAATGGTCGTGTCACAGGTTTTCCCATCTGCCATGTAATATGTTTCATGGCTGGTCAGCGGGACTTCCCAGGCAGCAATGCGGGTGATCTTCACGTCAGGTTTCCTTTCATTAACCCGTTGCGCAAATGGCAGGTTTTTCGGTCTTTCTATTGGGGTCGCAGGATGCTTCAGGGCGTTACTACGATGTTGCCAAACGGTCAGTGTCCTGATCTGAGTTGTCGGTATTGGGTGGCGGGCACCTGATCTTATGCCCGCCGGTTTTGTTTTAAGCTGGAACCGCAACGGGTGCGTCGGTGCGAGGCAGCTTGCTCTGTGGGTCGTAGGCAGGCTCGCCCAGTATGCGACCCTTACGGGGTTCACCTGCGACGATCACTTCGATCTCCTGACCCGGCACGTTGGCGTGCGGCTTGACATAGGCAAAGGCCAGAATCTTGCCGACCGTGTGGCCGTAAGCAACAGATGCTGTCGCGCCAACAATCTCGCCGTTTAACTTGATCGCCTCGCCACCATGTCCGTCTTCGATCCCGTCTGGTTTGATTTCCAGATAGGCGCAGACCCAGGGCATTTCGCCTTTCTCGGTCTGCTCGGCGCTTACGCGTGTGGCTTCGACACCCAGATACTCCTTGTCCAGCTTGAAGAAGCGACCCACATTGGCCTCGGGCAGCGTGACCTCGTTGGTTAGTTCGCCCGCGCCGGGGAAGGCTTTTTCCATCCGCATCACGTTCATGGCAAAAGAGCCATAGTTGACGATGCCATGCGGCTCGCCAGCAGCCCACAGGGCCGTATAGACATCCACACAGGCCTCATCCGGCATGTGGAATTCCCAACCCAGCTCGCCGGCATAGGACATGCGGAACGCCCAGACCTTGTGACCGGCCACGGTGATTTCCTGAGCCGACAGCCAGCGGAAACCGGCATTGGACAGGTCCGCATCGGTGCACTGTGCCAGAACTTCGCGCGATTTCGGACCGTTCAGCGACAGGGCCGACCAGCCAGCGGACAGTGGCGTGATGGTCACATTCTCATCGGCACGGTTGTGGTTCAGGTGGTCCAGCAGGCGCTGCTCGAAGAAGGCCGCGCAGACCAGATAGAAGCGGTCATCCGCCATCCGCACCAGAGTGGTTTCCAACTCAATCCGGCCCCGGCGGTTTAGCATATGGGTCAGCGTGATCGAGCCGGTCTTCTGCGGCATCTTGTTGGCGGTCAGACGGTCCAACAACGCATAGGCGTCCGGTCCCGAAACCTCGACCTTGGTGAAAGCGGTCACATCCATGATGCCGACGTTTTCGCGGACGGCTTTGACCTCGGCACCGACCACATCATGCACCACGTTGCGGCGGAAGCTGTAGTGATCGTGCTGCTCGACACCTTCGGTTGCAAACCAACGGGGACGTTCGAAACCATAGACTTCTTCGTAGACCGCGCCTTTGTCCTTGAGGAGTTCATATAGCGGCGACGGCTTGATCGGGCGGCCTTCCAGACGGTTGAAGTGCGGGAAGGGGATCTCATGGCGCAATTTGTAATCTTCGTGCGCTTTGATGACCTGCCAGTCTTTCTTTGCATAGGCGCCAAAGCGGCGCGGGTCGTAGTCACGCATCGAGATGTCAGCGGCCCCATGAACCATCCACTTGGCCAGTTCACGGGTCAGGCCAGGGCCCCAACCGATACCGATCTGTGTACCACAGCAGCACCAGTAATTCTTGACGCCCGGAGCGGGGCCAACCATCGGGTTGCCATCCGGCGGATGGCTGATCGCGCCATGCACTTCGCGGGTGATGCCGAGTTCAGCAAAGATCGGCATCCGTTCCAGCGAGTTTTCCAGCCAGGGCATCACGCGGTCATAATCGGCCTCGAACAGCCAGTTCTCGTATTCCCATGGGCATTCGTCATGCCAGACCGAGTTCGAGTTTTCTTTTTCGTAAATCCCGATCAGGCCCTTTTTCTGCTCCATCCGGATGTAGCCTGAGACCTGTTTGTCGTCGCGGATCACCGGCAGTTCGGTGTCCAGATCCTGAAACTCAGGTACGTTCTCGGTTACGAAATAGTGGTGCGTCATCGAGGTCATCGGCAGTTGCAGGCCCGACCATTCGCCCATCTGACGAGCGTAAGTGCCGCCAGCATTGACCACATGCTCGCAGATAATCGTGCCCTTCTCGGTCTCGACCACCCAATCACCTGCATCGTTTTGGGTGATGTTGGTGGCGCGGCAGTGACGGAAGATTTTCACGCCTTTCTGACGGGCACCTGTGGCCATGGCCATGGTCACGTTCGACGGGTCAACGTGGCCGTCATCCGGAGTGTAAAGCGCGCCCAGAACGCCTTCGAGGTTATAGAACGGGTGCTTCGCGGCAATAAAGTCCGGGCCCACCAGTTCAATGTTGAAGCCGAGCGAACGACCCACCGACAGGGTGTGGCGCAGCCAATCCATTTCGTCTTCGGTGTAGGCTAGACGGAAGGAACCGCAGCCGTGCCACGTTACGGCTTGCCCCGTCTCTTCCTCAAGCGTCTTTGAATACAGGCCGATGTTATAGTCGACCATGCGGCCCAAACCATAAGAACTGGTGGAATGGGTGATTTGACCTGCGGCGTGCCAAGTCGACCCGCTTGTCAGTTCAGCTTTTTCCAGCAGGACGGTCTCAGCCCCCCAGCCTTCATGACCTAGGTGGTACGCTAGGCCGCATCCCATAACGCCGCCACCAACAATGACGACCTTGGCGCGTTCGGGCAGTTCTTTTGTGGACATCGCAAGAATTCCTGTTCGAGAGTCGCAGATTTCTATGGACTTCCTATTGCCACATATGTACCAGTGTCAATGTCTAACGGCACAAATGTACATACCGAGACTCGCAATGAATGGTACAGATGTTTCAACTGGGGTTCTGGGGCGCCTGTCAGAGGAATTGACGCTTTTGACACCCGAAGCTCAGAAAGCCGCGCGATATGTTTTGGAAAACCCACGGGAAGTTGGTGTTTCCACCGTGCGTGAGATAGCCGAGGCTGCCAGAGTAAAACCAAACACGGTTGTGCGAATGGCCAGGCAAATCGGTTTTGAAGGATATGGAGACTTTCGCGAGCCATTTCGTGATGAGATTCGTCGAAGTGACGGTTCTTTCCCGGACCGGGCGCGTTGGCTGCAGGGAATCAGGCGCACTGGTGACCTTGGAGAACTCTATGCCGACCTGTTGGATTCCGCCATTCGGAACATAGAAGAAACCTTTGCAGAAATTGATGCCGAACAGCTCCAATCCGCAGCAGAAGTTATTTGGTCGGCACGTTCCGTCTATACCCTCGGCGTTGGAATAAACAACTCGAGTGCGTCAAACTTCACATATCTGGCCCGCACGGGGATGACAGACTTTCATGCGATCCCCCGGCCTGGATCAACGGCTATTGATGACCTGGCTTGGGCAGATGAGAAGGATGTGCTGATTGCCATCACGTGTCATCCCTATCGTACTGAAGTCGTCGAGGCAGTGGACATCGCGCGAAAGCAAGGTGTCACTGTCATTGGAATATCAGACTCGCCCGCCAGCCCGATAATTTTGTCGGCACAGCATAGTTTCATTGTCTCGGTAGACACCCCTCAATTCTATCCTTCTTCCCTGTCTATCATTGCACTTTTAGAAACACTGCTCAGCTTTGTTGTTGCTGTGTCGAGTGATGAAATCGTCGAGCGGGTCGAAGAGTTTCACATACGCCGTCATCAGCTTGGCCTTTACCAGGAGGAACACACATGAACGCCCCGCTGACCCATTCGCTGGACGCCAGATTCTACACCGCCCCGGAAGTCTTTGAAAATGAGATGAATGGTCTTCTGATGCGGACCTGGCAATTTGCGGGTCACGCCAACGACATCCCCAATGTCGGCGATTATTTCGCGTTTGAGATTGCCGGTCAGAACCTGTTTGCTATCCGTGGGCGCGACAACGTCATTCGTACATTCTATAATGTCTGCCAGCACCGGGCTCATGAAATGGTTACCGGCACCGGCAATACCCGCGTAGTGGTGTGCCCCTACCACCAGTGGTCTTATGAATTGACCGGCGGATTGCGCGCAGGCCCTAACGTAAAGAACGTTCCCGGCTTTCAGCGCGAAAAAATCTGCCTGACCGAGGTTCGCACCGAAGATTTTTTGGGCTTCCTCTTCGTCAACCTCGACAAAGATGCCGCCCCCATGGACGAATGGTATCCCGGCGTGAGGGAAGAGATTTCGGAATACGTGCCTGGTATAAACGACCTGGCACCGCTGGAATGGGTCGAGATTCCGGAAAACTGCAACTGGAAAGTTTCGATCGAAAACTACTCCGAATGCTACCACTGCCCCTCTAACCACCCCACTTTTGCAGAAGGCGTTGTAAAGCCTGAAACTTACGACATTCAACCCGACGTGGGCGGCGGTTACGTGTTGCGTCACACCACTGAATGTCAGGCGTTGGAAAAGATGACCTATCCGATCGACATGTCAGTTCCGCATGCAGGCGACTATCAGTCGTGGTTCCTGTGGCCGATGTTCTCGTTCCAGTGCTATCCGGGTAACGTGCTGAACACCTATCACTGGCGTGCCAACACTGTGGACACCTGCACCGTATGGCGCGGCTGGTACACCGAAGGCGGTCATGAAAGCGATGTTATCCGGGGGCTCGCGGTACAAGACCGCCAAACAACGGTCGAAGAAGACATCCGCCTTGTCGAATCCGTTCACCGCGGGCTGAAATCCAAAGGCTACGTTCCCGGCCCGCTGGTTCTGGACCCCGCCTGCGGCGTCATGAGTGAACATTCCATCGCCAAGCTCCAGCAATGGATGCGTGAGGCGGTGGAATAAAGCCCAGCACAGTTAAACAACTTTTTTCGGAGGGTGTTTTGCCCTCCGAAGCTTTGGAGATGCGCGAAATGCACGACGTGAAGCCCTATTGGCAGAATTACGTGGACGGCACCTGGATCGATGGTGGTGCAGGTCGGATCGATGTTTTCAACCCCGGGACAGGCAAAAAGCTGGCCGAACAGGCGCTGGCTGATGCCGGGGATGTGGATCGCGCTGTAATGGCGGCCCGCCGCGTGCATCTTTCAGGTGCGCTCAGCGAACTGCGCCCCGTGGAACGTGGCCGCATGGTACAGGCTATGGGCCGGTACCTGCTGGATAACATAAACAAGATTGCCCCGGTTCTGACCTTTGAACAGGGCAAGCCGCTCTGGGAAGCGCGCGTTGAGATCGAAGGCGCGGCCCGGTATTTCGAATATTACGGAAATCAGGCTGAAACGGTCGAGGGGCGGTCCATCCCGCTTGGCGCCAACTACTTCGATTTCACCACGTATGAGCCATTTGGGGTATCCGCTCAAATCATTCCTTGGAACTACCCGGTTGAAATGACCGCGCGTTCCCTTTCGGCCGCGCTGGCGACTGGCAACACCGTAGTGATCAAGACGCCTGAATTGACACCTTTGACCAATGCTTGGTTCGCCCACGCGGCCGAAGCTGTTGGCTTGCCTAAAGGCGCCGTAAACATCCTGTGCGGTTTGGGTCACGAGGCTGGTGCGGCGCTGTCGGCGCATCCGCATGTCAATCAAATCGTCTTCACAGGCTCTGTACCGACCGGTATCGCAATCGCCAGCGCAGCCGCGCGCAATGTGGTTCCCTGTGTATTGGAGCTTGGGGGAAAATCCGCAGCCATCGTGCATGATGACGCTGATCTGGACGCCTTTGAAAGCGATGTGCGCTGGGGGATCTACTTCAACGCGGGTCAGGTGTGTTCAGCCATGAGCCGCGTGATCGTACACGAAAGTCGCCATGACGAGCTGGTCGAACGCATTTCGAATGTCGCACGCAACCTTTCCGTCGGTCCGGGTATCGAACGTGGTGAATTTGGCCCGAATATGGGTCCGATGGTCAGCGAGGCACAGCGTGATCGTGCGGCTGGTATGGTGTCTGATGCGATCGCGGCGGGGGCCACGGTAGCCACCGGCGGTCGTAAAATGAATATCCCCGGCGCATTTCTGGAACCAACCCTTCTGACCAACGTCACACCTGAGATGAACATCGCGAATGAAGAAGCTTTTGCACCGGTCCTTTCGGTTCTGAAATTCCGTGATGATGCTCAGGCTATCGAGATTGCAAACGGAACACCCTATGGGCTGGTCGGCGGTGTTTTCACACGCGATATCGACCGGGCAACGCGGGCCGCACGGCAGATCCGTGCTGGTCAGGTCTTTGTCAACGAATGGTATGCAGGCGGGGTGGAAACGCCATTCGGCGGCTATGGAAAATCCGGGTACGGGCGCGAAAAAGGACGCGAAGCGCTTTGGAATTATGTCCAGACCAAAAACGTGGCCATCCGGTTGCGGAGTTGATCAGCGGAAAAAACCATCGACGATGAGGAGCAAACCAAGTGCCGATTAAGCCATGCGTGACCAAACTCACAAAAAAAGTCGGGTTCTGTCGTGGCTTCACAAAGGACCTAATTAATACCACCAAGCGGCTGGTCGGCGCATTTGTTACCTGAACTTTCCGATTTGCGAAGATAACAATGTCTCAACGACGCTGTCGGAACAACAAAACTCAATCGGGTCGGTCAAACTGGAGGACCGCCCTTTTCATCAAAGGAGAATAACGTGGACGACAACCTATTCGAACACGGCTTGAAACAGCGCAAATCGACGCTGGGCGCCGAGTATGTCGAAAAGAACCTGGCAGCCGCCGACGACTTTACTCGCCCGTTTCAGGAAGCCATGACCGCTTGGTGCTGGGGCTTTGGCTGGGGTGACGACACAATCGATCACAAGACTCGTTCGATGCTGAACCTCACCATGATAGGCGCTCTGGGCAAAATGCATGAATGGGAAATTCACTGCAATGGCGCTTTGAACAACGGCGTAACCAAAGAAGAAATCCGCTCGATCATTCACGTGATCGGCATATATTGCGGCGTTCCGCAATCGTTGGAATGTTTTCGGGTTGCACGTAAAGTGCTGGAAGAACGCGGTATGCTATAATCCGCGCAATTGGGCGAAATCAGCAGGAATCCTTGGAACATAGGTTCAACGGTTTGCGGATATAAATCGTTGCGCAAATTGTTGAAACGACGCGAGCACTTGCTTGAATTGATGCTAGCGGATCATATTAGTCCGTTCAATTCCGGCCAGAGCGGATGCCGCGGAATCAGAAGGCTTGAAACCCAAGATCGGCCTAATCTGGCGTTTGATGAACCGGTGGCTTTGTAAAACGACAACTTGAGGTATTTCCACCCTGTCGACTTGGCTGGTGCCAGGCAACCAACGCTTTTCAGCATCAGCAACAATTCCGCATCGCAACCAAGCGGCCGAGGATTCTCTCGGCCAACTTGATTTATGAGTGCGGCTCACGATTCAACACGAGGGTTTTGTTTGCAGCTTATTTTCGACCTCTACACGCTTGAGGCCTCGGCCTCTGAACCGAGTTTGCCAGGTCGAACCACTTTACCTGGGTTCATTATGTTATTGGGGTCAATCGCCTCTTTAAGTGTCGACATGAGCGCACGCTTAACAGGGTCCCCAAAAGCTTCGTTGAGTTGAATTTTGTCCTGCCCCAACCCGTATTCTGCGCTAAATGAGCCATCCATTTTTGCGACAAGGTCATAAATCCGAGGAGATATCTCAGTCTGGAGCATTTCAAGAAATGCTGCATTGTCTGCACCTTCTGGCGCCAAGAGATTAAAGTGTATGTTTCCGTCTCCAACATGTCCGTAGATGGAGAGACGAGCACCTTGCCCATACTGGTTTACCAATGCTGACCCAAGTTCAATGAAGCGCCCGACATGCGAGACTCTTACAGACACATCGTGTTTGACAGAGCTACCATTGAGCACCTCGCCCTCAGGTATATGTTCTCTGAGATTCCAAAAATCTTTGCGCTGCTGTTCGCTGGACGCAATTGCCCCGTCAAGGATCAAACCTTGTTCCATCCCTGCTTCGAAAAACGCTTCCATTGCGGGATCAAGGGACAAAATAGTTGAGGATGTCGCAGCTTCGATCAGTACATAGTGCTCCGCTGGCTCCTCTGTCGGACGCCGTAGTTCCGGCACTTTGTTCAGCAGAAGTTGTAGAGACGAGTTCGATGTGTACTCGAAGGACGTGACGGCCTCACCTGTGGCACTTTGGGCCATCGCCAGCAAGGGCATCAGATCCCCGATGTCGCGTACAGCCAAAAATGCGGTCGCTTGTGACAAGGGTGCACGAAGCAAACGCAGGGATGCCGCGGTGATTATTCCCAGTGAACCCTCAGCCCCAATCAACATGTGATGTAGCGCGTACCCACGATTGTCTTTGCGTAGTGGCGACAGGTTGTTCAGGATCTCACCATTAGGAAGAACGGCTTCCAACCCGAGGACCAGATCTCTTGTAATACCATAGCGTACAGCTGAAACACCGCCAGCGTTGGTTGAGATATTTCCACCGATTTGGCAGGACTCTTGCGATCCGAGTGAAAGCGGAAAGAATAAGTTTTCAGAGGCCGCCGCCGATTGTATTTCCGAAAGCAGACATCCTGCTTCGACTGTCATCGAGAGGTTATTGGCATCAACCTCGCGAATTGCGTTCATCCTTTGCATACTGATGATCAACTGATCGCCTTGTGCACTAGGCGTCGCGCCTCCGCAGTAGCTTGTGTTGCCCCCTAACCGAGAGCGAAGTAGACCTTTGGTTGACCGGCTTCGCGCGACTCTGGATGCAGTATCGGATATGGAAGGATAAACCGATGAAACTTAGCGATTACAAAGCCCTGACATTCGATGTGTATGGAACGCTTCTCGATTGGGAAGGCGGCATGATCGACGGTTTGAAAACACTTACTGATCTTGTGAGCCGTAACCTGACGCGCGACGAAATCCTTGAGGCTCATGCATTCTACGAGAGCACTTCGCAGCGCTATACACCCGCGAAGAAGTATCACGAATTGCTGCCAACCGTTTATCGCCGTTTGGCCGAAGAGTGGGGCGTTGAGGTAACTTGGGAGCAGTGCGTTGCGTATGGCGAACATGCGCGTCACTGGAAAGCGTTTGACGACACTATCGAAGCGCTGCAGTATCTCAAAAAGCACTACAAACTGTTTGTTCTGACCAACACGGACAATACGACCTTTGCCGCAGCAAACACCCGTCTTGGCGTGCATTTTGACGGTGTTTATACAGCAGAGGACGTAGGGAGCTACAAACCTTTTGATCGGAACTTTGACTACATGATCGAAATGCTGGCTCGTCAGGGCATTCAAAAGCATGAAATTCTGCATACCGCAGAAAGCATGTTCCATGATCACGCCCCCGCAAACAAATTTGGCTTGGCGAATTGCTGGATCTATCGTCGGCATGACAAGAAAGGCTTTGGCGCAACCATGCACCCTGGTGAAATGCCAAAGTACGACTTCCAGTTCAACAGCATGATCGACATGGCCAAGGCCCATCAAGCAGAATTGGCTGAGTAGAACGCTCAGGAGACGACATCATGATAGACAATGCAAAGCTTGACCGGATCGATATAAACATTCTGTCTACGCTGCAGGAGCAAGGCAATATAACCAACGTTGCCCTCGCCGATGCAGTTGGCCTGTCACCCAGCCCATGCCTTCCCCTGCAAACTCTTTGAAGTTTAGCTCGTCATTGTTTTTTCTCGGCAAAAATAGTGGCCCAACTCTAGGAAGCAAAGACAGTCAGGCGACATTGAGGCCCGCGTTGCGGCGTGATCCGTGCTTTTGAAAAATGTGCACTGAACCGCGTGATTTCTTCCAGCTTTCTGTGGCCATCTTCTCGAAATCCGACGGAAAGCATCTCGCTCTCTGGCAGAGCAGTTCAGCGGTATTATCTTAACGATACGCAAAGGCTTACGTTGCCCGGTCTCACACAGAACAGAATACGACTGCCTGCTTCACAAAGCGAGAAGCGCATCAAGGGATCGCTACGCTTCGATATTCCAGAGCTGAAAACAAACCTGAGTGCGTCGACAAAACACTTCTGTCAGCCGTGAGACGAACGCAGAACATCCAAAAACAAGTTCAAACGACGACCTTTTGATGCGCTCTTCCGTACAATCGCAGCCATGGTCGAAGAAAACTCGGCTTCAGGGCAATTGATCTGTTTGAGGTGCCCCTCTTTAACCAAAGTGCGGGCTTTATGCGTTGGCACGAATCCCAAGTACCGGCCGGATAGAATCAAAAGCATCAAAGACTCTTCGTTTTGTACAAATGCGGATTTCCTGAGCATCAACTTTTGGTGAACAGCCATGTTGGGTGAGTTGAAGCTAAGTCCGACATAATTGTACCGCCGAAGTTTACTTAGAGGGACGTCGTCAGACGCAGACTGAAACAAATCGTGGTCCCGACCGCAGAACAACCGCATTCTTTCGACATAAAGTTCTGAGTAAGACAGCATCGGTGACTGTCGGTGCAAGGGTACGATACCGAGGTTGAAGCGCCCATTAATCACGCCTTCTTCGATAATGTTCGGCGGTTCCATGGATATGTCCAGTGTCACGCCGGGCGCTTTGTCGATGAATCGTTTGATCGCTTCATCGAGGTTGGATTCCTCATTTGAAGTGGAATGATCAAATAGTGCTATCCTTAATTTACCGGTCAATTCCGACCGAACATCTCCTAATCCGTTCTGAAATTTGTCTATGGCCAAGAACAACTCGTTCGACGCTTCAAGCACATGTTTGCCGTCCGATGTCAGAGAAAAGCCTGCCGCGCCGCGGTGGCAAAGTTTTGTGCCCAGCCGCGTTTCAAGATCGGCAATATGCTTGCTGATTGTTGATCGGCTGATGTTGAGTTCAAATTCTGCGGCTGTAAAGCCACCACACGAAACGACCGTACGGAATACCTGAAGGAGCCTTATATCGACGTCAGAGATGTTGGTGATTGCTTTTTTCTGTGGCATTTTTTACGTGTATTTTTCTGCACCTTTACTTCGACTACTTTATATTAATTGCACAACCCAAACAACCTAGTGTTCGTGCGAAGTGGGTCTGGTGGGCAATTGTTCATGTCGGAACACTTTCCAAAACCAACGAACAGGAGGAGGTTTTATGACTCTGCTCAAAAGTATCAAAACATTTGCGGCGGCTGCGTCGCTCGGCGCATTGGCATTGGCCGCACCGGCAAGCGCCAAGAACTTTAAGATTGCTGTCGGTGACAGCGGCGGTTCCAGCCAGGAAGCAACAGGCCTTGCATTCAAGGAGAAACTTGAAGAACTGTCAGGCGGCAAGCACACCGCGACACTGTTCCTGAATGGTCAGCTCGGCTCAGAGCAGGACACCGTCAACGAAGCAGCAATCGGCACGTTGGACATGTCGCTGCTGGCGATCAACAACGTCACTCCGTTCTCGCCGACGGTTGGCGTATTCACGCTGCCTTACGTGATTCTCAGCCTGGAAGACGCGGAAACGCTGACCCAAGGTCCGATTGGCCAGGAACTGACCGAGAACACCATCAACGACGCTGGCGTTCGCATCATCGCATGGACCTACACAGGCTTCCGCGTTCTGACGAACTCGAAGAAACCTGTGAAGTCGGTTGCTGACCTTGAAGGTCTGGTCATCCGCGTTCCCAAGAACGAGATCATGATCGACACCTACAAGGCGTGGGGCATCAGCCCGACTCCGATGGCATGGTCGGAAACCTTCGCAGGTCTGCAGACCAAAGTTGTTGACGGTCAGGACAACCCCTACACCACCATCAACGCGATGAAGTTCTACGAAGTTCAGGACTATGTAACTGAAATCCGTTACATCTTCTCGATCGAGCCGCTGATCGTGTCCGAGCAGGTCTTCCAAGGTCTGTCCGCCGAAGATCAAGAGATTGTTCTGGAAGCAGGCAAAGCCGCGACTCAGGCTTCCGCACAGTTCCTGCGCGACAAGGAAGCTGAAATCAAAGAGCTGCTGGTCGAAAAAGGCATGGAAATCCACGTCCCTGAAAACGACGAGGCCGAGTTCATCGAGCTGGCAACCACAGCTGTTTGGCCGAAGTTCTATGAAAGCATCGGCGGCGTTGAAAAGCTGAACGCCGTTCTGGCTGCAATCGGTCGCGACCCGGTTTCCGAATAAATAAAACAAAAACAAGAGAGCGCCCGAGTGGCGCTCTCTCACTTCTAGGGAGGGGCATATGAAAACCTTTTTAGGGATACTCAACAACATAGAAAGCTACCTTTGCCGCTTTCTGCTTGCGACGTTTGTCTGCTTGTTGTTCCTACAGGTTGTCGTCCGAACAGTGTTCAATTTCTCGTTTTCCTGGGTGGAAGAACTGTCTATCTACATGTTCGTCTGGTTCGTGTTTTTCGGTGCGAGCTATGCGGCCAAGATGGGCGCCCACAACCGGGTGACGTTTCAGTTCAAATTCCTGCCGGACCGTGCGATCAAATATATCGAAGCGTTCGCCGATCTGTTCTGGATCTGCTTCAACCTGTATTTCGTCTATCTGGCGCTGGACTTCATCTTCAACCGGATGAACAAGTTTCAGTCGTCACAGACGCTAGGGTTTCACCTTAGTTGGGTTTACATCGTTCTGCCCATCGCGTTTGCCCTGATGACCGTTCGCATCATTCAGGTGAACTACAAAAAAATCATTCTCGGCGAAGATCTAAAAGATCCGGACAAGGTTGATCTGGACGAGGTCCGCGCTGAGCTCGGTGAAGAAGGGGGCAAGTAATGGGCACCGAAATCATCTATATCCTGTTCGGCGGGTTTCTTCTGCTGCTGTTCATCGGCGCGCCGATTACAGTTGCGTTGGGCGTTTCTACGCTGGTTACCTTCCTTGTACTGGATGAAAACCCAATCAAGTTCGTGCAGATTGCCTTTACTTCGGTGGGCTCATTTCCGCTGATGGCGCTACCCGCGTTCATTCTGGCTGGTGCATTGATGGAGGCGTCGGGCCTGTCCCGCAGGCTGATCAACGTAGCCGAAAGTTTTGCTGGCCCGTTCACTGGTGGCATGTCTGCCGCAGCGGTCTTTGCCTGTCTGTTCTTCGGTGCAATCTCGGGCTCAGGTCCTGCGACAACAGCGGCGGTGGGCATGCTGATGATCCCTGCGATGATCCAGCGTAACTACAGCCGAGACTATGCGTCGGCTATCACGGCCTCATCCGGTGGTTTGGGCATCGTGATCCCGCCATCGATTCCGCTGATCATCTTCGGCATCGCGGCCCTCGGCATGCCGCCCCCACCCGAGGCGGTGGCTGAACATGGCACTTTCCAAACCGTGTCGATCCCGAAACTGTTTATCGCGGGCTTTCTCCCGGCTTTCCTGATTGCCGGTAGCCTACTGATCATGAACTATATTTTGGCCCGAAAGCACGGCTACAAAGGTACCACGGAAGGTTGGTCTGCCCGCCATATCTGGTGCGAATTGTATCGGGGTTTCTGGGCGCTTATGGCTCCGCTGGTCATTCTGGGCGGCATCTATTCGGGTTTCTTCACTCCGACTGAAGCTGCGATCGTAGCCATCTTCTACACGCTGATCGTGGGTGCGTTCATTTATCGTGAACTGACCTGGGAAAAGCTTTTCACCTCGCTGGAGACGACAACCTGGCTGACCGGCCGCGTGCTGCTGATCATGTTCACGGCGACGGTGTTTGGCCGCTTGCTGGTTGAAAATCAGATCCCTGCCATCATTGCAGACGGGATGCTGTCGATCACCGACAACATCTACATCATCTGGACGTTGGTGATCCTGTTCCTGCTGTTCGTCGGCATGTTCATGGAGACATTGGCAACCATTCTGATCCTGGTTCCGGTGATGCTACCAGTGGCCTACAGTATGGGGATCGATCCGATTCACTTTGGTGTAGTCATGGTCTGTACGCTGGGCATCGGTTTCCAGACGCCGCCTTTGGGTGAGAACCTGTTTATCGCGTCAGGTATTTCCAATATCTCGATCGAACGCATTTCAGTGGCGGCTCTACCGTTTGCCTTCATCAACACTGTGGCGATCTTCATCATCGCGTTTGTGCCTGAAATAGCGTTGTGGCTCCCAAGGTTCTTTGGGTACTGATCCGCGAAACGGAGGAAGAAGACAATGTTACCCAAAATACAGAACATTCTGGTCGCGACGGACCTTTCGGAAAACGCAGACAACGCGCTTCGGCACGCATTGAGCATTGCAATAGCACATGGGGCCAAAGCCCATGTGCTGCATGTTACAGAACCGTTGTCGCAGGATGCCATCGTCACCATGAGGATGTTCATCCAGGACGATAAGTCCCGCAAGCAGGCCATCAAGGACCGGCATGCAGCGGTTAAATCGCTGCTCACGGACAATCAGCATGATTTCCTGAAGTCTCTGACCCCTGAAGATCAAGAGAACTACTCTGCCGTGACTTCAGTGGAATTGATCGATGGGCATCCTGCGGAATCGATTCTGAAACGCGCCAGAGACCTGAATTGCGACTTGGTCGTGATGGGGTCGCACGAGCATGGCACGTCACATACATTCCTAGGCACTGTTGTGAAACGGGTGTTGCGCAGATCCACGATTCCAGTCCTTGTGGTGCCGAGCCAACTATAGGGTGTTCTCCCCCGGTGGCACTTCGTTGAACGGGTCGTCCGTATGGTCTGACGTTAGGCCATTTCAGGATGATTCGAGACGAGGTGCCACACTTTTTCAATGCTTCACAATGCGAGAAGTTTGGGGAAGTCCGGTGATCCGTGAGGAACCGGTAGAAACACATTGAAGCAATGCTTCAGGGGCGGAGCGTGACGGCAGAGACTGACCGTGACAAGGCGGTCAGCCCCAATATTATCACTTACTACTTAAGTCCGTGTGACATCACTGCTGTTTGACTCGACCCTTAGACATGTACGGTGTTTTGATAGGTGTTTGATGTGACGAATGGATCTTGTGCTTTCGGCGTCAGGTTTCTCAATTTTGTCGTGCCGCGCAAGCTAGGCTTGCTTTGCTGTGGCGTTCCTTAAAAAAACGGCTGTTGGGCATTCAATCGATCTGAAGGCAAGGGCAGTCACATCCCAAAGTCATGCCTCCTCGTCAACGATTTCGAGGATTCGGTTTCTCTGGATTTTCCCAGATGGCCCCTTTGGAAGGTCAGACAAGATGTGAACTGCGTCGGGTGACTTGAATCGGCCCAATCGGACTTCGCATAGTTGTAACAAACCCAGCGGTGTTAGCTGAGAACCTTCGCGAATTTTCACGGCTGCCTCGACAGTTTCCCCGTAGCTGTCACAGGGTCGGGCAAACGCTGCGGCCTCGACGACATCGGGATGAGAATAGAGCGCTTCGTCTATCTCACGCGGCGCAATATTTTCACCACCTTTGATGATCAGTTCTTTCAGTCGACCAGTGACAAAAACATATCCGTCGTCATCCATCCGTGCGAGATCACCTGTTCTTAACCATCCGTCAGAACTGAACGTGCCTGCGGTTGCGTCGCAGTCGTTGAGGTATTCCAGCATCACATTTGGCCCGCGAATGACCAGTTCGCCCTCTATCCCACGCGGAACGGGCTGCATGTTCGCATCAAAAATGGCGGCCTCGTTTCCATAGGGGATACCTGGTGAACCAATCTTACGCACACCGGGTGGCAAGGGGTTGGACAAAATTTGAGCAGCGGTTTCAGTCAATCCCATCGTTTCCACAATCGCGATTTCGAAACGGTCTTCAAAGGCCCGCTGTACATCTGGTGCCAAAGCCGAAGATGCGGAACGACCAAAACGCACGCGCTGACGAGTGCACGCATCCGGCTTAGTGTCTGAGTGCAACAAGTGAGAAATGATGGTAGGTACAACTGAAAACCAGGTCGCTTGAGACTTGCTCAGACTGTCCCAGAACCGACTGGCCGAAAACCGTTCGGACATGGCCAACGAACCACCTGAAACAAGCGTTCCCATGACGGTCACACAGAGCCCGTTGATATGGTAGATCGGCAATACGCAAAATCCGCGATCGACCTCGGACAACTCATGAGCGACCGCCGTCGTCCAGCCGCCTGCCAGTAGGCTGGAATGTGTGTGAACTACACCTTTGGGGCGCCCGGTGGTTCCTGACGTGTACATTAACAGCGCATGGCTGTCGGGCGAAACGCTGTGAAGCTCGACTTTGGGATCGGCGGCATCTGTAACCTGCAACCGGGTAATTCTGTTGGGATCGGCTGTTCGTTCGAACAATTGCGTTTGGCTGGAGTGCACAAAGCCATAGCGTGAGCCACTGTGCTCCAGTGCATAAGCGATGGCGCTGTCACCGGCGACAAGGTTAATCATCGTTGCGCGGAATCCTCCGTAGAGAACACCGAACAAGACCTCAAGCGCTTCGCGGCAATTGGGATAGAGGATCGCAATGCTCTCGCCTTTTGCCACACCCATTCCCGTTAGCATGACAGCAATACGTTGGGCCGTTTCGCGCAGTTCACTCCAGCTAAGATCAGGTGCCCCGTCCGGGAAAACAAAACCAGTTCCCCCCTGGCTTGCTCTTAGGTCCAACCAATCACGGACGGTTCCCTTGGGTGGTTCCATCATTGGCCGACCTCCGACCAGTAGTCGCTGAAAATTTCCTCTAGTCCGGGCTCAAGCGGGGGTGTTTCTCGTACGATCTTAGTGGTCTGGACGAAATGTCTCCAGTGCAGGTTGGTGTCGATGGCATTGCCGCCCCAGCTGCCGCAACCCATTGAGAGTGAAAACGGCAAGCCATTTGAAAAACTGCCTCCAGTTGCGAAGGTATGCGCCTGATTCACAATGACCCGACAGGTGGGCAAGTCACGTCCCAATCCAACGGCGCGTATGTCGTGCTTGGTGTGAATGCCGACGGAATGCCCGGCCCCCTGATGTTCTAGAATACGTGTGGCAATAACCTTGGCCTCTTCAAAATCAGCCGCGCGGTACAGCGCCAAAACTCGGCTGAGTTTTTCGCCGGACAATGGATGATCGGGTCCTATGCCATCGGTTTCTACAGCCAAAAACTTGGTCCCTTCGGGCACTTTTCCTGCCATTCCCAAAGCTTCGAGCATTTTATCCGCATCTTGCGCTATGGCTGAACGGTTGAGATGACCATCGGGCCAAAGCCTGGCGATGATGCCACTTGCTTCGGAATGAGGCACTAAGGCACCGCCTTCAGCGGCCATTGCGGCCACGAACGCGTCATAGATCGCATCCACCACGACCAGAGCATTTTCAGATGAGCAGGACGTCGCGTTGTCGAAACATTTCGAGGCCGTGATCTTGGCTGCAGCTGCTTGCAAGTCTGCACTTTCATCCACAATCACAGTCACATTGCCAGCACCAACTGCGACAGCTGGCGTGCCACAGGACTGCGCGCGATGAACGTTGTTTTGACTACCGGTGCATATCACCCGATCAACAGATTCCATCAGTCGCTGGGTTTTGGCCTTTGAACCCGGAGCAGGAATCATTTGAACCAAGTTACGATCCAAGCCCAGCTTGTCGAATTCAGCGTGGATGTAACCAATCAGCATCTCGCAAGACGCCACGCCTTTAGGCGATGGCGCCACCACGATGGAGTTGCCGCCTTTAAGTGCGTTTATGATGTTGTTGGCGGGCGTCGCAGCAGGGTTGGTCGACGGCACGACTGCGCCTATTACGCCGATGGGACGAGCGATTTCGGTCATACCGGTCGCCGGATCGTTATTGATGACACCGTAGGTTTTCACCTTGGCTATATCTCGCAGCAGGCCCAATGTCTTGCGGTGGTTTTTTGTGATCTTGTCGGGCACATTGCCCAGACCGGTTGTTTCCACCGCGATCTCAGCAAGCGCCCGATTGCGGGTAGGTTCCATAATTGCCCAACCAGCCGCCAACGCTGCTTTGTCATAAAGAGCCTGACAGCCTTTTTTTTCGTAAACTGCCTGAGCCGTTCGTGCGCGCGTCACGATACGATCCACTTCAGCGATTTCTGGGTAAATCCCGTCCCGAGCGTTCATCTTGGTCCTCAATTGTTTATTCGGGGCGGACCGGTTCCGCCCCGCAAATGTTGTTCAGATCACAGACCAGCCAGCAATTCGTTCAGAGTTTGCTGGCGTTGCGCCCACATCTCTTTCACTTCATCGCGCGTCATGATGTGCATCGGTGATCCACCGGCTTTCATCTTTTTGGTCACACGGTCGTTGGCGAACATTTCTGGGACCGTTGCTGCAAGTTTGTCGATTACGTCTTGCGGTGTCCCCTTGGGCACCATCACACCCCGGAAGTTGACCGATGAATTGTCGACGTCCAGCCCTTGCTCCATCATTGTCGGAACGTCCGGCAGGAATGAACTGCGTTCAAGATCAGCGACACCAAGGATTTTGACGTTGCCCGCCTCTTGTGCCCTGAACGCATCCGACAGGTTGTTGATGCCTCCCATGACTTCACCTGCAATCACTGCTTTCATGGCTGCGGCCCCGCCGCCTTTGGTTGGGATGTAGGCCATCTTGGTTCCCGCAGCCTTATCAATCTGCAAGGCTGCGATGTGGTGGCCCACGAAAAGGCCTGCACCGGAAACAGTCAACTTGCCAGGGTTTTCCTTGGCATAGGCGACGACATCTTCCATCGAATTGAATTGACTGTCTGCCCCAACCACAAACACTGCCGGGTCGGCACCCCAGTTTGCGATGGGTTCGAAGCTGTCGGTTGAGTACTCAACACCGCCCTTGATCGACTGTGCGATAAAATGTGGTACGTTATAGGCCGCCAACGTATAGCCATCAGCCTCAGCTTGCGTCGCAAACCAGTTCCAGCCCACGCGTCCACCTGCGCCGGGCTTGTTGATGATGGCGATGGGCATCCCCAACGCGTCCTCGTTTCCGGACGTCATTGTGACAATCCGCGCCTGAAAATCTGTAGCGCCACCTGCGCCATAGCTAACCATCATCATGATCGGTCGCTCGGGGAATTCCTCGGCCACCACCGGGCCCGTCAGGCTCATAAGAGCCAAGGCTATCCCTGCAATCATTCGTTTCATTTGCATTTCCTCCTTGTTTTAGTCCACCCGCATCTCTCGTGCGGTCAGAACAGAATTTCCCTTGGTGTGTAGACGTTCAGAAGCATGGCAAAGAGGCCGTACATCACGGTCACAAAGATCGCTGTGATGGCGCCGCGTTTGACCCAGGTTTTGGCTTCGGAATGTGAGGCTGGATCGTAGATCGACAGTAGAGCAAAAAACGTGATTGCGGTCGCTGTGTAAAAGCCCAATGACTTGGCCGCCCAAAAGACGTAGATCAGCGTCACGATCAGCCCCGGCATCATGTTAATAAACATCGTCCGTGTCATGCCGTTTCCGACCTTGGACAGTCCCATGACTGCCTTACCAAAAGTCCAGCCAGCCAGAACCACAAAGACCGATGCGATAAGACGTGGAAACAAGAACGCTTCGGCGGGTTGCTGTGTATAGCTGACCCAGGTCACCCAAAGACCTACTGCAAAGACCACACCAGACCCAATTACATGCTGCGAACGGTTCATGCCTGCGCCTCCTCTTTGGTGGTGTAGCGACGATGGAGCAGTTCCATCCAAACCGAGTAAGCTACTGAAGCCAGCACCACCGCGATCAGCAGCAGGTTCAATCCACCGGTCAGGAAATACGAAGCTTTGCCCACCGTCGCGTCGGCGATCATCCCGCCTTGAATGAAGTTGGCCTCGGCGATGGGTCCCAGGATCAGACCCAGAACAAGAGGAGCGGCAGAAAAGCCAAAACGTTCCAAGAAAAACATGCTAATGCCAAGACAGGCCATGACATAGACATCACCCATTGAGCCCTGAACCGAATAGGCGCCGAAGACCGATAGCGCCAGAACGATGGCCGCCATGACCGACTGCGGTACCTGCGCGACACGTGCGGCCAGACCGGCAACATAGAGACCAAAAATGCACATTAGGACTTGTCCGATCAGCATCGAGTTGATGAAAGTCCACGCTACGTCCGGGTGATTGTCGAACAGGTCCGAGCCTGGAAAAATCCCGTGGATCAGCAACCCACCCAGCAAAACCGCGGCGGTTGGACTGCCCGGGATCGACAAGGTCAGCAGCGGCACCAGAGACGGGCCGACCATCGCGTTATTGGCGGATTCCGCAGCGATCACACCCTCGGAATGCCCTGTGCCAAACTTGTCTTTTTCAGCTGAAAACTTCTTTGTTTGATCATAGGCGACCAACCCAGCGATTTGTCCGCCAACACCGGGTATCAGGCCGATGATCGAACCGGTCAATGTGCCGATGCCAAGTGCACGGGTTCGGCTGGTCAGTTCTCGAATCGCGGCCAGGATCGAATGGCGCTGAACCTCGATGACTTCGGCACCCTTGTTGTGGCGACCCTTCGCAAACATCGTCAATACCTGAGGGATCGCAAACAGGCCAATCAGCGCGGCAATGATATTGATGCCTCCGCCCAAAGCGGGGTGAAAGATAAAGCGCTGTGCTCCCATGATGTCGTCAAATCCAATGGTAGCCAGCCACAACCCGATACAGCCTGACAGCAAACCTTTGACCACCGAGGGGGAATCCAACGTCCCGATCACTGTCACACCCAAAATGGCCAGCCAGAACAGGTGCGAGGGGCCGAAGGCCAAGGCCCATTTTGCTAGAACCGGGGTCAAGAAGATCAACAGCAGAACACCAAAGACGCCGCCCACGGCCGAGGCGAGGAATGACAGCTGCAATGCCCGTGCTCCCTGACCTTGCTTGGCCATGGTGTGCCCGTCCAAAGTTGTCGCAATATTGGCTGGTGCACCAGGGATCTTGAGCAAAATTGCACTGACCGCACCACCTGCTACAGTTGAGGTGTAGGCAGCACCCAGGAGGATCAACCCCTGCGCCGCTTCAAGTTGGAAGGTGAACGGAATCAGCAATGCGACCGCCATTGTGGGTGACAAGCCGGGCGTCGCGCCCAGGATCAGCCCTCCGATCGTGCCGCCCAAAAGCAGCAAAAACGACAGCGGCGTGAACACTTCTCCGAAATAATATATGAACTCCATTCAGGGCCTCCCAACCCGTTGGGCCAAACTTTACCTTTTGTTGACAAATCAGGTTAGGCGATGAAAATAGTATTGCAAATGTTTTCATAAATTCGACCAATCGGAAGAAGATAATGGATAATTATCAGAAGGGTAAGGTGGATATAGTGGCGGTTGCAAAGGCTGCAAAAGTGTCACCGTCCACGGTGTCACGCACCTTCAATCACCCGAATTTGGTCAGTCCCGCGACTCGGAAAAAGATCAACCGAGCAGTGCAGAAGCTGGGGTATATTCGAAACCGGGCGGCGCAGACGATGCATGGCAAACGATCCGGTACAATCGGTCTTGTTGTCCCGACGATTAACCACGCCATTTTTGCCGAAGTCATTCAGGCCTTTTCGGAGACCATCGATAGAGCCGGGTTCAGCTTGCTATTGGCGTCCCATAGTTATGACCTCGATCGTGAATACGCGATGGTCCGCAAGTTTTTAGAGCATCGCGTGGACGGAGTAGCGCTGGTAGGATTGGAGCATTCCGACGCTACGACCCGGCTGATCGAGCAGCAGAAAACACCAGCGCTAGCCATATGGAACTACTCGGAGGACTGTCCGCTGCCCTGTGTTGGGGCTGACAATCGATTGGCAGGGCACCTTGCAGCCGAGCACCTATTGGCCTTGGGCCACCGTCACATTGGGTTGATCTTTCCGAAAACCACAGGCAACGATCGGGCTCAAAATCGGCTTTCTGCCGTCCGCGAAGCGCTTAACGAAAAAGGTATTTCCGTTCCCAGCGAACATGAGTCTGAAGCTCCCTACAGTGTTTCTCAGGCTAAGCAGGCCGCCATGTCTCTTTTAACTGAACATGCTCGCCCGACGGCGCTGCTTTGCGGAAATGACGTTATTGCGCAGGGTGGATTGTTTGCAGCCCAAAGTCTTGGCTTGAAGGTTCCCGACGACCTATCCATCATCGGCATAGGAGACTTCAAAGGATCTGCGGATGTTGAACCTGGGCTCACCACCATTCGCATCCCAGCAGAAACCATTGGAAAACTCGCTGGTGAGAGGTTTACCGATTACATTACCTCAGATGATCCTGAGCCTTTTAGAATCTGCTGCGAATTAGAGCGCATCGTCAGAGGAACAACGGGTCCGGTTGCGGTCTTTTAGTCAACGCAAATACGTCATTTTCCTTGCGGAATAATCAGGGGTCGGACGTTATCCGAAACGCATGGGTCAATCGCTTTGGTGTGAAAATTGACTGGATTCCAAACGATTTGAGGGTTCGTTTGATATTATTGAACGAAGTCGTGTTGTGTATTCGGCAATGGTTGGTTTCCGGTAGGTTCTGGTTGTAAAACCAATATTTCCAACTCCCAGAGTGTCATCTGATAATGCGTGTTCTGCTCTCCTTCGTGGCAGAGCCATTAGCAAAACCAGTTTCCAACACTCACAAACCCGGCGCATGCCGCGGAGAATGGTGAATGTTCAGTACTCCCATGGCCTGGGCATACGGCATTTTAAGCGCGGATCAGAACTCTGCAGGACAAACCACCAAGGCTTTCAGAAGCCCCCAATTCCAGATGTCCATCATAAGCGTTCAGCAAATCGACGGAAATCGCCAGGCCCAAACCGGTTCCGCCCACAGAAGTATCCAGCCGGCTACCGGAGCGAATGGCCTCTGGTCGGGCGTCTTCTGGAATTCCGGGTCCATCGTCCTCGACGCGAATTTCGATGCCATTTTCGGTCCGCTGTGCAGAGATTTGAAAGGTTGTGCGACACCACTTGAGGGCATTGTCGAGAAGATTTCCGATCACTTCTTCAATGTCCTGGGGATCCATTCGTACACGAAGTCCAGCCTCGCACTCCGAAATGAGCGTTTTTCCCTCCCGCTCTGCCATGGATGAAAACAACCTGCACAAGCGTTCGACCGAGTTTGAAAGATCTGTTCGGGAATGCGTCAACTCTCCGGTATTTGCTGCGCGCATGCGTGCAAGCGACCGGCTAAGCTGAGCGTCAATTCTGCTGAGTGCCTCTTCTGCGGGTTCGGTTTGTGCACCGCTTTGAGATAAGTCCGTCAGCTCGTTGCGCAGAATGGCCGTGGGTGTCTTGAGCGCATGCGCAAGATCCGCCGCCTGCCGTCGGGAACTGGAGACAATCTCTCGGTTTCTGTGCAGCAATTGATTCAGGTCTTCTACCAGCGGCGAAACCTCTTCCGGATAATCTTCGGGGGTCAGGTCGTCGCCCTCGTCCCAGCGATGGGCCACATCCGCGCGCAGCTTTCTGAGGGGGCCGACGATGGCCGACATCAGCAAAAGGGAACTGGCCACTCCGATCAAGCCGACCAACCCAAAAACCGGAAGCAAGTTGCTTTGCGCATCTTTGCGTTCATTGATGAGTACCTGCCTGCTTTCGGCGACGGTTACGCCCCATTCTGTTCCGTCTTCGAATGTGATCTTCTGATAGACGCTGCGAACGCCCTCATTGTCCGGGCCCGTGGTATTCCAAACTGTTGCCTCGTCGCTGGTCTGTGAAGGCTCTGCAATCGTTTCGTCGAAAAGCGAGGCTGAGGTGAAAGCGGCTCCGTCGCCGTCTGTCACTTGCCAATATCTGCCAGAATACGGGGTGCTATAAGCCGGGTCGAATATCAATTCGCGCAAAGATTCGGGGTCATCCGTAGTGGCGCTGAGACCAACGACAAGCTGGGTATGCCGGTCTCGCAACGCACCGTCAAACTGATCCAGAACGCGCGTGTTGATGTATGAGAAAACAACCAGGGTACCAACACCCACGGACAACGCGCCGGATGCAAGGCCACCTAGCAACGCACGTTGACGAAGCGATAGCATCAGGCCGTATCAATCATGTAGCCACGCCCTCGGACAGTTGTGATCAGATCTGGCCTCAGTTTCTTGCGTAGGCGGGTGACGAACACTGCGATTGTGTTGGAATCCCTGTCCCCGTCATATTCGTAGATGTGTTCGGACAATTCGGTGCGTGACACCATACGACCGATGTTATGCGCCAGATAGGTCAGAACCGCGATTTCCTGCGCGGTCAAATCGACAGGTATGCCCCCGATACTGACCCTGCCGTTCCGCGTATCCAGAGACACATCGCCCATTTCGATCACCGGGTTCAACTGGCCACTTTGCCGCCGCAGGATTGCTCGAACCCGTGCGGCCAATTCCGGCATGTGAAAGGGCTTGGTCATGTAATCATCCGCGCCTGCGTCCAAGCCGTCGACGCGTTCGCTCCAGCCATCTCGGGCAGTCAGGATCAATACAGGAGTCGTAACGCCTGCGCTGCGCCATTCGCGGAGTACCGAGATACCGTCACGCTCTGGCAGGCCAATATCCAGTATGATCATGTCGTAGGGTTCAGTCGCTCCCAGATGCAGGGCGTCGGAGCCATTATGGGCTACATCCACAACGTGGCTTTCCGCCACTAATAGCTTTTTGATTTGCTCGCAAAGCTGAGGTTCATCTTCAGCAAGAAGGATTCGCATAACCAGAGACTACAGCCAATCTGATATCGAAATCACACTATTTTCTGCCGCCGCCATTGCCGCCACCGTTGCCGCCGCCATTGCCGCCACCGTTGCCGCCGCCATTGCCGCCGCCATTGCCGCCGCCATTGCCGCCACCGTTGCCGCCGCCATTGCCGCCACCGTTGCCGCCGCCATTGCCGCCACCGTTGCCGCCGCCATTGCCGCCACCGTTGCCGCCGCCATTGCCGCCACCGTTGCCGCCGCCATTGCCGCCACCGTTGCCGCCGCCATTGCCGCCACCGTTGCCGCCGCCATTGCCGCCACCGTTGCCGCCGCCATTGCCGCCACCGTTGCCGCCGCCATTGCCGCCGCCATTGCCGCCGCCACCGTTGCCGCCGCCATTGCCGCCACCGTTACCACGGTTTTCGCTGTTTCCACGGGTGGTCGAAGCGCTCTGGCTGCTTTTTGTTCTGGTCGAACTGGAGCGCGCGGCCTCGGAGATCTGTTGGCCAACACTCGAGCGGTTCGAGACCACCGTGCCGGTCCTGGCATTAACGATTACACTTACGATCTTTCCGCCCGGTTTCTTCACCAGAATGCGGTAGTATATGTCGCCTGATTTGAACGCTCGCGCGTCAACTGGCGTTCCGCCGAATGCACTTTCCACACCCTTGATGACACGCTTCAGTCGGATCGCGTTTCCTGACAACGTCGCCTTGCGCAACTCGGTCTGTTTGAGTTCGCGTGCGTCAGCCGCCGCTTTCCCGGCGGATAAAGCGGTTAGTAACGCCGCTACCAACATTATAGCTCTGGTCTGCATCGGACTCTCAAACAGTTTCGAACCAGATTACATGGGTGGACGTGAACCGATGATGAACAAGCAGTTAGCCCTGCGTTCAAGTGCATTCAAGTCAAATGGCAAGAACGATCAGTGATTCGATTGCGGTTCGAGCTAATAGAATGCGGCGGCCAGCCTTGGTAAGCTGTTCGCACATGACTTGAGGAGATTGTCATGAAAACCACCAGTCGCGGATTGCTTAAGGCTTCCACAGTTGCGATTGCCCTATTGGGCTCCACGGCCGTTGTTGCCACAGTTGCAGCTCCTGATTTTGCCTATGCCAAGGAAGGCAAAGGAAATGGCGGTGGTAACGGTGGCGGAAAAGGCAACGGGAATGGTGGTGGCAACGGCGGCGGCAATGGTAACGGCGCGAAAGGAGATAGCGGTGATCGCAGCGCGGCCGGAAACAGCAGCCGTGGGAACAAAGCCGATTCAAACCGTGGCAGCACCAGAGCCGGGAAATCTGGTAGTGGCAAATCAAAATCGCAATCTGCCCACTCCGGACAAAATAAGGGTGGCGGGTTTTCCCTGAAGGGCCTGTTCACTGGAAAAGGGACCAAACGCAAATCGGCGTCTTCGCCAAAACGTGTAACAACAAGCGGCACGCACAACACCAAGACGGCTCATCGGTCCACGAGTGTGGAAGAGTCCATACGCCCGGTCACCCGCCCCAAACGTTACCATGTCGAAGAAGAGCTTGAAGCTCATCCCTCTGAGCTGGGTGCACTGAATGCGGCCCATGCAAGCCCGACTGCGCTGGAAAATGCCGCTCCGAATTCCCGAGTCGGCAGAATTGCCGCCTATCGGGACACTGTACTTGCCGGAGAGGCCTTGCGTGAGGATTTGGCCGAACAACTGGAGGAACTTGAAGATTTGGATCCGCCAGAGCGAACGTTGTCGGAAATCGAGAATGATTTGGAGGCCGCTTTGGGTGAAGTTCAGGACAATCGCGATAGGGTTCAAGAGCTTGAGCAGGCGTTGGAAGATGCCGGTGGCATGGACCCAGACATAGAAGCAGACCTGGAAGAGGCGCAAGCGGACCTGGATACCTCAGTTGATGCGGCTAAAGATCTGAATGACGAAAAACAGGCTGCTATCGACTACAACGAGGCCGTCGAAGACCTGGGAGAACTGGCGGAGCGTGTTGAAGAGCAAGATTTGGCTGAGCGAGAAGCGCTTGAAGCTGCAGCCAACAAGCCTGTCACTGACGAGGTCGAAGAAAAAGTAAAATCGCTTCTGGGACTTTAATATTAGGCTTCACGCGCTATCGATCACTCGCGGACGTATTGAAGCTGGGCCAGCCGTATCACCGACGTGAACGCGGCTGGCCCAAATTAAATTGATCTGCCGTTTCGATCATTGCGGCTTTCAAAAAATAATCCCGCCCCAAAATGGGGCGGGATTTCGATTACAATTCTGATCTTTAGGACGAATATCGAGAATTGTTCGGGGGCGCCAGCTGACTTGCCTTCAGACGGCGCTATGAGCCTCGGATAGCCGCTTGTTTTTTATGATTTCTGTTAGTGCATTTTCAATAGGAGGGAAGCGACCATTGCTCGGTTTCATCTTGGTTTGCAGACGTTCTTCAGCGTATTTGCCAGAAGTCTGCATCGCAGCTGTTGCGCCACAGTCTTCAGTCATAAAGGCAGGCTTATTCATGCTGTTCCCCTTATTTCAACCAAACGAAACACACTTCGTTCGATCCAACATGGTCACTATGCCTAATCTTGGTTGAACACACTGAGAATACATTGTTCATGTTCGGTTAACGTTGTTCGCGAAACAAGAACTATCAAACGTTGAGCCGTGCACGCTGATACCCTCAACGCACTCACAGAGCGTTTGTGCTGTATTGACCCTGCGTGAAAACTGGCGCTGAAATGCGCCGCGGCTAGAGAAGAAGTGACTTCTCTATAAACCGTAACCCCTGGTTCTCAGACCGTCTCCACACCGGGTTGAGCTATCCAAACAACTGCGTCGCAAGGTGCTGCCTTTAGACTATCGGCGCGCAGGCGTTTAATTCGCGAATTGAACAGAACTTGAACAAAAAGACGCCGCTTTTAGGGCTGCTAGATCTGACCGAATGGCACAGTGGCATTGAAGCTAGTCAGAGCAGGGACCGGGTGGAGTTCCTGACGATGAGGCGGGCATGCAGTTTTTCGGAATGAGGCGCTTGTTGCGTTGTGATCCATTGCGCCAATCCATCTGCAGCACGTTCACCCATCTGGGACACGGGCAGGTGCACGCTGGTCAAAGGTGGTACCGTGACAGCCGAGGTTGGTAGGTCGTCGATGCCAATCATCGAAACCTGCTCTGGAACTGAAATCTTGCTGGCTTGCAGGCCGAGCAATACCCCTAATGCCACAACATCGGAAAGGCATAAGATGGCGTCCGGCAGACGAGGTAAGCTGCAAATGTGATCGGCAACGTTCGCCCCGCCCTGATGGCTGATCTGAGTTTCAAACGTTGTTAGCTTGCCGTCAAACACATAGGTCTTAAGGCCATCAAGGCGCGCTCTTGTTCGGTCGTTGTCGCGAACTGGCCCGTGAACTACAGCGATGTCTTTGTGCCCAAGTTCGGCCAGGTGATGCAATGCAAGTTGCGCTGCGGCCGCGTTGTCGTATCCGATCGTTGGCAGGGCGTTATCTGACTCATAGAAAGACGTGATGATGGTCGGAATCATAGTACGCTCGAGCAAGTCGTGCATAGCTGCGCAATGCGTAGCTCCGGTGACAATTAAGCCTTCCGCTCCGATATCGATCAGACTTTTTGCTTTCTCTGCCTCGGTGTCGGGATTCGAATCTGTTGTTGCCACGACCAACGATAATTGGTGCTCCGACAGTTTTCGTTCAAGCGCCGCAAGAAACCGGGCAAAGATCGCATTGTCCAACGTGGGGATCAGAGCGCCGACAAATCGGGTTCGGCCGGAATTGATTGCTCGGGCCGCGGCGCTGGGAACGAATTTCAGCGTGGCAATGGCAGCCTGAACTTTCTCTAATGTGTCCTTTTTAACCAAGCCTGGTTCATTCAAGACGCGAGACACAGTGGCAACAGACACGCCCGCGGCCTTTGCCACATCTCTGAGGTTTGCGCGTTTCTTAGGCTCCGAGGCTTTTTGCATTTCTGTTTTTTCGGTCCATTTTTCAGGTTCCTTAAGAAAGAGTTGACATATGTAACTAGTTTCATCAACCTCTGTAACTAGTTACATTTCGGGACTCCTTCGGCGAAATGCAGGGATCAACTGTATTACATACGTTCAACAACGCAGGGCTCGACGGCCCGGGTCGCCTGTTTCCGGGTTTTCCAAAAGCCTCTGGTGCTTGCACATATACACTTGCCCCGCGCGAGGCTGTCCGCCTGATTGTGAAGCCAGGAGATTTGCTTTCGATAGAAGGGCTTGGGCCGTCACAGCCTTTGGACGTGGTGGCCCTCGCTGATGATGGGCAACCGATGTTGGCGGCGCTAAACCTGACAGAGAACGGGGCGGTCAACTGGGGTGCATTTGACAGCGCTCAACTTGCAGGCTGGATCGCTGCTCGAGGCGGAGACGAGCGGGTTCCTTGTTGCCGGTTGGACAAGACGTCGGATTGCCTGATTCTACGAGCGGATCACGCGATTACGCTTTGGGTGATTCACGTCTCCGACATCGACGAACTGATCCAGGGCAGGGCGACCGGAAGCATTACGGTTCTACATAAAGTTGCGAAAGTCCAAACGCCGCAGTTGCCGCCTTTGTTGGGGGACACACGGGATGAATTCACTGTGCCGAGCGGCAGCGCGATTGCTTATGAGCTTCAGGCCGGGGAGTTTGTTCAGATCATTGATGTCGAAGGTCAGCAATGCTCTGATTTTATGGCGCTGCGAGCTGATGGGTTGGAATGTGGACACGAGTGGATGATCGACTCGACCGCGACCCGATCGATGGTGCGGCGGTCTTATCCGGGGCCGGGATTGCTGGACAAGTTTTTTGACCGTGAAATGCGTCCGTTGCTTAATGTGCTTCAAGACACGTGTGGGCGGCACGATACCTTCGGGTTGGCTTGCACCGCACGCGGCTATGAAGAGCGAGGCTTCCCCGGCCATCTCAATTGCTCGGACAACATGACAAATGCGCTGGCGCCATATGGGGTGGCGCGACGGGCGGCTTGGCCTGCGATCAATTTCTTTTGGAACACGTGGATTGATCCGGTCACACATCACATTCTGACCGAAGAATCTTACTCGCGCTCAGGTGACTATGTTGCATTGCGGGCGCTTGAGGACTTGGTCTGTGTTTCGACGGCCTGCCCTGATGATATCGATCCGATCAATGGCTGGAACCCAACGGACGTGCACGTGCGTATATACCGCCCTGAAACACCGATCCGCCGAGCGGTTGCTTATCGCGAAAAGGAAGACGCCCCCATGTCGATCAGTCAGGAATCCGCCTTTCACGAGCGGCTATCCCCGCTGACACAGCATTTCGCCCCGGCGCGTGATCTGTGGGCACCCGTCAGTTACCCCGCTTATGGCAGCTTGGGTGAATACTGGGCCTGTCGTGAGGCCGTGACTGTGCAGGACATGAGCGGTTTGCGCAAATTCGACATTGTCGGCCCAGATGCCGAGGCTTTGATGCAATTGGCCACGACACGCAACGTGGCGAAACTGCCGGTCTGGCGCGGCTCTTACACGCTGATGTGTGACGAGAGCGGTTCGGTCATCGAAGATGGCACCTTGTTCCGCCTCGCGCCTGAAATTTTCCGCTGGTGCTGTGGATCGGAGGAAAGCGGGCGCGCTTTGCAGGAACTGGCAGATTCACGCGGATTGCAAGTACGGGTTCATGCGCTGCGTGGTGCGATGCCGAACCTCGCCATTCAAGGCCCGAAATCCCGCGACCTGCTGCGCAAGATCGCCTTCACACAGCCGCATGTGCCAAGTCTGGATCATCTGAAATGGTTTGGTGTCACCATTGCGCGTCTGAATGACCGTGAGGGCGCGCCTTTCATGCTGTCGCGATCAGGTTATACCGGCGAATTGGGGTACGAGATTTTTTGTACCAAATCCGATGCGGTCGCGATTTGGGATGCGGTGATGGCCGCCGGCGAAGAATTCGGGATCACCCCGATGGGTTCTGCGGCGTTGGATATCATTCGGATCGAGGCGGGGCTGGCTGCTGCCAACGCAGAATTTGCACCGGGTGTAGATGCGTTCGAGGCAGGCTTGGGCTTTGCCGTCGATCTGACCAAAACCGAATTCACCGGCAAGGCCGCACTGGAACGCAATGCCCGCGAACCACGCCGAGTGCTCAAGGGGCTGTTGATCGGCTGTGATGATGTGCCCGCCCACGGTGCACCCATCTATGCGGGCGAGCGACAAGTGGGCGTGGTCACCTCAGCGACACGTTCGCCGATGTTGGAACACGCGATCGCGATGGCACGGCTTTCCGTTGAACACGCGGACAACGGCACTCAATTGGATGTTGGCCAGCTTGACGGGCGGATGAAACGACTGCGCGCCACTGTCTCGGACACACCTTTCTTAGACCCGCAACGAAAGCGGGCGCGCGCCTGACGGTGTAAGTAACTCACAGCAAAGGGAGAATAGACTTGAAGAAACTGACATTTACCGCAACCTTGGCGCTGGCGCTGGGTGCAACAACTGCGATGGCGCAGGAAAAGGTCATGGTGGGTGAGCCCAGTTGGCCTGGCGCCAAAATCATGAGCCGGGTGATCGGGCAGGTGATCGAAACTCGTCTGGGAGGAGAGGCTGGTTATGCCCCCGGTGCCAACGCGGTGATCTTTGCGGCCATGGATGGCGGACGTGGCGATATCGACGTTCACCCGGATGTCTGGCTGCCGAACCAATCCTCATTCACGGACGAATACGTGGATCAAAAGGGCACTGTCGCACTGTCTTCGGGCAGCTATGAGGGTCGTGCCGGGATTTGCGTGCCGAATTACATGGTTGAGGATCACAACATCCGCTCAATCTACGATTTGGCCACACCCGCAGCGCAAGAACTGTTCGACTCGGATGGCGACGGCCTGGGCGAGGTTTGGGTTGGTGCTTCGGGATGGGCCTCGACCAACACCTTTAAAGTGCGGGTTCGGGATTACGGGATTGAGACTTTCCTAACGCCGACCACCGAAGACGAAACTGTGTTCTATTCGCGACTGAAGGATCAGATTGACCAGAAGAAAGGTGCAGCTTTTTATTGTTATGCGCCGCACTACGTCCATGCGCTCTACGATGTGACCATCTTGGAAGAGCCAGAACATGACGCGGCCACCTATAAAATGGTGCAGCCCGATCAAGATGCCGACTGGTATAACAAATCCCATGTCAGCACGGGCGAGCCGGTCAAAACCGTGACCGTGGCGCATTCAAAATCACTGGAAGAGCGCAACCCAGCAGCGGCATCTTTCCTTGCCAATATCGACATGGATGCAGGGCAACTGAGCGCTCTGACCTATGAGGTCGTGGTCAAGGGTCGCGACACAGATGAGGTCGTGGCAGAATGGATCGCGGCAAACGGCGATACTGTCGACAGCTGGTTGGGACTGGCCACCAACTGAAGCCTGTGCGCCCCTGTTTTGCAGGGGCGCCATTCAACACAATCTACAGCGGTGAGGCCAATATGACAGCGGATATTGCAATCGACGCAAAAGGCGTGTGGAAAGTGTTTGGTGCACGCTCGCAGGAGGCGTTAAACGCCATCCACAGCGAAGGGCTGAGCAAGGCCGAGGTACTGGAGCGCTTCAACTGCGTTGTCGGCGTGGCCGATGCCAGCTTCGAGATCGAGCGGGGTGAGCTGTTCTGCGTCATGGGCCTGTCGGGCTCGGGCAAATCGACCCTTGTGCGCCATGTGAACCGCCTTCTGGAACCCACAGACGGCCATATCTATCTGGATGGTGAAGACGTGATGGGCTTGAATGACGAGGGCCTGCGAGATCTGCGCAACCGGCGCGTTGCGATGGTGTTTCAGAACTTTGGCCTAATGCCTCACCGCACTGTCCGCGACAATGTGGCGATGCCGCTGGAAATCCGGGGCACCGGCAAGGCCCGTCGCTGGGAAGAGGCGGACCGGGTGCTCGAACTGGTCGAGTTGAACGGCTGGGAAGATAAGTACGCGCACGAGCTTTCGGGCGGGATGCAGCAACGCGTGGGTCTGGCCCGCGCCATCGCTGCAGACCCGGAAATCCTGTTGATGGACGAACCGTTTTCGGCCCTTGATCCGCTGATCCGAAAGCAGTTGCAGGATCAGTTCATGGAGCTCAGCCATAAGCTCAACAAGACCACGATGTTCATCACTCATGACCTTGACGAAGCGATCCGCATCGGACACCGCATCGCGATTATGAAGGACGGGCGCATCGTTCAGATCGGCACGCCAGAAGAGATTATCTTAAACCCAGCAGACGACTATGTAGCGGACTTTGTGGCGGGGATTTCCAAGCTCAACATGATCTTCGCCCATGCGGTGATGAAACCTGTGGACGAGTTCGAGGCGCATCACGGCGAAATTCCCAACGACGCCAAAGAAGCGCATCCAGACATGGACCTTTCCGATCTGATGAACCTATGTGTCGACGGCCACGGTGTTGTGGCTGTAACGCAGGATGGCAAGACCGTGGGCGTAATCAACCGTGCGGGTCTGATCCGCGCGATTCAGGACAGTCAGGCATAGGGGGACCGATATGAAACATGTTGATGTGCAACAGATCCAACCGGAAACCGCCGACCGTCTGAACGCTCTGATCGGCGATTTTGTAGGGCAGGGGCAGTCCTATTACCAAAAGACATTTGCCTATATGATGCAGGCCCCCGGTTATCGTTTCACACTGAACAAAGCGGCAGCGATTCTGGGTCCTATCTGGTTCGGGGCACGCGGCCTTTGGTCGTGGTTTCTGGGGTTCTTGGTGCTGGAAACGCTGGCATTTATCCAGATCGGGCTTGGACTTTTTGGCGATCTCGGACGGGACTTCCGCGAGCGCGCGCAACAGATCGAGCAGACGCTGGAACTGCGCCGCCAGCAAATTGCTGCGGCAGAACAATCCGGCTCGGCCTCGCTGGACTCCCTGAAACGGGCATCGGAATCTCTTGAAGGGGCTCTTGCGAATGCGCAGGAGGCGGCACGCACGGCGGATTCGACCGGTATAACTTACTTGATTATCGGGGTCGTCCTTCTGTTGGCCGTCAAGTTCCTTGCCGCGTCGTTAGCCAACTGGACATTGGAGGGGCAATTTGCACGATGGCGTTCTGATCCCAGCGTGGCGCATGGTTGGTCTGGTACACGTTTGATTGTTGCCACGGCACTGACCGCTGTGGTTGTGATTTTGTCGATGATCAAATTTGCCCAGCCGGACGCGTTGGCTGTGCTCAAGACCTTCCCGACCAATCGCGACTGGCGTTTGAACGTGGGTGACGGGGTGCAGGCGGTGTTCGAATGGACCAAAACCGCCGGGCGCGGCTTTTTCGATGGACTGACCTATGGAATGCGCACCCTTCTGGATTGGATCGAGGTTGTACTGGTTGATACCCCCTGGCCGGTGGTCGCGCTGGTGATCATCATGCTGGCGTACCTGTCAGCCGGTCCCCGGGTCGCCATCTTTACCGGTGCTGCGCTTGCCTATCTGGGTCTGTTGGATTTTTGGGAAAAAGCGATGACCACGATTGCCCTGCTGGGCGCGGCGGCGCTGATCTCGATTACCCTGGGAATTCCATTGGGCATTTATTGCGCTCGTCGCCCACGTGCCTTTGCCATCGTTCGTCCCATTCTGGATTTCATGCAGTCGATGCCATCCTTCGTTTATCTGATCCCAGTTGTGGCCTTCATCGGATCGGGCAAGCCCGCGGGCGTTGTTGCAACCATGATCTTCGGTAGCCCACCGGTTATCCGCTTTACAGTGCTGGGTCTTCAGCAGGTCCCAGAAACTGTTCGAGAAGCAGCGCTGGCGTTTGGCGCAACGCCTCGCTACCTGCTTTGGCGTGTGGATTTGCCGCTGGCCCACAAAACGATCATGGCTGGTGTTAACCAAACCATTCTGATGTCACTTGCCATGGTTGTCGTTGCTTCCCTGATCGGGGCAAAGGGCTTGGGCGAAGACGTATTGGAAGCCTTGCAATACGCGGCGGCGGGACAGGGTATTCTTGCTGGCCTTGCAATCTTGTTCTGTGCGCTGATCTTGGATCGCATTGTTGCGGGTAAACGGTAACGCTGAGCTTGAGGGCGGGCTTTGTGCAACCGGGCAAATGGGCTTGTTGCTTAAGCATTTGGCTCGTTACAACCCGAGTAACGTGTCTAGGCGATCGAAACAGTTACATCGCCTGGACACCAGCAGGAATGCGAAATGGGCCGAAAATGATCGGCTTGGCGATGCAACAACGG
This sequence comes from Ruegeria sp. HKCCA4633, assembly GCF_013034605.1. NCBI lineage: Bacteria > Pseudomonadati > Pseudomonadota > Alphaproteobacteria > Rhodobacterales > Roseobacteraceae > Ruegeria > Ruegeria sp. HKCCA4633. The sequence continues at coordinate 164,104 of NZ_WQGJ01000002.1, forward strand.
CTAATGAGCGAGTTGCGCTAAGACCACGTTGCCGCCAGCTTTTCTCTATCGCTCCGGGGAATTCCGTCGGCAAAAGCGCCAGGAAGTCCGAAAGCTGAATGCGTCGGGGCGTACTATCCAGGGGTCGCCGAACAGCCAGCCATGCCAAGCGCCGTCAGTGCCCTGCATCTTTCGCCGTGCTGTGGCGCGCCAAAAAGCCTGAGAACTTTTCCAGCCCTGCTTTAAGATCCGCCGTCGGATTGGAGTAGCCAAGCCGCAGCCAGCCCTCCATATCCATCGCGCTGCCAGGTGTCAGCATCACGCCTTCTTCTTCTAAAAGCGTAACACACAAGTCGCGTGAAGACATCGGCAGGTCGTACTTGAGTAGCGCGGTGGTACCTGATTTTGGCGGTACCCAACTCAGCAATGGTTCGTTTGCGATCCAATTTTCTACGATACGCAGGTTCTCACGGGTGATCCGTCGGGCACGGGCCAGAATCTTGTCACGGTTCTCAAGCGCCATGGCCGCGAGCAATTCGTCAACCTTCCCAACCGAGATAGTGTTGTAGTCGCGATGGATCATCACGTCATGCAGCATCTCTTTCGGTCCCGCGATCCAACCGACCCGCAACCCTGCCAACGAATACGCCTTGGACATACCCGCCGTGCTGATCCCTTTTTCATAAAGATCGGCTATGGCGGCCGTAAATCCATCACCCTTCTGATCGGTGCCGCGATACACCTCGTCACATAAGAGCCACGCATCGACGCTGCGCGCTATTTCGACAATCTGTTCCAGCATGGTGCGGTCTATCAAAGCGCCGGTCGGGTTGTTCGGATTATTGATTGCAATCAACCGCGTGTCATGTCGAACCATAGCGCGGAGCTTGTCGAGATCGGGCAGAAACGCGTTTTCCGGTGTCAGGTGCAAGAGTTCGATATCAGCGCCGATGCTTTCGGGGATCGAGTAATGTTGCTGATAGGTTGGGATCACCGAAATCACATGATCGCCGCGCGAAACCAATGTTTGATGTACCAGTGAATTGGCCCCGATTGTTCCATGGGTCGTCAGGATATTGTCGCGGGTCTGATTTTCATACAGACTGCAGATAGCGTCACGCAAACGATGAGATCCTTCGATTGCGCCATATGTCATCTTTAGGGCCGACAGATCATTCAGAATATGATTATGCTGGCCAGCCATCTCAAACAGCTCACCCAGTGTGATGGACTCCACACAGGTTTCTGCCAGGTTGAGATCGCACTTGGTTTCGAACTCATTCATCCACATCTCAACGCCGAAAGGCCTGATTTCCATCGGTCTCTCCTTCAATGTCAATTCATCCGAAGCCGCGTTTTTGGATGGCGCGCTCCACAAAAGGTATCTTTGGGACCAATCCGACAAAGCCGAAAGAACACAGGCTTTTGCCAGGTGGATTGTCTTAGGTACCGGTTTGCGGTGTTGTCTCATTATTTGCCTGATGCTGTCCATGTCGCGTTACGGAGTTCACCGACAAAAAAAGCCTGTTGCCGATGGGCGGCATTTTTTCCAGTCCGTCGGAACTGACTATTCGGGTGCACGGGGCGCTGGTTGCAGAACTTAATGGACAGCCATGGGCTTAATTACAATGACTGCTCCAAGCCTGTTCACGAAACGCAACGTGCTTACCTGTGCTGAATTCCAGGATGTGGCTTCCTTCGGTCAAACAGAACTGGATTTTGGATACAAAATCCGATACGGCATCACTGTCAGATGATTCAGGAGGACTGCGTTTGAAACCCTGCGGCTATAGTGACCCAAGACTTGTGCCACAAATTCCGAGCCTTCGGACATGTTCGAAAGGGGTCGCATTTTACATTTCGCTTGAGCCAATGAAACCTACGGGAAATGTCTCAGCCACCTGTAAACACCAAGCATACACGCGCAAAGCGCTCACACCCCTACAACCTTGAGGAACGTTATCTTCATGTCTCAAAACATCTTCACTGGTACCATGCCCGCCCTAATGACCCCGTGCAAAACGGATCGAACGCCGGATTTCGATAGCCTCGTTAAAAAGGGTAAGGAAATGATTGCGGCAGGCATGTCTGCCGTGGTGTATTGCGGCTCAATGGGTGACTGGCCCTTGCTGTCTGATGCTGAACGGATGGAAGGCGTGGAACGTTTGGTCGATGCCGGTCTGCCGGTGGTTGTCGGCACAGGCGCGATCAACTCGAAATCCGCCGTGGCACTGGCAGCGCACGCGCAAAAGGTGGGCGCGGCGGGGCTTATGGTTATCCCCCGCGTACTGTCACGTGGGTCCTCTGTCGCGGCACAGCGCAATCATTTCAAGGCCATACTGTCCGCAGCACCCGACGTTCCGGCCATCATTTACAACAGCCCGGTCTATGGATTTGCCACAAGGGCCGATCTGTTCTTTGCCCTGCGGGCCGAACATCCTAACCTAGTAGGGTTCAAGGAATTCGGTGGCAAGGATGACCTGCGCTATGCGGCAGAGCATATCACCTCGCAAGACGATCAGGTTACGCTGATGGTGGGTGTAGACACCGAAGTCTATCATGGCTTTGTAAATTGCGGGGCCACCGGCTCGATCACCGGGATTGGAACGGCGCTGCCGAAAGAGGCGCTGCTATTGGCCGCCTTGTGCCAGAAAGCAGCGGCCGGTCATGCCGACGCCCGTCAGCGTGCGCGCGAGTTGGAAGAAGCCTTTGGTGTGTTGGCCAGCTTTGACGAGGGCACTGATCTGGTGCTGTATTACAAGCATCTGCTGGTTCTGAACGGGGAAGAGGAATACCGCCTGCATTTTGTTGAAACCGATGAATTGTCGGATGCGCAGCGCAATTATTGCGAACAGCAATACAACCTTTTCCGCACCTGGTTTGCCGACTGGTCAAGCCAGGGTGGGGTGATTGCTGAATGCATGTGATCGACAGCCATACCGGTGGGATGCCCACACGGGTGATTTTGGATGGTGGCCCTGATCTGGGATCGGGGCCGCTGGCCGAGCGTGCCCGTCTGTTGGCCACCGAGCATGAGGCGTTCTATAAATCGGTTCTGCTGGAGCCACGTGGACAACCTGGAATGGTGGGCGCGCTTCTGGTGCCCCCCGAAGACCCGAACTGTGAAACCGGTGTGATCTATTTCGATGCCGACGCGGTTTTAGGCATGTGCGGACATGGCACCATCGGGCTGGGGGTGACGCTGGCGCATCTGGGTCGGATTACGCCGGGCACGCACAGGATCGAAACTCCGGCGGGTCTGATCTCGGTCGAACTGCTGGACGCCAATACTGTACGGGTCACCAATATTGAAAGCCGCCGAGTTCGGGCGTCGGTTTCGATTGAAGTTGAAGGCCACGGTCAGGTGACGGGTGATCTGGCTTATGGCGGAAACTGGTTCTTTATTGTCGACCCCAGCCCGATTGCGGTTGAGACCGGCAACATCCGCGCTCTGACGGATCTGACCATTGCCATCCGCGAAGCCTGTATCGCGCAGGGTGTGACCGGCGAGAACGGAGAAGACGTGGATCACGTGATCTTGCAGGGCAAATCCCCATCGCAAGGTATTCACAGCCGCAACTTTGTGCTGTGCCCGGACGATGAATACGACCGGTCCCCATGCGGCACGGGCAGTTCGGCGCGTCTGGCCTGTTTGGCTGCTGATGGGGTGCTGGCTCCGGGGGAGGAGATCATACAGGAAAGTGTGATCGGCAGCCCCTACCGGCTGAGCTACCAACCCGGTCCTAACGGTGGAGTCATCCCGACCCTGACGGGGCAGGCCCATGTCATGGCTGAGGGTAAATTGATCTTCGCTCAGAACGATCCGTTCTGCGCTGGGATCTACCTGTGACATAAAAACCGGGGACCGGTGTAATTCGGTCCCCGGACATGAAGCAAGATTTGAGAACATCTGGCCATGCAGCAAGACATAAAAGCGGATATTGTTGTAATCGGCGCGGGTATCGTCGGAATCAGCGCTGCGCTGGAGCTGCAAAAGCGCGGCAAGCAGGTTCTGATGCTGGACCGCGAAGGTATCGGGGCAGGGGCGTCGAAAGGCAATGCCGGGGCGTTTGCCTTTACCGATATCGTGCCGCTTGCCACGCCCGGGATCATGCGCAAAGCGCCGAAATGGCTGCTCGATCCTTTGGGTCCGCTGTCGGTGCCGCCCGCTTATGCATTGAATATCGCACCCTGGATGCTGAGGTTCTGGCGGGCCAGTTGTCGGGACCACTACGACGCGTCGCTGTCGGCGCAAGCTGCGCTGATGGACCATTGCCGGGCGGCGCTGGAGCGTCAGATCAAAGACGTGGATGGCGAGGTGCTAATGCAGCGCGATGGTCAGTTGCAGCTGTTCGAAGGCGAAGCCGAGTTCCGTGCCAGCTTGCCCACTTGGGACTTGCGCCGGGACCATGGCATTCCCTTTGATCTGTTGGACAGTCCGGATGCAATTGCCGAGATTCAGCCCGGTCTTGATCATCGGTTTACCCATGCAGGTTTTACGCCCACCTGGATGAATACGGTCGATCCGGCCCTTTGGACCAGCCATCTGGCGGCGAAGTTCACCGCGAGAGGAGGTCGTGTTGAGATTGCAGGTGTCACTTCTCTGACGCCAACCGAAGCGGGGGTTCGCCTGACAACTGCCAGCGGTGAAGTTTCAGCCAATCAGGTGATCGTGGCGGCAGGGGCGTGGTCACATCAATTGGCCAAGACGCTAGGGGATCACATTCCTCTTGAGACAGAGCGCGGGTATAATACCACCCTGCCCAAAGGAGCCTTTGACCTGCGTACGCATCTAACGTTTGGCGGGCACGGATTTGTTGTGACACGGATAAACGACGGTGTGCGTGTCGGCGGTGCGGTCGAACTCGGAGGGTTGAAACTCGCCCCGAATTACAAACGCGCCGACACGTTGCTGGCCAAAGCCGGACGGTTCCTGCCCAAGCTCAACTTGGAAGGGGGCAAGCAATGGATGGGTTTTCGTCCGTCTCTGCCTGACAGCCTGCCGGTTATCGACCGCGCGGCGCGGGCACCGCAGGTCCTTTATGCTTTCGGCCATGGCCATCTGGGGCTTACTCAATCCGCAGGCACGGCTGAGCTGATTGTAGATCTGGCCATTGATGGGAAACCGTCGCTTGATGTGACGCCTTATGCATCCACACGGTTTTGACCCGGAAGATGGGCGATTGCCGTCAATTCGAATTCGAGGCGCCGAACGCCTGTCGCATACCATGACTGAGGAACCAAATGCGTAGCAGCAAAACGATACATGTGATCTCGGCTCATGCTGAAGGCGAAGTGGGGGATGTGATTGTTGGGGGCGTCAGCCCGCCACCCGGCGACACGGTTTGGGCGCAACGCAGTTTCATTGCGCAGGACCAAACCCTGCGCAACTTTGTGCTGAACGAACCGCGGGGTGGTGTGTTCCGCCATGTCAATCTGCTGGTGCCCCCGAAACACCCCGAAGCTGATGCTGCGTGGATCATCATGGAACCCGAAGACACGCCACCCATGTCCGGATCGAACTCGATCTGCGTTTCGACTGTGTTGCTGGATGGCGGGATCATTCCGATGCAGGAACCCGAAACGCACATGGTGCTTGAGGCCCCGGGTGGATTGGTCCGGGTGCGGGCGGAATGCAGCAACGGCAAGGCGCAGCGCATTTTCGTGCAGAACCTGCCCAGTTTCGCCGACAAACTGTCGGTCCCGCTTGAGGTGCCGGGGATGGGCACGATCATCGTGGATACAGCCTATGGCGGCGACAGTTTCGCAGTTGTCGACGCAAAGGCGCTGGGATTTGAAATCGCTGAGCACGAAGCCCGCGATATCGCCCGGTTGGGCGTAAAGATCACCAATGCCGCAAATGAACAGCTTGGGTTTTCGCATCCCGAGAACCCGGATTGGGACCATATCTCGTTCTGCGCCTTTTGCGGCCCGCTCAGTGAAATCGAAACGGGCCTCTCCGGAAAGTCTGCGGTGGCGATCCAGCCGGGTAAGGTTGACCGCTCGCCCACGGGAACAGCGGTGTCGGCACGGATGGCGCTGATGGCGGCGAAGGGGCTGATGAAGCCTGGTCAGAGTTTCGAAGCGGTCTCGATCATCGGGTCGCGCTTCACCGGGCGGATCGTCGGCACGGCGCAGGTTGGGGATCGCGCGGCGATCATACCAGAGATCAGCGGGCGCGGTTGGATCACTGGTATTCATCAGCACATGCTTGATCCCGACGACCCGTGGCCAGGCGGGTATCGTTTGTCGGATACCTGGGGTGTTTGAATGCGCAATCTCCGATCCCGTATCCGTTCACGCGGATTCGTCCCGCCGATGCCAGTTCTTTGGTTCGGCTTGGAGAGGCTGCAAAAAATGGGTACCCCTATCTGAAATACTGCAGGGCAAAATCTGAAATGGCAGGTAAACGCGCAATCACCAAGCAGAGCTTACCGGAGGTTATTGCAAATGACCTGCGTGAACGCATCCTGAGCGGTGATCTCTCCGAGGGTGAAACGATCCGGCAAGAAGCTCTGGCCGAAGAATATGATGTTTCACGGATGCCGATCCGTGAAGCGCTTAAACGTCTGAATGCCGAAGGTCTGGTGCAATGGGCCAACAACCGAGGCGGTTCAGTCACCAAGCATTCCCTCAGTGAAATAGGCGAGATTTTCGATTTGCGCATCCTGATCGAAGTGGATCTGTTTCGCCGTGCCATTCCGAATATGACATCCGCTGATTTCGCGCGGTGCGATGAGATTTTGACCCAGATGGAAGCGTCTTATGACGAAAACGACGTGGGTAAGTGGGGCATTTTGAATTACAAATACCATTCGGCGCTTTACGCCGCCTCGCAACGTAAACTGACCAATGAATTGTTGGACCGCATCAATCTTCAATCTGACCGTTATGTTCGTATGCATCTGAGTGTGATGAAACAGCGTGAACCGGCAAAGAAGGACCACCGCGACCTGCTGCAGTTGGCGCAAGAAGGCAAAACTGATGAAGCCTGCGATGTTTTGGTCCGCCACATACGGCGAACCAAAGAACAACTTTTGGACATGATCGCCTCGAAACGCGCGGCTGAAGAGGCGTAATCGGGCCTATTTCAAAGTACCACGCGTGTTACGTTTCCTGTCTCTTCCGCCATCCGAGCTGCGACATTGGCGACGGCGAGGTCTTGTAGTCCGACGCCAGTGCCATCGAAAAGGGTGACTTCGTTTTCGGAAGTTCTTCCGGGATGATCATTGTTGATGACCGCACCTATTGAGGTGATCCGGTCTTCGGCAAGAGTGCCGTCCTTAATAGCGTGCTGGGCCTCGCCGATGGTGATGGACTGTGCGACCTCGTCGGTGAAGACTGTGGCGGCTGCGACCAGCGCGGCGTCGACCTCTTGTTTGCCTTTGGTGTCGGTGCCCATGCAGGCTAGGTGGGTGCCGGGTTTGATCCAGTCTTTCATCAGCAGTGGCTCGAAGGCCGAGGTGATGGTGATGATGACATCCGCCTGTGCACCCAGGTCCTCTGGGCTGACGGCCTCGAACTCCAGACCCAGCTCGGTTGCGACCGCGCCCAGGCGGGGCAGCATCTCGGGGTGTGGGTTCCAGGCGACGACTTTTTCAAAGTCGCGCTGCTCGGCGGCGGCGCGCAGCTGGAAGGTCGACTGGTGGCCTGCGCCGACCATGCCCAGCACCTTGGCATCCTTGCGCGCCAGATGGGCAATCGACACGGCCGAGGATGCAGCGGTGCGCACGGCGGTCAGGTAATTGCCGCCGACCAGTGCCGAGAGCCGTCCGGTATCGGGGTCGAACAGGAAGACGGTGGACTGGTGATTGGTCAAGCCCTTGTCCATGTTGCCGGGCCAGTAGCCGCCGGATTTGACACCCAGCACTTGACCGGCTCGGTCAAAGCCGGATTTGAAGCCATAAAGCGCATCAGCATATCCGATTGCCTCACGAATGACGGGGAAGTTATAGGCGTCGCCACGCGCCATGGCGGCAAAGACGTCCTGAACCGCGTCGAAGGCCTCGCGGCGTCCGACCAGTTGCTGGCAGAGGTCTTCTCCAACGATCAGCAGGGGTTTGTCTGTCATATCTTTCATGACCTTTTCCTTGAGCTTTGGGGTGCAGGTCCGGGCGGCAGGGGAAGGGATAACTGCCGCCCGGGACGCATGTGCGGCGGCTAGTAAGCCTTGCCGCGCGCGGAGACCGGCCAAAGCGCTTCAACTTTGCCGTTCCGAACACCCACATACCAATCATGCACATTGGCGGTCGGGTCACAGTGACCGGGCACCAGATGAAGCTTGTCATTGACCTTGAGAACACCGTCGGGGTCGGCGACCACGCCGTGCTCGTCCGAGCATTTGACATATTCCACATCCGTGCGCCCGAAGATCACCGGCAGGCCGCTGTCCACGGATTGGGCCTTGAGACCGGCATCCACGATGGCCTTGTCGGCCTTGGCATGGCTCATGACGCTGGTGAGGATGAAGAAGGCGTTCTCCCACTCTCCCCGGTCGATGCGGTTGCCGTTTTCATCCAGGATGCGGCCATAATCGGCATCCATGAAGGCGTAGGAGCCGCATTGCAGTTCGTTATACACGCCCGAAGTGCTCTCGAAGTAATAAGACCCGGTACCGCCGCCGCCGACGATGTCACAGTCCAGCCCTTCGGCGGCCAGCCCGCCCACGGCGTCTTTGACTTGCGCCACGGCGATGTCGATCTTGGCTTTGCGGTCCTCATACAGATCCATGTGCTGCATCGCGCCCTGATAGGCCTGGATGCCCGCAAACTTCAGCCCCGGGGCCGCGTCGATGGCCTTGGCAATCGCGATCACTTCTGGCGTGGTGGTTACGCCGCATCGACCCGCGCCGCAGTCGATCTCGACCAGACATTCGATCTGGGTGCCGTGGTGCTGCGCGGCCTCGGACAGATCGGCGACATTGTCGATATCGTCAACGCAGCAGATCGTGCGCGCGCCCAGCTTGGGCATCCGCGCCAGACGGTCGATCTTGGCCGGGTCGCGCACCTGATTAGACACAAGCACATCCTTGATGCCGCCACGGGCAAAGACCTCGGCCTCCGAGACCTTTTGGCAGCAAATGCCACAGGCCCCGCCCAGCTCGACCTGCAGCTGCGCCACGTCGACAGATTTGTGCATCTTGCCATGCACCCGGTGACGCATGCCGTGGGCCTTGGCATAATCGCCCATCTTCTTGATGTTGCGCTCCAGCGCGTCCAGATCCAGCACCAGAGCCGGGGTTTGAATCTCGGATGCGTCCATGCCGATGGCGGCGGGGATGTCATAGCCAACCTCAAGCTGGTCGATATTCACAGGCATATTCATCTCACTTCCTCCTCAGCCCTGGGTCCAGGGCAATTTGTCCAGATCCACGTTGCCACCCGTGATGATCACGCCGACGCGTTGGCCATTGAACACCTCGGGGTGTTTCAGGATCGTCGCCAGCGGAACGGCGCAGCTGGGCTCCATCACGATGCGCAGGTATTTCCAGGTGATCTTCATCGCGGCGATGATCTCGTCTTCGCTGGCGGTGTGGATGTCGCGCACAAAGTTCGACACAAAGTGCCAGGTGTTTTCTTTCAGCGGCACTTTCAGCCCGTCGGCGATGGTGATCGGTGCGTCGTCGGCGATGATGTGACCAGCCTTGAAGCTGCGATAGGCGTCATCGGCCTGTTCCGGTTCCGAGGCATAGATCTGCACCTCGGGCGCCAGGTTCGACAGGGTCAGGCAGGTGCCCGAGATCATGCCACCGCCGCCGATGGGCGCAACCACCGCGTCCAGCCCGTCGGTCTGTTCCAGCAGCTCCGCCGAACAGGTCGCCTGCCCCGCAATCACGCGCGGGTCGTTATACGGGTGCACGAACTCGCCGCCTGTGCGGGCCTGCACCTCGGCAAACACCACCTCGCGCGAGGTGGTCGAGGGCTCGCATTCGGTGATGATCCCGCCATAGCGGCGCACCGCGTCCTTCTTGGCCTGCGGTGCCGTGCGCGGCATCACCACGTTGCAGGGAATGCCCCGGCGGCCCGCCGCATAAGACAGGCTGAGCGCATGGTTGCCGGAAGAATGCGTGCAGACGCCGCGCTCGGCGGCCTCGTCATTCAGGCCAAAGACCGCATTGCAGGCCCCGCGCACTTTGAAAGCGCCCGCCTCCTGGAAGTTCTCGCATTTGAAGAACAGCTGCGCGCCGGTCAGATCGTCCAGATACTCCGACCGCAACACCGGGGTGCGGTTGATATGGGGTTTGATCCGCTCATGCGCCTCGCGCATATCGGCGATGGTCAGGCAATCGGCTGTGGTCATTGCATCCAACATCAGAGCCTCCTTACGCTGCAGATTGCATGGGTGTGGCACGGCCCGCGCGGAAGTATTCCTGCGCTGCGGCCACGCCGCGGCCCAGCTCGATCGGATAGTCCAGATCGGCCATGGCCATTTCGATCGTGGCCAGACCGGACAGAACCATCACGTCCGTCAGGCTGCCCAGATGGCCGATGCGGAAGGCCTTGCCGTTCATCTCGCCCAACCCGATGCCAAAGCTGACACCATATGTGTTGAAGGCATGATCCGTCAGCGCATTGCTGTCGAAGCCGTCGGGTACATAGATCGCGCTGAGGGTGTCAGAGTAGAGATCCGGCGACTGCGCCACCAGCTCCAACCCCCAGGCCGAGGTGGCCTTGCGCACACCTTCGGCGAGACGGAAGTGGCGGGCATAGACATTGTCCAAGCCTTCCTCGAACAGCATTTTCAGGCTTTCGCGCATGCCATAGATCAGCTGCAGCGGCGGGGTATAGGGAAAGCCGCCCGACGCGTTGGCATTCATCATGTCGCGGAAGTCAAAGAAGGTGCGCGGCAGTTGTGCCGTCTCCATCGCCGCCAGCGCCTTGGGGCTGACACACAAGATCGCCATTCCGGTGGCCAGCATGAAGCCCTTCTGCGAGCCCGAGACCGCGATATCAACGCCCCAGTCGTCAAACGCGAAGGGCATCGAGGCCAGCGAGCTGACGCAATCTACAAACAGCATCGCCGGATGAGTGCTGGCATCCATTGCCCTACGTACCGCTGCAATATCCGAACGTACGCCAGTCGCCGTCTCATTATGGGTGACCAAAACCGCCTTTATCTCATGGGCCTTGTCGGCGGCCAGAGCCTCGGCGAACTTGTTCGCCGGAGCACCGCTGCCCCATGGGCATTCGATGATCCGGACATCCAGCCCGTGACGCTGACACAGGTCGATCCAGCGATGGCTGAACATGCCATAGCGCGCCACGAGGACGGCATCGCCAGGGCTGAGCGTATTGGTCATCGCGGCCTCCCAACCGCCTGTCCCGCTGGCCGGGAAGGTAATGACCTGGCCCGAGGTTGTCCCAAATACCCGCTTGGTGTCTTCCAACACAGGGGCAAACGTTTCAACAAAATCGGGCGCACGATGGTCTTGCGTCTGAACCTGCATCGCAAGACGCAGACGATCGGGGATATTTGTGGGCCCCGGAATAAAAACTGGGTTTTGTTGAGACATGGCTTGCCCCTCCTCTTTGGTAATATGATGTTACCAATGCTTGGGGTTTGCAATTTTCTCGAAAATGTTTTTCACATAGCGAAAAAATTACCTAGCGCATTGAAACACATGGGTAAGATCGTTTTTCACTTTGGAGAGGAAATTTTTCAAATTTGAAAAATTCTGCAGCGAAGCCTAAAAGCGAGCTGTGGACCACATAGGAAAATCCCCATGGAGAATCATAAAAAGCCGCGCGGCAGGCCCAAGTCACTGTTCAAGGAAAGTTCAGCCGGAACACTGCAATCCCTGGACCGGGCTTTGGAGACATTGACGACCCTGGCGACGCTGGAACGCTGCACGCTGAGCGACCTCAGTCGCGAGACGGGCGTGCCAACGGCTACGACGCATCGCATACTGACGACGCTGTCCAACCGCGGCTATGTCAGTTTTGATGAGCAACGCCAGGAATGGATGATCGGGATCGAGGCGTATCGGACTGGTGCGTCTTATCTGAACCGCAACAGCGTGGTTGAGATTGGTCGACCGATCCTGCGCAGGCTTATGCGCGACTCGGGTGAGACGGCGAATATGGCAATGCCAGATGGAAGCCATGTGGTATTCGTCAATCAGATCGAAACCAGCAATCCGATCAGGGCCTTTTTCCCGCCCGGCGCGCGGACGCCGATGTACGCGTCGGGGACCGGAAAGGCATTGCTGGCCGAGCTTAGCCAGGATGCCTTGGGCAGGCTGACGTCGGACCTTACGTTTGAGCCTTACACAGATCGCACGCATAGATCGACGGCGTCTCTGTTTGAAGATCTTACACTGATCCGACAACGCGGTTGGTCCTTTGATGATGAGGAGCGTTACGAGGGAATGTCCTGCACCGGAGCGGCAATTCAAAACCAATTTGGCGTTGCATGTGCGGGTATTTCCGTCTCTGGCCCCACTGCGCGGATCAACAAAGCGAACGCTGCTTACTTCGGCGAAATGGTCCTTGAGGCGGCGCACGAAATTACATTGGCAATCGGTGGTCAGCCGCGCTGAGCAGCCTCTGCCTTTGTGCGCTATGAACGTGACATTCGAAACAAATACTCAGGGACTTGCCCTGGGCAAAGACCATCATCTAAGCGATCAAGCGTTGATTAACTAGCGGTGTGCCGGTGCTCGCTCATGCCCAATTCAGTGCCAGATGCGCGCTGAACTGACGGACGGCAGAGGTATCGAAACGCGCATGCGGGATCACGCAAACATAGTCCTTTTTCATTTTCAAGGCATGTTTCGACGGGATAACGAGTAGCCCCGATGCAAGGTCCGTTTTGGCCAGGACGGAAGGCACCAGCGCGATACCGGCCCCCCGCTTGGCTGTTGCGATGGCGAAGGTCAAATCGTTGATCGTCAAACCCGCATCAGAAAACGGCGTTGCATCAGACTCGACCTGGCGCCTCCAATCCGACCAAAGTGGCTCGCTTGCATAGTTTGAGCCCCATTTGTTGTGGATGAATTTGTTGTCCGGGACATTTGTCAGTGCTTCATCCATGTTGGGATATGCTTCACAGAACCAGGGGGCGCAGACCGGTATCGCAACATCTGAAAACAGGCGAGTTTCCCGGTAACCCGGATAAAGCGCCGAGCCATAGGTCAGACGTATGTCGATGGCTTCAAGTTCAAAGTCGATCGGGTCTTCCTGAACGCGAACATCCAGCGATATTCCGGTTTCTTCGGTAAACGTGATGGCTTTGGGCAGAAACCACAACTCAGCCAATGCCGGCAGCACGCTGACAACCAACTGCCGGGTTGACGTATCGCTGCGTACGATCCGAGCGGCTTCAGACATTTCCTCAAAGGCACGAGCGAGCTTGGGGTACATCATTTCACCCGCATCCGTCAGCGAAATCCGGTTGCCTTTGCGGACGAACAGTTTTTTGCCGAGATGATCCTCAAGGGTTTTGATCTGTAAACTGATCGCGGCCGAGCTGACGCTCAGTTCTTTCCCAGCCAATACGAAACTGCCACATCGGGCTGCGGCTTCAAAGGCGCGCAACGCGGTCAGAGGCGGAAGAGTGTGCCCATAGCCCATAGTAAAACTTATGATACCCAATAATTTTCCTGGTTGCTTTTGTCATAAACTGAACTTCAATGAAGTAAAGGAGGACGCGCGATGAAGCACTTGCTGGATCTTGAAAAATACCCTTTGCACAGACCTGACAGCCGGGAATACGAGAAACTGGTGAAAAAGTGTCGGGCAGACCTGGCATCTGACGGCATGTTCAACCTGCCAGGATTTTTTAAGCCTGGCATCGCACAGCAAGCTGCAGATGCGGCGAAACCCGCGTTGGACACAGTCTCATTCAGGCATGCGCGTAAACACAACGTCTACTTCAAAGATGATATGCCCGGCATCGACGATGCGCATCCGGCGATGGTCAAATCGCAGACTGTCAACCATACACTGTGCGCCGATCAGCTAGAGGGCAACCCGGTGATCGATGTATACGAATGGCAACCCTTCGCCGACTTTCTGGCTGCAACAATGGGCAAAGAAAAGCTGTATCAGATGGATGACCCCATGGCGCGTGTGAACGTGCAGGCAACACGGGATGGCGAAGGGTTGAACTGGCATTTCGACCGCTCGGAATTCACGACGACGATCTTGTTGCAGGCCCCTGAGGTGGGCGGTGAGCTTGAGTATCGCAAAGACCTGCGCACGCCGGATGACCAAAACTATGAAGGTGTTGTCGCTGTTCTGGCCGGGAAGGACCCGGAAGTAAAACGGATCATGCCGTTGCCCGGCGCGCTTAATGTGTTCCGTGGGGTGAATACACCGCACCGTGTTGTACCTGTTCAAGGCGACACCGAACGCGTGATCGCGATTTTCTCGTTTTATGAGACCCCTGGCGTTTATTTTTCCGCCGAAGAACAAATTGGTTTCTATGGGCGTTCCGTGTCATGACTCAGGTGCGCCCTGCCTTCAAGGATGAGCGCAAGCTAACCTACCTGAACCGCGACGGTGCGGATAAGCCGCTGATCAGCCCAGTCCCACAGGCCACTCTGGATGCGGCCCGTGCCTATCGATTGGCCCGATTGCGACAGCAGATGGCACAGCATGATGTGGCAGGTCTGTTGCTCTATGATCCGATTAATATCCGCTATGCGGTCGACAGCTCGAACATGCAGATTTGGACGGGCCACAATCCGGTTCGTTATGCGATGATCCTGGCGGGCGGCCCAGCAATCCTGTGGGAGTTCAAGGGCTGTGAACACCTGAACAATGGTTTGCCCGGTATCGACGAAATTCGAACCGCCGTGTCATGGATGTTCATGACAAAGGGCGACAAAGCCCCTGTTGGCGTTGAAGGTTGGGCTGATGAAATAGCTGACGTAATCCGCCAACATGGTGGTGGCAATCGCCGCTTTGCTGCAGACAGGCTGGACGGCCCGGGACTTCACGCGCTTCAAAAGCGCGGTCTAACTTTCGTGGAAGGGGGTGAATTGACGGAGCGCGCGCGCTCGATCAAGTCCCCTGACGAAATCGAACTGATGCGTTGGACCATTCGCGTCTGCGAAGCTGGGATGGCACGTATCTACGAACATTCAGTTCCCGGCGTAACCGAACGCGAGCTATGGGCCCATCTTCATTTTGAGAATGCACGTTCGGGCGGAGATTGGCTTGAAACCAAGCTTTTGACCTGCGGTCCTAATACAAACCCTTGGTACAAAGAATGTTCGGACCGGGTATGCCGATTGGGTGAAATGATATCGTTTGATACAGATATGATTGGCCCGTACGGTTACTGCGCGGACCTCAGCCGCAGTTGGACCTGTGGTTATACCCCGATGACGGATACGCAGCGGCGGATCTATGCGACGGCTGTGGATCAGATCTACCATAACCTGGATGTGTTGAAGCCGGGGATGACATTTGCCGAGTTTAACGAAAGAAGCTGGCGCATTCCTGAACGGCATGTTGACTATCGATATTCGCTGGCGGTCCATGGCGTGGGCATGGCAGATGAATGGCCTGTCATCCCGTTGCATGTCGATTTCGATGAGACCGCCATGTCGGGCGTAATCGAGCCGGGAATGGTCGTCTGCGTCGAAAGTCTTGTTGGGGAAGAGGGCTCGGAAAGTGTCAAACTGGAAACTCAGGTGCTGGTAACCGAAACAGGGATTGAACGGTTGGACAGTTTCCCTTGGGAGAGTATCTAGGTGCCTTCGTCACCGGAAATCGCTGGGGTTAATAGACTTGCCTGCTGCACTGAATTGGCCATTGTGGCGAAATGGACGATCGAAACCTCAGAATTGACAGAGCGGCGCTTCTGCCAGAGCAGGACCTGATCAGCGGCCCAGAGCTGTTGAGCTGTGGTAAAAAAATGGTGTCGGACTGGCGTGTCGGCAGCAGTGCTTTCCAGGTCGCGACCGGGTACAAGAACGAGATTGACTACAAGAAGTCCATGATCCGGTCCGGGCAGGTTATGCAGCATGCGCATCTTGGATTTCGGGACGTGTCCCACAGTATTGATGCCATCCGAAGGGTGTATGATACCTGCGCCCAGCGCGGTGCACGGGTTGATCGCTTTGGTATGTGTCTGGATTGGTCGATGGGGTTTCCGAGACATCAAAGAACCGAAAACGTGCGTGGAACAGGTGTTATCCTAAAGGACGCGGACGCGTTTGCGCGTCTTACACAAGCCAGCCCCGCGGCGATGCATTTCGGTGATTTCATGCTGGGGTTTCCGGCAGCTCTGGAAAACACATGCGCTGCACTTGCGGCTGGGGCCACAACGATCGGCAATCTGGGGCAGTATTTCACGTTTCGTCTGCCGGGCTACCAAGACGATATAGAGACCACAAAAGCTACCGTTAAGGCGCTTGGCCTGATTGCCGCGCAACCTGTTCCTGTATTGGTGCACTCAAATCTGGATGACGGATACGCCGCAATATTCGAGGACCTGACCTCGGTCTTGGGTCAGGCTTTGCTTGAGAAGCACATTGTAACCGGGCTGATCGGCGCGCCTTATGCTGTTTGCTATGGCCATCACTTTACCGAACCCCTGACGCGTCTGGCATTTCAACGCGCCTTGGCGCAGATCAGCGATGGGGTTCCGGGGTCGCAGATCTATGGCGCAACGGTGCTTTACAAAGGATCGCGTGCCGAAAACTATGCAGGGCTGTCCTCGTATCTTTTGTCCGATATTGTGGCGCAGCGGTTGCGACCAAGCGGGCACGCGCTGAACCCGGTTCCAGTAAGCGAGAATGAGCGCATCCCCGACGTGACCGAGATTTGCGACGCACAATGTCATTTGAGCAGGTTGACCGAGCTGGCAGAGGGGTATCTGCCCCTGTTTGACATGACTGAGATTGATCGGATCAGCGATATGCTGCTACGCGAAGGTCAGCGTTTTGCAGATCGGGTTCTTGCTGGATTGTCAAAAGGTGGCATCAATACAGACGATCCCTTTGAGATGCTGCTGGCCCTGCGTCGCATCGGTGGGCGCGCTTTGGAGCAAGCCTTTGGCGGAGGTGAAGAAAGGCCAGATGCGCCGCGTCGCAGAACCCCCATTGTAAGCGCTACAACATATCGCGAACTAGAAGAAGCCGCCGCGCGTTTCATGTCCTCTGAAGCCGGTCGGGCAGTGGCCCATTTGGCCAAGTCTTCTGCCCGTATTCTGACTGCAACCACAGATGTGCACGAGCATGGGAAGATGCTTTTGGATCTGGTGTTCGGCAAAGCAGGATTTGTTGTCATAGATGGTGGCGTTTCAAGCGACCCGGATCACATTGTGGCCTTGGTCAAACAAAACGCGGCCGATGCCATTGCACTTAGCACGTATAATGGCGTGGCGTTGCGGTACTCAAAAACACTGTTGCAAAAGTTGGAAGAGGCCGGGTTGGATGTGCCGGTTCTGATCGGCGGTCGGTTGAACGAGATACCAGAAGGCACGAATACAAGCCTGCCTGTGGATGTGACCGATCAGCTGACCGAGATCGGGGTCATTGCCTGCACTAATCTGGAGGCTGCCGCTGAGGCGCTGGAGAATGTGCTTGCCCGCAGCATACCAGACCGTGGATTGTAACTCTTTTCACGTAGCGCTGCTTTGGGCGAAATGTCCGTCAATAGCGAATCCGTCAATGTTTATCTGTTGTGCCTGTTTGCAAGAAGCCGACAATCCTTTAGCCTGAAAAAGCGTTCCGCAAGTGAGCTGAGGGGACATGGCTGACTATATCGTACACGCTTTGGCTGCCAGCCAGGTCTCGATCACTGGAGGTGAAAGCCTGAGCGGTATCACCCAGGGTGATGGGTCAAACCTTGTCGGTCAATTTATAACGATCGGCAATGGCCCGCTGACGGATCTAAACGTGTCAGACGCCGGATCGGACTCCGATTTTGACGACAATGACGGGAACCAGCGCTTAAACGGTGCTCAGAGCTTTGATGGTACGACCTATGCCGATGGGACGCGTATCGAGGCTGAATACAGCATCACGCTGCGTGACAACAGCACCGGGCAAACCTATCAGGTTCTTGGTGTCAACATTAACAATTCCTCTCCTTCGTTTGGCACCACCGAAGGTGTGGCCTTTGTTGGTAGTTTCCCACCGCGCGGAGTGCCGCTTGAGGTTATCTCATCCGCAGAAGGGCCAGGGTCTTCGGGACAGCCGCCTGTCGATGAGAGCAGTCTGGTACCTTGTTTCACCGGGTCAACATTGATTTCAACGACGACCGGGCCAGAGCGGGTCGAACAGATTACACTGTCGGATCTGGTCCTTACACGTCAACATGGACCTCAACCTGTGCGATGGATTGGCAGACGGCGGGTCGCTGAATCAGAGCTTCATGCCAACCCAAAGCTATACCCGGTTCGAATTCTTGCCGGGTCTCTGGGAAACGGATTTCCGCAGAGGGATCTGTTGATATCGCGGCAGCATCGAATGCTTGTCCGCTCGTCCATTGCCGAACGCATGTTTGGCGTCCCAGAGGTTCTTGTCCCGGCTATCAAATTGACAAGCCTTCCTGGGGTTTACGTGGACAAGACTGTCCAGGAAGTCGAATACTTCCACCTGCTGTTTGACCGGCACGAGATCATCTTTGCTGAAGGCGCGCCGTCAGAGAGCCTGTTTACCGGGCCCGAAGCGCTCAAGGCGATTAGCGCTGAGGCGCGAGAAGAGATTTTCGTGCTGTTCCCAGAACTGAAACAAACGGATGTGTTGCCAGAGCCTGCCGGGTTCATCCCGACGGGCAAACAGCAACGGAAACTCATTGACCGTCATGTCAAGAACGAGAAACCCCTTGTGTCATTAGCTGACATCGCACTTTAGACCTATTGCGGTCAGGTTATGTGAAACCCACAGTCAGGCAGGCTGCACCATTCCGACAACAACTTGGCGATTTGTAAAATCGGATCACCATCTTCCATATCCTCTGACCTTAATACTGCGTGCCACGGCACGGAAATACCGTCCCGAGTAACCTGAGCGCCAACGATGCGGCCTTCTTTGAGCGCTGACTGAAGCGCCCAGTTCGAAAGCACACTGGTACCCAGATCCGAGGCAACCAACTCGACAATCGCTTCGGGCAATTCGACAGTTGCAGCCCATTTCGGGTAGCTGTCCGTCGGGCGGAACAACAGCGCGAATTCGCGGTCAGGCTCTGGGATCTTGGTATAGGTGATAAATGGCTCACCCACGATATCAGACCCTTCCACATATGGGTGATCCGCCAGACGATGTGACGGTGGCATGATGTAAAGCAAAGGGTCGTCAAACAGTTTGATGCTGCTGAGCCCGGCTTGCGAGACCGTGCCAGAGGTAATCGCGATGTCCAGATGCCGGTTTAGTAGCCCGCTCAGCGGGTCGCTGCGCGCGCCAGCCATGATTTGGATATCAATCCCGTCGGTGCGCGCCTTCATGAACTTGATGAACGAGGGCAGCCAGCGATAGTTGCTGTAGGCTTCAACCGACAGACGTACGACATGTTGTACGTTGGCATTCATGCGCCGCACGTCCTCTTCCGCGCGGCTCAGATCGGTCAGGATGCGCTCGGCCACGATTGCCATGTAGTCGGCAGCGGGCGTCCGGCGCAGTTTCTTGTGCATTCGGGTGAACAGAGGCACATCCAGTCTGCGCTCGGCCTCTCGCAGACGATGCGACAGGGCCGAAGGTGTCACGCCCAGCTTTTTGGCGGCATCAGTGATCCGGCCAGTTTCATTGATGGCTTGGATCAATTGCAGGTGGCGCAGATCGAGGAGAGGTTTCATGTGTTTTTAGCCTGAAAAATATTCACAAAAACCAAAAAACTTCGAAATTGAAATTCAGTCAATAACAAGGTGAAGTCCCGGCAGGTTTTCTTTTGGAGCATACGCCATGAACGTTGACGCCCGACGCGCGATTGAACAGGACAAGGCGCATCACGTCCATCCGCAGTCTAATTTGCGTCAGCATGCCGAGAATGGCCCGACCATGATCACCCATGGTAAGGGCGTCTTCATCTACGACAGCGAAGGGCATGAGATCATCGACGGGTTTTCCGGGCTGGGTTGCGTCTCGTTGGGTTACCATAACGAGCGCCTATCCAACGCGGCCAAACGCCAGATGGATGTTCTGCCTTTTGCACCGACCTTCTACAACCGTTCGCACCCACGTGTTGCGGAATTGGGTGAGCGCCTGATTGGTATGGCTCCGGTCGACATGGACCGGGTAATGTTCCAGTGTTCCGGGTCCGAGGCGAACGATACTGCGATCAAGCTGCTGTGGTACGCCAACACCGCCAAAGGCGAGCCCAATCGCCGTAAGATCATTGGCCGCGTACGCGGTTACCATGGCAACACGATAGCCACCGTGTCCTTGTCGGGCCAACCGCATATGCATGCCAAATTTGGCCTGCCGCTGTCCGAATTCAAGCACACCGAATTGCCAAACTACTACCGCTTCCACATCGACGGTGAGAGCGAAGAAGAGTTCTCGGCCAGAATGGCGGCCAAGTTTCAAGAGCTGATTTTAGCGGAAGGCCCTGAAACCGTGGCGGCATTCTTTGCCGAACCGGCCATCTCAGGCGGTGGTGCACTGATGCCGCCCGAAGGCTATTGGCGAGAAATGCAGGCGGTTCTACGTAAATACGACATCAAGTTCCTGGCCGACGAGGTCGTTTGCGGCTTTGGTCGCACCGGCAATATGTGGGGCTCGCAGACCTGGGGGTTAGAGCCTGACATGATCTCGTGTGCCAAAGCGCTGTCGGCGGCGTTTTTCCCGATCTCGGCGCTGATGTTCAAGGATGAGATTTACGCCGACATGATGAAGAACTCGGATGAGGTTGGCACGTTCGGTCACGGCTACACATATGCCGGACACCCGGTAGGTGCTGCCGTCGGGCTTGAGGCGTTGGATATATACGACGAGATGGATCTGGTCGGCCATGTCCGCAGGGTCTCGACCCGGTTCCTGGAAAAATGCCACGCTATGGCGGATCACCCGCTTGTGGCCGAGGTGCGGGGTGTTGGCCTGTTCTGCGGTTTCGAACTGATGAAGGATGCCAAAACCCGCGAACCTTTCGATCCCTCTTGGAAAGTGGGCGAACTTGTGCAGAACTTTGCCCATGATCGGGGTCTGTACTTGCGGGCGATTGGCGACCGGATGAGCTTTATGCCGCCGCTGATCATCAATGAGGATGAGATTGATGTTGCGACTGAACGGTTCAAGGGCGCGTTGGACGACGCGTGGGCCGTGGTCCGCACCAAGATCTGATTTGCTTTAGGGTCAGATCCAAGCTCTCACCCGGTCGCTGCGCCGCTGAACTCCCTCCAGGCGGCGCGACTTATTCTGAAATACCTCTAGCCTGCCAAGGAGAACAGGGATGACGACACACCTGGAACCGAAACTGCCCGAAGCGGGTTTGGCCGGAAGCTATATCAACGGGGCATGGCACTGGCCCGAAGGGCGACTAGTGGTCGAAAATCCCTCGCGTCGCGCACCCATCTGCGAGGTTGGTCGCGGCACGTCAACCGAGGTCGACTTGGCCGTCGAAGCCGCCCGTGCCGCGCTCCCAGCGTGGCGCGTTTTGGCGGCAAGCGAGCGTGGCAAACTGTTGACCGAACTCGGCCGTCGCCTGGAAGAAAATGTCGAAGAAGTCGCCCGCGTGCTGGCTGCTGAAAGCGGGAATGCGATCAAAACCCAGTCACGCGGAGAGGCATTGGGCGCGGCGGGCGTTCTGAAGTATTATGGTGGTGTGGCGGTTGAGCAAAAGGGCGAAACCCTGCCGCTCGGCCCGGGACTGCTGAGCTATTCGACGCGCGAGCCACATGGGGTTGTGGGCTCGATCATCCCCTGGAATTCTCCATTGCAGCTTGGTGCGGTGAAGATTTCGATGGCGCTTGCCACCGGCAACTGCCTGGTGTTGAAACCTGCCGAAGATGCGCCCCTGGCAATCCTGAAACTGGCTGAACTTGCGGATGGCTTGTTTCCACCGGGTGTTTTTAATGTGGTCACTGGGTTGGGAGAGGAAGCTGGTGCAGCGCTTGCTTCGCATCCGGGTATCGACAAGGTGTCCTTTACCGGTTCAAGCGATGTGGGCAAGTTAATTGGCCATGCCACGGCTGATCGCATTGCAAAACTTACTCTGGAACTGGGCGGGAAATCCCCGACCATCGTCTTCCCTGACGCCATCGCCGATGGCCGTCTGGACAGCACCGCGCAGCAGGTGGCAAACGCGATGCGGTTCATGCGGCAGGGCCAAAGTTGTACCGCCGGATCGCGCCTGTTTGTGCACAAGGATATCTGGGATGAGTTGATGCCGAAGGTCGCCGAGAAATCGGCAGCTTTGAAAGTGGGTGATGCGCTGGATCCAGACGTGGATATGGGCGCGGTGGTTAACGCGGAACGCTATGGTGAAATCCGCGCCTATGTGGCCGAAGCTGAGGCAGAAGGGGCCACCTTCCTGATCGGCGAAACGCCAGCGGAAGACCCGGCGGGTTTCTGCCCGAACCCCACCATCATCACCGGCGTTGATAACAATTGGCGCATCTCCCGTGAAGAGGTGTTCGGCCCGGTGATGGTCGCGATCCCCTTCGAGACCGAAGAGGAGGTGATCGCTATGGCCAATGACACTCACTATGGTCTTGCAGCCTTCCTGTTCACCCATGACGTCAGCCGCATAACGCGCCTGACGCGCGCTATCGATGCAGGCTGGATTCAGGTAAATCAGGGCGGCGGGCAAATCCCTGGGATGTCTTACGGGGGCACCAAGCAGTCGGGTATGGGCAGCGAATACTCGATTGAGGGAGCGCTAGAGGCATATACATACCGCAAATGCGTCACAATCAATATCGAGGGCGGCGCGTGAGCACGGACCGGTTCGGCAATGCAATTGACCCGGGCGTGGGATATGCTCGGGGGGCGCTGCTGCGGGGCTCGGGGGATGAGGTGCGCAGGTTGGCGCAGGCCGGTCGCGTGGCCAGAGATTTCGTGGCCCGCGAAGGCATCGACAAGATCGCTATCTGTACCGGTAACCTGCGGTTTTTTCCCGCCACACCGGACGATCTGAGCCTGCTGTGTGAGGAATGGATTGGTCCTGGCCTGTTCGGGGAAGAGCTGCGCAAGGCTGCTATCGCGCATCTGGGTGGACAGGGGCATGAGGCGGCGGCAGTGGTCAATCGCACTAGCGCGGGGATCGTGGCGACTGTGTTGGCGCATTCAGGCGGCAACCCGGTGCTTTCTTTGGTGGCCGCAGGCGACCGCAGCCATGCCTCGCTTCTGCGCGGGGCACGGCTGGCTGGCGTGCCGGTGCGAGAGGTTCATGATCTGGACGCAGTGCAAAAGGCTCTGGCAGAAGACAACCCGGCGCTATTCGTGATCACGCCTGTCACCTCGGAACTGTCGATGCTTGGCGATGATCTGATCCGCGACGCCGCTACGGCTGGGAACAAGGCGGGCTGTGTCACGTTCCTGGATGACGCCTATGGTGCGCGGTTCCGCCCGGTGCTGTACGGCGGTGGAGCGTCGCTGTCCTTTGGGGCTGATTTGATTATCACCAATGCAGACAAGGCTGGCCTGTCTGGCCCGCGCGCTGGTGTCCTGTGTGGTGAGGCTGCGGCGTTGGTTCCTGTGCAAGCGAAAGCGAGTGAGCTTGGGATGGAGGCTCGTGCCCCCGTCGCCGTGGGTGCAATGCGTAGTCTGCAAGGATTTACCCCCGATCTGTTGCTGCAAGAGGCGCGGGATGGTCAGGACCTGGCCGACGCGCTGGACAGCGTGCTGGGGCAAGGGCGCATCACTCGGTCGGCTCTTGGTCCAAAGATCGATGAACAGGAAGCGATGGAGATTGTTCTGGGCATGGCCGGGGCCGACAGGTCAGAATTGGTGCCAGCCGAGGTGACCGCGGCCATTGGTATGTTAATGCTGCAGAGCAAAGGGATTGTCACGGTCAACACCCATGGGCAACCCGGCGGGCGTGTCTCGATCCGGCTCAAACCGACATCGGGTGCTGTGGCGAGGGCTGGGGGTGCAATGGCGGTGGCTGACTGTTTGATGTCGGCAATGCGCCAGACTGCGCGGCATTTGCACGACAAGAAATGGTTTGCGGCAACACTGTTTGGAGACACGTGAATGGCCGATACGGCTTTGATCACCCGGCTGGATAATCGACTGGAACAGCTTGTGAACATCGATATGGGCGAACGCGGCGTTGAGCACCTGTTCGAGGCAGCCCGTGCGCTGGAAGGCCGGTCGCTGGTTGGGGCGGCTGCGGATGCGCTGATGGCAGTGCCAGAGGGTGGAACAGTTGTGTTGACTACCGGATCGGTCTCGCGGGCCTGGATCACGCCTGATCTGGGTGAAAACGATGGCCCCTCGGGTGCGGCAGCGATTGCGCGCGCGCTGGTACTGGCCCGCAATGTGACCTGCGTCATGCTGTGCGAGGAAACTCTGCTGCCTGCGATCCAGAACACCTGTCAGGCTGCCGGGCTTTTTCCCGTCACGGTGGAACAGGCGGCGATTGCGAAGGCAGACAAAAGCCTTGCCACGATTGTTATGCTTCCCTACGCCACCGATGATGCGGACGGGAAGGCGCAGGCCGAGACCCTTCTGGCCAAGCTGAACCCTGATCTGTTGTTCTCGACCGAGCGTGTCGGGCGCAATGAATTTGGCGTCTATCACTCAATGCGCGGTATCGACTATGGCATGGGTCGCGCGCGTGTCGATTTCCTGTTCGATCTGGCACTTGAGCGCGGCATCCCAGTAGTGGCGGTTGGCGATGGTGGCAACGAAATCGGCATGGGTAAGGTCGCCGACCATGTGAAGGCACATGTCCCCTACGGAGACACATGCCAATGTGGTTGCGGTGGTGGGATCGGCGCTGTGACAGGCTGTGATGTATTGGTGACGGCTGCCTGTTCCAATTGGGGCTGTACCGCGATTGCTGCTGCCATGGCAGCGCGTGCGGGCAACGCCAAACTTCTGCACACACCAAACCGAGAAACCCTTCTGCTGGACACCATGGTCTCCAACGGCCTGATCAATTCAACCCACGGGATCGTCGACGACAGCGTCGATGGGTTTCCCCGCCAAAGCCATGTCGCGGTGGCCGAGCTTTGCCGCACGATCGTGAGCCGCGCGCTCTGACAACTCACAGGACTAAACTATGATCCAAGACAATCCCGCCCTTATCGACGCAATCCGTGACCGTTTTGCTCATGTCGACAGCTGCCCGTTTCAGGGCGAGCGCATTTTCTTCGAAAACGCTGGTGGTGCGCTGACATTGAAATCCGTGGCTGAAACCTCAGCCTTTTATGCCGCAATCCCCGACAACCCAGGTCGCATCAACCCGGCGGGGCAGGGTACCCAGAACGTGATCAACAAGGCCAAGCAAGACCTGACCGTCTTCATGAACGCGTCATCGGGTCAGTTCTTTGCAGGGGAAAGCGGGACAGAACTTTTGTTCCGCTTGATCCGAACCGCCTGTTTGACCGCTCCAAAGGGGGCAAAGGTGATCGGGTCGTCCATCGAACACCCCGCCACTCGCAGTGCTGCGCGCCGGTGGGCCGGGATCGCCGGGCTGGACTATGTCAATGTTGCACATGACGACGATACCGGTTTGGTCACGCCCGAGGACTATGCTGCACTCATGACTCCGGACGTGGCGGTTGCAACGATCCTGCATGCGTCGCCCGTGACCGGTATGGGTATGGATGTTGCCGCAATCTCGAGCGCGATTCGCGCAGTTGCGCCGGATTGCCTGATCATCGTGGATGGCATTCAGCACGCAGCTCATGGGCAGCTGGATCTGGATGCCTACAATGTCGATGGCTATGCGATTTCACCGTACAAAGTTTTCTCACGCCACGGATATGGCATTGCGTGGATTTCCGACAAGCTAAGTGCTGTTCCGCACGACATGTTGATCGACGCTCCTGCAACCGGTTGGGAGTTCGGCACACGAGACACCGGCTCTTATGCTACTGTTTCTGATGTCGTGTCGTATTTCGACTGGCTGGGTGGAGAGGTTTCGGATGAAACCGAACCCCGCCAACGGATCGAAGCTGCGGGTCGAGCCATCCATGCCTACGAAACGCATCTGACCAACACTGCCATCAATGGCACTGGCAACCTGCCAGGTCTGCGCGATATGGATCACGTCACAATTCTGGCCGGAGCGGACAACCCCGCGCGCGAAGGTCTGGTGTCGATCGTTGTTGATGGCCATTCATCCGAGGATGTGGTCGCCACTCTGAACGCGCAGGGTATCAGAACCCATGTGCGCAAGGCCGATCATTATTCCGGCAACGTACTGAATCCGCTGGGTTTGCCGGATTGTATCCGCATCTCGTTCTGCCATTATAACACCGAAAAAGAGATCGCGCGCCTTCTGGCTGCCGTAAAAGAGATGGGTCAGGACGGCTGACACCACAGGTTTACAGCGTTAGATATTGGAGATGCGCGGTTCCTTAACCGCGCATCTTTTCGTTTCCGGGATCATAAAGTGCGCGCAGGCTCGCCGTTGTGGCGATGGTTTTTCCTGCAACCATGATTTGATAGCTGCGTTTGGCAAGCTCTTTCATGGCCATCCCGTCGGGACGTGTGACATAGCCCATGCCAATCGCACCGCCTACGGTCCACCCATAGCTGGCCGAGGTCAAACGCCCGACAATCTGGCCGTCGCACAGGATCGGCTCTTTGCCAAAGACCAGCGCCTCTGGGATTTCCAACCGGAAAGACAGCAACCGGCTTGCAGACCCCGCAGATTTGCGGGCTTCGATGGCGGCTTTGCCGGTGAACTCGGTGGCGAAGTCACAGGCAAAGGTCAGGCCGCTTTCGACCGGGCTGTCATGTGGTCCGATGTCGTGGCCCCAGTGGCGAAAGCCCTTTTCGATGCGGCATGAGTCAACTGACATGCCGCCACATAAGCGCGGTGCATCGGGCGCAGCCATGATTGTTTCGAACACCTGCTGGGCGAACTCGGCAGGGACATGCAGCTCCCATCCCAGCTCACCTACATAGGTGATCCGCTGTGCCCGGATCGGAGCATGACCGACATTCAATGCCTGCCATGTTCCAAAGGGGAACGTGTCGTTCGACAAATCGGCATCGGTCAGCTTGGCTAAAAAGTCCCGCGCGCGCGGTCCCATCAGGGCCAGTGTTGCCTCGGACGAGGTCACGTTGACCACGGATACATCCGTACCTGCCAGCTGCTTTTTCAGCCAGTAGTCCGTCTGAGGCTCAGCCCCGGCCGAGGCCATGACCATGTAGCGGTTTGCATTCAGGCGTGCGACGGTTACGTCTGCCTCGATCCCGCCTTGCGGGTTGAACATATGGGTGTAGACCAGCGCGCCTGGTGTCACGGCCATATTAGCCCCGCAGAGCCGCTGCATCTGTGCCTCGGCATCCTGCCCGTCGACGATGAACCGCCCAAAGGTCAGGTCGATGCAGCCCAGATTAGTGCGCAGAGCCTGATGTTCGGCCTGCCAATCGTCGAACCACGGCTCGCATCCGAAGCCATCCGTCATCTCGCGCCCATAGTAGAGCGGACGTTCCCAGCCATTGGCGCTGCCGAATTGTGCGCCCGCGTCGCGCAGGTGGGTGTAGTAAGGCGTCCGGCGTAGACCGCGCGCCTGTGTTTTGCGCAAGTAGGGCCAATGCATCTCATAAGCATGGCCGAGCGTTTCGGCCGCCTTGGTCGCGGTATAGCTGCGCGCGTTCAGGCCCGGCACGATGCGGCGGCTGTCCACATCGGTCAGGTCCATGGTCATGTGACCGGCCATGATCCATTCGGCCAGCG
Source organism: Ruegeria sp. HKCCA4633 (assembly GCF_013034605.1). Lineage (NCBI taxonomy): Bacteria > Pseudomonadati > Pseudomonadota > Alphaproteobacteria > Rhodobacterales > Roseobacteraceae > Ruegeria > Ruegeria sp. HKCCA4633. The sequence continues at coordinate 191,835 of NZ_WQGJ01000002.1, forward strand.
CCATGCCCGCGCCGGGGCCGTTCTGGATTCCGGTTGAGTTGAAACCCGCGGCGACCCAATAGCCCGCCGCATCCGGAACCGGGCCCAGATAGTGTTTGGCGTCGGGGGTAAAGCACTCCGGCCCGTTGAAAAACTTGCGGATACCGGACTCAGCCAAGGCTGGAACCCGCTCCATCGCGGCTTCAAGGATGGGAAAAAGGTGTTCCTCATCGCAGGGCAGTTCGTCGAATTCGAACGTCTCGGGCAAACCGTCCTTGGGCAGCCACGGTGTTGCGTTTGGCTCGGAACAACCGATCAGAAGCTTGCCCGCCTCTTCCTTGTAATAGGCGTATTCGTCCATCACCCGCAGGACAGGCAAGTCACCGGTCACACCCTCAATCGGGTCGGTCACAACGTAGTAATGGTTGGTGTAATGCAGCGGAATCTGCACCCCATGAGTCAGGCCAAACTCGCGCGCCCACATGCCGGTGGCGTTGACCACATGCTCGGCGCTGACCAGACCTTCGGCGGTTTCAACGCCGACAACGCGACCGCCTTCGATCACAACGCGGGTGACCTTGGTATCTTCAAAAACCTGCGCGCCGTGGGCCCGCGCGCCCTTGGCCAGAGCCATCGTCGTGTCGATGGGATTGGTATAGCCGTCGCCGGGAAACCAGAACGCGCCCTTTGCACCGTCGACGGACAGCAGAGGCCAGCGATCCTGCGCCTCGGTCAGGCTGATCTCTTCTGCGCGCAACCCGCATCCATGGGCATAGTCGACCTTGCGCCGCAACTCCTCCATACGCGCCTCGGTCAGCGCCACGGTCATCGAGCCGTTGCGCTTGAAACCGGTTTTCTGCCCGGTCTCATCCTCAAGGCTTTCCATCAGGTCGAGGCCATACTTCGCCAGCGCCGACGTGACCGGAACCCCCTGCGTTTCGCTGACCAGACCTGCGGCGTGCCATGTCGTTCCGCTGGTCAGTTTCTTACGCTCGAACAAGGCGGCGGACCAGCCTGCCTTGGCAAGGTGATAAGCGGTCGCGCAGCCGACAATGCCGCCGCCAATGATGGCGACCTGAACGTCCGTCGGAAGAGATTTCGCCATGGGTTTTATCCCCGCAACCGGTCGTTTTCAGGATCGTAGAACGGCACGGTCGCCACAGTCGCATTGACCGGAACGCCAAGCACTTCGATCTGGTATAAATCACTGGGCTGCGCCGCCTCGGTCAAATAGCCCAGAGCGACCCGCTTGCCGATGCGGAACCCGGTGCCGCCCGAGCTGACATAGCCTACGGGCTTGCCGTCGCGGCAGATGGGGTCGGAAGACAGCGCGTCGGCGCCGTGGCCGTCGAGTACGAAGGCGGTGAAATGGTAATCCTTCGGCTGCTCAGCCTGCGCCAGAAACGCGTCGCGTCCAACAAAGCTGTTTTTCTTTTTACTGACAAAACGATCCAGCCCTGCATCAAAGGCGGTGTATTCGATACCGAAATCCGCGCGCCAGCCGTGATAGCCTTTCTCAAGCCGCATGGCGTTCAGCCCGTAAGAGCCGAACTCGACAATACCGTGTTCAGTGCCCTGATCCATTATGGCGGTGTAGACGCGGACCAGATCGGCGTTGCGCATGTGCAGCTCCCAACCCAGCTCTCCGACATAAGACACGCGCAGGGCAATGACCGAAGCACCCGCAACAGTGATTTCGCGAACTGACATCCAAGGCGCGTTTTCTTTTGATAGATCATCCTGGGTCAGGGGTTGCAGGACGTCGCGGGATTTTGGCCCCATGACCATTAGGGCAGCGTCAAAATCCGAACCTCGGGTCAGGGTCACGCCCACGCCCGGCAGGAATTTCGACATCCAGTCGTGATCGCGCTGATCGGCCAGAGTCGGGCCGCAGAGCAGGTATTTGTTTTCATCCAGCCGCGCGATGGTGGCTTCGGACCAAATCTTGCCTTTGGGCGTCAGCATATAGGACAGCTTGACCCGGCCCACGCCAGGCATTGCACCACAGAAGACGTAGTTCAGGAACTCGGTGGCTTTTGGTCCTTCGACTTCATACCGAGTGAAGCCGCCATGATCCATCACACCAACCCGGTCCCGCACGCCTTCGCATTCAGCTTTGACCGCATCGTGCCAGACCTCGTGATGGAAACCCAGCTGCCCGTCATTCTTGATTTGATCTGTCTGGAACCAGAAAGCGCGTTCCCATCCGGCAATCTGCCCAAACACAGCGCCTTTGTCTTTGAGCGTATCGTAAAGCGGCGTGGTCTGCACCGGACGACCCGATTTCCACATACGATGTGGGTAGGGGATCGCGTATTGATGTTCGTACAACTCGCTCGAGCGTTTGACGGTGTAATCGAAGGTCGCCCATTCCTTGCCAAAGCGGCGGGGATCCCAGAAGGACATGTCCCATTCGGTTTCGCCCTCGGTAATCCACTCGGTCAGGGTTTTCGCCGCTGCTGCTGAGTGGGTGATACCCACCGGGAAACAGCAAGCGTGGTAGAAATTCGGCAGACCAAAGGCCGGACCACAGAGCGGCGCGCCATCGGGGCTGTAAGGTATCGGGCCGTTCACGAAGCGGCTGACCCCGGCCTCGCCCAATAACGGCACATGTTCCAGCGCGGCTTCGAGGATTTCGGCGATGTCGTCGACGCTGTCGGGATAAAGCTGGTTGGCAAAGCAATCGGGCATCCCGTCCAGCCACGCGGGCCGCCCTTCGTGTCCGTAAGAGCCCAGCAGCAACCCGTTCCGCTCGCGCCGAAGGTAATACATGATGTCCGGGTCGCGGACGAGGGGGAAGTTTTCCGGGTTCGCTTCCAGTTCCGGCAGGCTTTCGGTGACCAAATATTGGTGTTCCAGCGTTACGACGGGCAGTTTCTGGCCGACCATCTCACCCACCTGGCGACCGTAATAGCCCCCGGCGTTGATCACGATGTCACAGACAACATTGCCCTTGTCCGTCTGAACCTCCCACTCGCCCGAAGCGCGGCGTGAGATGCCGGTGACTGTGGTGAACCGCGCAATCGCCGCGCCCTTATCCCGAGCGCCTTTGGCCAGGGCCTGGGTCAGTTGCGAAGGGTCCACATCGCCCTCATAGGGGTCAAGGATGCCGCCGATGATGCTGTCGCCTGAACTGAAATAAGGGTGCATGTCATCCATTTCGGACGGGGTGAGCATCGCCATGTCATAGCACAGACCCTTGGAAACCCCGACAAGATGGCGGAACAGGTCCATGCGTTCGGGCGTGTGGGCGGGCCAGAACGCGCCGGTGTGGCGGTAGGTGATCGGATAATCGACCTCTTCCGCCAGATCCTTATACAGCCGCCAAGCATAATTGCCCGCGCGCATCCCGCCCCAGCTGTTGGCATAGGTGGGGATGTTGCCCGCTGCGTGCCAGGTCGACCCGCTGGTCAATTCGTTCTTTTCGATCAGCAGTGTGTCGGTCACCCCGGCTTTGGCAAGATGATAAAGGGTCGAGACACCAACCGCGCCGCCCCCGATGATCACAACTTTGGCTTGGCTTTTCATGTGCTTAGTCTTTCAAGTGGATAGGCATGCGGGCGCGCAGGGCGGCCTCGATGTCGGCGGGCAGATGGGACGGTGCGGGCTGTGCTTCGATCTCGGCAACGCGGGCTATGGCCTTGTCCCAGACAGTTTGCGCACCACTTTCAAGCCAGTCATTGACGCTCTGGCGGTCGCCCAAAGACGGATAGACGTATTCCTTGGTCATCAGATCCAGGGTCTGAGCAGTGCCGAGGAAGTGCCCCTCGCCGGTCACGACCTGTTCGATCATGTCCAGATCAATCGAGCCTTCGAACATTTCCACGCCGCGCACCGATCGCAGGATGGCCCCGCACATGTCGTTGTCTATGACCAGTGCTTCATTGCTGGCGGCCATGATCGAGCCCAGCATACCAACAGACAGGTTGATCATATCGGCTCCGCTCTGTGCCGCGAGCGCGATAGTGTATCCCTTTTCATAGCCCGATTGTGCATCGGCTGTCTTGGCATCTGTCATACCTGCTGACACGGTCGAAGGCAGGCCAAGGTTCAATAGCAACTGCGCCGCAGCAGCGTTGGCGACCGCAGCCTCGCCCGAACCGCCGGTCATGGCGCCGGTGCGCAGATCAGAGATAAAGGGCAGGAAGGCCAGAATGCAGGGAAAGCCCGGTTGCATTATGTTGACTAGCACCAGACCGGCCAAGGATTCCGCCAAACCCTGCGCCAAGGCGCCAGCCAGCGCGGCCGGGCTTGTGGCCCCAGCTTGCGCTGCGGAACAGATTTGTAGCGGCATTCCAAGTCGCACGCATTCACGCATCACCCCGCAGGCTTCCTCGGCCAGCGTCAGCGGTGGCACCACGTGGCAGACGGACGCAAAGCAGAAGGGTTGCGCCTTGAAGGCTCCGTCGCCGCCCAAAGCCGCGTCGAACATTTCAACCACGGAGGGCACGTTGGCGGGCTCGAAAAAACTTGTGCCAATAGGTTTCGAAGTCGCCTTCATCGCGGTAAATGCCGTGTTGATATCCAGCGTCAGCGGGTCTTCCAGATCCCGCGCCACAACGGGACGCAGGGAATAATGGATGTTGTTGCAGGCATCAACGATGCGCATCAGGCTGTACAAGTCTTGTAACGTGCTGCCGCGAAACGAATTTGTAGCGGCGTCCAGCACCTGCACCGCTGCACCGCCGGTACCGATATGGACGCGGCCGCCTCCAATCTCGATCCCGCGATCCCGAATGAATCCGGGCAGTTCTACGCGTTTACACGCCCCCGCGATTATGTCTTCAACCAAAGAGCGCGAAAAGGTGATGCGCCCGTCGTCCCGTTCCGTTGCGCCATGCTCCAACGCCAATACGCGAATGTCCTCCGGCGCACCGGACACACCAATCCGTTCCAGAATATCAAACGCCGTATCGGTGATATGGGCCAGTTTGCTGTTGTCCAGTGGCATGAACCGCCCTCCGACGGGCGGCGTTGTCAGCTTTGGAGTTTCGGAACCGGGGGCCCTTCTTGATCGTGTTCGCCGCATAAGCGCGTCCTAGATAAGGTGTTTTCCCGCGCATCTTAGAAAGGGTCAAGTTTTAGCTCAATTCCATTATTAGCCGATTTTTGTGAATGAATTTCATGCAAAGTGGGCGTGTGCTTTAAGGGCCTGATCGCCAGCGAAACTGCATCAAACCAGTGGTCTAGGCACTTGCGTTGGTCGTGAAGGCTAAGGCGAGGATGTCACGATGCCACGTTCGACCCACTCATCGAAAAGCGCCAAAACGGCGTCGCAGAACGCCGTATCGTTGATATGGGCTTCCAGTTCAGTCATTGGCACCTGATCCGGCATCACTTGGCGAGCTTCGTCGATCATTTCCGCCAGGGCCTGTGGGTCATGCGCCTCTTCGCCTTTCTTGTCCCAGGCCTCGATGCCTTGCAGCGGCAAAAAGAAATGCACAGGCCCCTTGGCCGCGCCCAATCGATTGGCAAGTTCCCGAATCCAGGCACGCCGTTCGGCCCCGTTGAAGACCGAGCTTTTGATCAACCGGTTGTGTTCATGAAAAGGGCGATCGGCATAGTGTTCGGGGATGTCCTGCCAGCCCGCAAAATCCAGCAAGTCCAACGCGCCGGGGGCGACCATCTGCGGGATACCCATGCGCCCGGCATTGGTAACCCGGTCCTCACCGCTGGACACGACAGAACCCGCCATCAGGTTTCCGAATTCCTGCATGCAGAAATCCATCACACAGGCGAACGCGCCTTCGCTGGCCAGTTTTTCAAAGGCCATGCCGCCCATTCCTGTGGAATGGAACACGGCCACTTCAAAACCGCGCTCTTCCAGTGCTGGTTTGAGGGTCTTCATGTACCGAAGACAGGATGATCCCAGGCTGGTCATGCCAACCAGCGGCTTGCTGCGGTCCGGTACGATCGCAGCCTTTGCCGCGCCGACCACGGCTCCAGCCGCCTGACTGAGCGAAGATTGACAGATTGAATTCATGCCGTAGAGGCCGCCCGCCCAAAGGATCATCTGAATATCGGGTGCCAGCCGATGTGGTGGGATAAGCGGTGAGAAGCTGACGGTTGAGACGATGTATTTCGGCATACCCATCGGCAGCGCCTGCGCACAATCCAGCGCAAGGTCGGTGCCCATTGTGCCACCGGTGGCCAGCATCCCGTCAAACCGTCCGTCGGCATAGGCCCGCGCAACCACTTTAGCGGCCCCGGCAGACATGATGCGGAAGGCTTTGTTTTCGTCTCCCTGGGCGATGACCTCATCAATTGTCATGCCACCAGCCGCGGCCACGTCATGTTTTGAGATGTCAACTGGCGCAGAGGGGTCTCCCAGAACGGACACATCCATCGTCAACACATCGGCACCCTGCGTTTGAATTGCCTCTTCGATGAACCGCATTTCGGGTTCTTTGGTGTCATAGGTGCCGATCAACAGGATAGTCTTATTTGTCATTTGTGCCTCCCTTACCCCTCAGCGATCAGAGTTTGATCCAGGCGGTTTTCAGGTCGAAGTATTTTTCGATCGCGTGCAGCGACTTGTCGTGTCCGTTGCCGGATTGGCGCACGCCACCAAGGGGAACAGTCAGGTCTGCGCTACCATAGGTGTTCACATGGACAACCCCGGCACGAATGCCTGCGACCATGCGATGTGCGCGGCCCAAGTTCGAGGTCCAGACCCCACCAGCCAACCCGTAAACGGTCGCGTTTGCCAGACGGATCGCGTCTTCTTCGTCCTTGAAGGGCGTGACGGCCAGAACAGGGCCAAAGACTTCGTTTTGGAACAGCGTGTCAGTTTCTTTCACCCCGGCCATGACGGTCGGCGCCATGTAATAACCACCAGTCTCGGTCAGAATACGGGCGCCACCTGTGCGGCGCTCAGCGCCTTCCGCTTCGGCTTTGGTCACGAAATCCAGATTGGCCTGCAACTCGGACAGGCTGTGAACCGCGCCGATCTGGCTGTTCAGGTCCAACGGATCGCCAACGCGAAAGGCTGAGGCGTGGTGGGTGATTTCGGAGACGAAGTCCTCGTAAATTTCCTGTTGGACCAACAGGCGCGATCCGGCGACGCAGACCTGGCCCGAATTGCGGAATATACCAGCGGCTGAAACCTTGGCCGCTTCGGCAAGGTCCGGGGCATCGGCAAAGACGATGTTCGGCGATTTGCCCCCCAGTTCCAAATAACAACGCTTTAGGTTGGAGCGTGCGGAATATTCCAAAAGCCGCCTTCCTGTCGCGCCGGACCCGGTGAAGACAATTATGTCGATATCCATCGACAGCGCCAACGCTTCGCCCACAATTGGCCCGCGCCCCGTCACCACGTTGAACACGCCGTCTGGCACCCCGGCCTCAGCTGCCAGTTCGGCGATTTTCAACAGGCTGAGCGAAGCGCTTTCTGCGGGTTTCAAGACCACGGAGTTGCCTGCCGCCAACGCCGGGGCAATTTTCCAGCTACCGATCATCAAAGGGAAATTCCACGGCACAATCGCGCCGACAACGCCGACGGGTGCGTGATGTATCAGACCCAGAACGTCGTCGCCCGTGGGGGCGATCTGGCCGTACAGTTTGTCGATGGCTTCGGCATAATACCGGAACGTTGCCGCAGCCGAGAGCGCCTCGGCCTTATAGGCCATGTTGATCTCGGTCCCGTTGTCGCGAACACCCAGAACAGCAATCTCCAGCGCTTGGGATTCGATTAGATCAGCAAGCTTCAGCAGCACTTTCTTACGGCCCGCAGGGGCCATTCGTGACCAACGCCCATCTTCAAACGATACCCGCGCCGCACGTACGGCGGCGTCGACATCTGCGGCACTGCCTTCGGCGATCAGTGCCAGTGGCTGACCGTTGATCGGTGAATGAACTTGATGCTGGGCGCTGGTTTCGCTTTGCTGAAAGCGGCCGTTTATGAAATGTCCGCGCGGAGTGATTTCCTGAGTGCGCAGCGCGTCAATCGAGAACTGATCCATGAGGCGTTATCCTTGCTGAGTAGTGTCTTCGTCGAGAACCGGTTGCGGTTTGACGCGGTCTTTGTGTTCCTGGATCAGAGAGCGGATGTGCAAAAGAATGATCCCCAGGATCATCACAAACAGGATTGCCGCTATGGGCCGGTCGATGAAATCAAGCGGTGATTTCACCCGAGCCATGGCGCTGCGCAGTTTGACCTCCATGATCCCACCCAGAACCATACCCAAAATGATGGGCACGATCGGCAGGTTCAGGCGTTTCAGGATCAGGCCGAAAACACCGAACCCGGCAGCAATCGCGCAGTCCGTGATCGAGTTTCGCAGGCTGTACACGCCCACAAATGAAAGGGTCAGGATCATAATGCCCAGAAATCGGGTAGGGATCTGGATAATTTTCAGCAGCAGATTGGTTGAAAACAGTAAAAAGATCAGAACGACCACGTTCAGAAGGATCAACGCCATATACAGCGCCATGACAAAATCCATCTGTTCTGCAAACAGTTGAGGGCCTGGGATCACGTTGTGAACGTAGAAAACCGATAGCATCATCGCCGTCAGTGCCTCACCTGGAATACCCAGAGCCAAAAGCGGGATCATTGCAGCCCCCGGAACGGCGTTGTTGGCGGCCTCAGATGCCACCAGGCCTTCGGGTGATCCTTTGCCAAACGCATCGGGATTTTTCGAAGTCTTCTGAGCGTAGGTGTAAGACAGGAACTGGGACGTGAATTCGCCGGTGCCCGGCACCATACCCATGAGAACGCCCAGTGATGACGACACGGTGGCGATGCGCTTCAGGCCCAGAAGCTCTTTCAGGCCGGTAAATATATTGCCGCGAACATGTGCTTCGCCGGGGGCGTGTTCCTTGTCGACCAGCAAAAGCAGCGCCTGGCTGATGGCAAACAGGCCCAATACAACAACGATCAGATCGACGCCCGACGATAACCAGGTTTGGTCAAAGGTGAAACGTCGCGTGTATTTGACAGGCTCAAGCCCCACCGTGTTCAGAAAAATTCCGAAAAACGCCAGCATGGCGGCGGAAAAAGTCTGCCCGCGATGGGCCAGGATCACGAGTAAAATACCCATGAAAGCGGCCAGAAAAATCTCGCGACTGCCGAAATGCGGGGCAACCCAGGCCAGAACGGGCGAAAGGACGATCAGGCAAAGGATCGAGAAAATGCCACCAAAGAACGACGCTGAATAGGCCAGCGACAAGGCCCGATGGCCTTCGCCGCGTTTGGTCATGGGATAGCCGTCATAGGTGGTCAGGGCGTTCACGGCCGTGCCTGGGGTGTTGATCAGAATGGCCGGGATTGCGCCGCCATACATGGACGACCCGTAGATGCCCAGCAGAAGGGTTAGACCTACGATGGGTTCGAAAGCAAATGTAGCAGGCAGAAGGATCGCGATGGCCACGGCGGCGCCCACGCCGGGCAAGGCGCCAATGATAACGCCCCCGACAGAGCCGATAATCAGCGCCACCATGACTTGCCACTGGGCAAGAATTGCAAAGCCGGAAATCAGATCGTCCATTGCGGCCTCATAGATAGGTCAGCGCAAAGGCGCGCAGCCCGTCGGGCAGGTATTCATAAACGCGACCCGCGGGGATGTTCACCTGCAGCAGCGCCCGAAAGACGATTGCGACCACCGCGCCGAAGATGAGTGCAATGCAAAAGGCCCCGGGCAAGCGAAACCCTAGGCGGACCGTCAAAAGGGCGGCGAACAGCATGGTGGAGGGCAGGTACCCAAGCCATGGAACAGCAACAACGTAAATCAGAAAATAGACAACATATTCGAGCGATTTCAGCCAAAACGTGATCTCTCGCAAACGGCCTGGAATACGTGGTGACAGGAATGAGCTCAGCAAATGCAGACCGCTGAACACAACCATGCCCCAGATCGCGATAGTTGGCCACAAAGCAGGCTGCGCAAACCACTTTGTCCGTTTGACGACCTGAGTTTCGCTTCCAAGCTGGCTGAGAAGGAACAGCGAGAACACAAAGAACATAGTGGCAAACACGATGTCCCCGGGGCGTCGATAGCGCCGGAACATGTCTTGCAAGGTCTTTGCAATCATCGTGGCCTCCTGTTGGATGGAAATAGGCCCGGCAGTGTTAAATGTGCCGGGCCCGTTCCGGTTTATTCGCCCAGGATCTCTTCGATCTTGGCGAACGAGGCTTTGTCCTGCTCGATCTGAGCGTTGGAGGCATCCGGATCCTGCCAATAAATCAGGGCACCGGTTTCCTCGGCCAATTGTTTTGCCTTGTCAGAACTCAGCGCCTTTTGAGCCGCCGCCGAAATCTTTTCGCGGGCGTCCGCTGGGGTGTCCTTGTGGACAAACAATCCGTTCCACAGGGCCAAAGGCAGATCCGGGTTTAGTTCCACGACTGTTGGTGTATCGGGCACCAGCGAAATCCGCTCGCCGCCGATGCTGGCAAGGACGTTCACCTGATCCAGACAGGGCAGGATAAGCTGAAGGGTGGTGTTGATCACGTCGACGTCGCCCGATGCCAAAGTGTTGCAGTCCAGCGCATCAAACGCCGCTTCGCTGGCAAAATCGAACCCGCTGCTGACGGCTGCGGCAAAGGTCACCTGGGTCGGTGGTAAAACGGAACCGAAATGGCCAAGTGCGACGTCGTTTTCCTTGCCGTGTTCCGCCAACTCCTCCCAGCTTGAGAAAGGCGCATCCTTGCTGGCTGCGATCACGAAGGGATAGGTCAGGAAGATCCCGATGGGATCAAACGGGTTGGGGTTGAGTTCGGGGATGCCGATTTCGGGACCAATGACCGGCACGCCGATGACAAAAGACCCGATGGTGTAGCCGTCCGCAGGGGCGGTTGCCACCTCGACGGCACCCGGGAACGGACCACCGCCACCACCGGGTTTGTTCACGACAGCGGCTGGAACGCCGTACATGGCTTGAAATTCATCGGCGATCATTCGCGTCAGAACATCTTCCAGATCGCCCGGAGGCCACGGCACCACAAAGCTGACCGGCTTTTCGGGGTACTCGGCCAGTGCAGCGGTAGCTGATGCCACTAAAGCCGCAGCAGTAAGAAATTTCTTCATTGACTCCTCCCATACATGGTTCATTATTTGATCCGCGTTAACAATAATTATGTTGCTTTGTTAAGTTAGTTCTGTCAAGTATTCCCTGAGTAAGAGGAAGTGAAACAAATGGGCACAGCCCTTAATGCCTTAAAAATGCTGGATTACTTTTCAAGCGCGCGACCGGAAATCGGGCTGAGTCACTTTGCGCGACTGTCCGGATTGAACAAGGCAACCGCGCTGCGCCACCTGCGTGCGCTTGAGGAATACGGTCTGATCGAACAGAATCCTATGACCAAGTCCTATGCTATCGGACCGGCGGCCTTGCGCCTGGCAGCGCTGCGTGAAATCGCGCGGCCAGGCATCGAAAGTGCGCGCCAGAAAATGCAAATGGCGATGCAACGCGTTGGGGAAAGTCTGCATCTGTCACTGTTGGAAAAGACCGGGCTGCAAACCGCATTGGTGGTTGAAACAACGCGGCACAGCGTGCGCGTCAGCCTTGACCCCAGTGAGATCCTGCCGATCAATGCAACGGCCTCGGGTCTTTGTATGCTCAGTTTTGGCCCACCCAGTCTGATGGAAGATTTGGATCACAAAGAGCAGGCGCGCTTCACGGACGCCACGCTCATTGATCCTGAAATCATCAAAGAACGGGTTGCGCGGATCAGCGCCTTAGGCTGGGCCAACAGCAACGGCAGCTATGAAGAGGGCGTCTTTGGGTACGCCGCGCCGATTTTTGGCATTGATCAAGTCGCTCTGGGGACCATTGCAATTGCTGTGCCTGAAGGTCGCGCCACCGACGACCGCCTGCCATCCATTCTGTCTGCATTGCACAATCTTTCGACGGACCTGACCGCAGATTTTGGCGGTCAGTTGCCCGACACCTTTCCAACCGAATTCCACCCGTGACCCAGGGTAAGCGATACTTCCGGAGGCCCGCACCATGAAAGACTCGAACTTTCTGAAGGAAAACAACGCCCGTTATTTCTGGCACCCGATGGCACATCCTGCCGACAGTCAAAAGAACCCGCCGACCATTTTGAATGGCGGTGAAGGTGTAAGCATTATCGATGTTGATGGTCACAAAGCGCTGGATGCCGTGGGGGGGCTGTGGAACGTCAATTTGGGCTATTCCTGCGAACCGGTGAAACAGGCCATTGCCGATCAATTGAACGCGTTGCCCTATTACTCGACCTTTCGCGGAACCAGCAATGACAAAGCCATTGAGCTGTCTTATGAGCTGGCGCAGTTTTTCGCACCTGACGGTTTGACCCGCGCGTTCTTTACGTCGGGTGGATCGGACTCTGTCGAAATTGCGCTGAAGCTTGCACGGCAATATCACAAGGTGAGGGGCGATGCCGGTCGCACCAAGTTCATCAGCCTTAAGCAGGGCTATCACGGCACACATTTCGCGGCTGCATCCGTCAACGGCAATCAAAAGTTTCGCGCGGTCTATGAGCCGATGATGCCGGGTTGTTTCCACGTGCCCGCACCCTGGACCTATCGCAACCCGTTTGATGAGGCGGACCCCGAGCGTCTGGCGCAACTTTGCGTCAATGCGTTGGAGGCCGAGATCGCCTTTCAAGGGGCGAACACGGTTGCGGCGTTTATCATGGAGCCGGTTCTGGGGGCAGGGGGTGTGATCCCACCGCACAAAAGCTTCATGCCCATGGTGCGTGAGGTGTGTGCCAAACACGGTATTCTTTTGATCTCTGACGAAATCATTACCGCATTTGGTCGAACTGGCAGCGAAAGCGGCGCGCGACATTGGGGCGTTCAGCCGGACATCATGACAACAGCAAAAGCGATCACCAACGGGTACTTTCCGTTCGGCGCGGCAATGATTTCGGGCTCTGTCGCTGAAGTCTTCGAAAAGGACACTACGGGGCTGGCATCGGTCGATCAGGGCTACACCTACTCCGGTCATCCGGTTGGGGCAGCGGCGGCACTGGCTGCTCTGTCCGAGATCAACCGGCTGCGGGTTTGGGAAAACGCCGCAGCGCGAGGGGGTGAATTATTCGCCGGGTTGCGGAAGCTGGCCGAGAAACACGACGCGATCGGCGACGTACGCGGTGGCGAGGGATTAATGTGCGCGTTGGAACTGGTTTCCGATCGGGCGACCAAAGCTCCCATCGCTAAGCACCTGCCGTTGCAGGTTCAAAAAGCGGCTTACGAAGATGGCGTGATGGTACGAGTATCCGGAAACAACATCATTCTGTCGCCCCCGCTGGTTATCACCTCAGACGATGTGTCCAAGATTTTGTCAGCGTTGGATACTGGTCTGTCGACTCTTTGAGCTTTAGGTCTGCCCTGTCGACTGAAGGCAGGGTCAGACTTTAACCGCCTGCAATTCCTCTAGCAGGTCCAGCAATTGGTCCAGCTTTTCACGACCCATCTGAGCCTCGATATTGCTGGAAATCGCAAGTGACGTGGCCAGGTTTTCCCTAAGGATCGACCGGCCTGCATCCGTGATCGTGACCATGGTACGGCGCTTGTCGTCACTGTCCTGGCGGCGGGTGATCTGGGCATCAGCCTCCATTGTGCGCAAGATGCGGGTCACGCTTGGAAGCAGCAGACAAGCCTCGTGCGCAATAGTGCTTTGCTCCACTTCGCCCAGCTCATCCAGGACGCGCAAGATGCGCCATTTCTGTTCGGTTATCTGGATGCCTTGCAGCATATCCCGGATCGGGGCCATGACGGTTTCACGGGCACGCAGCAGCGCGATAGGAAGGGATCGGGCGGTGCTTTTGGTATGGCTTTGAGTGGTCATGCGGTCTTCTAGAGCGGTGGTTCGGAAATTGCAAAGATTAACAAAGCAATCTCTTGACGTGAGGCTGGCAAAAAACTAAACATGTTAAGTAATAGAGGAGGAATCATGCCACATTTCCACGTCGAATATTCCGGGAACCTGGAAGGCAAGATCGACATGGGTGGCCTGTGCGAATGCATAAGGGCAACAGCTGCCGAGATCGACACCTTTCCGATGCCGGGCATTCGCGTGCGCGCAACGCGCGTGGACCACTATGCCATTGCGGATGGAAATCCGGGCCATGGGTTTGTTGATATCTCGATCCGCCTGCGTGCAGGGAGGTCGGAAGACGTCAAGCAGGACGCGACGCGGCGTATATTTGACGCGGTCAAAGCCTATCTGGCGCCGGCTCTTTCGCAGCATTCCATCGCTCTGTCGCTTGAGATGCGCGACATTGACCCAAAGCTTTCGCCCAAGACCGGCACGATCCGCGACCATCTGGCCGCGACTTCGCAGGAGACCTGAAATATGAGTGCGCTGGATACGAATATTGAAAAACTGACGAGCTTTCTGGCCCGGTTCAAGGAAGCCGGCATTCTCAATCGTATCGCTGGCGAAGACCGGGACGGGTCTGGCGGTGTGTTCCAATCCACTTCGCCTGTCGACAAATCTGTGATCTGCGACGTTGCACATGGCACGGCTGATGATATTGATGCGGCGGCCAAGGCCGCCCATGCCGCGTTTGCTGAATGGCGCGACATGTCTGCCACCGAACGCCGCCGCATCTTGTTGCGCGTTGCTGATGCCATCGAAGCGCGGGCCGAGGAAATCGCGCTGTGTGAATGCTGGGACACGGGCCAGACTCTTCGCTTCATGTCCAAGGCCGCGTTGCGCGGGGCAGAGAATTTTCGGTATTTTGCAGATCAGGTGGTTCAGGCGCGCGACGGGCAACATCTGAAATCCCCGACGCTGATGAACGTCACCACGCGCGTTCCAATTGGCCCGGTCGGTGTGATTACCCCATGGAACACACCGTTCATGCTGTCGACCTGGAAAATCGCACCAGCATTGGCTGCGGGCTGCACGGTGGTTCACAAGCCTGCTGAAGACTCTCCGCTGACGGCCCGCCTGCTGGTGGAGATCGCCGAAGAGGCCGGGCTGCCCAAAGGCGTGCTGAACACGGTAAATGGGTTTGGCCCTGATGCAGGCAAAGCTTTGTGCGAACATAAGCTGATCAAGGCGATTGCGTTTGTCGGCGAAAGCCGCACCGGCAGTCTGATCGTCAAGCAAGGCGCGGACACGCACAAGCGCAACCATCTGGAGTTGGGCGGAAAAAACCCTGTGATCGTGTTCGATGACGCCGATCTGGATCGCGCGCTGGATGCGGTGATCTTCATGATCTATTCGATCAATGGCGAGCGCTGCACCTCATCTTCGCGGTTGCTGGTGCAGGATACGATCAAAGAAGAGTTCGAGGCAAAGCTGGTCCAACGTGTGAACAACATCAAGGTGGGCCACCCGTTGGACCCGGCGACCGAGATTGGGCCATTGGTGACCGAGGAGCATTACAACAAAGTCACCAGCTACTTCGACATCGCCAAAAAGGACGGTGCAACCGTCGCTGCCGGTGGGGTCAAGGTGGGCAATGAAGGCTACTTTATCCGTCCGACCTTGTTCACCAACGCCACCAACCAGATGCGCATCGCGCGCGAGGAGATCTTTGGCCCTGTTCTGACCTCGATCCCCTTCGCAACCGAGGACGAGGCGCTTCAGATTGCCAACGACACGCCCTATGGTTTGACGGGTTATGTCTGGACCAATGACCTGACCCGTGCCTTGCGCTTTACAGACAAGCTGGAGGCTGGGATGATTTGGGTGAATTCAGAAAACGTGCGTCACCTGCCTACGCCCTTTGGCGGGGTCAAAGCGTCTGGAATCGGGCGCGACGGCGGGGATTGGAGCTTTGAGTTCTATATGGAACAAAAGCACATCGGTTTCGCAACCGGTCAGCACAAGATCATGCAATTGGGGAAATAATCGCCTCAGGTGGTTCCCCCGAACTGGGACCACCAGAACGCATTAGGAGGAACCGTCATGGGAAAGATCGTACAGGCCGCGAAAATAACGCATGTACCCAGCATCTGGATGTCCCACACGATGCCGAAATACAAAGGTATCCGGCAATCTGCCATTGATGGGTATGCCCGCCTGCGTCAGGACGCGATAGACCGCGAAGTCGAGACCTTCATTGTGTTCGATACCCATTGGATCACCAATCAGGGCTTTCACCTGAACACAAAAGAGCATCACACAGGTCGCTTCATCAGCCACGAGCTGCCGCATATGTTGGCTGATATGGAGTTCGACTATCGCGGCGATCATGAGTTGGGGGAAACGATCCTTGATGTGCTGCGCGAGCGTGGAGAGCGTGCTCTGGGTCATTCGCACCCGGATATGGGTATGGAATACGGAACCCTGTTGCCCATGCATTTCATCAACGAAGGGGTGAATGCGCGGGTCTTGCCTGTGGCTGTCAATCAATTCTCATCGATTGCGGAAAACCGGGTTTGGGGTGAGGCCATTGCCGAAGGCATCCGGCGTTCTGACCGCAATGTGTCTGTTCTGGCATCAGGGTCTCTCAGCCATGATTTCACCCCGAATGAACGATCGGTCGAGGGGCTGAACGCGGTGAATGGCGAGTTCAACCGCCAGATGGACATGCGCGTGTTGGAATTATGGGAACAGGGCCGTTTTGAAGAGTTCCTTGAAATGCTGCCTGACTACGCCAAGAAATGCACCGGAGAATGTTCCATGAACGACACCGCCCTGCTGTTCGGAGCGCTGGGTTGGGGTAGCTACAAGGGCAAAATCGACATCTATACCCCATATTTCGGCAGTTCCGGCACCGGTCAGGCGAATGTCAGTTTCTCGGTCTGACATCGGACAATCGGAACTGTTTTATAACATAGAAAATTCGTTCGTTGTGGTGCTGCATCTTGCGGGGACCGGGCGGGCTGATCTTTCAGCGACAACAAAAGGTTAACGCATGGATTGGGACACGTTTTCGCATTGGGGTCAGTACATTTCAAAATGGGCGGCCGATTACCATAAGACACTTGCGGAACGCCCCGTGCGCGCGCAGACCGCACCGGGGGAAATTGCAGCCCAGCTTGTGGCAACCCCACCCGAGGCGGGTGAACCGATGGATGCCATCATGGCCGATTTTGAACGGATCGTGATGCCAGGTATCACCCATTGGCAACACCCACGCTTCTTTGCCTATTTTCCAGCCAATGCTGCTCCTCCGTCGATGCTGGCCGAGATGCTGGTGACAACAATCGCGGCGCAATGCATGTTGTGGCAAACCTCGCCCGCCGCGACTGAAGTCGAGGGCGTCATGGTTGACTGGTTGCGGCAGTCACTTGGACTGCCCGAAGGTATGACCGGAGTTATTCAGGACAGCGCCTCATCCGCCACGTTATCGGCGGTTCTGACCATGCGGGAACGGGCCACGGGCTTTACCGGCAACCGCGAAGGTTTGAACACCAAGGGCGCGCTGCGGATCTATTGCTCGGATCAAGTGCATTCGTCCATCGACAGGGCCTGCTGGGTCGCGGGGATTGGACAGGACAATCTGGTCAAGCTGCCGACCTTGGGTTCCAACTTTGCGATTGATGCCTCTGCACTTGAAGCCGCCATTCAAAGCGATATCGCAGCCGGTCATGTTCCGGCCGGTATTATTGCGATCACAGGTGGAACCGGTGTTGGGGCCTGTGATGACTTGGTGGCCGTGGCGGATATCGCGCAAAAACACGACCTTTACACCCATCTCGACGCAGCTTGGGCCGGATCAGCCATGATCTGCCCCGAATTTCGCGAAGCCCTTTGGAGGGGTGCTGACCGCTATGACAGCATTGTCTTCAACCCGCATAAATGGATGGGCGCGCAATTCGATTGCGCCATCCAGTTCTTGCGGGATGCAGCACCACAGCTCAACACGCTGAAGATCGAGCCGGAATACCTCAAGACAACCGGAGCAGAGGTGACGAATTACTCGGAGTGGACGATCCCTCTGGGGCGCAGGTTCCGGGCGTTAAAGATCTGGTTTCTGTTGCGCTCATACGGATTGGAAGGACTGCGCGAACGCATCCGCAATCATGTGACTTGGGCACAGGAGCTCGCTGATCGGATCGGAGCGATGGAAGGGTTCGAAATCACGACCGGCCCGATCTTAAGCCTGTTTTCGTTCCGGTGTCCGGGAGACGATGCAATGCAGCAGCGTTTAGTCGACGCGTTGAACGATGATGGGCGGATTTATCTCACCCAAGGCATGTTCAAAGGCCGCAAGATCATCCGCTTTCAGGTTGGGCAGTTCGATACCTCTCGGGACGACGTGATGTTAGCAGCCGACGTGATTCGTGACGTGTGGGAGACACTTGAATGAAGTTTGGAACTTTCTTAGCGGGTGAGGAACGGTTTTTCGGAGCAATCACTGACGACGGTGCAATAGCACTGAACCAAGTGTTCCCGGACCATGACAGCCTGTACGAGGTGATCGCCGACGGGGCGTTCGATCGACTGGCAAAAGCTGCCGAGGGCAAACCTGTCACCCACACTGAGTTCACCTATGACATGGTAATGCCGGATGCGCGCCGTATCCTGTGTGTCGGCGTGAACTTCCCTGACCGGAATGCAGAATACAAGGACGGCAGCGAACAGCCCAAGTACATGTCGCTTTTTCCGCGCTTTGCCAGTGGGTTCACCGGCCATGACCGCCCGCTGATCCGACCGCCTGAAAACCATACGTTGGACTACGAAGGCGAGGTGGCCATCGTGATAGGAAAGGCTGGTCGCCGCATTTCGCAGGAGGACGCTTATGATCACATCGCCGCGCTGACCTTGTGCAATGAAGGCACCATTCGCGACTGGGTGCGGCACGCAAAGTTCAATGTCACGCAAGGCAAGAACTGGGACAAGTCGGGGGCCATTGGCCCATGGCTGGTGCCGTTTACGGACGCGGCCCAACTGGATGATGCCCGCATCCAAACTCGCGTGAACGGTGAGCTTCGGCAGGACGACACGCTGAACCGCATGATGTTCCCGATCCGGCGCGAGATTGAATACATCTCGACCTTTATGACGCTTCAGCCGGGCGACATTGTTGTCACTGGTACACCAACCGGGGCAGGGGCACGGTTCGACCCGCCGAAGTACCTGATGCCCGGAGATGTTGTCGAGGTGTCCGTCGAAGGTATCGGAACCCTGCGCAACACGGTGGAGGACGAACAGGTATGACGCCCGAAGACCACGCCCGAGCCGCCGCCGAACTGCTGCAGGCCGAACGCCGGCGCAAACAGATCGGCCTGCTTAGTCTGTGCCACCCCGAGATGGGTATGGATGA
Organism: Ruegeria sp. HKCCA4633; assembly: GCF_013034605.1. Taxonomy (NCBI): domain Bacteria; kingdom Pseudomonadati; phylum Pseudomonadota; class Alphaproteobacteria; order Rhodobacterales; family Roseobacteraceae; genus Ruegeria; species Ruegeria sp. HKCCA4633. Next base: position 210,967 of record NZ_WQGJ01000002.1, read on the forward strand.
TGCCTATGAGATTCAGAACGCCATCTATCGCCAGAAACTGGCCGAAGGGCGCAAGGTGATCGGGTGGAAGATCGGGCTGACTTCGAAGGCGATGCAATATGCCTTGAACATCGACATTCCCGACAGTGGAATTTTGTTTGACGACATGGCGTTCGACAATGGCGCGACCGTTCCGGCAGGCCGTTTCATTCAGCCCCGGATTGAGGCCGAGATCGCCTTTGTTATGAAGTCCGCCGTTGGCGGCGAAAACGTATCTCGCGACGATATTATCGCCGCTACGGACTATGTCGCCCCTGCACTGGAAATTCTGGATACTCGTATTCAAAGAGTGGACCCTGAAACCGGCAAAGCGCGCACGGTCTTTGACACGATCAGCGACAATGCCGCCAATGCAGGCATCGTTTTGGGTGCAGAGCGTCATTCTATGGATGCTCTTGATCTGCGCTGGGTTGGGGCGATTGCTTTCCGCAATAGCGAGATTGAGGAAACCGGATTAGGTGCTGGTGTGTTGAACGACCCTGTCGAAAGTGTGGTTTGGTTGGCACGTCGGATGGCGCAATACGGTCAGAGCATCGAGCCGGGGCAGATCATTTTGTCCGGCAGTTTCATCCGCCCCGTCGAATGCCCCTCGGGCACCAAAATTCACGCGGATTTCGGGCCGTTTGGCTCAGTCGATATCAATTTCGCCTGAAAGGAAAACTAATGCCTGCGCCACAAAATGCATTCAAGGCTGCGCTGACGGCCGGCTCTCCGCAGATCGGATGTTGGGTTGGTTTGGCCAATGCCTATGCGGCCGAGATCGCTGCCACAGCGCAGTTCGATTGGTTGCTGGTCGATGGCGAACACGCGCCTAACGATCTGCAATCGATCCTGGAGCAGGTGCGCGTGATTGAGGGGTCCGGCAGTGTGCCGGTCGCACGCCTGCCGATTGGCGAAACCTGGATGATCAAGCAATATCTCGACGCAGGAGTGCAGAATATTCTGGTGCCGATGGTCGAAAGCGGCGATCAGGCGCGCGAACTGGTCCGGGCCGTGCAATATCCGCCGCATGGCGTTCGTGGGGTTGGATCATCGCTGGCGCGGGCGTCACGCTTCGCTGCGATACCCGATTATTTGAAATCCGCCGACGAACAGATTTGCCTGCTTGTGCAGGTCGAGAGCAACAAGGGCATGGACGCGCTGGACGATGTTCTGGCGACTGATGTGGACGGTGTGTTTATCGGTCCCGCCGACCTCGCCGCTGACATGGGCCATCTAGGGGATGCGAACCACCCTGAGGTGGTTGCCGCAGTGCTGGATGCAATCCGCCGCATCGTGGCAGCAGGTAAAGCGGCCGGGATTTTGACGCTGGATCCAGACCTTCAACGTAAGTGTCTGGATCTCGGCGCGACGTTTGTGGCCACCAACATTGACGTGACCTTGTTTGCCAAATCAATCCGGTCTGCCGCTGTCGCGGGTCTGAGCCTGTTGCCTGATCAGACCGCAACAGGCATTGCGCAAACGAGCGCGGCCTCAAAATACCTGCAGCAGCTCTGCAAACATTGGTCGCACAAGGCCGAGGTCTCCTTTGATGGAACGCAGGGCAGCGCGTCTTTCCCTGACGGCGATCGGGTGACATTGACAGCAGATGCAACCACTTTGACGGTGACCGCCACAACCGGCCCGCGTGGCGATTTGCGTCGTTGGCAAAAGGTGATCGAGGCGCATTTGACCCGCTTTGCCTTTCGAGAAGAACTGAGCATCGATTGGACCGCTTGAAGTTTTCGATGCGGTGGCTCTAACTTCCGAAGTTGCACGTTGATTGAGTCGTAGGTTCGATGCTGAAGGTTGTTGTCCATCAGGGGTTTCACAAAACCGGAACCAGAACCCTGCAAACGATGCTGTACAGGAACCGTTTCCGGTTAAAGACCCGAGTCAATGCTTTAGTGCCACGGAATTTGAAAGACGCTGGCGTTGCCGCGCGCCGTTTTTCAGTGGTATCGGAAGAAAGAACGCTTGAAAAATTTCGCATGAAATTCCGTCAGGTTCTGCTGTCGTTGGATGGCCACTCTGACTTGCCGTTGCTGATCAGCAGCGAAGAGTTTGCAGGCATGATCCCGGGACGCAAGGGTGTGTGGTCCTATGCCCAAACGCACATCCTTGCCGAAGTTATCTGTGAGGAAATCAACAGACTCACAGACAACAAGGCGCGGATCACATTCTTTTACACGACCAGAGATACTACTGATTGGATCAAAAGCGTGTATTGGCAGAACATTCGCGGAAACAGAATACAAGAAGACCTGTGCGAATACACTGAACTGCTGAACCCGGGCGCGGACCTTGATGGCGTGGTGGCTCGGGTCGCCGAGCATATGTCTTCACGAGCTGACGTTATCTCTCTGAACACCTCGGGTCTGAGCGATCGTTTGTTTCCCGTCACCAAGGTGCTTTCGATTTTGAATGTACGGTCGGATGATCTGACACCCGTCCGCAACCTGAATGTTCAACCGGTTGGGGCCTCAGAACATTTCTTAGAACTGAACCGATCAGACATGACGGACGAGGATGTCATGATCGCAAAGCAAGCCTATCTGGATAGGTCTAAAGCCGCGACATAACGTTTTGTGTGCAGCGTTGTGCGCCTAAAGCTTTTGCACGCCATGCACTGTCAGCGTGCTGACCAGATCGGCATAGTCTTCGCGGGCTTTGGGGCCCGCGCCGGTATTCCACATATAATACCAGTTCAGCATCCCGAAGACCGACATCGTGGCACCGCGCAACTTGTCTTTGGCATCGTCGAAAGCTTCGGGAGACAACTCTTTGAGGATGTCGCGCACAAAATTCACCAAATCAAGCTGATAGCCCCGCAGGAGTTTCTGCTGCTCGTCTGTCAGCGCGCTCATGCCGCTGATCTGTACGCGGTGCTCGTCATCTGCGCCCTGATAAGCAAACAGGATTTCGCGCACCGCTGTGCGCAGCTTCTGCTCGGGGTTCAAACCGCTAAGATCCACGTTACAGATCCGATCCCTTAACTCGCGCAGGTATGTTTCAAGGATGTCATACAGGATGGCATCCTTGCTGTCGTAGTAGTGATAGATGTTGGCCTTCGAGATCCCGCATTCTTTGGCCAGCAATGTCATCGATGCGCGATCAAACCCCTGATCGGCAAACACTTTGGCCGCCATTTTCAGGATCTGCTCCCGCTTTTGGTCGTGGTCTTTGGCGATTGTTCGGGCCACGGTCTATTCCTTATCGCGATTGTCGACGACGCGCTTCGCCTTGCCCTGAGAGCGTTCGACGTCGCCGGGGTCACCTACAACAATTTCCGTTGAAACGCCAACAACGTCCTTGATCCGCTTGGTCAGCATTCGCGCCGCCGCAGTTTTGGAGAGTTCGTCGGTGGAATCGGTTGAGGATTCAACAAATACACGCATCGCATCCATGCGGCCCGACTTATACAATTCGATCTGATAATACGGGGCAAGCCCGCCCGTCGCCATGACCTGTTCTTCGATCTGGCTGGGGAAGACGTTTACGCCACGCAGGATCATCATGTCGTCGCTGCGACCTGTAATCTTTGCCATCCGGCGCATGGAACGTGCAGTTCCCGGCAGCAGGCATGTCAGGTCGCGCGTGCGATAACGGATCATTGGCAGCCCTTCCTTGGTCAGGGTTGTGAACACCAATTCACCAGTTTCGCCATCGGGCAGGACCTCACCGGACACGGGGTCGATGATTTCCGGCAGGAAGTGATCCTCCCAGATCACCGGACCGTCTTTGGTTTCAACGCATTCATTGGCCACCCCAGGACCCATGATCTCGGACAGGCCATAGATATCGACCGCATGCATATCAAACGCGGCTTCGACCTCGGCCCGCATCGCATCAGTCCAGGGTTCAGCACCAAACACACCAACTTTCAAAGAGCTTTCTCGGGGGTCGAGACCGGCCTTGTGGAACTGCTCTAGGATATTGAGCATATAGGACGGCGTCACCATGATCCCGTCAGGCTGGAAATCGTTGATCAGGTTAACCTGTTTCTCGGTTTGCCCCCCGGACATGGGAACAACGGTCGCGCCAAGGCGTTCAATCCCATAATGGGCGCCCAACCCGCCGGTGAACAGCCCATAACCATAGGCATTGTGGACCATGTCGCCTTTGCGCAGTCCCGAAGCACGCAGAGAACGCGCGCCCAAATCCGCCCAGTTGTCGATGTCATTCCTGGTGTAACCCACCACGGTCGGTTTACCAGTCGTGCCCGAGGACGCGTGAAGACGAATGATCTCGCTGCGCGGAACTGCAAACAAGCCAAAAGGGTAATTGTCGCGCAGATCGTTTTTGTATGTGAACGGAAACTTCGAAAGGTCGGTCAGTTGCTGCAGATCGTCGGGATGCACACCGGCTTCGTCAAACCGCTGTTTGTACATCGCAACGTTTTCGTATGCGTGGCGTACGGACCACTTGAGCCGTTCAAGCTGTGTGGCGCGAATTTCGTCGATCGAGGCGATCTCGATCGGGTCAAGATCCGCTTTGTTTGGGGAAAGGTCTTCCATCGCGTCACTCCTCCAGTCGCGAAGCTATTCTTGAAAATTCTGACCGCCCACTGCGCGGGACATGCCGCGAAACTCGGCGATCAGAGTGTTGTCTTGGTTTGTGACGCGAACGTCATAGATACCGCTGCGTCCGGACACAGTGACCTCTGTCGCGGTGGCTGTCAGGCGGTCGCCTTTGCTTCCGGGGGCGAGGAAGCTGATCATTGTGTGTTGCGCGACGGTTGCCTTGTTTCGGCTATTGCAGGCAAAGGCAAAGGCGCTGTCGGCCAGAGCGTGGGTGACGCCCCCATGGCATGTGCCATGACCATTGCAGTGATGGCTGGCGACGGTCAGTGCCAGAACTGCGTGGCCTTCGTCAATCTCGACAAGCTCCATGCCGAACCATTTGCTTGCCTCGTCATTTGCCCACATTGCAGCGGCGGATTTTTCGGCGCGTTCCTTTGGTGTCATCGTCACCGCCCCTGAAAGTTTGGCGCGCGTTTTTCAAGGAAACTGGATACGCCTTCGGCATAATCCACGCTTTCCCCGCAGGTTTTCATCGCGTCCGCCTCAATCTCAAGCTGATCCGAAAGCGATGTGGTGGCCGCAGATTGAATGCATTGCTTTGTCAGGCCCAGCCCAAGTGTTGGGCCGTTCGCCAACTGCGCGGTAAGCGTGCGTGCCTCACTCATCAGTTGATCGTCGGGCAGTGTTTTCCAGATCAGTCCCCAATCCTCTGCCTGTTTGGCTGAAAGGGGTTGGGCGGTCAGAGCCAACCCCTTAGCGCGTGCTTCACCTAACAGGCGCGGCAAATGCCAACTGCCACCCGTATCCGGTATCAGGCCGACCTTGGAAAAGCTCTGAATGAATTTGGCACTTTCCCCAGCCACAACCATGTCACAGGCCAACGCAAGATTTGCACCTGCGCCTGCGGCGACTCCGTTTACGGCACAGATGACCGGGAACTCCAAGGACCGGATCAACCGGACCAGAGGCGCATAAAACGTTCGTACCGTTTTGCTCAGATCCGGAGGGCCATCCATTTTGGATGGATCGCGATCGCCCAGGTCTTGACCTGCGCAGAACCCGCGCCCGGCACCGGTCAGCAGTATTGCGCGGGCCCCGTTGTCGCGTGCGGTCTTCAATGCGTCTTGCAGGGCCGCGTGCATGTCTTCATTGAACGCGTTCAACTTGTCTGGGCGGTTCAGGGTAATTTCAACCCAGTTCCCGTTGTTTTCTACAAGTATTGTATCGCTCATGACGTTCTCTTCCGGCCTCGTTCCAACTTAATCATTGCATTAACCGAACGGTTGGTCAATATATAAACCAGTACCGAATCTGGATCGATCAAAAGGGTTGTCGATGTTGCAGTCGTCGCTGGTAAGTGTTGAATTAAAGGGTGACGTGGCTTGGGTCACGGTCAACAACCCGCCAGTGAACGCGACCTCGACCGGTGTTCGACAGGGGCTGTCCGACGCTGTTGATGCGGTTCAGGGCGCGCGCGTGGCGGTGTTGTGTTGCGCTGGCAGGACCTTCATCGCTGGTGGTGACATGTCCGAGTTTGATGTGCCGCCGATTGAGCCGCATTTACCGGATGTTGTTCAGAAGATCGAAGACAGCAAAGTGCCATTTGTCGCCTGTATGCACGGCAACGTGCTGGGCGGCGGATTTGAGATAGCGATGGCCTGTGCGTGGCGGATCGCAGCGCGGGATACCGGTTTTGGTTTGCCCGAGGTCAATGTGGGACTGATCCCCGGGGCAGGTGGCACGCAACGCTTGCCGCGTCTTGTGGGGATGCAAGCTGCAATTGACATGGCGTGTTCCGGCAAGATCATGAAAGCTGAAGCGCTGGCGGAAATCGGGGGCATTGATTTGATCGCCGACGACCTATTGGATGCAGTTTCGGGATTTGTTGCCGACTTGCCTGAACGTCCACTGCCTGTCAGTCAGCGCACTGTACCGGACTTTGCGCCCGATCTGTTTGAAACAAGCCGTCTGGCGTTGCGGAAACGCGCCAAAGGGCAGCCATCGCCGCTGGAAAACCTGAGCGCTCTCGGTTGGTCCGTTGAGCCATTCGCCGAGGGGCAACCGAAAGAACGCGCCCGCCACTTGGCTTTGCGCCAATGCGCTGAAAGCAGGGCGCTACGTCACGCATTCTTTGCTGAACGCACCGTATCCAAGCCTGCTTTGATCAAGGGTTCTACAGCCCGTGACATCACTCGGATAGCTGTTGTCGGCGGTGGGCTGATGGGTGCAGGCATTGCGACGGCCGCGCTGAATGGCGGGCTGTCGGTCACTTTGATTGAGCAAAACGCTGAGGCTGCATCGGCCGCTCAGCAGCGGGTTGAATCTCTGCTGAACGGGGCCGTCAAACGGGGCAAGATTTCTGAAGCGCAGTTGCGTAATCGTCTGACAAGTTTTCAGGCTGCCGAGAGCTATGCCGTTGCTGCAGATGCCGAGTTGGCAATCGAGGCTGTATTTGAGGATTTGTCCGTCAAGCAATCGGTGTTTGCGGAGCTTGCCAGCCATATGCACCGGGATGCAATCCTGGCCACGAATACGTCCTACCTAGATCCGGTAGACATCTTTGAGGACGTAGAAAACAAGGCTCGCTGCATTGGCCTGCATTTCTTCAGCCCGGCCCATGTGATGAAGCTGCTTGAGATCGTACATACGCCTGATACGTCGCCCGAAGTTTTGGCCACAGGTTTCGCCTTGGGCAGAAAGCTGCGGAAAGTGTCGGTTCTTTCGGGTATCTGCGATGGATTCATAGGCAACCGCATGCTGGCGGCGTATCGGCGCGAGGCTGATTATCTTCTGGCCGATGGGGCGCTGCCTTATCAGGTGGATCAAGCGATGCGCGCGTTTGGGATGCCCATGGGACCTTATGAGCTGCAGGATCTGACCGGTCTTCAGATCGCCTGGGCCAACCGCAAGCGCAACGCCGAAACACGAAACCCTGATGAACGCTATGTCACCATCGCCGACCAATTGTGTGAGATGGGGCGGCTTGGCCAACGTACGGGCAAAGGATGGTACCGGTACGAAGATGGCAACCGTAAACCGGTCCGCGACCCGGAAGTTGAGGCGTTGATCGAAACCTACTCGGCCGAACAGGGCATAACCCGCCGAAGCTTTACAGAGCAGGACATTTCCTCGCGTATTCTAGCGGTTCTGGCCAACGAGGGCGCTTTAATCGTTCAGGAACGCATCGCGGAAAACGCGGAATCTGTCGATATGGTGCAAATCCATGGATATGGATTCCCGCGGTGGCGTGGCGGGCCAATGAACTACAGCAAGGAAATCGGCATCGCAATTTCGCGTGCAACGATGTTGACAGTTGCGAACGAAAACCCCGGCTCTTGGAGGATCGCGGACCATTCGGGGGATCTTTAATATGTTGATGGTTACAAAAGCGACCATTAACGCATTCTCGAGTCATGTTTCACAGGGAGGAGACAGAACCATGAAATTCACCAAGCTAAGCACATTATTGGCGTCGGCCGCGTTGGCCGTTTCGGGCACAGTGGCACTGGCTGCGGATTATACGCTGACCATTTCAAGCTGGGCGCCGCCGACCCATGGCATCAACGCCAAGATGTGGCCGAAATTCGTGGAGATGGTTGAAGAGGCGACAGACGGTAAGGTTACGGCAGAACTCAAGCTGGGCATTGCGCCGCCACCGGCGCAGATGGACTTGATCATGGATGGTGCAGCTGATGCGTCGATCATCTTCCATGGTTATCAACCCGGTCGTTTTGTCACCACCAAGATGATCGAACTGCCCGGATACGAGGGTTCGGCCGAGGACGCCTCGGTCGCTTATTGGCGCACATATGACAAGTTCCTCAAAGAGGCAGACGAACATCGCGGTGTGAAGGTGATCGCTCTGCACACGCATGGCCCTGCCCAGTTACATTCCAGCAGCCCTGTGACCACGCTGGATGAGGTGTCGGGCCTCAAGGTGCGTATCCCGGGTGGCGTTGGGGGGGACGTTGGCACGGCTCTGGGTGCGACCGGCATTCAGGTCCCTGCGCCGAAAGTCTATGAAACCCTGGCCTCGAAAGCTGCTGATGGGGTTGTGATGCCCTTTGAATCCCGCAAGGGCTTCAAGCTCACGGAAGTGGCACAGAATGTTTACGAAGTTCCAGGTGGTCTCTATCGCGGATCGTTTGCCTTCATCATGAACGAAGACACTTTTGCCGATCTGCCCGAAGATCTGCAGGCTGCTTTGGAAGAGAACGTCTTTGGTGAACCGCTGAGCCGCGAGATTGGCAAAATCTGGGACGAGATCGACGCCATCGGTCGCGAAGCAACCGAAACCACCGAGGGCAACGCGATCAACGCGGCATCTGCTGAAGATCTTGAGAAATTCAACACGATTGCCGTCGACGTGCGCGCCAAGGTCATTGACGAAGTCAACGACGCGGGCATCGACGCTCAAGCCGCTTATGACATGATCGTAAATGAAATGGCTTCGCAGTAATGCAGCCCGGCTGGCGGGCATGACCCGCCAGCCCTTTTCACCCGACGGGGACCAATCATGCACTCACTCGTGACCTTTGCGCGACGCATCAGTGTCGTTCCGACGCTGCTGGCCTGTGTGGCGCTGTTCATCCTGATGGTGATGACCTTTTTCGACGTTATCTTGCGTTCTGTCTTCAACGCGCCAATCGAGGCTGCGACTGAGCTGACACGTATTCTGATGGCGATCCTTGTCTTTTCGGTCCTGCCCATAATATCGGCCGGACGCGGACAGATCGCCGTGGACCTGACAGACGGGATTTTCGCACGTCTGCGGCTGAGCCGGGTGCGGGACGCGATTGTGTATCTGGTATCCGGCATCATGCTGATCTGGCCAATTCAGCGTGTCTGGGTGTTGGCAGAGCGGGCGCGGGACTACGGCGATGTCACCGAATACCTGTCGATTCCTGTCTTCTACGTGGGTTGGTTCATCGCTGCCTTCACCGCGATCACTGCTATCGCGATGATCATCACCGGGATTTTGCACATTTTTGCCCCCCAAGCCTTGTCGGAGCACTCCTGATGACTGCAGCTTTGATCGGTTTCGCCCTTGTCCTTGTTCTTGTGCTGCTGCGCCTGCCCATTGTGTTTGCGATGGGGCTAGTTGGGACGCTTGGCTTTGCATATGAACGCGGCGGCAGCATCCTGTCCGAACGTGGGTTGAAGGCTGCGATGTCCATGGTAGGCCGCCAGATCACCGATACGGCGCAGGATTACGGGCTGTCTGTTGTGCCGCTGTTCATCCTGATGGGCCTGTTCGTCAACAAGGGTGGCCTTGCGCGTGAACTTTATGCGGTATCGAATGCCTTCCTGGGCCATTTCCGCGGCGGCATCGCCATGGCCACGGTTGCAGCCTGTGGTGGGTTTTCTGCCATTTGTGGCTCGTCGCTGGCCACAGCGGCAACGATGTCGAAAGTCGCGATGCCGGAAATGCGCCGCTACGGTTACTCGGATGAGTTGTCGACGGCGTCGATTGCTGCGGGTGGAACACTGGGCATTCTGATCCCGCCATCGGTTATACTGGTGATCTATGGCCTTTTGACCGAAACCTCGATTGGCAAGCTTTTCGTTGCGGGAATAATTCCCGGCGTGTTGGGCATCCTGTTCTATCTGCTGGCGGTGCGTTGGACCGTTTGGCGCAGACCCGACGCCGGACCAGCAGGAGAGCGGCATGGCTGGGGCGAACGCCTTTCGGCTCTGCGCTCGGTCTGGGCCGTGCTGCTGCTGTTCTTCCTTGTGATCGGCGGGTTGTACGGGGTGTTTGACTTCTATCCGCTGAACCTGACCTTCAGCCCGACCGAGGCAGCTGGCATGGGCGCAATGGGTGCCTTCCTGATTGCGCTGTCTCGGGGTGGGCTAACCCTTGGTTCCATCTTTGAAGTGTTGAAAGAGACTAGTTTCACTGCTGCGGCGCTGTTCTCGGTTCTGATCGGAGCTCAGATCTTTTCGAATTTCATCAACTTGGCTGGCCTTCCCGAGGCACTGATCGCTTTGGTGACGGCCTATGAGGTTGAGCCGTTTATGGTGATCCTGATGATCCTCGGGATCTACATCATTCTGGGCTGTGTCTTTGAATCGCTGTCGATGCTGCTGCTGACAGTGCCTATCTTTTTCCCGCTGGTGACATCGCTGGGTTATGATCCGATCTGGTTTGGCATCGTTGTCGTTGTCGTGACTGAGATCAGCTTGATCACTCCCCCGGTCGGTTTGAACGTGTTCATTCTGAAAGGTGTGGTGGGGGATGTCTCAACCGGGACCATCTTTAAGGGCGTCACGCCGTTTTGGGTGGCGGATATCTTCCGCCTGGCGCTGATCGTTCTGGTGCCATGGCTGGTGCTGGTTCTGCCGGAACATATGGGAGCGATGGGTCACTGATGTTCTCTCTGACCGAACTTCCAACCGGTTTTCACGCGGACCCTTACCCGGCCTATGCCGCGCTGCGCGAAGACACGCCTGTCTGCTTTCAAGCCGATGGGTCTGTCATCCTTTCGCGCTATGACGATCTGGATCTGGTGTATCGGGACACGACACGGTTCATTTCGGACAAGAAGGCGGTTTTCGGGCCGAAATACGGGGTCGACAGCCCTTTATACGAACATCACACGACCAGTTTGGTGTTCAATGATCCGCCTTTGCACACCCGTGTTCGTAAGGTGATGGTCGGTGCGATGAACCCGCGGGCACTGGCGCAGATGGAGCCTGGCCTTGTGCAGCTTGTCGACGGCTTGCTGGACCAGATGCAGGCCAAGGGCACCGTTGAGTTGATTGGGGATTTTGCCGGGGCCATCCCGATTGAGATTATCGGCAACTTACTAGGCATTCCCCGATCCGAGCGCGGGCCCCTGCGGGATTGGTCTCTGGCCATTTTGGGCGCGCTGGAGCCTCAGTTAACTCCGGACCAAGAAGACTGGGGCAACCGTGCGGTGTCTGACTTCAAAGCATTCCTGCGCCACATCATAGATGATCGTCGCGCCAATCCAGGTGACCCGTCAACGGACGTGCTGACACGATTGATGCAGGATGACACCGATGGCGGGTTGACCGAGGTCGAGTTGTACCAAAACTGCATCTTCATCCTGAATGCTGGGCATGAGACCACGACCAATCTGATCGGCAACGCGCTGGAGTTGCTGGACCGGCACCGTGACAAGCGGGCCGAGTTGCTGGCCGACCCAGAGTTCATAAACACAGCCGTGGACGAGTTTCTGAGGTTGGAAAGCCCCAACCAATTCGGCAACCGTTTGACCACCGAGGATGTCATCTTCCACGGCCAAACCATTCCCGCCGGAACAGATATCCATCTTTGCATCGGAGCCGCCAACCGCGACCCGCGACAGTTTGAGCGGCCCGATGAAATGAAGTTGGACCGACGCCGCAATAAACATCACGCCTTTGCTGGTGGACCCCACACCTGCGTTGGCCTGACCTTGGCCCGTATGGAGGGCCGCGTGGCGGTCGGGCGTTTTCTGGCTCGCTTCCCGAATTATTGCATCACCGATGGTGCTGAACGCGGTGGCCGTATCCGGTTTCGGGGTTTCGCGCGACTTCCCGCGCAGTTTTGAAGGGTACGGTTTATGTTGTTGCTGTGCAAAAATAACGACCGACCGTACGGTTAAAGATATGACCTCACACGTTCGGCTAGGTGATGTGAGGATCCAGACACTGATGAGGAGACGCTCATGACCATCCAACAGATATCCAGCTTTGCCGCCGGTGCATGGGTGCCGCCTGGTGCCGGGGCGCGCAATATTGCCAGCGCCGTAACGGGCGAGGTGATTGCAACTGCGGGCAACGCGGAACTGGACGTGCAAGGAATGCTGGACTATGCGCGCGACGTCGGTGGGCCGGCCCTGCGCAAGATGACCTTTCATGAGCGGGCCAAGATGCTCAAGGCGGTGTCGCTGCATCTGGGCCAGCACAAGCAGGCGCTCTATGATCTGTCTTTCAACACAGGCGCGACGCAGTCGGACCATATGATCGACATCGATGGCGGCATTGGCACGATGTTTGTCTTTGCCTCGAAGGGACGCCGGGAAATGCCGGACGGGCATGTCTATCTGGACGGTGATGTTGAGCAACTATCGCGCAACGGGACGTTTCTGGGCCAGCACATCTGCACCCCGTTGCACGGCGTGGCGGTTCACATAAATGCGTTTAACTTTCCGGTCTGGGGTATGTTGGAGAAACTGGCGCCAACTCTGTTGGCCGGTGTTCCGGCCATCGTTAAACCGGCGACGAATTCTTGCTACGTGACCGAGCTGTGTGTGCGGTTGATGTTGGACTCCGGTATTTTGCCCGCCGGGGCGCTTCAGTTGGTGTCGGGCGGTTTGGGCGACATGCTGGACCGTTTGACCCTGCAGGATGTGGTCAGCTTTACCGGCTCGGCAGATACGGCGTTGAAATTGCGATCCAACCCCGTGATCCTTGAAAACTCTGTGCGGTTTGTGGCGGAACAGGATAGCCTTAATTGCTCGATACTTGGTCCAGATGCCAAGCCGGGTACGCCTGAGTTCGACCTTTTCGTCAAAGAGGTCCAGCGCGAGATGACGGCGAAGGCTGGTCAGAAATGTACCGCAATCCGTCGGATCATCGCGCCAGAGGTGCAGGTGCAAGCCGTGATCGAGGCGTTGTCCGCGCGGCTGGCCAAAACCGTTATCGGCGACCCAAGGCTTGAAACCACCCGCATGGGCGCATTGGTCTCGAATGGTCAGAAACGTGACGTTCTGGAAAAGGCGACGATCATTGGCCAAGAGGCCGAGCGTGTCTTTGGCAACCCGGATGATTTTGCGGTCGATGGAGCAGATCCTGAAAAAGGGGCCTTCCTGCCGCCGATGCTTTACCATTGTGCCAACCCTGACGCGGCGCAGCGTGTACACGATACCGAAGCTTTTGGGCCGGTTAGCACGGTCATGGGCTATCGCGATCTCGACCATGCGATTGAACTGGCAAACCGGGGGCAAGGATCTTTGGTGGCGTCGGTCATCACGCATGATCCTGACGTGGCGCGTCAGGTCGCCATTGGGGCAGGGGCGTATCATGGGCGTTTGTACTTCAACAACCGTGACTCGATGAAAGAATCCACCGGTCACGGTTCACCTTTGCCTCATATGGTGCATGGCGGCCCCGGACGCGCTGGCGGCGGCGAAGAGATGGGCGGCGTGCGTGGTGTTAAACACTATATGCAACGGACCGCCATTCAGGGCTCACCTGATCTGTTGACCGCGATTGGAAACAGATGGGTGCCCGGCGCGACCGAGGTCAAAGGCCCCGCCCATCCGTTCACGCGCAGGTTTCATGACCTTGCGATTGGCGAGACCATCCACACGGAACCGCGCACCATAACAATGGAAGACATTGAACACTTCGCCACTTTCACAGGCGATACCTTCTATGCCCATATGGATCAGGCGGCGGCGGAGCGGAACCCGTTCTTTCCGGGTCGCGTCGCCCATGGCTATTTGTTGCTGTCATTTGCCGCTGGATTGTTTGTCGAACCAAATGAAGGGCCGGTGCTGGCCAATACCGGTCTGGATGGGTTGCGTTTTATGAAGCCGGTTGAAGCCGGTGACAGCATCAAAGTGCGCCTGACGGTCAAGGCCAAAACTAAGCGCAATGACGAATATGGCGAAGTTCGTTGGCACGTCACGCTGACTCAGCAAGATGACGAACAGGTCGCAGAATATGAGCTATTGACGATGGTTGCTTACTAGCCACTTGGATGCTTGCGATGGGCCGGATGGTAATTCCCTTCGGCCCGATTATACTTCGTGTATGAAAGACATCAGCCCTGATTGGTTCGAAACCTGTGTCAGTCAACTGACCAACACCGGCACACAGCGGGTGTGGTCAGTGCTGGTTACGATATTTGGAGATTTGGCGCCCAGCGGATCGGACCGGGTCAGTGGCAGCTTGATCACGGCGCTCACCAGTCTGGCCGGAATCAAGTCTGAGGCGACGCGTGTTGCACTACATCGGCTGCGGAAAGAAGGTTGGATCGAAAGTACGCGGGTGGGGCGCACCAGCGTGCACCGCTTGACGGATTTTGGTCGCAGCCAAAGTGCCGCCGCCGCGCCGCGTATCTATTCCCGTGAGACCGACAAGCCGGACATCTGGCATGTGCTGATCGCCAGCGGTTCTGAAAGTTCCCGCAAAGAACTGTCAGATCTGATGCTCATTGGTGACTATATCTCAGTCAATGCCTCTACGGCCATGGCACCGGGCCCGGCCCCTGATGGGCTGGAAGACCTGCTGGGGATTGAAAGCAGTGCCATATCAGTGCCCGATTGGATGCGAGATTTGTGTGGGCCTGAACCTCTGAAAGACGCTTACAGTCAGTTCTGGACCACTCTTCAGTTCGTCGAGCATCATTTGCCCACCAAGGGGATGGAAGACCCCCTGCAAACTGCCGTTCTGCGTGTTCTGATCGTTCATGGGTGGCGGCGGCTTATCCTACGCCATCCCCCTTTGCCACCTGCCTTTCTGCCAGAAGACTGGAAAGGTGCGGAGTGCCGACAGTCCGTGGTGCAGCTGTTAGACAGGTTGCCTCGCCCGAACCTTGCGTCGCTGGAAGCCGTTTTAGACGATTGATTCCGAGCGGGACGTGAGCGTCGCCCGGTCAGCTAAGTATTGTTTGGATCACCGCCTTAGGCGGCCCCGAATATCGCAACGATAAAGTTCTGACTTTATATGTTACAAAAATGGTGAACGTGGTCAAAGAAAGGTAACATAAAGCTTGCCTCGAATCGGTTACTTTAATAAAAACCGACCAGACGGTTAATGAATACTGACGCGAACAGGAGACCTCGGACATGGACGCATTCATTTGCGACGCGACGCGTACACCGATTGGGCGGTATGGCGGAGCGCTGTCTTCGGTTCGCACGGATGATCTTGCGGCTTTGCCACTGGCGGCGTTGAAAGAACGCAACCCTCAGGTCGATTGGGCCAGTGTCGACGATGTGATCTATGGTGATGCCAATCAGGCCGGAGAGAGCAACAGGAACGTTGCGCGAATGGCGGCCTTGTTGGCCGGGTTGCCAATCGACGTTCCGGGAACAACGGTAAACCGTCTTTGCGCCAGCGGTATGGATGCCGTTGGAATGGCAGCCCGTGGCATCAAGGCAGGCGATTACGATCTGGCCATTGCGGGGGGCGTGGAAAGCATGTCCCGCGCACCGTTTGTGATGCCCAAGGCAACTTCGGCGTTCACTCGCAACAACGCGGTGCACGACACCACGATCGGATGGCGTTTCGTGAACCCGAAGATGAAGCAGGACTACGGCGTGGATTCCATGCCGCAGACTGCCGACAACGTGGCTGAGGACTATGGCATCAGTCGTGAAGATCAGGATGCCTTTGCTGCACGCAGCCAGGCCCGGTGGGCGGCCGCTCATGCGGCGGGTGTTTTCGGCGATGAAATCACTCCGGTTTCGGTGCCACAGCGAAAAGGCGACCCGATCATTGTGGATACGGATGAACACCCGCGTCCGGGAACCACAGCAGAAAAGCTGTCGGGTCTCAAAGGGGTGAACGGACCGGAAAAGACCGTCACAGCGGGCAATGCTTCAGGTGTAAATGATGGCGCGGCAGCCATTCTGATGGCGAATGAGACGGCGGCGGTCAAGAATGGTCTGACCCCGATGGCCCGTGTGGTGGGCATGTCGGTTGCGGGTGTTGCGCCGCGTGTCATGGGCATCGGCCCGGTGCCCGCCAGCCGCAAGGTTCTGGCCCGAGCAGGGTTGAGCATCGAACAGATGGACGTGATCGAGTTGAATGAGGCGTTTGCCTCTCAGGGCCTTGCCACCCTGCGCGAGTTGGGCCTGCCGGACGATGCGTCCCACGTGAACCCCAATGGAGGGGCCATCGCTTTGGGCCACCCACTGGGCATGAGCGGTGCGCGTCTGGTGCTGACCGCGGCCTATCAATTGAAGCGAACCGGGGGTCGCTATGCGCTCTGCACCATGTGTGTGGGCGTCGGGCAGGGCGCGGCCCTCATTCTTGAACGCGTGTAACGGAGGAGACGGGACATGTATGCTCAGATGGTTAAATCCGAAGCATCAAACGAAGATCCGGAGAAACTGGCAGAGTTCCAGGCGCGGATTGATGCCGATATCAAGATCGAACCAAAAGATTGGATGCCTCAGGCTTATCGCAAGACCCTGATCCGTCAGATCGGTCAGCACGCGCATTCTGAAATCGTAGGTCAACTGCCCGAAGGCAACTGGATCACCCGCGCACCGACGTTGGAGCGCAAGGCGATCCTGCTGGCCAAGGTGCAGGATGAAGCCGGGCATGGACTTTACCTCTACTGTGCAGCTGAGACGCTGGGTGTCAGCCGGGACGAGATCACCGAGATGCTGCTTGATGGGCGTATGAAATACTCGTCGATCTTCAACTATCCGACGTTGAACTGGGCCGATATTGGTGCTGTTGGATGGCTGGTGGATGGGGCGGCTATCATGAACCAAGTTCCGCTGCAGCGGACATCTTTCGGACCATACTCGCGCGCCATGATCCGTATCTGCAAGGAAGAGAGCTTCCATCAGCGGCAAGGTTACGACGCGATCCGCAAAATGGCCGAAGGTACGCCCGAGCAGCGCAAGATGGCTCAGGATGCGATGAACCGCTTCTGGTATCCGTCCCTGATGATGTTCGGCCCGTCCGACAAGGACTCGGTTCATTCTGCCCAGTCGATGGCGTGGAAAATCAAGATCAATACAAATGATGAGCTGCGTCAAAAGTTTGTCGACCAGACCGTGCCGCAGGCCGAGTATCTGGGCCTGACCATTCCCGACTCAGACCTGAAATGGAACGAAGAACGCGGGCACTACGATTTCTCAGAACCTGACTGGTCGGAATTCTTCGACGTGATCAAAGGCAACGGGCCGTGCAACGTGGATCGTCTGGCAGCCCGCAACAAGGCCTGGGATGACGGGAAATGGGTGCGTGACGGTCTTTTGGCGCACGCCCGCAAGAAGCAATCCGGCAATCTGGCAGCAGAGTAAACCCAAGGAGGAAACCCGATGAACAACGAATGGCCCCTGTGGGAAATCTTTATCCGCGGCCAACACGGTATGAGCCACCGACATGTTGGATCGCTGCACGCCCCGGACGCCGAAATGGCAATCAAGAACGCGCGCGATGTTTACACACGCCGCAACGAAGGTGTTTCGATTTGGGTTGTCGAGGCAAACAACATCTCGGCCTCATCGCCCAGTGATAAAGGCCCGCTGTACGAACCCAGCGAAAGCAAAGTGTACCGCCATCCAACTTTCTTCGATATCCCCGAAGAAGTGGGGGCGATGTAATGAGTGTTTCTGTTTCCAACGACGCTTTGCATCAATTCCTGCTGCGGATGGGGGACAATACGCTGATCCTTGGCCACCGGGTCAGCGAGTGGTGCGGGCACGCGCCGGTTCTGGAGGAAGACATCGCGCTGGCCAACACTGCGTTGGATCTGATCGGACAGACCCAGATGTGGCTTGGTCTTGCGGGCGAGATTGATGGTGGCAAAAGCGCTGACGATCTGGCCTTTCTGCGCGACGCTTGGGATTTCCGCAATGTACTGCTTGTCGAGGTTCCCAACGGCGATTTCGGTCGTACACTGATGCGTCAGTTTCTGTTCGACGCATGGCATTCGATTATGCTGGGGCGCTTGATGACATCCGCGGATGATCGTGTCGCTGCCATTGCCGCCAAAGCCAGCAAAGAGGTTGCCTATCACCTCGAACGCTCGGGCGACACCGTAGTGGGGCTGGGCGACGGGACAGAGGAAAGCCATGCCCGTATGCAGGAAGCTCTCGATTATCTGTGGCCCTATGTCGGTGAGATGTTCGCAAGCGATGAAGTCGACGCCCAGATGGTCGCCGCAGGTATCGCACCCAATCCGACTGACTTGCGAGAAGAATATGACGCTTTGGTCGGAAGGATACTGACCCAGGCAACACTGAGCATTCCAGAAAGCCAGTTTGCCCATAAGGGCGGGCGTGACGGGCGCATGCATACCGAGCATCTGGGTCATCTGCTGACGCAGATGCAATGGCTGCAACGCGCCTATCCCGGAGCCAAGTGGTGAGAGCGGATGCAATCCTCGACTGATCAGATCTGGAGTTGGTTGGATGCTGTTCCCGATCCCGAGATACCGGTGATCTCGGTCGTGGATCTGGGAATCGTTCGCGGTGTGCGTTGGGACGCCGGAACGTTGGTTGTGACCGTCACACCAACGTACTCAGGCTGTCCGGCGACTTCCGTCATCAGCATGGATATCGAAACCGCGCTGCGAGACCATGGGATCAGCGAAGTGAGGATCGAAACCAGCATTTCGCCCGCCTGGACCACCGATTGGCTAAGTGAAAAAGGCCGCGCCAAGCTGGAAGACTATGGCATTGCGCCACCGCAACCGGCGGGCGGGCCAGAACGGTGTCCGCATTGCGGCAGCAAGGCTGTTGAAAAAGTCAGCCAGTTCGGCTCGACCCCATGCAAGGCTCACTGGCGCTGCACTGACTGCCTGGAACCTTTTGACTATTTCAAGTGCATCTGAGGAGGAGCACCGGATGGCACGTTTTCATGACCTGAAAGTCACCGACATCCACAAAACCATCCGCGATGCGGTTGTTGTGACGCTTGAGCCTGTGAATGGCGCAGCGGAACAGTTCGATTTCACCGCGGGTCAATACCTGACCTTCCGGCGTGATTTTGACGGCGAAGAACTGCGCCGCTCGTATTCGATCTGCGCGGGAAAGGATGACGGCGTTCTTCAAGTTGGCATTAAACGCGTCGAAGGTGGTGCTTTCTCAAGCTGGGCCAACGCAGAGTTGAGCGTTGGTGACGTTGTTCAAGCGATGCCGCCTATGGGCAGCTTTCACGTGCCAATCGAAGCGGGCGCGGAAAAACAATACCTCGGCTTTGCAGGTGGATCGGGGATTACACCCGTCCTTTCGATCCTGAAAACAACGCTGGCGCGCGAACCCAAGTCCCGCTTCACGCTGATCTACGCCAACAAGGGCATCAACTCGATCATGTTCCGAGAGGAGCTGGAGGACCTGAAAAACCTCTATATGGGTCGCCTGAACGTGATCCATATTCTTGAGACCGACGCGCAGGAGATCGACTTGTTCACGGGGCTTGTGACGCAGGAAAAATGCGGCGAACTGTTTAAGCACTGGATCGACATCAAGAACGTGGATACGGCTTTTATCTGTGGACCAGAGCCGATGATGCTGGGGATAGCCGCCGCGCTGCGCGAGCATGGGATTGAGGACAGCCAGATCAAGTTCGAGCTTTTTGCCAGCGCCCAACCTGGCCGGGCAAAGCGCACGGCAAACATGGCAGAGACGGGCACGCAGGCGAACCAGACCAGCGCTTCGATCACGCTTGACGGCTCTACCCAAACCGTGACCCTGCCCAAGGATCAATCCATTTTGGACGCAGCCTTGGAAAACGCCATGGACGCGCCATACGCGTGTAAGGCCGGGGTTTGTTCTACCTGCCGTTGCCGCGTGATCGAGGGGGAGGTCGAGATGCTCGCCAATCATGCGCTCGAAGACTACGAGGTCGAAAAGGGCTATGTGCTGAGCTGTCAGGCTTATCCGGTGACCGACCGTGTGGCCGTGGACTACGACCAGTAAAGGGAGAGGATCAATGACCGAAGCCATGACACTCGACAGCTACCTGGCCGCAGGCGGGGTACTAACCAACCCGACCAATGTGCCGCCACGCTACCGCGCCGAACTGATGAAGCTGATGGCTACCTTTGTGGACAGCGAATTGGCAGGCGCCGCGGGTTTTGCGGATATCATCAATCATGGGCCGGGCATCAAGGAACGGATCGCGGCAGCAAAAATAGTGCTTGAGAAAACCGATCATGCAGATCGCGTTCTTAAAATAATGGGCGAGTTTGGCGCAGATACCGAACGATACGCCACGCACCATCCATGGACCGCGCGACTGGATCGCGATGACGATATCGGCGCAACGCGCAGCGCGCATGACATGCGGCTTGCTGTGTTCAACTATCCGATCTCGGGTTGGACCGACGCTGTGATCATGAACCTTTTGATGAGCCGCGCTGTGGCCGAGCAGCTGGACGAATTTTCGACTGTTTCTTATCAGCCTCTCGCAGAAGTCTTTCGTCAAATCGCCCCTGTCGAAGCGCATCACGGCACCCTGGCGCTAGAAGGTGCCATGAAGCTGGCAGAAGGCGGAGAGGCCAGGCAGATGCAAAGCGCTGTGGATTATTGGTGGCCGCGTGTTGCACTGTCTTTCGGTGGCGATGATCCGAAACGGTTCGCGTTTCTGACATCGATCGGTTTGCGCCACACCCAAAACAGTGCCCTACGCGAGCGCTGGATCAAATCCGCAAGCGCGGTCGTTGAACAACTGGGTCTGTCCACCCCAGCGTAAGACTTGACGAACCTGAATTCGGCCCCTGTTTCAAACGGGGGCTTTTTTTCTTGATATTCATAGCTTTTTTATTTTTTTTTCGAAGTTTCTCAACGGTTTTTGTAACCTTAGGCCGGGCATTTTTCGCATAAACCTTTGGCCTAAGCCGGTTGAATTCTGCCAAAAGTCCAATTTTGTTGTTCCTGCAAGCCTCACAGATCAGGGCAACCGCAGTCTCGCGGTGGCTGATATCCATGAAAGGAATGCAAATGAATAAATTTGGTAAACTGGCAGTGTTGGCGGCTTGTGTAACTCCTGGCTTGGCGATGGCGCAGATCAATATAGGCCATGTGCTTGGGTCCTCAGAAGCTGACATTCGTTCGGCGTTGGAGGCCCAAGGATATACCATTTCCGAGGTGGAAACCGAACAGGACGAGATCGAGATCTATGCCTTCCTTAACGGCAAGAAATACGAGATCGAAGTTTCTCCCGAAACCGGTGCGGTTATTGAAATCGAACTAGCCGACGACGAAGACGACAGCTGACATGAACGGGCGTGTCCGGCTTTGGACGCGCCCCGCATAATCCGAAAGCCAAACTATGACACGTGCCACACTCTTATGGTCCTTATTCGCGGTGCAAGCTCTTTGCAGCGTTTATTTTCTTTTGGATATCGTGTTGGATTTCTGGCCCAATTCCTCGTTCTTTCTGGCGGAAAGTGATCTTGTTGAACTTTTGGTCACGGTTGCACTGATTGGTGGTTTGGCCTTCACTACTATCGAGCTGCGCAGCATGCTGAACCGTCAGTCCAAGCTCGAGGATCAAATGAAAGTCGCCTCGGGCGCGTTCGGTGAGGTGCTTGAGGCGCGGTTTCAGTCATGGTCATTGACGCAGGCAGAGCGGGATGTCGCTATTCTGGCAATCAAGGGATTTGCGATTGCGGAAATCGCCGAAATCCGGGACACGAAACAAGGTACGATCAAGGCACAATGTGCATCAATTTATCGAAAGGCCGGAGTATCAGGCCGCCTTCAACTTTTGAGCCTTTTTGTTGATGACTTGCTTGCCGACAACCTGGTTGCGACTCCAACTCACCAAGCGCGCGAGATGGATGTAAGCTGACGCCTTTGGCTCAAAATCGTTTGTGTCGCTGGCGGTCGCGCATGTCGCAAACTTGCTAGCATGTTCCTCGATGATGCGAGAAAAAACACTATGACTCGGTTTTGTATTCCTAATCGACTGGATCGCCGTGCGACCGGGTGTGATCTGGTAACGCCGCGCCAGTAATCGCCCTGTGGGGCGTACTGACGGCATGATTTCAGACGACAACGGAATACTAAATGACAACCGCGTTACGCCTGGCCATCGATATTGGTGGCACTTTTACTGACACAGTTCTGGTCTCTGGGGATGAGACGGTACTTGCGTCAACGAAAACCCTGACCACGCATCAAAATCCCGCCGAAGGTGCCATGGAAGGCGCTGAACGCGTCATGGCGCAGGCGGGTCGGTCACTGATGGAGGTCACCGGGTTTATCCACGGAACCACACTTGCGACCAACGCGCTGATTGAACGGCGTGGGGCGGTTGTGGCCACGATTTGCACCGAAGGGTTCCGAGATATCCTCGATATCGGGTACGAGCGACGCTATTCCCAGTACGACATCAATTTGGAGAAACCTGATCTTCTGGTCCCGCGGGAACGGTCTTTTGTAATCCGCGAACGTATGTCGGCTGAAGGAGAGGTCCTGGTCGCTTTGGATGAGACACAAGTAAAACGCTTGCTGGCTGAACTTGACGCCAGCGGGGCAGAGGCGGTGGCGATCTGCCTTATACACTCTTACGCCAACCCCACGCATGAACAACGCTTGCGCGATATTCTGGCCGAGCATCGTCCTGATCTTACAATCTCGATTTCGTCCGACGTCAGCCCCGAAGCGCGAGAATTCGACAGGCTCTGCACCACAGTCGCGAACGCGTATATTCAGCCGCTGATGGAGTCATACCTGAGCCGGTTTATTAAGCAGTTTGCAGCTCAGGGTGTGAATTGCCCGATCCTGATGATGACTGCGGGCGGAGGGATGTGCACAGTGGAAACTGCGGCACGCTTCCCCATCCGGCTGGTTGAATCCGGGCCGGCGGGTGGAGCCATTCTGGCTGCTAGGATTGCGGCGCGCTCCGGGCTGGACCAGGTGTTGTCGTTTGACGTAGGCGGTACCACAGCCAAGCTTTGTCTGATCGACAAGGCGCGCCCTCAGACCTCCAGATCCTTTGAAATCGCGCGCGCCGCGCGGTTCATCAAAGGTTCGGGTATGCCTGTGCGTATTCCGGTGATCGAGATGATTGAAATCGGTGCGGGCGGCGGTTCGATTGCAGGCGTCGATCGGCTGGGGCGCCTGACCGTTGGCCCGAAGTCGGCCGGATCGGAACCCGGGCCGGTTGCCTTCATGCGCGGTGGCACAGAACCGACAGTCACCGACAGCGACATCACACTCGGCTACATTGTCCCGGACACATTTGCCGAGGGACATATCAAGCTCGACCCCAAGGGCTCAAAGGCGGCTCTGAAAAGCGTGATTGGTGAGAGGTTGAACCTGGATGCGATTGGGTCCGCAGATGGGGTCAGTCGGATCGTGGATGAGAGCATGGCCAGCGCGGGGCGAATGCATGCCGTAGAAAGTGGCAAAGATCTGGGTCCGCGCACGATGATTGCCTTTGGTGGCAATGGGCCGCTGCACGCCAGCCGGGTTGCGCGATCTGCCGGTGTGTCGCGTATCGTGATCCCACCCAATCCGGGGGTCGGATCCGCAGTTGGTTTCCTGTTTGCGTCTGTGTCGTTTGAGATCGTCCGCTCTCGCTATTCTTTGCTGGACAGCTTGGATATGGACGATGTGAATGCTCTGTTCGACACAATGATTGCCGAGGCAAAAGAGGTTGTCGCCCAAGGCGCAGGTGATGCGCCGACCGAAGTCCTACGCACTGCCTTTATGCGTTACAACGGACAAGGGCACGAGATCGAAATCTCATTACCGGATCGCGCGCTGTCGCCCGAGGATATCGCGCCTTTGACCGCCGCGTTTGAGGAAGAATACCGCAAGCAATTCTCGCGCCCCGTCCCGGGTATGCAGATCGAGATTCTCAATTGGGCTGTTCGTGTCGCCACCCCGGAACGTTCCGTTCCACCAGTTCCGGAAACGCCTGAACCTTCTGTGTTTAAAGTCTCTGAAACGCGACCCGTCACGTGCGACGTAGATGGAACTGCGAAGGACGCAGCTTTTGTCGCCCGCGCTGATTTGAAACCCGGTGACCGCGTTCGGGGACCAGCGCTGATTCATGAACCGCAAACGACGACGCTGGTCTCTGCCGATTTCTCGGCCCATTTGGACGCCATTGGTAATCTTGTCTTGATTCAGGATCAGAAAGGAGGCGCAAAATGAGCGCTGAGCTTTCCCCAAAACTCTCTCCTGCCCGCTTGCAAGTGATGTGGAACCGCCTGCTTGCGGTGGTCGAGGAACAGGGTCAGACTCTGATCCGTGCCGCCTTCTCGCCCATTGTACGCGAATGTGGCGACATTTCCGCCGGTATCTTTGACGTCAATGGCCGTATGCTGGCGCAGGCCGTGACCGGTACGCCTGGCCATATCAACACTATGGCCGAAGCCGTTCTTCACCTGCGCGAGCGATTTGCGGTGCAGGACATGAAACCCGGCGACATCTATATGACCAATGACCCCTGGCTGGCTTCGGGGCACCTGAACGACTTCCTGCTGATGATGCCAGCGTTCAAGGATGGCAAGGTTGTTGGTTTTACCTCCTGCACCTCGCATCTGGTGGATCTGGGCGGTTTGGGTATGGGCCCCGAGGGGTCGGACATCTATGACGAGGGCCTGTTGATCCCGCCCTGCAAACTGGTTGAAGAAGGCACGCCCAACGCGCTGTTGATGGACATCATCCGTGCCAACTCGCGCGAACCCATTGCCAACGAGGGCGACATTTATGCCCTGATCGCTTGTTGTGAGGCCGGGGTGAACCGGTTGGTTGCAATGATGGACGAGTTCGTGATCGACGATCTGGACACTTTGGGCTGCTATATCATCGACACTTCGCGTAAAGGCGCGCTGGAGGCCATCGCCGAGGTGCCCGAAGGCGTCTATAAGAACGTTCTGCGGATGGATGGCTACGAGAATGAGTTGGAGTTGCACGCCACGCTGACCGTTACCAAGGACGGGATGCACGTGGATTTCACCGGCACATCGGGCTGTTCGAAAAAAGGTATCAACGTTCCTTTGAACTATGCAACGGCTTACACGGTGTTTGCCTTGCGCTGCATCGTTGGCCCGGACACTCCGAACAATGCTGGCTCGCTGGAGCCCTTCACAGTCGATGGACCAAAGGGCTGCATCCTGAATGCGCAACGCCCGGTGCCGGTTGCGATGCGCCATACGCTGGGACAGGTGACACCGGATTTGGTCCTGGGGTGCTTGCATCAAGCCTTGCCGGATCAGGTCCCGGCTGAAGGTGCTTCTTGTATGTTCGACCTGCCGATGCGCCACGCGCCCGAAGTGGCGGCCAATGGAGGGCGGGAATTTGCGATCGAACCAGTCCACAATGGTGGTACCGGCGCGCGACCCCACGCTGACGGGCTTTCGGCGACGGCCTACCCTTCAGGGGTGTTCGGCTCGCAAGTCGAGATCACCGAAAGCGTTGCGCCGGTGGTGATGTGGCGGCGCGAGCTTCTGCCGGATTCAGGCGGAGCGGGCAAGTATCGCGGCGGACTTGGACAGAGGATCGAGATGACTTCGTCCAACAGCGCGCCGTTCATCGTGTTCTTGTCGGTCGAGCGTTTGAAATTCCCGGCATTGGGCCGAATGGGCGGACAGCCTGGTGCTCCGGGGCGCATCCGATTCCGAGATGGGAAAAGCGATATACCGGGCAAGGGGGAACTGCGGGTTGAAGGCCATGATTATCTGATATTTGACACACCGGGTGGCGGGGGTTTCGGCGACCCGACCGAACGCGACCCGGATGCCTTGGCATTGGATGTCAAACGCGGTTTGGTTACAGAACAAGGCGCAAAGGCCTATGGGGGCGCATCATGATCCGTGCTGTTGACCATGTTCATCAGATGGAGGCCTACACCCTTGCTGATCTGGGCGGTCCCGAGACGGTATCGCTAGCTCAGAATGAAAGCGCCTTTCCGGCGAGTCCTGCGGCAATCGCAGCGGGGCAAGCGGCTCTGGAGCAGATGCCACTTTACCCCGACCCAGACTGGCCCGAGCTGCGCAGTGCAATTTCTGAAACCCATGGTGTTGAGGCCGGGAACATCCTGTGCGGCGCGGGATCGATGGAGTTGATCGGATGCCTGATCCGGGCATTCGCCGGGCCGGGCGATCGGGTGCTGGGCACGGATTATGGCTATGCTTACGTTGCTTCTGCAACGGCGCAAGTGCAGGCCGATTACGTGAAAGCGCGCGAGGTGGATTTGACCGTTTCGGTTGATGACATATGGGCCGCTGTCACGCCTCAAACGCGGATTGCTTTTGTCTGTAACCCGGGCAACCCCACCGGGACTCTGATCCCGAATGCCGAAATTCTGCGCCTGCGCAACGCGTTACCGGCGGACGTGTTGTTGGTGGTCGACCAGGCCTATGCCGAGTTCGCCGATCAGGATCAAAACCCGGACGAAGTCTTGGCGCTAGTAGATCGCGGCGACACAGTGGTCATGCGAACCTTTTCCAAGGCCTACGGATTGGCGGGCGCGCGCGTGGGTTGGGGCCTGTTCCCCGGCGCTATTGCCGGTGAGGTGCGGAAGCTGTTGAACCCGAACAATGTCTCGATCCCTTCGCAGGCTATGGCGACCGCAGCGATGCGGGATCAGGCGTATATGCTGAATACGGTTTCCAAAACCGCTGCCATTCGGGATCAGTTTGCCAATGGGTGTCGCGCTCTGGGGCTGGCGGTTGCGCCGAGCCATACGAATTTCGTACTGATCCGTTTTGGGGACGTGAAGATGGCGCAAAAGGCAGATGCTGCACTGCGTGCCCAAGGGTTACTGATGCGTGGGATGGGGGGCTATGGTTTGGGCGATTGTCTGCGCGCCACCATCTGTGAAGAACCAGTAATGGATCGGTGCCTGACCGTTTTGAAAGAGGTGACGTCATGATCCATGAGACCCGAACACGGGCCAAGATCGGTGTACTGGTGCCGTTCACCAACACCAATCTTGAGGCAGACATGATGCTGATGCGCTGCCCGGATACGACCGTGCATTTTCAGCGCATGGGCGGATATGATGTGGATGAGATCCCAGGTTCGGATCAGATGGCGGGTCTTGGAGCCTCGGACATCAGCCATGATCTGAAGATGATAGCAGGTGTGCGACCCGATGTGGTGCTCTATGGCTGCACGTCTGCCACTCTGACACACGGCCCGTCATTTGATGAGCAATTGGCACAGGACATTAAGGCAGGGTCCGGCGCACTGTCTTTTACCGCTGCCGGATCATTGATCCATGCAATCAAGGCTTTGGGCGTAACCAAAGTGGGGTTCTCGTCACCCTATCTGGGCGAGATTAACTCGCAGGCAGTTGATTTTCTGGCGCAAAACCAGATTACAACAGTCAAATACGCAGATATTGGTCGTGAACTTGGGAATTACGGGCAGGGTGAACTAACCCCGGATGAAGTGTTCGATCTGGCCTGTCAGGCCGATCATCCAGAAGCCGAAGCCATCGTGCTCAGCTGTACCGACATGCGCGCGGTCGAGGCCGTTGACCGGATCGAAGCCACGCTGGGCAAACCTGTGGTGACGTCCAATCAGGCCATGATGTTTGCGCTAATGCGGGCTTTGTGCTTGCCCCGACAAGGCAGTGTGCCGGGACGCTTGTTCGATCTGTTGTAAACAAAGGTCGGGCTGATAACCCCGCCTTTTCTTTAAGGCTCGTCGGAACCGATTTCTTCTTTGCGCTTGGCAATATAAGCGTCCAACTCCTCGCGGATCGCCGGGTCCATTACCGGTTCTTCGTATTCGCGCAAAGCCTGCTGCCAGATTTCGGTCGCCCGGGTCAGCGCGGTCTTGGACCCCGCTGCTTCCCACGCGCCATGATTTTGCCAGTCTGACAGCATGGGGGAATAAAACGCTGTTTCATAGCGTTCCATCGTGTGCTCAGTGCCAAAGAAATGGCCACCAGTGGGCACATCTTTGATCGCGTCCAGCGCGAGTTCGCCTTCGTCAAATTTCAGAGGCTTCAGATACTCCATCATGTTTTGCAGGATTTCCACATCCATGACGAGCTTCTCATAAGATGCCGTCAGCCCACCTTCGAGCCAACCGGCTGCGTGATAGACCAGATTGGCCCCACCTAACACCGCGCCCCAGGTGGCCATCATCGTCTCATAGACCGCCTGCAAATCGACCACGTTCGAGGCGTTGGCGTTCGAAGTTCGATAGGGAATGCCATAACGGCGGGTCAGCTGACCGCTGATCATATTGGCCTTGGTGTTTTCTGGTGTTCCAAAGGCAGGCGCACCCGAGCGCATGTCGACGTTCGACGTGAACGCACCATACATCACCGGGGTTCCCGGATTGACCAGTTGGGTTAGCGTCACCCCGAACAGGGCCTCGGCATTCTGCTGGGCCAAAGCGGCGGGAAGGGTGACGGGGGTCATCGCGCCCATCAAAGTGAAGGGTGTGATCGTCACCGGCTGGCCGTGCTCGGCCATTGCGATCAGGCCGTCGCCCATCGCGTCGTCAAACAGGCGGGGCGAGTTCACGGAAATGATGGTGATCAGTCCCGGGTCGGCGCGCATCTGATCCAAAGAGATACCCCGAGCGATGGCCATCATGTTGATGCCATCTATCGCCCGCCCTCGGCCAATCGCTGTGGCGTGAAAACTGAGGTCGCAATAGCTGAGGTTTGCGTTGTAGGTGTCCAGATGTCGATTATTGGCCGGCATTTCCTGCGGAGCCGTAACTTGATTGCCGATCAGGTGTATTGCGTTGAAGTGATGGGCCAACTTGATGAAGTTGCAATAGTCTTCATAGTTGCCCGGACGTCGCCCGTTGATGCAATCGTGTACGTTCGGCGGACCGGCGACGAGGCCAAAATTGACGTTGTTCCCACCCAAAGTGATCCGCTTGTCCGGGTTGCGTCCGGTTAGGGTAAAAGTCTTCGGGACGGTTTTCAGCGCCTCGTTAACGATGCTTTCGTCAATCCGAATGGTTTTGGTGTCTCGGTCTACCAACGCTCCGGCCTGTTCAAAAAGGGCCAAGACGTTTTCACCCATGACACGAATGCCTGCTTCAGAGAGGATACGCATCGAAGTGGCGTGCAGCTGATCCAGTTGATCTTCGCTCAGCAATTCCATCTTGGGCGAGGTGTTGACTACAGCCTGCCAGGGCAGCTGCTGAATTGCCGCGCTGCTGCGATCACTTTTGCCGCGTCGACCGCCTCCCCGCGCGCTGCGTCTTTCTCGTGCCATGTCAGGATCCTCGTTCGGGGTGACGGGCAGCCAGCAGGGCCTTCGAAGCAACGGGATTGTCGGCATGCAAAACGGAAATGGGAGATTTCACAGTGCAGTCTCTTTCTTCAATTCCTAGACCACTTGACGGGCTTTCGGTTCGGCGATGCTAAATCTCGAAACCGCAAAGGCGAAGTTCAACAAATCAACATCCAAACGTCGTGCGCATTCCACCATCAACAGCATACAAAAGCCTCGACTATGTTTTCGGTGCATCATAGAGCAGCTCGGCAAGGTGCGAGAACTTGGACCCCGGCTGGCACAGCCCCCACACGGCATCGCGGATGGTCGATGCGCGGGCGCTGCCCAGCGAGGGGGCAGCAAAGTCCATGAACTTTTCGTCCACTTCAGCATCCTCCATGGGCGACTCAGGCCCCCCTCGGGCGTGAACATCGCCCGATTCAAGAATCCGCCCGTCTTTTAGTGTGATGGATACATCTGCCATTCGGTTTTTCGGGAAACGGTTGGAGTGTCGTTCGGTTTCACAAACGGAAACACGATCCACAATCGACGCGACGAGAGGGTCCGACAACCCGGCCCCGGTGATGTGTTCGACGCCTATCCGCCCATAGGCGGCAATGGTGGCGACGGCAAAAGGCAGAGAATACTGCGCTTTTGATGTGTCGTCTGGCATCCCCTGAAACAAGCAGGCGCTTTCATGGAAGGTATTGACCCGGATCGACGCAATATCATTGTGCGACAGACTATGATCCCGCATCAAGGCGCGGGTGGCGTCGATGGGGGCGTGCGCCCATCGGCAGATCGGATAGGGCTTCACATATTGATGCTCCATCTGCCAGAACTGGCCCAGATCCGTCCAATATGGCTCGACATCGTCCGC
This sequence comes from Ruegeria sp. HKCCA4633, assembly GCF_013034605.1. Taxonomy (NCBI): domain Bacteria; kingdom Pseudomonadati; phylum Pseudomonadota; class Alphaproteobacteria; order Rhodobacterales; family Roseobacteraceae; genus Ruegeria; species Ruegeria sp. HKCCA4633. The sequence goes on from NZ_WQGJ01000002.1 coordinate 241,244, forward strand.
TTCGATGGTGATGGCGGGTGCGCCGGTAAAGCCTTTTTCGGCTAATACCGCCGAAGAGATCCCGACCAATGCCCCCCAGCCAGAACCGTCATGCAACATAGTAGGATTGGCGATTTCGCGCATCATCTGGCTGCGGGGGCCGTGATATTCTGCGATCCCCATGGCTTGCCGCATCTGGTCCTCACTCAGCCCACGCAAACGTGCAGCGACGGCCACAACGCCCAAGGCGTTCCACGCGCCCGAGGTATGGTAGTCGCTGACGGTGTTGTGCAGCGAAACCCCGGCCCGTCCGGCGATCTCATAGCCGACGGTAATAGCTGCCAGCGCCTCGGGTCCCGTAAAATCTCCTATCGTTTCCGCCACTGCGGCCAGTGCGGGAATGACCACGACACCAATATGGCCCTTTGTTGGGTTGTACCCGTCATGGCCGTCCAAATTGTCTGTCTGAGTTGCAGCGGCATAAGCCGCACCTGCAGCGCTGACCCGACGACCATCAAACATCATGCGCGCGCTGTACGCCGTGTCACCCGCATCGTACAATGCCATCGCAGTTTCGCGCGCAATTACTCCGGCTGACATGGGCCCGGAACCGATTGTGATACCCAATGTGTCCAGCGTCATCCGGGCCGCGGCCCTTAGTGTGCTATCCGGTATATCCTCGGCGCGTGTTTCAAGGGTAAAGTGAGCAATTTTCTGAAATCGGTCCGCCACGGTTCGCCTGCTTGCAATTGAAGTCTGTTACCGGTCTTAGTGGGAATGGTAGGCGCAATTCACTTGTGCGGCACGAAAACAATCTTTGGGCAATGGTACAGGAATTTTTGTGGGTCCAAAGTCAAACATGTCGCTTACGTAACAGTCTTTGTGTCGCAAAAGAACAAGAGGCCGGGTCAGTTACGCCATACTCGACAGGTGGATCGCCCGGGACATTTGCATATGATGAATCTACCGCACCTGTCGTTTCTGCGTTCTTTCGAGGCCGCTGCCCGCCATCTTAGTTTTACAAGTGCTGCGGAAGAGTTGAACTGCACGCAATCAGCCGTCAGCAATCATGTCCGGTCGCTTGAAGAATTTCTGAAGCGCCCGCTCTTTGTGCGCCACCCCCGGTCTCTGTCCCTTACGGATGTTGGCAAAGCGTACTTGCCCTCAGTGCGCCACGCGTTGCAGGAAATTGACGTTGCCACCCAGTCGCTTGTGCTGCGGCCCCATACCAAAACCGTGGTCGTCTCGTGCCCTGTTAGCCTGGCGGGAAATTGGCTGCCCAACGTCATTCAGGGATTTTCAGAAAGCCATCCGGATATTTCCGTGACTGTACACGGTACCATCTGGACGGATGTGGACCCAAATGTTTCGGATATCTCGATTACGATCAATCACATAGATGACGCGTCTGAAGGTCTGGAACGATTATGGGTGGAAAAGCTGACGGTGGTCTGCTCTCCGGGCTATACCGTGGGCAATCAACCATTGAACGATCCCCAACAATTACACGATGCGCAACTGATCCACATTCTGGGTCGCTCGGCATATTGGGACAAGGTGGCCGCTGAGTTCGGGCTTGAAAATCTTGGCCAGAATGAAGGTCCAAGAACCAACGTCTCGAACCTAGCGCTTGAGCTTGCATCAAAATCCTTGGGGTGTGTAGCGATCCCGAAGTCGTTGGCGCAACCTTATGTAGAGCGGGGGCTTCTGATTGAGCCCTTTGATCTGAATCTGGAAAGCCCTTGGGCTTATTATGTCAATCTCCGAGAGGTCAATGCCACGCCTGCGGTTCGACTGTTCCAGAACTGGTTATTGAAAGTGGCAACCGAAACAGAGAGCCCGATGGATTGATTGGCTCACTCTTGGGCCTGTGTTGTCTTTGCCGCCTGCACGTTTCCATGCCAGCCGGGGCTTATGGTTGGCGCAGAAAATTCGACCACAATGGGCCCGTTTTTTTTGCATGTCTTGAGGGGACAACCGTCTTAGGGTCTGTGCGATACCCTGCGCAGTCAACACAAAGCACCATCTGTCATGAGCCAGATATCCGAAGACCGGCCAGATCAAATCCGCATCCGTTTGCGCAGGAAAGATCATTTTTCAGGAAATATTCTTACTCCGTCGGGCTACGTCTCCTGCGTGCGGGTTTCGATGTGCCGACACAACTCAACAGTCGAGGTTGCCAAATTCCTGGCCGCCAGGAAAGAATTCGCCGCCTGAGCCGCGCCGCATCCAGGGAAACCCTTTCATGAAAACCCACGCACAAGCTGTAATCATTGGTGGTGGTCTTGCCGGCACCTCGATTCTGTACCACCTCGCCAAGCTTGGTTGGACCGATGTCATCCTGCTGGAACGGGACGAATTGACCAGTGGTTCAACCTGGCATGCGGCGGCCAACATTCACGGTCTGCACGACAACAACAACATCACCCGTATCCAGCATTACACGATGAACCTGTACAAAGAGCTGGAAAAGGAAACCGGTCAAAGTTGCGGTGTGTTCCAGCCCGGGTCACTATATCTGGCCCAAACTGAAGAACGCGAGCAGCAGTTGCGCCTTCAAGAGGCGAAAGCGCGGTTTTACGGTTTGAACTTCCACGAAGTCAGCCGTGAAAAAGCAAAAGAGCTGCATCCGCTGGCGCAGTTCGATGACATCCGCTGCATCATGTATGAACCCGATGGCGGCAACGTGGATCCTTCTGGTGTACCCCATGCCTATGCCGCCGGAGCGCGTGCCATGGGGGCTACCATTGAACGGTTTTGCCCTGTGACGGGGACCGAACAACAAGCGGACGGCAGCTGGATCGTGCACACGCCCAAAGGCGACATTCACACGCAATGGGTGGTCAACGCGGCGGGCCTTTGGGGTCGTGAAGTGGCAGCACTGGCGGGGTTAACCCTGCCGCTACAACCCACCGAGCACCAGTATTTCGTGACCGAAGCCATTGATGAGGTTGCCAATCTGGGCCGCCGTTTGCCTTCGATCGCGGACCGGGATGGCGAATATTACTTCCGACAGGAGGGCAACGGGCTGCTGATTGGTGCTTATGAAAGAGACATGAAGTTCTGGGCCGAAGACGGCACGCCTCTGGACTTTGCGCATGACCTGTTTCCCGACGATCTGGACCGGATCATGGAAAACGTCATCCGCGCGACAGAGCGTGTGCCGGTCGCAGCAACCGCCGGTGTAAAACGAGTCATCAACGGGCCGATGATCTGGTCGCCTGACTCGAACATGTTGTGGGGGCCGGTGCCCGAGCTGAAGAACTATTTCCTGATTGGCGGTCTGATCCCCGGTTTTTCGCAGTCCGGCGGTTTGGGCCTTTTGGCGGCGCAATGGATGATCGAGGGCGAGCCGCAATATGACATGTTTGCTTGGGATTTAGCCCGTTTTGGCGACTGGGCCGATAAGAAGTTCACCAAAGCGCGCGTGCAGGATTCCTACATCCATCGCTTCAAGATTCACTTTCCCAACGAAGAGCGCAGCGCCGGCCGTCCGGCCCGCGTGCGCCCCGCATACGAGATGCAGAAGCAGATGGGTTGCGTCTTTGGTCTGAACTGCGGCTGGGAACACCCGCTATGGTTTGCCGACGAACCCGACACTGAAGAGACTATCGGCTTTACCCGCCAAAACTGGTTCGATCCGGTTGGGCGCGAGGTAAAGATGCTGCGCAACAGCGTGGGTATCATCGATATCTCGAACTTTGCAAATTACGTGATCAAGGGGCCAGGTGCTTATGACTGGCTGGACCGTCTGGTGGCCAACCGTGTGCCAACCGAAGTTGGGCGCAGTTGCCTGACGCCTCTGATCTCGGTTCGCGGTGGCGTGGCAGGTGATTTTACCATCACCAAGCTAGCTGAAGACGAATACATGATGATCGGGTCAGGAATGGCCGAACGTTACCATCAACGCTTCTTTCAAATGGTCGAAATGCCCGAGGGAACTACACTGGAGGTCGCGACTGATCGTATCGCCGGGTTCAACATAGCAGGCCCGAAATCACGCGAGACACTGGCGCGTCTGACCAATGCGGACTTGTCCAATGAAGCATTCCGTTTCATGCGATCCCAGAAAATCACGGTTGCAGGAATAGATTGCCTGGCCATCCGTGTTAGTTTTACCGGCGATCTGGGCTGGGAACTGCACTGCGCCGAGGCTGATCAGGTCGCACTTTACACCGCGTTGCTGGAAGCTGCCAATGACTGCGGTGGTGGCCCGGTCGGTGGGCGTGCTCTGGGATCATTGCGTATCGAAAAGGGCTATGGGTCCTGGGGGCGGGAGTATTCTCAGGAATATTGGCCGCAAGAAGTTGGATTGGCGGGGTTGATCAAACTGGACAAGGACTTCCTGCACAAGGATGCCTATTTGGCGATCAAGGACAATGCCCCGCGCGAGGTTTTGTCCGTCTTCGAACTGGACGTGGCCGAGGACGCGGACGCGACCGGTAGTGAGCCGATCTTTACACCTGACGGTAGGCCAGTGGGCCGGGTCACGTCTGGGGCGTTTGGCTATTCAGTCGGGAAATCATTGGCTATTGGGTTCCGCAACCCCGAGGTGACGAAACCCGGGGATGAGGTGATCATTCAGGTCATTGGTAAACCGCATACCGGGCGGGTACTGGCCGAAGCCCCGTTCGATCCCAATGGTGGCAGGCTTCGCAACTAGTCCTGAAGCACGCGCAGTGCTAGGGTCAGGATGCATTGATTTTCGCAGCGCGGCGTTATTCACGGCTCGCAAAACGGAGCGTGACATGAGCGACCTTTTTAGCTGACTAACGAGCAGATGGCCTAGCACTTCCGTTTTTTCCTGAAGACGCACCGCAAGTCTCGGGTTGATGACTTGCGGGTGTTAGATGGGACTATCTTACTCAATCACAATGGGTTGCGCCGGCGAGATGCGCCCAAGGAATACGCACCACACAGTTGAAGGGGACTGTGGCCCTAGTAGGGTCGCGAAAGCCCCGGAAAAGCTGTGCAGCCGGTTTAAGCGTTGAAGAGAGAAAGGTATCTTCGCGCGGATTTTGGCAGGCTTGGCAGCTGAGTACTGCGAAAAGAAGACAGTCATGATCGAAGCCAGTATCTAAAGGCGCATCGCACGGCGTCCAGTGTGGACGTAAAAAAGGGGGTGGACACCTAATCGGAAGAGCGAAGAGCAGCAATTTCCATGCTATTTGCGGCGGCAATGGACGACCTTTGAACCTCTTTGTCACCACTGGACAGGTAAGCGATTATCTCGGCGTACGTGCGTTGCTCTGCAGCTTTCAAAAAGTTGACTGTCTGCTCGCGGATTGCGGCTATGACGCCGACTAGTTCCGAGACGCCTAGAAAGACTAAGGGATACGCGCGTGTATCACCGGGCAAAAACAGCGCGTGACACCGGTTAATTACGACAAGCCTAGATACAGGCGGCGAAGCTGCATCGAGATCACCTTCGGTGGGCTCAAAGATTGGAGGCTCGCGGCGACAAGCCATGACCGTCGCCCAAGGATCTCCCTCTCAGCAATCGCTCTCGCAGCAACCGTCATCTACTGGTTATGAATCCTGAGCCCAGTAAGTGACCGTCTCCATCAAAGCGGGCACTGATTGCGGCAAAGTACTTTGCAAAAGGCATTCTATCTAATTCTTCGAATCGGCCGGTCTTAGCTCGAACCGGTTATTCGTCGCGAAGATCGGGAATGAGTGCTCTTGGCTGTATCCCAATCTGAGCAAAAAGTTATTAATAGCAACCCATCAGAATTATGTGCCTGCCGGCGACGCACTCTGAATTTGGGTTGCACTTGCCAACACAGAGTATGTGCCGATACGGGGATCAAGACTTATGGTTTGAAGCATCCAAGGGTGGACAAAACAAGGCTTAGACCACCAAACCCAGCCACCTCCGACGTCAGGGACAAAACCGAGTCGTCTTCGATAGCGCGTCTTGAAAGACAACTCTCATAATATCTTTGACGTAGAGCTCGTCAAACTCGTCATGGCTAAGCTCCCCCTCAGCCATCTGCTCCAGACAATAGGTCCACCAGGCATATTCGGTTATGTCACTACACGGCTTAAGAAGCTAAATGGCCAAAGAAATGCTCCGAGGCCTATCCGGTGAAAAATACTTCGGGACTGATGGATCAGCATTTCTAAATCTCGACTTGAACTCACAAAACGTCGGAAACGTCACGCTCTCGGAAATGTCGATTCTGATGGCCGCCGGGTGCGAAAAAACGTTTATGAACTCGTCATAGGCCATATCTTTGTTTGACCTTTCGTGGCTCACAGTTGATGGGTCTTCTGTATCTACTTCGGACCAAACGGTTCGCAGCAAGATCGTCTGGTCACTTTCCTTTTCGGCCAATACACCGACGCGGGATGGCTCGGACCCATAGCAATTCGGCAGCAGGCCAAATTGCTTATTCACTCTGCTAAGAACCGCAAACTTTAGTAAGATTTCAGATTCAATCCAGAGACTTTGAGCTTTTCCCTTAAATGCTGACGCAATGGCGCGCCGCAATTCTACAGGGTTTGGAATCTTCGAGCGATCTGCCGGTTTTATTGCGTCATGCCCCAATACTATATGCCAGTCTGCCGACAACACCCTGTCAGCGAGGTTCATTTGAAAGTCGAAAAAATCCAATCTCGGCCAGGTTTTTCGGACAAGTTGGGTCGGTCCGATTTCAGAACTTCGCTATAAAAGCTCAGCTTGTCCTTGATTAGATGGTTGGTTCCATAACCGGATGACCTGAGGCCGTCCTTGTCATTGCCAATATTGGCTTTCTCGTTTGCTTTGAGGCCTGCATTTTCGGCGTTCCGGTCAATAAAAATGTCTTGCATGAGATATGTTCCTAAAATCACATGTGTAGGTTGGACTACTCTGATTAAAAGAACGTGTTGCAGGTATGATGTTCGCCATTGATCTTCACGAAAACTTCGTCGACGTGCCACCAACATTGCCGCCCGCATCGCAGCCTTACGGCTAAGGGATGCCGTATTCCGGAGACAAACATCGGGCCAATCTATTCCACCAGAACCGGATCGTTTCGTGGCTTACATCGATTCTGCGCTTCCGCAGCAGGTCCTAGACGTTTCGCAAAGAAAGCGGGAAACGAACGCATATCATTACCGAAAGACGGATGACTTCCTGCTGCTATTAAAGTACTTGAATAGATCGCGTTTTGGCATGGCGGGTGGTTATGAAATCGCCCTACCGGCCTCAAACAGAATGCCTCTGACATCGCCGCTCGAACTTTACGACGCCATGTATAAGGATGGTGAAATCGCCTATGTCGGAGCGCGCGACGAACGGGCTGCGGGGCATATGGCCGATGCCTGGGCGCGGATGACGGGTAAACCCGGTGTGGTTCTTGGGGAGTAAGCCGGGCACGGCGTGATCAACATCGTGACTGCGGTGGCTGGGGCGCATTTGGCCGATTCACCGATTGTTGTGATTGCCGGTGCGATTAACCCGCGAGGCGGATGTTATGGTGGTGTTGGGTGCCGGGCTCGGATTCAACTCAACCTTTCATTTCAATGAGTATGTGGGTGCTGATACCCGTATCGCCCATGTGGACCTCGAAAGCGCGGTGGTTGGGCGGTACTTCCCAGCCAAGATCGCAGCGTAAGGGGATGCCTGCCTGACCTCCGAAGACCTGATCGAAGCCACAACGCGGCCCGATTGCGATCCGTGGCGCGAAGCGTTTCGGTCTGATATGGCCACCCTCGCTGCCGAGCGCGCAGCGGAGGCAGAGCTGGACAGCCTGCCATGCACCCGCGCCGTGCCCTTGCCGAAATCCGCGCAACCTTGCCCGAAGATGCAATCGTAACGCTGGACACGGGCAATACTTGCCTGCAAGCCGCTGACCGGCTGGCCCATTATGCACCGATGCTACTGATCACACCTTTGGATTTCGGTCTTGTCGGCTTTGGCCTTGCCGCTGCAATTGGAGCCAAGGCAGCCGCACCGGATCGCCCTGTCGTGGCGATTATGGGCGATGGGGCTGTCGGCTATACGATGATCGAGATACAGACCGCCATTCAACACTATCTGCCGATCGCAATCATCGTTCTGGATAACGAAGCTTGGGGGGCTGAAAAAGCTTATCAGCAGGAATTTTACGGAGGCCGTCTGCTTGGAGCCGAAATTCGCTCGCCCCGTTTCGACAAGTTTGCCGAGTTGTGTGGTGGGAAAGGTATATGGGTCGATGGGCCAGGCGGGGTTGGTCCTGCGCTGGAACAAGCAATCGCATCAAATGAAACAACGGTTATTCAAGCCAAAATCGACCCCGGTGCGTTGATGACACTGTGAAAAGATTTGTTCAAATCACCGCGAAATAGCTGATCCTTGCACATGCTGGCGATGAGGATCAGGCGCGGTAGCTGCTCGGGAAAGCGGAGTATCCTGTGCCCGACTTACAACTCTGGCAGTTCGCGCCACTGCGTTTTGCCGCCGGATCGAAGTGCTTTTTGTGACAATAACCAACAGTCGGGATCCTCACCTGAAAGTTCTGGTTTCCAAAAACGGGTTTCGCGGAACGCAGCCCGAAAACGAGGCTCGCACAATCAATGATCACGATGGCGCGTCCTTTTGGTATAGGCGGCGCATAATCATTGGGGTCAAGTACATCGGAATTTGATAGGCTCCGATGAAGGCCATTATCGGGGCAGTGACCTCTGTTGGAAGAGCCACAAAAAAGATCGCGATGTTGCGGTTGCCAGCAATCAATGACACCGCAGTTGCCTGCGCAGTAGGTAGCTTGCCCTGTGTAAAGCGAAACATGACAATCTGTGCGCCAAAGTTGGCCAGACAGGCAAAGGCGATCCAGAATGCAGCCAAAGCTGGGTCCTCCAGCGCCGTCGCGCTGACCGACGGCATCAGGCCGATGACAAATACGGCCAGTGTGAGTGTTCCCATCCCCTCAAGGTTCATCAGCATGGATTGTGAAGGGTTGCGCAAAACCGTGCGCCTTACAAATATAGCTGCGCCAGTTGCGCATAAGATCGTGAGCAACAGTCGCACACCAGCCCATAAGACAGATTGTACGTCGCCCAACTGCGGCATTACGAGAAAGATGGGTAAGGCGGTCAAAGGTAACAGGGCCGTACCGACAACCATCAGTCGCATCGCATGTTCTGGCGCGTGGCCCATCATCAGGCACATATTCGGACTGCCCGAGATGGACGGCGCTGCCGCCATGATCAGAAGCGACAAAAGCACGGGAGTCCCGATCCATCCGCACACGTATCCGAGTGCAACGATGATCATCGGCGTCACCAGCTGAAACCCAACAACCGCAAGCGCAACTTTGTGCAAGTCACTCAGTGATCCCAGAATGGTGCTGGGATCCATCCTCAGCACAGTCACGAACAGCAAAAGCACCACCAAAGGCGGAAGCAAATCCCGCATCGGTTCCGCCAGAGCTGGCAACAGTAGACCTGCCGCCAACCCACAGATCAGAACATAAGGGCCACGACGCGCCGCCAGGTGGAGCGTGTTCAAAATAGCTCTATCCGCCCGGGCTCTGCCGTAAGTTTTCGGGCAACCAAGTTGCAAGGTCGGGGAACCAGATCAGGATGAAGACCATCAGAACCATGATCAGGAACATCGGAATGGCGGCCCGCGCGATATAGCTCATCTCGTGATTGGTCATGCCTTGCATGACGAACAGGTTGAAACCGATCGGGGGCGTGATCTGTGCCATCTCGACGACAACGACGATGAAGATGCCGAACCAGATCAGGTCGATACCCGCATCGCGGATCATGGGTTCGACCACGGCCATGGTCAGCACGACCGAAGAGATACCATCTAGAAAACAGCCCAGAATGATGTAGAAGACCAGCAGCACCATGAGCAATTCGAACCGGGTCAGTTCCCAACCGGCGATCAGATCGGCCAGACCACGCGGCAGGCCGGTAAAGCCCATGGACAGCGAAAGGAACGCAGCGCCCGCAAGAATGAGGGCAATCATCGCACTGGTACGCGTGGCGCCCATCAGGCTATCGGTAAAGGTCTTCCAGGTCAGCGACCCTTGTCCCGCTGCCAACAGCAGCCCGCCGATGACCCCAAAGGCCGCGGCCTCGGTTGCGGTGGCATATCCAAGATACATCGACCCAATCACGACCATGATCAAAAGGATTACAGGCAGCAGGAAACGAGAGTTCTTGATCTTTTCTGAGAAACTCAGTTTGGCTTCGGAATTGGGGCTCCAGTCTTTGCCGAGTTTGGAATAGATCGCCACGTAGCCCATGAACATCCCAGCCAGTACCAGACCGGGAAGAATCCCTGCAAAGAACAGCTTGGTGATGGATTCATTGATCGTCACACCGTAGACGATCAGGGTCAGCGAGGGCGGGATCATCAGCCCAAGTGTGGCGGCCCCGGTCAATGTCCCGATGATCATCCGCTCGGGATAGTTGCGCTTGCGCAGTTCGGGGATCGACATCTTTCCAACAGTTGTCAGCGTGGCTGCTGAAGAGCCCGAGACAGCTGCAAAAACCGTACAACCCACGATATTGGTGTGCACCAATCCGCCGGGCAAAGGGGCCATCCACGGGGACAGGCCCTTGAACATGTCTTCCGATAATCGCGTTCGGTACAGAATCTCGCCCATCCAGATGAACATGGGCAGTGCGGTTAGGGTCCAAGAAGACGACGCCGACCAGATTGTGGTGATCATTACATCCCCGACGGGACGGGTGGTGAAGAGCTCCATTCCGACCCAGGCAACGCCCATCAAAGCCAAGCCGACCCAAACACCGGTGCCCAGCAAGGTGAAGAGAACAAAAAGAAAGAGAATGATGACAGAGAGGTTTTCCATGATTTACTCTCCGTGACTCTGATCGGCCAGATCGCGGACGATGCGGTGTTCGCCCTTGAAAAGCACGTGGATCAAATGATCAGTCAGAGCAATGGCCAGAATGACCGCGCCTAGCAGCATCGCGGATTGTGGGATCCAAAGGGCAGTTCGGTCCTGCCCCTGACTGACATCGTTGAATTTCCAGCTCCAGTAGACAAAGCGATAAGCGTACCAGCAGAAATACCACATGACGGCAGTGGCGATTGCAAAACACCAGACTTCCAATATGCGGCGGACACCATCCGGCACAGCGTTCAACAGGATTGACACGCGAATGTGGCTGCCCCTGTTCAGCGCATTGGCAAAGGCCAGAAAGGAAGCGGCGGCCATGGCATAGCCAGCATAGTCGGGCGCTCCGGGAAAGACCTCACCGGTCCAGCGGGCCAGCATCTGCACGACGATCAAAAGCAGGATCGCAATGAGGCTGAGAGCCGCAAGCACCCCAGCCGCAAGATATATAAAGTCCAGTACGGACCGAAGCCCTCGCAAAACCGCCATGCTGTCCCCGCTGTGTTTTGATTGGATGCGAAAAGGGCGGCTGGATGACCCGCCGCCCAAATCGAAAAGGTTACTGTGACGCGTTGAACGCGTCGACGATTGCTTTGCCTTCGTCACCGGCAGCTTCCAGCCATTCATTGGTCATGGTCACGCCGATCTCTTTCAGCTCATTCGTCATCTGTTCAGAAGCCGGGCCAACGGTCATCCCGCCATCCCGCAAACCCTGCAGGGTGAATCCGGTGTATTCCTTGGCGCGCCAATTGCCCGCGTATTCTGCCAGTTCAGCACAGCCCTTGATGACGTTCTTGTTGGCATCAGATACACCAGACCAGACATCAGAATTGACCATCACATAGTTGCGCGGCAACCAGGCATCGACTTCGTAGAAATAGTTCAGGCTTTCCCAAACCTTGCGGTCATATCCGGTCGATCCCGATGACACCATCGAATCCGCCACACCCGTCGCAAAGGCCTGACTGATTTCCGCGGCTTCAATTGTCACCGGCAGCATCCCCGTCAGCTCGGCCAGTCGCGAGGTCGCATTGTTGTATGAGCGGAACTTGATGCCTTTCATGTCAGCGACCGAGTTTACCTCGTTCTTGAAATACAAGCCCTGAGGCGGCCACGGCACAGCGTAAAGCAGTGTTAGGTTCTGTTCAGCTAATACTTTTTCTATAGATGGCTTGGCGGCCTCCCAAAGCTTGGCGCTGTCGTCGAAAGAGGTCGCGAGGAATGGGATTGAGTCAAACCCGAACAGGGCATTTTCATTTTGGTGGCCAGACAATAGACGCTCACCTATCGGGGCCTGCCCGGTCTGGATCGCGCGTTTGATGTCGGCACCTTTGAAAAGCGAGCCGGACGGGTGCGTCACAATCTCGATCTCACCACCTGTACCGGTGGTCACGCATTTGGCGAATTCCGCGCCTGTGGCCGAGTGGAAGTTCGACGCCGAATAAGCCATCGGCATGTCCCATTTTTCTGCCATGGCCGGTGCGGCTGCAGCTGCAGTCAGAGCTGTCGCTGCCAGAAGGTTTGTCAGTTTTTTCATCGTTTTCTCCCTATTGGATTTTGAAACGCCGATGTTTCTCATCAGCTTGTTCTTATGTTGTGTAGCGTGACGGCGCGTAGACGCTGACATCCGCGTTTGGGGTTCTGCCCGCGATCATTTGGGCCAGAAGGCGTCCGGTTTTTGGCCCGCCTGTCAGGCCGATGTGATGGTGCCCAAAGCCCATATAGGCCCCCTTGATGCCGGGTACGTCGCCAATGATCGGGATCGAGTCAGCCGGGGCGGGCCTGTGCCCCATCCATTCCACTTCCTCCTTCCATGTTATGCCCGGAAAAGCCGCCCGGGCATTCTTGCGCATCAATTCAAACGGCGCGCGAGAGGGCGGTGCATCCAGCCCTCCGAACTCTACAATGCCTGCCAAGCGTAAGCGCCCATCCATGGGTGTTGCAACAAACTTACCTGATGCGACCATGACCGGGCTGCGTGGCATGTCAGAAGGTTCCACCAATTCAAGATGATACCCGCGTTCGCTTTCAAGTGGGACAGATACACCCAATCGCTTCGCTAGAGGTCCCGACCAGACACCTGCCGTCACGATGGCTGTGTCGCATGCAATGGTTTCGCCACCTGCACGAACGCCTGTGACGCTTCCGCCTTCGCGCGTGACGTCTTCGACAGTGGCTTGGATGATCCGACCTCCTTGCGCCTCAACATGTGCAGCTAGGTCTTTGACATATCGCCCCGGATCGGTGATGTGACCATGGTCTGACAGCTTGGCCGCAAACCCGATATCCTGACTGAATACTGGATCGTAATCGTGGAATGCCTTGCCTTCCAACTCTTTCCAAGCAAAGCCATGCTTGCGCCGAATGCCCCAACCAAAGGCATCACCTTCGAAATGGGCGCGGTTTTCATAGAGGAACAGATAGTCGCTTGGGACGATCCATTTCTCAGCGCCAGTTCCGGCGGCCAGCGCCTTGTGGTCGTTCAGGCTGTCGCCCACGATGGGCGTCAAGGCCGCAGCAATCCGTTCCACATCTACGGCGTTTGCGTGGCTTAAGTATTGTCTGAGCCATGGCAACAGCTTTGGTAGGTACCCCCATTTCAGGAACAGCGGCTGAGAGGGGCTTAAAAGCATCTTTGGTGCTTTGCCGAGTAGTCCCGGAACCGTCACAGGTACGATAGAGCATGACGCAAGCACGCCGCCATTGCCGTGTGAGGTTCCTTCGCCCGGTCCGGCCTTGTCGATCAAAATCACGTCGTGACCGTCGCGCTGTAGCCAGACAGCCGCGGATACGCCCACAATTCCAGCCCCGATGATGGCTATGGTTTTCTTCTCGTTCACGCCGCCACCGCCTTTGACACTGCGTAGTGGTTCAGTTTTTCCAAGTCGGGTTTGCCGCCAAGCCCAGGGCCATCCGGCACGCAGACTTGCCCGTTCCTGATCTGGAACGGTTCTTCCAATATGTCCTCTTTCAGGAAATATGACGCCTGATAGAACTCACAGCCCAAAGTGATTTCTGGTGTCGCGGCAATCATGTGCGTGCCGGCCAAATGGGCCAGGCCAGCCTCGAACATGTCGCCGCCATAGGCTGTCAGGCCGTGGGCAGCCGCAATACGCGCAACAGTCTGACCGCGTGTCAGGCCGCCGGATTTCATGATTTTGACGGAAACACCGTCGCAAATCCCTTCGCGGGCTGCACGCTCCATGTCTTCGGGGCCAAACACACTCTCGTCTGCCAGCAATGGCACATCTGTCATTTGGCGCAGCTTGGCCATCATGCCGAAGTGATGAGCGCGCACGGGCTGTTCGATGAAATCGGGTTCGAACCGGGCGACGTCGCGGACCTGTGCCGGTGCATCCTCGATATTAAGCCCTTGGTTATAATCCACGCGCACCGAAAACTCGGGGCAGTTCTGGGCCAGGTATTCCAGCCGCATGATGTCAAAGGCGTGATCCTTGAACCCGGTCTTGAGTTTCACGATACGGACATCATCGTCCTGCAACCGTGCCAACAGGTCGATGTCTTGCGAGAAATCAGGGTTGGCGATGGAACAACTCAGGGGGATTGCGCCCCGACATTTGCCGCCCAACAAAGACCAAACGGGCACGTTGCTGATCCGGCCTGAAAGATCCAGCAGCGCGGTTTCCAGTGCGGCTTTGGCCTCGGTGCAATGTGCCACTGCATAAGCGGCACGCGCCATGATCGCGGATCTGTCGCTGACTTTTGCGCCCAAAACAAGTGGGCGCAGATACCGATCGAGCGCAGCAAAGGTTGCCTCTGGCGTGCCGGTAAAAACTGACCAGGGCGATGCTTCGCCAAACCCTTGCGAGCTGTCCTCGGATGTCAGCCGTAGGATAACAATTTCACAAACGCCTTCGACGGATCCAATGCCGTGATCCCGCCGCGAGGTCACTGGCAGCTTGAGGTGCCATAGGTCATAGCCTGTGATTTTTTGTGACAGATCGCTCATTCGGCCCTCTATAGATGTGCGGAAGCCTGCCTTGACCGGCATATCATTTCAAATACTATATCTTCGACAGTTCATCAGGAAAAATGATACTATACCTATGTCATTGCGCTTTCGTCAGCTTCAAGCCTTTCACGCCATCATGGAAACCGGAACCGTAACGGGAGCGGCATCGGTTCTGGGCATCTCGCAACCCGGCATCAGCAACCTTTTGGCGCAATTGGAGCGCGAGGCGCGATTACCTCTGTTCGAACGCAACAAGGGGCGTCTGTTGCCCACGCCCGAAGCCGAGCTGTTGTACCGCGAGGTCGACACGGTTGTGCGCGGGTTGGATCACGTTGCACAGGCGGTGACAGATTTGCAGAACAAGCATCCGGGTCAGTTACAGGTCGCCGCGCCGCATCTGTTGTCCTTCGGTTTCATGCCGCGTGAGATCGCGCGGTTTGCCGAAAGCCGCCCGAACCTGTCCGTTAGCTTTCAGTCGCAATATTCGTCGAAGATTCAGGAATGGGTAACGTCTGGCTTGTTTGAGATCGGCATTGTCGAGATGCCGATCCTGCACGACACGTTGAATTATCAGGTGTTTGAATTTGAAACGCTTGCGACCTTTCCCCAAGACAGCCCGTTGGCGGCGTATGACGTTCTGACACCGGAAACACTGGAGAATGAGCCTTTTATTGTGATGGGGCCGGAACACCAGACGCACCGAAAAACTCGAGACATCTTTCAGCGTGCTGGACGCATATGGCGCACACAGATTCACACGCACTTGTCTGAAAACCTGCTGAGCTTCGTGAAGCAAGGCATGGGGGTCGCGATGATCGACCCCTTTACCGTTACCTTTGATGAAGAGAGCGGATATCAGACCCGCCCTTTCAAGCCAGCGGTCATGCTGGAGCTTGCAATCATCACAGCAAAAGGTCGCCCTTTATCTAGTATCGCTCAGGAGTTTCTGGACCAACTGATCCCGTCAATCGCCACTTACGCGACCCATTCCGAGACCGGGGCGGCCGCATCGTGAAGCTGTTGGGAATGGATGTCGACCAGCGTGGGGCCGTCATGTGCAATAGCCTGTTTCAGGATTTTAGGCAGGTCTTCGGGGTCTTTGACCGTCCATGATTTCACGCCAAAGGCTGACGCGACTGCGGCATGATCTGTGCGGTTGAAGTCAACGTTGTAGAATCTTTGACCAAAGCCCGCATCCTGACCCGCTTTGATCCAGCCGAAGACCGCGTTTGAGAAGACAATCGATGTGATGGGCATTTTGTGCCGTACCATCGTTTCGAACTCCCCACATGTGAAGCCGAACGAGCCATCGCCCATAACGGCCAGGGTCTTTACCGACGGACGCCCGACATGTGCCCCCATTGCTGCACCTAATGAATAGCCCAAAGCGCCATGGGCTCGGTTGGTGATGAACTGCCGTCCCGATGTCCGCCACCGGTAATGCGCGCTGAAATAGGGGCATGGGGTGCCGGGGTCAGCCACAACAATTGCGTCGTCATCCAGAATATCCATCAACGCAGCCATGACAGCTTCGGGACGGATCGGCATTTCACGACTTGCGGCCAGTGGCGCGAAAGCAGCCAGCTTGGCATCCCACGCGGCGCGGGCTTTATCCGCCCCGCCTTGTGCATTTAGGTCTTGCCGATCTTCTAATGCGCGGGCCAGAGCCTCGAGCGCCAGTCGGGCATCAGCGCAAATAGCCACTTCTGTCTGGTAGTTTGCACCAATCACCATGGGATCGCTGTCGATGTGAATGATCGTGGCATCACGCCCTGGGCTTCTCCACCTTTCGGTTGTGACCGAGCCGGCGCGGCAGCCAATGAACAGGACAACATCCGCCTGATCCACGACAGCACGTGTCGCGGGCACACCTCCGTTAGACCCGACAACGCCCAAAGCCAGCAGGTCGGTTTCGGCGATGGAACCCTGGCCGGAAACGGTTGTGGCAACGGGCATGTCCAACAAATTTGCGACCTGTCGCAATGCTTCGGTTGCGCCTGACAGAACTGGCCCGCCGCCGCAGACCGCAACAGCGGATTTGGCCCGTGCGAGAATATCCGCCGCCGCCTCTATCGCCTCCATGTCCGGAGAAGCGCGTTCGGCAGGATAGCTGCGATGCCTATCATCCGCCCAGATTTCGGCCTCGTCCACTTGTGCTTTTTGCGTGTCGAAGGGCAAAGCCAGATGCGTGGCACCTGGCGTGCCAGTCGTCATTGCTCGAAATGCCGCCCGCACCATGGCCGGAAGCCGCGCGGCGTCGTCCAGCGAGGTATTCCACTTGGCTAGGGGCTTGAACAGTGCAGGCTGATCCAGTTCGGTCAATGGGTATTTGCCCCGGCTGCTTGTCGCGACGTCCGAGGTGATTGCCAGTATCGGAACGGAACTTTCATTGGCTTCGACAACGCCGGGCAGGATGTAAGTTGCACCTCCGCCCGAGGGACCTTCGCAGACACCGGGCTTTCCTGTCACACGCGCGTAACCATCCGCCATATAGGCTGCGTGCCGTTCATCCCGTGTCAGAATGTGCTGAATACCGTGATCCATGCGCGCCAGAGCGTCATAGAACGGCAAGGTGGTATCGCCGCACAGGCCGAACATGTGCTTCACGCCGTGCGCCTCGAGCATAAGCACCATAGCCTCTGCCCCGGTCAGATAATTCGTCCCTGTCATGATCTACGAGCCTCTCGATTCCACGCTGTACGCAGATCTGTATACAAGTTTGTATATTGATTTCAAGCGCTGCCTATGGCACCTGTGGCAAACAAGAGGAAGGGCAGGTTAATGGCGGGTCCAAGGGTCGACGACATCTATGATCAGGTTAAGGCGATGGCGGTCTCGTTCCGTCTGCGCCCGGGAGATCGCCTGAACGAAGTTGCCTTGTCCAAGGACCTGGGCGTCAGCCGGACCCCTTTACGAGAGGCATTGAACCGGTTGGTTGCAGAACGGTTGTTTGATTTTCGCCCGGGGCAAGGGTTTTTTTGTCGTCCGTTGGATGCGCAAAGCGTGTTTGACCTGTTTGAACTGCGCCAGATTATCGAAACTGCCGCCGCGCGTGCGGCGTGTTCCAAGGCCTCTGACAAAGACCTGCAGAATCTGCGGGATGAGCTTTACTCAACGGGCATCGATATCACCGGCCTGACCGTCGAAGAAGCAGTCAGCCGGGATGAGGCGTTTCATCTTGGGATAGCCAAACTGTCGGGCAATATGGAACTTTTGCAAACTCTGATGCGGATCAATGAGCGCATTCGCTATATCCGTTGGATTTCCATGAGTATGGACCGGGTGCAACGTTCAAAAGACGAGCATAAGCAAGTTATGCAGGCGTTGATGGAACGGGATGCGGAAGAGGCCGCGCATGTTCTGGGTGCTCATATCACCAAGCGCATGGATCAGGTGCAGGACGCTGTGCGTCACGGGATTAGCAGCATTTACATGGAAGGGTCAGAAGAAATCTCGGCTCGAATTATTGAGGAGGTCGAGGGATGATCGCGCAGGGCGGAAAATCCATCTACGGCGCATCGGTTGGTATTCTGATGCTGGATGCCCAATTCCCCAGAATCCCAGGTGACATGGGCAACGCGCTGACCTGGCCGTTTCCGGTGCTCTATCGCATAGTCCGTGATGCCTCGCCGGATCGGGTGGTTCGGCACCGGGCCGAGGGGATGCTGGATCTGTTCATCGACGCGGCGCAGGATCTGGTAAGGGATGGTGTGGATGGCATAACCACCAATTGCGGTTTCCTGTCCCTGTTCCAGAAAGAACTGGCCCAAGCCGTCCCGGTTCCGGTGGCCACATCGTCCTTGATGCAGGTCGAGATGGTGAATCGCATTCTGCCTGCGGGTAAGCGCGCAGGGGTTTTGACCATTTCAGCCTCCACCCTAACGAAAGATCATCTGCGGGCGGCCAACGTGCCGTTGGATACCCCGATTGGCACAACCGAAGGCGGGCAGGAGTTCACCCGTGCGATCCTTGGAAATGAGCTAAGGCTGGATGTTCAGAAAGCGCGTGAAGATAATGTTCAGGCGGCGCATACCTTGGTTGCGGACAACCCTGACTTGGGTGCAATCGTGCTGGAATGCACAAATATGTGCCCCTATGCACGCGATATCCAACAGGCTACTGGGTTGCCCGTGTTTTCCATCGTCTCTTTTATTCAATGGTTTCAGGCCGGTCTGGTTCCGCGGACATATTGATCGAAAATTGGTGCGCGAAGCACTTTGCTCAGTCATGTCAAAATAGAAAACGCCCGATCCTGAAGGCCGGGCGCTAAAGTGCTGGTTATGTCTGAAAATGGATCAGAGACCCCATTTTTCGCGGTTAGCTTCGAAGAAGCCTTGCGCTTTTTTCACTTCGATCCAGTTGTTCACGTAGTTGATCCAGACCTGATCGCCTTGCGGCAGGATCATCGCGATAGGCGATGGCGACCGGGGACCCGCATTCTTGACACGGACCACAGGGAACTTCGCCTCAAGTGTTGAGCCTTCGATGTTCGATGTGATGAACACATCCGCGCGTCCGGCGATCACTTCCTGAAAACCGCGGGCCGGGGCCTCCACGACTTTGATCTCAGCGTTCGGGAACCATTCACGCACGCGCTTTTCAAACGTGGTGCCCAGAGTTGTGGCGACCGTCACGCCCGGTTGGTTGATTGAATCATAGCCGTCGAATTTGTCCGCCTTATCCTTGATCGTGTACGGGAACAACTCCACAGCAATATAGCTATCCGAGAAACCGGCGACCTTCATGCGCGGCGGAGAGATCGAGGCCGAACCGGTCAGGTGGTACTTGCCCGCCACCACACCGTTGACCAGCGTTTTCCAATCGGTCGGCACATATTCGACCTCAACCCCCAGATCGGCGGCCAGTTCGTTCATGATGTCGATGTCATAGCCTTTGTAGCTGTTGGTGGCCGGATCGCGCAGCGACATGGGGTTCCAGTCACCGGTGGTGCCCACTTTAAGCACGCCGGAATCCAGAATCTCGTTCAGTGCGGATTGCGCCTGTGCGGCACCTGACAATACCAGACCCAGCGCGGCTGCTGCCGCTGCTTTCAAAAAAGTGTTCATCGCTTTCTCCCGTTGGTGATGTTTATGTCTTGCCGCCGTGTTCATCATTGATTTAACCCGAAAGAGAAAGATAACCTCAAGAAAATATTACAACTTGACCAAAACAGGGGCAGACCAGCTATGCCAGACGCCGCAATTGAACTTGTGGGCGTGAACAAGTGGTTCGACACGTTTCACGTACTCAAGGATATAAACCTGACGGTCAACAGCGGCGAGAAGGTGGTGATATGCGGGCCCTCGGGGTCAGGTAAGTCAACCGTCGTTCGGTGTATCAACCAGTTGGAAAAACACCAGAAAGGAACCATCCGCGTGGATGGGATCGAACTGACGGATGACGCAAAATCTGCGGCGACTATCCGGTCCGAGGTTGGAATGGTGTTTCAACAGTTTAACCTGTTTCCGCATCTGACCGTGTTGGAAAACCTGACTCTGGGCCCGATCAAAGCGCGGGGTCTGAGCCGTAAAGAGGCCGAGGAAAAGGCACGTCTCTATCTGGAGCGCGTACACATTCCTGATCAGGCGGACAAAAAACCCATTCAGTTGTCCGGTGGCCAACAACAACGCGTTGCCATTGCGCGGTCCCTGTGCATGGAGCCGCGTGTTCTGTTGTTTGATGAGCCGACCTCGGCGTTGGATCCCGAGATGATCTCGGAAGTGCTGGATGTCATGGTCGAGTTGGCGAACGAGGGCATGACTATGGTGGTTGTGACCCATGAGATGGGGTTTGCGCGCAAGGTGGCCGACAAGATGATCTTCATGGACGCGGGTGAAATCGTCGAAGAAGGCAAGCCCGAACATTTCTTCACCAACCCGCAATCCGAGCGGTGTCGTAAATTCCTGTCGCAAATTCTGCAGCACTGAGAGGGGCTATGAAAAAACTTCTTCTGATAGTGCCCTTGCTGTTGCTTGCGGGTTGTTCCTCGTCCCAGACTTGGGGCTGGTATGTGATTGACCCCACCACGGCATCGGGCTGGACCAACGTAAAATTCCTTGTCTCGGGCATGTGGGCGACGATCCAGATATCGCTGATCGCGGCGGTTCTGTCGATTGTCGTGGGCCTGATGGTGGCATTGCCGGGGCTGTCCGAGAAACGCGGTTGGCGTTTGGTCAACCGGGTCTATGTGGAATTCATCCGCGCCATTCCACTGCTGCCGATGCTGTTTTGGGTTTTTTATGGATTGCCTATCGTGTTCCAGTCGATGGGAATGAACGTCCCTATCGATCCATTCTGGGGTGCAATCATTACCCTTGCGATTTCAGACAGCGCATTCACGGCCGAGATCTATCGCGCGGGTATTCAATCCATCGCGCGCGGTCAGCGTGAAGCGGCGCAAACCATCGGTTTGAACTACGTGCAGACCATGCGTTACGTGATCCTTCCTCAGGCGATCCGGCGTATTCTACCGCCGCTGGCCAACCAGTTCATCTACATCGTCAAGATGAGCGCCTTCGCCAGCGTCATCGGGATGCAGGAATTGACTCGCCGCGCGAATGAATTGGTGGTGACGGAATACCGCCCGCTCGAAATCTATACGCTGTTGATCTTTGAATACTTGATCCTCGTGCTGATCATCAGTGCAGGTGTGCGCTGGTTGGAACGCCGCATGGGCGCAGACGAGCGCGGATAAGGAGTAAAGACATGAACTGGAAAGACTTCATGGCCGAGACCGAGGCCAATATAGGGACTTTCTCAAAGGAAGTTCCCGAAACTGTTCGGGGTTTTGGTATCATGGGTAAGGCAGCCAAGACCGATGGCGCACTGAGCGAAAAGACCAAAGAGTTCATGGCCCTGGGCATTGCCATCGCCACCCGGTGCGACAGTTGCATCGGGTTTCATGTGCGCTCTCTGGTTCGTCTGGGGGCCACGCGCGCAGAAATGTGCGAGGCTTTGGCCATGGCGACCTATATGGGGGGCGGGCCGTCGTATGCGTATAGTGCCAAGGCGCTCAAAGCTTATGATGTGTTTTCCGAATGACATCTAAATGCAATGTCCGGCAATACCTGCCGTATCGCGCTTAAAGGTGGGTCACTCGGCTGCAGTCTGATCGCTGTGCCCAGGGTTCAAAATGTTCTCTTCCGCAGTTTTGCGGATGATCGCGCCGATCTTGAGCAGGTTTTCACTCAGCGGGTTGGTCTTTCGCCAAACTAGCCCAATTGTTCGCGCCGGCGGGGTGTCCTGGAACCGGGCAATAGAGACATCAGCGGAACGGGTTTCCAACCCAACGGCCATCTCGGGGATCAGAGTGACACCAATTCCTGCCCCAACCATCTGTACAAGGGTCGAAAGCGAGCTGCCCTCCATAACCTGTTGCGGTTCGATATTGCGGATTGAACAAAAAGACAGAGCCTGGTCACGGAAACAGTGGCCTTCTTCAAGCAGCAATAGCCGCATTGTTCTGAGCTGCGATGAACTTGGCATGGGCAGGCTGGCATCTCGCGCCGGGCGGACCAGCAAAAAATCTTCGTTGAATAGCGAGAACTCTCGAAGACTGGGTTCCGACACCGGCAGGGCAACGACCCCGACATCCAGTCGCGAGTCCAGTATTTCGCGGATCACGGATTCGGTGATGGTCTCTTTGGGCTCAATCGTCAGCTGCGGAAATCGCTGCGACATGGCCTTGATAATCGAGGGCAGAAGATAAGGCGCAACTGTGGGAATTACACCGATCCTTAATCGGCCTGACAGCGGGCCGGACGGGGATTGCACCAGCTTACCCAAGTCCTCGACTCGGGTCAGAATTTCACGGCTGTGCTTCAACACGTCTTCACCCAAGGCAGTCAAGCGGGTTTCACGCGCCGCACGTTCGACCAATGGGCCGCCCATGATGGCCTCTAGCTCTTTGATTTGAATGGAAAGCGCTGGCTGCGAAATTGCACTGGCCGCTGCGGCTTTGCCGAAGTGACCATGGGTGGCAAGGGCCTCGAAATAACGCAGGTGCTTGAGTGTTAGTGCTTTCATAGGAAAAACTAATCACAATGATAGAAAATACAAATTTCCATTTATCGCTTGGGTCGGGTACGAGTCAAGGCATCTGAACCCCTAGGTAAATACTCAGGAGATTTACAATGGACGGTAACCCTCACAATCATCAAACCGGCGGCTGCCCTGTCATGCATGGCGGGAACACAGGTACAGGCAATTCAGTCACCAAATGGTGGCCGGATGCGCTGAACCTAGACATTCTGAGCCAGCACAACACGCGCACCAACCCGATGGATGCGGATTACAACCACCGTGAAGCGGTCAAAGGTCTGGATTTCAAAGCCGTCCGTGCCGATGTCGAGGCGCTGCTGACAGACAGTCAAGACTGGTGGCCGGCGGACTGGGGCCACTATGGCGGCCTGATGATCCGTCTGGCGTGGCACTCGGCCGGCTCCTATCGGCTGGGTGACGGTCGCGGCGGCGCAGGGTCGGGCAACATCCGGTTTGCTCCGCTCAACTCGTGGCCGGACAATGCCAGCCTGGACAAAGCCCGCCGTCTGCTGTGGCCGGTGAAAAAGAAATACGGCAACGCGCTGTCCTGGGCTGACCTGATCGTCCTGTCGGGCACTGTTGCGTATGAATCGATGGGCCTGAAGACCTTTGGATTTGGATTTGGTCGCGAAGATATCTGGGGCCCGGAAAAAGACGTGTACTGGGGTTCGGAAAACCAGTGGCTCGCCCCGTCCGAGAGCCGCTATGGCGATCTGGAAACACCCGGCACGTTGGAAAACCCGCTGGGCGCGGTGCACATGGGTCTGATCTATGTGAACCCCGAAGGTGTAAACGGCAATCCGGACCCTGCGCGGACCGCTTTGCATATCCGTGAAACCTTTGCCCGTATGGCTATGGATGACGAAGAGACCGCAGCGCTGACCTGCGGCGGTCACACGGTTGGTAAGGCACACGGCGCTATGGCGGGCGACAATATCGGTTCCGAGCCCGAAGCCTGCCCTGTGTCTGGCCAGGGCCTTGGTTGGGACAACCCGGATCAGAACGGTAAGGCGACCAACGCGTTCACTTCAGGCATTGAGGGCGCGTGGACGAAAGAGCCGCTGAAGTTCGACATGGGTTATTTCGATTATCTGTTCGGCTACGAATGGGAGCTGGGCAAATCCCCTGCCGGTGCCCATCAGTGGCAGCCCGTCGACATGCCGGAAGATGAAAAACCGATCGATCCGACCGACCCGTCTGTCCGCCGGATGCCGATGATGACAGATGCGGATATGGCGATGAAGGTTGATCCGGCATACAACGCCATCTGTCAGAAATTCATGGCCGATCCGGACTATTTCGCGGACACCTTCGCCCGTGCCTGGTTCAAACTGACCCACCGCGACATGGGTCCACGCGTCAACTATTACGGTCCGGACGTCCCTGCAGAAGATCTGATCTGGCAGGATCCAATCCCGGTCGGTTCGGCTGATTATGACGTAGAAGCCGTCAAGGCAAAGATCGCAGACAGTGGCCTGACAGCGATCGAGATGATCAACACCGCCTGGGACAGTGCACGTACCTTCCGAGGCTCGGACAAACGCGGTGGCGCAAATGGTGCGCGCATCCGTCTGGCACCACAGAAAGACTGGGCGGGCAACGAGCCTGAGCGTCTGGCAAAAGTCCTGGGTGTGCTGGAGCCGATTGCCGCTGAAATCGGAGCGTCGGTCGCTGACGTGATCGTTCTGGCAGGTAATGTCGGTCTGGAACAGTCGATCAAGGCAGCAGGCTTTGATGTGGCGGTTCCCTTCTCGGCTGGTCGCGGTGACGCGACGGACGAACAGACCGACGCAGACAGCTTCTCGGTGCTTGAACCACTGGCTGACGGGTTCCGCAACTGGCAGTTGAAGGAATACGCCGTGTCGCCAGAGGCGATGATGCTGGACCGCGCGCAATTGCTGGGTCTGACGGCATCTGAGATGACCGTTCTGGTCGGCGGCCTGCGAGTTCTGGGTGCTAACCATGGCGGATCGGCGCATGGTGTCTTTACGGACCGTGTGGGCCAGTTGACCACTGACTTCTTCGTCAACCTGACGGATATGTCGCTCAGCTGGCATCCGGTTGAAGGCGGTACTTATGAGCTGCGCGACCGCGCGTCTGGTGAGGTCAAGTTCACGGCCACCAGCGCGGATTTGGTCTTTGGCTCGAACTCGATCCTGCGCGGTTATGCCGAGGTTTATGCTCAGGACGACAACGCCGAAAAGTTCGCGCGCGACTTCGTGGCAGCATGGACCAAGATCATGAATAACGACCGCTTTGATCTGGTTACGTAAGTTATGAAGAGTCCAGGCGAGGGTAGCCTCGCCTGGATTACTTTTTCGAGGCCACGCAGTAGGCCTTATTTCTCATATGTATTGAAATACCGATGGTCTGCGTCAGGGCCAATGGGCCCTTTGGGCGTAGCGTACGTACGTGGCGTTGATCAGCGCAAGACTGCGACAGTTACCGAAGACGATTGGGTCCGCCTTCCGATTTCGGAACAACAGACCATCGTCAACGGGCTTTATGACAAGATCGAGCGGTACCGCCGGTATAACGAATCCACCGATCAATGGGTTGACTACCTTGGCGCGGGTCCACAGGCCGGCAATCTACTTTATCTAATGTTGTTGGATGATCTGCCGTAATCCCAGTCATTGGTCGCCCGGCAAATAGGTTCCCCAAGGAAAGCTAAAGTCGCGGTTACTCCGCGACTTCTTTCGCGGGCGTGTGCTGTTTGAATTGTTGATCAAACAAAGTGCGGAAACTACCGCTTTTCTTCATCAACTCATCCAGATTGCCTTGCTCAACAATTGCACCATCCTGAACGACGATAATCTTGTCTGCCTCAAGCACAGTCGACAGGCGGTGTGCGATGACGATGACGGTCACGTTTTGGGTCAAGGCATCCAAAGCCTTTTTGACAAGCGTTTCCGATTCAGCATCTAGGGCGCTGGTGGCCTCGTCCAACAGCAGGATCTCTGCGTTGCGCAGAATGGCACGCGCAATGGCTATCCTCTGTTTTTGACCTCCTGACAGGAAGGCTCCGTTTTCACCGACCTGAGTGTCGTATCCGTCCTTCAATTCCATGATGAAATCGTGGGCGTGCGCGGCTTTGGCGGCTTCAAAAACTTCTTCATCTGACGCTTCCGGAGCCGAACAGCGCAAATTGTCCATGATTGACGCCGAAAACAAGAACGTGTCCTGGCCAACGTAAGATATCTTTCGCCGCAGCGAAGCAAAGCTTACGTCTCGCAGATCCTGACCATCAATCTCAACAACACCCTCATCGGGGTCATAAAACCGCATGATAAGCCCGAACAATGTAGATTTACCACCACCGGATTGGCCAACAAGGGCGGTGGTTTTGCCGGCTTCGAACGAAACGTTCATGTTTTCTATCACGGGCACCGCGCCTTGATACCCAAAGGTTACATTGCGCAGGGCAATGTAACCCGGACCGGTGTTTAAGTCGCGGGCTTCGGGGTTTTCAACCATTGTGTCCTGCGAATCGAGCAAGCTGAACAACAACCCGACACCCATCATGTTGGTTTCGATCTGGACGCGCATGCGTGACAGGCGTTTTGCCGGCTCGTAAGCCATCAGCAAGGCCGTAATAAAGGACATAAGCTGCCCGGCTGAAGGTTGCTCAGACCCTGCGATGCCCATCGTGCTGATAATCAGCACGCCCGCAACGGCAAGACCTGCCAGAAACTCCATCAATGGGCTGGCGATTGCCTGAAGCCTGGCAATGTCGTTCGAGCGTTGCTCGACTTTACGGATGGCGGTTTCCATCCGGTCAATCATTCTGTCTTCCAGCGAAAAGACCTTGATGACTTTGATACCCGCCGAAGTTTCCTGCAGCACGCGGATAATTTCGGCCAGCGATTTGAATTCGGCCTGCATGATCGAGCGAACGCTTTTCAGCAAATAGCGCACCCCCAACAGGGCAACAGGACCCACAACAAAGAACATCACCGACAATACTGGTTGCTGATATACCATCACAGCCACCAACCCGACCAAAGTCAGGGCGTCGCGGACAAAGCCGGTCACCAATACATCGATCAAACTTCGCGCCGCTTGCGCACCATTGGTGGTGCGCATCAGCAGATCTGACGACTCATTTGCACTAAAAAAGGATACGCCATGCCGAAGCAGTTTGCGGTACACCTTTTCCTGTTGCTGCGCTACGATCCGGTTGCCCGCGCGTGCCAGAAAAGTGGCCTGAACATACGAGGCAACCGCCTTGGTTAGAAACAGCAGCACAACTGCCAACGCAATCATCTGCGCCCATCCCCGCAGCTCCGGGCTGGTCATTGCGTCAACGATGTATTCCATCATATAAGCCGACCCGGCCGTTGTGACGGCGACCACGATCATTGCCAAAATCGCAACGCCGTATAGGGGGCCTTGAGCATAAAAGCTTTCGCCTACAAGGCGGCCCATATAGCCTGATCGCCATTTTTTCCAGGCGCGCGTTATCATTGCGTTCTCCAAATCGTGAAACGGTGCGCACGTTCAGATACCCTAAATTTTGCCGGGCCAAAAGGGCATATACCGGGCTGCGTCAGTGAGGCTCATGCCAGCTGTTGTTCGTGCGAAGAAGTAGATAGGGGCTGCAATGGGATGAAACAAGTACAATGCGGGCCACGAACCAAAAGCAAGTAATCCGGAGCGCGCGTTTTTTGCGCTTCAAAAGAAAAACAAGATCGCCTGATCATCAGTGCGCGGGCGTCCGCGCGACTGAATCAAGGTCGAAGCTCGGTAAAACTCAGCTTTCGCTCTGCAGATATGCCAACAGGTTTACGATATCTTCGTCTTTTTTCAGACCGCGAAACTGCATCCGATTTCCAGGGAGGAAGCCTTTGGGATCGGCCAGAAATGCAGTCAAGTTTTCCTGTGTCCAAACTATGCCAGAGTTCTGCATAGGAGCGGAATACTTGAAGCCTTCAACCTGGCCCGCTGGCTTGCCAATAACGGCATGCAAGGAAGGGCCGACAGCGTTACTGCCTTCTTTCAGTTTATGGCAGGCGCTGCATTTGCGAAAAACCTTCTTCCCTGCCTTGATGTCTCCTGACGCGGCGGCTGCAACGGCCGCAGTTTCTGCTGCTGGTGTTGCGGCGGTCTGTTTGCTGTCAGAGTGAAAGATCAGCCGGGCCGTGACAGGAACTGTCCGGGTGATGCTCGGTAGGTTTGCCAGTTCCATCAGCTTATCGACACCCGCGTTCACACCAGCATCTTCTGCGCTGAGGAACACCATATCATTGGTGGAAACCAGGACCGAGGATTCGGACAGTCGCGACAAATAGTTCTGTGTCGAAAGTCACATCGGAGCCGGCCAGTGAAAGAACGGATTCTGCGTCTATTGTGGTGGTTTGGCCAATTGACAGCCCGGATACTTCGGCCATGTTGAAGTCAGCCGTCAGCGTTGCCGAACCGGCTTTTCGAAAAACAAATTCAATCATCCGATCGTTTCGGATATCGATATTGGTCTCGACAGATGACAGGTCGATGGTGATTTCAGCGCGACCATCTTGGGTCACATGCCCGCTGACTTTGCTAAATCTGTTAACCTCACCCACAGCGTTTTTCTTTATGGTGCCATAAGCCAAGTGCGAGTTGTCGCTGTCCAAATTCCAAGTGCCGGCAAGAACAGGTGTTGCAACAATCGCCGACGCAATCGTGACTGTTTTCAACAGAAGTTTCATTTCATTCCTCCGAGGTTTATGACAATTTTGCCCAGCGGGCCCGGTCCGTGAGAGACAAACACACACAGGTCGCGAATTATTCGATGAATGCCGAAATGACTTCAGAACAGGCCGTCCGGGATGCGGTTCAGACGCACTCGAAACGCGTCTGGCGGTTTGCGTTGGCATTGTCTGGGGCGTCTGACGTGGCGGATGACCTTTTGCAGGCGACTTGTCTTCGTGCGCTGGAACGTCATCATCAGGTCACGTCGCATAATCGTCTGGACAGCTGGTTGATGACAATCTGTCGGTCTATCTGGCTGAACGAAGTGCGATCGCGCTCGGTTCGTCGGGCGCAGGCATTATCGGTAACGCCAGAAGCAGACCTTGTGGCGAGCGAGCCGGACACAGAAACGAATATTTTCGCTACTGAAGTGTTTACACAAGTGATGCAGCTTCCAGAAGCGCAGCGGGAAACGGTTATGCTTGTGTTCGTCGAAGGGTACAGCTACCGCGAAGCTGCCGCCTTGCTGGAGGTTCCCATCGGTACGATCATGAGCCGGCTCTCGAATGCTCGGCAGAAACTGAAAGCGGTGCTGCAGCCCGATGCGGCGGACACCGCGCGACGGAGTGGCAAATGACGTTTTCCGACGAAACGCTGATTGCGTATCTGGAAGGCACCTTGGATGAGGCTCAGAGCCGCGCTATTGAGGCTGCGGTCGAGACCGACACCACGCTGGAACAACGACTGATGGCGCTGGATCCATTTGCGCCAATTGTTCGTGATGTTTTTGAGAAACTTCCGGCTGAGGCGCCAGCTATCGAGATGCCCGATCCGGTGATGCCAGCTGCGCGCGGCAGTGGTCTGCGCATTGTTGCAGTCGCAGCGAGTGCGGCGATTGCTACCATTGCCGTGACCTTTTGGGCCACTCGACCGGCAGACCTGGGCTGGGCACAGCAAGCTGCGATCTATCAGTCGCTTTACGTGCCCGAGACCATAGCCTCGCTAGACAGTTCAACCAAATCGCTAGACAAGCAATTTGAAATGGCTGAGGCAGAGCTTGGGCGGTCTTTGAACCGTGAAACGCTGGAATCCTTGCCGGGGTTGGAGCTAAAACGGGCGCAGGTTCTGTCCTTCAAAGGCAAGCCTCTGATCCAGGTTGTTTTTGCAGATGAACAAGGTCAGCCCTTTGCATTCTGCGTTTTCCGTCAAGGGCCAGATGCCCCACCGGCTGAGATCAAGCAAGCGGTGCTGAGTGGGTTGGCGACAGCCACATGGGCGCAGGATGGCTACGGGTACATGCTGTTGGGCAATTCGCCGCAGACTGATTTGCAGAATGAGTTGGACGTTCTGACCCGGACCTTTGCTGGCTGATCAGAAACTCTTGGAAAGCCTCTTGTGAACCGGTGCAAATGCCCGAAGAATGCCGGTATGAATTCGAAGAAACCCATGCCGCGTCCGGAGGATGAGGCCGAAGATCTCGGCCCGGCCAGTATTTTTGACGGTGATCCGACCGAAGAAGAGGATTTGTGGTTTTTGCCACCCGATGAGGTGGCGGAGGAGGATTATTTCCCGCCCGGCCCCCGATCTGATCGGCGTTTGTTGTTTGACCCGCGTGAATGGCGGGCAGCGCAGTCAGACCTGTCGGCAGAACTAGCGGATCTGGCGCTGACTTTTGGGGCGCTGGACGAACGGTTACGTGCTGGACCCAAAGGATGGACCCATCGTCTGGCTTTGATGGAGACGTCTGATCTGGGCTGGTGGACCGGCGATCGGGTCAGCGTGGACCGTTTGGCCTTGTGGACTGGTCTGCGCATTGGCGCGACCCACGACGACGTGCAAGCTTTGTTCCGTGCGGGTTGGGCTGTGCGCCGATTAGGCTCGGGCGCTGCTCCTGCAGAAGGGGGATGGGAAAGCGGGCTGACCGCGTTTCTGGACCGTCTGGCACAGGGTTCTGACGCCGCGCCCGAGGCTGTTGTGGATTTGGCGGAAGTTATGCAAAGCGCTGAAGGTTTGCATCCGGTGACGCAATCGGCAATTGCGTTTCATGCATGGCGCGCGATCGCGCAGGGTATTGGACAAGACACAGAGGCCGCCGTGATTGCGGCGCGGCACGCTGCGTCCATGGGACGTGGTGGTGCCCTGTTTATGCCGCTTGCCTTGTCTGGCCCTGGTGCCTTGCGTGGGGCAGGCGAACCGACGGAAAAGTTGGGATCCTGGATACGAGGGGCAGGGCAGGCGGCCCTTGCGGGTCTCTTGCATCTCGACCGGATCAGTGCGTGGGAGGACAAAGCCCGGGACGTCACGCAAGATCTGAGCGGGCGCACGCCACCGCGTCTGATCGAGGTTCTGGCATCGTGGCCGATGGTCTCCGCTCCGTTGGCCGAAGACTTGACCGAAGCGTCCCGCGCGGCGGTTCAGCGCAATTTCGATCTGTTTTGCCGCCGAGGTTTGGTGCGAGAGGTCACGGGGCAAGGGCGTTATCGAGTCTGGACTGCGGCGCTGTAGTCCAGCAGCCAGTCACGAAAGGTGCGGGCGGGTTTGCGCATGGTTGCAAGCGATGGGTAGATCAGGTGGTACGCCTCTTGTCCGGCAACTGCGGTGTCGGGCAAGCACGGCACGAGCCCTGACAATTCTATGATCCGATCTGAAGCAGGCGCGCGGGCAAGCGCAATACCCAGCCCGCTGGCTGACAATTCTGCAGCCATGATCGAGTTATCAGCGAAAAAGTACCGAGCCTGTCCTGCGGGCAAGCGTAGGGTTTCGAACCAATACGGCCAACTTGCCCGGTGCGTTGAGACTTCGATCAATGTGTGCTCCTGCAAGTCTTGTGGGGTTTTGATCTGTGCAGCGATTGCTGGTGGTGCAACAGGGTAAAGAACTTCTCGAACCAGCTCATCACCTTCGGTGCCAAACAGAGCAGGGTTGCCAAAAACAATCTGCAAATCAGTAAATCGATTGGCAAAATCCGAAACGATGTTTCCGGTGGCCAGTGACAAGTTGATATTAGGATGCCCGGCTTGAAATGCTGAAAGGCCCTTGGCCAGGATTCCATGGGCGAAAAGCAACACAGACTGCACATAAAGTCGCTGCTCTCGTGTTTCGCCAAACAGGCCTGTGGTGGCGGTTTCCAGCATCAACAGTGACTGTTGTACCGACGGCAAGTAGGCCCGCCCGGACTCGGTCAGGGTAACGGCATGGGCATGGCGATGGAACATAGGGGTGCCCAGCCGGGTTTCCAGCGCTTTGATCTGTTGACTGACGGCCGCGGCGGACATGTTCAGCTGCACCGCCGCCCGGGCAAAGCTTTCGGTACGCGCGGCCGCCTCAAAGACGCGTAACCAGTTGAGAGAGGGGATACGTGACGACATTTTGAAAGGCTAAGCAAAACTTGCCCTGACCTGCAAGACAAACCGTGCTGAGCCTTGCCCAAGTTGCTCTAGCGTGCTGGCAGCGAACAGCATGAACGAGCCACACCATGACAAAACCAGCCTTGCCTCCGCGTCCCAAGCGCAAAATCTGGAACTTTACACCACAATTGCCAATTCAGACGTCTCCGTACTGGGATTGGCCGATGAAACCCTTGGCTGCGCTGCGCTACCTCCTGCAAAGCTGGAACCCATTGGCGCTGCGCGCGCTTCTGCTGGTCTTTGCCATCATCACCTGGACTTACCTGACCCCATCGCTGGGCCGGATTGAAACCTTCAGCTGGGATTGGGTGGCCGAAATCTGGTTTCGCAATTTTTGTATCTTGATGGTGGTTGCCGGTGGCTTGCACCTGGCACTGTGGAAATTCCGTACGCAACAGGACGAATACCGCTATGACATGCGTCCGATGATGAAGGGCGCAAAGGTCTTTACCTTCAAGAACCAGGTCTGGGACAATATGTTTTGGACCTTAGGCCCGGCGCTGACCTTCTGGACGTTCTGGGAATGCCTGATCCTGTATTCCTACGCCAACGGCTGGATCACCATGATCACATTCGACAGCAATCCGACATGGTTCATCGCGGTTATTATCTTTGTACCGATCTGGGCAGGTTTTCATTTTTATTGGCTACACCGTCTGCTGCATGTCGGCCAGCTTTACACCAAAGTGCACGCTTGGCATCACCGCAACATCAATACTGGCCCGTGGTCCGGCCTTGCTATGCACCCCGTCGAAAGCTTCTTTTTGATGTTCGACACGACGATCTTTTTCCTTCTGCCGTCGCATCCGGTCCACGCCATCTTCCTGCTGTTTCATCACGGCATTGGCGCGCCGACCTCTCATGCCGGATTCGAGCACGTGAAACTTGGTAACAAAGCCAAGTTTCAAGTCGGGGATTTCTTTCACCAGCTGCACCACAGGTTCTTCGATTGCAACTACGGCACCTGGGAAACGCCTTGGGATGAGTGGTTCAACACGTTCCACGACGGCACGGACGAGGGCAACGAAATGGTTAAAGAACGCAGGCGCAAGATCTGGGCGGGCGAGTAAAGCCGCACCAGTCCTTTGCCGAGCCCGAAACGACCCGGCAAAGGACTGGGATTTACATCCAGACGTAACCCCTCATTCTACTGCGAAGCATCAGGGTAAGTTGGCCAAGCTGGTAGGGGCGTCGCAAAAAGTTCTACGACAAGATCGGATAAGCTCAGCGCCCGACCCCGACGTAGGTTTCGAAACCTGCCTTCAGGGTTTTGCTTTCTGAGTAGATATTGCGCAGATCCACCATTCTGGGGGTGCTCATGGCCGCCGCCAAATCGCTAAGGTTCAAAGCCCTGAATTCGTTCCATTCGGTCAGCAGAACCAGCAAATCAGCTCCTTTTGCTGCCGCATAAGGGTCATCGCACCAGTCAACACCAGGCAACAAGGCTTCACCCTCAGATTTACCTTGTGGATCTACAACGCGTACTTTTGCTCCTCCGCCGATCAGGGCGGGGACAATGGACAATGACGGCGCGTCGCGCATGTCATCCGTGTTGGGTTTGAACGTAACACCCAGAACTGCAATGATTTTGCCGTTGAAGCGATCATCACAAGCTTCGCGGATCTTCTCGATCATGCGCTTTTTGACTTCGTCATTCACGCGAATGACGGTTTCCGTAATCTGCATCGGATGCGCGTGATCCTGGCCAATCCGCGCCAGTGCCGCAGTGTCTTTGGGGAAGCACGACCCGCCATAGCCGGGTCCGGCGTGCAGGAACTTGTTGCCAATCCGCCCGTCCAGACCCATGCCTCGGGATACCTCTTTGACATCTGCGCCAACTTTTTCGCACAGGCCCGCGATTTCGTTGATAAAGGTGATCTTGGTCGCCAAGAACGCGTTTGCGGCATATTTGATCATCTCGGCACTTTCCAGATCGGTTGTCAGGATCGGAAAATCTCGTAGATAGAGAGGGCGGTAGATTTCGGCCATCACTTCGGCGGCGCGGTCGTTTTCAACGCCCACGACAACGCGGTCGGGGCGCATAAAATCGTCAATTGCGGCACCTTCGCGCAGAAACTCTGGATTGGACGCGACATCAAAATCCGCCTTTGGATTGGCTGCGGCAACCACCTCTTGTACCTGTCTGTTGGTGCCAACGGGTACAGTCGATTTTGTGACGATCACCGTATAGCCAGTGACGGCATTTGCGATTTCTTCTGCGGCGGCCATGACATAGGTCAGGTCTGCATGGCCATCACCGCGCCGGGTTGGTGTGCCCACCGCAATGAAGACGGCATCTGCTCCATCCACCGCATCTGCCAGATCAGTGGTAAAACTCAATCGGCCAGCGGCCACGTTTTTGGCCATCAAAACATCCAGACCCGGCTCGTAAATCGGAACCCGTCCGGCTTTGAGCATGTCGATCTTTTGGTTTGCCTTGTCGACGCAAATCACATCGTGACCGAAATCCGAAAAGCACACGCCGGACACAAGGCCAACGTAACCGGTTCCGATCATCGCAATACGCATCATTTAATCCCTTTTTACCAATACCTGCCGACAATGTGCAAACAATCGAAGAAATGGGCGCCAAATTCAATGGTTCAAAGAGGCCTCAGGCTGCATCCCATAGAGTCTCGTTGTTTTTGAGGCAATAAGGGTATTGAATTATTTGAGTGCGCGTCGAAGACAAAGATGCCTGTGGTCGCGGATATTCGGGTCAGACAGCACTGATTTCACCGAGATCTCATCGAATAAGGAATATTAATTACATGGGATTAGACGTGCGCTAAGGTATCCATTGCTCAAGATCTTGGCCACAAAGTCGCCGAGCCGAACCAAGGTTAGCATGACACTGCCGGAGCTATCAAAAGCTATGAAGCCTTTGGTTTTGCGACGGTCCTTTGGCAATCGGGACATGGTTCCGAAAATCGGCCGCTTTCGAACCAATAAGGCCAAAAGTGACGTTTTGTTGAAAGAGGACGGTTCAGTTAAATACCAGGGTCGCAAAGATGGCCTTCGTGAACTCACACGTGATTTCCGGAACAGACCAACTTAGACCAATTCGAAAAACAGCCGCCCGATACAAGGGGCGGGCGGCCGATTCTGTCAGTACCAACGCCCGACCGCGATTACTTCGCAGACAGTGCCGAGGAATCTGAAAGGACCGACAGCACTTTGCAGTTAACCTGCGTTGTGTCGGGTGTATCCAAACCGATAAACCGATCAACTGCGCCTCCACTTCCACTCACACAGGGTGTCGCAGCAAAGGCCATGGGAAAATCCCAGGTCAGCGCTGAACTGGCGAACAGAGCACCTTCAGTATTGGTGCAATCAACCGCGGGCAGTGTGAACGTGCAGATCTGGGTCCCATCGGCGAACCGAACGTACTCTCCGTTTGCGTTATGGCCACGTTCGATGACGGCTCCGGTAGGTGTGCCAGTGTTCTCAGAAACCGAGCCCAAAAGGTTACCGGGGCCGTAACCGAAATCTGCTCGCATAAGGCGGCCAGCGGTG
This sequence comes from Ruegeria sp. HKCCA4633, assembly GCF_013034605.1. Taxonomy (NCBI): domain Bacteria; kingdom Pseudomonadati; phylum Pseudomonadota; class Alphaproteobacteria; order Rhodobacterales; family Roseobacteraceae; genus Ruegeria; species Ruegeria sp. HKCCA4633. The sequence goes on from NZ_WQGJ01000002.1 coordinate 276,676, forward strand.
GTGTCGGACGCGTCACTTTGGACGGCTGCACCTGTGGCTGCTCCGGTGTTGGGATCAAAGCTCAACGCATCTGTCCAGCTCGCACCGTCGGGGGACACCTTGATGGAAAACCCAGTGCTGCCGGACAGACCCATTTCGGCATGACCTGTCCAGTTCGACTGAAACAGAAGTGATGCAGTATCACCAGAGCTGGCCTTGTTAATTTTTAGCTGATGCCCACTGCCCTCGTGGGTCAGCAAGGTGGCGGGGCTTCGCACTGTGAGGCGGTTTGTTGTGTCCGAAGGTGCCGATACGCCGACGCCATCCAGATTTTGCATGTTAACGGGCACAGGGGCCCAGGCTGTGCCATCCCAAAGTTGAAATTCGCCAGTGCTTTCGTCCCAGGCGCGCCAACCTGAAGACGGGGTCACGAAATGCCACGCATTGTCCAACCAGGCGGCAAGGTCCCCGGCGTGCCCCACCCAGTCACCTGTTGGTGAGGCCCCAACCGCATGAACCTCGCCCTGTTCGGGAACCACTGGCGGTGTATTTGCGTTCGTTGAGCGGACCGTTAATTGCACGATCAGATCAAGCTTTCGCAGAGCCTCGTTGTGAGTGACGTGTTTTTTGCGCCTGTGAGGGTTGCAGAAAGGGAAGGTTCAGTCGGGGTGAGGTTTGTGACACGAGGGTCCTCCTGAAGCTGTCGGCCCGAAAAATCGGTTGCGCGCTACACTGCCGCGAAGCGCGTCAATCCTTTGTGACCGGGCCGACCGTCCGGAAAACCTGTTGTTTACTTTTGATCGTCAAGCCAGGAGAGCCCAGCCAGATTAGATCAGGAGCTTTCGCCAATTACTCGCGGGAATAAATGTCTTCGTAGCGAATGATGTCGTCTTCTCCCAAATAAGCGCCCGTCTGCACTTCGATCAGGACCATAGGAACTTTACCTGGGTTTTCCATCCGATGTGTGGCACCCAATGGGATGTAAACGGATTGGTTTTCACTCACCAGTTGCTCTTTGTCGTCGATGCTGACTTTGGCGGTGCCCTTGACCACAATCCAATGCTCGGATCGATGGTGATGGGACTGAAGGCTCAACGCGGCACCCGGATGGACATGGATCCGCTTGACCTGAAACCTGTCACCGACCACCAGGCTTTCGAACCATCCCCACGGGCGGTGATCTACTGGCAGCGTCTCTGCCTGTTTCGCCCCTTTTTCCTTCAACGTAGTTACGGCTTGTTTTACATCCTGTGCCTTGTCCATACTGGCAACAAGAACCGCATCGGGCATCGCAACCGCTATGACGTTCTCAAGCCCCATCGCCACCACTTCTTGTGTGGGCGATTCTGATCGTATCAGAACGTTTCGGCATTCGATCGCGGTGACGTCACCATTTGTCGCCACGCCATCTTCATTCACATCCGACAGTTCTTGTACAGCGGTCCAGCTTCCGACATCAGACCATCCGGCGGAGAATGGGACCACACTCAGATTTTCCGCTTTCTCCATGACTGCATAGTCGATTGAGATGTCTGCGCTTTCGGCCCAAGCGGCAGGGTCTAACCTCAGGAAACCCAAGTCGGTTTTTGCCTCGGCAACGGCCTTTTGCACAGGTGCGATCAAGCTTCCTGCATGTTGTTGGAATGCTGCCACGATGTCGCGTACCGCAAACAGGAAGATACCCGAATTCCACAAATAGCTGCCGTCTTCCAACATCGACTGTGCGGTGTCAGCGTCCGGTTTTTCGACAAAACAATCCAGCGGAACCGCGCGTTCACTCGAATCCGGTGCGTGACTGAGTTTGAGGTACCCGTACCCCGTTTCCGGACGTGTGGGCGTAATGCCGAACGTCACCAGATCACCACGTTCGCTGACGGCGCGCGCGCCTTCGGCGACCGCCTTGTGGAACGCGGTCTTGTCTGGAATCACATGATCTGACGGAGCCACAAGCATGATCGCGTCCGGGTTGCGGGATGCAAGATAGAGGGCAGCAGCCAGAATAGCAGGGGCTGTGTTGCGCCCTTCTGGTTCAATCAGAATTGGTCCGGGGTCAATGCCAACTTCGGCCAGTTGTTCCGGAACGATAAAGCGAAAAGCTTCATTCGTCAGAACGAGCGGCTTTGCATATGGCGCTTCTGATGGCCCAAGCATGCGTTCTGCGCAATCTTGTAGAAGTGTGGTTTCTCCCACCAACGGAACAAACTGCTTGGGATAACTCTTGCGCGACAGAGGCCATAAACGTGTCCCCGATCCTCCGCAAAGAATGACAGGATGAACTGTAATCGTCACTGCGTTTGCCTTTGAACTGGTAACCACTGACTGTACTTCATTAATCGTACTCGGTGAAATGGATTTTAACTATTGGGCTGCTTTTCCGGTGGCGACAATATCATTCAGGTATTGACTCAGGTCATCGCGCAAATCGGCACGGGCAAGCGCAAAAGCTACCGTGGCTTGCAAAAAGCCCGATTTTGAACCGCAATCAAAGCGCTGACCGTCAAATTTGTAACCAAATACAGGGACCCCATCTGCAATGTCCTCGGCTATGGCGTCAGTCAACTGAATTTCACCGCCACTTCCGGTCTTCATCGCATTCAGGTTGTTCAGCACAGATGGGCGCAGAACGTAGCGGCCTATAACTGCCAGGTTAGAGGGGGCTTCGTTCGGCTCGGGTTTTTCGACCATACCTCTGGCCGGGATGACAGGACCGATGCTGTCGCCAACATCCAAAACCCCGTAAGAGCTGGTTTTTTCCGGCGAAACTTCCATAGCCGCGACCATGTTGCCACCGGTTTCCTCGTAGGCTTCAATCATTTGTTGAAGGCACGGCTTGTCTGCAGCGATTACATCGTCAGGCAGCATGACGGCAAAGGGTTCATCCCCAATCAGGCGGCGGGCGCACCAAACGGCGTGCCCAAGACCCAAGGCCTTGTGCTGACGTATATAGGCAATCGCGCCGCTTTCCATGTTCGTCTTGTCCAGGATTTCAAGCAACTTGTCTTTTTTCTTGGCCCTAAGTTCCTGCTCCAACACCAGGTTGTGGTCGAAATAGTCTTCGAGCGCAGATTTGCCGCGCGAGGTGACAAAAATAAACTCCTTAATGCCTGCCGCACGTGCTTCATCGATTGCGTACTGCACCAATGGGCGATCCACCAAAGTCATGATCTCTTTTGGGACCGACTTGGTTGCGGGCAAAAACCGCGTTCCCATACCTGCAACTGGAAAAATCGCTTTGGTGACCTTGCGTGTCATGGTGCCTCTCAATTTCAATATTCAGCCGGAAAACGGATTTAATCTGACATCTTCTCATAGGCTGCGTAACCCGATCAATCAATGATACCCGATGGCCTGGGTGGCAATTGGTCAAATCGTGCCACCTTGTCCGGCTGCTGTCAAAAGCACGCTCTGCAATCTTGGCTGTGTACCCGCATGATAGTTGACGCCTTTTAAAGAATTATAACAGTGATCCGGATTCGCATGCTGTGAAGTGGTTACGGTTGAAGTTCAGCCGGTCCAAGCCCGAGTTTGGGCTATCTGGCAACAGTTGGGTATCGCTTCAGCCATCCGAAAAAGCTAGGCTCACTGGGGTGTATCTTATTCAAAAATATATGCTTTTTTGTGCACGTTTTCCGGTTTGTTCATGCGGTGATAAAAATTGTGTGAGCCACATCTTTCCGACGCATCCGGGGATGATGAAAAGGGGTCAAGACAAATCAAGGGCAGGGTTTTGAGACTGTTCTTGAGGAAAAGTGTTTTTATAAGGAGCGGACGCCTGTTCCCACACTTCTGTTCTGAAATCAGCAACAATTCACTCAAAAGACCTCCAATGGACGTGACCCGGGTATGAAACCTGTGCGCGCTGGGGTTTCGCAGGCTGACCGGCGTGGCAGGTTTGGTGTTGGCCCAAGCGACAACTCAAGATTTGAGAACACCCTCAGGGGGTCAGTTGTGCCTTCATCGCAGGTTCCGGAAAGCAAGTTGGCGCAAAGCCTGAAGTCATTTGCCACCGGCCAATCGAGCGGCGTGTTTTGAACCCCGGCAAACCATCGGCACCGCCAACGTCATGGCCCATTTTCTCGAGGGTCCGCTGCATTGCGGCGATGTCAGAACGGTACAGCCCACCGACTGGACCCCATTGCCCCACAAAATCGTCGACACCGAATTGAATGCGGTCTCCAACATGGCCAACGAACAGAGCGTAAAGATCGCTTTTGTTGTATTCTTTGAGCACATAGAAATTTGGTGTAACCAGAAAGGCCGGTCCATGGCGTCCAGCTGGCATCATCAGATAGCCGAGGCCGTCACGCTCATGGTCCGGAAAGGGCCTGCCTGAAATCCGGCGTATCCCCATTTTTTCCCATTCGTGAATGGGTCGGCCCTGATCGGGCCCTTCCAAAGCGCAGGACACATTCGCGGGAACGGAAACTTCGAAACCCCAGTCTCGACTGCTTAGCCATCCATGTTGGTCCAAATAATGGCCGATGGACGCAATTGTGTCAGCGGGCGATCCCCAGATGTCAGCCCGGCCGTCCCCGTCGCCGTCTCTTGCATAGGTCAAATAATTGGATGGCATGAATTGTGGCTGACCCAATGCACCCGCCCAGCTACTTTTCATGTCTTGGGCAGGTAAATAACCAGCCTCGGCTATTTGAAGGGCCGCAATCAACTCGTTTGTAAAATACTCGGCACGCGTGCTCATGAATGCTTTGGTCGATAGAACGCGAAACGCGTCGTGGCGGATGGGCACCTGTCCGTACCCGCTCTCTCTGCCCCAGATTGCCAGGATTATGCGGCCGGGCACACCGGTTTCGCGCTCGACCGAGGCAAGTATTGCGGAATGCTGTTTTGCCATCTTGCGCCCAACCGAGGTGGCACCCTGAACGGATCCTGAGTTGAAGTACCGCCCAGGCGAGCCGAATTCGGCCTGTTTCTGATTTTTTTGTGTCTTGGCCTTTCGTCCGGGCGGGACCAGATCTGGCAGTTTCCAGTTCAGGGTCACGCCAGAAAACGCCTGTTGCATCGTATCCCGTGAAACCCCTTTGGAACGCGCTTTTGGCCAGACCACCTCTTGCAACCAGGTTTGGAATTGACGTTCAACTTCAGCGCGATCCTGAGCCAGCGCAGCTTGCGAAGTCAAAATAAGACCTATGATTGCAAGTATTTTGTGTATCAAAACCAAGTTGCGTCCCTGTTTTGGCCGGGGCTCGACTGATGCGGTTTTCCATTGATGCCCAAGGTTGAATGAAAGTCTTACCTGGCAATCTGCAGTATGGAAAGGTCTTGAGAAAACTTTCGCATTTGCTGATAGTTGGGTGGAATTTGGATCACGAGAGGGTTGTGTGTTATGGCCGCAGGCAGATTGTCCACCCTATCCTCGCTCGTGGTGGCTGCCGTGTTCATTTTGGCTGTAACTGCGCAAATGGCTGTTGCCAGCGACAGTTTTTTGGATCCGCAAGGCCCGATTGCAGCCATTCAGAAAACTCATCTGTTACGGGCGACCGCCCTGATCATGGTGGCGGTCATACCCGTCCTCGTTCTGGTCCCCTGGATCGCATTTCGATACCGGCGTCGAAGGGGTGGAACCGCTGCCTATAGGCCGGACTGGGATTTTTCAGCCAAACTGGAAATTATCATGTGGGGCGTGCCTGTTTTGATCGTAGCGCTCCTGTCTTTCTATCTTTGGAAGGCGACGCACCGGCTCGACCCGTATTCAGCAAGTTTTGGTGAGGAACCGGCCGTGCAGGTTCAGGTGGTTGGTCTGGATTGGAAGTGGTTGTTTCTCTATCCCGATCTGGGCATTGCCAGCGTCGGCGAGTTTGGAATCCCAACCAAACGACAGGTGGCCATGACATTAACCACCGATACTGTGATGCAGTCTTTCATGATCCCCTCTCTGGCCGGTCAGATTTACGCGATGCCGGGCATGACAACGCAATTGCATCTGGTCGCGGATACTCCAGAGGTCATGCAGGGCGAAAACACGCAGTATAACGGACGTGGGTTCACAAAACAGAAGTTCCGCACTGTTGCGATGGAGCAAGATGCCTTTGTTACGTGGGTCGACAAAGTGCGCACCGGCGGCATCCCGCTGAATGCGGCCACCTATCAGACGCTTGCGATGCGAACTGACAGGGATGAGGTTCAAGCAGCTTTGGGGACAGCACAGATGCCTGATGATGCACTGTATTTCACGCTAGAAGAGGATGTGTTCCAAAGCATTCTGCATCGGTATCACACCGGCGAGGGCTTGCCTGCCGATCAACAACCGGGCACGGCATCCTTCGGGCAGGAGGCGCAAAAATGACGTCAACCGAAACTGGCTTTTTGGGCCGCCTCAGTTGGGATGCGCTTCCGATTGCCGGGTTGCTTCAAGACCCCAGCGCCAATGAGATCGTGGCAAATGCGGCTGCGGGAGTCGTGATCGTTGGCGTTATTGCCGTGGTGGGCCTGCTCAGCTGGTTTCGGCTGTGGACACCGCTGTGGCGCGATTGGCTGACTAGCGTCGATCACAAGAAGATAGGCATCATGTATGTCGTCTTTGCCATCGTAATGCTTGCGCGCGGCGTGTTGGAGGGCGTTGTCATGCGCGCTCAGCAAGCCGCAGGGCCGGGTGATGGATTTCTTGAGGCCGAGCACTTTGCCGAGCTTTTCAGCACCCACGGCACGATCATGATTTTCTTTGTTGCCGTGCCCTTCGTCTTTGGTATTGCCAATTATGTTGTGCCGCTGATGATCGGGGCGCGCGATGTCGCGTTTCCCCGATTGAACCAGATCAGTTTGGGTTTGACTGTGTCCGCTGGCATGATGTTGATGGTCTCACTGGTGGTGGGGAGGTTCTCAACAGGCGGCTGGACAGCTTACCCGCCATATACGGGCGCCGCGTTTAATCCGGGAGTGGGACCGGATTATTGGATATGGGCCATCGTTGTATCGGGTATTGGGACCACGCTCACAGGCATCAACTTTGCCGTAACGATCTACAAAATGCGGGCGCCGGGAATGACCTTCATGCGGTTGCCGATGTATTGCTGGACGATTATCTGCAGTTCGATCCTGATCGTTTTTGCGATGCCGCCCTTGGGGGTTGCCGCGTTGATGCTGGCCGCAGACCGTTATCTGGATTTCCACTTTTTCACCAACGACCTCGGCGGCAACATGATGAACTACGCCAACCTGTTCTGGCTGTTCGGTCACCCCGAGGTCTATCTGCTGGTTCTGCCTGCCTATGGTATCTATTCCGAAGTGTTCGCGACTTTCTCGGCCAAGCGGCTCTATGGCTACAACTCGCTTGTTATTGCGACAATGTCGATTGCGGTGCTGTCCTTCACGGTCTGGCTGCATCACTTTTTCACCATGGGTCAGAGCGCATTGATCAACGCCGTTTTTGGTATTGCAACCATGCTGATCGCTATTCCGACCGGTGTGAAAGTCTATGACTGGATGGCAACCTTGTGGCGAGGGCGGATCCGGTTTTCGGTGCCGATGCTGTATGGGCTGGCATTTCTGATGCTGTTTGTGATTGGTGGCCTTAGCGGAGTGATCCTGGCCAATCCAACGATCGACTATCAGGTGCACAACACGCTGTTTCTGGTGGCGCATTTCCACAACGTGCTGTTGCCGGGTGTGCTGTTTGGTCTGTTGGCAGCTTATAACTATTGGTTCCCCAAGGCGTTCGGTTTCCGCCTGAACGAGTTCTGGGGCCGCGCTACAGTCGCTCTTTGGACCATAGGGTTTTTGTTGACCTTCATGCCGCTCTATTTCGTCGGGCTGATGGGAATGCCGCGCCGCTCATTCAGCTATGACGATCCGTCCTTCCACCCTTTCATGATCGTCGCCATCGTTGGGGCGCTGGTGATTACGTGCGCCTTGTTTTCGGTTCTCATCCAATTGTGGGTCAGTGTCCGGGATCGCGAAAAGACCCGTGTCCCGGTGGGGGATCCATGGGATGGCCGTACATTGGAGTGGTCGATTCCATCGCCACCGCCGCCGTACAATTTTGCAATCATCCCACAGGTAAAGGATCGTGATGACTTCGCTGCCGCCAAAGAACGAGGCATCGCGTATCCAACGCCGGACGCATATGAAGATATCGAATTGCCGCGCAATACCGGTATCGGCTTTATCCTCTGTGTTTTCAGCGGAGTCTGGATGTTTGCTTTGGTGTGGTGGATCTGGTGGTTGGCGGCCCTGATGACTGTGCTGATGATCCTGGCCGTGATCATCTGGACCTTTGACGACAGTACCGAATTCACCATCGCTGCTGAAGAAGTGCGCAGAGATCATGAAGCCTGGTTGTCCCTAGTTCACAGTGAAAAGGCTGTGGATCGTGACTACGAAACCTCCCCAGAAAACCGCGGCCTCGCCCGCCCAGATCTGGTGGCAGTCACATGAAACGCACACCAACGCATAGTTATCCGGGCATCAACCTTGGGGAACGCCACGCGAGTGCCGACAAGGCGACAGAAGTTGTCACCTTTGGTTTCTGGGTCTTCCTGATGAGCGATCTGGTCTATTTCGGCCTGATGTTTGCAATCTACATCACAATGATTGATGCGCAGGCGGGTGGACCCGGTCCGCACGAACTGTTCGATCTGAAAAGTGTCTTTGCTCAAACCCTGATCCTGTTGACCAGCAGCCTGACTGTCGGTCTTGCCATGCTGGCCTTAAAGTACAACTTGCCGCGCGAGCGCATCATTCTTTGGTTCGGGGTTACGCTTTTGTTGGGACTCAGCTTTCTGTTTCTTGAACTGCGTGACTTCATGGCGATGGCGGAAAAAGGCGGTGTTCCACAACGCAGCGGCTTCCTATCGGCATTCTTCGGTCTGGTCCCGCTGCATGGTTTGCACGTTGCGGCGGGATGTCTGTGGCTGATCGTTCTGGGCATTCAATTGCGCGCGAAAGGAATGACAGACCTGATTATCTCACGCGTGGTGCGTCTGGCGTTGTTCTGGCACTTCCTTGACCTGATCTGGATCGGAATAATCACCATCGTTTATTTCGGAGGTCTGACCTATGGATAAGCGCTCTGAAATACACCGTCGTGAGCGGCGACGTTATGTGATCGGATATGGCGGGTCGCTGTTGCTTACACTGGCCATGTTTGGCGTGGCGCATCTATTCGGTATCGAAACCACTGGCGTGTATCTGACAATTGGATTGCTTGGTCTGGCACAGCTTGTTTTGCAGCTAGTTTATTTCCTGCATATCGACCGTCGTCGCAGCAGCCGGGAAGATCTGCACCTTGTGCTGTTTTCCACGATGGTTTTGTTGATTATGATTCTGGGTACGGTTTGGGTGTTGGGCAACCTGGCGATCCGAATGCATATGCATGTGATGTAATAGGCAGCGCACAACAAAGGTAAACGGCATGAGACCTCTCAAAACCATAGCCATTGCTGTTATGTTGACCGTAATCGGTGTGGGTTTGCTGTTGTTTTGGCGGCACGAGGAACGGTACCCATCCACCCAGGATGCTTATATCGGCGCCAACATCATTTATGTGGCAGCCCAGGTGACCGGGCAAGTGGCGGAAGTCCAGATTTCCGATAACCAATCGGTTAAGAATGGCGATCTCCTGTTCACTATTGACGACACTCAGTTCAAAGCCTCCGTCGACGCGGCCAAAGCTGATCTGGACAGTGCCATTCAACAGGCCAAGTCGTACTCGACACAAATTACGGCCGCTGAAGCGTCCGTTCAAAGCGCCCAATCTGCTTATGACACTGCAAATAAGAGCCTAGAGCGCGCGAAAGCCCTGTTTGCTGCAGGTGATGTCGCGCAGGCCTCATTGGACCAGACGACATCAGAATTCGCGCAGGCCTCGGCACGGCTGACGACCAGCCAATCCAGCTTGTTGGCGCTGCAAAGCGGGTTGGAAGCAAAACAGGACGACATCTTGTCATCTCAGGCGCAGCTTGAGATCGCCGAAACAAACCTGGCTTGGACCAAGGTCTATGCGGTCGCAGATGGCTGGATCGCCAATCTGACGTTGCGCCCCGGATCTTCGGTCTCTGCCAACGCGCCTCAATTCTCGATTGTTGAGTCCTCGGATTGGTGGGTAGACGCCAATTTCAAGGAAACGTCGTTGCCTCGTATCCGGCCCGGGCAGCCTGTGACAGTTCAGGTCGACATGCTGCCGGGGGTGAAGCTTACCGGCAAGGTGGCCTCAATCGGACGCGGTTCAGGGGACACATTCTCGTTGCTGCCGTCCGAGAATGCCAGTGGAAACTGGGTCAAGGTCACACGGCGTTTTCCGGTTCGGATCGCACTTGACCCAACCGATGCCCCCTTGCGGGTCGGCGGCAGCAGCAAAGTTGTCGTGGACACAACGGGCCCGGCGGACGGAAAATGACTTCGGCGGCGTCCGGCCCTGTCAACCGGGTGATCGTGGTTGCTGTTGTTCTCAGCGCCATATTGGAAGTGCTGGACAGCACGATTGTCAACGTTGCCTTGCCGCATATTCAGGCCGCGTTTGGGGCGACAACCGACCAAGCGACATGGATTCTGACCAGCTATATCGTATCGGCGGTGGTCATAATGCCACTGACCGGCTTTGTGGCCCGCCGTGTTGGGCGGCGACGGTTGATCCTGACAGCAGTGACTGGCTTTGCAGTTATGTCGATGATGTGTGGCCTGTCCTGGAGCCTCGAAGTCATTGTTGCCTTTCGGCTGGCCCAAGGCATGTTTGGAGCTTTCCTGATCCCATTATCGCAATCGATCCTGTTCGACGCCTTCCCCAGAGAAGAGCGTGGGAAGGCGATGGCGGTTTTCGGCTTGGGGGTCGTAGTGGCACCCGTTCTTGGGCCGACGGTTGGTGCGATCCTGACCGAGTATTTCTCGTGGCGGATGGTGTTTTTCGTCAACTTGCCTGTGGCCGCCCTTGCCCTTCTGTTGCTGGCCGGGGAATTGCCCGAAGACAAGACCGAGGATGTACAGATCGACTGGAAGGGTCTGGCCTTGTTGGCACTTGGAATCGGGTGTCTGCAATTTGTCCTGGATCAGGGCGAAACCATGGATTGGATGTCGTCTCGTGTCATTCAAGCGGCTGTGGTCGCGTCGGTACTGGGCGCGATCGGATTTATTGTTCACGCATTGACCGCGCGTAACGCGGTCGTGGATCTGCGTTTGTTTGCGGACCGCAATTTTGCCCTGTGCAATCTGATCATCGCCGGATTTGCGGTCTCATTGTTTGGTGGTATTGCAGTCCTGCCAACGCTCGTACAAAACCTTCTGGATTTCCCCGTTATCGCTTCAGGCCACCTTTTTATTCCGCGCGGTTTGACAGCAGGATTGTCGATGGTTCTGACCGGCGCCGTACTGGTTCATCGTTTCGATCCACGCTTATTGGCGGGCGCCGGATTGTTGCTGACTGCGATTGGGAACTTCATGATGGGTGCCATCAACCTCAATGCCGGGTTTTGGGAGCTGGCGTGGCCCGGAGCCATCAGTGGGTTAGGGATGGGTTTGGTCTTTGTGCCTATGTCTATTCTCGCGTTCGAAAGCATCAGCCAAAACCGGCAAGACGAAGCCTCTGGCCTGTTCAACGTCACTCGCCAGTTGGGCTCATCGGTTGGCATCTCTCTGGTCGGCACATGGATCGTACGTGGACTTCAGACCAACACAGCTGTCCTAAGCCAGAATGTGACGCCCTATAACCCTGCGGCGCAAGCTTACCTGAACCCGCTTGGCTTGACACCTGACAGTCCACAGGGCGCTGCGATCCTGGGTCAGGAAATCGCGAAGCAGGCAGAACTGATCTCTTACCTGACCGTTTTCAACAATCTTGGCCTGCTGGCCCTGGCGACAATTCCGCTATTGTTTTTCTGTCGTGCGCCAAAGCCGGGAACCCAGACGGCTGTCCACGTGCATTGATCCACGGAAGCTTCAATAAATACCTTTTCCCCGACTGTACCAGATCGGGAACAAGGTTTCCCCACGATTTCAAGTGAAGTGACAGTCACAGATCAGTTAGGGATTGACCTCGGGTTATTCACCACATGTGTGTTGATCCTGCGAATGCTCCATTCGACCGCATCTCGCATCGCGCGGCCCAAGGCCTTGTCAAAGGCTTCGATCAGATCAGGTGTTTGTTCACTAGCGGCCACGACATTTTCCTGGAACGAGCTGGATGCAATAATCTTGTCTTCGTACTCGTCAATGACCTTAATATTCATACGCACTTCAATGCGGACCGATTTACTGGTCTCTGTTTCTTGGACCACAATGCCCTGAAATTCGCGCAGGTCAGGTGCAATCACATAGTCTGCGCGCAGGCCAACGGTAGATCGACCAACCGCCGCAACTTTTCCCGAATTCTCGTAGCTTTCCACCAACAGCGTTTGAACGATCAAAGGAGCACGATCTACCCAACGCGCGCGCGGGAGGTACTGCACCTGCAAGGGCGTCGGCTGAATAGCGATCTGATCTGTGTTCACTGCCGCAGTTGCTGTTGGTTCCTCGACAACGATCTGCTTTTGAATTCGGGGCAGTGCGGACGAAAACGTGCTTTTGGGCGTCAATAAATAAAGGTCGTTGGGCTTGGCCGCCTGTTGCAACGTACCCAGGCCAGCGCAGCCGCCGATCAGGGCAAATGCCAGCAATGCGAGAACAGGCTTGATCATTGGCGGAACTCCGATGCTTGAGTGCCCAACAGGAATCGCGCGGGATCCCGTTCAATCTTATCCACCAGTCGGTCGAGACTGATAACAAGTCGTTGGGATTCTTCGATGAAGCGGATAAATTGCGGAAGGCCGACGCGCAGGAAATCCGAAACTTGGCGACGATTGTTCTGAACGATGCCGTCGATGGTGCCCAGCAGTTCAGACGCAGAATTCGATGCGCTTAGAACGTCGTCCGAGATTTGATCGATCTTTTCGGTCACGTTCGAGACCGTCTCGGTCACTTGATTAGCCGCTTTGCGGATGTCAGCAGCCACAGGCGCGACTTCTTCTTCCATCACCCGATTGGCTGAGTTGAACGCCGTCTCTGCCGAAGACAGCGCCCCCTTCGCCGTGTCCATCGCCGACGTAATCGACCCCAATGTCGTATTGGCGTTCAGAACGGTTTCGTTGACAATCTCCAGGGTGACGCTGCCTTCGTCCGATAACAACGTCAAACGTTCAGCCAGTTGCGCGCCGCGTTCAATGAAAGGTCGAATGTCCTCTTGCAGGATCTGGTCCGCCGTTTGGATCGTTGTTTTTGCTTCGTCCAACGCGGCCTTGGCGGATTCTGATGCGGTTTTGACCGAGTCCAGCGTACCCGTTCCTGTCTCAAGCGTTGTCTTAGCTGTTTCGATCAATGGATCCAGACGCTTAGAGAATTCGCCAATGTCCTTGGCGGCATTACCAATATCGCTGGCGACAGACTCAAAGCTTGTCAAAGTGTTGTCCAACCGTCCTGTAGCCGACGCAAGATTGTCCAGTATACCGCTCACGGCTTCCCTGTTCTTGTCGTCAACGACCTTGTTGAGGCTTTCCAAAAGCGTGACAGCCTCATCCAAGACTTTGGGCGCGCCTTCGAACAGGGACTGGATTGTGCTGCGTTTGCTTTTGATCACGCTGTTTTGTGCCAGTCGTTGTGCGCTCGCCGACCCACCGGTCAACTCGACATAGCCAACCCCAGTCACACCAAGGGACTGCAACTGGGCAATCGTTTCCTCGGTGATTGGAATATCTGCGTCCACTTCGATGCGAACTCTGACTTTCGAGGGGTCGTCTTCATCCAAATTCAACGAAATAACCTGGCCAACGGGAAGGCCGTTGAAGCTCACACCTCCCGCAGCGGAAAGCCCTGAGACATTGTCGAATAAGACGTCGTAATAAGCGTATTGGCGCGAGATCTCAAATTTCGCAAGCCACAGGAAAAAACCGAATGCGCCCAGAAGCCCTGCAAGGGTAAACGCGCCGATCAGGATATAATTCGCTCGGGTTTCCATTGCCTCTACCTGTCCTGGCCCTTTTGTTGTGCTGCGCGGGCGCGGGGGCCTGTGAAGTATTCCTGCACCCAAGGATGATCGACCTTGGTCATGTCTTCTATCGGACCTTCGACCAGTACGCGCTGTTCTGCAAGTACGGCAATCCGGTCGCAGATGGCATAAAGGCTGTCCAGATCATGAGTGACCATGAACACCGTCAACCCAAGGGCCCGCTGCAATTCGCCAATCAACTCATCATAAGCCGCCGCTCCGATGGGGTCCAATCCGGCGGTCGGTTCATCCAGAAACACGATTTCGGGGTCCAAGGCCAATGCCCGGGCCAGCGCAGCACGCTTGCGCATACCGCCGGAAAGCTCGGACGGAAACTTGCCGCAGCTTAGCTGAGGCAACCCAACCAGGCTGATCTTCAGCGCGCCCAGCGACTCCATCAGCTTTTCGCTCAGACCCGTGTGCTCGCGCAGCGGGGCCATTACGTTTTGCAGGACGGTCAAAGACGAAAACAGAGCACCGTCCTGGAATGCCACGCCCCAATGGCGTTCGATGCTGCGTCGATCTTCCTCGGGGCCGTTCAAGACATCGACACCAAGAACTTCGATACTGCCCGCCGCCGGCTTGTTCAGCCCTACAATTGTTCTGAGCAATACCGATTTACCAGTGCCGGACCCGCCGACAATTCCCAGAACTTCGCCGCGCCAGACATCGAGGTCCAGATTATCATGCACCACCTGCGATCCGAACTGGTTTCTGAGGCCGCGCACACGGATCACAGCGTCACGTTGTGACGCCGTTGAATTCGTTGCCTGTTGTATGCTGCTGTTCATGTCAGATTCCGACCTCTGAGAAGAAAATCGAAAACAGGGCGTCAATTACAATGACCATGAAGATGGATTGCACAACCGAAGCGGTTGTACGCTGACCCACACTTTGTGCAGATCCTCTGACCTGCATGGCCTGCCAGCAGGAGATTACACCGATAACCAACGCAAAAAAGGGCGCTTTGATCAGACCAACGGCCAGTTGCCAAACATCCGTATTCTCCTTCAATCGCGTCAGAAACATGCCGGGGCTTACACCCAGATCAATCCAGCTCATCAAGGCGCCACCGAACAAACCCGCTATGTCCGCGATAAAGCCCAGAATGGGCAACATGATCAAAAGGGCGAGGACACGGGGAATTACCAGCACTTCAATCGGGTCCAGCCCCAAGGTTCGCATGGCATCAATCTCTTCTTGCACTTTCATCGAACCGATCGATGCAGTGAACGCCGAGCCGGAGCGACCTGCAACAATAATCGCGGTCAACAAAATCCCAAGCTCTCGTAAGATCGAGATTGAGATCAACTCCACCACAAATATCTCTGCACCAAACTGCTTGAGCTGCGTTGCGCCTTGAAACGCTAAAACAACACCGATCAGAAACCCCATCAGTGCCACGATGGGAAGGGCTTTTACGCCGGTTTCCTCCATATGCGTGACGAGGGCCGCCTTCCGCAGTCGCCATGGCATGACCATGGTGCGGAACAGCCGGTGCAGTGTAAGTCCCAGAAATTCGAGGATTGAAAGTGTGTCCTTCCAAGCCCCGAACATGCCGCGACCCACATCCGCTACCCAATCCATAAAACTACGGGGGTCTTCGAGTTTGCCAGGTTTGTCTGGGATAGATTGGCTTACTGTATCGATAAGCTTCGCATGTGCAGGCTTTGCGCCCAGAATTTCCACCGCCGCGCCGTTCGAGGTGAAACGCCGACCAAGGTCCGCGATCAGCCAGGCACCACCGGTGTCGAGGGCCTGAACCTGGGACAAATCAAAAACGACTTTGTCAGCCGAGGGTTGTATGGTTGCAAAATCATTTTCCACTGATGCCAAGGATTGCGTGAGCAATTCACCCGAAATACGGACGTGAGTGCCGTCGGTGTCGCGCTCGGATGAGATCATTGGCTTCGTCATAAAGCCATGTGAAATAATACGCTCTGAGCCTGCAAGCCTTTGTTCTGAAAGGTTGGGTTTTTGCGGGACAGGATGGCCCTTGTGTCACGCCTGGCACTGTTTGTTACGGCCGGATTTCCGGGCTCGAACGTGCAAGAAAGCGTTGGCTGCCGATTTAATCAGTTGCTTGAGCCCAGGAAGCGAGACACAGTCCGCGTGGGAATCTAGGTTGGAGTCGGAGTGTTCGGATGTCTCAGGCTAAAAACGTCTTGTTCATCATCATTGATCAACTTCGGGCTGATTGCCTGAGCGGTGCTTTGGCGGATTATGTGGACCTTCCGAATTTGCGGGCGTTCATGCAAGAGGCGGTGACCTTTACGCGGCATTACTCTGTCACCAACCCTTGTGGCCCATCGCGCGCTTCGCTTTTGACCGGGCAATACGCGATGAACCACCGGTCGGTGCGAAATGGAACGCCGCTGCGTCACGATACCCCCAATATCGCCACGGAAATGCGCAAAGCGGGATATTTGCCGATGCTGTTTGGCTATACGGACACATCTGCCGATCCGCGTGTCCATGACGCCAATGATCCGGTTCTCAAATCATATGAGCAGTCCATGACCGGGTTTTTTGAGGTGGTCGAAATGCGCCTTGAAGAGTCATATCCCTGGCAAGCACATCTGATGAAAAATGGATATAAGTTCGATCAGTACTGGGATGTTTACAAGCCGACCTCGAAAGACGGCCAGCCCCCCAAATTGAACGACCCGGCGCCTTATCGGGCCGAAGACAGTGATACGGCGTTTCTGACGGATGCGTTTCTTGAAGGCATCGCGCCTCATTGTGGCGAGGGTTGGTTTGCTCATTTGACCTATATCCGCCCACATCCACCTCTGGTCGCACCCGCGCCGTACAACGACATGTACAATCCGGCAGAAATCCCTCTGCCACAACGGTTGCACAGTACGGAAGCCGAGAAGGACCTGCACCCGTTTTTTGGGCCAACGCAGAATTCCTATACAGCCAAAGACTTTGTGCACGGCTTTGATGAAGTCGAGCCGACGGACGAAAACATTCGCACTCTGCGCGCTGTCTATCTTGGTCTGGCAACAGAGGTCGATCACCATATCGGTCGTGTGGTGAAATTCCTCAAGGACAGCGGGCAATATGACGACACGATGCTTGTGATCACAGCTGATCATGGCGAAATGCTGGGGGATCGCCACAGCTGGGGTAAGATGACCGTCTATGACGCAGCCTATCATACCCCTTTGATGATCCGTTTGCCCGGGAACAATGATCAGGCGGGTGCGCGAGTCAGTGTTCCAACTGAATCGGTCGATGTCGCGCCAACGATCCTGGACTGGATTGGGCATCCGGCTCCGAACGCGATGGATGGTCGATCCTTGATGCCGCTGTTGCGGGGTGAAGTTCCAGAGGACTGGCGCAGCTATTCGTTCAGCGAGCTGGATTTCTCGGAACCTGAAAACCCGACACTGTGGCAACAGCAACTGGGAACGGGCAACAGCGACTCGTGCCTGGGAATTCTGCGAGACGAGCGATTTACTCTGATCGAGTTTGCCGCCGACCTGCCGCCGATCCTGTTTGACCATCACGGCAAAGGCGAATTTGAGAATGTGGCGGACAAGCCTGAACTGGCGCCGGATTTGGCCCGATTAAGCCGTCAGATGCTGCGGCACCGGATGAAGAACATGGACCATACACTTTCGCTGCATTCGATTACATCTGAAGGTGCAAAAAACCGTTCTCGATACTGATCGCCCCGTGTGTGGCTTAGAACTTTCCCTGAAAAATTGTATACAAATTAATATCTTATGATATAGTCCTTGTGAAATACGCATCGTTTTACGCTCTGACGGCCAGCGGTAATTGTGCTTTGGTTTTTCGGTTCTGAATTATTTGTCCAGATCGGCTTGTCAGCGATTTCAAAGTTCCAAACACACCTTTGTGCACACAAGGGGTTCCGGGGAGGACAGGGATGGGAGATTGGTTTGTGAATGCGCTGCGCAGCTATCCCGAACTGGCGGTTTTTCTGTCGATAGGGATAGGGTTCTGGATCGGTCCCAAGAAATTTTTTGGTTTCAGCCTCGGGACCGTCACGGCAACTTTGCTTGCGGCTGTGATCATCGGGCAAACGCACATTCAAATCGACTCGGCGGTCAAATCGACCTTTTTCATCATGTTCATCTTTGCAGTTGGATACGGTGTCGGCCCGCAGTTTATCCGCGGTCTCAAGGCAGACGGCGCACGTGAGGTGTTGTTCGCACTCAGTGTTTTGGCTTTGTGCCTGATTGTGCCAGTCTTATCTGCCAAAGTCGCAGGACTGGAACTGGGCTTCGCGGCTGGCTTGTATGCAGGATCACAGACCATTTCTGCCGCAATTGGTCTGGCGACCGACCAGATCAGTCAACTGGGTCTATCGCCAGAACAGGCGCAGAAATACGCCAATCAGATACCGATTGCCTACGCAGTCACATATATTTACGGCACGATCGGGTCGGCCATCATTCTGGCCAAAATCGGGCCACGTCTGATCGGTGTGAATCTGGTTGCCGCTTGCAAAGAATATGAGGCCAAGCTTGGTGGTAGCGCTTCTGTTGAGACTGGCGAAGGTATCGTTTCGGCCTATCGCATGATCGAAGCTCGGGCGTTCGAAATCCCCGATGACAGCGATTTGCTGGGCCAGCCGGTGAAGGATTTGATGCCCGGCGTGCGTATTTATGCCGAACGGATCAAGCGCGGTGACGCTGTAATCGAGGTTGAAGACAGCACGGTACTTCAGGCGGGCGACCTCGTCATGTTCTCTGGGCGACGCGCGGAATTGGTTGGCCTTTTGGAAGGGCACCTGAAAGAGGCTGATGCCCCTGCATTGCTGAACACGCCGACCGAGAAGCTGGATGTGCTGATCACCAGCAAAGAGGTTCACGGGAAAACTCTGGAAGAACTAAGCAAGCTTTCGCTGGCGCGCGGTGTCTATGTCTCGAAACTAATACGAAACATGGTCGAACTGCCACTTCTGCCGGGAACTGTTGTGCATCGCGGCGATATCTTGACGGTTCTTGGATCAAAGCGTCATGTAGAGGCCGCCATTGCCCGGGTTGGGTATGCCGACCGCCCGGTCGAGACAACAGACTTGGCTTTTGTCGGCTGGGGAATATTCATTGGTGGTCTGGTCGGAACACTGGCAATTACCATGGGTGGTTTCCCGATTAGCTTATCCACAACAGGCGGGGCCCTTTTGGCCGGCTTATTACTGGGCTGGTTGCGGACTGTGCATCCGACATTCGGGCGTATTCCCGGCCCGTCTTTGTGGTTGATGAACACCCTTGGCCTAAACGTTTTCATAGCTGTGATTGGCATAAGCGCCGGTCCCGGTTTTGTGGCTGGCCTGCAACAGGCCGGTGTTGCGCTGCTGCTTTGGGGAATAGTCGCCACCTCTCTGCCGATGATCTTCTCGGTTTACGTTGGCCACTATGTGTTCAAGTTCCACCCGGCCATCCTGTTTGGAGCCTGCGCTGGCGCGCGAACAACAACCGCTGCGCTTGGGATGATCCAGGAGGCCGCACAAAGTCGAATACCCGCGCTGGGATACGGGATGCCCTATGCGATCGGGAACACATTGTTGACGATCTTTGGCATGGTCGTTGTTTTGATCCTTAGTTGATTTGGAAAGGTATGTGTTATGGACCGTTTGAAACTGCACGATTACGAAGCGCTCAGCCCTTTTCAGATCAAAGATGAGCTGATCAAACTAGCCTCGGATGAGGCCAGAAAATCCAACAGCGCGTTTCTGAATGCGGGACGAGGGAATCCCAACTGGATCGCAACCCGTCCGCGTGAAGCGTTCTTTGCACTCGGTCAGTTTGCCGTCACCGAAGCCAAACGCGTCATGGATCATCCGGCGGGTCTGGGTGGCATGCCAGCCATTAAAGGATGCCATCACAGGCTTCTGAAATGGGCTGAGGTCAATGCGGACATGCCCGGCACGGACACTTTGCTTACCGTTGTCAAACACGCCATTTTTGCGTTTGATTTCAATGCAGATGCGTTTGTTCACGAACTGACGGACTCGATTATTGGCGACAATTACCCGGTGCCGGACCGTATTCTGCATCACAATCAGATCATAGCGCACGAATACTTGATGTGGGCCATGTGTTCTGGTCGACAGCCGGGTGCGCGATTTGATCTGTTTGCAGTCGAGGGCGGCACGGCGGCGATGTGTTACATCTTCAAGTCGCTCAAGGCCAATCGAGTGCTGAGCCCGGGTGACACGATTGCGTTGTGTACTCCGATCTTCACGCCGTATCTCGAGATGCCTGAACTTGAGGATTACAGCCTCGAATCCGTTCATGTGGAAACGGACGAAGAAGACGCGTTCCAGCTGACCGATGCAGCGGTCGAGACACTAAAAGACCCCAAGGTCAAAGCGTTCTTTCTGGTCAATCCAGGCAATCCATCATCCGTTGCCTTGAACAAGGCATCTTTGGAGAAGCTGGCAGACGTGGTCGAGAATCACCGTCCAGACCTTATCGTCTTGACGGATGATGTCTATGGAACCTTCGTGCATGATTTCACATCGGTCATGGGGTACATGCCGCGCAACACGATCGGCGTGTATTCGTATTCGAAATATTTCGGCTGCACCGGCTGGCGCTTGGGTGTCATTGCAGTGGCGCAGGACAACATCTTTGACCTTAAACTGACTGAGCACAGTGAACAGATCAAACAGGCGCTGGACAAACGCTATGGTACGCTCAGCCTGACACCGCGTGATATTCGGTTCATTGATCGTCTGGTTGCAGACAGCCGGGACGTCGCCCTGAACCACACCGCTGGTCTTTCCTTGCCGCAACAGGTCATGATGACCCTGTTTTCGCTTGTTGAACTGGTAGACACCAAGAAAGACTATCAAACCGCTTGCATGGAGCTTGTACATCGACGGTTCAAGCTGTTGACTGAAGCAATGGGGATCCAGGTTGACGCGGGCGAAAACTACGATGCCTACTACGGGATTATCGATTTCGAATATTGGTTGCGCAAATATGTCGGCGATGACGTTGTTGCATGGATCAAGAAAAACGTGCACCCGCTGGACATTGCGTTCAAACTGGCCGAGGACCACGGAATTGTTTTGTTGAACGGCAGCGGATTCGATGCGCCGGGTTGGTCTGCGCGCGTGTCCTTTGCCAACCTGCCGGACGAAGCCTACGCTCAGATCGGTCGCGCGGTACGGTCCGTCGCCAGAGGTTATGTCGAGGCATATCGTGCCGCTAACAATATGCCACTGCATGGTGAATCTTAACTTTGGATTACCCCAAGAATGAAACTCACTATCCGTACCTGTAATCAGGTGCTACGCAGGGGTTGTGGAAAAAACAAAGTTGGACATATCGGAAAAGCGCATCAAAGCGATGACCACGGCGGGGTTGAACCTAATCGGTCAGGCGCTTTCAATTTATGACAGCAAGCTGCAACTGGTCCTCAGCAACCGCCCATTTCAGGAAATGTTCGATTTGCCGGATGAGTTGGTTCAGCGGGGGGCACTATTTCGGGATACAATCCATTTCCTCGCCAGCCGTGGAGAATATGGCCATGAAGAGAGTGTCGAGGACATGGTCAATCTGCGGGTCAAGCAGGCCCTGGCGTTTGAACCGCATTACATGGAGCGGGTGCGGCCCAACGGTCAGGTTGTCTCAATCGAGGGCGCTCCGTTGCCTCAAGGAGGATGGGTCGCGGTCTATACTGACATAACAGGCACGAGGCGGGCCGAGAACCTGTTGCGGGCGCGATCAGAGGAACTGTCGGAACAGTTGCTCGGACACGCCGAGGAACTATCAGCGACTAACCGCAAGCTTGCAGCCACGATCGCGGCCTTGGAAGAAGCGAAAAGGGAACTGACCGAAATTGAAGCCCGCACGCGCCTTGTGACCGAAATGATGCCTGCGCATATCGCGCATTTGGACAGTGACGGGCTTTATGACTACTCCAACCGACGTCTGAGTGCGGTCATGCCGGGGCGTCCGTCCGATATTCTGGGTCTGCATATCTCTGAGGCGCTGGGTGCAGTCGCTTTTGGGCGCGTGGAGAGCCATTTGCAAAAGGCTTATGATGGCGAGGCTTCGGTTTTTGAGTTCACCGAAGATCAGGATGCTCGTCGCATCCGTGTTTCATTCACGCCGGATGGGGCAGGGGGTGTCTACGTGATGTCCGTGGACATTACCGAAGAAACGCAGGCACGGGTCGCCTTGCAGCAGACTCGTCGCCGGGCGATGGCGGCCCAGATGACCAGCGGCCTGGCGCATGACTTTTCCAACTTGCTAACGATTATCCTTGGGATGCAGTCCAGATTGGACAAAATGGACCTGCCGGATGAAGCGCAAGAACTGGTTGCAGCCACTCAACAAACTGCACGGCGGGGTGGGCAGTTGCTGAATCGCATCGCAGATATGACAGGCAACCGTACGCCCCAGCCGCAGGCCACAGACATGCGCGGTTTGTTGGAAGATCTGCGTATTCTGGCCACCCCATCCCTGCCGCGTGGCATGGGGCTTTCTGTTGTGAACACTCTTCCCGATCAGACATTAATGTTGGATCCGGGGATGGTGCAGGATGCGTTGCTGAACCTTGTCCTGAATGCGCGAGATGCATGCGGAAGCACAGGTCAGATAACTATCAGCGCACATGCGATTGGCAAGATATGGGTCGAAATCACGGTGTCGGACACCGGTCCAGGGTTTTCACCCGAGGCGCTGGAGAAGGCGTTGAACCCTTTTTTTACAACCAAAGGCAATGATGGGTCCGGCCTGGGCTTGCCCATGGTTTATGACACGGTGAAACTTGCTGGTGGTGATCTGAACATAAGGAATACTCCATCCGGCGCATCGGTCGTGTTGCGATTGCCGTATCGCTCTGCTCCACCCTCTCAGGATGGCCTTGTTTTGTTGGTGGAAGACAGCGACGAGTTGCGAGGTCAGTTCCGGGACATGCTGGTTGAGCTTGGGTTTTCAGTCATAGAAGCCAATTCGGTGGATGAAGCCCTAACGCTGCTTTCGAATGTAGAGGATATCGCGATGGTGTTGTCCGACATCCGCCTCGAAGGAGGGGGCTCGGGCCTGGATCTTCTGCGGCAAATAGGCTCTGGAGTGCCGTGCATCCTTATGACCTCTCTACCGAATTCTGATCCGCTGTACCAACAGGCGCTTGCGCTGGCGCCGGTGTTGCGTAAACCGTTTTCACAGGCTCAATTGTCCGCACTGATCCAAGCTAAGGCCGCCTGATGACCCAACCGTTGGTGACTATTCTCGATGACGAACCCGAGATACGACGTATCCTGACTGACGTCTTGGAGGATGCAGGTTTCCGAACACAGAGTTTCTCTCGCGCGAGAGAGTTCGAGGCGGCACTGAACCGCGTGACGCCGGATGTCTGTCTTGTGGATCTTTCCCTGCCGGATACCGATGGGTTGGCACTGGTTCATCGTCTTGCTTTGGAACAGGGTGCTGCGGTGATCATCATATCTGGTCGGGCACAGGTTCAGGATCGTGTGACTGGGTTGGAGCTTGGGGCTGATGATTACATAACCAAACCGTTTGATCCGGCAGAAGTGGTGGCCAGGATCCGGGCCAGATTGCGTAACCCACGCAGTCAGACGTCGCATTCGGACACCGCTATTTTCAACGGTTGGATTGCACATTTTGACCGCTACGTTCTTGAGGATGGCGCCGGTGTCGAAACGCCTTTCAGCCATGCAGAAGGAGAGGTTCTGAGGCTATTCCTCGAAAGCCCCAAGCGTCTCATCAGCAGAGCGCAAATGCAAGAATCGTTGGGCGGTGCAGCAGGCGACAGTTTTGACAGGGCCATGGATGTGCGAATTTCCAGGCTTCGTACCAAACTTGGCGAAGACCCAAAGAATCCTCGCGTTATAAAAACGATTTACGGCGCTGGTTACATCTTTCTGGGCGATGTGAGTTGGAAATAAATGCAATCTTTGTCTAAAAAAACGTTTGAAGCGGGGTATGAGGTTGGTTTTGCCTACACAGCTGATTGATACTGATCCGGCACTCGGAATTTTTTTTGCGTTGACAATTTTTTAACCTTTGACCCAGCGAGTGGAGCAGTTTCCATCGGACGCAACAAATGAAACTATGCTTGGTGATGTTATGATGAGCCTGGAAACTGATGACGCTGCCGCCGAGATCGTTTAGATAGTGCGGGCTCTTTCGCGGTTACTTCTCAGTTGCATAAGATTCGGGTTCTTTGTGGCCAGTGATCCGGTCGACTGCCGAAAAGGTCACCACGGTCTGGCGGTTCTGTTGAAACGTCATTTGATTTGCTGATCTTTCGCCTAGAGTCTTGTTTTCACGTACCTTCTTCGGACTCGGCGGTGGTCTATGTGCAGTTCCAGTTCCTACAGTTCCTAGGTTATGCGCATACGACCATAACTTCAGAAGCTAACACGGTGTTATTCCCGCGTCTTCGCTACTCAATAAATATAAGCTTCAAACGATTCTTCCGACGACTACACTTTCTTCCAAAGGGGCGCGGTGTATGCGCGCAATAAATGAATCGCACCTTTTTGCTACTTGAAACTCTACTTATAACACTTGTGTCAGACGAAGAGATTGAGACTACAAAGGCCTTAATTGAGGGTCGCAGTGCTGGTAGCAACAGGCAGTTAACCCAACAGGCACTGCCGTGTATGTCGCATTCTACTGAAATCTTGCGACTTTCACGACGAAGAATTGCTAGGACAGAATTCCAATGACTAAGGACGGTAAGGATCAACCTAGGAAGCTCCCAACTGATGGCGGGCAGCATCTTCCAGAATTCCGGAGTACTAAAGATCTAGAACATCTCCATAGGTATCAAATAGCCCGCAGTCTAGCAACCGGATTTGACGTTCTGGACATTGCCTGTGGCGAGGGCTCCGGAACTTATACTATTGCCGAAAATGCTAAGTCGGTTATCGGGCTGGACATAAGTGCGTCGGCCGTTGACTATGCGAAGTTGCTGTACCGCGATCCTCGTCTGATCTTTCACGTTGGCAGCGCCACGGATATTCCAATGCCAGATTCTTCTGTAGATATGGTCACTTCTTTCGCGACCATTGAATATATGGGAGAGCACGACCTTATGATGCAGGAATTTCGTCGTGTTCTTCGGCCCGGTGGGTTGTTGCTTATATCAAGTCCTGATCAGCTCGAGCGCTCGGACAAGTTCTTGAATGATAGCCTGCTGCGTGATAAAGTGCTTCCTGCAGACGATTTAGTAGAACTAGTAGACCACTACTTTCCAAACACATGCCACTATAGCCAACGTTTGAGCACTTCGTCGCTTATTGCGAACGAAAAAAGTGCATCATTTCGTGTATTAGCCCACAGCGATATCTACAACAGTGTCTCGAAATCTCGTCATCATCTTATTCTTGCCTCTGACGGTGAACTGCCAGAGCTATCGAACTCATTCTTTGAGATTCCTGATGTTCCGCTGAAACACTATTCCGTCGAGGAGGCACAAGTCCGCGTGACAGACCCCAATGAAAAGCTGCTCAATGCAACAGGCAAGCAAGAACGGAGTTCAGCTCCGGAAGATACTCTGAGCAAGCTCAAGGGAACCTTGGCAGAGCGTGATAAGATCATTTCCCAACTCATCGAACATCTTCTGAGCACAACGAGTAGTGCCAATGAGGTGTTGCAAAGCAAATTTTGGCGCAAAACCAGCTTAAATCGTCGTTTGTCAAATAGCTTGCGCGAACGCCGGGGACGACCCAAGAAAATCTGGCCGGAAAAATTTGAAACACCCGAGTTTGTCGAGCGTATTCTGGCTGGTGACACCAATGTAAGCCTAGTCTTGCAAGACCGGCGCGCCAGTGCGGCGCAAGGGGTTATCCCACCTTTCGGTCGCTACGGAAAAGGACCAGACTTGCCCGTTGTTCAATACTCACAGGTGCAGGAAGGTTTTATCGACTACGTGCCTCACGATACGCTCGAAACCGTTGTAAAGGCCATTGCCTTTTATCTCCCACAATTTCATCCTTTTCCCGAGTATGAAAAATCGTGGGGCAAACGTTTCACCGAGTGGGCCAATGTAGGTAAAGCACACCCTCTTTTTGCAGGACACCATCAGCCACATTACCCTATCCATTTGGGATACTATGATCTACGCTTTCCTGAGGTAATTGAAGAGCAGGCGAGGTTGGCGCGCAATTACGGCTTATCCGGGTTCGCATATTATTTCTACTGGTCTGCGGGCAAGCCGCTTATGGCAAAGCCGCTCGAAGCAATGCGTAACAACCCTAACGTGGACATGCCGTATTGCATGATCTGGGCCAACAAAAACTGGACCAACCGCTTGGACGGGTTGGATCAGGAAATTCAAATCGATAAGGACCATTCACTGGAAAATTCACATGAGATGTTTCAGTATCTTGAACCCTTTATGAAAGACCCACGATACATCCGTGTTAACGGGAAACCCCTCTTCATCGTTTGCCGGGCACACCCAATCCCCGACTTCAAGAAAACCGTTCAGATGTGGCGGAAACAGGCAAAAGAGATGGGCCTTGGCGGCTTGTACGTCGTTTCTGCGCCAACGGTCGGTAATGGAGCGCCAGAAGAGCTTGGACTGGATGCGGTCATACAATTCCCACCCCACGCTGTTGACGCAAAGAGTGTCACCAAACTCGTCGACAATCTAGAAGAGGGATTTGAAGGCGATATATATGACTACGATGATACTGTGTCCAAGGAGGTCCGCAAGAAACCCTCGGCGAAGAAGACCTTTCGAACCGCCATGTTGTCCTGGGACAACACTGCACGGTTGGGTTTGAAGGCATCGATATTCACTGATTTCAGTCTGACGCGATACAGTCAGTGGCTATCTGCGAATTTAGAAAACACTGCCAAAAACCCTGACCTGACTGACGATGAACGTATCGTTTTCATCAACGCATGGAATGAATGGTCAGAAGGAACTCACCTGGAACCTGACCACCGCTACGGGTATGGATATCTGGATGCCACGCGGAAAGTATTGGCCAACTATGAATCTATCGCGGCACCTTTCCTGCGCCCTGAGATTCCTGAAACTACGGAGGCGAAGTATGCCATTTCCGCTCATGTGCATTACGCAGATACGTGGCGGGAACTGAAGGAACTCATCGATGAACTTCCTACGGGCGTGGTTGATGTTTATGTAACTGTCACAAGTCTGGAAACGGCGCTGACAGTTAGTAAAACCATGCCAGAGGCGCATGTAGAACTCGTAGACAACCGGGGCCGGGACGTTCGCCCATTCCTTTTAACGATGCAGCGCATCGCGCATTTAAATTACCGGGCACTGTGCAAGGTGCACGGCAAGAAATCAGTATATCGTGTCGATGGG
Source organism: Ruegeria sp. HKCCA4633 (assembly GCF_013034605.1). Lineage (NCBI taxonomy): Bacteria > Pseudomonadati > Pseudomonadota > Alphaproteobacteria > Rhodobacterales > Roseobacteraceae > Ruegeria > Ruegeria sp. HKCCA4633. The sequence continues at coordinate 303,923 of NZ_WQGJ01000002.1, forward strand.
GATAATATCCGCAAGAGCACTTTGAGCGCCCTGATCAACAAGTCTGCCTTAAAAAAGTTTGAAGCGGACCCTACTCTTGGAATGCTAGCGTCGCACCGTTCAATTCATAGGCACGACAAAGCTAATATGCACCACAATCGAGAAAACGTAAAAAAAATATCTCGTCAGATAGGAGTTGAATACAAAGATGGGCAATTCATTGCTGGAACCATGTTTTGGATCGCGCCTGCCGCTATCGAACCTTTGTTGAAGCTGGATATTAACGATTTTGACGTCGAGCGAGGATTGGCTGACGGTACCCTGGCCCACGCTGTGGAGCGAATATTCGTCAGCCTGGTCGAGGCTTCGGGATTTCGATTGGAACCTTTTAGAGGTCGGTGAATTGGTTTTCCCAATATTGGGCGGTGCAAACTGTTTATGGCGTTGATCCTATTATCTCTGAGGACCAGGGCAATGTCTCGCTTTGAACCGTTCCGGGTTTTGCGTGTCCGGTCAATCCGTTTGCGGCTCAATTGGGCCGATTTCAAGGCTCGTCTGAAGGCAAAATCTGTCGAGGATGGCATGATCTTGACCGAGGCGCAGGTACAGGCACTTGAAAAGAACAAGCTGGATGATAATGCCTGCCGCTAGTCGAAAATGAGCCTCCCTGACTGCCTAGGATTTCAGGGCAAGTTCTATGCCGCAACGCTCATATGCGTCGGGCGGGTTTATCAAAAGACTTAGCTGGACTCCAATGGTAAGTCGGCGCATGTTGATTTCTTCCGCACCTAGACATCGATCAAGGCCACGGATCTGTTCACCGACTACTGCGTCCCACATCAAGCACTACCTGTTGTTGCTGAAGATCATCACCAACTGGGGTAACGATTTCAATGACCCGGTCGACAAATACGACTTCCAGCTCCACCTTGCGATCAAGGACATGGAACACACCAAGATCTAAGTGAAACCACCTCAGGCGAACGGCAGTTGCTAGATGCTCCACAAGACAGTGTTGCGGGAGCTCCACCAAGTTGTGTTCCGCGAGGAGCTTCATCACATCGCCAAACTGTTGCAGTCCGATCTGAATGAATTGCTGCATCTCTACAAACATGAACGCACCAATCAGGGCAAAAAATGTTGCGGTAGAACCCTATTCTATTACGTTGTTTCGAGCAAAAAGATCTGGAAAGAAAAGGTCCAGAACCGAACTTGCCGCGAAATCAGCGGCCATAAAAACGGCCAACTTTCAGATCACGCCGAAAACAATTCAATTTAGGTGACCAGTGTTTGAGCGATAAACTAAAGTGTTGCTTGAAGCCTATTGAAACTGAATTTCCAAGCTATGTCCTTATCTATGCAAAGCGAATGGTGTTCACGAAGAATAGAATTTTAACACTTCTTACTCATGGCTTTTTGGCAGCGCATCATAGGTAGCTTGGAGATATGCGAATCCATAGCGTTGGTCCGGTTCCAGATGGGTTCCTTCGGCCCATTCGTTCCATGCGTTGATGAAGATGATTTTTTCATCAGCGTTGTACTTATCTTGCGAAAGCACTTGAGTTCCCAAATGGGCAGTCCAGCGTTTGTAAGCTTCAATCGAGAACCTGCCCATTATGCGCGACGCATCCTGGTTGCGAGCTGTATTGTCCCATGAAAGGGTAGAAGACCTGAAAACCTTGTAGCCTGGTTCGCTCTTTTTAAGTTCTGCGTCTACCACCGACTCATAGTCTAGAACGGCCCCAGTAAACTCAGGGTTGAATACGCCCATCTCATCAGTGATATCTGTGCGCTTCACCTGTTGTGGCGGGAACTCCATAGCCGCATCAAAACCAAGTTCCTCGGGATTTCTGATGTCAAAAGTCTGGGCGGCAATGAGATAGAGGTCCGACTCTCCCCAGTGTTGCGCCTCTTGCCTCCATGCCTTTGTCGTTTCCTGTATGTCAGGAATAATGTTCGCTCGATAGACGATGAACACGGGCCTTCCGTCTATACGGATATACCGCGGATCTTCTATGTACTTTCGGATATGACGCAGAAGATTCACGGAATCTTCGATAGAGTGTTTCTGTGCAATCAGAACATCATGCTCGCGCCCGTCCCAACGCCGTGTCCAGTTCTCATTGGCCCAGTTCAGGCAGAAGGGCATGTCAACGTCAGGGTTGCGCAACATTTGCTCTAACGGACCCTCCATCAGCGTCTTTCCACCAAACCAATAATAATAGTATGAAAAACCGCCAATCCCGTAAGCTTTCGCGATCCGGGTCTGTTCGACCATGATCTCAGGCAAACGCAAGTCGTAGTAACCCAAGTGTATAGGACAATGCGGTTGGTAGTGGCCGGGGAAGTTCGGAGTGGCCTTGCCAACGTTTGTCCATTCTGTGAAACCTTTACCCCACCATTCGTCGTTCTCTTTAAATGGATGGAATTGGGGCAAATAATGTGCGATTGCCCGGACCGAAGGTCCGGGTTTAGCCTGTGGATCGAAAGGGACGAACGCTTCTGCCCGACCTGCAGGCTCAAATCCTCGTCGGTCCAATTTATGATATGGTTTGGTTTTTTTTCGTGGGTCTCTTTTTTTCGCTGAGTTCCGAAACCGCCGAGCCACGCGTGGTGAAAGCGGTGGGCTGAGTTTCGAAGCTGCGGAAAGAAAACAAAAGAGCAGGGTATCTTTTAGAGGCATGTTTATTCTCGTATTAATGCTCCAAAGGCCGACTGCCAAAGAGGCAAGAGTTTACGCCTTGGACCGAACTAATTTAGACCTTCTTTGATACATGAGAAAAGTCGTTGTCTACAACAAAGACTGGCTAGTCTGATCTGATTGGTTCGGTTTGCTTGTTAATGCATGACTGGCCTCTGGTCCATGTGGACGATGGTTTTCAATGCTGGCGGGCGGTAGCCCAGAGCACTGTGGGGCCGTTTTTTGATGTAGTGTTTCCTCCATTCTTTGATGATGATCTGGGCTTCTCTGAGCGGGTAGAAGATTTCCCGGTTCAGTAATTCGTCTCGGAATCTGGCGTTTAGGCTCTCGAAATAGCTGTTCGCACAAGCTCTGCGTGGCTCGATATAGCCGGTTTGGGCGCGAACGGCTGTAATCCAATCCCGAATCGCCTGAGCGACGAACTCAGGGCCATAATCGCTTCGCACATATGCCGGTGGTCCACGAAGGATGAACAGGTTGCTCAGAGCTTCGATCAGATCAGTCGAGTTCTACTACGCTTTACCCGGATCATCAGACACTCCCGACTGAACTCATCGAGGATGTTCAACGTGCGGAATGCTCTCACGTCATCGGTTTCGCAGTGGACGAAGTCATAAAACCACACGTGGTCACGCTGCTCTGGTCTGAGGCGGGCGCATGATCCGTCATTGAGCCGCAGCCGCCCCTTCTCCGGTTGTTTTTGTGGTTTTTCAGCCCCTCCCGCTTCCACAGCCGTTCGGCATGGTAGGCACCTACCGGCCAGCCTGTGTCTTTCAGCGGGGCCGCGATGGGGCGGTATCCATAACCATCGAATTCTCTGGACAGTTCAATCATGTCCGCCGCCAGCCGATCTTCATCTTCCCGGCCGCGCGGGTGATACCTTTGTGTTGATCGATGCTGCCCCTGCGGCCATCGAGTAATGCGCTAGAGTTCCGTGCTTATGTCGAAGCAGCAAATCCGGGAGAGGTCGCGCGCGTGCTGACCATACTTCTGAAATCAATCCGCACTCATTTTGATTACGAAACCACTACGGGATAAGGATTCATAAACAGTATATGACGGTTGCTGCGAGGGCGATTGCGGAGATGAAATCTTTAGGGCAGCGGTCATAGCGGGTTGCGACGCGCCTCCACTCCTTGAGCCTGCTGAATATGATCTCGATCCGGTCACGGCGTTTGTACCTGCGCTTTTAGTATTTGACCGGGGTATTTTGTTGTTTAAGGCTGGGGATGCAGGCGCGTATCTCTTTGTTTTATAAAGGTTCTCGGAACCAGTCGGCGTTATAGCCGCGATCCCCAATCAGCCAGTCAACTTTTGGCAGGCCGCTGATCAATGCCCGAACGCCGATGTAGTGGCTGACCTGACCGGCGGTAATGAAAAAGTCGAGCGGGCGCCCTTGGCCGTCGCAGATGGCGTGCAGCTTGGTGTACATGCGCCCATTGGTTCAGCCGATCAGGCGACCACGCCCCTTTTTTTGGCGGCCATGCTGGTAGCTGTTTGATCTGCCTTCAAGTAAGTCGCGTCGATCATCAGGGTCTTCTGTTCGCCGTGCTCAGCGGCCAGACCAGCCATCATACGTGCTTAAATGCCTTTCTCGCTCGAGTGCACCCAGCGACTGTAGAGCGTTTTTTTTTGCGGGCCATAGGCGGCAGGTGCATCACGCCACCTTAATCCGTTGCGGTTGATGAAGATAATTCCAATCAGCACCCGTTTGTCATCAACCCGAGGCTCGCCGTGCGACTTGGAAAAGAGGGACGCGAGCTTTGCCATCTGCTCGTCGGTTTGCTAATAAAGGTCGTTCACGTCACCGCTCCGTTTTCGGAGCCGTGAATCACGCGGCGCGGCAAAAATCAATGCATCCTGAGCCTAAAGATCTAATTTTTGCGTTTGCGCAAGCGAGATGGGGGTTTCGCTTCTAAACAAGTTCGAGTAAGCGCTATAAACTCATAAGAGATCCTCAGCTCGATCTTCCTCTGAAAGTATGAACACGACTTGGGTATGTTTTGAATAAAAATCCGACCGAACTCCTGCGGTGCTTTCGCATTCAATTCGCCCCACAAGACCCGCAACCCTGTTGGTTGCGAGGGGTTGCGTGTATTGAAAAGGGCGTCAGTCTAGACAGTATATTTCTATCCGAAACTGGACTGGGCGAGAGTTCACGGCTTATTTTTCGCGCCCTTTCTTCTCAGGAAGTAGAGCTTGCCGCCGACAAGGCGGTTGTTACTACGGGTTATGGCGGATCGACCGGACTCAATGATGCCAAAACCGGCTTCCCTGTCGAATTGACGCGCATTGAAGTTGGCTCGAAAGATTATGTTTTGACAGAAAATGCAACATGGGCAAAACCAGCGATAGATCACGCCTCGAAACTTCTCAGATCAATTTATGAGAATCCGCGCGACGCACGAGAAATAGTAAAAAGTGGTTTTCGCCAACTGGCAGAAAACCATTCGTTTTACGCGATGGTTCGCGACATGGTAAATCTTTTACGCAAAAACTGTTTGATAGCGGCGTGAATGAAATAGAATCGTTGAAAAATGAGAAAATCAGCATGGTTGACCAAAAATTCGTACCAGTGATCTTGTGTGGCGGTGCTGGAACCCGTCTTTGGCCTGTGTCTCGGAAAGGTTATCCAAAGCAGTTTTCAAAGCTGATCGATGAAAAGAGCCTCTTTCAATCAGCAGCCACCATCTGTTTAGGGCCAGAGTTTGCGCCTCCTATGGTAGTGACAGGCGATCCTTTTCGGTTTTTGGTGGTTGAGCAACTTGCCGCGATTGAAACCCAGCCGACCAGGATCCTGGTGGAGCCGGAATCTCGCAACACTGCCGCATCTGTTTTAGCCGCGGCTTTGTCCTTGCAGGACAGCGACCCGGATTGCCTGATGCTGGTTATGCCCTCGGATCATGTCATCGCCGAGAAGGAAAAGTTCCAGAATGCAGTCATTGCCGCGGCCCCGACCGCCATGGAAGGCATGCTTGTGACATTCGGCATTCGCCCCTCGAGACCCGAGACTGGCTACGGCTATCTTGAACTGGCTGAGGGTGCCAAAGCTGAGGCCGAAACGCCGCAGGCCTTGGCACGTTTCGTCGAGAAGCCAAGTCTGGCAGCGGCCGGAAAGATGTTGGAAAGTGGGCGTTTCCTTTGGAACGCAGGCATCTTCTTGTTCAAACCCGACGTGTTGGTAGAGGCCTTTCAAGCGCATGCTCCGAAAACGCTGGCAAGCGTTCATGAGGCTGTCCAGACAGCCGCTTCGGATTTGAGCTTTACGCGTTTGGGATCAGAGCCATGGGCCAGTATTGAAAACACGTCAATCGACTACGCCATCATGGAGAAGGCGAAAAATCTTGCGGTGATGCCCTACCTTGCATCCTGGTCTGACCTGGGTAGTTGGGAATCCGTTTACAATGAAGTTGGCAAAGACCCGTCGGGCAATGCTCTGTCAGAACATGCGACAGCGATCGACTGCAAGGATACACTGCTTAGAAGTGAGGTTCCGGGTCTCGAACTGGTCGGGATTGGTCTTGAACAGATGATCGCCATTGCGATGCCTGATGCTGTTCTTGTCGCCAGGAAGTCCGACAGCCAGCGCGTCAAAGAAGTGGTGGGAAGGTTGCAGGAGCGTGGCGCAAAACAAGCCACGATGTTTGCAAGCGACCACAGGCCATGGGGGCACTTCGAAAGTATCGCTTCCGGAAACCGCTTTCAGGTCAAACGCATCGTTGTACATCCGGGTGCAGCCCTGAGCTTGCAAAGCCACTTTCACAGATCAGAGCATTGGATCGTCGTGCACGGGACAGCGCGTGTGACTGTGGACGAGAGAGTTCAACTGCTTACGGAAAACCAATCAACTTATATCCCTCTCGGATCGGTTCATAGGCTTGAAAATCCAGGTAAGGTCCCGATGGTTTTGATAGAGGTCCAAACCGGGAGTTATCTGGGAGAAGACGATATCATTCGATATGAGGATGTGTATTCTCGGCAGTGATCCGCCTGAATTTTGGCTGTTTAAACATACAATCCACGCTTTGACGTGCCTTTGGACAAGAAAGGGCACATCAATATATCCTCGCAATGAACAGATCGCTGAATTGCATAAACATTAGGAACATTGAACATGACAAAGACAGCCCTAGTTACAGGCGTCACCGGACAAGATGGCGCTTATCTCGCCGAATTGTTGCTGCAAAAGGGATACAAAGTCGTTGGCACCTTCCGCCGTGTGGTAACCACGAACTTCTGGCGTATTGAGGAACTGGGCATCAAGAACCATCCAAACCTTCACCTGGAAGAGTTCGACCTTACAGATATGGGATCAGCAATTCGGCTTATCCAGCGCACGGAGCCTGACGAGATCTACAATCTTGCAGCGCAAAGTTTCGTGGGCGTGTCTTTCGATCAGCCCCAGACCACATCCCAGATCACGGGAATAGGTGTACTGAATCTGCTTGAAGCGATCCGCATCGTGAACCCCAAGATCCGCTTCTATCAAGCGTCCACCTCAGAGATGTTCGGAAAAGTGCAGGAAATTCCGCAACGCGAAACCACACCGTTCTGGCCGCGTTCGCCCTATGGTGTCGCCAAACTTTACGGGCATTGGATGACCATTAACTATCGCGAAAGCTATGATATTTTTGGCTCTTCCGGGATCTTGTTTAATCACGAAAGCCCTTTGCGTGGCCTTGAGTTCGTAACGCGCAAGATCACGGACAGCGTCGCTAAAATCAAACATGGCAAGTTGGACTGTCTCGAATTGGGCAACCTCGACGCCAAACGCGACTGGGGTTATGCAAAAGATTACGTAGAAGGCATGTGGCGTATCCTGCAGGCGGATGCTCCGGATACCTATGTTCTGGCCACCAACCGCACCGAGACAGTACGCGACTTCGTAAGCATGGCTTTCAAAGGTGCTGGCATTCAGCTGCGCTTTGAGGGCAAAGATGAGAACGAAGTGGCAATAGATGCCGAGAGCAATCGGACACTGGTTCGTGTCAGCAAGAAATTCTACCGGCCTTCGGAAGTCGACCTGCTGATCGGCGATCCGACCAAGGCAAAGACACAATTGGGCTGGGAACCGAAGGCCACGCTCGAGGAGCTTTGCGCGATGATGGTGGATGCCGATCTTGCGAGGAATGCCAAGGGAATGTCTTTCTGATGTCGAATGGCAGGGTTCTTATCACTGGTCGCCATGGCTTTACTGGTCGATATGTCGCGACAGCACTAGCATCGGCGGGGTGGCAGATCTGGGGCGGGTGTTCGAATCCGACCGAGCAAATGGACAGTTTCGATAGGGTGGCGGATCTGACCGATGCCACCTCCGTAGCGCGGTTGGTTGATGAAGTCAGACCGGATGCCGTTGTGCACCTTGCCGGTATTGCATTTGTAGGCCATGGCAGCCCAAATGATTTCTATCGCGTTAATTTGCTGGGAACGCGTAACTTGCTGGATGCATTGGTGCGCAACGGATGTGGTAAGGATGGGGTCGTACTTGCCTCAAGCGCGAATGTATACGGCAATGCGCGGGTCAGCCCGATCTCTGAAAATACTGCATCTGCGCCCGCTAACGATTATGCTGTCTCAAAGTTGGCGATGGAGCAGATGGCTCGGCTTTTTTTTAACCAGCTTCCCATCGTGATCGCGCGCCCGTTCAATTATACCGGCGTTGGTCAGGATCCTAAGTTTCTGGTTCCCAAAGTCGTATCTCATTTTCGCGAACGCGCGCCGTTGATCGAACTGGGAAATCTTGATGTAGCGCGGGATTTCTCCGATGTGCGCGATGTTGCGACAGTCTATGCGGCGCTACTGGATGGCCGAAAGGTCAGTGGTGAAACCGTGAACATCTGTTCGGGTCGGGCCATCGCCTTGGGCGAAGTCGTTGACATGTGTAGTTCGATTACAGGTCATACCATCGAGATCGCGGTCAATCCCGCTTTTGTGCGCGCCGATGAAATCAAGACACTGAACGGCGACCCGTCGCACCTTGAAAAACTGGTGGGCGGGCTCACGCGCCATCAGTTTGAAAAAACGCTGACGTGGATGCTTGAATCGTGATGATAATGCCGATTCACATTGAAGCAAACTGAAAGAACGATTGATATAGGTGCGTAAAAACGAAAAGCAGCGCTTTAACTCGGGTTTTGGGAAGAAGCAACCACCGCAATGGACGATTAGGACTACGACAGATACCTTCTACCGTGATTTTCAAGCCCATTTTTGAGTTGATCGTTCCATAATTATTGATCGTTTGCGCGTTTGTTAACCTTCTCTGACCCCGCTTGTTTTGCAACCTGAGCAAGTTGTCGGACTTGATTAGGGTTGCGAGCACGGGGAATGGCTTAAAGTCAACTCTGGTTGCTGGTCTTTCGGCACGTGGTGCGGATCTAGATGAGAGACTGCCCGCTTTTGCGCGTCACAAAGCGCTGGAAGTCGAGAAAATGGACGCACTTACCGCTCTGCGCGCGATACCAGATAGTACGCTTGCAATCGCTTCGGGTTTTCACCTTTTTGAGCTTCTGTATTTTGATGTCGTTCTTGAGATTTTGGCTGGCGCGCGCCTTGCATTGCGTCCCGGCGGCCTAGGGTCAGGACCCATTGATTTCTGGGGGGTTGCGTGTTTCACGGTTCGAAAAACGAGCGGTGAACATGTCTGATCTATTTTGGCTGACCGACGCCCAGATGGCGCGTCTTGAGCCCTTCTTCCCAAAGTCTCATGGCAAGCCGCGCGTCGATGACCGGCGAGTGTTGAGCGGGATAGTCTTCATTAACCGCAATGGTTTGCGCTGGCGCGATGCGCCGAAGGAATACGGCCCGCACAAGACATGGTGTGATTGCGGCGGTCGTTCTCCAGCGGCGAACGAGATCCGGTATGTTGGCCTCATGGATATGAACCGTGAGGAGAACGACCTATGGAATACTATGCCGGTTTGGATGTGTCGCCGAAAGAGATTTCGATCTGCGTTGTAGACAAGGACGGTAAGACTGTAGCGCGTGGCGTCTGCCCCGCTGATCCAGATGGCGTCGCGGGCTGGTTTCGCAACCGTGATCTTACGCCCCGACGGATCGTGCACGAAAGCGGAATGTTAGCGATCTGGTTGCGGCGCGGCCTCGCCAGTCTTGGCCTGCCCGCGACCTGCATTGATGCCCGCAAGGCGCACAAGAGCTTGTCAGCGCGGCTCAACAAGTCAGATGCCGCCGACGCCGAAGGTCTGTCACAGCTTGCGCGCACCGGTTGGTTCACACCGGTTCACATTCGAAGCGCAGAGGCGGACCGGCTTCGCAGCTTGGTTGGCGCGCGGGAACGCTTGATCCGGTTGCGCAAGGACCTCGAAGGTCACATTCGTGGCGTCCTCAAAACCTTCGGCATCCGTATGATCGGCATTGGCCAGGGACGACAGAGGCAAGCGTTCCGCGATCAATTGGCAGCAGCGGGTAAAACCGACCCGGCTCTGCGGATCATAGCCGATGCTTTCATCGCGACCCATTCCAAGTTGTGCCAAGTGGTGGACGACTTGGACAAGGCGGTGAGAAAAACGGCCAAGGTCCATCCTGTCGCACGCCGCCTAATGACAATCCCCGGTGTTGGCCCGGTCAACGCGCTAAGCTTCATAGCCCTGGTTGATGACCCCGATCGGTTCAGCCGGACGTCAGATGTGGGCGCTTTTCTTGGGTTGACGCCAAAGCGGCATCAGTCCGGCGAGATGGATTGGTCGGGGCGCGTTTCGAAATGCGGCGATGGCGCGATGCGCGGGCTACTGTTCGAAGCGGCGTCATCCGTGATCCACCAAGTAAAGCGTTTCTCGCGGCTAAAAAGCTGGGCGATGCGGCTGGCCGGACGGCGCGGCTTCTGCAAGGCAGCCGTCGCGACGGCCCGCAAAATCGCAGTGCTTATGCTGACGCTTTGGAAAAATGGAACTGACTATCAATGGACAAAGGAGGCCACCGCCTGATCTGAGTTCCCGCGTCTGAAGCGGGAAGCGCAGTCCCGACGGGACGGAGGTTGATCGATCTCGCTGTAGAGCATGGGATGGCCAAGTGCCAAACCCCGCACAAGACATTGGAGACGATCCGCCACCGAATACCATCATGAGGCGCTCAATGCGACCTCGGAGAGAACCACGACCCTGAACGGACATCACCTTCCAACGCTTGACAAGGCCGCAATCAGAGAACCCTTTACAACCGTTGGAAACGATGGAGTGAAAAAGGCATCTTTGCCCAGATGATGGTCGGTCTGGCCGCTGAGCATGGCGAAGAGAAGACGATCATGATCGACGCCACCTATCTGAAAGCCCATCGCACAGCGTCGAGTTTGGGCGTCAAAAAGGGGGGCGCGGTCGCCTGATTGGCAGAACCAAAGGCGGTATGAATACCAAGTTGCACGCCATCTGTGACAGCAAAGGGCGACCCTTGAACCTCTTTGTTACCGCCGGGCAGGTGAGTGATTACATCGGGGCAAAGGCCCTTTTGAGCAGCCTGCCCAATGTCGACTGGCTGCTCGGAGATCGAGGTTACGGCGCCGATTGGTTCCGGGAAGCGTTGAAAGACAAAGGGATACGCGCATGTATCTCTGGTCGGAAGCAACGCAAGGCCACCGTCAAATATGACAAACGCCGCTACAAACGGCGCAATCGGATCGAGATTATGTTCGGCAGGCTCAAGGATTGGCGGCGAGTGGCAACCCGATACGACAGGTGCCCAAAGGTCTTCCTCTCAGCCATCGCACTGGCGGCTACCGTCATCTATTAGCTATGAGTCCTGAACCTAAACTCTGAAGGTTTGATCAGGGCGGTCCCATTCAAGGAAATTTGCGAAAGCCATTATACTGGCTCGAGCCATTGTTTCATTTATTCTGCAAAGCTGTCTGGCGGTTAAAGCTCATTACCGTTAAAAAGGCACGCATCAGCAACCTGGACTTTTCCCCAATCCATAAATCAACTAGCAGTTAAGCCAGATGCAATTTGTTTCTTATGCGAAGAATTTCGAAAATGTCTTGTTGTGGGGTGCGCTTGGCCAAATTGAAAACGGTTTCTATATCGATACCGGCGCGAACTCTCCAGACGAAGGCGCCCTCACCCGCGCATTTTATGACAAGGTTTGGCATGGGATCAATATCGAGGCCAATCCAAGGTTCATCACAGAACTGAGCGATCGCCGACTAGGGGACAAAAATCTCGGGGTCGCCATCATCGCTCTGGAGGGTAACATTCAGTTCCACAATTTCGTCGAAAATCCGGGACTGGCTCCTCTTAATACGGATGTGGCGAAAACTCACCGCTAAGTCGGGGTTGCCCCAGAAGTCATTAACCTGCGTGCCCAGACTCTCAGCGAGTTTTAGCAGGAACATGTCAACCCAACACAAGCGGCGCGTTTTTTAAAGAACATGTCGAAGGGCATGATAAGGAGGTTCTTCTCAGCCTTGACTGTTCCCGTTTCCGGCTCTGGAATGTCGTTGTAGATGCGACGTATCGGATGTTGCAAAAGGAAGTGTAGGCCGACTGGGAAAACATTCTGCGGTAGTCCGGTTAATTAGTCTCCTATCGGGAAGGGCTGAACCGATACTATGTTTCCGAAGACCAGGAGGATACGCAATTCTCCTTCATCATCCCCCCCCCAAAAAAAATTTCTTTGATGATTTCGTTTTGTGAAAATACTCTGAATCGATCAAACAACTGCAAAATGTATTGAAATTCTCACAAGATCTGGAAAGGGCTTTGACCGCGGAAAGAGGAGACCGAACAAGGAAATCTCGAACCAATAGAATCATTAAATCAATGCCTTGTAAGAAATCCTTACACGAGCTAAAGGTGCCTTTACCAGAAAAGTCTCCCGGCACGAAAGATGAGGATTTTGCGCGATGGCCCCAACGCACTGGAACCACTTTATCTCTGTGGTAGTCTATCACGCGGAAAACAATCAGGCCGCGCTAAAGAAAACGCTGAATTCCCTGCTGCATCAAACCTATCGAAATATCGAAGTCATTGTCTTCGGAAATGACTTGCCTCGGGATTGCCGCCAGGATGATTTCATGACGTTGCGCGGTTTGATCACACGCCCGGACCTAAATGCCAACAGCTTTCTGAAATCGAAGCACTACGACAGTTTTTATCGCGGCGATTACTTGCTCTTCGCTCCGGCCGGAACCATTTTCTATTCCAATTGTTTTGAACTGGCCGTTGATGCGATCAATAACTACACTGAACAATTTCCGGACTTGGCTATATTCGATTACGATTGCATTGCTTCTAGCCAAACGACATCCGAACGCGTTTTTCTTCCGGGATGGGATCCTGAATTTGCCCTCAGTACCGACAGTTACCGGACTGCTTTTCTTAGTTCCCGGAAACTTGTGGAACGCGTTCGGTCTAAATACGTTCTCCCGAATCTGGATTCTTGGATCAGTTCGGTAGCCAAATTGCACCCGCAGCCAGAACACGCGCATATTTCTGAGCCGGCGATTCACTTTACAAAGGACGAGCAATTAGATCAGTCCTTGCCCCGATTGCATCGGGTAGAAAGACCGGCAGGTTCAAATCCCACCGTCTCGCTGATAATACCGAACCGTAACCGACCCGACTTGTTGAAATCCTGCCTCGCGATGCTGGATCACATCCAAGGCCTAGATCTCGACCTGATCATCGTCGACAACAACAGTGAGGATGCCGAGACGCTGGACCTTTACAAAGGTCTAAAGAGCAGGATTGGCGCAAAGATCATCGACGCGGGGGCGATGTTCAATTATTCTAGAATGGTGAATATCGGTGTCCAGGAAAGCCAATCCGATTTTATCGCGCTAATCAACAATGATGTCGAATTCACCATCCCCGGAGAGTTCGAGAACCTTGTTTACCATGCAATGAGGCCGGAAGTCGGTATCGTTGGCGCAAGACTCTTTTACCCAAGCGGCCGCATCCAGCACGCGGGAATCGTTATTGATACTGGCGTTATGGGGAACATGGGATCGGAGTTTCGCTGTCGCCATGTACTTCGAGGCTGTGAGAAAAGTGAAAGCGACCCACGGTTCCCACAAAATGCGGATCGCAGCTTTATGGCCGTAACCGGAGCCGTCCAAGTTATGAAGCGCGACGTCTTTAACTCTTTAGGGGGATACGATGAAGTCTATCTTCCCATTGAGTATAACGACATTGATTTCTGCCTCCGCGCGAAAATTGAGGAATATCGCGTTTTGTGCGTTGCCCTTGAAGGCGTTTTTCACAGAGAATCCGAGAGTCGAGGAAAAGAAGATTCACCTGAGACACGCAGAATGAGAGAAAAGGCAATTAAAGTGATGCTCTCGCGTTGGAGCGAGTTTGTTGAAAACAAACCCTATGGGCATCCTGCAATAGAGGTCGGAGACTGCCCGAAACCAGTCGTAATGTCTAATCCAAAAAGTTGAAACCATTATGCACCACAACAATCTGAAATGGGCAAGCCGACATCCACGAAAAGCGATTCAAAGCCTGTTCCGAATGGAAAATATTAAATGGGCCATTCGCCATCCGCGAAAGGCAGCAATAACGGTGTTTTATGATCGCCATGCTTTCGTAGCCAAGCACCAAGCAGCTGGACAGACGATTCAGAAAACGGCGAATGACACTTCAAGGCGAGCAGACGCACCAATTGGACGGCATCTCCGTGAAGGTATTACGATTACCGGCTATCTTCGGTCAGAAATCGGACTCGGTCAGGCTGCGAGGAATCTGAGCTACGCTGCGGACAGGGCACAGTTGCCAATATCAATGCGCCACCTGCCTATCCCGGGTCGAGAAAACGAGCCCGAGTTTGCAACCAAGTGCAATGATACCGCGCGACGCCGAGGGAACCTGTTTGTCCTGGGCCTGCCGGCAATTTCGACTAATCATACTGAACTACAGACTGGGCAGTCCAATATCCTTTACCCATTCTGGGAACTTCCCAGCATCCCCAAGGATCTTTTTCAATATCTTGAAGCCTATGATGAAGTCTGGGCACCCAGCAGGTTTATTGCATCGGCATTTGACGACCGTCCCGGCATCAGAGTGCGATTCTTGCCTGTTCCTGTTCGCGTTCCCTCAATGATACCGCCAACTCGGCTGAACAGAACCAAATTCAGGATTTTTACGTTTTTTGATTTTGATTCTTTTGGTGCAAGAAAAAACCCCCAGGCATCCGTTGCTGCCTTTCAGGCAGCTTTCTCCCGCGACAAAGATGATGTTGAATTGACCATAAAAACGCGCGGGGAAAACGATAAAGGCCTGCGAAAGTGGCTGAACGAAGTCGCCGCGAACGATAATCGCATCAAAATTATCGATCAGACATTTAGCAGAAAAGAAGTTGATAACCTGATTATCAATTGCGACACTTTCATTTCCATGCACCGCTCAGAGGGCTTTGGCTTTGGCGCCGCCGAGGCGTTGGCAGCGGGGAAGGCCGTGATTGCTACCGACTACGGCGGGACGACGGACTTTATCAATGAGAACACTGGGTATCCTGTTCCCTATGATCTTATTCCCCTAAAGACCCGCGATTACATTCACTCGATGGGGCAATCCTGGGCAGACCCTTCGATTGAGGCGGCGTCAATTGCACTGAGGGCGGCTTACGACAGCCCTGACAGCGCTCGCAAAAAGGCTGTAAATGGGTTCAACCTTTTGAATAAAGAGTTTTCGACGACGGCGGTTGGAGAGAAAATGAAGTTTCTCATGAAAACTGCTGGACTTGCAAACAAACCTTAGGGTCAGGACTCGTTGTTGTTTCATAGCCAGAATGTGACAGTGGCGGCGAGCGCGATGGCGGAGAGGAATACCTTTGGGCACCTGTAATAGCGGGTTGCGACACGCCGCCAATCCTTGAGCCTGCCGAACATAATCTCGATCCGATTGCGCCGTTTGTAGCGGCGTTTGTCATATCTGACGGTGGCCTTGCATTGCTTCTGACCAGGGATACATGCGCGTATCCCTTTGTTTTTCGGGGCTTCTCTGAGCCAATCTAAGTCGTAACCTCGATCTCCGAGCAGGCAGTCGACATTGGGCAGGCTGCTTAAAAGAGCCTTTGCCCTGATGTAATCACTCACCTGCCCGGCCGTAACACAGAGGTTCAAAGTTCGCCCTTTGCTGTAACAGATAGCGTGCAACTTGGTATTCATACCGCCTTAGGTTCTGCCAATCAGGCGGCCGCGTCCCCCTTTTGGACGCCCAAACTGGACGCTGTGCGGTGGGCTTTCAGATAGGTGGCATCGATCATGATCGTCTTCTCTTAGCCGTGCTCAGTGGCCAGACCGACCATCATCTGGGCAAAGATGCCTTTGTCACTCCATCGTTTCCGACGGTTGTACAGGGTCTCGTGCGGCCCGCACTCCTTGCGCGCATCCCGCCACCGTAAACCATTGCAGTTGATGAAGATAATCCCACTCAACACACGCCGGTCATCAACACGAGGCTTGCCGTGGGACTTGGGGAAATAGGCTCCAGACGCGACATCTGCGCATCGCTCAGCCAGAAAAGGTCAGACATGTCACCACCCATTTTTCGGACAGTGAATCATGCCGAAAAGCAGAAATCAATGGGTCCTGACCCTAGCATATCAAACAAACATCGAACCCGAACTATGTTGGCAGCCATTGCATTGACCACAAACCGAAGCATGTACCGAAGGATCTCACCCGTAGGCCGTGACAGAAAGCAGGTCGGAAACGAACAATGACAAGCTACACTGCCTTGGTGGATCAATTGTTCTGCGCAAAACAGCTCGACTAGGACCGCCCCAAAACCGAAGTCCCGAGCCTATTGCAACAATCACGCCCTCATTTATCAATATGTGGGTTGACCCCGGTATTAATCGAGACGATTAACCAAGTACCGTCCCTTTGTAAAAGTGGTAGGTGTATTTGCTAGAGATTACGATTGTTAGCGTTTGCTTTAACAGCAGCCGCGTATTGCCTGAAATGCTTAGCTCAATTCCTGATGGCGTACCTACTATATTGGTAGACAACGCGTCCGAGGATGTCGAATACGTACATGAAATGGCCGAAGCGTATGGGGCAGTTTTGCTCGAAAACAAAGAAAACAAAGGCTTTGGCACGGCTTGTAATCTGGGTGCCGAACACGCACAGACCGATTTGCTTTTGTTTTTGAACCCGGATTCGAGATTGTTGCCGGGCGCGTTGGAGGCCATGCAGGCAGGAGCAGATCGTTATCCATCCGCATCGGCTTTTAACCCGAGGATCTTGAGTAAATCCGGAAAACCAAGTTTCCGTCGTTCCAGCGTCATCACACCGCGCACTGAATCGCTGCGCTCCAAAACAGCTGAAGGTGATCTGGAACTTCCTGTTCTTCTTGGCGCAGCGTTGTTGGTTCGTCGTTCTGCTTTTGAAGCTGTCGGCGGGTTTGATCCTGAAATCTTCTTATACCACGAAGACGACGACCTAAGCCTTCGGCTCAAAGCGGATTGCGGGCCCTTATATTATATTCACGATGCGCAAGTGACGCACGTTCAAGGCACGTCTTCACCCAGCAGCGCCGAGGTCGCCGGGTTAAAGGGTTTGTTTATGGGACAGTCCAGAGTGTACGTGGCTCGAAAACACAAGGTTCCCTTTGCCTTCAGTCGAGCGCTTGCGTCTGCTCTTTTGCAAATGCTGTCTCCGGTCGTTTTGTTTTCAGCAAGAAAACGTTCAAAGCAATGTTCTTTTTTGCGCGGCGTCTGGCAGAGCCGTGACGTTCATCCGGTTCCCTTTAAGCCTACGGAGACCTGAACGTAGCCCCAACAACGCGTCGAGATTCTCATTCTAGTCGAGCAACTTCTTCAGATAGGCCCCATAGTTGGATTTGGCGAAGAGACGCGCGCGCTTTTCAAGGGCTGCATTGTCGATCCAGCCATTCGCCCATGCGATTTCGTCGAGGCTCCCGGTCTGCATACCCTGACGTGCTTCAATGGTCCGAACAAAGTTGCCTGCATCCAAAAGCGAGCCATGCGTGCCGGTATCCAACCATGCAAATCCGCGCCCCATGGTCTGCACATCCAGCAGACCTTCCTGCAGGTACATCTCCAGAAGCGATGTGATTTCCAGCTCGCCACGCTCTGACGGCTGAACTTCATGAGCGCGTGCCGGAGCATCTCCATCAAGAAAATAAAGCCCTGTCACCGCATAGCTCGATGGGGGAACTTCGGGTTTCTCGATGATTGCGCGTGCTTTGGTGCCTTCAAAATCCACCACCCCATAGCGTTCGGGATCGGCAACGTGATAGGCGAAAACAGTCCCGCCTTGTTTCTGTGCGCCCGCTTCCAAAAGCAGCCCAGGTAGTCCGTGACCAAAGAATATATTGTCCCCCAAAATCAGTGCCGATGGGGCACCAGCCAGAAAATCCTCGGCCAAGGTAAAGGCCTGCGCCAGACCGTCTGGGGATGGCTGGACTATCCACGTGATCGACAGTCCGTACTGACTGCCATCGCCCAACATACGTTGGAACTGTTCCTGATCCTGAGGTGTTGTGATGATGGCAATCTCGCGGATCTGCGCTAGCATCAGAACGCTAAGCGGGTAGAATATCATCGGCTTGTCGTAGATCGGCAGCAATTGCTTGGAAACCGCCATGGTAATCGGATAAAGCCGGGTGCCGGAACCACCGGCTAGAATAATGCCTTTTCTTTGCATGCTCTGTCCTTTCACGGTTCAGCCGGTCGCTGAATTCAGCTCGCGCAATACGTCGCTCAGACCGGCTTTCCAATCCGGCCTGCCAATCCCAAACACGGCGTTCAGTCGATCGCAGTTCAGACGCGAATTCAGTGGTCTAGGGGCTGGGGTAGGGTAGTCTGCCGTCGGGATATCTTCGACCTGTGTGGTCATGCCCGACTGCGAAATGATCTCGCGCGCAAAATCTGCCCAGCTTGCATCAGGAGCGCCCGAAAAATGAAGTAGCCCGCCTTCAGTGCCTGCTTTGCTTTTCGCCATAACAAGAAGAGCATCGGCAATGTCAGCCGCGGGTGTTGGTCCGCCGATCTGGTCAGCAACAATTGTCAATCTGTCACGAGACTCGGCGAGCCTAAGAATGGTTTTGACAAAGTTTTTGCCATGGGCTGAAAACACCCAGCTTGTGCGCAAGATCGCGTGCCAACCGCCGGCCTGTGCAATTTGGCGTTCGCCGTCCAGCTTGGTTTCGCCGTAAGTCCCCAAGGGCGCTGTCAAATCTTCGGTCGTCCAGGCGGTCATCCCGGATCCGTCGAATACGTAATCCGTCGAGATATGTAGAAAGGGCAGGCCCCGTTCTGCGGCCGCGCGCGCCATTGCTCCGGGTGAATCTGCGTTAACCCGTTGGGCTATATCGCGTTCTTCTTCTGCCTGGTCGACCGCTGTATAGGCTGCGGCATTAATGATTACATTGGCGTCGGTGCGCTGAATTGCGTCCGCACATTGCGAAGGATTGGACAAATCTGCCCCTGCACGACCTAACGCCTCAACCGTGACATCATGGTTTTGTGCACGGCGGCGCAGTTCGGTCGCCACCTGACCACTGTGGCCAAAAACCAGTGCTTTCATCGACCGGTCCCCAATCGCTCGCCTACACCACTGCGTGCCTGTAAGGCCTGCAACCAGTCTGTGTTATCCAAATACCACTGAATAGTTTGTTCAAGCCCGGTTTCAGGAGTGTATGACGGGCGCCAGTTCAGTTCCTCGCGGATACGGGTAGGGTCGATGGCATAACGGCGATCGTGACCCGGGCGATCCGTGACAAAGGTTATCAAATCTCCATACGGCGCAGAGCCAGGTTTTAGCCGGTCCAAGACTGCGCACAGCATCCTGACGAGGTCGAGATTGGTCATCTCATTCTCGCCGCCAATATTATAACTGCGACCAAGTTTGCCTTTTCCCAGCACCAACAGCAGTGCTTCGGCATGATCTTCGACATGCAGCCAGTCGCGAATGTTGTCACCTTTTCCATAAATTGGGATCGGCTGCCCGGACAGGGCGTTCAGGATCACCACGGGGATCAGCTTTTCCGGGAATTGGTAGGGCCCGTAATTGTTAGAGCAATTCGTCAAAACAACAGGCAGGCCATAGGTTTCCCGCCAGGCGCGTACAAGGTGATCCGACCCCGCTTTTGACGCGGAATAGGGCGAATTTGGTTGATATGGGCTGTCTTCGGTGAAAAAGCCAGTCGCCCCCAGAGACCCAAAGACCTCATCCGTTGAAATATGGTGAAACCTGAAACCTTCCGGCCGGCCTGCGTTTTGCCAATAGGCGCGCGCGGCTTCCAGCAAGACATAAGTACCTGTAATATTTGTGTCGATAAAGGCAGCTGGCCCATCGATTGAGCGGTCCACATGGCTTTCTGCAGCCAGATGCATGATTGTATCGGGCTGGTGCGTGTCCAGGATAGCGGACATTGCCGCGGCATCGCGGATATCTGCATGTTCAAAAGCATAAGCCGGTGATTTGGCAACCGAAGCAACATTATCCAGGCAGGCAGCATAGGTCAGCGCATCAACGTTCACGACGGAATGTCCGTCTGCAATAGCGCGTCGAATAACGGCAGAGCCAATAAACCCAGCCCCACCAGTGACAAGAATTTTCATCGAGCAGCCTCAAAAACAAAAGGGGATTCCAGATCACGAAGACAAGGCGCAATCTTGTCTTTCTCGGACAGCTGGGGGGCTGAGTTACTGCTTGGCCAGTCAATTCCGATTTCAGGGTCATCCCAAAGGACCGCACCTTCTGTCTCTGGTGCATAGGTGTCGGAACATTTGTAGACGATCTCGGTATCCGGCTCCAAGGTCACGAAGCCATGTGCAAAACCTGCGGGGACCAACAGCATCCGCCCGTTTTCAAAGCTCAACTCCTCACCAACCCATTTACCAAAGGTTGGAGACCCTTTTCGAATGTCCACCGCCACATCGAACAGCCTGCCTCGCCCGCAGCGCACCAGTTTGGCCTGTGCACGGGGAGGGGCTTGAAAATGCAGTCCACGCACAGTGTTCACTGCGCTTGAGAGCGAGTGATTGTCCTGAACAAACTGTGTGTCTATTCCCGCAGCGGCAAAGCTGTCTGCATTATAAGTTTCTTCGAAGAACCCGCGATGATCGCCGAAACGTCTCGGGGTAATCACCTTCACGTCCGGAATGGAAAGCGCGACTATTTCCATCGTTTCTAATTTCTTCTCTATAAGTAGTCTTTAGGTTTCAAGAGCTATGTCATATGTGGCCTTGCTTCGCCACATCTTATGTTCAAAAACAGGCTGTTTTTCGCTATGGGTTCATTGCCCGGTATGACTTTTCATGATCACCTCATAAGAACCACCACTTGTTTGGTTTTAGTTTAGGTCAATTGCACTTTTGCCTCTGTGATGATGTTACGGATCGGGGCCGTCACATCAAATAGAGGTTTAACTCTTATCTTGCGAACTTTTACCGTTTCTAGGCGAAAACCATGTAGTGCTTAGGTTCAATGAACTTTGGACGTTTTCTTGCAAACAATAAAGGCGCTGTCGGGCGCCTTTTTTTGTTCGGAGCGAGAGGATTCGAAGCTTCGACCCCTGCATCCCGAAGACAGCACTCGGTCGGCTTCTTGTCTGTCGCTGACACGCGCTGCACGTCATCTGCAAGCGCAAGAATGTCTGTGTTGTCAGTGAGTTGACAGTCGCATGCATCCGCGGTGGTTGCAACATGCGCCGCACAAATCGCTTGGTGCTCCGCTGAACTTGACGGAGGAGTAATGCAACGCGCTGCAGCGGAGGTGCAGCGAAAGAACCAGAGTACGTGTTACCGATCCCCTCTGGACTTCAGTAAGAGTCCCCCCGCCCAAAAGGAAAACCGCGCACCCTTTGAGGTGGCCATGCTGCGGTGATGTCGCACGTCCCCCTGTATGGCCCTTGGCTGATCCAACTTATCCAACATTACAGATGAGTGAGCTTGGAAGTGAGAACGACAGGTGAAGCCCCGAGACCCACAGCCATAGCTGACGTCCGATTGGGTTGTCTAAGTTTGATGGGTAGGCGAGTCGCGCAATCGGCGATCGAATGCAGTTCTGCAATTATCAGTTCCCGGATCAAAAACTGGACACGAAGACGCCATCACAGCAATTGACTTAAGCAGCCCAACGTGAGCTTGTTCCACTGGGGAAATAACCAAGCATGATGGGAGCGATTATTGATTCTTGCAAAAAATGGGCTTTTCGAGTTTTTTCTTAAACTAAACGGTGTTGAGAGCACTTCAGTCGATCCCTCGCTGTTCAACTTCGTAAAAGAATTCCTTGACGTATAAAACTCCAGAAAAGGCCCACTGAACCTTTTCGAGGAACCTGCGATTTCACCCGGATCGAAACTTCTCGACTTTGGTTGTGGCAGCTCGCCTCACCGACGGCGCGGCATGCCGATTGAACATCGACGCCTTCCGCCAGCTTCAGTTCGATCTCACGCAGCAACTTCAGGATGTCTTCGTCCGAATACCGTTTCCGAGCCATTCCACGTCCGCCTGTCTAGGCCAAAGCAGTGGCCCAGTCTTATGGGGGAAGGACAAACTGAGAAAGCATCGCAATTGTAGACAGTCAAAGGTTGTCGTTGAGCATGTGACCGTAGACGAAGGTGGGCAAGTGATTGTGAGAAGCCCAATACGGGGATGAAAAGGTTTCCGGGTGCGCTACAAACCATTCGATTTTGGGCATCATCAAGCGTGGGCAAGAATGTAGTGCGGTCCCGCAAGTTTCATAGCTGGGTATTTGCTCACAACTGCCAGACCGGCTTCCGCGACCAGTTCTTCAAAAAAATCGGTTCTGAACTTGGAAACTAGGGACGGCCGATCAGGGTTTCCTTCTTCGTATTCTTCGGTTTGTTCGGAAACGAAGACAGTCAAAAAAACTCTTCCATTTCTATTTAGAGCTTTCTTTGAAAACTCTAGCATCTTCGCTGCGTCCGTCGGATTTAGGTGCGTAAAAACCGAAAAGAAGGTTATTAGGTCATATTTACTGTCAACAGGAAACCCATCCATGGCGCTCAATGGATTCCCACTTGGATTGTAAACTGGGTTGGCGACTGGCCAATGAATCAATTCAAGGTTTTCGCCGACCGCGTTGTCGCTGAGCCAGTTTATCAACTGCTCGTCTATATCCACGCCGGTATACTGCAAAATTGGAATATTTCAATTATAAATTCCTACAGCAAACCGAGTGCCACAGCCAATATCAAGCAATTTGACTTCAGTAATTGTCTTTCCGGCTTTGGTGCAAGCCTCTCCAAGAAGATACTGCGCTGCTTGGTCTGGCTCCATCAACTTCGTCTGCGAGGGGTGGTTCCTGACAAATCTCGGTGGCACCTCAAGTACTCTCTGAGGCGAAGGTTTTTCTTGCATATGAAACACCTTCTTGTTGTCTACATCGCTTGAGTTTTTAACTGATACTCCTGTTAGCTGCCCTTGTAAACCAAGAACGCCTAGAATAGCCCGCCGGTGCCTCATTCAATCAAAACCAAATATTTGGAACCAAGTTAGGGGCAATTCATTGAGCATGCTCTATTCCACGTATTTTAGGAAACTCTCATTGGATGTCTGACCACTCAGAATGAAGCTTTAGAACATCATTCAACTTAGGATTACGCAAAACAAGGCTCTGCACTCTGTTATAAAGCCGTGGCGATCTTGCAACTACACGCGGCCAGTGGTAGTGGGCAAAATAGGGTGAAATACTCATGTCATCGGAAAGGTGATATGGAAAGTTAAACGCGTCAGGGAGATCTTGGGACTTCCAACCTAGGCGCGCCACGGCTACAGGTAATGCGATCTGATCTAACCAAGGCCGCTTGTTAATAATATCTGGACTTCTATCGATTTGACGCGCGGTATCGACCCAAACTTCGGCAAAGTCGCTGCCACGTCGTACGTATATGAATCCTGCGTTAAAGTATGGGCGCATTGGCGTATCTGTCAACGTCGCCCGGTGACTTTTGGGTGGAATGCCCAAACCAAACATCTCCCAGACTTTCGCCCAGCTGCCGCCATCACGGCCAAAAGTGTCAATGTCCGCTGGCTTTGCTGCAAAGTCGCCGCTCAGCAAATGATGCCAACTAAAGGGCGACATTAGCAACATGTCGCTGTCGAGGAAAATTGCGGGCCCGTTAATCCCACGCATCGCAGCAATCTTGTTTCCGTGTGGGTAATCTTCGGCGACCTGATTCTCGCATTCAATGCAGTCGATCTCTAGCGATCTAAAGAGAGAGATTGCTTCAGAGCTAAGGGGCTCGGATGGGCCAGGCTTCATGACCCTCGCCTGGATTCTCCCGGGCAGGTAGTACTCTGCCAGGCTTGCAGCAAGGAGAGCACTCTTGGCCTCCAATGGGCCGCCATGGGCCACGAATACGAGAGTAGGAAAGATATCGTCTCGCTTCTCGTCCATTTAAATGTTCTCCCGCAACAACGCAACAAAAGGTTCAATTTCTTTGACCGGATCACTGTAGTGTTCCCAGAAAACCCGCGTGTTTTGCGCTTTCAGGAGCACATCTTCAGGCGACTCTGAGAGTTGCCGTAGCAGCTTACTAAGTTCGAAAAGTGAGAAAGTATCCATCGTCCAGCCGGCGTTTGTCTCGGCAATTCTTTTTCCAATCCCAGTGAAACTCATAGTTACAACAGGACAACCACAACAAAGCGAGGTTATGGCTCGGGTTGAATGACTTAATTGACGCTCTTCGTTTTCTTCAAAAACATCCAAGGCAACGTGGCATTGGGAATTCAGATCACGGTAGGTCTCGTAAGGGGCAACATCGTGCAAAATACTTCCTGGAATTACTTGCTGTTTGCTGACCCAACGTTCTTCGCCTCGCAAATACGAGGAGGTACCGACGCCAATTCCAACGATTTCGACGTTGCTAACCTCAGCTAAGTACGAAAGATCTTCGAACCTCAATCCTTTAGTCCAGGCTTGATCGAAGCCACCGCAAAAAACCCGCAGCTTAGAACTCTTTGGCGCGTCCGCTTTCGTCCAAGGAAAACTCATGCCGACCGAAATTGGATCAGGAACATCTGCTAATCCCAAACCCCTCACGTAGTTCATTGCGTAAGTAGTTATTTCTGGGCCGTTGCCGATCACAAAATCAGCTTGTCTTAAGAGTTTCTCTTTTCTTTCTTTGAACTCATCGATTTTTTTGGGTGCGCTAACAAATCTGTGTTCAATCAATGAGGCGCTCAGAAAATCGTACACCAGTTTGTTTTTTGAGGACTTTTCATAGAAATCGACAGAGCTCCAATTCATAAAAACGACAATATCGTATTCTTGCTGCAATACTCTTGTTATTGCGCTTCTTTCCAGTACTCGCCAGTTCTCTGTAAAGCGCAAAGATCCAGTTTCCCATAGCTCGAGTTGCGAAATAACTGATTCTTTGGAGCTGACAATATCGCAATGGAACCCATTTGACAGAAATCCAATTTGCAAACCAACTGCACGTGCACCCTGAGCGATATTGGGGACATTGGACCCTGGAATAGCGCCGTTACAAACTATGGCCACTCGGATCATCTGACAACCTGTAAACTAAGTAGGCCGGCACGCGGCACCAGATCAGAGGGCTTGTAACCAATCATCTGGAAGTCATTCAAAGTACAACTTCCGCCAAAGACTTCCGCTATCTCATCAAGTAGGTCGTTAAGGCCAAATCTGTACATATTTTGGGCTGATTTGTTGCGCTTTTGGATTAAAAAGTCTTCCAAGATAATCAGCTGAAAGCGATCTTTGGTAATCTCAGCTAAGTTCTTCCAAATCGCCAAGCGTCCAATTTTGTCATTGTGGTGTAGGACAGTTACAATAAGTACTAGGTCAACACATAAATCTTGCAGATGAGCCAAATCCTCACTCATGTAAAATGATGCTTCTGGATTAAGGGTCTTAGCCGTTTTGATCATTGAAGAAGAAATGTCAACTCCATGATACCTGGTGTATTGCGCACAGTAAGGTACGAGCCGCCCAATTCCACATCCATATTCGAGCAACTCCGGTTTCCGGGGCGAGCTTCTCGCGTAGCTCGCTGCCTTCTGGATTACCGGTGCTAACGCTTTTATTTGCCCCCAATGCATCAGTTTGTTGATTCTTCGGGATGATTGCGAATAACAGATGGCACGAGAAGAATTGCCTAAGTATTTTGCACGCTGTTCCCAATGATCTTTGGCTTGATATTCGCTTATTTCTGGGCTTTTTAGCTTCTCCTCAGCCTGTAAGTTTGCGAGCGTCAATTGAATTGGATCAGCGCTGGCAGAAACCGCCAAATCTAGCGCGGCAACGTCTACACCAGACTGAACACTACCGCCCTCAATTAGAATTCTATCGAAGATTGTCGTAACGCCATTCAGGCGGCTCAAGAAATCAGGATCTGATGCCAGAGTTTCAGTAATAAAGAACGGTATGGCGGCACTAGATTCGCATATCTGAGCCTCCAAATGCGACGGCACGTTACCCCATTTGGGTTTGTCGAGGAACAAAAACGCGTCGGTAGATGGTATTGCTTCCAGAACCTCCTTTGGGTTTAGTGCTTTTTCCAACCCAGAATTGGACACCAATCTGGCACCATCGCCTGAGAAAACCAGTACCTTAATTCGGTTCATTGTGGCTTCCATATCAGGTCCTGTCGTTTCGCCGCGCTGACAAAAGTTCAGCTGCTTGCATGTCAACGACGTGTTGCAGTTTCTCCAATTTGTTCTCAGCGTTCTCGAGAGATTCTGTCAGTTTCTGTATTGTTTGCTCGTGCTTGGAGATAACCCTCTTCTGAGAACTATTTTCGTATCGAAGCAGATCGACAATATTTTCAAGTGTTTCAGCGCTTGGACAGTGTTCAAAGATCTGTTTCATGCACCTTCTCCAGAATTTTATTGAGTTGTTTCGTCATACTGCGCCGCAAGTTTCAGGAACTCATTCTCAAGAGTATTGATTTCTCTCAGAAGGCCCTGATCGTGAATTACTTCGTTGTCTCCGGATCGGGTCATCTCAGCTCCGTCAAAGACATCTAGAGTATCGGTATCGTGCAAACGGTAACTCCAGTCTTGCCTTAGCTCCGACGCTAAATTCCGGTCCATCAACAAACCGTCAAGTGTAACGACCCGTTTTCGCCCTCGGAAAGAACGGAGAAAGCGCAAGGCAGCCCACCCGTACGTTAGATACATACGCACGGCCAAGTCTTTTTCTGTCCAAAATCGGATATTTGTGCGATATGCAAAACCATTTCTCATGTCACTGGCTGCCCGCCGTTTAAGCGAACTTACACATTCAACGCAGGGCCGAAAAACGTAAACAACCGACATTTGAGGAAATACCTCGGCCCATTGGGGCAAAAAAAGACAAATACGGGGATCTTTCAGACCCCAGGTATGATGAATTCCGCGCCTGCTTCCAAAATCAACCATCCAACGCCTATCCTCAGGCTCTAAGATCGGGGCAAGTGCATGATCAAGCTGCCAGCTAGTGCCAATTCTTCCAAGTAATCGGTCATGAAAATTTACAACTTCTACGTCTTCGAAGTGACCATATTTGTTCGAGTAATTAGCCCCAAGAAGTTCATCCCCAAGAAATAGCCCTGCTTCGTGCAAATAATTCGCTGTCATTGAGGTCCCGCTTCGATGAAACCCAGCTATTATCAATGGAGCATGATGTTGCGATTTGCCCTCTCTCGGAGCTGAGCGTGTCTTCTCCTGAATCGTAGGGCAGACAGATTGCGCTCCGCGTTTGACAATTGGTGGCGCCGCAAGAAGTCCTTGATCTCTACCCTTCGTAGAATAATGCCAAAACAAATCTAAGGGAGATGTAAGCTCGAGTTCAGGATAGAGCGACGAATAGTAACTTGCCGTGAATTCCGGCGATAGTTCTCGCGACCCAGAATCTTTGGCGGTCAAGTAATGACGTAAGGGCTCTGTTCCAACCATGTCAGGGTTTTGCCGTTCATACCAATCCAATGGGATTAACGGATGTGGACCATTTGATTTACGGTTTTGCTCGTTCCATCCATAGCCAAGGTAATGACTAAATGGTTCTAATCCGGAATTTTCCACATCAGGATTATTCTTCAGATACCATACAGGATCAAACAGCGGCATAGGAGCCCTGCCTTCAAGCCACCCGTGTCTTAGGTAGTGTGTCAGAGGCTCGACCCCGCTCGTTGCCACATCCTTGTTCACTGATAAATACCAGTTCGGGTCAAAAAGTGGATGCGGTGTGGCTCCACTTTTCCAACCCTTCACAAGGTAATGCCCTAAGGGCTCGACATTTTTCGACTTCAAACCAGGAAACTGCCCAAGATACCATGAAACATCAAATAGTGGGCTCGGGCTCGTTCCGTTTTTCCATCCATATTCCATATAGTGAACGTGAGGAGGAAGTCTACTTTGCTCAAGGTCTGGACAGCTATTCGCGTACCAGTGGGCATCAAAAATCGCTTTGGTTTTCCTTACATGGCCTCTTCCGAAACGGAGATATTGTCTCCCGCGAACAAGTCTTTTTTGGAGTGTTGTTTTTTTCTTTTTGTTCAATCTTCAGTTCTCGTTTTCTGATTTAGCCAAAAGGAGTGACTATTGCCTAGACACTACAAAATACCCTACACCCGTCAAGCTGCTGCCGCTATATTATGTGTGTCTCACGTCGACGCCAATGGGAAAGTTTAGGTGGAGTGCTCGTTAAGTATAGGCGGCACGCCGGTAATGCTGGATCCGAAACGCACGCCCCGCATGACACTGATGCTATCGAGTGCGACATCGTCGAATTACGCCTTCAACCTCAGTGGGCAAACGTGCCGACCCGTGCACTGTAGCCAATTTAGCGCGGCGAGCAGATCGACGTTGTAGGTGCCTTTGGTCAGCATCAGCACAGGGTCGGGATCTCCTCGCTTCCGAGCGCGCAATCGCGCGGCTCTCACCGTCTGTGGCAACAAGCCGACGACGGTGTAGAACTCGTGCGCGGTCATACTGAAGTGGTTGCGGCATGCCATCTGCAGATAGGCAAGAACATAAGCGTCCTCGACTTGCTCGCCGCACACGCGTGGTTTGTCCGTTGATGTTCCGTCGATAGCGTTGCTTAGGGGCTTTTGTCGCGGCGGCTCTGTCGCGTCAGGTCGTGCCTCAGTCTGTGTCACTCTTAGGCTGGAGCATGAGGTTGAGGAAATATCTACGGATTATTTGCAGAAGCAGAAGAAGTTGAAAAAAGGTTTGATGCTTACAATTCTTCTTCTCACCCCTCCGATAGCCGTTCAAGTTACCAGCCCAGATCTACTAGGGCTTTTCGCGTACCTTTGGATACTAGCCGGGCTTGTTGTTGTGTGTGTTCTTGCGTTTATAGAAGCAAGACTTGCGCGCCCAACCAATGATGCTTCTGAATTTCTGCAAAACTCCTCTCTCCAAGTCTATCTGGAACACAGAAATCTAATCTTGAACTCAAGTCCGGATGCTTCTGGATAGACTGGTTCCCTCAAAAGTATGATGGAAGCATGAGTTTTAGTTCTATCGATTTATTTGCAGACTGCTGCGGCCTTTCGCTCGGGCTTAGGATTTGCATTCCCTGGAACTTGTACTTCAACATTTGGTTGCAGCGCGTGTTTGCCCTGATAGGATCATTGAAAATAAGAGATTTTTTCAGGCTAATATTCAGCGCCTCGACAGGCTCGTTGAGCCCGTTCCTGCCGTTTAGCGAGAGTCGGTCTTTCGCATATGCGGTAGGTCAAAAACCGCACATTCCGGACGTTCAAATTCCAGTGTCGGATGGCAAGGCTGCGGACAATCCTGCCGTTAGCTCATCTTCAGTTGTAGAGTCGATCAGGTCGCACCGATCATCACCCTAGCCGGTGTGCTTTCTCCCGCCCTGTACGTCATCTGAATAGAACCAGTCGTCGGGATATGGATACCACCAGTCCGCCTCCTTCGCCTTCGGATCAATCACGACCATCTTGGGTCGTCTGAAAGCCTCGAGGCCTTGAAGGCCTAGCGTACGCCCAAGCCCAGAATTCTTGACGCCGCCAAAAGGCAAGGCATCGTTGTCCACGAGCGGGTTGTTGACCCAGACCATCCCCACCTGTAGCTTGTTCACCCCTTGAAATGCCTCGTCCAAGTCGCCGGTAAACAGGCATCCGCCAAGACCGAATTGTGACGCGTTTGCCAGTTCAAGCGCTTGGTCAAAGTCGCTCACCCGAATGACCGAGGCGACTGGCCCAAAAACCTCTTCCTGAGTTAGCGCCATGTCCGTCGTCACGCCGGTCAGGATCGTTGGTTCGAAAAACCAACCCGGCCCGACGTGATCCGGGGTACCGCCTCCTACCTCAACCACCGCGCCTTTCTCAGTTGCATCGCGCACCAGACGCTCGACCTTGTCGCGTGCCTCCTTGGAGGCCAAAGGTCCGATTTCCGCCACCCCCATTCCGTCGCCGATGCGCAGTTTCCGGGTTCGGGTCACGAATTCATCGACAAAATCGTCGTACACGTCATCCACTACAAAAATCCGTTCAGACGATGTGCAAACCTGGCCCGACTGCAAAAACGCAGCGGTAACCGCCCCGGCAGCAGCGACCGCGATGTCGGCGTGTTTACTGACGATCAGTGGATCGCTTCCCCCAGCCTCGATCACTGCGGGTTTCAGGTTCTCCGCTGCGGCCACTGCGACTGCACGACCTGTCGGCACGGACCCTGTAAAAGCGACCACATGGGTTTTGGGGCTGGCAATCAGCTGTTTGCCCACGTTTGCACCACCCGGCAGGCAAGCAATCAGGTCTTGGGGCAACGCCCGAAAAAACTCCATGAACGCCATCGTGCACAAAGTTCCTGCAGGTGAGGCTTTCAACACTACACCGTTACCTGCCGCAAGTGATGCGGCCATCGACCAGCAGCCAAGAATGAGGGGGAAATTGTACGGAACCACATGCACGGACACGCCGTAGGGCTCGTATGTCTGATACTGAAAAGATCCAGTTTGCATCGTGCCGGCAATCTTGCCCGCGTCATTGCGCGCCATCTCGGCATAGTAGCGGAAAACCGGCGGGATGTTCGCAATCTCGCCGATCGATTCAGGGTAAGGTTTGCCCGTTTCCAATGTCATCAAGCGGGCGATCTCAGTCATGTCGCCGCTTTCGATGTCGTTGGCGATCTGGTGCAATACCCGCGCGCGAGATTTGCAGTCCATCGCGGACCACCTCCTTTGCGCCGCATTGACCCGGTCCAGGACCTGGTTCACGATCGGCGGCGACGGCTCACCAAAAACCCCGACGGGCTGCAAGGTAGACGGGTTGACCAGAGTGGTCCCACCACCCTCCAATGGCACATGCTTGGGGTTGAGGTAGTAGGTAGATTTGAACGGGTCACGCATTGGGCAGCCCCCTTGTTTGACAGGCATTGCGCCGTTAGCGGATCATGTACACTTTCTTGACCGTCTCGTGGACAGTGCAAACGCCTTTCCAGTCCTGCGGAAAAAAGGCCGCCGTATCGGGCGTAATCTCAATTACCTCGCCGCTTTCATGGATATAGGTACAGCGGCCTTCCAGAAAGTGGCAGAACTCGTCCTTGGTGACGTGACATTCCCACTTACCGGGAGTGCAGACCCAAAGGCCGCATTCGGACTGGCCGTCAGGCCCCTTGTGGATCAGCTTTCCCGAGGTGCGGGATTGCCCTTCAATCATCGTCGGGATTACCCCCCAATCGACAAGATCAGTCTGCTGGAGCGGGTTTTGCATACGTGGCGTGGTCATGTTTCAGGTTCGCGATCCGTTAGGTAGTAGGTGTTGCGCAATGTTTCCTCGACCGTGCATTCCCCTACCCAACCGGCGAGGAATAGTACGGCCGTTCCGGGCGTAACTTCGATGCTTTCGCCTGCATCCGACCGATAGACCGCGCGGCCCTGCACAAAATAGCAGAACTCGTCACGCGGTATCGTTAGGCGCCAGCGGCCTGGAGTGCAGACCCATGCGCCGATCTCCGGCCGGTTGTCAGGACCCTTGTGAACCAGCATACCCGATGAATGCGACTGGCCTTCAATCATGTCCGGCTGTAGCCCCCAGTCCGTGAGGTCGGTGCGGGTCGAGATTTCCGAAAGATGCGGGGCGCTGCTCATTCCGCGGCTTTCAGGATTTCGTCGAGAATGCCAGCTGCCTTGGTCGGGCCATGCCGTGACTGCATGTGAGCAGAGGTTGCCGCCATCTTCGCCTGCATTCCTGGATCGTTGATACATTTGTCGAGGGCAATAGCCAATTCATCATCGGTCCAGTCGTATCGGTGAAACCCGAACCCGTGGCCGGTTTCCTGAACACGGGTGGCGTTATCGTGGCCGTCCCAGACATAGGGCATAATGATTGCTGTTTTGCCGAAATATAGGCACTCTGTGAACGAGTTGTTACCGCCATGATGTATCACCGCGTCAACCTGCGGAATTACCGAAGGCTGGGGATACCAGCTCTGTATGTGCACGTTGTCGGGAATGTCTGTGTATTCGTCAATGTAATCCCCGACATTTACGAGCGCCCGGTAGGGCAACCTGGAAATGGTCGAAATGATCCTCTTTAGCAGGTCGGTGTCGCCTGCGCCAAGCGACCCGAAAGATACATAGAGAAGTGGTTTGTCATTGTTGGACTTAAACGTTGGCACCTCAAAGGGTTCTTCTTCGCGCACGCAACCTTCAAGATACTGAAACCGGTTTGGGTCCAGTGGGTTCTGCCGTTCGTACTTTGCCGGCTCGGGATAAAGCAGAAGGTTCATTGTGGGCGACGCTTCGAAAAACTCTCCAATCGGATAGGGGTCTTCGTTGCATCTGGCTAGGAACGCATTGTAGTCGTCGTGGATCGGCTTGATCACATCGTGGAACTTTGCCTCATAGGCCTCCATGCCCTCGCGGTCATCCACCCGACAGCCCGATAAGTGCGGCGGCACAATCGGGTCCGGGATTTCGTTTTCGGAACATGAGATGATCCGCACCCACGGTACGCCGAACTGCTTGATGGCTGGGAACATAATGACATTATCCACGCAGATCATATCTGGTTTGATTTTTGCCAATACCTCGGGCAGATCTTTTTGCGCCCATTTTGCGCTGTCGACGATCGCCTCCCAGCAATCCTTGACGTAGTTATCGATTTGGTCAATCGGGGCTTTGCGAAAATTTGGGATGTGACCGTTGATGAAATCCTCCCAGAACTTTGCCATCGCCTCGGGTTCCATCGGCTCGGACAGGGCAACAGGATGCGCCTCAAACCCATAACCTTCATATACCTCGACAAAGCCGGGATCGCTTAGAAATACAGCCTTATGGCCCAGTTTCTCGCAGGCCTGCGCGATGCCAACCGAATTCAGCGCAGGGCCAAAGGCAGCTTCGGGGAAGAAGGCGATGGTTTTCTGTGACATTGTAGGTCTCCGGTTAGATTTGGCTTAGCAGTTGGGAAGGATGCGGGAATGTTTCGCGTCCCATACGCAGTGGACATCCTGACCCGGCTGGATATTTTCACGGTCGGCTTGGCTGGCGGGAACGCGGGCGGAAAGGGTGCTCCTCCCACCGCGAACGCGCACATGCACACCCAGGTCTGATCCGTGATAGGCGACTTCTTCGACAGTGCCTGGAAGGCAGTTGCGCCCATCTCGAGGGGCGGTCTGCATCAGGCTGACCCGTTCCGGGCGCACAGCAATCGTGGCAGCACCGCGCAGCTCGGAAACGCCCCTCAGCATTCCCGCCCCGTGGACATCGACACCGCCGTCGACGGCGTTACCATCCAGAAAGTTCATCACGCCTATAAAATCTGCAACAAAGCGCGATCCGGGGTGTTCGTAGAGCTCGTGAGGAGTACCGACCTGCGCCAGCTTACCATCATGCAAGACCGCGATCCGGTCGGCCATGACCAAGGCCTCTTCCTGGTCATGGGTCACAATTAGAAATGTAATCCCCACCTCGTGTTGCAACCGTTTGAGCTCCAGCTGCATCTCTTCTCGTAGTTTCTTGTCCAGAGCTGAAAGGGGCTCATCCAGCAACAGGACTTTTGGCCTTTTGACCAGCGCGCGCGCCAAAGCAACCCGCTGTCGCTGCCCACCAGAAAGCTGATCCGGCTTGCGCCCGGCAAATCCCGAAAGTTTCGCACTTTCCAGAACCTCGGCCACTCTCGTGGCAATTTCGTCCTTAGGCAATTTCTCCATTTCTAACCCATAGGCGATGTTTTTTTCGACGCTCATGTGCGGAAACAAGGCATAGGATTGGAACATCAGGTTCAGGGGCCGCCTGCTGGGACGTATGTTTGTCACGTTCTGCCCGGCAACGATTACCTGTCCTTCCTGTGGCGTTTCGAATCCCGCCAGCGTCCGCAATAGTGTGGTCTTGCCGCAGCCCGATGGGCCCAAAAGTGCAAAGAACTCGTTATCGCGAATATCCAGTGAAACATTGTCGATCGCGGTCACCAAACCGTATCGCTTGGTTATATTCCTGAGTTGAACCCCTTGGTTCATCGGCTGAAAACCTCTTTGTCGGTACGCTGTGCGAAGAAGACCAGCGTGAATGAAACGAACATGACGATGGTAGCCATCGCATTGATTTCCGGCGTGACGCCAAATCGGATCATTGCGTAAATCTGCATCGGCAACGTGGTCGAGGATTGCCCAGCACCGGCGGTAAAGAAGGCAATAATGAATTCGTCCACAGACAGGGTGAAAGACAACAGCGCCCCGGCGATAACCCCCGGCGCGATGGCGGGCAGCAGGATGCGGCGAAAGGTGGTGAATTCGCTGGCCCCAAGATCGGCACTGGCCTCAAGTATCGAATGGTCGAAATTGCGCATCCGCGTACGCACCACGGCGACAACAAAGGCTATGTTAAATACGACATGGCTGAGGATGATCGAATGAAGCCCCAACGTCATGTTGAGTAGGGTGAAAAAGGACAAGAGCGCGATGGCCAGAACTATGTCGGGGATGATCATCGGTGCGAACAGAACCGCGTCTAGAACTGAAGAATTACGCCGTGTCTCGACACCGACCGCCAAAAGCGTGCCGATTATTGTCGCCAGAACGGTCGAGATTAAGGCCACGATTAGCGTGTTGCGCGCCGCCGACAGTATTGGATCCGCGGTAAACAACTTGCCGTACCATTCCAACGAAAACCCGGTCCATACAGTTGGAAGTCCGGCCCGGTTAAAGCTTAACGCCATGAGCACAAGGATCGGCACATAGAGAAAGGTGTAAAACAAAACCAGGTGCAGCTTCAGGCCCATGTTGGATCGGTCCCGCATCAGTCCTGCCCTCTCTGTCCCGCTGCGCGATTGGCCAATACCGCCTGTGCGAACAAAAGCCCCATCATAATCGCAATCAGGAACATCGACAGCGTTGCTCCGAACGGCCAGTCGCGGGCGCTCAGGAACTGGTCATAGATCAGGTTTCCAACCATCTGAAGTCGCCCGCCGCCAAGCAAATCGGGCGTAATGAAATTGCCGATCGACAATACAAAAACAAAGACACCACCTGCCGCAATCCCGGGAACGGTCTGTGGCAGTATCACCCGGTAGAAAGTGGTCCAAGCGGGCGCTCCAAGATCTTCCGAGGCTTCTATGGTTTCGACATTTATGCGGTTCAGCGACGAATAGATCGCCAGAACCACAAAGGGGGTGTAGTTGTAGACAAGCCCAACGATCACCGCGAAATTGTTATAAAGCAGAGACAGCGGCTCATCGATCAAGCCTGCCCCCTGGAGAGTATTATTGATCAAGCCCTCGCGGTTAAGCATCACGATCCAGGCGTAAGTGCGGATTAGGTAGTTGGACCAGAACGGCAAGATCACCAAGATCAGCAAACCGGTCTGCCAACGGCGCGGCGCCAGCGTGATGGCATAGGCCGCCGGATAGGCGATCAGGATCGCGATTATCGTGGCCAGAAACGCGATCTTGGCCGAGCGTAAGAAGATCCCGAGGTAAAGAGGATCGGCGGCCCGCACAAAATTTTCAAACGTAAAGACGTGGTCGATGCCGCCATAGATACCGCGTTCAAAGAACGCATAGGTAAAAATAAGGCCACACGGCACCACCATAAGAAGCGCAAGCCAGCCCAGGCCCGGCCCCAGCAAGATCACCGATTTCAGTCGATTGGTCATATACTTGGCAATCTGTGGAGTGATGTCGTACAGGCCCGACCCTTTGTTCGGGTCGGGTTTTGCTCAGGGTTTGATCACTTACTGTGCGGCCATGATTTCGGTCACGGTCCGTGCAAAGGGTTTCTGGCCATTGCCGAGATCGCGCAACTGCTCGTACTTGGTAAGGTCTGCAGGCGACATTCCCATGTTCGGGAAGGTTTCGATCAAGGACGGGTCCAGCGCCTCCATCGCAGCCTTGTTCGGCGTTTTGTAAAGGATATTGCTGGCAACCCAGACACCGACGTCCGCGCCCAAGACATAGTTCACAAAGGCATGCGCCGCATCTTTGTTTTCAGATGCATCCGCGATGACTAGCGCATCTACCCACAGATCCGATCCTTCTGATGGTATCGTGTACTTGATGTCCGCGTTTTCACCGATGCCGTAGTTGCACCAGCCATCCCAGGCGTGAACCATCGTTGCCTCGCCCGATACCAACTTCAGATAAAAAGTTGCGTCATCGTAGGCCAGCAGATCCTGCTTCGCCGCAACCAGCAGGTCCTTTGCAGCCGCCAACGTCTCATCCGACGTATCGTTAAGCGACTTTCCGAGGGCTAGCGCAGCAGCCCCCATCAGCCAGCGATCCGTCGAGAGCATTGTCACTTTGCCTTTAAGGTCTTCAGAGGGTTTGAGCAGATCGTTCCACGAAGTTGGCTCTGCCATCAGGTCAGACCGGTAGCATAAGCCCGTCGTGCCCCAAGCGTATGGCATTGAATAGTTGTTGCCCGGATCATGGGCTAGTTCTTTAGCTTCGTCATACAGGTTAGAGGCATTCGGAACCTTGTCGTGGTCGATTGCAGCCACCAGCCCCAGGTTGTTTAACGCCTCGGCAAAAGGCGACGAGACGAAAAGAACGTCGTAGCCCTTGCCTCCACCGGCTACGACCTTGCCCATGATTTCTTCGTTAGTGCCATGCACCGAGAGCTCGGCCTCGATACCTGTTTCCTTGGTGAAATTCTCCAGCAGGTCCGGCGGCATGTAGCCGTCCCAGTTCGAGATCACGATTTTTTCTGCTTGGGCCGCTCCGGCGAATAAGCTGAGTGCGCAGGCCGCCCCGGTGGTGAGCCAAGCAAATGGCAAACGGAACGAATTGGTGAACTTGTTGGTCATGTCTTCCTCCCTTGACATCCGCGCTCGCTTCTGGGGCGAGATATATGATGCAATCACGGTATTTTTTGATGAAATAAAACTCAACATTTTTTTGAATCATTTTTGTATGGCCCGGAGAAGCCATTTAAGATACCGTTTTTATTGTATATTAACTAGGTATGACGAAAGCCGTCTTCTTATGCCACCAAGCAAATACTTGAAACTTGCTCAAAAAATACTGGATGTTGCGATGGATCTCGATTTGCATCAGGGCGACAGACTGGTGGAAAAAACCCTTGCTGATTCGTGCAGCGTCTCTCGCACTCCGGTTAGATCCGCATTGAGGCTGCTGGAAAAGGAGGGGATGGCACGCAAAGCGGCAGAAGGCGGGTTTGTCCTAGAATGCGAACCCGAAAAGGGGCATTCGATACTCAACCAGCATGCGGTCGGAGCAGGTGTGGATCTCGCTGGTGCCATCCTACGAGATCGCGGCGCCCGACGCCTGGACGGTGCCATCAATGTCACAGACCTGATCCGCAGATATTCGGTTTCCCGCAGCGCTGCACAGCGTGCGCTCGAAGCCCTCCTGGCCCAAGGCGTGATTCAGAAAGCCGAAGGTCAATCCTGGGTTTTCACGCGCATGCCGGGAGACCGCTCCGGACGAATAGAGAGCTACGAATTTCGTCTGATACTGGAACCGCAGGCCATTCTGTCCGACGGTTTCAAGTTGGACACCAAGCGCGCCGATCTGGTCCGCAGCCAGACCGAAGCGCTTCTGGCGCAGTCGGAAAACTCTTTCAATAGCCAGGATTTTCAAGACGCGGATCTTGCCTTTCACAAGCTCATCGCTCGATCGTCCGGAAACCAGTATCTAGCTTCTGCTCTCATGGCCCATCATGGGTTGCGCCACCTGCCGGGCGGATCATTCGGTATGATCGACTTTCGGATGAGGCAGGCGCTCGATGAACATCTGCGTATACTTGATTTCATCGAACAAGATCATTTCGATCTTGCGGCGGATCAGATGAGGGTGCACTTGCGGCTTTCAATGCACCAAAGGCCCAGCGTCGCCAATCGTGGTGCTCCGGCGCTAGTCCAAGCAACCTGCGGGTCAATCCGGTGAGTGAATGATGAACCGCAAGGAAGCACCCGTAATCGCGTTTTTCCCCGAAGCTAGTTTTGGGGCTGCACTGAATTGTGTGGGGATCGCTCAGGAACTTCGCGCAATGGGTGCACACCCCGTTTTCCTGACCCACGGTGGCTTTGGTGGCGTATTCGCAGATTACGGTTTTGACGAGTTCGCCGTCCCTGTTCAATCAGAGTTGACAGAAGAGGAAACCCAGACCTACTGGCAGGAATTCCTGAGCCATCATCTGCCGCATTTTAACATGCATCCAACTGACCAACTGACCACCTATGTAGAGCCCGTTTGGAACGCAATCGTCGAGACAGCGGAATCGGTCGAACAGGGGTTGGAAACGGCGCTAGAGCGGACCAACCCAGATGTCGTCGTCCTCGACAACGTCATCATGTTCCCGGCCATCGTGCGATCCGAGCGCCCATGGGTCAGGGTTATTTCTTGCGCGGAAACCGAGTTGCCAGACAACTGCCTACCGCCGTACCTGTCCGGTCTGCCGGCATCTGACGCCGCCGGGTGTGCGGCATTCCGAGACCAGTACCTGGAGACCCTTG
The DNA here is from genome assembly GCF_013034605.1 of Ruegeria sp. HKCCA4633. NCBI lineage: Bacteria > Pseudomonadati > Pseudomonadota > Alphaproteobacteria > Rhodobacterales > Roseobacteraceae > Ruegeria > Ruegeria sp. HKCCA4633. The sequence continues at coordinate 342,436 of NZ_WQGJ01000002.1, forward strand.
GCCCAATTCATGCTCGCTACAACAAATTTCGCCTGGATAAGGGGCTTGAGCTATTGCCTGAAGGTGAGTTCCTAGAAACATCACTGCATCAAAACCTTCTTTTAGCGCCATCTATCATTCGCCATGATCGTGATCAGGTACTGGACTCTGGACAATTCACCTTTCTCGAAGGCTGCGTTCGCCAGGAAGGTCCTTACCGTGTACCTCAAATGCCCCGTAACGACGGGCCTCTGGTGTACGTGAGTTTTGGCAGTCTGGGTGCCATGGATGTCCCATTCTTTGAGAGCCTGTTCGACGTATTCAAGACAATGGACATGAGGTTTCTGGTCAATGTCGGGGCCCAAATCGACGCCTATTCCAGAGTCCCAGACAATGTTCATCTGCAGGAATGGTTCCCGCAGCCTTCCGTGGTTGAACAATGCGATCTGTTTATTCACCACGGCGGCAACAACAGCTTTTGCGAAGCGCTGTATTTCGGGGTCCCGTCGCTGATCCTTCCCTATTGCTGGGACGGACACGATAACGCCCAGCGGGCAGTTGAGACCAGTGTCGGACTCAGGGTAAATCGATGGGATTGGACATCGGAGCAGTTGGATAATTCGATTAACCAACTCCTTGGGGACGCGGAGATGAAGGCCCGGCTGGCTGCGAACTCAGAGATCATGCAGTTGAGAAAGTCGGTTCAGTTAGCTGCTCAGAAAATTCTGGATTGTGTAAATCCTAACCGAATCTAGGTTATTCCCGTCGGTCATCCGTTTTGTCATGAAGGATGGAAGGGTGCATCGCAATGACCTCTAAATCACTGAACCTAAAGTGTCGGTTTGGGCTCGAGACAGACGCTCGCTGAAATGTCGCGAGCGGCAGCAATACGGGCAAAGCGGTCTATGGTTCTCCAAACAAATCGGCCATCCTTGGGTTTACAGTACACGGTTGTGGAGAGTGAGAAGGACTAGTAGTCTTCACTTTCGGAAGTATAGGGTCTCAATTGGCACCCTCATTGCATGCTGAGCAGTCCTTTATGGCTCACGAGCGTCTAGATACCCTCCGGTTAAGTCCTTTTGGGTGTCAGACGGTATCGTCCGCAAAATTAGGTTGTTGGTTGCTCGGGTGCGTCACCCAGAGCCAGCAGCAAAAGGATAGCCAAAAGGGGTGATCCAACCAAACCGATCAGGAACCAGATAAAACTAGATCGGTTGCGCCGTCCCGCCATCGTGATCGGCAGGATATAAAGCCAGATCACGACAACCAGCAAGATGAACATAAAAATCAACTGGATAACTGGTGCGTCCATGAAATTTTGCCTTTCGAATCTTGACGCCATTTTTAAAACGGCTGATCCGGTTAGATAGACAATGGCCCGAAAGCGTTTTCGGGTATTAATTTAGCCCGACACGGGTCCCGGGCGTCCCAATCCTCTCACTTTGGGTTCCTTGGCTATCAGACAGTGCCGTCCAAATGTTTGGTGCTTTCCGGGTCACAAGGTAGCAAGGTCGGCAAAACGGATAAAGTGGGTGTTCAAGGAACCTTTTAAAGAGCCTTTTCAATGAACTTTGAAAAAAGCTCACCCTGCGAGTTGATCCTAAGTTTCGCGTAAATGTTGCGTCTGTGGATGCGGACTGTGCCTGGAGAGATGCCGAGAATTGTGCCAACAGCTTCTGCCGAATGGCCCTTCAATGTGAACTCAACGACTTCTCGTTCTCGTGGCGTCAGAACGCCATCGCCAAATGCCTGGAATGCTAGATCAACGCGACGACTAACGCCATTCGCTGCGGCGCCGCGGGCCATCGTTGGAAAGTCACTCCAATGTTTGCAACAGGCTGCCCGAACGAGCGGCCATAGAGCGTGCAAATGACGAATTTCCTTGGCTGAAAAAGGCTTCGCTGATCGCATGAGCGAGACCACAACCATCCCAGTGCTTGGGATATCGATAAAGTAGCCAATCTCCTCTGCTAACCCAGTCCTTTTGTAATAGCTGCGATAGTATTCGCCCTGATAGAACCTGTCCGGTGCGATATCGCGCATGCGGTACAGACCCGGTGTTATCGGTTTTGTCGCGGCCAAAAAAAATGGATCAAGTACGTAGGGCCCTGCTTGGTAATCCTCAACAAAAATACGCCGTTTGCTTTTGGGAAAATCGTCGTGAAGGTCTATTGGTGCTTCGGTTCCGACATGGCCAAACACCACCGTAAAATCAAATGGTGCGACCTGCCGTAAGCCATCTGCCAAAGCACATGGAAATTCTGGGGTTCCGATCTTCTCTACGACCCTGCCGGCCTCTTCCATCCAATCGTACACACGCCGCTCCAGATTTTCGAAAAGCACCTCTATACCCCAATTGTGGTATATACAGTTAATCCGAGTTATTGTTACTTTTTCCTTGTTTGAGTGGTATGCCAGCAAATGCCAAAAAATCAAGCAAAAGGAAAACAGCAGTATATGAGCTTTGACATGAGCGTCACCATGCAGACGATTGCGGAACTCAGAGGAGTGACCAAGACCTTCGGGAATGTGGTCGCCGCCAAAGACCTGAATCTTTCCATTGGGAAAGGAGAGTTCCTGTCGTTCTTAGGCCCATCTGGTTGCGGCAAAACCACTGCACTTAGGATGCTGGCGGGTTTCGAGAAACCAACCGAAGGTCAGGTGTTGCTCGATGGCGAAGTCGTCAACGACTTGGATGCGCACCATCGCCCAGTCAACATGGTGTTTCAGCACTACGCTCTTTTTCCTCACCTAAGCGTGTTCGACAACATCGCGTACGGCCTGCGCCAACGACGACCACGCGTAGACAAACAAACAATCGCGACAAAGGTTGAGCAAGCGCTGGAAACTGTCCGTCTTGGTGGGTTTGGCCCACGTCGCATCTGGGAGATGTCTGGTGGTCAGCAGCAACGCGTCGCTTTGGCGCGTGCGATCGTAAACGAGCCCAAGCTTTTGCTGCTTGATGAACCAATGGCTGCTCTGGATCGAAAGCTTCGAAAAGAAATGCAGTTTGAACTGCAGAACCTGCAACGACAACTGGGAATAACTTTTGTCCTCGTCACGCACGACCAAGAAGAAGCGCTTTCGATGTCCGACCGAATTTGTGTGATGGAAGGCGGCAGTATTGTGCAGGTTGGCAGCCCACGCGAACTCTATGACATGCCCCGCAGCCGCTACGTGGCTGGATTTGTAGGCACCTCAAATTTCTTTGATGCAACTGTAACTGACGCAGTAGCCGACCAAATCACTGTGCGTTTAGCGAGTGGCCAAAAGGTGCACGGAACTCCGGAGATTCCAATAGATGCAGGGCAGGAAGTTTGCGTCAGTATCCGTCCTGAACAGATCACGCTGACCCGCGCGCTGCCCGCAGCTGAAATTGCTTTGCCAGTTACCATTCAAAATCGGATCTTCCTTGGGGAGCACACAGAATACCTTGCGCGCAACGAAGCACTGGGTGATTTCCACGTACTTGTGCCAAGGCAAGCGGAATTGAACGAGGGGACGTTCAATGCAGGAGAACAGGCCTTTGTTTCATGGGGCGAAGGCGCACTGCTGATCCTGGAAAATTAACAGATCCCGCAATCCAACAACAGAGAGGTTCACAATGACTAAGGATAATGGGACTATTTCCAAGCAAAAGTTCATGGAAGAGCTTCGCCGGTACCAAAAGGGTTCGGTCACACGGCGACATTTTTTGGGCGTGACAGGTCTTGGGATGGCAACGGCCGTTCTGGGCACGGCTATGCCTGGGTTGCGTCCACGCCCGGCATTTGCTGCCGGAGACATTGGCGACCGAGTGATCCTCGCCACGTGGCCGAACTACCATGACGAGATGAACTTCGAAGCCTTCACGGAAGCCACTGGCGCCCACGTTCAGGTCAATGTTTTTGGCTCGAACGAAGAGATGTTGGCAAAACTGCAAGCCGGAGGGTCTGGCTGGGACGTGTTCGTTCCAACCAATTACACGATCACTACGTATGTGGGCGAAGATCTGATCATCCCGCTCGATACGTCCAAACTGCCAAACTACGACGCAGGTTCATTCGAACAGCGCTTTTCAGATGCCGGCTCTGTCGATGGCCAGCTTTACGCGGTGCCGAAAAACTGGGGCACGACCGGCTTTGCAGTGAATACTAGTAAGCTTGACGGCGCTCCGACTCCAACCACTTGGAAAGAGTTCTGGGACCTTACTATGGAAGGTTACTCAGGTCGGACAATGGTGCATGATTACCAACTCACCACCATCGGTAATGCCCTGAAATACTTCGGCTACTCCTTCAACTCGGTCGATGAGAAGGAACTGGCGGATGCCGAGAAATTGTTGCTGGATGCTAAACCGCATCTGTTTGCAATCTCGTCGGATTATCAGCCACCGATGCGTAACGGTGACGCGTGGATGACGATGTGCTGGACAGGTGACGGCAAGCAGATGAATGTCGACATGCCTGAAATCGCCTACGTTCTGGGAGCCGAGGGCGGTGAACTCTGGTCCGACTACTACGCTATTCCTAAGGGCGCACCCCACATGGATGCCGCTTATGCCTTGATCGACTTCCTGCTGAACCCGGAAGTTAATGCGAAAGAAGTCCTCGCTCATGGCTATCCATCGGCTGATGCTCGCACCAATGCGTTGCTGCCGAAGGAATTGCTGGAAGATCCGATCCTTTATCCGGCAGCTGACCTTCTGAATGCGCTCGAGTTTGGCGCGGCGGCTACGCTAACCGATCCAAACCGTGCCGAGTTGCTCGCCCGCTTCAAGTCGGCCTAAGCGGCAAGGCCGCAATATCGGAAAAGACGAGGACAATATGACCGAACGAGGCAGAAAAGCACTGTTGCTGGCACCGGCAGGAATATGGCTTTTGGTAATGCTTGCCCTTCCACTACTGGTCGTCTTCGTCTTTTCCTTTGGCGAACGGGGTGCCGCCGGAGGCTATGTTCCAGCGTTCACTTTGGAACAATATGCCAACCTTCCTGCGCGATGGACGGCGTTTAAGAACACCTTGATCCTTGCACCTCTGGGGACTATCGCTGCGTTGGTAATTGCCTACCCGCTCGCCTACTTTCTTGCGGTGCGTTGTTCACCAAAGTGGAGAACTTCGCTGTTGATCCTGGTGATCGTGCCGTTCTGGACATCGATCCTGATCCGATCATACGCATGGATTTTCATCCTTGGGGGGCGTGGCTTGCCCGCTTTACTAGAGTCGATCGGCATCGATGATGTCCGCCTGATAAATACGCCGTTCTCTGTGCTTGTGGGGATTGTCTATGGGTATCTACCGTTGATGGTTTTCCCAATTTTTGTAAGCTTGGACAAACTGGATAAACGCCTTCTGGAAGCCTCAGCGGATCTCGGCTCTACTCCGTGGCGTACGTTCCGTCAGGTAACACTTCCTCTGTCAATACCAGGTATCGCAACTGGCTGTATGCTGGTCTTCATCCTACTCATGGGCGAATTTCTGATCCCAGCGATCTTAGGTGGCGGAAAAGTGTTTTTCGTCGGAAATGCGCTGGTGGACCTGTTCCTGCAGTCTCGAAACTGGGCGTACGGATCGGCGGTCGCAATGACGCTGGTTGTCGTAATGCTTGTCACTGTCTCAATTTACATGAAATTCATCTCGCGCCTGGGTGGCCAGCGCGAAGATGTCTCGCTGATGTGAGGGTCCGATGCGCTTATACGCGATTTGCGTCTACCTTTTTCTCTATATTCCAATCGGCATCATCGCGCTTTTCAGCTTTAATGCCGGACGACACGCAAGCCAGTTCATGGGGTTCTCGACCCGATGGTATGGCAAAGCGCTCAACAACCCATTTGTTATGGACGCGCTCGAGACCAGTCTGCTTGCGGCATTCATAACTGCTTGCCTCGCATCCACACTCGGAACCATGGCGGCCATCGCTTTACAAGGGGTTAAGGGATGGCTCCGAACTTTATTCGATGCGATGATTTATATTGCGATAATGATACCAGGTATCGTCATCGGTATCGCGACACTCATTGCCCTGGTCACCGTATTTGGCTGGCTAAACCCGCTTCTTGCGAGCCTATGGCCCGATGGAGCAAATCCCCCGCAACTTTCCATGGGGATGCCCACGCTTGTCGCCGCACACACCATGTTCACAATGGCGCTGGTCATAATCATCGTACGTGCAAGGCTATCGGGTATGGACCGTGCCCTCATGGAAGCATCGGCTGACCTCTTTGCGACGCCCTGGGGCACCTTTCGGCAGGTGACCCTGCCGTTGATAGCACCGGCAATTTTGGCGGGCTTCCTGCTCAGCTTCACTTTCTCATTTGATGATTTCATCATAGCGTTCTTCGTAGCTGGCTCAGAAACAACCCTGCCTATCTACATATTCTCATCCATCCGGCGCGGCGTAACGCCCGAGATCAATGCCATCGGCACTATGGTTATGGGCGCGTCGCTCTTGTTGCTCGTTGCAGCGCAACTGCTTTTGCGCCGAGGCGCCTCAAAATCGAATAGTTAAATAAAGGAGCCAAGTGAAATGCGGCTTGCAGGTAAAGTCGCGCTCGTGACGGGCGCGGGATCAGGAATTGGTCGGGCGGGTTCAATGGCAATGGCACAAGAGGGTGCGCATGTTGTGGTAACGGATCGCGATGCAACACTTGCTGAAGCCACTGTGGCCGCGATCGTTGCGCAGGGGAATCAAGCATCTGCCATACAGCTTGATGTGACCGATGACGATGCCCTTACCAAAGCCATAGACGAAGCAGTAAAAAACTTCGGTCGGCTTGACGTGTTGCACTCTCATGCTGGGTTGCAGATCGAAGGAACGCTGGAAGAAGTGGAACCAGATGGAATGGATGCTTCTTGGGCATTGAATGTCCGCGCTCACTTCATTGCCGCGCGCGCAGCCGTCCCCCATATGAAATCACAAGGTGGAGGCAGCGTGATCGTCACGGCCTCCAATTCTGGGGTTCAATACGACCGGGGCATGATCGCCTATGCGACTACAAAGCACGCAGCTGTTGCGATGGTCCGGCAGATGGCAGCCGACTACGCTGTCCATGCAATCCGTTTCAATGCCCTTTGTCCAGGATTTGTAGACACCCCCTTCAATGCAGGCTTCGAAAAGCAGATGGGTGGCCGTGCCAAACTGGAAAGCTACATCGAGCAGGCGATCCCTATGAGTCGGTGGGCGACAGTTGAAGAGATTGGCCATGGGATCGTCTATTTAGCTTCAGATGAATCCGCTTTTATGACGGGGCAAGCCTTGGTTATCGATGGCGGTGAATGCATTTAGTGATGGGTTAGACCGCTCAAGAGAATGTCTATCGCCGCACTTCATTTTTGGTGAGCACATTTCAGTCCGCTTTGGGCTCGATGCGGTCATTTGCAAATTACTCGTGAGCGTCTGATGTGCGGACAAACCTGACGTTCGCTGAGGTCGTTCTCCAAATCTCGCCAAACTCGGGAGCCTAGGCCAAAGATCACAGTCAACCATAGCGACACGCTTAACAGACCGGTATCCGAAAAAAACAAGACCACTTATGGATCTGTGACACCAGTCTCGCTCAATGTTTCACCCGAAGCACTGCTAGGTTGGCTGATACCTAAAATAGTGCTTAGAGTGACGGCCACGTCCACCGTGGAGACAGGGCGGCTTACGCGAGTCGGCTTGATGCCTGGACCAGCAAAGATGATTGGAACATGCGTGTCATAGCGCCAAGGCGATCCGTGCATCACGGCAATTGGACCATCCTCAAAGAGAAAAGAATAAGGCGTTTGCACAACATAAATGTCGCCGGAGCGCGTTGGGTGATAATTTCGCCGGATCTGCTCCTCAAGGGTATGCCCTCGCTGTTCAGCAAGCGGTTCGGTTGGCATTGCAAGTTCAATGCCAGATGCAGCCATCAGTTTTTCGGCGATACGTTTTTCGATTACGCGCCGGTCGGTGCCCGATGCTTCAATCGCGACGTTGTCCAGATAAACGTAAGGACGAAAAAAGAATTGTATTGCGGATTCCACTCCGAACTCATCGGCGATCACCGAGTTCACATCCATCATCAATGCTTCGGTGGAGTTTCGGAGTGTCGAAAGCCCGGCTTCGGCCATCTCTTCTGGCGCTTCCGGCATCCCATGATCGGCAGAAAGCACGTAAAGCACATTCGCACGCCCAACCTCTCGATCCATAAACTCAAAGAAATCTGCCAATGTCTCATCCAAACAACGCACCATTTCTTCATTTTCTAGGCTAGATGGTCCGAAGAAATGGTTGGTTGCGTCTACACCTGAAAAACTGACGCTTAGGTAGTCGGGCCATTCGTCATCACCGAGCCCTTCCTCTTTGACCACGGTTTTCGCGAAGTCGGCCGTGATCCGGTCCCCATGCGGCGACAATAAAACCTGCGTGTAATAGAGCCCGTCGTCCGGAGTCCCATAGAAATGGGGGAAGGTGCGACCGAACGTGCCAAGGTTGGTTACAAAGGAGCGTTCCTTTCTTTCCATGAGGTAAGGCGCGTCTGAACACTCGGGCCACCACTCACTTTCGATCTTCGCGTCAGCGGGGCGTTTTGAATTCCAATCGAGAACCCAATCAGGATACGCATCGTAGTAAAATTCACTTGTTTCAAAGGCTCCTGTGGCCGCCGACAGCCAAAAAGCCTTTCCAGAATGTCCCGCCATTGCAACCGCCGAACGGTCTTTACCAGATACGGAAAAAACCTTAGATCGGCCCGCATTTGCTTTCACCAACTCGTCTCCAAACGTCGTCGCCAACAAGTTAACGGGAGAACGGCCCGAAGTCGCAGCAGCGGCTTGTGTCGGATCGACTTGATCAACGTTTCCGCCGAAGCCAGGAACTGGCAACATCGGGTAGTCCGGATCTTCAATATTATAACCCAATCGCTCTTCAGCCCTGTTGAACCAGGCATTGCCTATCATTCCATGTTCAGAGGGATGGGCTCCTGTCGCGAGGGTCGCGTGACCAACAATGGTTTCGGTGTTGGCGTGACGATGATGAGCGTCGGTATACCAGACTCCGCTTTCCATAAGTCTTTTAAAACCGGCTTCGCCGAAGGAGGCCTCATAACGAGAAATCAAGTCTCCGCGCAGCCCATCAACTGTGATTTGCACAACAAGTCTGATGTCTTCCGTCGCACTGGCTGCCGTCGTGGAAATTGATAGGATGATGGTTGAGACTAACGCCAGTGATCGCTGCATTTATTACCTCATAGGACGACCTGATGCTCTGAATACCAGCATCAACGTCCACCGGCTACCTAAGGTCAGAAAAGATGATCTTTTAAACTTCTACTTTCGGACAAAGCAGCCTGAGGCTGATACTGCGAACTTCGCTACAACGCGCCAGCCAGATCGCAGATACGAACGCAGCTATGCAGTGTGATTTACCAAAAAGCAGCCATTAACGAGCTGCTATTCTCTCATCGTCCAAGCCGCGCTTTCGCTGTGCAACCGACTGGCTCCAAAGTCGCCGATACGGGAAAGTGCATAAGTTTTTGGAGACGCCCAGTTGGATAATTGGAATCGTGCACCTTTTGTCCTTGCGCGAGAATACTAGAGGCAGTTGCGAGTTAGTTTGCGCGCAAGCAATTCGATTAATGTCGAAATTGCACAGACCTGAGTATTGTTTCAGACATTGTGCGAAATAGCTTGCGCACACACGGCGCATAGAAAGTAGATTAACACCAATGGAAAATCAGGTGTGTTGCGTTCCGAACTCTAAGGGCACGTACAGTAAGGTTGCGACGCCTAATGTGGCGAAGGCGGAGGTGCCAAGATTTGAAGGGACATCGCTGATACCAAGTGGCATTCCAATAACTGGAACTGTGCGGCCGCTGATGCCTGACGACGGCGAGGAACTGCGCAAGGGGAAAGCAAAGCCCCTGAGAGAATTTCGGATCGGTGAAACAGCCGTCACGAACGCGCAGTTTCAAGAATTCGTCGAGGACACTGGATATGTGACCGAAGCCGAACGCATTGGTTGGTCCTTTGTTTTTTGGCTCAATGTGCCAAAGGGTATCGACAGCCCGCTTGGTGTGGAAGGCACCTAGTGGTGGCGACATATTGAAGGGGCAAAATGGCGCAATGTGAATGGACCGGGTACCTTTGAAACGGCTTGGTTCCCGGATCAGCCTGTGGTTCAAGTTTCATGGAATGATGCGAGAGCGTACGCGCGCTGGGCCGGTGGCAGACTGCCGACAGAAGTCGAATGGGAACATGCGGCCCGTGGCGGCTTACAGGACGTAAAATACCCATGGGGAGACGAAGATCCAAACGATGATAACTTCTTCCCGTGCAATATATGGCAGGGAAAATTTCCGCGCCGAAATACAGTCGCCGATGGCTATGAAACAACAGCCCCAGCAGCCTCCTTTGAACCGAACGGATACGGTCTCTACAACGTCATTGGTAATGTCTGGGAATGGACTGCAGATCCTTTCCGAATTCCTTCCTTGAAGAAAAGCGTGCGCGAGAAAATGAGCCGAAAGAAAGGCTTCCGGCTTTTGAAAGGCGGATCCTTTCTTTGTCACGCGACCTATTGTTGGCGATATAGAATCGCAGCGCGTTCAGGAAACTCGCCAGATAGCGCCACGACCCACCAAGGGTTTCGTGTAGTGTTCGATGCCGGGAATTGAGAGGCAGCCGATCGCCGTTTTTATTCCCAACTGTGCCGGAAACACTTAGCCGTCGTTCGCTTCTCGCCGTTGAGCCTGTTGTTCCGTCCATCCGGCCTCGAGCAAGTGCCTGATGACCCCATTCGAAACGTTCTTATCCGGATAAAGGCGTTGCAATACAGCTCTCACAGGAAAAGCGGGAAAACCATCCCCTAATTCTGTCACATAGTTGTTTGCTTCCGCTTCTTCACCGTTGGCTTGATGCGACACAGCGAGATAAACGAGTGTCAGTGCGCTCACCGGTTCGCCTAGTCGGATGGCATTCTCAAACGCGGCAACTGCTTCTGAGTAGTTGCCATTGTGATAGCTCGCGACACCAAAAACATTAAGGTTTGCATGTTGCAGGCCTTGAGTATCTCTCTCTCGCTCGGGATCGGCGGCGCGGCGCGCTTCTTGATAATCACCTGCAAAGATTGAAATGACCCCGTGAAAATCCAGAACATTTCCGTCGTTTGGGCTCAACTCGGCCGACAGCCGCGATAGCTCGAACGCTTTTTTTATATCGCCGTCTGCAACTGCAACCCAAGCTAATCCTGACACGACCCAACCGTCTGTCGGGCTGATGGCCTGCGCTTTATCCGCCATCTGTTGAGCTTCCAAGAGCAAGTTTCTCTTTGCCGCACTATCGCCAACCAACATGGACTGCGTGGCAAGGCTGTGCGCAGCTCCTGCGTAACCGCACGCATAACCCGCATCCAAATCGACCGCCCGGTAGAACAGGCCGGTGGCCAAGTTTTGTTGCTCCGCATCCGCGATGGGAAACAGTAAGTTGCGACCCTGACGGCATAGGTTTTCAGCCTGAAGGCTAGCGCCGGAAAGATTGAGTAGCGCAACGCGTTCAGCTTCTGCTGACGAAGGCGGCGGTGATGTGACTTTGATGGCGTTCTGGATCGCATAAATGCCGATGCCCAATGTAACAGCCAAGGCAGCACCAGCCGAACCAAACTTTACGACATCTTTTCGTTGCACGATGCTGCCACCGAGGGTCTCATTGGCCGCAACCGTTGAAGTCTTATAATACTCGAATTTCGGTGCGTAACTGCCGGTGGGCATCTTAATGCGGATTTCGGCACCTGAACCTTCACCGGAATAATACTCCTCCAACAATCGTCGCAGTCGTCGGGCATCCACACGAACGACGTTTTCGCTGTAATCCTTGCTGGAGGGATCGCGCCCGTAGACATCCTGGGCGATCGTTTTTGCGCGTATGTCTTGGCCCCTACCGGAAAGTGTTTCCAAGGTGACATAGGACAGAAACGCGCTCAGCCGCTCAGATCGGCTCATTCGATCCGTTTTTAAGAATGTGGCAACCGCTCTGTTGATATCGCGGTCATCTACTGTTCTTGGGTCAGCCTTTGCCGCCATACCTTCCACCAAGCACTGGTTGACTTCCGTTTGACAGTCTCACGTTTCACCCCGTTTCACCGTGTAATGCGTAGAGTTCAATATTACTCTGTGTGAATGTGTGGCTGTCACTGCTATTGTCGTTTGAAAGGTAACTTAGTGAGCCACGACGTTATTGCAAAAACATTCTCATTGGCCTCCGATGAATTGGCTCGGTTACGTCATGTTCATCCAGGTTTGGATGCGGCCTGCCACGACTTTGAAGAACTGACTGAACTTCAGACCTGCGCCATGAAAGACAGCGACACATGGGCAGCCAAACAAGCTCAACAAAGCCTTGAAGAGGTGAGGTTGGAAATTGAGCAAAAGCTGCGTGGGGTGAATACCTTCAACTCTACGACCAATAACTGATCCAAAATGGGAGAAAATCTTTGATATTCAAGCGAAATGTAAATCAATGGAGCCGCACTGCGCTGCGATCGAGTGCAGCACTGACCGTCGGTGCCGCAATGGCCTTTCCCACCGTTGCGCAAGAAGCTGCAGGCGAGATCGTGCATGATGCGGAGTTTTATGTTCTTGAGGCACAAAATGGTGAGCGTTGGGCTGCCGAAGACGAGCAACTGCAAGCGCGCCTTGCAGAACTTGAACAGCGCTTTGGCACGAAGCCCAACCTTATCCATATCATGTGGGACGATACAGCTTACGGCGATCTTGGCATCCCGGCAATTCAAGCCGTGAGGGGCTTAGACACGCCGAACATCAACGCACTTGCCGAAGAAGGCATGATGTTCACGCGCATGTACACCGAAGTGGGCTGCACACCCAGTCGGGCTGCTGCCGCCACAGGCCGGATGGCAATCCGGTCAGGTATGTACAACATCGGGATGCTGCAGGAGAGCCACGGTTTGCATGCTGATGAAGTGACGATGGCCGAAGTGCTTGGCGACGCCGGCTACAAAACTGCTTTCTACGGCAAGTGGCACCTTGGAGACATTGAGCAAAGCTACCCGCACAATCAAGGCTTCGACGAGGCGCTCTTCACTGGCTACAACCAAATCCTGTCGCTCAACACTCGTGAGGCAGAGCAGGGCAACGCCTCCATCGGCTTGTTTGAGGACATGCTGGTAGAAAACCCCTACAAACTTGACGATACCTTCGTCACCAAGGACTGGGTGATGGTCGCCGAGGGCACCAAAGGTGGGGAAACTCTTCAATGGCGGGATAATACCACCGAAACCTACGAAATGATCGATGCCGAAGGGCTCGATCGTATGTTTGCCTTTATGGAAAGCAGTGTAGAAGATGGGGAACCGTTCTATGTGGCGAATTGGCCGATTATGGCGAACTTCATGCCGATCCGCCGCAAGTGCACACGCGCGCGCGCACTTTTGCAAAACGGGTTGCAATGCACAGTCGATCCGATGATCGCTGATATTCGTTCTAAGCTCGAAGAGTTGGGGATCGCCGAAAACACGCTGATTGTCGCGATGGCCGACAACGGGCCAATGTCGCACAACCCGCCTCCGGGCACCGGCTTCGCCGAAACAATCTTCCGTGGCGGCAAGGGTGATTTCCTCGAGGGTGGTGTTCGGGTTCCGGCTTTTGCAGTCTGGCCCGGCATGATCGAACCGGGTTCCTTGCCCGGCGACATGATCCATATCACTGATCTCTTCACAACCTTCGCAAGCCTTGGCGGCGCGATGGACAACATCCCAACGGATCGCGTGATCGATGGGTTGGATCAGACATCCCTGTTGCTGAATGGGGATGGCCACAGTCGGCGCGACTACACCTTCACCTATGCCGGGCCAATGCTGGGTGCGATTGTGAAAGGCGACTACAAGCGGCACTTCATTTCGCCCGACCCGGTTGGGGACGCCAGTGGCATTCCAGCGGCCTTCTACTTCCTGCCGTCCGATCCGCGCGAAGTGCAGCCGATGCTGACCAATCTGATCCACCTCAAGCGACCGTTCAACCGGATGCGTCTACGCCACGATCTGTGGAAAGAACGTTATCCTGATCGTCCGGAAACGCACGGTATTCCGTGGACCGGTATCGCAAATGCGTCCGAGCAGTTGAAGCGCGAGCAGGACCCGCAATTGGTTCTCGGAGATCTGCCATTCGATCCGCTCGAGTACATCGAGCACTTGGACGAACTGCCCTTCGACCCGGCAGGTGATCCCAACTTGGGTGAATAAAAGGTACCCGCCCCGGCGCATTGGTGCGTCGGGGCTCCAGACGAAGTTACCTGAAATGTATCGACGCAAGTTTTTGCAATACGGCGCGACTGCGCTCGCGACACCTTGGATTGCGAAGGCACAAGCTGCCGATCTGCCAATCACAGTGTCCAGCTATCTGCTGGATCGCACGGCGGCACTCTTCGACGGACGAGTGCAAATCGAAGGCGTGAAAGCGACGTTTGTTCAGGATGGATTGGTGACATGAACACGCGAGCGTTTTCCGGACAAGGTGATCGCGCAGTTACCGAGTTGGGACTGCACCCCTTTATGCTGGCACATGCGAATGATGACTTCAGGGGCTACGCGCTTTTGCCTATTCCTCTACTGAGCCAGTTCAGACACAAGAGTATTTTCGTCCGTGCAAGTGCAGGTATTGAAAAGCCGGAAGATCTCAAAGGTCGGCGCGTTGGAACGCCCGGATACTCTTCGACATCACTTACCTGGATCCGTGGAATCCTAGAAGACGAATACGGCATAGCACCATCAGACATGACTTGGGTGATCGCCAACAAGGACAGTTCTGCCGCTGAAGCCGGTGCAATTTCGGCGCAGGAGCAAGTCAATCCTGAAGGTGTTTCAATCGAGTCAGGCACCGCTGGGTTAGATGAATCCGAGTTACTGCTTGCCGGCGAGGTGGATGCTTTGATCCATGCGGCAGCACCTGCGGCATTTATTGAAGGCGACCCGCGGGTCGTTCGACTCTTTGACGACACACGTGCCGTGGAACAGGACTACTTCCAACGCACAGGCATTTTCCCGATCATGCATGTGCTTGCGATCAGGCGGGATGTGGCAATTGAGCATCCGTGGCTCCCAAAGGCAGTATTCGACGCCTATGTCGAAGCGAAGCAAGTTGCATATCGTAAGCAAGATCGTCTCACATGGGTCACGGATATGCTTCCCTGGTACGCCGCCGAGGTCGAAGACACGCGGGCACTGATGGGACGCAACTATTATCCTTATGGGTTTGAGGCGAACCGCAAAACGTTCGAGACGATGTTTGCCTATTCGCATCGACAAGGGTTGGCGTCACGGGTACTCACGTCAGAGGAGGTGTTTCTCGGTTCTTCGCTGGGGTTTAACGATGTCTGAGCCGACGCCGCACAAGCAGACGCAGTGCTGGCAGACGAAAGGGTACCGTACTGCAGCCATTTCATCAGGCTCCCGAAACATCAAATAATAAAGGGCAAAATGAGATTTCATGGTATCCGTACGGGATCGATTTTGTTGATCTTTTCCGCAACGGCATCTGTATCAGAAACGGACGAGGAACTGGCGAAGCAACTAGCTAACCCTGTTGCCGCTTTGATTTCCGTACCATTCGAATACAAGTATGATGAAAACTTGGGATCAGATGGTCAAGGTACGCGAGACACATTCACCATAAAGCCCGTCATTCCATTCAGTCTGAACAATGAATGGAACCTTATCACGCGCACAATTATTCCGTACGTTGGTCTAGACGATGTCGCTCCTGGAGGCTCTGACAGAGGGGTTAGCGATATCCAAGCGAGTTTCTTTTTTTCTCCAAAGGAAAGCGCTGAGGCAACTACCTTAGTTGACGAGTTGAGGTCAGCGCATTGCAGAACGGCCTTGAGCCATTCAAAGCGATTGAGCCTAGACATATGCGCCTCCCGCGATTGCGGACCGGCTGCGAATTTGGTATTCTGTTCGTGCAGATAAATTTGCATTACCGTTGAGGTGGGTGGCCGCCCCCTCAGCGGTTTTTCTTTCACTTTTCTTCGGAAACCAGACCCTGAAAACAGAATAATCCGGACAAAATCCGGGTATGCTGCGGCGGCGGCGCAATTCATTCGTATTTAACTGATTGATTTTATTGGTCGGAGTGAGAGGATTCGAACCTCCGACCCCTGCCTCCCGAAGACAGTGCTCTACCAGGCTGAGCTACACTCCGACCGTGGCGGGTGATCTATACCCGGCGGTTCCGATGCGCAAGAGGATTTTGGGGCTTGGACGTGGGAAATCGTTGGCGGAACAGGGCACGGCAATTTGATAATCGGAGTCAGCCGAGTGGATCCGTTTTGTACAGGCGAATTTTTGTGCCGCCATGGTCGACCACCGGGCCTGGCGCCAATAGTGGAAGACGGGTTGACCTAGCCAAGGAAGCAGAACTGGTCACTATTCCAACTCTCCATCCCTGAAACCGGCTCATCAGGGCTTTGCCCAGTGCACCATAGACTGAACGCAGGCGCTTTTCGTCCCCGATACGTGCTCCATAGGGCGGGTTAACAATAACCAGGCCTTCGGGGCCTTCGGGGGGGTTAATGTCGCTGACGGATCGCAGTTGAAAGCGCGTCACATGGCTGACCTGCGCCCGATTGGCGTTTGCGGTTGCCGCTTCGACAGCACCCGCGTTCCTGTCCGAACCGCAAAAGGTCATTGCACTTTCTCTTTTGGAATTGCTTTCGCGCATCGACTGCCACTGATCGCAATCAAAGCCTGCCAGGTCCTCGAACGCGAAGCGGCGCGATCGGCCGGGCAGTAGTCCGAGTGCAATTTCGGCAGCCTCAATGACAAAGGTGCCCGACCCGCACATTGGGTCAAGTACAGGCTCTTCCCCTGTAAACCCACATTCTCGTAAGAACATAGCGGCCATCGTTTCTCGCATTGGGGCTTTGGCGATTGCTTCCTTATGTCCGCGCTTATGTAAAAGCTCGCCCGAACTATCGACCGACAAAGTGCAAATGTCTTTCTCGATGCGCAGCAAGACCCTAAGACCAGCCTCGGATGAAATCGGAGCGCCTAACGTCTCAGAGATCGCGCGCTCAACCCTTTGCCGGGCGGCCCCTGCGTGGTAAATCCGGGATTTACGGCTGGTTGCCTCTACCTTTACCGGAATGTCGGAACGCAAGAACGCGCCCCAGGGAAATTTGCGGGCGCGTTTGTCCAGCTGAGCCAGATGCACCGCTGGGAAGCTACCCAGACGCACAAGAACCTTGTTTGCGCCCCTTAAGGTCAAATTGGCGCGCCAGACTTCTGACCAGGACCCGCGACACGTCACACCACCGCGAACCGCTTTTGCACCGGCGAATCCGTGCGCCTGCACCTCAGTGCATAGTGGTGCTTCCAGGCCGGGTGTTGCGATCAAAAAAATGTCGAGGTCTGCGTTTTTTTCCATTCGAGTTGCTTACACCGGAAGTACAGCGGGTGCGACACGCTTTTTTTGCGGCTGAAATGTTTCAGTTTGCCGGGGAAATAGCGGGAATGTGTAGTCCCAAGATAACTTTTGGCGGTAACAGGTTTGCGTTTAGAGGCATCCCCGCGTAAAGGGTCCATGATCGGAATAACGCCAGCGGATTCTGGACACATTTTGACGCTTTTGCGACGAATGGTAAGAATTTCCGCGGTATTGCATGACCCCGAAAGGGCGTCGACAATGCAGGCGCAGCAAAAAAGGCTTGGAAGAACGTAGCAACATGCAAACTTTCAAACTGAAAAAAGGGTTGGATCTGCCGGTTGAAGGCGCTCCTGACCAGACCATCCATCCGGGGCCGGAGTACAAGACTGTCGGTGTGTTGGGGGATGACTATATCGGCCTTAAGCCAAAGATGTTGGTACAGGAAGGCGACTCGGTGCAGCGGGGGGCTCCGTTGTTCTGTCATAAAGATGCGCCAGATGCGATGATGGTTGCGCCTGTCAGCGGTAAGGTTGTCGCCATCAACCGCGGTGCCCGTCGTGTTCTGCAAAGCGTCGTGATCGAAGTGTCGGACGCAAATGACACAGGAGTGGATTTCTCTGGCGTCGGCGATGCGGATACGGCTGAGGGCGTGTCTGCCAAACTGTGCGCTGCTGGTTTGTGGACCGCGTTTCGCACACGGCCTTATTCGAAAATGCCTGAACCGGGCAGCGCACCGGCTGCGATTTTTGTCACCGCTATGGACAGTGATCCGTTGGCGGCAGATGCGGCGGCTGTTATTCAAGAAGCATCCGACGCGTTCACTGCCGGTCTGAGTGCCATCAGCAAGCTGACAGAGGGTGCGACGTACCTATGCCAAAAAGAGGGTGACGCGATCCCCGGCGCAGACTTGAACGGCGTGGAAACCGCAGCATTCTCAGGGCCCCACCCTTCGGGTCTGGCGGGAACCCATATTCATTTTCTTGAACCCCTTACGGGCGACAAGCAGGTCTGGACCATTGGCTATCAGGACGTCATTGCCATTGGCCGACTTTTGCTGACTGGTCATCTTGATCCGAACATCGTGGTCGCTCTGTCTGGTCCTGGAGCACGTCAGCCACGTCTGGTCCGTACCGTTATGGGCGCATCCACGGATGATCTTACCCGTGACGAGGTGAATGTCGACGGAACACCTCGGATCATTTCCGGCTCGATCCTGTCAGGTCAGCACGCAGATGGCCCGACGGCCTATTTGGGTCGTTTCGCACGTCAGATCAGCATTATCCGAGAGGATCACGACCAAATTCCGATGGGTTGGATTCGCCCAATGCCGTCGAAATATTCGGTCCAGCCGGTTTTGGGATCGGCATTCGCCAAAAAACTGTATGCCTTCACGTCCAACCTGAATGGTGGGCGTCGTGCGATGGTGCCGACCGGAGTGTTCGAAGAGTTGATGCCGCAGGATTACCTGCCCACACAGCTACTGCGCGCCTTGTTGGTGATGGATACCGACACCGCCCAAGCCTTGGGCGCATTGGAGCTGGACGAAGAGGATCTGGGTCTTGTGGGCTTTGCCTGTCCGGCAAAATATGAATACGGGCTGGCGCTGCGCGACTGCCTGACCAAGATTGAAAAGGAGGGCTGATCCAAATGGGTTTGCGCAGCTTCTTCGATCGGATCGAGCCGAACTTTACCAAGGGCGGCAAGTACGAAAAGTATTTCCCCATCTACGAGATGGTCGAAAGCTTTATCTACACTCCGAAAACTGTGACCACCGTTGCCCCTCATGCACGGTCTTACGTGGATATGAAGCGGATCATGACTTATGTCGTGATCGCAACGATCCCCTGTATTCTGTGGGGGATGTACAATACCGGCTACCAAGCCAATTCGGCTATTGCCACGCTTGGGCCTGACTCGGCCACTGGTTGGCGTATTGCCATTCTGCAGACATTTGGCATCTCGCTGAACCCGGAAAGCATTTTTGCCAACGTCATGCACGGGCTGATGTATTTCCTGCCGATCTACATCGTCACGCTGGTGGCTGGCGGCATTTTCGAGGTTATCTTCGCAACTGTGCGCGGGCATGAGGTGAACGAGGGTTTCCTCGTTACATCAATGCTCTACACGCTGATAATGCCTGCAACCACGCCGCTATGGCAGGTCGCATTGGGTATCATCTTCGGGGTCGTGATCGGTAAAGAAGTGTTTGGTGGAACAGGCAAGAACTTCCTCAACCCGGCACTAGTTGGACGCGCCTTCCTTTACTTCGCCTATCCCGCACAGATGTCAGGAGATGCGGTTTGGACCCCGGTTGACGGATTCTCGGGCGCAACTGCACTGGCGGTCTCGGCTGCGGACGGCGTTCAGGCTCTGGCCGCTGAAGGCATCACCTGGTCAAGCGCGTTCTTCGGACAGATTCAGGGCAGCTTTGGTGAGACATCGACGCTGGCGTGTATGATCGGTCTGGCCTTCCTGCTGACGACAAAGATCGCCAATTACCGCCTGATTGTAGGCTGTCTGGCCGGAACAATCGGCTTTACCCTGCTGCTGAACCTCATCGGATCGGACACGAACCCGATGTTCGCGATGCCTTGGTACTGGCACATCGTACTGGGCGGTTATGCCTTTGGTCTGGCCTTTATGGTGACCGAACCGGTTTCGGCCAGCCATACCAACGTAGGTCGCTATATCTATGGCGCGCTGATCGGTGTCATGGTTGTGATGATCCGCGTGATCAATCCGGCTTTCCCCGAAGGTATGATGCTGGCAATTCTGTTCGGAAACGTCTTTGCACCGCTGATCGACTATTTCGTTGTTCAGGCCAACATTAAACGGAGGGCGCGTCGCCATGTCTGATACGCAATCCCCTGACAACAACGACGCTCCAAAGGGCGCACTGGCCAAGTTTCTGGCAGCTTCGCCAGATTCGGTTGGCAAGACGATCTTCATCGCCGTTGCCGTTTGTCTTGTCGCCTCGATGGTTGTCTCTGCAGCCGCTGTTAGCCTGCGCCCGGTGCAGGAAACCAACCGCCTGAAGGACAAACAGGTCAACGTTCTGCAAGTTGCGGGCGTTTTTGAACCCGGCATCGATGTGACCGAAGCCTTTGCCGCCTTTGAGCCGCATGTGCTGGAACTGTCCACCGGCGACTTCGTCGATGATCAGTTCGACCCGGCCACCTTCGACGACATCGCCGCCGCCAGCGACCCTGAGCTGAGCGTTGCGCTGGACGATGACCCCGCTGGTATTGGTCGCAAGTCGAAATACCGCGTGATCTATCTGCTGCGTGACGACGCAGGCGATCTGGACAAGGTGATCCTGCCGCTGCACGGCTATGGTTTGTGGTCTACGCTCTACGGCTTTATCGCTTTGGAAAACAACGGCAACGATATCTACGGTCTGCAATTCTATCAGCACGGTGAAACCCCTGGCCTTGGGGCCGAAGTGGACAACCCACGTTGGAAAGCGCTGTGGAACGGCAAGAAGCTGCGTGATGATGCCGGTGATCTGCAAATCACCGTTGCCAAGTCCCAGCCTGCTGCCGGACCGGAATTTTATATCGATGCTCTGGCAGGGGCGACACTGACCTCAGTTGGTGTCGATAACCTGGTGAAATTCTGGATGGGCGACGCGGGCTATGCTCCGTTCCTGGCCAAGCTGCAAGCAGGAGAGTTCTAATGTCTCAGACCAAGAAAGAGATGCTGGTCGACCCGCTTGTCGACAACAACCCGATCACCTTGCAGGTGCTGGGCATCTGTTCGGCACTGGCGGTGACCTCGTCGCTGCAGGTGTCGATGGTGATGGCGCTGGCGGTTATTTTCGTGACCTCGTTCTCGTCCTTCTTCATCTCGTGCCTGCGCAACCAGATTCCCGGCTCGATCCGGATCATCGTGCAGATGGTAATCATCGCCTCGCTGGTGATCCTGGTTGACCAGATCCTCAAGGCCTACGCGTTCGAGATCTCGAAAACCCTGTCGGTCTTCGTCGGTCTGATCATCACCAACTGTATTGTGATGGGCCGCGCCGAGGCGTTTGCGATGAAGAACCCTCCGGTCGCGTCCTTCATCGACGGGATGGGCAATGGGATGGGCTATGGCCTGATCCTGCTGTTGGTTGGCTTCATTCGTGAGTTGTTCGGTGCCGGGTCGCTGTTCGGCGTTACCATACTGGAGACCGTCAACAACGGTGGCTGGTACGTGCCCAACGGCATGTTGCTACTGCCACCGTCGGCGTTCTTCATCATCGGTCTGATCATCTGGGCGTTCCGCACATGGAAGCCGAACCAGGTGGAAGAGCGTGAATACAAAATTCAGCAGGTAGAGGCCCACTGATGGAAGGTCTGATCTCACTGGCCGTAAAGGCCATCTTTGTCGAAAACCTTGCGCTCAGCTTCTTCTTGGGGATGTGTACCTTCATCGCCGTTTCGAAGAAAATCTCGACTGCGCTGGGTCTGGGTATTTCTGTCATGGTCGTGCAGGCCATCACCGTTCCCGCCAACAACCTGCTGCTGAACTATCTGCTGAAGCCGGGTGCGCTGGCGTGGGCTGGTTTCCCGGATGTGGACCTGACCTTCCTTGGCCTGATCTCGTATATCGGCGTGATTGCGGCGATGGTTCAAATCCTTGAGATGGTTTTGGATAAGTACTTCCCGCCGCTTTACAACGCGCTGGGGATCTTCCTGCCGCTGATCACCGTGAACTGCGCCATCCTGGGCGGCTCGCTGTTCATGGTGGAACGTGACTACAACTTTGCCGAGGCCGCAACCTATGGCCTGTCTTCGGGCTTTGGTTGGGCGTTGGCGATCACTGCGATGGCGGGTGTTCGCGAAAAGCTGAAATATTCGGACATTCCCGACGGCCTACAGGGTCTGGGCATCACCTTCATCACCGCAGGATTGATGGCCATGGCCTTCATGTCCTTCTCGGGCGTGAAACTGTAAGGAGGCGTCAATGGAAACCTTTACCCTAGGCGTAGCTCTTTTCACCGTCATCGTTCTGGCACTGGTGGCCGTCATCATGGCCGCCCGGTCCAAGCTGGTGTCGACCGGCAACGTGAACATCACCATCAACGGCGAGAAAACCATTTCCGTACCCGCAGGCGGCAAATTGCTGCAAACGCTGGCGGCCGAGAAGCTTTTTGTTCCTTCGGCTTGCGGCGGCGGTGGCACCTGCGCGCAATGTCGGGTGCGCGTGCATTCGGGTGGTGGGTCGATCCTGCCCACTGAGGAAAGCCATATCACCAAACGCGAAGCCTCGTGCGGTGACCGACTGTCCTGTCAGGTGGCCGTGAAACAGGATATGGACATCGAAGTCCCGGAAGAGGTCTTCGGCGTCAAGAAATGGGAATGTACCGTTCGTTCGAACGAAAACGTTGCAACCTTTATCAAAGCACTGACCCTAGACTTGCCGGAAGGCGAGGATGTGAACTTCCGCGCCGGTGGCTACATCCAGATCGAGGCCCCCGCACACCAGTTGAAATACACCGATTTCGATGTGGAAGAGGAATACCGCGAGGATTGGGATCGCTTCAATCTGTGGCAGTATGAGTCGGTTGTCGCGGAACCGATCGAACGGGCCTATTCGATGGCCAACTACCCGGATGAAAAAGGCATGATCATGCTGAACGTCCGTGTGGCTTCGCCGCCTCCGGGCTCGGAAGGCATCCCGCCGGGTCAGATGTCATCCTACATCTTCAACCTGAAACCGGGTGACAAGGTTACAATCTCGGGTCCGTTTGGCGAGTTCTTCGCGCGTGAGACCCAAAAAGAGATGGTGTTCATCGGTGGTGGTGCCGGCATGGCCCCCATGCGAAGCCACATCTTCGACCAACTCAAGCGCCTTGAAAACCGCGATCGCAAGATCAGCTTCTGGTATGGCGCGCGGTCGAAGAAAGAGATGTTCTTTGTCGAGGATTTCGACCAACTGGCCGAAGAGTTCGACAATTTCGAATGGCATGTCGCGCTTTCGGATGCGCAGCCCGAGGATGACTGGAAAGGCTATACCGGATTCATCCATAACGTCCTGTTCGAAGAATACCTCAAGAACCATCCCGCGCCAGAAGACTGCGAGTTCTACATGTGTGGTCCGCCCATCATGAACCAGTCGGTCATCAACATGCTGCTGGATCTGGGCGTGGATCGTGAAGACATCATGCTGGACGATTTCGGCGGTTAATAATAGAAAAACCGGCGCAGCCAGCGCCGGTTTTTTCATTCAACTTTTAGCCAACGCTATTTTCCGTAGTAATCCCGATACCAGGAAACGAACTGGGCTATGCCATCTTTCAGGTCCGTCTGTGGACGGTAATTGGTCAACCGCTGCAACAGGCGGTTGTCAGCCCATGTCGCATGAACGTCGCCCATCTGCATCGGCATAAAGTTCTTGATGGCCGTCTGTCCAACCGCCTCTTCGATGGCTTCGATGAAGTCCATCAGACGCACTTTGTCGCCATTTCCGATATTGACGATGCGATAGGGCGCAACCGTTGAAAGGCTATCGCCATCCTCGATGTCTTCACGGCTGGCAGGCCGGACCGGGGGTACATCGATCAGCAATCTGATCCCGCGCACCAAATCTTCAACATGGGTGAAGTCCCGATACATGTCTCCGTGATTGTAAATGTCAATCGGACGGCCTTCGAGAATGGCGGCCACAAACTTGAAATAGGCCAGGTCGGGCCGACCCCAGGTGCCATAGACCGTAAAAAACCGAAACATCGTGGTCGGCAGATTCCACAGATGCGCATAGGAATGCCCCATCGCCTCATTCGCCTTTTTGGTGGCAGAGTAGATGGTCAATTGCGTGTCCGCTTTTTCCGTTTCGGTAAACGGCATCTCTTCGTTGGCACCATAGATGGACGAGGTCGAAGCCATCAACAGATGTCCGACCTCATGCTGGCGCGCGATTTCCATCACGTTGAACGTGCCAACGACATTAGATTCGATATAGCTGCGGGGGTATTCGAGGCTGTGCCGAACACCGGCTTGGGCCGCCAAGTGGACGATGACATCGGGATGGAATTCCTCCGCCACCTGCACCAGCCGGTCATAGTTTTCCAATCGATCCTCGGTCGCGGTAAAGCCTGGGGTTTGTAGCAGGATCTGATGCCTACGCTGTTTAAGCGTCACATCGTAATAGTCGGTCATCCCGTCATAGCCATGCACCTGAAACCCTTCTGAAAGAAGCAGCTTGGCCAGATGGAACCCGATGAACCCCGCAGAGCCCGTAATCAAAACCCGTTTCATAAAACCCTCAGAACGCACCACGAAATCACCGTTGACCGAAAGACTTTGTTTCGCGCCTGAGATCAACGTTTTTCGACCACTTTGAAGGTCATATCGGACAACACGAGGGTGTTGGTCAACACTTTGCCGGTTCAATCAGATGTTCATTGCCGCCATTTGCTCGGAAGGGTAGGGATCAGGGCGCATGGTTACGAAATGGATCAAATCACGGTTCAACCGTTCGGCGCGTCCAGCGACCGAAACAGTATCTTGCGACATCTCCCCCGGCACGCGCGTGACAGCGGTGGGTGATATTCATGGCCGCCTGGATCTGCTGCACGCGCTTTTGCCTCGTCTAGACGATCAAGATCCATTGGTTTTTGTTGGCGACTATATCGATCGTGGTCCGAACAGTGCTCATGTTTTGCGCCATTTGCTTTATCTGAGCCAAGCGTCAGGTGGACGAGTTCATTGCCTTCTTGGCAACCACGAAGAGATGCTGTTGCGTTTTGTAGATGCCCCAGAGGAATACGCCCCGATTTGGTTTCGAAATGGAGGCGTACAAACGCTTGCCTCATTCGGCCTCAAGCTGACCCCAGACAAAGAAGACACTCAGCAAGCGAAAGAATTGGCAGATGGCCTGCGTCAAGCGATGGGTCAAACTCTGCTTAACTGGCTGTCCGACCGACCGCTGACCTGGACCAGTGGAAACGCTACATTTGTTCACGCAGCGTTGGACCCACGCCAATCGCTCGAAGCCCAGGATCGCCAGATTTGTCTTTGGGGACATCCAATGTTCCCAAGACTGCCGCGCAGCGACGGGCAATGGGTGGTGCACGGCCACACAATCGTAGATCACCCCCGTGTCAGAAATAGGGTATTGTCAATTGACACGGGCGCTTTTGCCTCGGGCCGACTCACGGCAGCTGAAATTCAGGACGGCAGTATCAGGTTCCTTTCGACTGGCTGACCTTAGCCGACGATCATCTGCTTCATGCGCAAGGCTTCATATTCCAGTTCTTTCAGGCGGAAATGAACGACGTCTCCGATAGTGATAACGCCACACAATTTGCCGTCACGCAGCACGGGCATATGACGAAAACGACCTTCGGTCATGGTCTTCAGAACATCGTTCAGCAGATCGTCGGTTGTACAGGTCTTAACCTCTTTGGTCATCAGATCTTCGACGGATTGAGGTAAGGTCTGTCCGGGTGTGTCCGCCATACGCCGCACGATGTCGCGCTCTGACAGAATGCCTTGCAACGCACCGTTCTGATCCGTCACCAAGACGGCACCGATCCGCTTTTCCTTGAGAATGTTGACGACAGAATGAATCGTCTCGTTGGGGCGGACGGAAAACACATCGCCCCCTTTGCCCTCAAGCAGTTTGGACACTGCTGTCTTTGACTGCGCAAGATTGGACCCGGTCGTTTGGCTGTACGTTGTCTTTTCCTCTTTGTCACCGCGCATCGGTGCCTGGTACGAGGTTGGGGCCATGGGCAATCTCCTTCTTCGATCTTGCAATATCTTTCCCTTTCACCTTAGCGCAGCTAAATGACCTGTATAGGGTGCAATTGCTCGAATAAGTGGATTCCGTGGTCAGCAAAGGACGATCAGGCTTGTGAGTGAACTCTACCTTACCCCTCCGGTGGCCGCTTTGATATTCTTTGCGGTTGTCGTATGCGGTCACAACTTTCGCATGGCCTGGAAACAACAGGCCCCGGGGTGGCAGAAGCGAGCGTGGCTGTTCGGAGTTCCGGCTGGGGTTGGGCTTTTGGCATTAGGTTTTCTGCCGTTAAAGCTGTGATGCCGATTTGACTCTGACAAGGGTCACTGGCATATGCCGGGCACAGAAAATCCCGGAGCTCGCCCCATGCGTCTTTTGCCTTTTGTGGCCCTTGTTGCCCTTCTTTCCGGCTGCTTTTTGGACAAGGAGCCCGAAGTGGTCCGGTTGTCCGGTGAAACGATGGGGACAACCTTCAATATCACTGCCATAGGCGAAGATCTGGACGAGACCAAACTTGCGGCCTCGGTCGATGAGACATTGGCTGAGGTAAACGCGAAGATGTCGAACTGGGACCCGAATTCCGAGGTCTCTGTCTTTTCGGCGTCGGCCAGTACAGAGCCAATGACTATCTCAAACGAATTCGCTTTGGTCATCGCTGCTGCCAACGACGTGCACGAAAAAACCGGTGGAACTTTCGATGTGACCCTTGGCCCACTGATCGAATTATGGGGGTTTGGCCCTCGTAAGCCCGAAGATCCGGTGCCGTCTGATACTGACATCCAGGCCGCGTTAAACAGCGTTGGCCAAAGCCGTCTGCTGACGCTGGATACCGAAGCCGGAACTCTGGCGAAATCTGACGCCAGGGTCGGTATCAACCTGTCTGCAATTGCCAAGGGATATGGCATCGATGCGGTTGCCGAAACCTTAAGGGACGCCGGAATCGAGAATTACCTGGTTGAAATTGGTGGTGATCTGGTCGCCATGGGTCAGAACGAAAAGGGCGAAGCCTGGCGCATCGGCATCGAAAAACCGGAAACGGGCAGTCAGAGCATTCAGCTGATCGTGTCAGTGAATGACCTGGGCATGGCCAGCTCGGGCGATTACAAGAATTTCTTCGAACAGGACGGCGTGCGCTATTCGCATATCATCGATCCGACGACGGGACGCCCGATTACGCACCGGACAACCTCTGTCACTGTTTTGGCCGAAAACGCGATGATGGCCGATGCCTGGGCCACCGCGATGCTGGCCTTGGGTCAGGAAAAGGGCCTGAAACTGGCGGAAGAGCATAAACTTGCCGTGTATTTCATCTCGCGGGATGTGACAGGCGGTGAAGAAGCTTATATTACTGCCCATAGCACCGCGTTCAAAAACGCGCTGGAATCGAACTGACTGGTGGAGCTGAGATGAGCACTTTTATTCTGGCTTTTATTCTTCTCGCCCTCGTCATGGTGGGTATGTCACTCGGCGTCATGTTGATGGGAAAGACCATCAAAGGCAGCTGTGGTGGTCTGAATGCAATCTCGGGTGCTGATAAATGCGTTGTCTGCCAAAAGGACGTGGATCCCAACAGCCCGTTGCGCGATCAGTTGCAATGCAAGCGCGCCAAGAAGATGCTGGAGCAGATGGAGCGTCAGGCCTGAAGCAAAGTTTTGCTTCGCACTGCGGACGGAAATGGCTAACTAGGTCTCCATAAGGTTTGGGGGCGTGGTATTGGCCAAGGCAAAAAACATCCTGTTCATCATGTTCGACCAGCTGCGCTGGGACTACCTGAGCTGTTACGGGCATCCACACCTGCACACCCCCAACATCGATCGCCTGGCAGCCAAAGGCGTTCGGTTTAACCGCGCTTACATACAATCCCCAATCTGCGGTAGTTCGCGCATGTCGACCTATACCGGGCGCTATGTGCATTCGCATGGGGCGTCTTGGAACGGTATTCCGCTCAAAGTCGGCGAGATCACGATGGGCGACCATCTGCGCAAGGCGGGAATGGACTGCTGGCTGGTCGGCAAAACTCATATGCGGGCGGACGCAGAAGGCATGGCGCGGTTGGGGCTGGAACCTGACAGCCTGATCGGTGCCCGGGTTGCCGAATGCGGCTTTGACGTATTCGAACGCGATGATGGTATGTTGCCCGAGGGTCCCGACGGGTTTTACGATCCGGACGGAGCGAAGGAGTACAACAAGTTCCTCAAGGCCAAGGGGTATGAGAGCGACAATCCCTGGCATGATTTTGCCAACTCAGGTCTGGATGAAGATGGCAATGTTCTGTCCGGCTGGTTTTTGAAAAATGCGCCGGAACCCGCAAACATCGCCGAAGAAGACAGTGAAACGCCTTATCTGACAGGGCGCGGTATCGAGTTTATGGAAACGCATGATGGCCCGTGGTGCTGCCACCTGAGCTTTATCAAACCGCATTGGCCTTACATCGTGCCAGAACCTTATGCCTCAATGTATGGTCCAGAGCATGTTTTGCCCGTGGTACGATCCGAGGCTGAGCAGCAAAATGCGCACCCGGTGCTCAAGGCTTTCATGGACACAAAGATTGGCCAGACCTTTTCCCGACAGGATGTGCGTGAGGCGGTGATCCCAGCCTATATGGGCTTGATCAATCAAGCCGACAATCAGATGGGGCGTCTGTTTAACTGGATGGAAAAAACCGGGCGGATGGACGACACGATGATCGTTCTAACTTCGGATCACGGTGATTTTCTTGGTGATCATTGGATGGGTGAGAAGACGTTTTTTCACGATGCTTCGACCAAAATGCCCCTGATCATTTATGATCCATCGCCCGAGGCTGATGCGACACGCGGGACGGTCAGTGATGCGTTGGTCGAGTCCATCGATCTGGCTCCAACCTTTGTTGATGTGGCAGGCGGTGACGTTGCCACTCATATCCTTGAAGGTCATTCGTTGCTGCCCATCCTGCATGGGTCAGCAGAAGAGGTGCCCCGGGACTTTGTCATCTGCGAATACGATTACTCAGGCTCACCGATCGCTGATATCGTGGGAGTGTCGGTTCGCGAAGCGGTGATGTTCATGGTGGCCAACAAAAAGTGGAAGCTGATCCATTGCGAAGGTGGGCACAGACCGATCCTGTTTGATCTGGAAAACGATCCTCAGGAACTGAATGATCTGGGCAACAGCGCAGAGCATGCAAACGTGATCGCTGAAATGTATGATCACCTGTTCGCATGGGCGCGGCGACCGTCACAACGCACCACGAGGTCGGAACAGCAATTGATAGATATGCGTACCAAAAGCAGAGGCCGAGGCATTGTCTTGGGTGTGTACGACGAAAACGACGCGCCTTTGGACCTGACTGTGAAGTACCGCAATCGAAAGGCACGTCCATACAAGAGCTACCTTAAGGAATAGCGCCTCTGCGTCTATTAAATCTTTTTCACCTGCCCAAAGGTGGTTCACCCGCCGAGGGCAAGGCGATAGAAGAAGCGCACGAGCAGTAATCGGAGAAATTCTATGGCCGCGCCCAAACCTGTTGTATTGTGCATTCTCGATGGGTGGGGGCTGTCCGAAGACACCAAAGCCAACGCGCCGTATCTTGCGTGCACCCCGACCTTTGACGCGATCATGGCCAAAGGCCCTCATGCAACGCTGATCACCCACGGACCCGATGTTGGACTGCCCAGCGGGCAGATGGGCAATTCAGAGGTTGGCCACACCAATATCGGCGCAGGCCGCGTTGTCGCCATGGATTTGGGTCAGATCGATCTGGCTATCGAAGATGGGTCATTTTTGGAAAATGAAGCCCTGCAACAATTTATCGCCAAAGTGAAAGCGGCAGACGGGACAGCACATCTGATGGGGCTGGTCTCGGACGGGGGCGTGCATGGGCACCTGAACCATATTGTCGCCGCGGCGACCGCGATCACCGATGCTGGCGTCCCTGTTGCGCTGCACGCAGTCACCGATGGGCGGGACGTAGCGCCAAAATCGGCGCTGACCTATATCGCGGAACTGGAAGAGCGCTTGCCTGAAAACGCGCGCATAGTGACCGTCTGCGGACGCTATTTTGCCATGGACCGAGACAATCGCTGGGAGCGTGTCAGCGAAGCCTTTGACGCGATGATCAAAGGGCAGGGAAGGGCGGCGCAAAGCGCCCATGGTGCCGTCGATCATGCCTATAACCAGTCTGAGTCAGACGAGTTCATCACCCCGACCGTTCTTGATGGTTACACGGGCGTTCAAGACGGCGACGGGTTTTTCTGCCTCAATTTTCGAGCTGATCGGGCGCGGGAAATCCTGCGCGCCATTGGAGAGCCGGGATTTTCTGACTTTGATACAGGGCTGCAGCCCAATCTCTCGGCGCTGCTGGGCATGGTCGAATATTCGGACGGCCACAACGCCTATATGACCACGGTTTTTCCAAAGCGGGCCATCGTGAATACTCTGGGTGAATGGGTGGCCAAACAGGGGTTGCGCCAGTTCCGGTTGGCCGAAACCGAGAAATACCCGCATGTAACCTTCTTCCTGAACGGCGGCAAAGAGACGCCTGAGCAGGGTGAAGATCGTTTTATGCCTAAATCGCCAAAGGTTGCGACTTATGATCTGCAACCCGAAATGTCGGCGGCCGAGGTCACGGCTAAATTTGTTGAGGCTATCGAAGACGGATATGACCTGATTGTCACAAACTATGCCAATCCTGACATGGTGGGCCATACCGGTGATCTGAAGGCGGCGATCAAAGCGTGTGAGGCTGTGGATCAGGGTCTGGCGCAAGTTGTTGCTGCACTGGAAAAGGCCGGCGGTGCGATGATTGTCACCGCAGATCATGGCAATTGCGAAATGATGCTTGATCCCGAGACGGGTGGTCCGCATACCGCCCACACACTGAACCCGGTGCCGGTGGCGCTGGTCGGTGGGCCTGAAGGGGCGCAATTACGGCAGGGGCGTTTGTCGGATCTGGCCCCAACCTTGCTTGAATTGATGGGCCTGCCAAAACCACCAGAGATGACCGGAGAAAGCCTTTTGTCATGAAACTGGCGACCCTTGCGGCTTTCCTGATTTCAGCCGTTCCGGTGCTGGCCCAGTCGGACTCATCGCTGGCGGCATTGAAAGCCGCAGAGATGTTGGAGGACGCCTCAATCTCGCTAAGCGAGGCTGACGGTGCCCGAGACCGCGTACGTGCGCTTACCCAAACGATCCAAGCCTATGAGGCAGGGTTGAGCGCGATGCGGGAAGGGCTGCGCCAGGCCGCAACCCGCGAGGCGCAGCTGAGCGCCGAGTTGCAGGCGCGCGAAAAGGACGTCCGGCAGTTGATCGGCGTTTTGCAAACCATTGAAACAACGGCGCCTCCGGTTTTGATGTTGCATCCATCGGGCCCATTGGGCGCGGCGCGGGCCGGTATGATGCTGTCCGAGGTCACTCCGGGCTTGAACGCCAAAGCGCAGGCTCTGGCAGATGATCTGAACGAGGTACAGACACTGCGCCTGCTGCAACAAAGCGCGTCGGAAACCCTGACTAAGGGCCTTAGAGGCGTTCAGGATGCACGCGCGCGCCTGAGCGAAGCCATCGCCGATCGCACAGATCTGCCCAGACGATTTGTCGAGGACCCAGTGCGCACGGCCATTCTGATTTCCTCGACCGAAACGCTGGACGGGTTTGCAAGTGGACTATCTGAAATCTCGGAAGGCGAGATCATTGAAACTGATGCGGATGTTTCGGGTCAGAAAGGGCAGATTTCTTTGCCGGTCCAGGGCGTCTTGTTGCACAAAGCTGGCGAAACGGACGCTGCGGGGGTGACACGCGCCGGTTTGGTGCTTGGAACACGTCCGCGTACGCTGGTTACTTCGCCCACGGCGGCCACGATCCGTTATCGGGGTCCCTTATTGGATCTGGGGAATCTGGTTATTCTTGAACCGCAGCCGGGGCTGCTTTTTGTGTTTTCCGGGTTGCAAGAGGTCTATGGCCACCCCGGTCAGGTGATCCCCGAGGGCACTCCGGTGGGCTTGATGCCCGGTGAAACGCCCGAAATTGGCGCAATATTGTCAACAAGCGGTGATGGCACTGGAACTGATCGCTCAGAAACGCTCTATATAGAGGTAAGAGAAGATAATAGCCCCGTGGACCCGGAAACATGGTTCCGGACCGACAAGGATGGATAAACGAGTATGAAGAGATTTGTGATGGCCGGTCTGGCCGGAACTGTGGCAGGAATTCTTGCAACGACCCAGATAGCGGGACCACTGCTGGCGCAGGAGGCCGAAAACAAGGCCAGCGTCTATGAGCAACTGGATCTGTTTGGCGACATTTTTGAGCGCATCCGCGCGCAATATGTTGAAGAGGTCGAACCCGAAGAGCTGATCGAGGCAGCCATTGATGGCATGTTGACCTCGCTTGATCCGCATTCCAGCTATCTTTCGCCCGACGATGCCGAACAGATGCGCGTGCAGACCCGGGGTGAGTTCGGCGGGCTTGGTATCGAAGTCACGCAGGAAGACGGTTTTGTCAAAGTCGTATCGCCGATTGACGATACCCCTGCAGACGCAGCCGGAATTGAGGCCGGGGACTTCATCACTCATGTCGATGGCGAAAGCATTCTGGGCCTTACGCTGGATAAGGCTGTTGACCTGATGCGTGGCCCGGTGGGTTCCGAGATTGTAATCACTGTCGTTCGCGAAGGTGAGCCGGATCCTTTCGACGTCACGATCATCCGGGACACGATCAAACTGACGGCTGTTCGTGCGCGCACCGAAGGCACCAGCGTTGTTCTGCGAGTGACCACGTTCAACGACCAGACCTTCCCGAACCTTAAAGAAGGTTTGCAGGAACAGATCGAGGAAGCCGGTGGCATCGATAAGGTCAATGGATTTGTCCTCGACCTGCGCAACAATCCGGGCGGCTTGCTGACGCAGGCAATCAAAGTCTCGGATGCGTTCCTGAACGAAGGCGAAATCGTTTCGACCCGCGGCCGTGATCCGGAAGAGGGAGAGCGCTTTAATGCTTCGCCCGGCGATCTGGCTGAAGGCAAACCAATCGTTGTTCTGATCAATGGTGGTTCGGCATCGGCGTCCGAAATTGTGGCAGGTGCATTGCAGGATCACCGCCGTGCGATTGTGGTCGGCACGAAAAGCTTCGGGAAGGGCTCCGTGCAAACGGTTATGCCTCTGCGCGGTGACGGGGCCATGCGTCTGACCACGTCACGCTATTACACACCGTCGGGTCGTTCTATTCAGGCCCTTGGTGTCAGCCCTGATATTATCGTGGAACAGCCAAGGCCGCAGCCCGAGACTGAAGAGGAAGAGGATAGCCGCTTTACCCGATCAGAGGCCGAGCTGCGCGGCAGCCTGGACAATGACAGCCTCAGCGAAGATGAAATTCGCCAGATTGAAGAAGACCGCGCCAAAGCCGAAGCCACGGCTGAACTGCGGGAAGAGGATTATCAGTTGGCATATGCCATCGACATCCTCAAAGGCCTTTCGGCGTTTAACCCCGACGGGCCGTCTCAATAACAAAACGGGGCCGCGGCCAACGCGGCCCTTTTTCTTTGTGCAAACCTCACTGATAGAATTCGGATTCAGAGGCCGCTGGCGGGGCGCGTTTCAACTGTATGTGAAATCGGGCTAACCTTCGATCTTGTGTAGCTTTTTTTCATCCAGCAGAAGCGCCAGCACGATACCCACCGATACGGACACGGTCGAAAAGACGAACGCCATGCTCATACCGCTGTTGAAAGCAGCGGACAGGGCGAAATGAACCTTTTCCAGGTCAGTTTCGCTCAGATGGCCGATCACCGCCTGGGCCGAAGGTGCATCCAGTGTACCGCCATTGATCGCCTTCAGGTCCGACCCGTTCAACTTGATCCCTGCCGCGGTCAAACCTTCACGCAATTTGGATAGGCTTACGACATACATGATGGCGGTGGCGCAAGCGACGGAAATGGCACCATACACCAGATGCGTCATGAAACTCAGCCCACCGACAAGGCCAGCGCGTTCGGGTTTGACTGCACAGACGGCTGCCGTTCCAGATGGGCCAACGGTCAGGGTCGCGCCCAGCCCGATCATTGCCATGCCGGGCAAAATGCGAAAATACCCCAAATCGCTTGGCATAACGACAATTGTCGCGGCCCCGATTGTGGCGATTATATAACCCCAGAACAAAAGTCGCTTGGGTCCGAAATCATTATACAACGTGCCCGAGACAATCGATCCCACAGCCAGAAGCACCGTGAGTGGCGCCAGTCCCAGAGCGGACTCAAAGGCCGACCAGCCTAGAACCTTTTGCATGTATTGAGGGAAGTAGAGCAGCCCGACGAACGCGGCAGAGACGTTAAACATATTCAGGCCAAGCGTGATCCTGAATTGGCGATTCTGCATCATTTGGGGCAAAAGCAGCGGTTCTGTGACACGTTTTTCTATCCTTGGGAACAAAATGAACAGCACCGCGCTGATGAAAAACAGCATTAACAGCGGAACTGATGTCCATCCCCAATCCGCACCAACATCCAGCGCGTAAAGCAAAAACAGAACCGCAAACGCCAAGAGACCCATGCCAGCGAGGTCGAGATGTTCGTCCTTTTTGTGCTGCGTCTCGCGTTCCATCAGGATTAGGGCGGTGGCCATCGAAATACATGAGAAAACGACATTGGCTAGGAAGAAATACCTCCATTCTCCCAGATTTACGGCCAATCCGCTGATCATAGGTCCAAACACATTGCCGGTGGTCACACCCGCCAGGATCAGGCCCATAACAAGGGCCCGGTGTTCTGGTCTGGACACTTTGGTCGCGCCAAAGGCCAGTGTACAGGGCCAAACACATCCTGCGCCAATTCCCTGCAGGGCACGGGCAAGAACCAGAAAATCAAGGCTAGGCGAGACAAAGCACATGATTGAAGCGAAGAGAAAAATGCACAGTCCGATGATCATCATCTTACGATGGCCATACATGTCACCCAGTCGCCCGCCCGCAACCATAGTCATGGCAAAAAACAGGGCGTAAATGTTCAGAACCCATTGAGTGCTGGTGATGTCTGCATCAAAACTGTTTTCGATTGCAGGCACCAGCATCAGAGCACCGGTAAAATCGATGCCGATCCCAAATCCTGTCACCATTAATGCGATGACTTTAACAATGCTGCTGCGGTCCATGTCGGGCGCGATCCACTTTGAATGCGACCATGATGCACGGAAAATAGCTGAAAAGATAGTTTGGGAGCCTTAACGCCTCAGTCGTCGTCGCGATACATCCGACGGAACGCTCTTTTCAGCATGTCCAGTTCCGCGCGAAGCAACGCAACCTCGGCGCGAAGGTCATCCGCAGCAGGGGTACCGGCGATAATAGTAAAGTCACCTAGTTTTTCAGTCGTTGCAGCATTCGAGATGACAAAGCTATGAACCCCTTCGGACAGGGCTGACCGGGGTACCTCGATACTGAGATCCCAGCCATTTTCCGCCGGCGAAAGACTGGCAGAGTTCAGCGGTTCACCAAGGTATTGAACCTCAATTGCCGGTTCCTGGTCGATCCCTATATGGGCTTGCCAAACCCCGTTTTCGAACCGGATGAAAGTCAGTTTTGATTGCGTCATGTCCGGTCGTCTCACAAATCGGCACGATGGAAGCGGCAGAACGTCAGGTCCCGCACAACCATCCGGTTCATTTTTGGGGTCTCAAAGATCAAATCAACCCAGATCTTTTCGATCCGACGCTCGTTCAGGGGCAGATGAGCCAGGTCGAAATCTACGGCTTTTTGGGACTCTGAAGGGCATAATTCCCGTAGCACCTGCTCAGAATTGGGGCCGTGCTGAATATTGAGGCGGGCGAACATGCCAGAGGGTTTTTCGCAATTGATCACACTCTCCATTCGTATCAGATGCTCGCGAGAAAGGTCCTGTATTGCGTCCTCTGGCAGATCGACGGACACCGAAAGGAACGAGCCTTCAAAACTGAAGACTTCAACAGCCAGACTAAACGGGGCTAAATCGCGTGCATCGCGAATTCGAATTTGCCGTACGGCAATCTCGGATAGAGGGCAGTCATGAAACAGGCTGACCTGCGCATCAAGGGATGATTTGCGTGGGGCTGAGGCTATGCCGGTTTGCGCCAAAGGGCCACGCCACAAATCCGGCCTGCAGCTCCAGTCGGTGCCGACAGGCTTTGGAAACTGCCTGGATCCGATCTTGGGACGGATCAGACGGGAATCGGCCACTTGAATCAACTGATCGAGTTGGCCGCGCAGTACACGCGCCTGATCACGTTGTATTTTCAAGTCTGCTTGACCGACATCCTGCGCGTTTTGCACCGCCCGCCGCCAACGGTCCAGTGCCTTGCGATGAAAATAACGATCCAGAATTCTGCCCATGGCCTCGTCGTCCGATACACAGCCTCTTTAGTCAAGATGGTGCAAGCAACAAACCGCAATAACGAAATCGCGATCTTCATGCCGTGTTTTTCAGTTGGGTCAGGCGCAAATTTGGGTTAGGCGCCAACGAATGGCGCGCGCCCGTCTTGCCTTGCAATGGGCATAGTCACGGCGTACCGTCAGGCCCTGCAACATGGGTCACCCAGTTTTAGCCACACATCCGTTTAGCTATCTATAAGGCCGTGAAATGGAGCCCACATTATTTTCTTTCATTTGGAAGTACTCGAAGAAGCAGCAGTTGGTCTTGCTGTTGCTGACAGTGCTGTCATTTCCCTTCCTTTACGCCTCGTTGGAACTGCCCAAGCAGATTATCAACGATGCCATCGGCGCTCCGGCTGATACGGTCACCATCTGGGGCATCACCGTAACGCAAGTTCATTACCTGTTGATATTGTGTGTTGCGTTTCTTGGGACTGTTATTGCCAGCGGCCTGATGAAAATGCGCATCAACACGATGAAGGGTGTCCTGGCAGAACGCATGCTGCGTCGGTTGCGGTTCACGCTGATTGAACGTTCGATGCGCTTTCCAAAGTCTTATTTTGCCACCACCAGTCAGGGCGAGCTGGTTTCGATGATTACATCCGAAGCAGAACCGATGGGTGGCCTTATGGGTGACGCGATCGCTCAGCCCGTGTTCCAGTTCGGTCAGATGATGACGATCGTCACATTCCTGTTCATGCAAAGCGTGTGGTTCGGACTGGCCAGCATTGCTTTGATCCCCTTGCAGGCATGGCTGATCCCCAAATTGCAGCGACAGATCAACCTGCTGAACAAAGACCGTATTCAGGAAGTCCGGCGCCTAAGCTCGGAAATCGGTGAAAGCGCTGCGGGGATCAGTGACCTGCGCACCAATGGCGGCTGGCGCTATCGTCTGGCCCAGTTCAGCGACAGATTAGGAAAATTGTTCGAGATCCGCTTTAAGATCTACAACAAGAAATTCTTCATGAAGTTCCTCAACAATCTGATCACTCAGATGACGCCCTTTCTGTTTTATTCCGTGGGTGGTTATCTGGCGATTACGGGTGAGGTGACGGTGGGCGCTCTGGTCGCTGCTTTGGGGGCTTACAAGGATCTGAGCGGCCCCTGGAAGGACTTGCTGACCTATTACAACCAGGTTCAGGACATGTCTTTGCGGTGGGAAATTGTGACCGAACGGTTCGCCCCTGACCACATGATCCCCAAAGAGCTGTTTTCCGGAGAACCCGAGTCAATCCCGCGCCTGGACGGCGCGATAGAGCTGCGCAATGTGACAGTCCGCGACAGCGACGGCAAAACCATTTTGGAAGATCTGGATCTAACCATACCCCACGGCGCCCGCGTTGCCATCCAGTCAACTCACGCCTCAGAACGCAGTGCGCTAGGTCAGCTTTTAACCCGAGAAATCTTGCCTGTTCAGGGGGAAGTGATCGTTTCCGGCCACAACCTGAACGACCTACACCAGGCTGTGATTGCGGCCCGGATCGGCTATGCGTATTCGCGCCCCTATCTGTTTGATGGAACTCTGGGTGATAACCTGATGATGCCGTTACGCACGCATCCCCAGCACGATGCCGAAGCGCAGAAAGCTCCGACTCGCAAGCAGATTGAAGCTGCCCGGTCCGGTAATCCGGTCGACTCTTTGAACGATGAATGGATCGACCCTGGTTTGGCGGGTTTGGACGATATCGAAGATATCCGCGATTGGTGGTTCCAATTGGTCGAAGCCATGGGGATTGACGAGTTCATGTTCCGTCGCACGCTGCGCACGCAGTTTGACCCCGGAATTCATCCCGTTTTGGCCCGCGAAGTGGTCAATCTGCGGGAAACAATTGCCGAGCGTCTGAAAGACAAAGGTCTGGACCGCTATGTCTATCGCTTTGATCCGGATCGGTTTAATCCGGCGGTTCCTTTGGGCGGCAACCTGCTGTTCGCGGCACCGTCGCGGGAAATCTCACCCGACTATCTGGTCGAGGATGCCCGTTTCCTGAAAATGCTCACTGTGCATGATCTGGCAGAAGAAGCCCTGAGCATTTCCAATGCGGTTCTGGACACACTCAGTAAAACCTTCGGGCGGGACGGCGCGGACCACCCCTTGTTCCTTCGGCTCGGAATGTCGAAAGACATGTTCCACAGGTTGCTCGACATCGAGGATCAGCGCAAAGCCAAAGGTGATATGGCACTCAGCCCGGAAGACCGTGCTTTGCTGTTGACGGTGCCTTTCCTTTTGACCGCCGAGCAGATCGGACCGGACTTCCCGGAGGAATATAAGGACAAAATCCTGACGATCCGAAAAAGCCACGCCGAGCGGTTACGGGGTGCAATGGACGGATTGTTCATGCCAGTCACGCCCGATCTCTACGTGCCCCGACTGACCGTGATGGAGAACGCGATCTATGGTCGGGTTTCTCTGATGGCGGGTGCACATGCGGACGAAATCGAGGATGTGGTCGCCGAAGCCCTTAACGAAGCGGGGCTTCGTCGCAGAGCCGCTGCGATCATCTATGATCTGCCATCCGGTCTGGGCGGTAACAATCTGCCAACCGTTTTTCAGGAACGCGCCGCGTTTTCGCGCGCTGGGATCAAACGCCCAGATGTCCTGATTCTGGACAAGGCATTGGCCAGTCACGATTCAGAAAGCCGGTTGCGCACACGTTTGAAACTGCGCGAGCTTTTGCCCGACTCGATTATGATATTCATGGAAGATCACTTTGCTCATCCCGAAGCCTATGATTTGTTTATTGAAATCAAGGAGGGCCGAATTGACGGCGTTTCCCGAAGCAAATCTGAACATACGGGCAGCACCTCGGATGATCTGAGCCGGAAGCTTGAAATCCTTTCGGCCACGGAGTTGTTTTCAAGTCTGGATGGGCGCAACCAGCGGCTCCTTGCATTTTCAGCCCAATGGTACGAGGTCAAAGCTGGACAAGTCATATTTTCGCGCGGGCAGGCCCCGGATGCCGCATATCTGTGCATTTCGGGCCAGGCTCGGTTGGATTGGTTCAACGATGATGGAACTAAGCGTCCGATTTCGATCATCGAGCCAGGGCGCCTCATCGGAGATTTGTCGATCATTACAGGTGAAGACCGCCAATTGGATCTGGTCGCCACAGAAGACTGTCTGTTCCTGCGCATCGGGGCCGAGGAGCTGCGTGCCGTGGTTGAAAGCGATGCAACCGTTGCTACGCAGTTGCTCAGAACCGTTGCCGGTTATCTGACAACGCTTTCCACGAGGATCTCGGCTGCCCAAAACGCCGAGGACGTGTTGCCCTCGGTGTCCCAAGACACAGAGCCAGAGAGTTCAAACAACCATGCCTGAGGCATACACCCCACACGCCTATCTGACGGAAACCGCGCGCAAGCGGCCCGAGGTTTGGCGTCTGCTTCTGGGCCTATTGTTGATCGGTATATTGGTCAGCCTCCTGAACATGGTGTTCTTTGCCGTGCTCGTAGAGATGGGCCCAGACGAATGGGCACAGGAACTTTTGGTGGGGAGCTCGCCGCTTGCATTAATTCTGCTGCTGATGAGTTTCGGGTTCATAACCTTAGCTGTGGCCATCGCCGCCCGTAAGATTCAACAAAGAACACTTTGGTCCATAATTGGAGACCGCAGCATTGCCATAGCGCAGTTTTTCAAAGTTCTAAAAGCCTTGATTATCCTCGGCGTGATCGGGTTTCTGCTGCCGCCTTACGGGATGGGTGGAGAGCTGACGCAAAAGCTGCCGCTGACAACATGGGCACTGTTGCTTCCGATTGCGGCCTGCGCCGTCCTGATTCAAATCAGTGCCGAAGAAATCCTGTTTCGCGGGTATATCCAGCAAACTCTTGCAGCGCGGTTTAGTTCACCGATCATTTGGATGGGCCTGCCATCCATTTTGTTTGCAGCAGGCCATTATTCACCAGACGCGGCGGGGGGCAATGCGCTCTTGATCGCGCTTTGGGCCTTTGTTTTTGGGCTGCTGGCGTCCGATCTGACGGCCAGAGCAGGCACTTTGGGACCTGCCATCGCCCTTCATTTTTTCAACAATTTCATCGCTTTGCTGTTCATTTCATTGCCCGACAGTCTCAGCGGGTTGGCACTTTTTGTGCTGCCCTTTGACACGTCTGACCCGGAACAGCTGCGCCCTTGGCTGTTGGTGGACTTGGCGGTTATGTTCGTTTGCTGGTTGGCCGCGCGGCTTGCGCTCAGGCGTTGATTGCATTTCCTTCCGTTGCGCCTTATTTGACGACAACACCGCAAAAGCCAAGGTTCCCACATGAACTGGATCACAAACTACGTCCGCCCCCGGATCAACTCGATCTTTTCGCGCCGCGAGGTTCCCGAAAACCTCTGGCATAAGTGCGACGAGTGCGGAACGATGCTGTTCCACCGCGAACTGGCCGAGAACCAGAATGTCTGCACCCAGTGCGGCCACCACATGGCAATTACCCCGCGTGACCGGTTCAAGCACCTGTTCGACGGCGGCGTTTTCACAGAAGTTGAGGTCCCGGCCCCCAAGGACGACCCACTACAATTCCGTGATCAGAAAAAATACCCGGACCGCATGAAAGCGGCGCAGAAAAAGACCGGTGAAAAAGAGGCTATGCTGGTGGTCGTGGGCGAAATTGGACGCACTCCGATTGTTGCTGCCGCGCAGGATTTCTCTTTCATGGGCGGCTCGATGGGCATGTATGTGGGCAACGCGATCATCGCTGCCGCCCAAGAGGCGGTAAAGCTCAAACGCCCGCTGATCCTGTTTTCGGCCGCCGGTGGAGCCCGGATGCAGGAAGGTATCCTAAGCCTGATGCAAATGCCGCGTACCACTGTTGCGGTTGAGATGCTGAAAGAAGCGAACCTGCCCTATATCGTCGTTCTGACCCATCCCACTACTGGGGGTGTAACTGCTTCTTACGCGATGCTGGGCGATGTGCATATCTCGGAACCCAACGCGTTGATCTGCTTTGCCGGCCCCCGTGTGATTGAACAAACGATTCGGGAAAAGCTGCCTGAAGGGTTCCAGCGCGCCGAATATCTGCTGGATCACGGTATGCTGGACCGAGTCACCAAGCGTACCGAAATGCGTGATGAGCTGATTACCATTACCCGGATGCTTACGAACCAGCCTCCGGCAATTGTTGGCGAACTGCCCGCACCAGAACCGGAAGAAGCAGCTGAGGCACCGGCCGAAGAGACCAGCCAGAAATGACCGCACAAACATCTGACGCAATTCTTGATCGGATGATGGCGCTACATCCCAAGATCATTGATCTGACCTTGGACCGCGTTTGGCGTTTGCTGGCTGCGCTGGATCATCCACAGCTCAAGCTGCCCCCGGTTGTCCATATTGCCGGAACCAATGGCAAAGGCTCGACCCAAGCCATGATCCGCGCGGGGCTTGAGGGGGCAGGGCACTCGGCACATGCCTATACCTCGCCCCATTTGGCGCGGTTTCACGAACGCATCCGGCTGGCTGGAGAATTGATCTCGGAATCCGATCTGACGGCGGTTTTGGACGAGTGCTATGCCGCCAACAAAGGTGAAGACATCACCTATTTCGAAATCACCACCTGCGCGGCTCTGTTGGCCTTTGCCCGTACAAAAGCAGACTATACTCTTCTTGAGGTTGGTCTGGGCGGACGACTGGACGCCACTAACGTAATCGATAATCCTGTAGTAACAGTGATTACGCCGGTATCGATCGATCATGAGCAGTTTTTGGGCAACACATTGGGCGAGATCGCAGCTGAAAAGGCCGGGATCATCAAACCCGGCGTGCCCTGCATCG
Organism: Ruegeria sp. HKCCA4633; assembly: GCF_013034605.1. Taxonomy (NCBI): domain Bacteria; kingdom Pseudomonadati; phylum Pseudomonadota; class Alphaproteobacteria; order Rhodobacterales; family Roseobacteraceae; genus Ruegeria; species Ruegeria sp. HKCCA4633. Next base: position 384,649 of record NZ_WQGJ01000002.1, read on the forward strand.
TTGGGCCCCAACAGGACGAAGCCCTTGAGGTCATAGAATATACAGCCGCTCGACTGGGTGCTCCGTTGTTGGTTCATGGGCAACACTGGAATGTGCATGAAGAAAACGGACGCTTGATCTATCAGGACGAAACCGGTTTGCGGGATCTTCCACTGCCCAACCTGCTGGGTGCGCACCAAATTCAGAACGCGGGTGCGGCCGTGGCCGTTTTGCGCCATCTGGACATGGGCGATGACGCCTATGAGGCTGCCGTGACCAAAGCCGAATGGCCCGCCCGTATGCAGCGCCTGAAAACCGGCCCGTTGATCGAACAGGCACCACAGGCCGAGCTTTGGCTGGATGGCGGTCACAACGCGGCAGCAGGAATTGCTCTGGCTGATGTACTGGCCAAACTACCGCAGAAACCGACGCACATGATCTGCGGTATGCTCAACACAAAAGATGTAACCGGGTATCTCTCACCTTTGGCCGGGCAGGCCACAAGCCTAACCGCCGTTTCAATTCCGGGTGAAGCCGCGACACTCAGTGCAGAAGAAACTGCAGCTGCAGCGACCAAAGTCGACTTGCCTGCGTCTACGGCAAACAATGTATCGGAAGCGTTGGCGGCGATCACAGCCGACGACCCCCAAGCCCGTGTGTTGATCTGCGGCTCGCTTTACCTTGCGGGCAATATCCTGCGCGAAAACGGCTAGGCACGCCCCGCGCCCTTCACCTGGCTCGAAATACTTTGGGGAGGCGCGCGCAGCGCCCCCTAGGCACCCCAGTCTTTGTCCTGCATCTCCCTTAGGCGTGAGGCTGTGCGTTCAAACTCAAAGGTCCCTTCGCCTTCCACATAAAGCATTTCGGGCTCAGCTGCGGCGGAACAGATCAAGCGGACCCTGGCCTCATATAGGGAATCGATAAGGGTTACGAACCGCTTGGCTTCGTTAAAGTTGTTGCGCGACAAGCGTGGGATGTCTTCCAGCACCAGCACCTTCACAGCATCGGCAATTGCCAGGTAATCAGCAGGCCCCAACATCCGTCCACACAGGTCGTAGAATGATGCCCGCGCGACCCCGTTGCGAAAGGCAGGCAGCTCAACCGCGCGGCTATTGACTTGAAAAACAAGCGGTTCGGCGGGGCCGCCTGCAAGATCCTTCCAAACCTCTCGTATGTTCTGCCGGGCTTCTGGGCCGATTGGCGAAAAATAGACCGGCGCACCTTCCAGCCGGTTTTGGCGGTAGTCGGTGGGCGAAACCAGTTCCCAAACCCGTAGCTGTTCCTTGATATGCGCAATGAACGGCAGAAACAGCTGCCTGTTCAGCCCATCCTTGTACAGATCATCTGGATGCCGGTTCGAGGTCGTCACAACCACCACGCCACCCTCATTCAACAGATCGAACAGACGTCCAACAATCATCGCATCGGTGATGTCCGTGATCTGCATCTCATCAAATGCCAGCAGCCGGACGGATTTGACCACATCCTTCGCCACAGGAGCCAGTGCATCTTCGACGTTCTCTTTCCGAGCTTTATGCATCCCAGCGTGGATTTCCTGCATGAAAGCGTGAAAATGGACACGTCGCGCCGGTATGTCGCCGAGCGTTTCGACAAACATATCCATCAGCATCGATTTTCCTCGCCCGACTCCTCCCCAAAGATACAATCCTTTTGGGGGTGGAGGCACTTTGCGGAAAAAACCGCGTTTAACTGGCTCTGACAGCGCGGCACGGATACGTTCGAATTGCGGAAGAACGGCCTCTTGTGCGTCGTCGCGGGTCAGGGTTCCATCCGCGACGCGGGCCTCGTATAGCGATATTAGATCCGTCATAATTCCGAGCCTTACCCGCCCGACCGCCCGTTGAAAAGAAACCATTTTTTTTGGCACATCAAATTTGCTTATCCGTGACTGCAAATCTGCTGAATTGACGTCGCCCGCAAAAGCGATACGGTCCTTTGGACGAAACGCCCGAGATATCAATGCCACAATCCGCCCGCTTGCTGAATCCGATCCTGATCGTCGGATGTATTATCATCACGGTCAGTTTTGCCGTGCGTGCATCGTTCGGCGTGTTCCAGATTCCAATCGCGGATGAGTTCGGTTGGCTGCGCACTGACTTTTCAATGGCGATTGCAATTCAAAACCTGGCGTGGGGCATCGGACAGCCCATCTTTGGTGCAATTGCCGAGAAGATTGGCGACCGCAAGGCGATCATTCTGGGTGCTTTGACCTATGCTGCCGGTATGGTGCTTTCTGCATGGTCCGTCACTCCATTTGAGCATCAGATGTATGCGTGGTTGGTAGGCTTCGGCATCGCAGGTACTGGGTTTGGTGTGGTTCTTGCTGTGGTCGGTCGCGCGTCTTCAGACGAAAACCGCTCGATGTCGCTTGCTATCGTCACAGCCGCAGGAAGTTTCGGGCAGGTGCTGGGTGCCCCCACCGCCGAGTGGCTGCTGACCTTCCTGCCTTGGCAGCAGGTTTTTATCGTGTTTGCGGTCGCGATCCTGGCGCTTGTGCTTGCTCTGCCATTCATGCGCGCGCCGCAAAGTGCCAGCAAGACGGAACTGCAAGAAAGCATGAGCGAGATTTTGGGCAAGGCGTTCCGCGATCCTTCTTATGCTTTGATTTTTATGGGGTTCTTTAGCTGCGGGTATCAGTTGGGATTCATCACCGCCCATTTCCCGGCATTTGTGACCGAAATGTGTGGCCCGATTCAGCCCGGTGGTGTTTTGCATTCCGTCGGTATCACCTCGACGTCAGCGCTTGGGGCCGTGTCGATTTCGCTGATCGGTCTGGCCAATATCGGTGGTACGTTGCTGGCGGGATGGGCAGGGAACCACTTCCCCAAGAAATACCTTTTGGCTGGGGTCTACACGGGGCGCACATTGGCAGCGGCTTTGTTTATCCTGTTCCCGATCACTCCTCTATCAGTCATCGTATTCTCGCTGGTGATGGGATCGCTTTGGTTGGCCACTGTGCCACTCACGTCGGGTCTTGTGGCGCATCTTTACGGCTTGCGGTACATGGGAACGCTTTATGGCATCATCTTCTTCAGCCACCAGCTTGGCAGCTTTCTGGGTGTGTGGTTGGGTGGTCGCTTGTATGATCAATTCGGCGATTACAGCATGGTTTGGTGGATCGGCGTCGCGATCGGAGCATTCAGCGCAATCGTGCATCTGCCCATCCGCGAAAATCGTTCTGCCCTTCCGGCCTAAAATCTTCCTAATCAACAAACCAAAAACGGCAAGCACCTGGTGCGACCCAATTTTTCAACGCGATGCCAGACCTATGTGCTAACCAGCCCTGTCTGGGAATAAGCCAGCCAATCCAGCGGCTGAGGCTTCGCAAACACCACGTTCGGTAATCAGCCCGGTGACAAGCCGGTTTGGGGTGACGTCAAAGGCCGGATTGCCCCCCTCCGTTCCAACTGGGGTCACGCGCACATCCGAAATCGCGGAGTGCTCATCAACACCGAGGATATGAGTCACTTCGCGTGTATCGCGTTCTTCGATTGGAATTTCAGCTACGCCATCGCGCACGGTCCAATCTATTGTCGGAGAAGGCAGGGCAACATAAAATGGAATATTGTTGTCATGCGCTGCCAACGCCTTGAGGTAGGTGCCTATCTTATTGCAGACGTCACCCTGTGCCGTGGTGCGGTCGGTGCCAGTGATAACCATGTCAACCAACCCATGCTGCATCAGGTGCCCCCCGGCATTGTCCACGATGTAGCGATGGGGGATGCCGTGCTCGCCCAGTTCCCATGAGGTCAGCGCACCTTGATTGCGGGGCCGGGTTTCATCCACCCAAACATGCAGGGGGATGCCCTCGTTATGCGCATGATACATGGGGCTTGTGGCTGTGCCCCAATCGACTGTCGCCAACCATCCTGCGTTGCAATGGGTCAACAGCCGCACTGGTTCCCCCGCGGGTTTGCGCGCGGCAATCTCTTTGATCAACTCCAGCCCGTGGCGACCAATTGCGGCGTTGATTTCGACGTCTTCGTCAGCGATTTCCTGCGCCAAGACCCATGCGCGTTCGGCACGATCGGACACAGCCAGCGGCATCAGGGCCTCTCGGCATCTGTCCAAAGCCCAACGCAGGTTGATTGCGGTGGGCCGCGTTGCGTGCAAAACATCATACGCCGCATCAAACGACGCTTCGGAGCTATCACGGGACATCTGTTCAGCTATGCCAAAAGCGGCTGTCGCGCCAATCAAAGGTGCGCCCCTGACCCACATATCCCGAATTGCAGCTGCAAACTCATCCAACGTTTTCAAGGTTACGACCCGGAAATCATGCGGCAACCAGCGTTGATCGATAATCCGAACCTCGCCCTGTGACTTGTCCCACCAAATCGATCTGTAGTGAGTGCCCTGTACTTGCATAATGCAGTCTCCGTGTTCGAATGGTCTGATCAGAATTCAAACACAGCGTGCGTTCTTACGCGGGCCTTGTAAACGGTCGTTTCTGATTTCGTATCAGTATTTTGGATCGGCTTCCGTTATAGTCAGCCACGCGTAGCGGCGCGTATTTCCCGTTCCAATGCATCCAGAAACCGCGACCGATCTGCTTTGCTGAAGGGTCGTCCACCACCACTCGCTCCAAGTGGGTTGGCGGCGCGCAGGTCAGCCATCAAGTCGCGCATCGCGAGTTGTTGACCAATATTGGCTGCGGTGAAAGTCTCGCCGTTGGGGCGCAAGACCCGTGCGCCTGCTTCAACGCATTTGGCAGCCAGAGGGATGTCGGACGTAACAACCACATCCCCTTTACCGCACCGCTCGGCGATCCACTTGTCGGCCTCATCAGCGCCTTCTGAGACGATGACAACCTGCACCAGCGGATTGGCCGATGGGCGAAGCCCCCCATTGGACACCAGCGCCACGGGCACTTTGTGCCGTGTTGCCACCCGTTCAGCTTCGGCCTTCACAGGGCAGGCGTCGCCGTCAACATAAAGCGTGGTCACGCCTTCTTAGCCTCTTTCTTGGCGGGTTCAGCTGGTTTTTTACGCACTTTGAATTCTTCAGGAATAGGCATCCGATTGAACGCATCCAGACCTGCAATCTTGTATGCTTCGGCCAGGGTTGGATAGTTGAACGTGTTCTGAACGAAATAATCCACGGTACCCTTAAGGTTCAACACGGCCTGAGCAATGTGAATCAGTTCGGTCGCGCCTTCGCCAACAATCTGCACACCCAAGACCCGGCGGGTTTTGAGCGAGAACAGCATTTTCAGCATCCCGTGCTCCAACCCCATGATATGCCCGCGCGATGTTTCGCGGAACCGGGCGACGCCGACCTCATAGGGTATACCGCGTTCCTGCAGTTCTTCTTCGGACATGCCGCAGGTTGAAATCTCGGGAACCGAGTAGATGCCGTAGGGATACCACGGGCTTTCCGGCAGTGTGGGTGTTTCAAGTGCGTGACAGGCGGCCACGCGCCCTTGTTGCAGAGACGTCGAGGCCAGAGATGGGTGCCCGATCACGTCGCCGGTCGCATAGATATGCGGCACTGCTGTCTGGTATGTCTTACGATCCACCTTGATCCGGTTGCGGTGATCTGTTTCCAGCCCAACGGCATCGAGATTGAGTTTTGATGTCGCGCCCATGCGTCCGGCAGCAAACAAAAGCATTTCTGCCCGAACATGGCGGCCGTTATCCAATGTCACTTCCACATGTTCACCGGCATCTTCGATCTTTTCAACAGCCGAACCCAATCGCAGGTCAACACCATTTTCTCGGATCTGATGCGTGAAATCATGGATCAAACGGCTGTCGATGAAATCCAGAAACGTGTCGCGCGGTTCGATCAATGTCACCCTTACGTCCAGGGCCGAAAACATCGTGGCGTATTCGACCCCAATGACGCCCGCACCAATGACGACCAAGGATCGTGGAATTTCCGCCATTTCCAGAAATTCGTCACCATCGACCACGGTCTTGCCGTTGAAAGGCACATATTCCGGGCGATAGGTTTTGGTGCCAGTTGCGACCAGGAACTTGGCAGCCGTCACCCGCGTAGTCTCGCCAGCGTCGGTCGCAACTTCGACCTCATGAGGTCCAACGAACTTGGCCAGGCCATCCAGCGTATCGACATGGTTGCGGTTGAACTGGTGTTCCAACACATCGACCTCATGATCGAGCGTCATATGCAGGCGGGCCTTAAGATCTTCGGCGCGAATCTGGTCTTTGACCCGATAGGAACGGCCGTAAAAGCTGCGTTCACGCCAGCCCGAGAGGTTCAGAACCGTTTCACGCAGGGTCTTGGACGGGATGGTGCCGGTATGAACCGAAACACCGCCGAAGCGATCCTTGCGGTCGATCACAAGAACGCGACGCTTCAGTTTACCGGCTTGAATGGCTGCTGACCGCCCCGAAGGGCCGGACCCGATGATAATCAGGTCATAGTCATATTCGCTCATGCCTCAGTCTCCGTACAGCGCTTCCGCATGGAATGTGATGTGGTCTTCCATAAATGTGGAAACGAAGAAGTACGAATGGTCATAACCGGGCTGGAAGCGATAGGTTGCCTGCTGACGGCGCTCGGCGATGGCTTGGGCCAGCGCTTCGGGGCGCAGCAGATCCATGAACTGGTCATTGGCACCGGTATCGATCAGGATCGGGCCGTCGAACCCTTTTTCCTTCATCAGTAAAGATGCATCATGCTTGGCCCACAGGGTTTCATCACTGCCCAGATAGGCGCTTAACTGTTTGCGGCCCCAATCTGCACCCGTAGGGTTCGAAATCGGTGCAAAGGCGGAAACCGAGCGGAACCGTCCGGGCAGATTCATCGCCAAAGTCAGGGCTCCGTGACCGCCCATGGAATGCCCGGTGATGGCCTGGCGTTCGCTGTCGATTGCAAAGTTCTCAACCAGCAAGGCGGGCAGTTCTTCGGCGATGTAATCCCACATCTGGAAATGTGGGGCCCAGGGATCTTGCGTCGCGTTTACATAAAACCCTGCGCCCTGTCCCAGATCATAGTCTTCATGATCAGCGACCCCCTCGCCACGCGGCGAGGTATCGGGGAATACAACGGCGATCCCTTGTTCTGCCGCCCAAGCCTGCGCACCGGCTTTGGTCATCGCGTTTTCATGCGTGCAGGTCAGCCCGGAAAGGTACCACAAGATCGGAACCGGTCCGTCCTTTGCCTCGGCGGGAAGAAAAAGGCCAAAGGTCATGTCGCATTGGCAAGCCGAAGAGGCATGGCGGTATACGCCCTGCACTCCGCCAAAACAGGCGTTTTCCGAGAGGGTTTCCATCAGGCATAGTCCTTACATTCGAGTCGCGACATGGCTAACGATCCAAAGACGCCGCGTAAAGTCCGACCACCTTCGGCAAGAGTATTTTTCGAAATGCTGAAGGTCAAAGACCGCTCAGCCAGGTGATGACCAGCGGCACGGTCAGGATGCTGGCAACCGTCGAAAGAAGAATGGCGGCCGAAGCCCTGTGTGGGGCTACCCCGTAATGTGCCGCCAACATGTAAACATTACCTGCTACCGGCAAAGCGGCGGCCGCGATTGCAACCGTGGCCGAAAAGGTATCAATCGGCACCAGCCAGATCAGTGCAACCGCAACACAGGCTGGGTGAATCACCAGTTTACAAAAGCTCAACCAAACGGCGATTTCGACACGTTCAGCAGATTTGTCGGCTAGTGACGCTCCGATGGCAAACAACGCACCCGGGGTAGCAGCACCGCCAAGAATGGTTAGAAAATCATACAAAGGTACAGGGACCGGGATTTCCATCGATGACCAGAGCAATCCCGCCGAGATGGACACAATCATCGGGTTTTTGAGTAACCCAAGCCCAATCAGTTTTAAGGTTGCGGGGGTCAACTTGCCATCGCGGCCTCCGTTAATCAGGATCACGATGAGGGACGAAAAAACAACCAGGTCCACTGTCAGGACCACCATTACCGGTCCGATCGCAGCCTCGCTGAACAAAAGCGCCAGCATGGGCAGCCCCAAAAAGCCAACATTGCCGATAGCTGCGCATTGTGCCTCGACGGCTGCCGTTGGAACATCCAGCCCGCGCATCCATGCGACACAGGTCGCCAGAGCATAAACTGCTATTGTGACGATCAAATACCCAACGACGAGGCGCGCATTGAAGATTTCGGCAAAAGGCAAAGTGGCCGCAAAGCGAAACAGCATAGCTGACAGAGCAAAGAAGAATACGAATTTGGTCAGATAGGCGGTGGCCTCGGCGGTGAAAAACCGCGTGCGCCCCGCCCAGTATCCCAGGCCGATTATCGCAAAAAAGGGTAGGGTGCGCAGAAAGACATCGACCATGGATCGACTCCTAACATGGTTTGTCTTCGCTGCAAGTCGGTGGCCTCGTAGAGCGCGCGGAAGGTTCGACTAAGACGGAGTCCGAAAATCGTTGTATCTGAACCGAGCGGTTTATAAACTGGTACAACGTTCAATCCCGGAGATGACATGACCCAGACCGCCACCATCCTGCGCACAGGCCGTAAGTTTGATCAGGTTTTGCGCGGGGCCCGAGAGGTTTTCATGGCGGACGGGTTTGAAGGCGCAAGTGTAGACGACATTGCCCGCGCTGCCGGTGTGTCGAAAGCAACTCTGTACAGCTATTTTCCGGACAAGCGCCTTTTGTTCATGGAAGTGGCGCAAAACGAATGTCGCCTGATGTCTGAGCGCATTCTTTCAATGATTGATGAGACCAAACCTGCGCGTGAAGTCCTACAGATCGCCGCCACGCAGCTTACGGCCTTTCTTGTATCCGAATTCGCACAGCAAGTGTTTCGGATTTGTGTTGCCGAGCGGGATCGGTTCCCCGAACTGGGCCGTGCCTTTTACGAGGCCGGACCGCAGAACGGTCAAAGACAAATGGCAGCGTACCTCGAAAAAGCGGTGTCCAAGGGAGAGCTGTGTATCGAGGATGTGCAGATTGCAGCGGAACAATTCTCGGAATTGTGCAAGGTGCGCATCTGGTCGCGCGCTGCATTTGGTATTCAAAACTGCTTTCGCCAAGACGAAATCGATGAAATTGCGACGCAGGCTGTGGACATGTTTATGGCTAACTACGGGTGCGGACCGTCGAAAAAGTGATGGCCAACGCCCTGAACAGGACGTCGACCATCGTTCACTCACCAAAACACTCGATACAGATAAGCTTAATTCCAAAAGCCTTTTGAAATCCTTTACTCGATAAATGTTCGCGCCAAGCGATCACTTATGGGCTGCGCCAAAAAGGCAATTACTGCGCGCTCACCAGTGGTTACAAAAAGGTCTGCAGGCATTCCGGGCACCAGGTCCAGTGCCGCAACCTCGTCAGATTGCTGATCGTCCAGTTTGACCCGCGCTTTGTAGTAGGCTTCGCCGGTCCGTTCATCTTCCAACGCGTCGGCCGAGATATCAAAAATGGCGCCCTGCGCTTCGGGAACGTCGGCCTGGGCGAAGGCAGACATACGAATACGCGTGGCTTGTCCGACCTTCAGCTTGTCGATATCGCCTGGTTTCACACGTGCTTCGACAATCAACTCTTGATCGGCGGGCACGATTTCCATGATGTGTTCACCGGGCCTTATCACCCCGCCCGTGGTTGACGCAGCAAGGTTTACAACCCGACCGCTGGTTGGTGCTAGGATCTCGATCCGCTTGCGGCGCTCCACAACACCGGCAAATTGCGGACGCAAGAGGTCAAGCTGTGCATCGACAACGGCCAACTCACCTGCAAGGACTTCATCCCTCAGCTTTTGCCGACTGATCATTGTCAATTTCAACTCGCTGACCTGGTTTTCCGCCTGGGCAATCTGTGTCCGAAGCGAAGCATCGGCGCCCAAAAGCCGTTCAACCTCGATCTGCCGCGCACTGACCCGTGTGACCGCAACCAAGCCCTTGTCCAAAAGGGTCCGCAAGCCTTCCAGCTCTGTCTGCGTGATGGCCATCTGGTTCTGCGTGCTGATCCGTTGCTCGTTGAGGCCATCGATTTGATCGCGAAGCGCCGAAATACGTTGTGCGTTGATTTCCACCCCGGTCGCGCGGGCGCGGTATTCGGCATCAAACAGTTGTTTTTGCGTCAGAAAAGCAGAGGCCCATTGCACGCGGCTCATACCTTGTTCAAAGCGCTGAAACGCTTGGGATTCGTCAAACCGTGTCTGCCCTTTCATCTGCGCGATCAGCCTGGCGCGGCGTACAGAAAGTTCGCCGATTTGGCTGCCCAGGACGTTCAGATCAACGTCGATTTCGGTGCTGTCCAAGCGGATCAGCGGTTGTCCCTGTTCAACAAACGCGCCATCGGTGACCAGAATGGACCGTATGATCCCACCATCCAGATGCTCGACGGTTTTGCGGTCTCCTTCAACGACGAAGGATGCAGGGGCCACAACAGCACCGTCAAGTTTGGATGCGAACGCCCAGTAGATGCTTCCGCCGACAAAGGCCATCAGAGTGAAGAGACCAACCAGAACATATAGTCGAATACCGGTTGTAGCTTCAGACATGTCAACAACTTGCGCATCATGAAGATCGGGCGCGGTGTTGTTCGAAGTATAGGGAACGATCCGGGTCATTGGGCGGCTCCTTTAATGCGGGTGTTTTCTGAAAGGCGAAGGGCGGGCTTGCCAGATGCAGCGCGTTGCGCGGACGATTTAAGTACATTTTGAGTTTTGACCTTCAATACGTCGCCCTTGTCGCCGAATTGGGTTTGGGATCCGTTGCGAAGAACCATGACCTTGTTGGCCGCCTGCAAGGTGGCCGGGCGGTGGGTCATCACGATACTGATTGAGCCCCTGGCCTGAGCTGCAAGAATGGCGTCGCGCAACGCTTTTTCGCCATCGGCATCCAGATCCGAGTTCGGCTCATCCAGCACCAACACAAACGGGTCACCATAAAGCGCCCGGGCCAGAGCAAGACGCTGTCGCTGTCCGCCAGACAAGAAAAACCCTTTGCCAATGCGCGTTTCATACCCATCAGGCAAGCCGCTGATCAGCTCATGCAATCCGGCCTCGCGAGCAGCGCGCAGCACCTCGGCGTCGTCGATGAACATTGCAAAGCGACCGATGTTTTCGCGGATGGTGCCGTCAAACAGTTCTACGTCCTGCGGCAGATATCCGATCTGCTTGCCCAGATCTTCTTGGTTCCATTTCGACATTGGGCTGCTGTCAAGCAAAACCTCACCGCGCTGCGAGTGCCAAATCCCGGCCAACATCTTACCCAGCGTTGTTTTGCCGGATCCACTGGGGCCGATAATCGCCAACACATCACCCGCTGACAGGTTGAAATCAATGCCGCGAAGTGTGGCATTAACTGCACGTGGCGGGGCCGCCTGTGCGATTTTCACATCCAAAGATTTGAACGCACGGGGCAGGTGCAGATTGGCGGGTTTTTCTGCGAATTCTTCGGTCAGTTTGGTAATCTTTGTATATGAGCCGCGTGCCGCCAGAAAAGTGCGCCATTGCCCAATCAACTGATCGATTGGGGCCAGTGCACGGGCCAGTACGATCGTGGCCGCAATCATGACACCAGCCGTGGTTTCACCCGTAATGGCCAGTGCCGCGCCAAGGCCAAGCGCCGCAGATTGCAGCCCCATGCGCAGTGTCTTGGACATGACCGAAAAACTAGCAATCCGGTCAGCAACACGGGCCTTCTGGCGATGCGCATCAACCTGAAGGGCCGTCCAGCGCCGAACCAGATCGGACTTCATGCCCAGAGCATGGACCAGTTCGGCATTGTTGTCCCCGGTTCGAAACAACGCGTCCGAGCGCCCACGGGCCTCTGCGGCCTGCTGCATCGGTTGATGTGCACGGGCATTGTTAATCAGGGCCATCGCGGTCAGCGTCAGGGCTCCGGCCAATCCGAGCAGCCCGAGAAGGGGATGCAGAACATACAAAACCAACAGGTAAATCGGTATCCAAGGGGCATCGAAAAAGGCGGTCAGGCTTGTACCCGAGATGAACTCGCGAAACCCGTTCACGTCTTCAACGAGATTGTCGCCCGCAGCGGCTTCACCCTGTACCCGGCGTTTCATGGCGGCCCCAAGAACGGGGGCGCCAACATTCATTTCGAACCGGGCCGCAAGCCTGCCCAGAATACGCATCCGGATCAGATCAAGGCAGGCGATCACCGCGAAGACGCCCGCCAACAGCAACGACAGGGCGATCAACGTGTCAGCATTCTGGCTGGTCAGCACGCGGTCATAGACTTGGAGCATATAGATTGGTCCGGCCAGCATCAGCAGGTTCAGAAACAGGCTAAAGAAGGCGACCGCAACAAATCCTTTGCGCAGCGACCCCCAAGCGGCTTTGACGGGATTGGTTTTCTGCAACATCGTGTTGATCCTTTCCGGTTTGGAAAAACGGGGCGACCTCAAGCCGCCCCGCCTATTGCTTGCTTAAGCGACGAAATCGTCTTCGCTCAGGTCAGCTGAGTTGATGCCGGCCAGACGGACCGAACCTTCGTTTCCGAAGCTGATCACCGCATCGTCACCGTCTTGGGCCACGTTGACTTGGTTGCCAAAATCGGATCCGAAATCACCGAATTGCAGCTGATCCCGACCAATTTCAAAATCCTCGATGGTGTCATTTCCGAAGTTCGTGCCAAACTGGAACGTATCCGCGCCTTCACCACCGATCAGGACGTCGTCACCGCCTTCACCATTCAGCAGGTCATCACCGTCCGCACCGTTCAGCACATTGGTCTGATCGCTGCCGATGATCACGTCGCCATCATCGGACCCAATAACGTTTTCAATGGAGCGCAGGATGTCGGTTTCAATCTGGTTTTCGATGACGTCCTGCCCAATGACACCGGTGCCACCTTCAGCATTCACGTCCAGCGTGGCCCCTGCATCCACCAGCGTATCCTGCACGACCGGTCCGTTCTGACCAGCAGGTGCATTGTGCAGATGGATGGCCGACACGACGCCAGGGATCGGAGTGTTCAGGTCAGCTTCGTTCAGCCCCACAACGCTCAGTTCACTTGAATACGTGACTTCGCCGGTGGCCAGGTTCTGAGTGATCACAACAGTTGCGTCACCTGTGGCTTCGCTGTCCGAAGTTGGCCCAGGTTCCTGCGCTGCATCCAAACCACCACTGAGGGTCACTGTGCGAATACCGTGTTCCGTCACGTCGCTGTCGACCAGCAATTGGCCACGGATTTCACCACCGGGGAAGTCCGCGGTATGGATGTTATAGTACAGGTTGCCCTGAGCCGCCTGTTCGACAAAAGCCGCACCATCGGTGATGTTTGATCCGAACTGATCCGGCGCAGCAACGACTGCATTCTCAATAGACACGTTGAACCCGGTGTCACGTGTGGCCGTGCCATTGCCGTTGGCGTCCAGACGAACTTCGACCGCAACATCCAGCTCCGAGAAGTCCGCAGTGTCGTTGCCGTCGCCACCGTCGATGAAGTCATTGCCCAGACCACCTGTCAGAACGTTGTCTGCATCGCCGGCGATCAGAACATCATCGCCAGCGCCACCGTCGATGTTGCCATTGGTGGTGCCCAGATCGACAAAGATATCGTCGCCAGCGCTCAGCAGAACATTGCCGTTGATCACACCTGCGTCGTCGTTGACGATTGTAACAGTGCCTGCATCTGAAGCGTCGATGGCATTGACCGTGCCACGGATCTCGCCCTCGTTTAGGATTGCACCCAGCAGGTTCAGACCGCCATCGACGCGGATACCAGCGGCAGCATCCGAGTCTTCGGACCCGGCAATCAGACCTTCGTTGACCACAACACCCGCAAAAGAGGCGTCATCCTGGCTGGTGAACAGGCGCAGACCGTCCCCGACCTGGTTGCCTTCAACCGCGTCGCCACGACCTTGCAGCGTACCTTCGTTCACAACAACCGCCGAGACAACGTCGCCCGACACGTCACCGGTTTGCAGAGATACGGCAGAACCATTGTTGCCTTCGCCCGCATCCACCAAGCCGGTGTTTGTGAACGCATAGTTATCGGCTGTGCCATCCGCATAAACAGTGCCATTGCGCTGGTTTCCGGTGCCAAGGATTTCGCCTTCGTTGAGCACCTCAAGCCCAACGCCATCGATGTTCAGCGCGCGACTGTCTGACGTGACAAGGCCACGGTTAACGAACGATCCGCCGGAATGGTCACCGGTTCCAAAGTAGACGCCGTTCTGACCGCCTGCGAACACACCAGTTTCTTCATTGATCAACTGGCCCTGGAAATTAACATTGTTCACAGCTCGGAATGCGCCAACAGTGCCATTTGCGCCTTCAGATGTGACGCTACCACTGTTGATGATGTTCCCTGTGAACGAGGCAGGCGCAAAGCCACCCTCCTGACGCACACCTTCCAGACGAATGCCGTCGCCCGCCGTACCCAGCGCCGCACCCGCGTTACCACGACCGGCGATGACGCCTGCGTTCTCGATTTCAATGTCACCATTGCCTTCTTCGGCCAGCGATAGCGAGATGCCCGCGCCGTTGTTGTGCTCCCCCGCGTCAATCGTGCCTGTTGCCAGATTGTTGATCGAATAATCACGCGCTGTGTCGTCGGCGTAGATCGTTCCGTTGCGCTGGTCACCGGTACCAAGAACATCACCGCCGTTGATCAGGTCGACGCCAGATCCGTCGATGTTAACCGCGCGACTGCCGGATTGGATGGTGCCAAAGTTCAGCACGTCCAGATCATGTTCACCATTGCCAATGTAAAGGCCGTTGCGAGGGCCTTCGATCACACCGGTTGAGGTGTTCAAGATCTCACCTTCGGCATTTGCGCCATCTGCGATGCGGATTCCGGCAGCTGTGCCCTGATTGCTTTCGGTCGAGATCAGGCCGCTGTTTATGATCTCAGTTTCCAGGATGGTGCCTTCAGCGCCGTCGTCGATCCGGACACCGTCGCCCGCCAGCGGGGTGTTGGCAGCCGCCTGACCGCGGCCCTGAATGGTCGCACCAAAGGCGTTGAACACGTCGGTTTCCACGCGGTCACCGGTTTCATCACCGATCTGCAGGGAAACACCTACGCCCTGGTTGCCTTCGCCTGCATCAATCGTACCGCCGGTGAAGTTCGAGATCGAGACGTCCTCGGCCGTCGAGTTGGTGTAGATGGTACCATTGCGCTGGTCGCCAGTGCCGACGATGTCGCCAAAGTTGCGCACATCGATGCCCTGACCTTGAATGTCGACAGCACGGCTGTCGGAAGATATGACGCCGCCACGGAAGTTGTCCAGGCTGCCCGAGCTTTCGGCACCAGCAAACTGCACGCCGTTAAACTCACCCGCGATTTCGCCGAAATTGCGAACCGCAGCGCTTCCGGTGACTTGGACACCAGTGGCCAATGCGTCGGGACCATTGTTCGCTTCGATCCGGCCTGAGCGGAAGTTAAAGACATCCACGTCCTGCCCTTGAGCCTGAACGGCGGCAACAGCGTTGTTAGTGACGGTCTCACCAAAGTTCAGCAGGCGTGAAAAATCATTGGCCAGAACAAAGGCAGGTGTGTCGTCGACGACTGTGGATTGAAAGAAGTTGTTGATGAGGGTTTGGCCGTCGCGGGATGTCTCTTGTGCCAGGGTCGACGTGGTCAAGAGACGGGCGCGCAGGCTATCTGCAAATTGGGACAACATGGATCACTCCGTCATTAAGTTGCGTTCGTGCTGGCGACCCATCTGCCGGGCCACCGACGCAACAAAGGACTAGGCCGCCCCGCGCGACATCTGAAATTCATGGTTCAAATCGGGTGTATAACCGTCGCGAATACTCACGGGTTTCGTGAGGTAGGCGCAGGCAGTTTCACAGCAAACAAAGGGATTGCGCCAAATCCAGCGCCAGCTGGAAGGCTATTCAATTTCGAATTCTGACAGATTTGTCATCGGATGTGAGCGCCAATCAGAACCGATAGGCCCCTGCAGCCTTCTGGAATCTGTCGCCAAATCGTATCTTGATAGCTGATTAAATCGCGAATTTTGCTTCAGGACGGGATACCCTTTGAACCTCAGAGATTTGGAATATGTCCTTGCCATCGCCAAACACGGCCAGTTCAGTCAGGCGGCGGCCGCGTGCAACGTGTCTCAGCCGGCAATGTCGAACCAGATCAAAAAGCTGGAACAGGAGCTGGGCGCTGACTTGTTCCTACGTCTGAACAACGAGGTGCGCCCAACGCTGTGCGGCGAACGCATTGTCGAGATTGCGCAGCGTATTCTGAAAGACGCCCAGAAAATCCGCGATACCGCGATCGAATTTCGCGACCCCGAGGCGGTTCCGCTGACAATAGGCATGACGCCGACGCTGGCACCATATCTGACGGGTTACTTTTCAGAGCTTTTCAGCACGCTGTTTCCAAGGATGCGCGTTACGCTGATCGAAGATCTGCCCCAGAACATGCTTCATATGGTCGAAGATCACACATTGGATATGGCGCTGGTCGCCAAGGTCAACAACAGCGCCAATTTAGACTTCACTTCAATCTGGTCCGAGCCATTGTTCTTGGCTTTGCGCCAAGGGCATCCGCTGTCAACGCTTACCTCCATTGCCCCCGATGAGGTACCGCCGCATGATTTTATCCGGCTGCCGCACAGTTTTGGCTACGATCTTGAAGATCATTTGCCAAAACAGGACGGGACAACCCGGATCAGCAAGCGTTTTGATCTGACAGCGTTGCGGTTTGAAACGATCTGTCGTCACATTTGCCATTCAGACGACTGCACAATTGTTTCGGCATTGGCGGCAGAACAGTTCAAGCGGGACAACTGGCCGTTGCACTTTATACCCTTTGAAGCACCGGGGCACCTGCGCGATCTTGGCGCCGCCACGCGCCCCAATTGCCCAAGAAAACCAATGCTCGCACGCATCGGAGC
Organism: Ruegeria sp. HKCCA4633; assembly: GCF_013034605.1. NCBI lineage: Bacteria > Pseudomonadati > Pseudomonadota > Alphaproteobacteria > Rhodobacterales > Roseobacteraceae > Ruegeria > Ruegeria sp. HKCCA4633. The sequence continues at coordinate 401,413 of NZ_WQGJ01000002.1, forward strand.
CTATATTCGGGAAAATCCACCTGTGGGTGTGATCCCGACTTATCAGTCGGATGGCCTAACTGAAGGTAAAACCAAGCCCTCCGTCACGGTGCCTGAGAAAGCCTGACGTTTTTAAAATGTACCGGGCTGCCCACTCAGCCTATTGACGTAAGCCAAAGTGCGGTTCTATCGGTTGGCGTGTCGAAAGCCACACATGTTTTAGTTGTGGCTCTTGGGGCAAGGGATCGGAGCATGACCAAATCTGAAATCCGCCACGACGGAATGCGCATCGGGGGGCAGGTCGTATTCACGGAAAACACTGTTCCGGTTCACTACCCTTATACGAATGCCGTGATCGGCACGGTTCCGGCTGGAACTGCCCAACACGTGCGGCACGCTTTTGAAATCGCAGCGAACTACACCCCTAGTTTGACGAGGTACGAGCGCAGTCAAATCCTGCGGCGTGCCGGCGAGTTGATCGGAGAAAGGCGCGATTATCTGGCCAAGTGGCTGACGCTTGAGTTGGGGATTTGCCTTCAGCACTCGATCTATGAAACCAAACGCGCACAAGACGTGTTTCAGTTCGCCGCCGCCGAAGCTCTCAAAGATGATGGAGAGGTGTTTTCTTGCGATCTGACTCATAATGGGAAGGCTCGTAAAATCTTTACGAAGCGTGAGCCCGTCAAGGCGATCAGCGCGATTACTCCGTTCAATCATCCGCTGAACATGGTCAGTCACAAAATCGCACCGTCAATTGCGACCAATAATTGTATGGTTTGCAAGCCGACCGAGCTGACGCCTCTGACAGCACTGACACTGGCCGACATTCTATACGAGGCGGGCCTGCCGCCCGAGATGTTCCAGGTCGTCACTGGTTGGCCACAGGATATTGGCGACGAAATGATCACCAATGAAAATATCGACATCATCACCTTTACCGGTGGCGTCCCTGTGGGCAAGCTGATCGCCTCAAAGGCAGGCTACAGGCGACAGGCGCTTGAGTTGGGCGGGAATGACCCGCTGATTGTGCTGAATGATCTGGGCGACGCTGATCTAGAGCGCGCAGCAACGATCGCAGTTGCGGGGGCCACGGGGAATTCAGGTCAGCGATGCACCGCCATTAAACGCATTCTGGTGCAACACAGTGTGGCGGATCGTTTTGTTCCTTTGGTCCTGGAAAAGGCCAAGGCCATCCGGTTTGGTGACCCTCAGAACCCCGAAACCGAGTTGGGTTGTGTCATTCATGCTGACGCGGCAGAGCTGTTTGAGAACCGTGTGATGAAAGCGGCAGAGCAAGGGGCAGAAATCCTTTACCATCCGGGTCGGCAGGGCGCGTTACTGCCGCCGATTGTCATCGACAGAGTCCCTCATGACAGTGAATTGGTCATGGAAGAGACCTTTGGCCCGGTCATTCCGATTGTCCGCGTGCCCGATGATGACGCTGCGGTTTTGCGGATATCAAACAGCACCGCTTTTGGCTTGTCGTCAGGTGTCTGCACCAATGATCTGAACCGGGCCATCGCATACATCAATGGTCTGGATGTGGGCACCTGCAACATTTGGGAGCAACCCGGCTATCGGATCGAAATGTCACCCTTCGGAGGGATCAAGGACAGCGGCAACGGAGTAAAAGAAGGCGTTATCGAAGCGATGAAGTTCTTCACCAACGTCAAAACCTATTCGCTGCCCTGGCCTCAGTAGGTTGTGCGCATCTGGTACCCCTGATGAAACGTCATACGTACGAAAGTCACAGGATCGTTGCGAAACCATGTTGTGCGCTCCAACTGAAACAAGGGTGTACCAGGAGGGACGGCAAGAAATTCCTGCAAGGGTGCCGTGGCGGGAACGGCGGAAAAGGCGATCTCGGCGTTCGAAAATGGCACTTCTGACAACAGCCACTCATTTGGCCCGATGTTCAGAAAGTCCTCGTTCACGACCTGAGGCACAGCACTAACGTTGATCCAGCGTTCTTCGAACTGAAATGGCCGATTGTCGGCGTGGTGCATACATTGCAGATGTACGATCTGCGCGCCTTCTGGAATGTTCAATTTTGCCTGAAGCCACGCGGGACAATCAACCATGGTTCGACTGACCAGGGCATATCGGTACTTGGCGTTCATCTCTTCGATGGTCTGCCGTACCACCGTAATCGGCAACTTGGCTTGTTTTACGGGCGTGGTTACAACGCGCGTGCCGCCCTTGCGCTTGCGGGTTACGATGCCCTGTTCCGCCAATTCGCGCAGCGCCCGGTTAACGGTTGCGCGCGCAACGCCAAATTCCGCCGCCAATTCCAACTCAGTCGGCAACAGGCTGCCCTGCGGCCAGACACGGGTTTGAATTCGGTTGATCACCTCATCGCGAATGTCCTGAAAGCCGATGTTTTTTTGCTCGGTCACGCTGCGCATTTTCCATTAAGTATATTCATAATTCAATTATGAAATCATTTAGCCTTCAGGTAAAGAGCCACACCAGAGGCTATAGCTTGGCAAGAAGATCCGTCATCGCCTGACGGTAGTTCGACACGATCTGATCCCGTGCGATATGGCGACCCTCGCTCACCCGGTGGCGACCCGCCGACCAAACGTCAGTGACGACCTGATCTTTTGCCGCAAACACCAACCCATCAAGCAACTGCTCTGATGTCAAAGCGCAAAGCGCTGGGTTTTGGCTGTCGATGGCCACCAGATCGGCCAGCTTGCCAACGGCGACTTCGCCCGAGTCGCGGCCCAAAGCTTTCGCGCCACCCATGGCCGCGCCACAATAGAGTGTCTGCCCGACCGACCCTTCGCCGGCAACCATGACATTGCGCGACAGATCGCGCAGACGCTGGGAATACTCCAACGTGCGCAACTCTTCTGTCAGGGAAATCAACACATTTGAGTCTGATCCCACGCCAAACGTGCCACCCGCGCTCAGAAAAACAGCTCCATTGAACGGTCCGTCCCCCAGATTGGCTTCAGTCACAGGACACAGCCCCGCAACAGCCCCGGTTGCCGCCATATCAAGGGTTTCCTGGTCGGTCATATGGGTGGCATGGATCAGGCACCAACTGTCATCGACCTGCACATTGTCCAGAAGCCACTCGACCGGGCGCGCGCCCAATCCGGCCTGGACTTCGGACACTTCCTTGGGCTGTTCGGCGATGTGAATGTGGCACGGACCGTCACGTCGCGCGGCCAAAACGCGAACCAGATCAGCCGGAGAGGTGGCGCGCAAAGAATGAGGCGCGATGCCGACGCGGCAGTCGTCGGGCAGACCGGCAAGTGCGTCCCGCGTCTGATCCACCAGTTTGCAAAAGCGATCCACATCATTGCCGAACCGGGTTTGACCCGGCTCCAACGGCTTTTCGCCAACCCCGGCGTAAGAATACAGCACAGGCAGATGCGTTAGGCCAATGCCGGTCTCGAATGCGGCCTCCATGATCCGGTCGGATAACTCGGTCAGTCGATCATAAGGTTTGCCGTCTGGTTGATGATGCAGATAGTGGAATTCACCGACTGAGGCATATCCAGCTTCCTGCATCTCCATATAAACCAAGGCGGCGATTGCCTGAACCTGATCCGGTGTCAGATGTTTAGTGAATCGATACATCAGATCGCGCCACGTCCAGAAACTGTCTCGACCCGCAAGGCGGTATTCGGTCATCCCAGCCATGGCGCGCTGAAATGCATGGCTGTGCAAATTGGCAAGTGCAGGCAACAAAGTGTCCACGCACACATCCCCTGGTCGGCCTGCTGTCGCCGGTTGAAGCGATACGATTCTACCGTCTTCAACCTCGACCCGCGTATTGCTTGCCCACCCCCCGCTCAACAGAGCACGTTTTGCAAAGATCGCCACGATTTTCACCTCATTTTATGGATAGACATATTGCATATAGAAATGTACGAGAAAAGAGAGAACTGCAAGGAGGCGCAGAGTCGGATGCACTCGCAAGATCGGGTTTTTTCAGATCTGAACGCGGCAACGATGGTTGCAGGACCTGCAGCTTATGGGCTGATCCACGACGCGGCGATTGCGGTCAAGGATGGCGGGATCGCATGGGTCGGGCCTGAAGCCAGCTTGCCGGAGCAGTTCAAAGGGTTTTCGCAAACTACTTTGGACGGCCGTCTTGTCACGCCTGCGCTGATCGATTGTCACACCCATGTGGTGCATGGCGGCCATCGTGCTGTCGAATTCGAGATGCGGCTGAACGGTGCCAGCTATGAGGAAGTCGCGCGCGCGGGCGGGGGCATCATCTCGACTGTGAAGGCCACGCGCGAGGCTACTGTCGAAGAACTGATCACGCAGGCGCTGCCGCGTTTGGATGCGATGCTGGCCGAAGGTGTTTCAGTGATTGAGGTCAAGTCCGGTTATGGCCTGGATCGTGACACCGAATTGAACATGCTGCGAGCCGCCCGCGCGCTGCCGGACCATCGCCCCATTCGCGTTGTAACCAGTTTTCTGGGCGCACATGCGGTGCCTGCTGAGTATAAAGACCGACCTGACGCTTATATCGCCGAGGTCTGTATCCCAACCCTACGAAAAGCCCATGACGAGGGCTTGGTGGATTCAGTGGATGCTTTCTGCGAAGGAATTGCTTTCCTCCCGGACCAGCTGGCGCCGTTGTTTGATGCGGCGAAAGACCTTGGCCTGCCGATCAAATGCCATGCCGAGCAACTGTCCAATCTCGGGGGCACAAAACTGGCCGCCTCATACGGCGCTCTGTCCGCGGACCACATCGAATATTTGGACGAAGAAGGCGTTCGGGCGATGGCCAATGCGGGAACAGTCGGAGTGATCCTGCCCGGCGCCTTCTATACCCTGCGGGAAACCCAAGCCCCTCCAATTGATTTGCTACGCAAGCACAACGTGCCGATGGCGTTGGCCACTGACTGCAACCCGGGGTCGGCCCCGATGACATCGCTGCTTTTGACCATGAATATGGGCTGCACCCTGTTTCGCATGACACCGGAAGAGGCTCTGACCGGGGTCACCACCAATGCGGCCCGCGCCCTGGGTCTGTCCGATTGCGGCCAGATCGCCCCCGGACAGCGCGCCGATCTTGCGGTGTGGAACGTCACCCACCCGGCAGAACTAGCCTATCGTGTGGGCTTCAACCCTCTTCATACTCGCATACTTGGAGGCGCAATTTGACGACCCTGACACTCACCCCCGGTGCAGTCACTTTAGCGCAACTGGAACAGGTCTATCGCGAGGAATGCGCCGTGCGGCTAGACCCTGTATGCCGCGCCGGTATCGAGGCTGCTCATGCGCGTATCGCCGAGGCTGCTGCGGGTGAGACTGCAGTCTACGGCGTCAATACCGGCTTTGGCAAGCTGGCCAGCGTCAAGATTGCCGCCGAGGATACAGCGACGCTGCAACGCAATCTAATTCTGTCCCATTGCTGTGGTGTTGGCCCGGCCATTCCGCGCACGGTTGCGCGGCTGATGATGGTGCTGAAACTGCTCAGCCTCGGGCGCGGCGCGTCTGGCGTGCGGCTGGAACTGATCGACCTGTTGGAGGCCATGCTGGACAAAGGTGTGACCCCGCTGATCCCTGCGCAAGGCTCGGTTGGTGCGTCAGGCGATTTGGCGCCGCTGTCGCATATGGCCGCAGTTATGATGGGCGCGGGTGAGGCCGAATTCGGCGGGACTGTTATGCCCGGTGGTGAGGCGTTGGCGGCGGCGGGTTTAACACCCGTTGAGTTGGGCCCCAAAGAAGGTCTGGCGCTGATCAACGGCACGCAGTTCTCAACTGCGTTTGCTTTGGCGGGATTGTTCGGCGCGTGGCAAGCGGCGCAGAGCGCGTTGGTCACTTCGGCACTGACCACCGATGCAATCATGGGATCGACCGCGCCGTTTCAGCCCGAGATCCATACGTTGCGCGGCCATCGCGGCCAGATCGAAGCCGGGTCCACGATGCGGGCTATCCTAGCCGGTTCTGTAATCCGCGAAAGCCATCGCGAAGGCGATACACGGGTACAGGACCCCTATTGCATCCGCTGCCAACCGCAGGTTGTCGGTGCCGCGATGGATGTGCTGAGGCAGGCAGCCAAGACGTTGGAGATTGAGGCAAATGCCGCCACCGACAACCCGCTGGTTTTGCCCGAGGCCGGGCTGATCGTCTCGGGTGGCAATTTCCACGCGGAACCTGTGGGCTTTGCTGCCGACATGATCGCTCTGGCGCTTGCCGAGATCGGAGCCATTGCACAGCGTCGAATTGCGCTGATTGTCGATCCAGCGCTCAGCTTTGATCTGCCGCCTTTCCTGACGCCAAATCCCGGCCTGAACTCGGGCTATATGATTGCCGAAGTGACAACCGCCGCGTTGATGAGCGAGAACAAACATCTTGCAAACCCCTGCGTGACGGATTCAACACCTACGTCAGCCAACCAAGAAGATCACGTTTCGATGGCGGCCCATGGCGCGAGGAGATTGGGACAGATGGTCACCAATCTGGAACGTATTCTGGGGGTCGAACTGCTTTGCGCTACGCAAGGGGTCGAGTTCCGCGCGCCATTGCCTACCAGTGAGACCCTTCAAGCTGTAATGGCCAAGCTAAGAGCTGTGGTCCCTGTATTGGGTGATGATCGATACATGGCGCGCGAGATCGAAGCAGCATGGACCTTGATCGCCAGTGGCGAGATCGCACATGGCACAGGCATCGCGATGCCGGAGCTTGGCGCATGACTGGTTCGGTTCAAGTCATACGTGGTGACAGCCCTGTTGTTCTGGGCCTGCCGCACACCGGCACCGATGTGCCCGCAACGATCGAGGCCAAGCTGAACGCGCGGGGCAGGGCGTTGGCGGATACGGACTGGCATATCCACACGCTTTACGAGGGCCTCCTGCCTGGCGCGACAACTGTGCGGGCAACCTTTCATCGTTATGTGATTGACGCCAATCGCGACCCGTCAGGCGTGTCGCTTTATCCCGGTCAAAACACAACGACGCTGGTCCCGCTTACGGATTTTGACGGGCAAGACATCTGGGATATTCTGCCAACAGAGAAGGATATAGTTGAAAGGCGCGAGGCGTTTCACGCCCCCTATCATGCCGCGCTGCGGGCCGAGCTGGAGCGGGTCAAGGCGATCCATGGAATTGCGGTTTTGTATGATTGCCATTCAATCCGCGGCCACATCCCCTTTCTTTTCGACGGCATTCTGCCTGACCTGAACATTGGAACAAACAATGGCGTGACGTGCGCGCCCGCTATCGAAGCCATCTCACATGAGTTCGCGTCATCCTCACCGTACAGCACCATTTTGAACGGCCGATTCAAGGGCGGATGGACGACCCGGCATTATGGCAACCCTGCCGAGGGCATCCACGCCATACAGATGGAACTGGCGCAGTCCACCTACCTGAGCGCTGAAACTGCGCCTTGGACCTACGACACTGAAAAGGCCAACCGCCTGCGCCGCTGGCTAAAAGACATACTGGACGCCATCCAGGACACTGCATTGGAGATTGCCGCATGACCGATCCTCGCAAGAACACCCGTGATGTTTACCCGCCCACCGGGCCAGAGCTAAACGCCAAAAGCTGGATGACCGAGGCACCAATGCGGATGTTGATGAACAACCTGCACCCGGATGTCGCGGAAAACCCGCACGAGTTGGTTGTTTATGGCGGTATAGGGCGCGCGGCGCGGACGTGGAACGACTTCGACACGATCGTCGCCAGCCTCAAGGATCTGGAAGAGGATGAAACGCTGGTCGTCCAGTCCGGAAAGCCGGTGGCCATTGTGCGGACCCATTCGGATGCGCCCCGTGTACTGATCGCGAATTCGAATCTGGTACCCCATTGGGCCAATTGGGATCACTTCAACGAGCTCGATAAAAAGGGTCTGATGATGTACGGCCAGATGACCGCTGGCTCGTGGATTTATATCGGTACGCAGGGCATCGTTCAGGGTACCTATGAGACCTTTGCCGAAGCCGGACGTCAGCACTATGGCGGCGACCTGACCGGCAAGTGGATCCTGACCGGCGGATTGGGTGGAATGGGCGGCGCGCAGCCTCTGGCGGCTGTCTTTGCTGGGGCCTGTTGTTTGGCTGTCGAGTGCAACCCCGACAGTATCGATTTTCGCCTGCGCACCAAATATCTGGATGAAAAGGCCGAAACGCTGGACGAGGCGCTAGAGATGATCGACCGCTGGACCAAGGCGGGCGAAGCAAAATCAGTGGGCCTTTTGGGCAATGCCGCTGAAATCTTTCCCGAGATTTACCGACGGATGCAGGCCGGTGGCATGCGACCCGACATTGTCACCGACCAAACCTCGGCCCATGATCCGGTCAACGGGTATCTGCCGCTGGGCTGGAACATGGCACAGTGGCGGGACAAGCGCGAAAGCGATCCCAAAGCGGTCGAAAAAGCGGCGCGCGCATCGATGAAGCAGCACGTGGCCGCCATGGTCGATTTTTGGAATGCGGGCGTTCCGACGCTGGATTACGGCAACAATATCCGTCAGGTGGCCCAGGATGAGGGACTGGAAAATGCCTTTGCCTTCCCCGGCTTCGTGCCCGCCTATATCCGCCCGCTCTTCTGCCGGGGTATCGGCCCGTTCCGTTGGTGCGCGCTTTCGGGCGACCCCGATGACATCTACAAAACAGACGCCAAGATGAAGGAGCTGTTCCCCGAGAACACCCATCTGCACAACTGGCTCGACATGGCGCAGGAGCGGATCGCGTTTCAGGGCCTGCCCGCACGCATCTGCTGGATAGGGTTGGGCGACCGGCATCGGGCCGGGTTGGCGTTCAACGAAATGGTCCGCAATGGCGAGCTGAAGGCACCCGTTGTCATTGGTCGAGATCATCTGGACAGTGGTTCGGTAGCCTCGCCAAACCGCGAGACCGAGGCGATGAAAGACGGTTCGGATGCAGTCAGCGATTGGCCACTGCTGAACGCGCTTGTGAATACGGCGTCGGGTGCGACATGGGTCTCTCTGCATCACGGCGGGGGTGTTGGCATGGGGTTTAGCCAGCACGCAGGTGTCGTTATTTGCGCAGACGGCACGGACGAAGCGGCCAAACGGCTTGAGCGGGTTCTCTGGAATGATCCAGCCTCGGGCGTTTGGCGTCATGCAGATGCCGGATATGAGGAGGCCAAAGCCTGTGCGCGTGAGCACGGGCTGCGTTTGCCGGGCATTTTGGGCTGACTGACCCTTTCGAAATTGATTATGCTGGTGGCCAGCGCCGATGGCTTTGGTTTTGAGCAGGGACTCTTTTGGTCAGGACCAGGCCGATCAGCAAATCGTAAGGTTAACGCCATTCCACCAAAGCAGCTTGTCCGTTGCGCGATGTAACACATGTGCGTTCAGGTCTTTCGGAAGGCTAGATGTCCGCCCAATGACCACGCTGGCCGAAGAGATGGAAGACACTACTGCCAGCATGGACCTCGCGGCATTTCCGCTTGATTTGGGTTCGTTTGCGCCAACACGGTTGCGCAATTCAGTTTTATCGATAATAAATCTGCGGCAACGCAAGCTGCAGGAAGTTTTATAGATAAAATGATCATCCCTCATTCCGGCTGGACCCGAAAGTCTGCGCAAGCTGTTCATGATCTTCCGTTGATGGATCTTCTGTTTCGGGCGCAAACCGTGCACCGCGAGAACTTTGATCCCAACAAGGTCCAGACGTCAAAACTCCTGTCGATCAAGACCGGTGGGTGCGCCGAGGACTGCGCCTATTGCTCGCAATCGGCCCGCAACGGATCAACCCTTCCGGCGTCCAAGCTGATCGAGGTTCAGCGCGTTCTGGCCGAAGCCAAGAAAGCCAAGGATGGTGGCGCAACTCGGTTCTGTATGGGTGCTGCGTGGCGCGAACCCAAACCGCGTGACATGCCTGCCCTAGTTGCGATGGTCGAAGGCGTGAAAGCGATGGGTATGGAAACCTGTATGACACTGGGCATGCTGGATGACACTCAGGTCGTCCAGCTGCGCGACGCCGGGTTGGATTACTACAACCATAACATCGACACCTCTGAGCGCTATTACTCCGAAGTGATCACCACCCGCACTTTCTCGGACCGGATCGATACGATGAACCGGGTGCAGGAAGCCGGTATCAAGGTCTGCTCGGGCGGTATACTGGGTATGGGCGAACATACCGGCGACCGTATCGACATGTTGCTGACCCTGGCCAACATGACCCCTCCGCCGGATTCGGTTCCAATCAACATGTTGATGCCGCAGGCTGACACGCCGTTGGCCGATGCAGAGCCGATCGATCCCATCGACTTTGTGCGGATCATCGCAACCGCCCGTATTCTGATGCCCAAATCTTATGTTCGCCTGTCTGCCGGACGCAGCGATATGAGCGACGAGATGCAGGCGATGTGCTTCTTCGCCGGTGCCAACTCGATCTTTGTGGGCGAAACGCTCTTGACTGCGGAAAACCCCGAGGAAGACACCGACTCGATCCTGTTTGCGAAACTTGGCATTCAGGCTGAAACGGCGGAAGACCACAAGCGCACGGAAGCTGCCGAATGAAAGCAGTCGATCGACTGGAATCCATGCTTGATGCGCTTGAAGCCCGGCACCGCCGCCGGGCTTTGATCCCTGCGCAGGGTTTGGATTTTGCGTCGAACGATTATCTGGGTTTGGCGGGGTCAAAACTGTTGCAAGATGCCGCAAAGGCTGCCTTGGCGCGCGGTGTGCCGGTTGGCTCTGGTGGCTCGCGCCTGCTACGGGGTAATCACCCCGAACACGAGGCGCTTGAACAGGAAGCTGCCGCATTCTTTGGATCTGAAGCCGCGCTTTTCATGGGCGGAGGGTTTCAGGCCAATCAAGCAATCTTTTCCACCCTGCCAGCAGCCGGAGATCTGGTGCTTTATGACGCACTGGTCCATGCCAGTGCCCATGAAGGGATGCGTGCGAGCCGCGCGGATCTGCGTGCCTTTCGCCACAATGACGTAGAAGATGCACGCAAGGTTCTGGCCGAGTGGCAGTCGACGGGTGGATCGGGCCACATCTGGATCGCAGTGGAAAGCGTGTATTCCATGGAAGGCGATCTTGCACCGCTGGAGGATCTTGCCTCCTTGGCGCGCGAGGCCGATGCCGTACTGATCGTGGATGAAGCACACGCCACTGGCGTTTTTGGCCTGAACGGCAAAGGTCTGGCGCATGGTCTGAGCGCGGAGGTTCTGACACTCCATACCTGCGGCAAGGGTCTGGGCGTTTCGGGCGGTCTGATATGTGGTCCGCGTGTAATGATTGATACGCTGATCAATCGCGCGCGGCCCTTTATCTTTGCAACCGCGCCTTCGCCTTTGAACGCTGCCTTGGTACGGGCAACTTTGCGGGAATTGGCGACCAACGCTCAATTGGTCGCTGCTGCACATGACCGTCTGCGTCATGCCCATCACGTGGCCCGGCAAACAGGACTGCCGGATTCGGCCCTGACCAGCCAGATCATCCCGGTTATTTTGGGTGACGAGGCCAGAACGATGGCGACGGCCTCTGCCTTGCAGCAACAGGGCTTTGACATCCGGGGTATTCGCCCCCCCACCGTTCCCAAGGGAACGTCCAGACTGCGTGTGTCGATCACCGGAAATGTGACCCACGAGGATATCTCGGCGCTGTTTGCCACCATCGCCAGCCATCAATCGGAGGCCGCATGAGCGCGTTGATTGTCGTCGGAACCGACACGGGCGTCGGAAAAACCGTTTTTTCCGCTGGTCTGACCGCAGCGTTGAATGCAGGGTATTGGAAACCCGTTCAGTCGGGTTTGGAAGATGCGACGGACACAGAAACCGTCCGATTGTTGTCCGGTGCGGAAGTTTTGCCTGAGGCGTATCGCCTGAACCTGCCGGCCTCACCCCATCTGTCTGCCGAAGACATGGGTGTTGAGATTGATCTGTCGCGCCTTGCTGTGCCGCAGGTTGACGGGCCGCTGGTCGTTGAGGGGGCAGGGGGCCTGATGGTGCCGCTGAACCGCCAGTCCTATTACCTGGACCTGATTGCCCAGTGGCAGGCCCCGGTTGTGCTGGTCGCACGCACGGCGCTGGGAACGATCAACCACACCACATTGTCTCTGATGGCCTTGCGTGGCGCTGGATGTGAGGTTGTGGGTGTTGCCTTTGTCGGTGAGGCTGAGCCGGATGTTGAACAAACCATCGTAGAGATGAGCAATGTCCGTCACCTTGGGCGCCTTCCGGTTCTAAGCGAACTGACACAGCAAACCCTGAAAGATGCCTTCTCAGAAATTGACGTTGTCACCATTCGGAGGTTCTTGTGACCCCGCTTGAGTTTGACGCCCGCCACCTGTGGCACCCCTATACCAACGTCGCCAATCCCGGCGCGATGCACCTGATCGACCGGGCCGAGGGCGTTTATCTGTACCGGGAAGACGGCGTGAAGATGATCGACGCCATGTCCTCGTGGTGGTGTGCGATCCACGGTCACAAACACCCTGAGATCACATCTGCGATGCAGAACCAATTGGAGAAGATGCCCCATGTGATGTTCGGGGGGCTGACGCATCATCCAGCCATTGATCTGGGGCGCAGGATGATCGACATGCTGCCCGAAGGGCTGGATCGCATTTTCTACTGTGACAGCGGTTCGGTTTCGGTCGAAGTGTCGATGAAGATGGCTGTGCAGTACCAAATGGCACATGGCCGCAGCGGCAAGTTCGAGTTCGCTACTATTCGGGGCGGTTATCACGGCGACACCTGGAAGGCGATGAGCGTCTGCGACCCGGTCACCGGTATGCACGGGTTGTTCCGCGGAGCCTTGTCGATCCAGCACTTCCTGCCGCGCCCGCACGTGCGGTTGGGTGACGAATGGCCCGCAGATTCGGTACAGAACGGGCTGGAGCCGCTGGAGCGCTTGCTTGCCGAAAAAGGCGACCAACTGGCGGCCCTGATCCTTGAGCCTGTGGTTCAGGGCACCGGTGGTATGTATTTCTATCACCCACAATGGCTGCGCGCGGCACGTGCCTTGTGCGATGCCCACAATGTGCTGATCATCTTTGATGAGATTGCAACTGGCTTTGGCCGCACCGGTAAGCTGTTCGCCATCGATCACGCTGACGTCAAACCTGATATTTTGTGCTTGGGCAAAGCGCTGACCGGTGGACATATCTCATTCGCGGCAACGGTTACCAGCGAGCAGGTGGCTTATGGCATCGGCAACAGTGAGGCAGGCGTGTTCATGCACGGCCCGACTTACATGGCCAACCCTCTGGCCTGTGTCGCGGGATCGGCAAGCCTTCGTCTGCTGGCCGAGGGGAACTGGGAACGGCAGGTTTCTGATATTGAGGCCCAGATGCGCACCGAACTGGAGCCAGCTCGCGTTTTGCCTGGCGTAGCGGATGTCAGAGTCCTTGGTGCCATCGGCGTTATCGAAATGAAGGATACGGTTGATCCTTCTGTCGCCCACCGGCTGGCCCCAAAGACCGGAGTGTGGCTACGCCCCTTTGCGCGCAACATCTATTGCATGCCCCCTTACGTAATCTCTCCTGACGAGCTCAGCCAGGTCACGAGTGCAATGGTCGCGCTGGCCGGGGGGCAGGGATGAAACACAGGTGGCTGGAGCAATCAGGCGACGGCATTCTGATCCTTGTGTTCGGGGGTTGGGCGCTTGGTGCTGCACCGTTCCTGGGTCTATCCGGTGGCGCGTCTGTTCTGTTGGTTGATGACTACACCCAGCTTGATGACCCCTTGCCTGATTTGACAGGGTTTGACCGTGTCGACATGCTCGCGTTTTCCTTTGGCGTGGCATCTGCCGCGCATTGGCTGGCTAATACTCAGTTTCGCCCCGACCGGCTTGTTGCCGTCAGTGGCACCCTGCATCCGACCTGTCCGGACCGTGGGATTGCGCCCGAAATGATACGGGCGACGGCGGATCAGCTGACGACCTCCAGTTTTTCCAAGTTTTGCCGCCGCGCGGGGTTGTCTGTTGAGGCACCAGAGCTTGACCTCGCAGCAGCGCAACAAGAGCTTCACGCAGTGATCCGTCGCGGATCGGCCCTGAATCCCGGGTTTGACCTGGTGTGGATACCCGATCGGGACCGTATCATTCCAACGAAGGCGCAAGAGGCTGCCTGGGCGGAGACCTCAGCTTCGGTCAAACGTGTTGCAGGGTCACATGTACCCTTCGGGTCAGGCCAAAATTGGGCGGAGTGGCTGTCATGACGGCGCAACCGGCAGATAAGGTCCAACGCAGCTTTAGCAGAAGCTTTGACACCTATCACGACACAGCCAGCCAACAGGCGTGGGTTGCTGATAAACTGGTTTCTGAACTGCGCCGTGTGGGCGCACCGGGGCAATTTCGCACCGCATTCGAAATGGGGTGTGGCACCGGGCATCTCACCCGGACGTTGCGGCAAAATTTCGATCTGCCTGACCTTGTTCTGAACGACATCGCGCCGCAAGCCCAGGCAACGGCAGACGCCGAAGCGGCCGTATTTATCGCAGGCGACGTGCGTATGGTGCAATGGCCCGGCCAGATCGACCTGATCGCTTCAGCCTCGATGATCCAATGGATGGACGACCCGACCGGGCTGCTACAGCAGGCGGTCGATGCATTGGCCCCCGGTGGCTGGCTGGCCATTTCAGGATTTGGACCTCAGCAATACAAAGAACTGACAAGCATCGGATCAACAGCCCAGGCGCCTGGCCTTTGCGGGGCAGACGCCCTTGTCGCGGCCATTGAGGGGTCAATGCGGGTTTTGACCGCCGGGGAACGCATCCGGCCATCATATTTCGAAACTCCGCGTGACGTTTTGAAATACTTGCGCCGAACCGGGGTGAACGGTCGCGCGCAAGGGGCGTGGACCAAGTCCACTCTGGCCCGGTTTGAGAAAGACTATGTACGAAGCTTTGCGACGGATGACGGGGTGTCTTTGACATATCACCCGGTTTGGATCATTGCCCAAAAGCAGTAAGCGGCTATTCGGCGACCACCAAACCATTTCGTTTGCAAACAACATTTGGCAAATGCCCTTTGACGGGTGAGGGTCCGTAAAAAGCAGATTGATATGTCTGTCTGAATCCAGAGTGACCAGCGCGCACTTACCCGGCTTTTCCCGTCAGTTACCACGATCTGGACCTGCGCATTCCGAGCAGCAATACGCGCCAGATTGGTTTCTTGCAGTTCATGAAGCCTAAAGCTGGATTCGGCATTGACGGCACCGCCCGACAGAACTTCAAATCGCCGGGTGCGGCTGCAGCGCATGCTTACAGCAATTGATGAAACCCGTCTTTGAAATCTCACAGGTGCTTCCATCCTAAAGTATTGAAATGGTTGTCACACATACGCTTAAAGAACACTCCATTCAGATGGCGAATATTGGATCCACGAACGGGATGCGGTTCCTTCGTGGATCTCTGAGTGTTGAACTCAAGCTGGATGAACGCCCTGTGACGCAAGCCGACAAGCCGGTTGAAGCTGAGGTTCGGTCCTACTTGAAACGACATTTCCCCGAGCATGGAAGCTTTGGTGAGGAACACGGGCAGGAGGCTGGAGACGGTCGGCATATGTGGTTCATTGATCCAGTTGGCGGCACCCGTTGTTTGGCTTCCTGTGTGCATATCCGGTTGAGGGACAGCCTAGGCTAGGGTTGGTTGGAAGGCCTGCCTTGGATGAGGTATTTGTGGGTGTCATGGGGGAGGGGGCCACAAAGAATGGCCAGCCCATTCAGACCCCGCAGCAAACGCGTTTGGATCAGTCGATCCTGTCTGTGAACAAAGATGACAAGATTCAGCGCGATCATCCGAACCTGTTCGACCGATTGATGCAGGCTTGGCAGAACCGTCGGTTTACCTCTGACTGTTAACCTTATGCGCTGTTGGCTGCGGTGCATGTGGATGCTGTGGTGGATTTTGATCTGCAACCCTAAGCATTTCTGGCAGTCACGCCATTTGTTGCGGCAGCCGGTGGTGTGAAGACCGATTGGCAGCGTAGGGCTTTGAAACTGAAGTCTGATGCACGGTCGCTTCTGCGGCGACGCCGGAATTACGTGCTAACCTACTGGCGTTGATACACGGATAGAGGCCCGGCAGAATGCGCCGGGCCTTGGCTTCATGGTCTTGGTCATTCGGCTGCTATGGCCTGTTCATAACCAGTCGTCTTGGCAATTGGGCTCCATTCCAGATCACCCGTGTAACGCCATGCCAGATCACCCTTTTCGTCCATCGCGATCAGGTGAAGCCAGCGGTTGTCAAAGAGCGCTTTGACATTGGCGTGGCGCTTGAGAATGGCGTTCATGGCCTCACGTGGGGCTTCGATCACCACAGACAGACGTAGAGGGTCGTGTTGGAACGCCTCGCCATCATGAACTGATTGCCAGGGCAGCCCCGGACGCAAAGCGCCGCCGTTCCCTTCAACAACACCAATCCCGCCGACTACGTTGTGGAGCAACTTGTTGCCCCCACCGAATAACCCCGGCGCGACAGTCGAACCATAGTATTGCAAGCTGATCCAGCTGGCCACGACAACCGGGGCGGTCATGATCAACTCTAGCACGCCAAACCCATCATCCGAGCGCCAGTCATAGCTGTGAAGGAAGGACTGCCCGGCCAAACCGGTCCCGTCAGTCCGGCTTCGCGGCGCTGCGATAAAGGCGCGGCACCCTGCCAAACCCCATTCGGGTCGAAGCTCTGCCCAATCCTTGGCGCGATGGGCGATATCGTCGCCCCCATGGGCCCGAGGCAGCCGGGCCGCACGCTCGGTACGTGAGAGGCGTCCGGCTTCTGCCAACCAGGTTTTCAGCTGAGCGATCTGCGGCGCCCACAATCCCGCGGGGTGATCCTGATCAAACAGAGTAACGCCATCTGTCGTGGTATTGTGCAGCGCTGGCAGAAACAGCGTGTCAGTGGGGATGTCGATCCCTTTGTCCCGCAGTCCGTCCCGTACTTGGTTGTCGTTCAGCAGGCTGGCAAGTAGCCGGGCGCTTACATCCCCCGCGTGACCGCCGCAGGCACCGCATTGCAACGCGCTTTCATGGGGGTTATTGGTGACGTCCGCCCCATGTCCCGCCAGCATCACGATGCGCGCGAAATTATCTGTCAGAGACATCGCGCCCAGAATGGCTTTGGCGGTATCGATGCGCGTGACCAGATCCATTAAAGGGTCCAGTTTAGGCGCAGGGTCAAACTTGCTCCCACTACCACTCGCAGCCAGCGAATCCCGCAACAATTTACCAGCGTATATCGGACCAGTCGCCTCGACAAAGGCAAAGGATGAAACAGCGGCCAGCTTGAACCGCCCCCACGCCCTTTTGGCACGGGCCGTATAGCGACGATCCAGGTCGGACAGTGTGTCTTCTGCTGCTTTGGACTTAACATTGGGGTTCAGCAGAACCGGACCCCGCAGTTCGGTCACGTCTGATCCCGCGCATTTATGTGCGCTGGCCAACCCGAAGAACCCGGCAAAGCCGATGGTTTCGATACCCGAGTCCTGTGCTTCCAACGCCCGGCGAAAAACTTCGGACCGGACATCGATACAGAACGCAGCCTGCACCAGTGGGCGGCCCTCGGTCGCCCGTGGCTGACGACTAGCCAAAACCTGACCCAGCTTGCGCTGTTGAGCCCGTTCCGCAGCATCCTGCAGAATGGCATCAATCACCATGTCACGGGACGGAGTGATCGGGGTCTCGTGCATTGCGACGGTTTCCAGCCAACGCGCCGAAATCTGATCACGGTATTGGTGGAACAGGGCCTCTTCAAATACCATCCGAATGGCCAGCAACTCCGCCGTTGTTGTGTCGGTCTGACCCTGAAGCTCGGCCTTCCACAACAAATAGCGCGCGTATTGCGCCCAACCGCCAAGCGTGACTAGCCAACGATGAAATGTTGTTCCAGCCGCGTCAGGCGTCACGCCCAGCGTTTCCGAGGCCCGCCCGATGGCGCGCCATTGCGAACGGTTGGTGGCCGCCACAAATGCGCCAAAGCCTTTCAACCCATTGATCTCAGGTGTCAGGTCGCGCGATGCGAACTCCCGCCATGCACTGAACGCACCGCCGGCACGGCTGGGCTGCCAAAGGGCCTGGCCTTCGTCAAAATGGCTGGCAGCCCAAGCTCCGATACGTTCTTCGATTAAACCGGGCCAGTCGATGCCAGACACATCTGCGGCCAATTCCGCCACCGTCGGAAACGGGGCAAGAGGTGCGGCATCATCCGTCAAAGCGGCTGTGACTTCTTCAAGCCCCGGAGGATCAAAGCGACTTTCTACATGCGAAATCGCCTCAAGCAGATCCCCTTCGGTCATCTCACCCGAGTTCAACTTCTCGGCCATAATGCGCCTGTCAGGGGTGATGCGCACACCGGCAACACGGCCAAGACGTGCGGCCGTTACAGCGAGGGTATCCCCTGTCTGACCCAAAAAGGGGTTCACAGCGACATTCGCAGACAGCGGAAACAGAGGAGGGATCTGACGCACAGCGTCATTAGCAATCGCGACTAGTTCCAAAAGCGGAGCAGGATAGCTTTCGTGTTTCATATACATATCTGATCCCCTTTTCACACAGTCCGGCGCGTGGACCACCCGTCCAGCAGCCGATCAAAGATTGCGTTGGCATAAAGTCCATTGGACAAATGCACCCGCATTCCCGCCGCCGCCGGATGCGAGGCCCAGAGCGGGAAGGTCGATTGGGCCAGCGCCACGGCGCCAAAACTGATGAGCGCAAGAACGATCAAAGCCCATTCCAGCGGTCCTGCAGCAGGCGTAGGCGGCAGGGTGCCCGCCGTTAGATTCTGCGCAGCGATTTGCAGAACGAAGTAGCTGACCGATGTTGCACCCGCATAGATGACAGTGCGCCGGGTCAGCGCACCGGGCGCTGCATCCGCAAAGCCTTGCGCCAGCAGGTAGGCGACGCCAAAGATCAGGATCACACCCAAGGCAATGGCCTGAACAGATTTCCCGTCGATTCCGAACACCGAAGCCACCGCACCATAGATCAGAATGCCGGTTGCAAAGGCCAGCAATACATTGCGGGCACTTGGTACTGCCACCGGCCCCGGACGGCGAATGGCGGCCACGTTGCGCACAGCTTCACCCGCGCTCAGGAAGGCGTGGGCCTTGTAGAGCGAATGCGCCACAATGTGCAGCAGCGCCAGCGGGAACAGGGCAAGACCGCACTGCATGATCATGAACGCCATCTGGGCAATTGTTGACCACGCCAGGGATGTCTTGACCGCGGGCTGCGTCAGCATGACCAAGCCTCCGAACAGCGCGGTGAAACCGCCCAGCATGACCAACAAGGCCATAATTCCAGGAGCCACCAGCATCACATCCGCAAAGCGGATCAATAGAAACCCGCCCGCATTGATCACGCCCGCATGCAACAGGGCCGAGACCGGGGTTGGTGCTTCCATCACCTCGGTCAGCCACCCATGGACCGGGAACTGGGCCGAAGCCAGTACGGCCGCCAGTGCGATGAACAGGGCGGCGACAATTGTGGTTACTGTCGGCTGTGCTTCTGACAGGATCGTAGCGATGTCGGTGGTGCCGTAGCCGATGATCAGCAAGGCAACGGCCAGACCAAGCGCAACTTCGCTGATTCGCGCCACAACAGCCTTTTTGCGCGCTGCGCGTTGTGCCGTGGTACGTTCGGGGTAGAACAGCAGCAGTTGATGCAGTGCCAGGCTTGTTGCAATCCAGGCGACCAGCAGTTGGACGATGTTGCCGGACATCACCAACAAAAGAACGGCGGCCAGCGCGACAGACATCCAACCGCTAAAGGCACCCTGCCTTGGTTCTCCGTCCATGTATGTTGCAGAGTACCGCAATACGATCCAGCCAATGAAACTGACCAGAATCAACATTGTGGCGCTTACAGCATCCAACCGGACCGAAAGGCCCACTCCCCAAAAGCCGATCATCGTCGAGGTCCCGGACCCTTTTGCAATTAGCAGCATGACCGCCAAGGCAGACACGCCAAATGCCGCCAGGGCCGCCCATTCTGCGACTTTCGGCAAATTGCCCGGACGCATCCCCGGATGTCGGCTGCAGTAATATGCAGATCCCAACAAGATCATTGGACTTAGGAGGGGTAGAAGCAGGTAACTCATGCGTGTGTCCCTTGACGTTCGATACTGACTCGACTTGTTCCGTTCGACATATTTCGCAGTGCAACATAAGAAAAATACATTGTTTGATGTGTTTCGTTCATATAAATAGAACGATATGCCGCTCAACTATCATCACCTGCGCTACTTCTGGGCCGTCGCTCATGACGGGAACTTGACCCGCACGGCGCAGCGTTTGAATCTTTCTCAATCGGCCTTGTCGGTGCAGATAAAAGAACTGGAAGACCGGCTTGGTCATCCGCTGTTTGAACGCCGGGGCCGCAAGCTGCATCTCACCGAAGCCGGACATATCGCTCTGGACCACGCCGATGCGATTTTTGCGACAGGTCAGGAACTTGTGGCAACCTTGCAGGACGCGGGGAATACGCGGCAAGCTCTTAGGGTTGGGGCACAGTCCACCCTTTCTCGCAACTTTCAGATTCGTTTTTTGCGGCCCATTTTGGCGCGCGCAGACGTCGAGGTTATTTTAAGGTCCGGTAGCCCAAGCGAGTTGCTGGAGGGGCTCGAAACGCTGAATTTCGACCTGGTCTTGATGAACCACGAACCCGCAAGCGACAGTTTGACCAGCTTTGTCACTCATCATTTGGCCGAACAACCGGTGAGCATCGTCGGAACCCCCGATCGTCTGAAACCGACACGTTCAATACGGGATCTATTGGAAGAACAACCCTTCATCCTGCCCACAACGAACAACAGTGTCCGCACGGCTTTTGATGCCATGGCCAGCCGCATGTCGGTGCGCCCTCAGGTGGCAGCCGAGGTGGACGACATGGCGATGATGCGGCTGCTTGCACGGGAGGATATCGGGCTGGCTCTGGTGGCTCCGATCGTTGTTCAGGATGAGTTGATTTCGGGTCGTCTGGTCGAGGCGCAAGAGCACCCGAAAATCAAGGAAAACTTCCACGCGATCACGTTCAAACGCCGGTTCCCGAACCCTTTGGTGCAAGAGCTCTTGTCGCATGGATCGGACACGCAGGACGGTGTCTGAGGTCAGTCACCACGCGCGGATTTGAACAGGTACAGGAAAACAAAAAGAGACCCGATAGACGTTGTCACGATACCCACGGGCAGTTCCTGTGGGGCCAAGAGCAGGCGGGACAGAATATCCGACAGCGTCAGCAGAATCGCCCCTACGATGGCCGAGGTAATCAGCAGGTTTCGGTGCAGCGTACCAGCAATGCCGCGCGCAATATGAGGCACCATCAGCCCAACAAATCCGATGACACCAGCCACGGACACAAAACTGGCCGTAGCCAACGCAGCCACAAAGAACATTCGGAATCGAAGACCCTGGACGGGAATTCCCAGTGACGACGCAGTGAAATCTCCGGTCAAAAGGGCATCCAGCCAGCGACTGCGATAAAGCGCGTAGCTTAGGATCAGGGCAAGCCCGGTCAGGACCAGTGGAAAGGTCTGCCATCGGGCAAGACCCAATCCGCCCAGCATCCAGAAGATAACCGAATGCGCCGCACGACTGTCGCCGGAAAAAATCAAATAATTTGTAATCGCGGAAAACAGGAAAGACACAGCCAAACCGGCCAGGATCAGCTTTTCCGGCGCACTTGTGCGCAAACCCTGAACCAGAGCCAGAACAATGCCAGAGGCTATTAGCCCCCCGCAAAACGCCGCCAAAGGCAGGGTCCAGACCCCCAGCACATCGCCAGTGACCGTTATGACAAGAACGGCCCCAGCCGCCGCCCCCGAGGACAGGCCAAAAAGGAACGGATCGGCCAGATCGTTGCGCGTGGTTGTTTGCAAAACCACGCCAACTACGCCCAGCCCTGCGCCGATCACAGCGGCGAACAAGGCTCGGGGGAGGCGAAGGTCGAAAACGATCCGATGCACCGGGGACATTTCACCTTCTGTCAGGCCGGTCCCCAAGCCAATGGCGGTAAAGACCTCGGCCATTGGGATCGAGGTTGTGCCATAGATCGTAGACAGCAGCAAAAGGGCGGTCAGAATGACCGCCCCCAGCAAGATCGATCGGCCCAAATGGACCATGTCAGTTGGTCTCCGGATGCATCGCATTGGCCATCTTTTCAATGGCTTCAATATTTGCCGGTCCGGGTGTCAATTCCTCGTAACGCAGGCCGATCCAGCGCGCGTTCTTGACTGCATCGGTTTGTGACATGACAGGATGATCTTTCAGAAACTGGAAGGTATCTTCTGCACCATTTCCTGTTTGATAGTCCAGTAGCACCAGGAATTCCGGGTTTGCGGCTGCCACGGTTTCCCAAGAGGTGCGACCCCAGCTGGTATCCATGTCATGTGTGACGTTTACACCCCCCGCAGCGGCAATCATGGCGTCCGGGATGGCGAATTTACCTGCGGTAAAAGGCGCATCTGCCGGCCCGTCCAGCAGGAAAACACGAGGTTTATCCAGATCGGCGGTTTTTGCCTCAAGGGCATCCAACTGGACTTTCCAGCCCAAGACAAGGTCTTCCGCCTTAGCCTCGACACCCATCACCTGGCCCAAACGCAGGACGTCGTCAAACAGCAGATCCATGCTGGCTTCGGGGCGGTCTTTGTTCAGGTGCACGCAGCTTTCGGTCAAGACCATGGTCTTGATGCCAAAGGGTTCCAGCGTGTCTGGGGTCACTTCGCCACCTGGCTGCATTCCGTAATACCAACCAGCGAAAAACATATCGGGTTCGACAGAGACAAGGTTTTCAACTGTAGGATATTTCGGAGCCAACTCGGGGATGTCGCCGCGCTGTGCATCAAAATCCGGGCTGGTCTTGTACCAGCCTGTGATGCCGGTCAGGCCGACGATCTTGTCTTGCAGACCCAAAGCAAACGCCATGTCAGTCATGTTCATGTCGTGAACAACGAGCCGTTCTGGCGTTGTTTCAAAAACCAGTGGCTCGCCGCAATTGTCCACTGTAATGGCATCCGCGGCTGCGCCGCTTGCCAGGCCAGTGAACACAGCCACAGGCCAGAGTTTCTGCATCATTGTAAGCTCCTGTTATGATGACAGTTTACGTTTTCGAATATCCAGAGCAGGGATCATGCGGCCCTCATGCTGGAAACACAGATAATCCACTCCAAACGTGTCGCGGACACGATCCGTTGTCAGAACATCGTTGACAGGGCCAAACCCTGTCAGACGTGTTGATTTCATTAACGCCACATGAGTGGCAAATTCCGGGATCATGACCAGATCGTGGACGATCATGACAACCGTCACGCCCAATTCAGCGACCAAAGACAACATGTGCCCCTTGGCATCCGGGTCTAGGTGATTGGTCGGCTCGTCCAGAAACAACAGAGACGGGTTTTGAGCCAGCGCACGTGCGATATGCGCCCGTTGCCTCTCACCCCCCGATAGCTGACCCATAGGTTTGCGGGAAAGGTGCATTAAACCCGTTGTTTCCAAAACCCGGTCAAGATCTTCCCTGTGCTCAGACGCGGACTTGTCAGCCTTGATCGGAATTTGGCCAAGTGCAACATAGTCGTGCAATCGCAACCGACTATCCGGCATTTCCTGTTGGCCAACCACAGCGATCGTCCGCGCGCGTTCATGGGCCGACAAGGTGCGCAGGCTTTGACCTTTTATCTGCACATCACCCAGCGCAATACGTTCGATTCCGCAAAGCAGCTTGAGCAGCGTAGTCTTCCCAGCCCCATTCGGTCCCGCAATCGCCAGAATTGATCCTTCTTCCAAGCCAAAGGACACATCCTGAAGCAGCACATCACCGTTCAAGGCATAATATTCTAGGTTTTCGACAGCCAGGAAACTCATGACGGCCTCTGCGATGGCAAGGCAGGCATGCGCGACAAGGTTTTGGTGAACAGTGTTAGCGGGCGGTCAGTTGCGTTTGTCCAACCATCGGAACTGAGCTGATATTGCCCGGCGAATTCCACCACTGCATCCAGATCCTGTTCCGAAACGATGTCACCAAACAAATACTGCGCCTTGCCCGGTGCCTGAAAACCGACGGTGGTTGGCCGGTCGCAGCCCGCCATGCACGCGACCTCCCGGATTGCAAACCCTTCGGGCAGTTTTCGCGCCAATGCGCCACTCACTTGATCGGTGGACATCGCGCCTGTGCATGTCGTGCATACAAGTAGGAAATGATCTGCAGTTTTCGTCATTGTGCGCACCGGTTACCGCTGATCAAACTACAATACAATGTTATAACATTACTATTTTGAGAATCGCGATCTTTTCGCGAGGCCACAGCACAATAGGTATTGGGGTTGAGGATAAAGCTATCAGTCACCTGTTGCATTGTCCGCTCTGCTTGAAACCAAGCGCGGACAGAAGGTGCCAAAAATGGAAACACGCGAAAACCGTGCCATCAAAGCCTCCTTCCAGGACGCCCCGCCCCGGGTTGGTTAAACATCGGATGGCAGGTCTCCTGACTTGCGGGTCAAAGCTTGGCCCACCTTCCCAACCCTTTCGGGGTCAGTGGCGCAGTGGCGTCGCTCTCCGCTTACAGTTGCGGGGGCAGTCACGGACTTGGCGCAATACAGCGCCGCACCGTATTCCCATTTTCATCCCTTTCGGAACCATCCAACTCAGCTAGGCTGGCGGTGCTGGACTTGTCAAGAAGGAGAAGCAGTCGAGCCGATCCAAAACATCTGGGCGCGGCTCACATTCACGTTGGCCGGTTCTAGCCTGGTTGATATCAATAGTCGGAAACCAACAAGAAGTCCGGCGCAGCGTCTTCTTCGATCTGTGAAAACCGAAGGATGGAATCTTCGAAGACATTATCCGTACGGTCATCATTCACAGTCGAAACCTCTCCAATAAGGCAATCGCCGTGTTCTGCCCAGAATGCGTGCCAGACACCCGGCATAAGGGTCACGCTTTGCCCCGGTTTCAGCCGCAAATGCTCACCTGGTTGCAACGTAACAGGGCAGGCATCGCTGGGTACCGTCACTGGCGTGTTCCGGTCGATGCCCCCGTCAGGGTCAGATGCGTAAATCTCCAGCACCAGATCACCCCCGCCGCGATTGATGATGTCCTCGGCCTTTACGATGTGACGATGCATCGGAGACAGTTGTTTATCTTTCGAGATCAGCAATTTTTCCGCATACAACATCCCGCGACCTGATTTCAGATCATTCACCTCACCATTGCGCAGAGTGAAGAGGAACAGGCCGAGTTCGTCAAACCGACCCTGAGCGTAATCGGTGATGTCCCAGCCCAGCCCCCGACTGCGGATCGTTTCAGCTACAGGACTTCGCATCTGATCGGGCGACCAATCGGCAAAAGGTGGTAACACGGCTCCAAAGGATTGTATGAAAGCCTGCGCTTCGGACTTGATGCGGTTAATTTCGGATCGTTTCATTGGTTTTTCCAAGAATTAAAGCTCATGCGCCCAGGGCGGCTCGGCCCCGGCACGGGATACGGTTACAGCGGCGACTTCGGCTCCCAGTTCCATGGCCGCGCGCAACGCTTCTGGGGTCAGGTTTCGCACGCCTTGTTTGGTCAGTTTCTCAGCACGGCTGAGTGCGGTGAGCACACCAGCATTGAACGTATCGCCGGCACCGATCGTGTCTACGACCTGCACCTGTTTCACCGGCACCGAAACCTTTGATCCATCTGCCAGATACCCATGTGCGCCATCACCGCCCCGGGTCACTATCAGGGCCGTTGGCCCGGCCCGCAACAACAACGCGGCTTTCGCCGACTCGGGCTCGGTACCGGGAATGATCCAGTCCAGATCCTCGTCGGAAACTTTGACGATATCGGATTGCGCGATCATGTGGTTCAGGCGTGTTCGAAACCGGGCCTGATCCTCGATGAAGCCCGGACGGATGTTCGGATCCAGCATCACCGCACGTTCGCCACCATGACGCTTCAACAATGACGCGTAGGCATCCGCGCAGGGCTCACACGCCACACTAATACCCCCTAGATACAAAGCAGAGACTGCTGGAAGCTGATCTGGCATTTCTTCCGGCGTCAACATACGCCCAGCCGTGTTTTCATCGACAAAGCTGTAGGTTGCGTGCCCATCTTGAAGTTGAACAAAGGCAAGTGTGCTGGGGCGATCCGAGACGATCACATGCGATGTATCAACGTGACTGGCGTTTAATGCGGTGATCAACTGCTGGCCGAACATGTCCGTTGAAATGCCCGTCAGCATCCCCACAGATACGCCTAGACGCCCCATGGCGACTGCTGTATTCAGGATCGCCCCGCCGGTATGCGGAACAAAGCCGTGCGCACCGAAAACTGTCGGCTCGGCGATCATATCAATCAGGGCTTCCCCGCAACACAAGATCATTCGACAGTCCTTTCCTGGAGTTCTTGTGGGGCACGTCGCTTAACGCTTGAGGGCGTTCTTGCAAAAGTTGTTTGCACCAATGATGCCAAATTCGGCTTGTTCTGAGACGTACAGGTTCAATGACTTTCGCAACTCACTAAAACGTCCACCGCCGTTGAACGCATCCTTAAAGTCCTGATCAAAGAGCCAACGGTTTTTCTCGGCGACGCCGCCCACAAGAAATACCCCACCGGCAGGCATCAGAGTAACTGCCATGTCGCCCATAAGTGCGCCCAGATGCGTGGTGAACATCTGCGCTGTTTTGACTGCGATGGGGTCCGAGGCATCGCGGGCTTCGGCCAAAATCTCTTTGGCAGAGCGCAATGAAGGCTGTGCGTTTCCAGCCGCCAATCCAACGGCTTGATACAGGATGGGCAAGCCCGTTCCGCTGAGGAACATTTCCGCTTCCAGAGCCAGGCTGTTCCCGAAAAAGCATTCAGGTGCAATTCGGCGGGCTGCTTCAAAGATCTCTACCTCGTCGCGGTGACGCGGATACAGTCCCACGTGGCCGCCTTCGCCGGAAACCGTGTGATAATGCCCTTCAGAAAACAACAAAGCTCCGACACCAAGCCCAGTGCCGGGGCCAACCACCAAACGCGTGCCCACAGGCGGTTTCGCCTGACCTTGCAAAACCGAAACTTCGTTCTGTTTGACGTCAGCAACTGACCAAGCTGCCGCTGTGAAGTCATTAATAACAAAAGTATGCTCCGCCCCGGTCGCCTGCGCCAGTTCAACCTCGGACAAGTCCAGATTAGCGTTTGTAAGACGGATGACTCCGTTTCTTACAGGACCAGCCCCAGCAGCAACGACCGCCTGAGGATTTGTGCCAACCTCATCTCGCAGAGAGTGAAATGCGTTCAGCAGATCGTCCAATGTGCCCGTAGGGTGCTTGCGCAGGTCCGTTAGCTCGCCATTTGTCACAACGCCAAGACGGGTGTTTGTTCCGCCAATGTCTGCAACCAAATTCCAGTGTTCATGCACAGAACCAGATGGTTGCGCTAACGGAAGAGAGACGTTCTGCCCCTCTGAAAGGGCGGATTTCAGCGCCGCGAACGACGCTTTGGGCGTTCTTTCCAGAGTTTCAAAATCCACGTCCACCAGTCCAAACCTTTTCTCGTACCCGAAGGCCCATTCGTAATTGTCCAGCAGAGACCAGACAAAATAGCCTTTAACCGGAACACCTTGTGCCAAAGCGTCCAGCACGGCTGCAAGGTGTGTATCAAGATATTCGATACGGTCCTCATCCCGCACGCGCTCTGCGCTCGCCATTCCGTTTTCGGTGATATAGATTGGTAGCCCGCCCGTATAGTCCTTCTGTGCTCGAATAAGAAATCGGGTCAGGGCGGAAGGGTCAATTTCCCACCCCATCTGCGTTTTTGGCAGTGGTCCGGGAACATCGGTCAAACTGGGCCACGCGGTATCGCTCGGGGCAATCAACTTTCGGGTGTAGTAGTTCAACCCGCACCAATCGACCTGAGTCCCAATCGTTTCAAAATCGTCCTGCCAACCAGATGGCAAGTGTGGCTCAAGCCCATCCAACACCAGTTTGGGGTACTGTTTCTTGAAGACGCCACCAAGAAAGAACCGATTGTAAATCGCATCATACCGGTCCGCAGCAAGCCGCGCCTCGACGCTGTCATCGGCCGGGTCTGCCCATTCGAGGTTGAACACCGCGCCCAGATTGCTCATCCCAAGACTACGCATGGCCTGAATGGCGCGACCATGCGCCAGCAAAACGTGATGCATCGCGCGGGCCGTTGCGCGGATGTCGCGCAGGCCCGGGGCGTGATGACCTTCGAAATGGCTTAGCCAGCTGACACACCATGGCTCGTTGATCGGTGCGGCACTGTACATCCTGTCCCCGATGCGGCCCATGATGACCTCGGTGAAGTCTGCAAACCATCCTGCAATGTCGCGATTGCGCCACCCCCCCTGGTCCGCCAGGGCCGAGGGCAGCTCCCAATGATACAAGGTTACGCAGGGCCGTATTCCGCGTTCCAGCAACGCGTCGGCAAGTCGATCATAGTAATCCAAACCGGCCTGATTTACCTGCCCGCGACCTTCCGGCATCACCCGCGCCCAACTGGTTGAGAACCGATAGCAGTCAAACCCCGCCTCGCGCACCAGATCGAAATCCTGTTCGAACCGGTTCAAATGATCACAGGCGAGATCGCCATTTTCTCCACGAACCACGTTTCCAGGTGAGGCCGCAAACGTATCCCAGTGTGTTTGCCCGGCACCACCCTGTGCATGCCCTTCGATCTGATAAGCTGAGGTTGCGACCCCGAAAAGGAAGTCTTTTGGGAAGTCAGAGCGAGTGTATTTCATTCTTTGTTACGTCCTGTTGGGCACAGGGCCAGTTGAGCGTCCGACAACCAGTTCAGCCTCCAGCAATTTGGATTTGGCCGCATCATCGGGGAACTTGATCCGTTCAATTAACATCTCTGCCGCCATTTCCCCGGCGTGACGGACGGATGATCGGGTTGCAGTGAAAATAGGAACGTCTTGACCGTTCTTCAGATAAGACAAGTCGTCGTCATGCGCTATGACCGAAACATCGCGCCCCATCTTCAAGCCCGCTTCATCCAAGGCACGCCTTACTCCTATGGCGGAAATCATCGAGGACGCCAATATGGCGGTTGGCGGATTCTCAAGCTGCAACATACCTCGCGATTCGTGATGGCCATACACTTCCGTCATCTCTGCGCTGCGCATCAGTTCGGGATCGGCGGCAAGGCCAGCTTGCTTGAGCGCTTCCAGATACCCGGCGCGTCGGCGCTGTGCGAAATCCATATCTTCCAGGCCATTGATCAAGGCGATCCGGCGATGACCCAAATCAATCAAAAACCGCGTCGCCCGTAGAAACGAGCTTTTGTTGTTCACGTCGATCCAGTCGTAAGGCGTATCTACGCCAGTCGAACGCCCATGCACGATGAACGGCACGCCCATGCGTTTCAGAACAGCGATCCGAGGCTCATTTACTTTCGGCCCCTGCAGGACAACGCCATCGACCGCACCCCGCTGAAAAAGACTGCGATAGGCTTCTTCGATCGAAGTGTCGTCGGCGTTGGTAAACATCAAGTCGTAGCCATATTCCGCATATTTCCGCGCGGCACCGGCAACAAAGTCGCCAAAGATGGGGTTCACCATTTCATGCTGCGACGAACTGGGGATCACATGACCGATGACCATGGATCGCCCTGTCGCCAGCCCTTTCGCCCGGCTGTTGGGGCGATATCCATGTTTTTGCGCGGCGGCTTGCACACGTACACGCGTTCCTTCACTGACCTCCGGATATCCGTTCAGCGCGCGGCTCACCGTTGTTTGCGAAAGGCCCAGGATTTCCGAGAGCTGCTTCAGGTTCATTTTGCTATTCAAAGCGCCTTCAATTATCTGCAACATTTGTTGTGTGGCCAATTTGAGCGCCCGTCAACTTGTTTTACCGTTATAGCCAAATTTATTAATATTTTCAGCATAAGGCAGCAAATGATTGACAGAATGAAAGTGTTAGCGGATAACACGTCGCATCCAAAGCGCTTTGAAAGTGAGTCTTTAAGCGCGTGAAAATTCGGGAGGAGGATTAGATGAAACACTCGCTTTATGCAGGTGCGGCGATGTTCGCCCTGATGGCTGGGTCGGTTCAGGCGGAGGGTGAGTTGATCCACGCCGCAGGTGAAGGCAGCTTTGACTGGGACGGGTTCCAGGCCTTTGCCGATGCTAACGATCTGTCCGGGGAAAGCCTGACCATCTTTGGCCCCTGGCTAGCGGGTGAGGGCAAATCCTTTGAGAACCTTGTTGCGTATTTCGACGAAGCAACAGGCGCAAACTCCAGCTACGTAGGTTCAGATTCGCTTGAGCAACAAATCCTCATTGATGCAGCGGCGGGCTCGGCGCCGAACCTGACAGTGTTTCCACAGCCTGGTCTGGCGGCAAACCTTGCGAAGCAGGGGTACCTGACGCCACTTGCGGATGGGTCTGCTGACTGGATCAAAGATAACTTTGCTGCAGGTCAGTCCTGGGTCGATCTGGGCACGTTCGAGAATGATCAAGGCGCTGCCGAGTTCTATGGCTTTTTCTTCAACGTAAACGTCAAGTCTCTGGTTTGGTACATCCCCGAGAACTTTGAAGATTTTGGATACGAAGTACCGGAGACCATGGAAGAGTTCAAAGCTCTGATGGACCAGATGGTCGAAGATGGCGAAACCCCATTATGCGTTGGTCTGGCTTCAGGAGGCGCAACCGGTTGGCCTGCGACTGACTGGGTAGAAGACCTGATGCTGCGCACTCAGCCACCGGAAGTTTATGACCAGTGGGTGTCGAATGAGATGAAGTTTGACGATCCTCGGGTGATCGCCGCAATTGAGGAATATGGCAGCTTTACCCGCAACGACGACTATGTTGTCGGGGATGCAGACGACACTGCCGCGATTGACTTCCGCGACAGCCCCAAGGGTTTGTTCGACAGCCCCCCGGCCTGCATGATGCACCGCCAAGCGTCGTTTATTCCGGCGTACTTCCCTGAGGGCACCGAATTGGGCGTTGATGCTGATTTCTTCTATTTCCCGGCATATGCCGAAAAGGATCTGGGTACTCCGGTACTTGGGGCGGGAACGCTGTTTACAGTCACCAACCCAAACCCTGCCGCCGAAGCGTTCATGGAGTTCCTAAAGACACCCTTTGCGCATGAGATCATGATGTCGCAAGACGGCTTCCTGACACCGCATCTTGGTGCGAACCCCGAAAACTATTCCAACGACACCCAGCGCGGGCAGGGTGAAATCCTGACCAATGCCACCACCTTCCGCTTTGACGGGTCTGACCTGATGCCAGGTGCCGTTGGTGCCGGTACCTTCTGGACCGGGATGGTAGATTATTCATCGGGTGCAAAAGACGCAGCCACCGTGGCCGGCGAAATCCAGTCGTCCTGGGACGCAGCCAAGTGATCAACCGCTGGGGCGGTCTTAGGATCGCCCTGCTTGCCAAACGGATGAGCGCACCATGACACCGGCACTTCAAGGCCTGCTGACGATCGCCATCGGCGTGTCGGGTTGCGTGGGCTATTTCTACCTCTCCAACCAGTTTCTAGACAAAGTCCTGTTCCCGCCGCACGGGCCGAATGCGGGGCGCAACATCAACCGGGCCAACATGATCCGGCCATGGCTGTTTCTGTTCCCTGCGCTTGCTGCGCTGGGGCTGTATCTGGCCTATCCGGTTGTTGAAACACTGCGCCTGTCAATCACGGAGCGTGTGCCCGGCGGCGGGTACAAATGGGTGGGTCTGGACAATTACTCACAGATGGCGGCTGAGCCCAAATTTTGGGAGGCCATGCGCAACAACATGTTTTGGCTGATCGTCGTACCAGCCATGTCCACAGCCTTTGGTCTGCTTGTTGCGCAACTGACTGACCGGATCCGCTGGGGCAACTTCGCCAAATCTCTGATCTTCATGCCGATGGCGATTTCTTTTGTGGGCGCGTCGGTGATCTGGAAACTGGTTTATGATGCGCGTCCTGCAGAACAAGACCAGATTGGCATCCTAAACGCGCTCTATATCTTTTTCGGTGGGGCCGAACCGCAAACCTGGCTGACGGTCCCGTTCTGGAACAGCTTTTTCCTGATGATCGTTTTGGTCTGGATTCAGACCGGTTTTGCCATGGTCATCCTGTCGGCTGCTCTGCGCGGTATCCCCGAAGAAACCATCGAAGCAGCCATTCTGGACGGCGCGAATCCGTTCCAGATTTTCTTCAAGATCAAGGTGCCCCAAATCAAAACAACAATCCTTGTTGTTTGGACGACAATCACAATCACCGTGCTCAAGGTCTTTGACATCGTTTTTGCCATGACCAACGGCCAGTGGGAGACACAGGTGCTGGCCAACTACATGTACGACAAGCTGTTTCGGGCAAATGACTGGGGCGTCGGATCAGCCTCGGCCATGGTGATTATGCTGCTGGTTGCTCCGATCCTGGTGTGGAATGTGCGCAACGCCCGCAAGGAGATGGAGTAAGCCATGAGCGATATTGCTGGAACCAAACCCGCGCTCAGATGGGTTGTGCACCTTTCGGTCATCTTTCTTGTGGTGTTGTGGGTCATTCCAACTTTGGGTCTGTTGGTCTCGTCCTTTCGGACAGCCGACCAAATCTCATCAAGCGGGTGGTGGCGATCGCTGTTTCCATCCGAGCAGAATCTGACCCTTCGCAGCGCCGCGCCTGAAACACAGGCGTTGGAAAACGGGTTGTATGTCATTGAGGGCGCGCTGTTCAGCGCGGATGAGCAAGCCACAATTTCGAGATGGGGTATCAGCTCGCGTGATGTGGATGCCTTTGAGCCCGGTCAAACGGTCGAGCTACGCCGAGGCGGCACCATCACCGTCGATGCCGTTGGAAACTATCGGATGGAAAACACCGAAGAGTTCACCGGAAACCGCGGCGCGCGTATCTTTGTGACGGCCGAGTTGCCGCCTGAGTTCACCTTGGACAATTACCAGAAAGTTCTTCTGGATCAGAGTAGTACGGACAGTATGGCCAAGGCGTTCTTCAATACGCTGACCGTGACGATCCCGGCAACAATCATCCCGATTCTGGTTGCCGCCTTTGCGGCCTATGCGCTGGCCTGGATGGATTTTCCCGGTCGGGCGCTGTTGATCGCGGCGGTTGTTGGGCTGTTGGTTGTTCCGCTTCAATTGGCCCTGATACCCTTGCTGAAATTCCACCTGAATATCGGCATCGGCAAGGGTTATCTGGGCGTCTGGCTGGCACATACCGGGTTCGGGATGCCCCTGGCGATTTATCTGCTTCGCAACTACATGGCCGGATTACCGCGTGACCTGATCGAAAACGCACGCGTCGACGGCGCCACCGAGTTCCAGATCTTTACCAAGCTGATCCTGCCGCTCAGCTTCCCGGCGCTGGCGTCTTTCGCGATCTTCCAGTTCCTTTGGACATGGAACGACCTGCTGGTTGCGAAGGTCTTCCTGATCGATGCGACCGGCCAGACAACTGTGATGACCAACCGCATCGTCGAGCTTTTGGGGACGCGTGGCGGCAACTGGGAAATTCTTGCGACCGCCGCCTTTGTCTCAATCTTTGTGCCGCTGGTCGTTTTTTTCGCAATGCAAAAATACCTGGTCCGGGGCCTTCTGGCCGGATCTGTTAAATAGAGGCGTCTGATGAACGTGCAGAACAACCTTGAACACAGCAAAGCAACAAGACTGTCTTCGGATTGGTGGCGAGGAGGGGTGATCTATCAGATCTACCCGCGGAGTTTTCAGGACAGCAACGGCGATGGGGTCGGTGACTTGAAAGGCATCACCGCGCGACTGGACTATATCGCGTCGTTGGGTGTTGATGCGATCTGGATCTCACCGTTTTTCAAGTCACCAATGAAAGACTTTGGATACGATGTCAGCGATTATCGCGATGTCGATCCCATGTTCGGAACGCTGGAGGACTTCAAAGAGCTTCTGGATCAGGCGCATGCCAAAGGACTGAAAATCATGATCGATCTGGTTCTGTCGCACACGTCGGACCAGCACCCTTGGTTCAGCGAAAGCCGCAGCAGCCGTGAGAACCCGAAATCCGACTGGTATGTGTGGGCTGACCCCAAGCCGGATGGCACACCACCAAACAACTGGCTGTCGATCTTTGGCGGCTCGGCGTGGCAATGGGACTCTCGTCGCCTGCAGTACTATCTGCATAACTTCCTGACATCGCAACCGGATTTGAATTTCCATTGCCCGGATGTTCAGGATGCTTTGCTGGACGTCGCACGGTTCTGGCTGGATCTGGGCGTAGATGGCTTTCGGTTGGACACAATCAATTTTTACTTCCATGACAAGGAATTGCGCGACAACCCAGCCCTGCCAATGGATCAGCGCAACGCGACGATCGCACCAGCAGTCAACCCGTACAACCATCAGGACCACCTGTATTCGAAAAGCCAACCCGAGAATATTGCATTCCTTGAACGGCTGAGGGCGCTTACGGACGAATACGAAGGCCGTGCGTGTCTGGGCGAGGTCGGCGATGCGCAGCGTGGGCTCGAGATCATGGGTGAATACACCTCGGGCGATCAGCGGATGCACATGTGCTATGCGTTTGAGTTCCTCGAGAAACGCGCGTTGACTGCCAGTTACACCAAACATGTCTTTGACCAATTGCAGGCCAAGGCAGGTGATGCATGGCCCTGTTGGGCATTTTCAAACCATGACGTGCAACGCCATGCCTCTCGCTGGAACTTAGATGACGCCGCAGCCCGACAGCATGCGGTTCTCATGATGTGCCTACGCGGCTCGGCTTGCCTGTATCAAGGCGAAGAATTGGGCCTGCATGAAGCAGATGTGCCGTTTGAGAAGCTTCGAGACCCCTATGGCATCGAATTCTGGCCCGAATTCAAAGGCCGCGACGGTTGCCGTACGCCAATGGTTTGGCAAGCGCAGCATGAACAATCAGGCTTCAGCACCGCAGAACCCTGGCTACCGGTCAGCGTCCAACAGGCTGAACACGCGGTCGATCGGGCCGAGGTGGACCCGCAATCGATGCTGAACCACTATCGTCGCGCCATCGCGCTGCGTCATGCGCACCCGGCTCTGGCATCTGGACGTCTTTCTGAGATGAACGAAATAGGCTCAGTTTTGACTTTCATTCGTGAAGACAGCTCCGAGCAAATTTTCTGTGCGTTCAATCTCGGATCAGATCAAACCGAGATCAAAGTGCCTGACGGCAATTGGCAGACAATTGGTCAGGAACTGGGTGCCATTGACGGTGCAAATTCAATCACTCTGACGGCTTCGCAGTTCTGCCTGATGGCTCGGGAAAAGGGGTAAGGCATGTCTGAACTCAACCTTACAGGTGTCGCCAAGTCTTATGGCCCTGTTGACGTTCTGAAGAACATCAATCTCGACATTGAGCAGGGCGAACTGGTCGTTTTTGTTGGTCCTTCCGGATGTGGCAAATCCACCTTGCTGCGGATGATAGCCGGTTTGGAAAAGATCACAGGCGGGACGCTGGAGATCGAAGGGCAGGTCATGAACGATGTTCCGCCCGCACAACGCGGCATCGCGATGGTGTTTCAAAGCTACGCCCTGTACCCCCATATGACAGTGCGCGAAAACATGGCGTTTGCCCTGAAAATTGCCAAGATGCCTGCGGGTGAAATAGATGCTGCGGTAGATCGAGCCGCCCAAATTCTGCAACTCGAACCCTTTCTTGACCGTTTACCCAAAGCTCTGTCCGGCGGTCAGCGCCAGCGGGTCGCCATCGGGCGCGCCATTGTGCGCGATCCAAAGGTGTATCTGTTTGATGAACCCTTGTCGAACCTTGACGCAGCCCTTCGGGTGGCAACACGGATCGAAATTGCGCGCCTGAAAGAGGCCATGCCCGACAGTACCATGATCTACGTGACCCATGACCAGGTCGAAGCGATGACATTGGCCAGCCGGATTGTGGTTTTGGCCAACAAGGGTATTGCGCAGGTGGGCACGCCGCTTGAACTGTATGAGACGCCCGATAACGAGTTTGTGGCCCAATTCATTGGCTCGCCGTCAATGAACCTATTACCCGGAACGATCACCGAAACGGGGGCGACAACGACTGTGGAGCTTGCGTCTGGCGGCACCGCCGTTTCCGCGATCCCAACCGAGGACAGCGATCTGGGCAAGCAGGTCAATATCGGTGTACGCCCCGAAGATTTTGTCGTGACTGACGATACCGCGATCATGACCGGAAAGGTGGATTTCACCGAGGCTTTGGGCGAGGTCACACTGTTGTACTTCGAAAAGACCACGGACGCTGAAGCGCCGATTGCCAAACTGCCAGGAGTTCAACGGAACATGCGCGGACAGACCGTTTCCGTGACCGCAGCCCCTGAAAAAGTACACTTGTTCCACAACAGCGTATCGATGCGAAAGTGAGAACGGCGGCTGATCAATGCGAAGCTTGACAACTCAACAGGTCGTATTCCACCATAATTGAAACGTTTCAATGGTGGGGAATGAGAGTTTCAGCCCAGCTTTATACAGTGCGGCAATGCGGTGATCTGACAGATCAGCTGCGTCTGGTTGCAGATTGCGGTTTTGAGGATATCGAAACCACGGGGCTGCATGAACTGAACCCGCAGCAGATGGCGGGTACCATTCATCAATCAGGTCTTAACGTTCGGTCTGCACATTTTGACTGGGAAGAGTTCGACACGCGTTTCGATGACATTGTCGAGGTCATGGACCTTTTGGAATGCCAGGTGGCCGTCATGCCTTGGCTGGCGCCCCAGACGCGGCCCGACACTGCCCGGGGATGGATGGCAGTGTCGGGTCAGTTGTCAGAATGGGCTGATCGACTAAGCGAGCACGGCATCCGTCTGGCCTATCACAATCACGACTTTGATCTGGTGGGGGCAAAGGGTGAAACGCCCCTGGATCAAGTCCTTTCGCAAGGGAATATCTACTGGCAGCCAGATATAGGTTGGTTGCAAGTTGCTGGCCTAGATGCCGCCGCAATGATCAAACGTCATGCGGACCGAATCCTGTCTATTCATGCAAAGGATGCGGATCCAGACTGTGGCACAGGTGACGAGCGTTGGCGCGATCTGGGGGAGGGCGTCGTGGATTGGGACGCTGTATTGAAGGCACTCGCAGACAGCAATTGTTCCGATTTGTTTGTCGAACATGACGAAACCTTAGATCACAGACGTACATTGAACACGGGACGGGGGTTCCTGACCGAACGTCTGATCGGGATTACCTGATGGCGCGGGCGACAATAAAATCAATTGCAAAGAAGACTGGCTATTCTGTCGGAACGGTTTCGAACGCCTTACGGGATGCGCCCTCGGTGAAACAAGAAACGCGGGATGAAATCCACAAGGCAGCGACCGCTCTGGGCTATCGGGTAAACCTTGATGGACTTAAGTTGCGGACCAATAAATCCTATCGGATTGCTGTTCTGGTCAGCGTTTCGGAAGATGCCGCTGAGGAATGGGAAGGCGTTGAATTCACACGGATTCTGGCTGGGATTTCCAAAGCGGTGCAGGGATCGCGCTATCAATTGAGTGTTTTCAGCACAAGCGGCGACGATACTGAACTGAAGACTCTGCGTTCGATCGTGCAAGAAGGGCTGGCCGATGGTGTGATTTTCTCGGGCACGCGAGTGAACGACCCGCGGATAGCGTATCTTCAGGCTGAGGCATTTCCCTTTGTCACTTACGGCATGAGTAGCAGCGACCTGCCGCATGCATATGTTGATCTCGACAGTGAGACTGCGGCGTTTGAAGCGACGGCCAGATTGATTGGCCTTGGCCATCGCCGGATCGCGTTGATTAACCCTCCGGATGACCTGGTCTATGCCTTGCAACGACGCCGGGGCTATGCCGATGCTCTGTCAGAGGGTGCGCTTGGCTTTGACCCTACGCTGATTGCGACCGGTCCAACAACAGCAGAGACCGGCCAAACGGCTTTTGCGGCACTCATGCAGTTACCCAAACCGCCAAGCGCCATCATTTGCGCCAACGAGGCGATGACCCTTGGGGCCTTGTCGGCGGCAGCAAAACAAGGGGTGAGGGTGGGGCAGGATGTTGTGGTCATTTCAAACGATGATCTGAAACTCAGCCAGTATTTCGTACCCCCGCCCAGCACCTATTATCTGCCCATTGGCGAGACCAGCCGCCTCTTGGGCGAGTTTATGCTGCAAGTCTTGGCCGGAGCCAACCCATCAGAGATTCAAAAAAAGATCAGGGCCCAATTGATCGAGCGGCAACCTGACACGCCACCGCCGGAACCGGCGATTTGACTTAGTCCAACAAAGGAGAAACCAAACATGTTCAAACATTTACTTGCAGCGGCGGCGCTTTCTGCGATGACAGCGCCTGCCGCCTTTGCCGCCGATCTGGAAGGCCGTGTGCTCAAGATCGGGACGGACGCGACATATCCACCGATGGAAACCGTGGATGAAACAACTGGCGAGATTGTCGGTTTTGACGTCGACGTCATGAATGCCATTTGCGAGCGCGTGAATTGCGTTCCGAATTTCGTCAACACGGCTTGGGACGGGATCTTCGCGGCACTTCAGCAGGGTGAGTTCGATCTGGTGATCTCGGGCGTTTCGATCACACCGGAACGGGAAGAGACCATGGATTTCTCCGAACCTTACATCGTTGTCAGCCAGGCCATTCTTCTTCAGGTCGACAATGCGGATATGACGCTGGAAGATTTCAAGGCAGGAGGCCAGAAGCTTGCGGCACAGACCGGTACGACCAACGCGCAACTCGCGGAAGAGTTGGTGGGCCGCGAGAATGTGAGTCTGTATGACAATTTTTCGGCCGCCATTCTGGCGCTTCAAAACGCCGACGTACAGGGGGTCATCATCGACGGCACCTCGGCGTCGGCCTATGAGCAGGAGTTTGCAGGCGAGTTGACCGTTGGGATCACTGGCCTGCAATCCGACCCGCTGGGCATCGTCTTTCAGGAAGGCGACCCAACCGTTGATGCCATCAACACGGGACTGGCCGCGATTCAGGACGACGGCACCTTGGACAAGCTGAAAGCCAAATACTGGGGAACAAACTGAACTCTGAATACCTTACGGCCCCGGCGGAATTTTTCGCCGGGGTTTTGACCTAGCGGAGAACCCCATGTCGCGTCTCAGCTCGATCCGCCCGAGCAACCTTGTGTTGCTCGCAGCAGCGCCATTCATCATTTACCTGTTTGCTTCCTCGTCCAAATATTTGCGATCTCTGGTCGCGATCCTAGGGATCGGCAACAACGCGGGGCCGATTTTTGTTGGGTTCTTGCTGATCCTGACCGCGGCGATCCTGGGCTATCTCTGCGCCCGCCATTCCCGGTTCCATTCGCAAGCCCCGGCCTGGTTGCGCGTGGCGGCATTGGCTGCATTTCCTGCGGCGGTTGGCCTGTCGATGCTTGCCTTTGTCGCACCTCAGATCCTGATGCCATTCGCCGAGTCGGTCTTCTTTCATGCGCTGAGTGAAAACACATCGGCACTTATCGACCGAACCAACCAGACCTGGGTGCTTTTCCCTGTGGTTGTGGCGCAAGTGCAGACTGGTTTGCAGGTCTTGCTGGCAATCTATGCGGTGATCATCGCGCTGTGCGTGTTATCAACCCGTCTGAACAACCCGTTGCGCGGCTATTCTCAACTTGGGTTTGAAATCCTGACCGGGGCCACCTTGTTCTATTTGATGTTCATGGCGCATTGGCAGTTTGCAACTGGCGTTGCCATTACATTCCGCGCGGCGATCTTTGCCTATATTTTTGCAGCGATCCTGGGGCTGATCTGGGTGGGGCTGCAATCGTTCAAACCCAAAGCGCGTACTACGATGGTTTACGGCGCAATCAGCTTGGCTCTGCTAGGAGTTTCCTCGTTTTTCTTCATGCAACCACAAGTGAATTACGTCCTTGTCGGGAGCACCGAAGCCCGCATTGCGATTGTGCGCGGCACACCACAGGCACAGGCCGATATCATCCGGTTTGGTGAATTCGAAGGCGGTGGAGAGCAGCAATACCGCATCCGCAGTGCAACAGACGCCGCAGCGGCCCTGGAGCAAATCGAAACCGTTGAAAGTGTCTCTGGCGCGTTTGTCCCCGTTCAGGCACACACGCAGGGCTATCCGGTGCTTTGGCAAACCAGCTTTTTGCCCGACAAGTACCGCAACCCGGCGCTGGCTTTTGCTGTCTTTGGCTTTTTGTTATTGACGCTGACCATTGGTGGCGCACAGCACAAACTCCACCCGCTAGCCGTTGGCGCAGAGTTCTTTGTGGATACGATCCGGGGCATCCCGATGCTGGTGATCATCCTTTACATCGGCCTGCCTCTGGCGGGTGCAGTCAAGGATGCCACAGGCGGCGGCATCGACATGACCAATATGACCCGCGGCATCATCGCCATTTCGGTCGGCTATTCAGCCTATATGGCCGAGATCTTTCGATCCGGGATCGAGGCCATACCCAAAGGGCAGTTGGAGGCAGGCAGCTCCTTGGGCTTGTCTCGATGGCAGACTGCTCGGCTCATCGTCTTACCGCAGGCATTGCGGATCGTGACCCCACCCTTGGGCAACGAATTCATAGCAATGATCAAGGACACCTCGCTGCTGTCGATCCTGTCTGTTCGTGACATGACCCAAAGGATGCGAGAGTTTCAGGCGGCAAGTTTCCTGCCTTTCGCCCCCTTCAATACGGCAGCAATTCTTTACGTCGTGATCACATTGGGTTGCGCCAGCTTCCTGAAATGGATCGAACGTCGTACCGCAAAGGATAGCAGATGAGCAAGCTTGAGCTGGGGGTTTGCTACTACCCTGAACAATGGGATCGGTCGCAATGGCAAGAGGATGCCAAGCGTATGGTCGAGATGGGGTTGGATTGGGTGCGTATTGCCGAATTCACCTGGGGCCTGATCGAACCTGCACGCGGGCAATTTCGCTGGGGTTGGCTGGACGAGGTCATTGGAATTCTGGGTCAGGCCGGGCTGAAGGTCATGATGTCGACCCCAACGGCGGCCCCGCCAAAATGGCTGATCGACGCGCATCCTGAAATCCTACCCGTCGGACCGGACGGACGAGTCAGGGGATACGGATCGCGTCGGCATTATTGCTTTTCCTCCGAGATTTATCTGGCCGAGGCAAAACGGATCGCAACCGAATACGCCAGCAGATATGGAAAGAACCCTCATGTCCACGCCTGGCAGATCGACAACGAATACAACGACCACGACACGGTACTCAGCTATTCAATGGCTGCGCGCAGCGGGTTTCAACGCTGGCTTCAGAAGCGATACGAAACAATCGACGCCCTAAACCAAACATGGGGAACCGTGTTCTGGGGATCGCTCTATTCCGGATTTGACCAGATTGAGCTGCCCAACGGTCTGGTCGCAGCCCCGAATCCAACACATGCATTGGATTTCATGCGTTATTCTTCGGACAGGGTACGTCTGTTCAACAAAGCACAGGTCGACATTCTGCGGGAACATTCTCCGGGCCGAGACATCACCCACAACTTTATGGCAGGCAGTTTCGAGTTTGACCATCACGCCGTTGCGGCCGATTTGGATGTGGTTGGCTTTGACAGTTACCCGCTGGGCAACCTGATGGGTTCGACCCTCTCCGACGATGAAAAGCGTCGCTATCTGCGGACAGGTGCGCCGGATTATCAAGGCTTTCACTGCGATTTATACCGCAGTCAGGGACGTGGGCGTATGTGGGTTTTGGAACAACAGCCGGGTCCGGTGGACTGGGCGGCTAAAAACCCTTCTCCAGCGGAGGGCATGGTACGGCTTTGGACCTGGGCAGCTTATGCGCATGGTGCGCAAGCAGTTATGTTCTTTCGTTGGCGACAAGCAAAATTCGCGCAGGAACAATATCATACGGCGTTGCTGCGCTCGGATAACAGCCCAGATCAAGCGGCGGTTGAATTGGCACAGATCGTAAAGGATCGCGAAACTCTACCATCTGCGACGCGTTCAAAGGCCAATGTGGCGATACTTTTGGATTACAGCTCAATCTGGGCTGCGGATATCCTGCCGCATGATGACGAGTTCCCAAACAGTCACATTATCCGTGAATGGTATGCCAGCCTTCGTCAATTAGGGGCAGACGTCGATTTCCTAGGCCCTGAAGATGATCTGGACGGCTATGCACTGATCCTATTGCCGCAGAGCATGATCGTCAGCGCAGACCTTGCTGCCAAGCTTTCAGATTCGGACGCGAAACTCGTGATTGGAGCCAGGTCAGGCAGCAAAACACCCCAGATGCACACACCTGCGAACCTTGCCCCTGGCACATTAACAGAGTTGACCGGCGTTCATGTCACACGCGTCGAGTCACTTCCCCTCCTGGCACAAGAACATGTGCAACTGATCAACGGCCCTCGGCACGCTTTCGTAGGTTGGCGCGAGATCGTCGAGACCAACGAAAGTGTCTTAGCGCGCTTTGAAAGCGCCTATTGCGACGGAAGCCCTGCGGTCGTGCAGTCAAACCGGGCAATATATATGGCGATGCTTCCACGTGGTGCGCTTTTGCAATCCATTTTACATCAGGCTTTGGAGTGGGCTGGCCTGAGCACACTGAACTGTGATCCCGATATTCGCATTGCCCGGCGCGGTACGTTGCATTTCGCGTTTAACTTTGGTGACACTCCCAAACCCTTGCCAGCCGGTGATCATCGTAGATTGTTGATAGGAACCGACCCGGTGGATGTCCGGGACATGACCGTTTGGCAAGAAGATGTACCCCTTAAAAAATCAATCTGAACGCGTTCCATCAGGAGGCTGGGCTAATGAATTTTCAAAACTGTCACTTTTTCACTGCCGAATTGACACAGAAAGTCCTATAAACAAAAAATAAAAACAAACAGTTCATCAATGGGAGAAAACACATGGCTGACAAATTGACTCTTTCCAGACGCAAGGTGCTAAAGGGCGCGGGTGCAGCTGCTTTGGCAGCGCCGCTTTACAGCAAAAGCGCGCTGGCGTCGTCGGGCGAGATTAATATTCTGATGTGGTCGGATTATCTTCCGCCCAGCTTCATCGAAGAGTTTGAGACTCTGACCGGCATCAAGGTGAACTACACCGGCATCGGTTCGAACGAAGAAATCATCAACAAGATGAAGGCCACCAAAGGTCAGGGCTTTGACATTGTCTCGCCCACCAACAACCGGTCGTTGCAATGGGAGCCGCTGGAGCTTCTTCAGCCCTTTGATATGAACAAGGTTCCGATTGACTTGGTGAACCCAGCCATGGCCAAGATCGGCACAGACGCTTGGAACTTTGGTGGATCAGGGGCGCATTGGCTGCCGCATATCTGGGGCACCGAAGGCATTGCCTACCGCACCGACCTGTGGCTGCCGGAAGGTGACGCACCGTCTTATGGCGACGTTTGGTCCGAAGAAAACGCCGGAAAAACTATGGGCCGTGCGCATTCGATGATGTTGGGCGCGGGTCTTTACATGGAGCGTTCGGGCGAGATGGAGCCGGGCTCGGTCTGGGCGGCGTATGGTGACGAAGAAACCATGCGCAAGGTTTGGGGCCAGATCACCGACTGGTGCGTTGCGCGCAAAGATCGCATCAAGCTGATCTGGAATGACGCTGACACACAGAAAAATGGTCTGTTGAACGAAGGCGTGATTGTCGGTCAAACTTGGGATGGCCCGCCGCTGGCGTTGAAGTCTGCAGGTGAACCAGTGCACTACCAAGCGCCGGTCGAAGGCGCGATGGCCTGGGTTGACGGCATGTCAATTCCAACAGGTGCCGCGAATATCGACCAGATCTATGCGTTCATTGATTTCGCCTATCAGGCCAAGCCTGCCGGTGTTGCCATCGACAGCCACGGTTACAACTCGCCGGTTCTTGGAGCTGATCAATATTCGGGCGACACTTACAAAAAGAACTTCGCCGAAGCCTATCCGGGCGACTCGTTGGCCAACCTTAACCCGTGGCCGGCCGAAGCACCTTGGTATGCAGAAACACGGACCGAGTTCGTCAACAAATTCAAGAGCGCTTAAACGCATTGAAAACATGCCCTCCGCCTTGCGCGGGGGGCTACACTCTGTGCGCCGTCCCGG
Organism: Ruegeria sp. HKCCA4633; assembly: GCF_013034605.1. Taxonomy (NCBI): domain Bacteria; kingdom Pseudomonadati; phylum Pseudomonadota; class Alphaproteobacteria; order Rhodobacterales; family Roseobacteraceae; genus Ruegeria; species Ruegeria sp. HKCCA4633. The sequence continues at coordinate 445,241 of NZ_WQGJ01000002.1, forward strand.
CGTAACGGACAGTAATGTGGTGTGAAGACAATGTGCACCCCAGGGAGATACCAAAAATGAGTGCAGGGGTCGGCGTCGATCTTGAAAAGCTGTGGATCCGTTTCGGTGACTTCGTTGCCGTGCGGGACGCGAATGTGAACATCAACGGGGGCGATTTCTTTTCGTTCCTCGGGCCGTCTGGCTGTGGAAAAACAACGATCCTGCGCGCCGTTTCAGGTTTCCTGGAGCCAAGCGAGGGCAAGGTATTGATTGGCGGCAATGACATGCGCGGCATCGGACCAAACAAGCGGCCCACGGCGCTGATTTTCCAGAACCTGGCGTTGTTTCCGTTGATGAAAGTTTGGGAAAACATCACCTTCTCGATGGAGATTAAAGGGGCCAGCGCCGCTGAACGCCGCAAGCGTGCAGATGAGCTTCTGGACATGATCGCTTTGCCCGGGCAGGGCGACAAACTGCCCAGCGAACTGTCAGGCGGGCAACGTCAGCGTGTGGCCATCGCCCGCGCGCTTTGCGCAGAGCCGGATGTGTTACTGCTGGACGAGCCTCTGTCAGCGCTGGATCTGAAACTGCGCCAACACATGCGCACAGAGCTGCGCGAAATCCAGCAGCGCGTGGGTATCACCTTTATCTACATCACTCACGATCAAGGTGAGGCGCTGACCATGTCCGACAACATCGCCGTTATGCGCGCGGGTGTGATTGATCAGATTGCCGACGGCAAGACCATCTACAACGATCCCAACACGGCGTTTGCGGCTTCATTCGTCGGCGAAAACAATGTGTTCCGGGGTAAAGTTAAACAAGTCATGGGCAATGAGGCTCTGATCGCGACTAACCGCTCAGGCGATCTGGTAGCGAGGATTTCGACGGCCAATCAAGGCAAGATGAAAGAAGGCGACGATGCCATGATGTTCGTGCGCCCCGAGGCATTTGCCATCGCCCCCGATGGCGCGTCGGGCGACCATTTCGTCACCGCGCGTGTCAACCACGAAGAGTTCGAGGGCAACGTCTTTAACATCTTCACCGAAGGCGAGGGCGGAAAAGAGATCAAAGTATCGATCCCCAACCACGGGCAATCCTTCGAAGATCACACCGGACAGAACATCACGTTGGAATATGAGACGCACAACGCCGTCGTCGTTCCTGCGGGTGAACTGGCCGCGGAATAAGGGGAACAGTTCATGCCCCAGTTTCTAAAGGATTTCTTCAATCGCAATGGCACCGGCATGGGGTTGGCGATTTTGGGCCTGGTCCTGTTCTGGACCATTGGGCTGATCATCTTGCCGCAGTTGTCGATGCTGGACTTTTCATTCCGTCCGAACCTGCCGCCGCCAGAGATTGGCGGGCCCAAGGACGTCTATACGCTGGAGAACTACAAGTACTTGATCTACGGCCCCGAGGGCGGCAGTCAGGACTACAACACAGTCGACCTGAGAGTGTTTTTCCGAACCCTTGTGGCGGCTGTCTGTGTGACGATCTTCAATCTGATCATCTGCTATCCAATCGCCTACTACCTGGGACAATCCGAAGGTAGCCATATCCGCATCTTTGCGATCATGCTTATCATTCCCTATTGGATCAACGAGATCCTGCGCGCCTTCGCGCTGCGCATTATCTTCGGTGAAACCGGCGTTCTGAATACGTTGTTCATGGGCATGGGGATCTGGGATACACCGTTTGACTTCATCCGCAACGATATCGCGCTCTATGCGGGTTTGGGCTATGCCTATATCCTGCTGATGATCTTCCCGATGTATAACGTCATTGAAAGTCTGGATAAAAACCAGATCGAAGCCGCTCGGGACCTGGGTGCGCCATGGTGGCGGATTCACTGGCGCGTGGTTATTCCTTACGCCAAGCCGGGCATCAGTTCGGGCTGTACTATGGTGTTCATGTTAAGCGCTGGTGCGCTGGCCGCTCCGCAGATTTTGGGAGGACCGTCGAGCCTGTGGTTCACGCAGCTGATCTACCAGCAGTTTAACGACAACAATGACTGGCCACAGGGGGCGGCTTACGCCATCGTGCTACTGGTGACCTGTATCCTGTTCGTGTTGGCGGTGATGCGCCTGTTCAAGGTGAACATGGGGGATATCGGGAAATGAACAATTCCTTCCTCCGCATAAGCATCTGGGTCTATCTGGCGATCTTCTTCCTGTATCTGCTGGGACCGCTTGTGATCATGTCGATCACCGCGTTCAACTCGTCCGGTTTTCCTCGGATGAGCCCGTGGGAATGCCTGACCTTCCAGTGGTTTGGTGAGCTGTTTCAGGATCAGCGTATCCTGAACGGTATCAAAAACTCGTTGATCATCGGGCTTGGAACGGTTGTTCTGTCCGTGGCGATGGGCCTGGCAGGCGCGCTGATGCTGACTCAGATCTGGCCCAAGTTGCGTGCGACCTATTACACGATCATCATCGCACCGATCCTGATCCCGGGCGTGGTTCTGGGTATCTCGACACTGGTGTTCTGGGATCGGATCAACCGTATGCTCGGACTGGGGGCAGACAGCTTCTTGTCAAATGGCATTTTTCTGACGGTGATCGGCCAATCCACCTTTATCGCCAGCTACTGCATGCTGGTGCTGGTGGCACGTTTGCAGCGCTACGACGTAGCTCTGACCGAAGCGGCCCTGGACCTTGGCGCCAGCCATGCACAGGCTTTCCGCAAGATCTTGCTGCCGTTCATGCGCCCGGCGATTGCCTCGGCGGCGGTGTTGGCATTCCTTGCTTCGTTCGAGAACTACAACACCACCACCTTTACGTTTGGTGAATACCCGACGCTGACAATCGAGCTGGCCCAGAAGGTCCGGTATGGCATCACACCCGCGATTTCTGCGCTGGCATTTATCATCGTGGCCTTGACCGTGTTCTTTGCCTTACTGAACGAAGCCAAGCTCAAGCGTCAGGAACTGGTCGCGGCGGCACGCAAGAACGCAACGGTTGAGGAACTGGCCGGCAAAATCAAACTGCCCAGCTTCTTTGCCGGAAACGCAGCGGCGGTTCTGGTGGTTGTGTTTGCGATTGCAACGATCACGGTTGTCGGCACTGCAACGGCCTACGACCCCGGTCAGTGCATTGCCAACGTGCGCGAACAGAAACAGCTGGAGGCCGAACAACGCATTCAGGAACTGCGCAAGCAGCGTGAAGAGCGCCGTAAGCAACGCGAAGCCGAAGAAGCCGAACAGGGTGAGGCGCAATCCACGCCCAAGCCATCAAACAACAGTGGCTTTGGAAACGTGTTTGCCCCCAACTCTCTGGGCGGAGACGAAAGCGAAAGCAACGATGGTTCGTCCGAGGCCGACCCGGCCCCATCGAACAACAGCGGGTTCGGAAACGTCTTTGACCCCAACAGCCTGCAAAACGACTAGCGTCGCAGGTTGATAGCCAAGGCATCCGCCCGGATCAGGATCAGCCCTGTCCGGGCGGATTGCGTTTCAGGATGGCGACATCGCAGCCTTGAACAGTTTGACCCTTCCAGATCACCGGGCTTGCATTGTAGTTGATCAGGAACACATGATCAGCTGTCTCGCGCATCCGCAAGCCTTGTGGCATGGCTTGCACGATCAATCCTGTTTGCTTTGCCGCCATCGCAATGACCCGATCCCAAAGCTGTTCATCAGGAAATCCCGCCAGATACCAAAGCCCGTTTTCCCCCTTGAGCGCGGCTGCCCCATCTTCGAAGTTCAGCAAATCGGTGGCTGAACCCGACAGTCGATCAACCCAATGAAGGGCTGCGCCACCGCCATTAACAGGTCGCTCAACCGTCGGAGGAAGCGTTTCGACCAGATCGACGTCACAGTCCAATGCGCTCAATCCGGGGCGGCCATTCTCGGGAATTTGGAAATCACGGGTAATGGCTCCGCTTCGGGGGCCAAGGATGGCGAGGTTACACGCCGATTTCAGACGGCGCTCCAAATCCTGATCAAGTGTCGCCAGCCCCGGTGCAAGGATCAGATCGTACTGTCCTGAGAGGTCATGGGTAGATACAAAATCCACCGACAACCCTGCGCGTCGCAGCGCGCGATACGCCGCAAAGACCAGTCGGAAGTAATCAAACCCGGCCCCCTGCGGCTGAGTGGACCATGCCCAGTCCGACGCATATTCGAACAAAATAGCCACTTTGGCTTGCGACTGCCGGACGTCACCCAGTTCCGACAGTGTATCCGCGGTTTGACGCGCTTCAGTCAATGCAGGTGCAGGACGGTTGTTTGACGTCAACAAGCCTGCGTGCATCTGCTCTTGCGCGAAGGGGGCTTGTCGCCAACGAAAATAGCTCACCACTTCAGCGCCATGAGCAACGGCCTCCAGAGACCACAGCCGTACCATTCCGGGAAGGGGCGCTGGGTTATAAGGTGCCCAATTCACAGGACCGGGTTGCTGTTCCATCACCCACCAACGTCCGCGCCCGACGGCCCGGTACAGGTCGTGATGAAACGCCTGCATATCCGGGTCGCCTTGTTGCAGAAAGGCGATCTTTTGCGCATCGTCATCTTCCAGCCGATCCGACAAAAATCCAATTGGATAACTGTCCCAGGTGGCAATATCCAAATCTGCGCCGACCTCGAAGTGATCGAAATCCAGAACCCGGCCCATGTAATTGTGCAGCAGTGGCGCGTCGGTCAGCTGCCGCAAAACCTCAACCTGAGCTTTGTTGAAAGCCACAACCTGATCTGAGCTGAACCGTCGGAACGCCAACACATGAGCCGGGTTCGGTTCGGTTACGGTTTGATTGGGTAGGTCAATCTCGTCAAAACTGGCATATTCCATTGACCAGAACACATTGCCCCATGCTGTATTCAGCGCTTCGACGGTGCCATATTGAACTGCCAACCACTGTTGGAAGGCGCGGAGGGCAGGGGCACTGTAGCTGACCGTTGTGTCATGACACCCGTATTCGTTGTCGATCTGCCATGCTGCCACCTGCGGATTACGACCATACCGTTCGCCCATGATGCGGGCGATGCGTGAACATTCGTCGATATAGCCTTGGTGACTAAAGCAATAATGTCGCCGCGACCCAAACTTGCGCGGGGCCCCGAGTTCATCCACTGCAAGCATATCCGGGTGTTTGTCGATCATCCAGCGGGGCGGTGTCGCCGTTGGCGTACCCAGCACAACCTTCAACCCGGCGGACCCAAGTGTTTCGATCGCACGGTCCAGCCAATCGAGTTGCAGATTACCCGGCTGAGGTTCCATACGGCTCCAGGCAAACTCACCGATCCGAACCCAGGTCAGACCGGTGGTGATCATGCGCGCTGCGTCCTCCGCCCACATCGCCTCGGGCCAGTGTTCGGGATAGTAGCAAACGCCAAGTTCCGGCTTCATAAAATGACCCTGTGTTCTGCCTGACCCCGCCCGACATTTAGCGCGGCAAAGGTCTTTCCGTTGTTTGGTTGCGCTTCGATTTCGTCGGCACTTAACCCCTGACGCGCTGTTGTGCAGAAAAGGGTGCTCAGATCACTGCCGCCAAAGGCCGGGCAGGATGTATGCGCCGCGTCGTAAGAAACGGCACGCAGGAATTGTCCCTCAGATGTATAACAGGCAACCCGGCTCGCACCCCATTGGGCAATCCAGATGTTTCCAGCTGCATCAACCACAGCGCCGTCGGGGTTCAACCCTTCCGCCCGAAGATCCAGGAAGACCGAATGATCCCCTTCAGGCCACCCGGTTTCCGCGTCCAGCTTCCAACGCCGAACCTGCCCTGTCACGGTATCGCAAAAATAGGCAACCGACCGATCCGGAGCAAAACAGATCGCGTTTGAGATTGTCACATCCGCAACCAGACGCCTCAACGCGCCTTTCCAGAACCGATAGATCGATCCGGCTGCTGGTTCCGCATGCTTTCCCATCGTTCCGATCCAGAAGCCACCCCAAGGGTCGGCCCGACCGTCGTTAGAGCGGGTGACTGAGTTATCTGCCTCCAACGGTGTGATCAGGCTGCAGTCCGCAGTGGTCAAGTCAAAACGCCAAAGCCCGGTTTCCGACGCCAGCAGCAGCGTATCGTGGTCCACCCATCCTGCAGCAGAGACATATTCTTCAAATGCCCAGCTCTGCGGCCCTTGTGCGCTACGGGTCATCAGGCGTTTGCCGATGATGTCGAACCAATACAACTGTTGCCGTTCGGGATGCCACAAAGGCCCTTCACCCAATTCACAGGGGCGATCATCGAAAACAGTGCTCATCCCACCGCCTTGTCATAGGCGGCAACGATCTGGCGGGCGCGGTCTGATATCTCGGTCACGTCCATGCCAGGTTTATATAGCGCCGATCCGATCCCGAACCCATCTGCCCCGGCCTTGATCCACTGATCAAAATTCTCAGGGCCCGCACCACCCACGGCAAACACCAGCGCACCGTCAGGCAAAACCGGGCGCAAAGCTGCCAGTCCGGCAGGTCCTGCCATCACACCGGGAAACAGCTTTAGCCCTGTGGCGCCGGCCTTTAGTGCCCCGAACGCTTCGGTTGGGGTATAAACACCCGGCCAGCTTTGCATCCCCAAAGCGACCGTGCGCCCAATGACCTCGGCATCATAGTTTGGCGATACGATCAGTTTACCCCCGGCATCCGAAACAGCATTGACCTGATCGATGGTTAAAACCGTGCCTGCTCCGATCAGTGCCTGATGCCCGAATACCCTGGCAAGAATAGCGATACTATTTAACGGGTCGGGTGAGTTGAGCGGCACTTCGATACGGTCGATTCCCGCGTCAAGTATCACGCGCCCAACGGCTTCGGCGTCGGACGGATTAAGCCCACGAAGAATGGCGATGATGGGACGGCTCATGAATTCACCTTGTCTTTTGCCAGAGCAAGCCCTGCCAGTGTCGCCGCAGTGGCATTTTCAGTTTCGACAAACGCACCTTGTTGCTTCAGCGCAGTTGCATAAATCTGCGAAACACCGTCGGCACCAATCACGGCCAACTGTTGTCCCAACCAATAGGGTCGGGTGGCGGCCAGCTCGGCACCGATCAGCAACCCCGAAAGCTGCGCCCGAGCGGTGCCTTTGTCCTGACCGTGTAGCAGATCTGCTGCGCGCAGACCGAATAGGCGTGCAGCCAGTTGTTCGGGCTTGGACAGGGTATCTGCAACGGCGTCCACAAATGCGTTATCATCCCAACCTTCGCAAACCGAGTGTCGCAGCACCGATTGCCCAGACAACAGATCGAACATCTCTCCCGTCATGAATGTCCGAAAGCTGACAACTTCGCCCGCGCTGACCTGAACCCACTTTGTATGCGTTCCGGGCAAACAGATCACCCCATCCCAATTCTGCCGCGCGGCAAGAAATCCTGCGATCTGCGTTTCTTCGCCACGCATAACGTCCGGCGGTGCCATCTGTTTCAGACCGGGCACGACAAAGGCACAGATGCGTGGATCGGTGTCGGGAACGCGGATTGGCGCGTCGGGCAGTGGTTGGCTTGGAACTGCGCCATAAGGTGCCTCGACCCAGCCCTGCCGCGCACCAACCATACCGCACGCGATTACGTCCACCGGGGTATCCGCCAGCCATGTTTCAACAAGCGCAAGCAACGCCGCCTGAAACCCATCCTTGCCAACTCGGGCCATTCCTGCGTCAGACCGTGCCTGATCCAGCACGGTGCGCCCCTGCATGGCCCACGCGCGCAGATGGGATGTACCCCAATCAACAGCGATCCATTCAGTATTCATCACGTCACCCCGTAACCACAACGCCACCGTCAACGACCACGCATTGGCCGGTCATCGCGCGGCTGGCCTTAGACGCCAGAAACAGGGTGGGCGCAATCATGTCTTCAGGTGTCAGATGCTCTTTCAGGCATTGCCGGTCCAGATGTGCAGCCAAATCTTCGGGCGTGGCCCACATGTCCAGCTGTTTCTGCGTCAGAACCCAGCCGGGCGCCAGGGCGTTGACCCGGATGTTCTGTGGCCCAAGCTCGCGCGCCAAAGAGCGTGTCATGCCCGTGATCCCGGCGTTTGACGTCGTGTAGATCGGATAGCCCGCGTTGCCCATCATATAGCTGATTGAACTGAAATTGATGATCGCACCCCCGTCTTTCATCTGCCGGGCGGCTTCCTGACAGGCGAAGTAATAGGCTTTCAAGTTGACCTCGATCATCCAGTCCCAGAACTCTGGCGTTGTTTCGTCCAAGGCGTGCCGCTGATCGTTGGCCGCGTTATTGACCAGTACATGCAAAGGCCCATGTACGTCGGCGGCCTTGCGCATGGTTGCGTGCAGCAATTCGGTATCGGTCATGTCACCCTGCATGAAAAGCGGCGCGCGGCCATGCTTGTCGCGCATCTCGTCAACAAACCCGCTGGCGTCCGAGCGACCGATGAACGCAACGTTGGCCCCCTGAGCCATAAAACCATCTGTCAGCGCCGCGCCGACGCCCGAGCCTCCGCCCGTGATATAGACAGACGCCCCTTTCAGGTCATGAAATGTTGCTAGTTGGGGCATCAGTGGCTCTCTCTGGTTACAAGGCGAGTGTCTTTGCCCACAAGGAAATCAAGATCAGCGCCCTGATCTGCCTGAAGCACGTGGTCGATGTAAAGTTTCGCGTAACCACGGGAGTAATACGGCTCATCCGGCTGCCACGCGGCGCGACGGGCGTCCAGTTCCGCTTCATCAACCAGTAATTCCATCTCACCCTTGCTGGCCGAGATACGAATGCGGTCACCGGTTTTCACCAGTGCCAGTGTACCACCGGCTTGCGCTTCGGGGCTGACATGCAGAATGACAGTGCCATAAGCGGTACCGGACATGCGCGCGTCTGAGATGCGGATCATGTCACGCACGCCCTCTTTCACCAGCTTGGCCGGGATCGGCATGTTGCCAACCTCGGGCATGCCGGGATATCCCTTGGGGCCGCAGCCTTTCAGGACCAGAATAGTATCAGGTGTGACCAGCAGATCATCTCGGTCGATATTGGCTTTCAGGTCTTCGATGTTTTCAAAAACGTAAGCCTCGGACTCGGTTTCCAGAAATTCATCCGTCGCCGCCGATGGTTTCACGATCGCCCCGTTGGGCGCCAAGTTGCCTCGCAAGACGCGCAGACCGGCGGCAGGTTTCACCGGATCGTTGAAAGGGCGGATGACGTCCGTATTGAAGCACTCGGCCCCTTCATAATGGGCTGAAATGTCCTTGTTCAACACGGTTTTTGCCTGGCGAAGGAAGGGTTTAAGCTCGTTCAGCACGACGGGAACCCCGCCTGCGTAGCAGAAGTCCTCCATCAGGTATTTGCCCGAAGGCATACAGTTCACCAGTAGAGGAATCTCAGACCCAATCTCAAAGTCCTTGAGCGTTAGATCAACTCCTACACGGCCTGCCAGAGCCAACAGGTGGACCACAGCATTGGTTGACCCACCCACAGCAGCATTCGCCAAAATGGCGTTCTCGAACGCTTCCTTGGTCAGGATGTCCGATGGCTTCAGGTCTTCGCCCACCATCTCGACGATCCGTTTGCCGGTCAGATGTGCCAGCGCCATACGGCGGGCATCCACTGCGGGCAGGGCAGCATTGGTAGGCAGGGACATACCCATCGCCTCAACCAGCGAGGCCATGGTGCTGGCAGTCCCCATGGTCATACAAACCCCCGCGCTGCGAGACATGCCGGATTCGGCGTTCATGAAATCCTGCAGCGTCATTTCCCCAGCGCGGACAGCCTCGGAGAATTTCCAAACGTCGGTGCCCGAACCGATATCCTGCCCGCGATATTTGCCGTTCAGCATCGGGCCGGAGCTGACCACGATTGACGGCAAATCGACCGAGGCTGCGCCCATCAGCTGCCCGGGCGTTGTCTTGTCACACCCGCCCAGCAGGACAACGCCATCAATTCCGTATGCGCGGATGCTTTCTTCGACATCCATCGCCAGCAGATTGCGGAACAGCATGGCGGTCGGCTTCATCTGTGTTTCGCCCAGTGACATGACGGGGAATTCGACCGGAAAGCCACCTGCCTCCCACACACCGCGTTTGACGCCTTCGGCCAGATCGCGCAGGCCCGAGTTACAAGGCGTCAGTTCGGACCATGTGTTGCAGATGCCGATGATAGGGCGCCCATCAAAAGCGTGGTCAGGAAACCCTTGGTTCTTCATCCACGAACGATGGATGAACCCGTCCTTGTCGAGTTTTCCATACCAATGTGATGAGCGGCGCTTTTTTGTCATTTTTTGTTAGCCTTCTAGTCTCGCGGTCAGGCGGCTTTGGCGGGTTTGCACCAATCCGGCAACCAGTCTGCATGTGCGTCCAGTAGATCGCTCACCAGGCTGCGGATTTGACGAAGGTCCAATTCGGCAGCGGTGTGTGGATCCATCATCGCGGCGTGATAGATGTATTCGGGGTTCTGATCGACCAATGCGCGGACCGTCAGTTCCTGCACATTGATTTGGCTGCGCATCAACGCGATCAATTGGGGCGGGATGTCCGTGACAACCGAAGGCTGGACACCATTACTGTCAACCAGGCAAGGCGTTTCGACAGCGGCACCCAGTGGAAGTTGGGGAATTTGACCGGTGTTGGGCAAGTTGCCGTAGGCTGTATAGGGCGTATCCGTGACGATGGCGTTCATCAGGTCGGCCGCGAATTCGTGGCTTCGAATGACTTCAATGTCGCGGCCGTCGGTCAACGTCTTGGCCTGTTCTTTCCAGTTAGCGACCTGTTCGACACAACGGGTTGGGTACTCGTCCAGCGGGATCGAAAACTGTTCGATCAGATCCTGGCGTCCGTCCTTGATGAACCACGGGACGTATTCCGCCAGATGTTCCGAGCTTTCAGTGCAGAAATAGCCCAGGTGGTCCATTACTTCGTAACGCACTTTGTTGGGGCAGCGCGGCATCAGCAGGGGTGGTTTTGGGATTTGGCCATTGGCATACCCCTGCCTCAAAGCGGGGTAGAGATCGCTGTTTTGATGTTCAAGTTTCAGGAAGAAGGCCACATGATTGACGCCCGCAACCTTGTAGTGGATGTCCTCTTTGCGCAGGTCCAGATCATGAGCTAGTTCCTCGACCGTGTTCTGAACCGAATGGCACAAACCAACATGTTTTAGGCTGGGGAATTGCTCGGCCAAGGCCCAGGTGTTGATCGCCATCGGGTTTACGTATTGTAGCAGTGTTGCGTTGGGACAGAGCTGCATCATGTCCCGTGCTACGTCCCATAACACAGGAACCGTGCGCAGACCGCGCATGATGCCACCGACGCCCAGCGTGTCGGCAATGGTCTGGCGCAGGCCATATTGCTTGGGGATTTCGAAATCGGTGACAGTGCAGGGCTCATACCCCCCGACCTGAAAGGCGGTAATGACAAAATCTGCGCCATCCAACGCAGCGCGGCGGTCAGTATGGGTTGTAACCGTCGCCCCTGTACCGACCGACTGGATCATAGCGCGAGCTACAGCTTCGCTTTCGGCAAGCCGCTCGGGGTCTATGTCCATCAGTGCAAATTGGCTGTTGGCCAATGCAGGGGTCAGCAGGGCGTCACCTACGATGTTCTGCATGAAGATCGTGGAACCAGCCCCGATAAAGGTGATCTTTGTCATCTTACAAACTCTTGGTTTGACGTTATTTTACGGCACCGAGGGTCAGGCCCGCGATAAAGTGTTTCTGCATCAAGAAGAACATGGCAACCGGCGGTAAAGCTGCAACGATCGAGCCTGCACTCATTAACTGATAGGCTGCCCTGAACTGCGCGTTAAAGCTGGTGATTCCTGCGGTGACAGGCTGGCTTTCAGCGCCTTGGGTCAGCACGACGGCCCAAAAATAGTCGTTCCAGATAAAGGTAAAAATCAGCACGCTAAGCGCTGCAATTGCCGGTTTCATCAATGGCAGCACGACGTACCAGAATATTCGCCATTCGCTAATGCCTTCCACCCGAGCAGCTTCGATCAACTCGAAGGGCAGGGCGCGAATGAAGTTCCGCATGAACAGGGTGCAGAACCCGGTCTGGAACGCGATGTGGAACAGGACAAGGCCGGTTTTTGTGTTGTAGAGACCAAGTTCAAGGGTGAGGTCGCGTACGGGTACCATCAGAATCTGGAAGGGTACGAAGTTGCCCGCGACAAACATGAAAAAGATCCAGAGGTTCGATTTGAACTTGTAGATCCCCAACGCGAACCCGGTCATGCAGCTAAGCGCGACGGCTCCGATCACAGTTGGGATGGTGATCATGAACGAGTTCAACAGATAGCGCGGCATGTCCGAGTTGAAGAATACCTGCCCATAGTTGAACGCACCTTCAAAGCTTGATGGCAATCCCCAGTAATTGGCGTTTGTGAAATCCGCGGCGGGCTTGACCGAAAACAGGGCAACCGCCAGCAGTGGACCCAGCCATAGCAACAAGGCCAGCGGCAGCATGGCCTGATAGGTGATCTGCGCCGCTCGGGGTTGTTTTTCGATGGGTTTGGGAAACATCTCAGTGCCCCTTTTCTTCGCGGTACATCGACCACAGGAAGTAGGCGATGAAGCAGAGCATGATGAGGAACAGGATCACTGCGATTGCAGCGCCATATCCCATGCGGAAGCCGTATTCGGACAGGGCAACCTCGAACATGTAGTAGGCCAGCACCCTAGATGATCCGAAGGGTCCGCCTTGGGTCATGATCGAGATCAGGTCGAAGCTGCGCAAAGCGCCGATGATTGTAACAACAAATGCGATGAAGGTGGCGGGGCGTAGTTGTGGCAGGATGATGTGCCACAGCATTCTCCACCCTTTTGCACCGTCCAATCGCCCGGCCTCAATCTGTTCCGGATCCACAGCGTTCAAGCCCGTCAGATACAGTATCATGCAATATGCGGTTTGCGGCCAAAGACCGGCGAAGATGATGCCATAGGTGACGAACCGTTCGTCGCCCAGCACATTCAGCGGGCCAAGGCCTAAGAAACCAAGGAATTCGTTCAAGAGCCCGAAGGTCGGGTCATAAAACCACGTAAATACAAGGCCCACGACCACCTGAGAGATTACGAACGGGAAGAAGAACAGGGATTTGTACAGGCGGATGCCCCAAACCGTCTGGTTCAGGAATAATGCGATGAACAGGCCCGCCGGAATCGCCAGAAGATAAAGGATCAGCCAGATCAGGTTGTTTTTCAACGAGATGAAAAAAGCATCCCGATCCACCCATTCCCAATACAGGTCTTCGTAATTCCGGAACCCGACATATTCGGCTGCGCCCAAACCGTCCCATTCGTAAAGGGACAGGTTGAAGGATTGGAATACCGGGATGATCACATAGACCATGAAGAACAGCAGACCCGGCGCCAGGAACAACCACGGCGCAATTCGCTGCTGGTTGCGGTGAAACCAGCTTTCTTGTTCTGGGATGTCGGCGGCAACGGTCATGACGGTGTTCCGGGTGATAAGGGGTGGCGGGCTGAAGTCCGTCCTACATTTCAGGGGATAGGTAGGCCGGGCAATTAGCCCGGCCCGATCCGCTTAGTTGTCGTAGATGCGCTGACGGGCGCGTTCCAGTTTCGCCAGAATACGATCAGCATTGTCCGGCTTGACCATAAATTCCTGGAAACCTTCCATCGAAACTTTGGCCATTTCAGCCGGAGCATCGCGGTCCCAGAATTGAGCGACACCGCCGGGGCTGTTTGATGACAGCATTTGGAAGCCCTGCTGCAGGAACTTGTCGTCATCCACCGAAGACTGCGCGTTCACAGGCAGCTGACCTAGGTTTGCACCATTGTTGATCTCGGTTTGCTCGTCTGCCGAAACCACAAAGCGCAGGAACTCACGCGCGGCTTCTTTGTTGGACGCATTGGCCGGGATGTGGAACGTGTCTGTCGGAGCGTCTTCGGCCAATTCGACGTCGGGATTGATCGAAACGAACTGGTAGAAGTCCAGCTGATCATCCGTCAGACCGGCATCACGCAACGGCGCAACGGCGAAGTTGCCCATCAGGTAAGCAGCGGCTTCGCCATTGACCATAAAGGGCAGGGCCTCTTGCCAGCTATAGGTCTGATGGTTGTCGATGAACGCACCCATGTCGATCAGCTGTTTCCAGTTGGCGAAGGTCTGTTTGACTCGATCATCTTCCCAGCTGATTTCGCCATTGGCGAGTTGGTTGTGGAAGTCAAACCCGTTGGTGCGCATGTTCAGGTAGTCGAACCAGCCACCGGCGGTCCACAGGAACTTGGTGCCGATGGTATAGCAGGCGCGACCTGAATCGACGATCTTCTGGCAGTTGGACAGTTCTTCTTCCCAAGTCGTCGGTTCGCTCAGGCCCAGCTCATCAAAGATGTCTTTGCGATAGTAAACGCCCCACTGATAGTAGGTGTACGGCACACCCCACTGCTTGCCATCGATGGTCATCGCGCCTTTGGTCGAAGCCAGGTTCTCGGCAATTTCAGGCTCGGCCCACAGGTCTGATACGTCTTCAAACAGGCCTGCCTCAACATACGGCTTCATGCGATTGGCTGCGTACCAAGTGGCCACGTCCGGAGTATCGGCCGTGAGGAAATTGCGAATCTGCGTTTTATAAGCTTCGCGGTCGATCACGGTGGTTTCGATTTCCAAACCTGGATGCTGTTCCGCAAACCGCTCGATCATCGCTTCCATCGTCGCACGCGGCGCCGGGTTTGACGTGTCCAGGAAAATGCGCAGCTCTCCGGTCAGTTCCGCAGCTGCTGGCGCCGCCATTGCGACGCCAAGCGCCAGCGCAGCCGTTGTGCGCTTGAAAGTGGAATACATGGTCTCCTCCCTGTTGCTCCCATGTGAGGTTCCAAATATTGAAACCAAGTTTTATATATTGAAAACTACACATCGACTCGGTTAGTCTTGTCAAGACCCATCGAGAGGAAGCGATGGAAAACGGAGGAGAATGCAAGCCCGTGTCAGGTGATGGAACCATAGGCAAAGCATGTGACGTGCTGGATCACGTCGCGGCATTTCAACGCCCTGTGCGGTTTTCTGAACTGCTGGACAGCAGTGCCTTTCCCAAGGCAACGCTCTACCGGTTCCTTCAATCCCTGACGAATCAGGGAATGTTGTCTTACGACCCGGACAGACAAACCTATGCGCCTGGTATGAGGTTGGTTCGCCTTGCCCATGCCGCGTGGACTCAAAGCTCTCTGGCCCCAATAGCACGCCCATTCCTTGACGCGTTGAGCCGGGAAACAGGTGAAACTGTACATTTGGCGCAGCTCGACTCAGGCCAGGTTCTGTACGTCGACAAACGCAACGCTGCGCAGCCCATTGAGATGTATTCGCAAGCCGGCAAAGTCGGGCCCGCCTACTGCACCGGGGTTGGCAAGGCGATGATGGCGTTTTTGGGGGAGGAGGCGCTGAACAGGGTCCTTTCCCAACAAAGCTATCACCGCTTCACTGACAAGACCCTCACCTCGGAACAGGCGCTGCGCGACGACCTCGAACGGATACGCAACCGCGGGTTCGCTGTTGATGATGAAGAACACGAACCCGGTATCATCTGTATCGCCTGCCCGGTTCTGACGTCCAACAGTCGAATGCTGGGCGCGATTTCCGTGACAGGCTCGACGGAACGGATGGATTTCAAACAACTCGAAGCCTGGGTGCCGCGTCTACGCCGCGTGGCCGAACAGATCGGGGCCGAGGCGCAGGCATGGCGCTTTCCCGAAACGGACCCAAACCACAGCAATGACAGGATGCAAGCGACATGACGGGAGTAACTCTGAACCAGGCGATCAAGCGGTATGGTCAGACACAGGTCATTCACGGGATCGACCTGCAGATCGACGACGGTGAATTCTGCGTCTTTGTTGGCCCTTCTGGATGCGGCAAGTCCACCTTGCTGCGCATGATCGCCGGGCTTGAAGAAACGTCAGAAGGTCAGATTCACATAGGTGCGCGGGACGTCACGCATATGGACCCTGCAAAACGTGGGGTCGCGATGGTGTTTCAAACCTACGCGCTTTATCCGCACATGACGGTCGCCGAAAACATGGGGTTCGGCCTGCGCATGAACGGTGTTGCAAAACCCGAGATTGAAAAGAAGGTTCAGGAAGCATCGAACATTCTGAAGCTGGATCAATACCTCAAGCGCAAACCCAAGGCTCTGTCAGGGGGCCAACGGCAGAGGGTTGCAATCGGTCGGGCCATTGTTCGCGGGCCCGAGGTTTTTCTGTTCGATGAACCTTTGTCGAATCTCGACGCCGAATTGCGGGTCGAGATGCGGGTCGAAATCGCGCGTCTGCATCAGGAAATCGGCGCGACCATGATCTATGTGACCCACGATCAGGTCGAAGCAATGACCATGGCCGACAAGATCGTTGTTCTGCGCGATGGTCGAATCGAGCAGGTGGGTGCCCCGATGGATCTGTACCGCGATCCCGACAACCGATTTGTGGCCGGTTTCATTGGCTCACCCGCGATGAACTTTTTAGACTGCGACTATGCCGATGGGCACGTCACACATCCCGCACTGGCGCAACCGCTGCCGATTTCGGCAACGATTCCGGCCGGACAGGTAAAAGTTACTTTGGGGATGCGCCCGGAACATATTCAGATTGATCGCGCGGCAGACACTTGCACCGTGGACCTGACCGAAGCGCTTGGGGGCGTTTCCTACTCGTATCTCCTCACCCCAAATGGCGACAAGCTGATTGTCGAGGAACGGGATGATCAACGCAGCAAAACAGGCGAACGGATTGGTATCTCGATCCAACCTGACCGCGCTATGGTGTTCGACCCCGAAACAGGGCAGAGGTTTCGGTAATCCGCTGGACCTGGACCGAGAGTTTGGTTGCGCATGCGCAAAGTACCGCTGAATAGTGTTGCGTGCTTCAAAGCAGAGCAACTAATGGCGAACGTTTGGAACGTTTTGCCGTACGAAACTCACGACACTCAAATCTGACCCGTGGCAAAACGCGCGCCTGTAGGCGATTGATTCCAAGCCAAACCTGATTTAAGGGAAGCCCTGTCAAAACAGAGTCACCCAGGGGCGGTATCGTGATCGCGCCCCTCCCGCGCCGCGCTTTTGCGGCCCTTAACTCTTAGATCGCACGCCCCGAAAGGCTTAAAAAAGGTAAAAGAATATGGCAGATAAATCGAACTTCGACATATTGTATACCATTGTAGACGAAGCGCCCGAGCTGGCCAGCGCCTCGTTCCTGCCCATCATCCGCAAGTTCGCATCTGCTGCGGGCGTCAGCGTTGGCACCAAGGACATTTCACTGGCTGGGCGCATTCTGGCAACTTTCCCTGAGAAGCTGACAGATGCGCAGCGCATTACCGATGATCTCGCCGCGTTGGGTGACCTGGTGAAAACACCGGATGCCAATGTCATCAAGCTGCCGAATATCTCGGCCTCGGTTCCGCAGCTGGTTGCCGCCATCGAAGAGCTTCAGTCGCAAGGCTATGACATTCCTGCCTATCCTGAAGAACCGGCCACAGAAGAAGAAAAAGCAATCCGCGCGCGGTATGACGCGATCAAGGGCTCGGCCGTGAACCCGGTTCTGCGAGAGGGCAACAGCGACCGTCGAGCGGCGCGTGCGGTTAAGAACTATGCCCAGAAGAACCCCCATTCGATGGGTGAATGGGCTTCGGACAGCAAAACCAAAGTGTCGTCCATGACCGGCAACGACTTTTATGCCAACGAAAAGTCCGCGACCATTTCCGCTGCTCAGGCCGGCAACGCAAATATCGAGTTTGTCGGCAAAGACGGCAGCATCACCGTTCTGAAAGACGCCTGGCCGCTGGAAGAAGGCACTGTGGCCGACGCGACCTTCATGTCGGTCAAGGCTTTGTCTTCTTTCCTTGCCGACGCTATCGAGGACACCAAGAAAGACGGCACCATGTTCTCGCTGCACATGAAGGCGACGATGATGAAGGTCAGCGACCCGATCATCTTCGGCTATGCCGTCAAAGCGTGGCTGGCCCCGGTGTTTGAGCAATTTGGTGCCGAATTGGACGCACTGGGTGTGAACCCGAATTCGGGCCTGGGCGACCTGTTGGATCGTGTGAAAGACAACGCCGATGTCATGGCCGCCATCGATGCGATCAAAGGTGATCGTCCGTCGATGTACATGGTCGACTCGGATCGTGGTATCACCAACCTGCACGTGCCCTCAGACGTGATCATCGACGCCTCTATGCCTGCCGTGATCCGTGCAGGCGGCAAGGGTTGGGATGAGACAGGCGCCAAGGGTGACACCAATTGTGTGATCCCTGACCGCTGCTACGCGCCGGTCTATGACGAAACCATCAAGTTCTTCAAAGCCAACGGCGCGTTAAACCCAGCGACCGCAGGTGCAGTCGCTAACGTCGGCCTGATGGCACAGAAGGCCGAAGAATATGGCTCGCACCCGACCACGTTCCAAGCCCCTGCCGATGGTACGATCCGCATCGTTCTTGCGAATGGTGAAACGTTGCATAGCCACGAGGTCGAGGCCGGTGATATCTGGCGGTCTTGCACCGTCAAGAAAGCACCGATCGAGAACTGGATCCAACTGGCGATGGACCGTCAGCGCCTGACCGGGTCCGAGGCGATTTTCTGGCTGGATGCAAACCGCGCCCATGATGCCGAACTGATCAAATACGTCAAACCGGCGCTCGAGGCCGCTGGCGTTGCCGACAAGTTCCTGATCATGGCCCCGCGCGAAGCCACCCGTCAATCGCTGGAAACCATCACGGCTGGCAACGACTCGATTGCCATCACCGGCAACGTGCTGCGGGACTATCTGACCGATCTGTTCCCGATCCTCGAACTGGGTACTTCGGCCAAGATGCTGTCGATTGTGAAACTGATGAATGGCGGCGGATTGTTTGAAACCGGGGCAGGAGGGTCCGCTCCGAAGCATGTGCAGCAGTTGGTTGAGGAAAACCACCTGCGCTGGGACTCGATGGGTGAGTTCTGTGCGCTTGGTGAATCTCTGAACTTCCTTGCTGACAGCAAAGGCAACGCCAAGGCAGGTGTTCTGGGTGCTGCTGCCGAAGCTGCAACGCAGGGCATTCTGGACAACAACCGCTCGCCCAGCCGCAAAGTAGGCCAGCCGGACAACCGTGACAGCCACTATTGGTTCGCGCGCTACTGGGCAGAAGCTCTGGCAGCGCAATCCGATGATGCTGATCTGGCGGCGGAGTTTGTGCCCCTGGCCAAAGACCTAGCCGATAAGGAAGAAAAAATCTTGTCGGAACTGGCTGCGGCTCAGGGTGTTGCTGCGGATCTGGGCGGATACTACCACACCGATCCCGCCAAAACGGCCGCTGTAATGCGTCCAAGTGCGACACTGAACGCGATCATCGGGTAATCGGTACCGACAGAGCAGATGCACGTGCATCTACTCTGTAAGCTAAGAAAAGGGGCCAGCAGAGAGTGCGGCCCCTTAATTATTGTGACGACAGGTCATCGATAAACGTGCCGATTTAAGCAGAGGATCAACGACTTCATCTACGGTGCTGGACCGAATACGAAACTGCATTACAGTACTCCTGTATGAGATTTTAAGTACATTATTTCAGATGGTTACAAGAATACCTCATCCACCTACGGGATTCCCCCAATAGAAACTGGAATGAGCCTAAGTTACACCTGTGATAACAAAGAATTTCACTGGTGAGGCCCCTTGGGCTCTATCACTCACTCAGAAGATGACCAGCATTTGGGGTGCTGGTCATTTTGCTTTTCAAAGCCCAAAATCTCGAGATTAACCCTGACCAAACCAATCCTGTCAGATTCGCGTCAGCTGCGGCTGTGCGCGGTCGGTTGAGCAAGGGAATGTTTTGGAGTGCGCTGTAATTCAGCCGAAACGGCGTGCCTGCGGCTGTACAAGGGAAGACTGCATCCTGTTCGCACCTGATGCGGCCACACCTTCATATTGCAAGTAGGACATACGCCGCGCCTCTCGCCGTGCAAGGGCAAGAGACTGCATGATAAGGGCGCAAACAATGAACAACATCGATGCGACAAATCCCGACACGGCAACAACCAGCGACGGTATCCGGTCAACAAGACCGGTATCCAGAAACTCGCGGAAAACCGAAATAAAGACCAACAGCGAGGGTAAAAATGCCAACAAGGCCAAAGACAGGAAAAACGAGATTGGTTTTTCGTCTTTGATCAGCAGGCCAATCATCTTGAGTATGCGCCACCCGTCCGAAAAAGTGGCCAGTTTGGAATTCGAGTCCGGCAACCGTGAGAAATAGTGTGTTTCAACTTCACCAACCGGCATCCGCATCTGCATCGCATGCACGGTAAGCTCGGTTTCAATCTCGAAGCCATTCGAAACTGCAGGAAAACTTTTCACAAACCGTCTGCTGAATACCCGGTAGCCGGACAGCAAATCGTTGATTTTGCTTTTGAAGAAAAACTTCACGAGCCCGCTGAACACGGCGTTTCCAAATTTGTGGCCCGGGCGGTATGCGTCCGTTTCGTCGTTCACCCGCGCGCCGTTAACCATGTCCAGGTTCTTTGACACCAAAAGGTTGATCAGTTCCGGTGCAGCCGAGCTGTCGTAAGTCGCATCGCCATCCGCCATGACATAGACATCGGCGTCAACATCAGCAAACATTCTGCGCACAACGTTGCCTTTGCCCTGATACGGTTCTGAAAAGACCAGTGCACCGGCTTCTTCTGCAATCCTGACAGAGTCGTCCGTAGAATTGTTGTCAAAGACATAGATAACTGCATCCGGTAGGGCTGCGCGAAACTGCTTGACGGTTTCGCCGATGGCAATCGCCTCGTTATAGCATGGCAAGATCACGGCAATTTCCAAGTCCGGTCTGTTCACCGGTGTCACCGATCTTTTCCTGAGATCCAAGGCACCTTGTATCATGCGTGACCCATGCTCTTGCTATCCCATCAAGGGATTGATGATTGCGCTTCAGCCTTAGACTGAAATGCTGATGAGGCGATTATGCAGCAGATAAACGGCCAAAATTTGTCCTACGACAAAATCATGTACGCTCAGGCAAGAAAAAAGGGCCGGTGCGTAGACCGGCCCATAGTTTCAGCTGAACCGAGGGATCAGTTCGAAGCTGCGTTCAGTTTTGCATTTTGTTCACGCAGCGAGTCCGAAATAATCGCGTACCATTCACCGGACTCACGCATTTCGTTTAGGCCTTTGTTCATCATCGCAATATACTCGCGCGCGAACGGGTTTGTACGATGCGCCAGGAAACTCATCGACGACAGTGTCGAAACATATGGGTTTTCAATGATATCAGACGAGGTCAAGCCCATATCGTTCATCGTGGATGCGAATAGATCAACCTCGAACGCGGCCACATCAGCCGTGCCGGTCAAAACCGCATCCAGGCATTCACGCGCGGAATTCGGCTGGACGACAGTTGTATTCTCACGGTTCAAACCGACTTCTTCCAGAACAACCATGCTCCAACCTGCCATCCGGCAGATGGTGGAACCTTCAAGATCGCTGAAATCCGTAGCGCTTGCATACTGGCTTTCCGGCAGAGTAAAGAAGCCGCCGACAACGTCGTAGACTGGCACCGACGCAACAAACTGGGTACAACGCGCGGTTGTTTCGGCTGACCATTCGTATGTACGGTTTGTGCAATCCGGGACAGTCCAAGCGATAGAGATGTCAAACGCACCAAGTGGCAACAGGGTATCAAGGTGCGAGCTCCAGTCATCAACAAAACTGACCGAATAATCGCGTTGGTTACCCGCGCGTTGGAGGCTAGTGGTAGCCAGACGAGTCATGATGCCGCCACCGCTAAGATTCTCAGTTGTAAACGGTTCCCAGCCGTTACCGGCAACCATCTTGATCGGCGGAGCGTAGACGTTCGAACGCTTGACGCTGGCCGCCCGCTGTTCTTCTGCTGCGATGATTTCCTGCGCGGATTGGCCGTTTGGCAGGCTGCCATCTTCACAAGGCAATGCCAAAACCAAACCGGGCTCAAGTGCGTTCGGGTTGTTGATGATGTTGCGGTTCGCGTTGAAGATCGGCTGATAGTTCGAGGTGCCATAGGCTGCAATTGCAATGGTCGCCATCGTGTCACCATCTGCAACGGTGTAATTTGTACAGGCTTCTTGCGCCGCTGCTGCACCCGCACTCAGAGCCGTGACGGCACTCGCCGACATCGCCACTTTCTTAAGGTTGAATTCAAACATGTCCACGTCCTCCAGACTTAGTTTTGCCAGGCCAGTTGGGGCCTTATCCGTTTTCCATTTGATGCCGCAGAGCGGTCGACACGATGTCGCGCCATTCTCCGGATTGCTGCATGATTGCCAGACCCTGATTCAGCGTCTCAAGGATCGCTTCCCCGTCAGGATTATCTTTGTGGGTCATGACGTTAAGTGACTTGATTGCCGCCAGGTTCGGGTTTTCGATTATCCGGTGTTCGTATCCCAGCCGCGAGATCGCCTCGACCGCCAGATGCGCTTCGATTGCAACGATGTCCGCGCGACCTTCTATTACTGCGTGAAAGCAATCATCGGGCGAAACAGGGCGCAAAAGCTTGATGATCGGTTCATATAGGCTGACAGAATCCATGTGGGATGTTGACCAGCCTTCCGGGCGGCAAATCGTTGTACCTGCAAAGTCCGCATAGCTGAACGCTTGTTCATAGCCCGATCCGTCAAGCGCAAAGAATGTGTCCACAACTTCATAAAACGGGTTCGAGAAATTGTAGGTTTCACACCGTGTGCGATCGCTTTCGGACAAGGCTTCTGCCTCTTCGCAGTTTGGGCGCGACCAGGGGAAAGTGCCGTCGAAAGCCAGCGTGGGCATCAACAGGTCCAAATGTGATGACCAGTCGTTCACAAACTGGATCTTGTAGGATTGTTCCGGTGCGGCACGCAGCATGGCTGTTTCCACCAGGCTGGTGTAAAGACCCCGGTTGGGCAGCGCTTCATCGGTGAACGGTGCATAGTTCCCGCCCGTGATCAGCAAAAGCTGCCGGTCTCGGATTTCCGGACGCTCGCCGGTGTCGGCATTCCGGATCAAAGCGGCTGCCTCAGAACGGGCGGCCTCAATCTCTTCTTTGGCCGCGGCCCGTGCTGCAACAACTGCTTCTTCACTGGTTTTCTTTGCTTCCGCTTCAGCTGCTGCCACGCGGGCTTCTGCTTGGGCCACGGCTTTTTCGGCGCGCTCTTCGGCGGCCTTTACCAGTTCTGCAGCCATTTCCGCGGCTAGGCGTTCTGCCTCGGTATCGGCAAGGACAGGTGCACGACCTATATCCTCAAGACACGGTAGCTCAAGTACGTCGCCCACCCGGATGATGTTTGGGTTCGAGCCAATGACATCCCGGTTCGCATCGAAAATGATCCGAAAATCTTCGGTCGAATAAACTTCAATGGCTAACTCGCGCAGGCTGTCCCCGCGTTGGATTTCATAGCTGGTACAAGCCTCTTGCGCCGACGCTGCGCCGGTGGCGGCAGCAAGAGCAAGGCTGGATATGATGAGGTGTTTTTTCATGAGTCCTGTTGCTTTGCCTGTTTATGTTCTTGTGAGTTTCGCGACTGCGATGGACAGATTGTCCTGATCCGGGTCACCCTTGGCCTGAACGGCCAATTGCAACGCCTCGGCGATTTCCTGCGCCAGCGATTGTTTGTGCTTGCTCAGAACCGATTGAATTTCGGCATCGCTTAGATATTGCAAACCGTCACTGCCAAGGATCAGGATATCGTCCGGTGTCACGAGAATGGGTTGCTCGGGGCAATCCACTTTGGGAATGGCGCCCCCCATTATGACCGAGGTCAGCTGGTTGCGATCCATATCCTGTGCCTCTGATTCAGTGATCTCTCCCGCAGCGAGTTTCGCGTCGATCACGGGCGCCATAGAGTGGTCTTCATTTACCTGAGACAAAGCGCCTTCGCGGAACAGATAAAGAGGGCTGTCCCCGATGGAGATCCAGAACACGCGACGCCCCAAAAGAAGAACACCCAACATGGTCGAACCCATGTTGAAACCCTGTTCTTGCGCCTCGTTATGGTTAGCAATAGCAGCGTTTGCTTGCATGGCTGCCAAAGGAAGGGCATCAACTATGGATCCCTCATTCAGGGTTTCCGCTTCAAGTTCGGGGTCCAGGGCTTCACGCCAAGCCGAAATCACCAGCTCAGAAGCGACTTCGCCTGCATCGTGACCACCCATACCGTCTGCAATCACGACATAGCCCGCATCCGACGCGTCGAACATGCGCGCAGCAATGGCGTCTTCCTGCGTCTCTCGCTGACCCTGGTGCAGGATCAGCGCCACATCATATGCCGGAGTCGCCAGCATCTATCAGGAATCCCGCCAATCAAAACCTTCGTCGCAGAAGGCCGTAAACCGGATGGATGTTTCACTAATTCGGATCAGATCCCCGCTGGACAATGCCACGGTGCTGAGTACGGGCTTGCCGTTCAAGCGCACAAGGTTGGCCTTGCCGCCGTGACCCAAGTAGCACTTACGATCTTCCGGATCATAGGCAATAACCGCATGGTTTGAACGCGAGATGCCTGTGTCGCCGAAATCCAGCTGAATAGCCTGATCATCGTTACGACCGATCTGCATCAGGCCTTCTGTCAAAGTGATGCTGGCACCCCGACCTGGCCCCGCGGTGACAACCAGCCAGCCGACTGGGAATGTCTCTTGCGCTGCCTCAGTTTTGGCGACGGGTTCTGCGGTTTCGATCAACTCTTGCACATGGGTGTCTGCACGTTCGAAACCCAGGAAAGTTGTTTTGACACGCGAGCGGCGATCTTCCGCTGGTGCAGGGGCAGGTGCGGGCTCGGCAACCGGTTCAATCGCTGGTTCAACCTTTTCCACTTCCTGAACCGGAGCCTCTGCAACCTCAACCAAAGCCTCTGAAACTTCGGCCGGGGCCTCCGCGACTTCGGCTGGATCATCTTGCGCAGCTTCGGCAACTGGCGATTCAACCGCTTCGGGTGCGACGTTTTCCGAAACCTCTTCCACCGGTGTCGGTGCTGGGTCCTCGGCAACATGCAAAGTGATGATGTGTTCGTCTTCGAGGGCTGCCTCTTCTTCCAAAGGCTCAGCCGTCAGCAACTCTTCCGGCGCGTCGTGTTCGATTGCGGTATCTTCGACGAAAATGGAGTCCTCGACAGTCTCTTCGGTCGCGACCTCGTCGAATTCAGGCATCTTCTCTTCGGGGATCAGCTCATCCGTTTCCTCGTAAGACTCGGATGTCATGTTGCCGCCAGCCAGCGCCGCACGCAGAGCATTGAAGTCTGCAATCGGCTCTTGCTTTTCTTCTTCGACCGCAGGGGTTTCAACCGCGTCTGAGTTTTCTGCAACGTCTTCTTCTTTGGATTTGCCGGCACCTTCTAGAAGCCGGCTCAGAGGGCTTTTGTATTTGAACATGGTGTCGACACCTTCGATTTGGCGGCACGAATATCTTGTGCCGTAAGCTGCTACTTATCCCGCGCGCAAAAGCGCAGAGACACTCATTGGATACTCAAGGAAACTGGTACATTCTGCGGCGGGCCGGTTCCCGCCGGGGTGACAAACTGGATGCCACCCTCAGCAAACACACGCTGGCAGATCACAAACGAACCGGTCAGATTACTCCTGTGCAAGCTGCATGGTTGCAGCGGCTTCAGCACCGTTACGCAGGACGGTCAATTTCGCTTCGGGTCGGCCCTCAGAGACGAGTTCTGCAAGCATGGCATCCAGGCTTTCCGACCCGCCCAAGGCAATCCCCGACTGGCTTTCGCTCAGAAGCACATCGCCACGCTGCAGACCGCCTGCGTCACTGAATGGGGTCGCGTCCACCTTGGTTTGCCAGCCCTCACTGCCAGAACTGCTGACAGTAAAGGTAAATCCGTTCTTAAGTCCGACAGAACGCTCAACAGGCAAGGCAAGCAGACCGTTTTGCGCCCGGGTCTGACCAATTGGACGATAGCGGGCCGCGACGCGGGTATAACCGTCGGGATCAACGCTCAGCTTGTCCAGAACCTGTGCTGCAAGAGAAGCATCCTCGCGTATCGGCTTTCCGTTCAAAGTAAAGATCACGGCACCGCGTTGCACCCATTCGCCGATCACACTCATGTCCTGATTGGGATCGAGACCAGTTATAGCGATGGTCGCACCGGTTGAGGCGCGGCGACGAGATGTCTGGAAGGGGATTTCCACATCCCAATGCGCAAAGGACACCTGTTGCTCTGCCGGAACGGCACTTGACGTGGCGACCTCGGGTTCAAATTCTGTAACCGCAGGGTCCTGCGCCTCAGCCTTGGCCACTTCAGGGGCTGTGGGCTCTGGGGTTGCAGTCGCAGTTTCTGCCACAGCAGTCTCTGCAGGCTCAGTTTGTACCTGCTCGACAGGCTCTTCTGCGACTGGTGTTGGATCAGGCGACGGCGCGGAGGCGACTTCGGTTTCCTGTTCTTCCGAAACAGAGCTTGGTGCTTCTGCCGCTGTTGCCGGGACATCTGCCGTTTCCACCTCTGCCGCGGTTTGCGTAGCTGGTGCTTCAACCTGTTCTTCGGTTTTGTTGCCAGACATTGCAAAGTAACCGCCAGCCGCCAATGCGACTGCAACCACAGCCGCGCCGGCAATCAGCTTACCACTGCCGCCAGAACCGCTTTGAACCACAGTATCGACGGCGACAGGAGCTTCTTCCTTCGCGACGATCTTGGCCAGGTCTTCGTTCCTTTTGTCATCGTTTCCAACAACAATATCCGGGTTGCCCGCCAAAAGTGCGGTCACAACGGCCTCGGCGTTTTCGCTTTCGGCCTTGATCCGTGCCTTTTCTTCTTCTTTGTCCTTGCGGTCCATGCCCACAATCACCGAGACAGGGCGATAGGCAAATGTATCAAACATCACGCCCGGACCGCGGAACATGCGCAACCAATCCAGCGCAGTCTGCAAACGATCTGTGGTGTGAACTTCCATGGCCTTGTCAATCGCCTCGAGGAACCCTTCAGGATATCCTTCGAAGCGGCCCGCAAGCGGGGTGTACGGATCATCCTGCCCGTTGTTGAAGGCATTCAACCGGCTTTGGCCGTCGACCGGGCGTTCGCCACTAATGGCGTGGTACAACGTTGCCGCCAGAACATAGAGATCACTGCTTGGCCCCTGTTCCGCACCCCGGACATAAAACTCGTGTGGGGAATACCCGTCTTTGATGACACGCAGGGTCAGCAGAGCCGCAGATTTGTTGGCCGCCTGCTCACGCGCCGCACCAAAGTCGATCAGGACAGGGTCGTCGTTCTCGTCGATCAGGATGTTGTCCGGCGAAATGTCACGATGCAACATCCCGCTTTGGTGGATGAACGAAACCGCCGACAACATCTTTTCCGTGACTTGCACGATAAAGTCAGGGCCTGCATCGTTTTCAGGATTCTCAACATAATCCAGAAGATCGCAACCGCGGATCAAGTCCATCGCGATATAGGCGGTGTCGTTGTCTTCAAACACCTGATGAACATCGACGATATTCGGGTGCACCAGCCGCGCATGATTGCGGGCTTCCTGAATAAACAGATCAATGATGGCGCGCAGGTCTTCCTTGTAGGACGGATCGTTGGGTTCAACGAGATCGCCATTGCGACGACACAAGGCACCGGGGAAGCATTCCTTGATCACCACGTCGCGCTCCAGGCTGTCGCGCGCAAGATAGGTGATGCCGAATCCTCCGTTGCTCAGAAAGCGGAGGATCTCATACTGACCGCGCAGTAGTTTTGCGCCCGGTTGCAATCCTTCGATTTTTGGTTCGTCGTGCGTTGCACCGACAGCCTGGTTGTGGCTCATTTTAATCCGCCCGTTCTACTCGTTTTTTGCGGCTAAATTTAACAGGGCCAACAGCCCACGAACTCACAACCAAAAACAACCGCAGGACACTTAAGAACGGTTAGACGTTTCAAATTTGACTTTATTGGGGCCGCCTGATGGCTTCACTATGGATCGTTCTCTTGATCATAGCACATGTAGTTTCCCACGCGCCCTTAACACTGCATATTGATAAATTGGGTAGAGGTAATGAAAACGCACACCCCTAAAAACGCAGGTTGGTCTACGAATTCGAAACAATAAAGGGCCGATTCCTTGGCCCTTCGAATCGCTAAACTGCACTCAATCTTAACGAGAGATTATCAGGTCCCGGTTTTGGATTGAGCTGCGGCGACCGTGCTACCAGCCCATGCAAGGTTGTCACCCAGCTGCACCAATATGCTGATTGCGTCCTTCAGGGGCGCATCGCCACTTTCGAACTGCAACAGCAAAAGCAGGTCGGTGGCCTTTTCAAACTCTGCTGGAATCCAGTCTGCATCCGGGTCAATCTCGCCACCTTGCTCCAGTCTTTCTGCAAAGTCTTCGACGATTTCCTGGCAACTTTGCAGGAACGAAACTGGCTCTATATCCGAGGACTCGCGCAGATCCTCATAGATGCTTGCAATTGCCGCCAGCCAGTCTTCGAGAATGGGGTTGTTCAAAGGCGGTAGGGCAGAGCCCAGCGTGGATTGCATCGCTGCTGCATCGGGAGGTGTCGGTTCTGAGTCCGGTCCCTGGAGCGCTTCGAGGAATGGCAGAAATTCCTGTTGCAAGTCCTTTCGAGCCGCGTCCAGATCGCTGCGACGTCGGCTGGACGCTACGTTCAGAACTTGTTCGGCAAGGTTCTGACCACCGCACGTCTCCCACAAGGTAAAATCAGGCTCCGGCTCCTGAGCCATGGCCTTCACTGCCAAAGGAGTGCCGATCGGAACTACTTCGCAGAACATCCCGTCCTTTTCTTTGTTAAGCCGAGACAAAACGCGGTCCAATGATCCTTGCACGTGCGGCAGATCAGCGTGAGTCACAGCCAGCAGACTGTTGGCGCGCAATTCAGGTGGCACTTTGGACCACAAGTAGCGCTCTGTCTCACGCCATGCGTTTGTCCCGTTTGAACACCAGATTGCGCAGTCGACGAACTTCAGCAAGTCCAGGGTCTTTTTATAGGTATCGTCCAAAGCACCTGAGCCGGGAAGGTCAAACAGTGAGATTTCCTTCAGTGCAGGCGTGTTGATCCCCACCGAAATAAAATCCGGCTCATCCGCCGCGGCTTTTTCCAGTGCTATTCCAGAGTAGGTCTTGGGTTCTTTGTCCCACCAACCCACGGTCGTCTCGGGCGTTTCCGCGAAGGCCACAATGACAAGTGGCAGTTTCAGATGCTGAGGACCGGTGGGAAGAATATCTGCACCGGCCAGCATGTTAGCAAGGCTTGATTTACCTGCACCAAACTCCCCGGCAAACCCGATATTGACCGCATTGGACAACCGCTCGGCGTGGGCCAAAGCCCGCGCGCGCATGTCCTCCAACTTGTCATCAGACGACAGTTTTTCAGTCGCGGTCAGAAAACGCTCCAGTTGGCGCACTTCCTGTTCGGTTCCGGGAAATTCTATCATTCCGCTGCCTCTGCTTGTCGTTCGTCCGCATGGCCGGTTCCAAAGACACTTTCAAGGTCCGAAGCAATGCGGCGCGCTCGGTCGAATGCAACTTGTGCTTCGGCCTGAGCATTCAATTCACCCGCGCCCGAGCGGTGTTCGAAATGACCCGCCAACAGGGCCACATAATGATCCAAAACTGTATTTAACCGTTCCAGCAAGTTGTCACGCGTGGTGTCGATCAAATCGTCACCAATCAACTCGAACTCTTGCACAATCATCCGTTCCGCTCGTGTTACAACGCTGTTGCGCGAGATCAGACGCGACAACCAGTTTACACGCAATTCAACCGTAATTCCACGGGTGAGCGCAGTGGTGTCAGGTCGGAACCACCGAACAGCGCTGGTGTTCATGCGATTGTCGACCGGTTCTTGCCAGCCCGGCAAAGCGCGCAAAGCTGCGTTGCATTGCATGTCGACCGCATAAAGCTCACTCAGCATGCGCTGGCGCACTACTTGAGAAGCGCCTTGTACCAGTTCCCGCATGTGTTCGCGCAAAGGGGTAAAGTTCAACTCGGTCGCACCACCTTTGGCCAGCAGGGGTGATTGACCGTTGGGCCCACGCACTACGCCCGAGACGGATTCAGCAACTGTATCATCCATCACGCCACGTAGATTGGAAAGGACATCATCCATGTCCCGAGTGATTTCCTGTGTCTTATCTGCTATCAGTTTGCGCAGCTCACCAAAGGATTTGTCACTGTCACCTGCGCTGCGCGCATCGGAACTATTTTCATCTTGTAGCGCCCGCAGATGAACCTGAGACCGCTCAAGCTCACCGCGTGCGAAACTGTCAAGATGCTGCCAGGCCATCCGAAGCTGTTCGTCAATGGGCCCGTTTGTCAAAGCCTTGGTAACATGCCTGCGTAGATCTGGCAGACCTGAAGCAATCATTGCGGCAAAACGCAAAACAGCCTCGCGACTGATGGGGCCAGGGCCTTGTTTGATCTCGGCCACGCCGTTCAGGTATTGCTTCATCTGTTCCGGATGCGCGCGCAGCCACGCCAAAACATCGTCATGGTTCACACCGGTTTCATCACCGGTCAGCGCATAATGCGCCCATTGAGCGCTGCCCATCAGAACGTCGATGTCCGCATTGCCGAGGGCCTTTTCCAACCCGTCCAGAACATCCAAACGCACTTTGGCCGCGTCCTCGGGGCCGCCGCCCAACTCATCAACGCGGTTGATGAAAACAACGATCTGACCAAGCTCAAGCGCTTGCATCAGCCGGAACAGTTTTAGATCCGCGCGCGACAATGCCTGATGTGCGGACAGAACCACCACGAAGAAATCTGATTCCTTCAGGTATTGGCGCGAAATCTCTTCGCGGATCAGCAGGGGGTCATTGACCCCAGGAGTGTCCGTAACGGTTAGAGGAAACGGGAAATGCCCGATGTCGAAATAAACTTCGGCCTTGCGGGTAATATCGCTGTACAGTCCACGATCACTGCCTGGATCTACGTTGCCATCTTCGCCAGGATCATCCCCTGCGCACACATAGCGCGCAAGATCGTCCGAGTTCAGTTCTTCAAGATCGTGATGTTGCCCCAACAGCTGCTCATAGCTGTCGCCCAAACGCAGGCGCGCCCGGGTCTTCATAGCTTCGACCTGCTCTTCGATCATCTCGCGCTTATAGCTGTCCTCGTCATCGGGGAACATATTGCGCAGCTCTTCACCTTCGGCGATCAGAGATTGCCACTGGTGATTGTCAAAGAAATGGAACTCGGCCCCCTCAGTCCGACCAGAGGGATGCCCGAAATGCATGTCGGTGATTACCGTGGTCCATGGGTTGACGTCCGACGGCAGGTATTCAGCCTGCCCGGTAAACCCGTTGATCAAACGGGATTTCCCAGCCTTGATCTGCCCCACAAAAGCGATTGACGGCTTCAGGCTTGCCAGATCTCCGATGATACGCGAAATGAAATGGCGCGTTTCATCATTGCTGGTTTCATGCATATCTTCTGCGATGCGTATAAGCTCGCGGCGATTTGTTTCACTCATTACTCACTACCTTGGTCACACAAAAAAGGATTGAATTAATCGAAAATTTGAATCCTACAGGGACAATCATTCCTTAGTCCCCTGTAAAGAAGTCCACAGATTAACAACTGCCCCCAGCTTACGCGCGTCGTGGGCGGCAACAGCTATTTGACCACTATCGCTCAGCACTGCCAGTCCAGCGCCTTTCCCGCCAGACGGCCGTATGACGATAAGTTGGGGACCGTCGAACTCGTCCTGGGTATCGTTATCCCAACCCGCAAGATCGGTTGCAAAACGGGCCAAAACGTCCGGACCGGGATGCATGCCTTGCGACGGCTGGCAAGACCCTTCGTAGGCCAGGCCGGTCTTGTCCGCGCTGTCGATCAACACGCGGCCAGATGCAAAGCGGCCCGCACCGTCAAAAAAGCGCTGCGCAAGCTCTGTTGAAGGATCAACATTCATTGCAAGTGCAGGGTCGTCGTCTGTCGACGGTTCTAAATCCGGCACAACGGACACAATCGGTTCTGTGGACAAGTCAATGGCAGCGCAAGCGCTCTCGATTTCACTATAAGTCAAACCCACATCATCCGCCTCGAGATCCGAGTCCGGTTTACCTGACTTCAGCTCAAGCGGGGTAGGGGCGGTTGCAATCTCTGACACCAACTGAGCCAGCTTTTCGACCAGTTCGCCGCGACTTTCCGTTTCGAAATCCGGCGTTGGTCCGCTCGGCACCTGGAAGATATCCGTGACCCGCGAACTATTCACCTCGATCGCCAGACACATCCCATTGGCGGCCGTGAAGTCCAGCCGACGGGGCAGAATAGTGCCGCGAATGCTGCGCAAGACTGCCGCGCGCCGTGCCGCAGCCGAGTCCGCTGCAATTGTCACAGCAGGTGACAACCGCGCAACCGAGGACCGCCCGATATCCTCAAGCATGTCCAGAATGTCTGTGTCCATCATACCGTGACCCCCTCTGGTCCCGTTCAAACTGCGGCCGCAACCGACCCCAGGCTGAGATGTGATTTTGTCAATGCCAAACCGACATTTGCGCTATTGCGGCAAATGTAGCAGACCACATGGTCCGGATATTCTTTCGTCCGCAAGAAAATGTTCAGACGATCTTTTGAAAACACGGCGATTTCCCCAAATCCTGTGTTCTGCGCCTCATCATCGCCACCAGCGTCACGCAACAACGCCTCAAACGCGGCAACCCCGCGTCCTTGAAAGAGATTAGCAACCGCAATCGACAAATTGTCCAAAGATTCCGTGCATTCCGGTTCCGAAACGCTGCTCCCCAGCAGCATCCCGGTTTCCATATCGATATACCCGGCTGCAATGCAGTCGGGTATTGTTTCGATCGCTGTGCTTAAGGCGTTTTGGATGGACATCTAAGTTATTGTTTTCAATTGAAGGTTGCCGGTCATATCGATTCTGGTGACACTACAACACGTGCCATTCTGCAGCGCTGTTTTCCTTTGCTTTCGGAATGGATTGCAATGTCTCCTTTGAGTGCTTTTCACTTTTTTCTATGGCGATTTGGTCAAACTCTGCCAAAAACGCCTTGAACACGTTCTTCAGGCCATCCGCATCGTCAGGCAGATCTTCGCTGTCCGCAATTTCACGCCACATATCCGATGCACTCAAGGGCGAGCCATCCGCATCCTCAGGCCGTTCTCCGAGTACTGAGATGTTAGGCTCGATGGCATCCACCTGATCGGTCAGAGCAGCTTCGATCAGCCCGCTGGTCTCGGGTTCTGGTTCATAATCGTCGGCACTGCCGTTGGGCTGCGCTGCCATCAACGCCGCAATGGAAGAAACCGAAACCTCAATTCCACGATCTTCGGAGTTATCAGACTCGTCGACCGCGTCTTCCGCAGGTTGCGTGTTAGACGGTGCGTCCCGCAGAGTCGTGTTAAGAGATGCAAGGACATCCTCGGAGGCCTCAATCTCAAGGGCTGCACCACCGGTCTCTTCAACTTCGATGCTGTTGTCGGCCAAATCCTCAAGCTCGTCATCAAGGTCGGTACCATCTGACAAGTCAAATTCATCAACGCTGCCGTCAAGTCCGGCGACATTGGTCAGCTCCAACGGATCGTTAGACGTGTCCTTGAAGAAAGCGCGCAGATCATCACTTGTGTCGGGTTCCGCTGATGTCGGTTCTGGGTCCGAGACCATTTCAGCGCGCAGACGCTCGGCCTCTTCCGCATTGATCCGCACCCGTTCAGCTTCATCCGAGCGCCGCTCTACACGGGCGGGGCGGACGGGAAAGCTGGTGACGACCGCGGCGCCATCGTGCTCGGGCCGCGCTTCTTCTTCCACAGGGTTGACCAACCTTAAAGGTGCGGCTTCGGCCTGAGTCTCGCTGTCGGATTTCCGAGCCGGGCGCACCGGCTGCACCTTGGATGCGTCCGAGGGGCTTTTGTCGATCTGATACCGGGCCAGCTGATCGGCACGTTTGTCCATAATCTGCTCAGTGATCTCCAGGAAGCTGTCGATCATCTTTCCGCCACCGCTGCGAGACCACATCTCAGCATCACCGGTTTTGTCGCGGGCAACAATCGC
Source organism: Ruegeria sp. HKCCA4633 (assembly GCF_013034605.1). Classification (NCBI taxonomy): domain Bacteria; kingdom Pseudomonadati; phylum Pseudomonadota; class Alphaproteobacteria; order Rhodobacterales; family Roseobacteraceae; genus Ruegeria; species Ruegeria sp. HKCCA4633. The sequence continues at coordinate 479,051 of NZ_WQGJ01000002.1, forward strand.
ATCCCGAGCGGAAAACAGAATAGAACGATTGAACAGGTGACCTGCCTCACGATTCACGCGACGCAAAACCTTTTGACGGTCCTTGAGGTTCAGCGCGTCCGCGCGAGTGATCAAAAGCAGCGAGTTGTTTTGCAAACGTTCAGGCAGTGATACCCATGTCGCACGCTCAGTCTCGCGCCAGGCTTGGGTCGCGTGTGTACACCACAATACCCCATTGGCCTGACCGACGGCCCGTTGCCAGACATCCGTCGAGATTTTAGGATCCGAGATACCGGGCGTGTCAATCAGATCGACGGCCTCAAGAATATCGGCTTTCAGAAATACCCGAATGAATTGCGCGTCGTTGACGCCCACGGATTCCAGATCGTCCAGTTCGATAACCTCGACCGAGCCGTCATGGCGCTTGATATAGGGTGAGCGATCACCCCAGCTGAACCAGACTGGCGGCAGTTGGGTTGCGGTAACCTGCGTGGGCAAGGTCTGCGTTCGTAGCAGAAAATTCATCAACGTAGACTTACCGGCACTGAATTCGCCCATCAGGGCGAAAACAGGCTTACGGCGGGACCACTGCTCGATACGTTCCCATGTCTTCGGTGAAACAAAGCGTGATTGTGTATCTTTTGCCATTTTTCTACTTATGCCGCTTCGTTGCTTAGATCTTTTAGGATGTCACCCAGAATCTCATCTTTGGATTTCTGGGGCTGCAAACCCGCCATGGCCGCTGCAGTTTGACCTGCGTTTTTATCGGCCGTCGACGAAATGCTCAGCAGAGTTTCCTTCTGCTCGCGCATAAAGTCTGTCAGGGTTGCGCGGACGTTTTCCAGCACCGCGGCAATCTGGTTTTCCTCGATATCTTTAGTGATCGAGTTGGCCTCGGATGCAATCAGACGTGTGTAGTCCGCAGCGTAGGCTTCAAAGCCTTTGCGCCTTTGCCACCATCGCCGCCACCAGGTGCTTTGCAGATCCAGAGCAATGGTCCGACCGATGCCAAGAGGCGGCGGGACGCGGGGCACAATGGGTGCTTCAATGCTGAACTCGCCCAGATGGTTGCCCAATATCTTTTGGTACAACGCCTCGACATCTGCCGCAGCGGTTCCATACAACGCTCCAGCATCCTTACGCATTGCGCGAGCAAAGCTGAAATAAGCTGCCTTTTGCAGTGTGCGTAACCCAGCCGGGTCGTATTGCCATGTACCTTGTTCGCCGTTCTTCTCAAGATGGGCGATCAAAGAATCCGTTGCCCGTTTGACAAAGTTGGCTTCGGCTGCGCTTAGACGTTCCAACACCTTGTCACGCAGGGCATTTGTCAGCTCGGCCGCTTTCTTTTCATATTCCGTTGCCACGGTGTTGATTGCATCTTCAGGCGATACACCTTCCAAATCCCTCGAAATGCCTTCACCGTCGGACAAGTTCTTTGCAACTGCTGTGGCACGGATTTGGCTGGCGATGTTGCGCGCGCGATGACGCACACGATCCATCAACCGCGCTCCGGCCCCTTCAGCAATGCGCTCATTGATGGCCAAAAGCAGATCGGGCAGGCCGGACAAGGCCCAAATCTTATCCAGTGAAGGTGCCTGATCCCCGAACCCAGCGGCCAGGTAGAACGTGTTCAGTGCCTCACGCGACTCTTCGGTCAGAATGTCCGGGTTTCCGGTCAAGGCTGCTTCGGCCCACAAAGCACTGCCAAACACGACGCTGGTATTGGTGTCGATGTTGTTCTGCTTCAGCGTATCCTGAATGCGGTCGCGGATTTCAGGCACTTGATTGACTGGATCTGAAAGTTCATCGATGCGGTTGACGAACAGGACAATCTGGCGGTTCTCAAACTGCGCAATAATGCGCATCAAAGCCATGTCCATGGTGGTTAGCGCCTGACTTGCGGCCAGAACGACGACACAAACCTCAGACCCTCGCAGACTGCGCAGAGTGATTTGTTCGCGCACCATGAATGTGTCGTTCACACCGGGTGTGTCGCAGAGCTTGAGCGCGATCGGATATTGCGGGATGTCCATGTACAGCTCAGCTGACTTCGTGACATCAGCAAACCGTCCGGTTTTTGGATCGATATCCGGATCGTCTTCGTCGCCCAAGCAAACATAGCGTTGGATCAATTCCTCATCGAAATGATCATACTGATGGCTCTGACCAAGAATCAGGTCGAAATGCTTGCCCAAACGCTCTTCGGATTTGGCTTTCATGTCACCGATCTGGCGGCGGATGTCGTCCATCTCGTCATCCGCACCCGCTCGGTTCGCCAATTCGCCCAAACGACCGCCGCCGACCATCAGGTTGTCCCATTCTTCCTGCTCAAAGAATGTGAACTTGGCTTTGGTGTCGCCTGGCGGACGCGTGTTGATGTTCAAGGTCGTGACAACCGACGTCCAAGGGTTGACGTCTGAGGGTAACAGGGCAGGGCGCCCGGCCAGAATATTAACAATCGACGACTTGCCTGCCTTGACCTGGCCCACCATCGTGATGCTGGCGGTGAAATTTTCCATTCGCGTCTTGAGGGTGGCCAGCCGCGCCGAGGAGCGCGCATCTGCCACCTCAGTCAATTGATCGATCTGCGCCGTCAGCGACGACATAGCAGAGGTCATCGGAGCCAATGCCTCGTTGCCGACAGACAAAAGGTGATCGTTGCGCGCCATGCTTAACCTCCGGTTCCCGTAGCAGCAATCTGGGGTTCGTGCGACACGCGCCCCGTAGGTAGGCCTGTCAATGTGTCAATACGTGCGATCAAATCCAGCGCGTTGCCCAGAATCTCGGCTTCGGCACGTGGGGTAATTGTTTCGTAGGCTTTGGAATCCGCCAGCACTTCGATAGAGCTGAAGCGATCACCGTTCTCAAGTCGCGCCACGCGGCGCCCTGTCGGGAAACCCAGAGATTTCGCCGCCGGCAAAGGCATCCGGGCGTTTGCCAGCAGATAATGTTCACCTGAATGGGTGCGCAACGAAATACCAAAGCCCGTATTTGGATAGTCCCGGTTCAGAGTTTTGAGTTCGCCAAGAAAGCTCTCGCGAGCGAAAAAGACAGCGTCTTGCTCGGCGGCAACGGAGGAATTCAGATCGGTCACAGCAGAAAACCTTGTACTGGAGTTGAGCAGAAAACTCGTACCGGTGCCAAATTGGCGAAAAAGACTCATTAACTCCTTGCAACCAAGAAGAACCTTCAAGGCGGTCTTAATTTGACGCGAATAAGATTTTTTGGCGGTTGAAATGTGGCGGCAACATGGCAGAGCCAACCTAAGAATGCCTCAACCTTTGCGAGTATATTGCTTTCAACCAGTTGGTGCAGTCGCTTCTGCCGACCATTTTGCAGGGTTGGCTTGTCGACTGTGAACTGCCGTTCAGTAATTAATTGAAAATACTAATTTATTGGATGAGCATGTGGCCGAGCGCTCGATTTTTGCGGTGCCAGATACGCTAGTCATGGGTGTGTTTTATCCTACTTCGACATCCGAAAACCACAACGTACTTGCGGAAGACTGAGCGTCTTCTCAACGTAAGCGCGTTCGCATTGCGAATTGATCGGAGTGCCCCATTCACCGCAAACTTGTGGAAGCTTTGCTTTGAAAAATGCCGATGTCTGGTCGAGTCAACCGCACGCGATCAACCCTCATCAAGGTATATGTCTTCCGAACCAACGACGCGTTTCACGCAGGCCAGAACCGATAATCCCTATCAGTTCCATTCAAGTGAACAAACTTGCTGTTTCGTAAATTTTACCTCTCGCACTCGGCATCAAGCTTTGTTAAGAGCGCAGCAGTACGGCGCTGAAGCGCATGGTTGCGGGTGTGGCGAAATTGGTAGACGCACCAGATTTAGGTTCTGGCGCCGCAAGGCGTGGGGGTTCAAGTCCCTCCACCCGCACCAAATTTAACATAATCATGATTATACCACGCATATACATTCAAGGGTGGGTTCACACCCAAAGTGCAATCTTTCTATTAAAACAGCATGTTGCACGGAAGATGATAAGACAGGCAACGCGACCCTCGCCTGAGTTCAGAATAAAACTTTAGAACGGAAGGCTCACCACACCCAAGAGTTTTAGATTCGCGAGAGGATACTGCTTACACGCTTGCAACCCGTTTCCTCTGTGCATCCCGAATTAGGGCCGCAAGGCGATAGAACCCATGTGCCATCTTGGCAAAAGGCATGAGCAGAAAAAACGTCAGCACCGATCCGAGATGAACCGCCAGAAGTGCCGGCATCATCTGGGTTGACCCCATTGCGTACAGGACAAGCCCACTCAGACCGACAAAACCCAGCAACAGGATAAAGCCGATATCGCCTCCCCATGCCGAAGGATCACCAAGATCGCGGTCTGACTTTTGTTTGAGAAGCGCCATAGCACCGCAACCAATAGTCAGCAGAACGCCACCAGTGACTCCAAATAGTTTAGGTAATGACCAAAACCCGTATGGCGCGTGCATTCCGAAACCATAGTGCATAACCGTCGCTACTGAAGTCGAGGCGAAGCACAGCAGAAATCCGTACATGATCGTGTGATGCACGTGACGACGAGCTTGGCTAAACCGGTCTTCGTCCTCAAAGTTGCAGCCTTCACCGTGTCCAGCAGCCAGATCCTGCATTTTGCCCGTATGATTTAAAGCAACTTTTAGGTCTGCCCACTTTATCGGTTTACCCCCAACCGTACGCCAATAGCGGTTCAGACCGACGACGACACTTATAAGAGGCAGTAGGAACGCCGGCGCAAAGATTGCGACCATCGCATTGTGTGACAATACGGCGTAGAACCCCTGCCCCCCGTCAGACCTGATCACGCGAATAGCCAAGAACATGAAAGCAAACCCTATCACCAGTGCCAAAGCTATGGCCCCTCCTTGGGTGTGAAACCGCTGGGCCAGAGGTTGCGGCCAAGCGAAGCTTTCCCAGCTGTCCCGGCGTACCTCTGCCAGAGCCTTGGGCAGGTTCAGGTCAAACTCGTGTGGCGCCGTATACTGACAGGCATAATAACAGCCCCGACAGTTATGGCACAGGTTGGCAAGTTGCGTGATATCGCCGTCCGAGAATGCGCGTTGAGCATGAAGCGATGGAAAGACCGAGCAGTAGCCTTCGCAATACCGGCAGGCGTTGCAAACCTCGGCCTGACGGCGGGCTTCTTGCATCAGATCAATTTGCATAAGCAGCGGCCTCACGTCCTGCGATGCGTCCAAAGACGGTTCCGATGGTCATGCCAAACCCAGCCAGGTACCCCTGCCCCAAAATCGATCCGGCCATGGTCTCGCCTGCTGCCCAGAGGTTTTTGATCTTGCCGTCCGGTGTCGAACACTGGGCCGTATCGTCAACCTTCAGCCCCAGATATGTGAAGGTCACACCGGTGCGCAGCGAGTAGCCATAAAAAGGCGGTTCGGTAATCGGGCGCGCCCAGTTGGTTTTAGGTGGTTTCAATCCCGAGGTCGCCACGCCATCCAATTCGGTAGGATGAAAGCCACTGGTGTCGCCACAGGCCGCGTTGAACGCGGCGACCGTTTCTGACAGCTTGTCTGCCGGAAGACCCATCATTCCGGCCAGTTCTTCCAATGTATCCGCCTTCAGAGGCGGGAAAACCGACGGCATGAACAGGTTCAGCGATTTTGCATCAATGATGACGTAACCAACCTGATCCGGCTGCGCCGCCACCAATCGGCCCCAGATTGCATAGCGCTTGGGCCATACGTCTTCGCCCTCGTCATAAAACCGCTCGGCTTTCTTGTTCACGACGATGGAAAAAGGCACACAGTCCAGCCGCGTGACAATGCCCCCATCGAATTTCGGCGCACGCCCGTCAATGGCCACGGCGTGGCACTGCGTAGGATCGCCGACGCTCTCGACGCCTTGATCCAGAAGGTCAGCCAGAACTACGCCCCGGTTATACGGAGTGCCACGGATCAGAAAGTTTTTCGCGGGTTCCCCCCATGCGCGGGTTAGCCAATCCGTGTCAGCCTGAAACCCGCCCGAGGCGACTATGACTGCTTTCGGTGCGATGCGGTGAGACTGGCCTTCGCAGGTGTAATCCACCCATTCGATCCGATCGCCGCTCAGCTCCAAATGCGTCTCAGCGGCTTCATACAGCACGTCGACGCCCAGAGCCGCCGCTGTCCTATAGTACGCATTCACCAGAGACTTTCCGCCGCCCATAAAGAATGCGTTTGTTCGCGCCAATGAAAGTGTCCCGGACAGAGACGGTTGAAAGCGAACCCCGCGCTTTTCCATCCATGGCAGACATTCCTCGGACGTGCGTATGGCCAAGCGGGCGAGATGCTCATCTGTTTTCCCATCGGTGACCTTCATCAGGTCGGACAGGTATTCATTCTCGCTGTACGCATCGACCAAAGGGCCTAACGGACCCGCATGCATACACCGAAAGTTCCGGGTATGGCGCGAGTTCCCTCCGCGATATGGTTTTGGAGCGGTCTCAAGGATCAATACGCGGGCACCCGCCTCGGCGGCAGTCATCGCGGCACACAAGGCGGCGTTTCCACCGCCAATGACAGCAATATCGTAAGCTTTCTTTTGGGTAGCCATATTCTGACTGCCTATTGAATTTCATCGGTTGTGCGGTCGCGTTCCTGTAACGCACGGATTCGCATCCGTTGCGCGGCCTGAATGTGTGCGCGCATTTCCGTTTCAGCCGCCGCGCCATCGCGGGCCTTCAGAGCGGCCATGATACGCCGATGCTCCGCCACTGCCGCGTCGGCACGGTCGCTGTCCAACAATTGCGAAGGGCCAAGGATCAGCAAAGCCTTTTGCAGTGACAGCATGGATTTGGCCAGAAACCGGTTTTTGGCGGCATCCAGAAGCGTGGCATGGAAAACCCTGTTGATCTGAGCCGCGTCAGGACCTGTGCCCGCCTCGGCAAGCCGGTCATTCAATATGCCTAATTCATCCAGTTCGATGTCCGACGCCGCGCGGGCCGCCAGCCGGGCGGCAGTGCCCTCCAGCACTGCGCGCATTTCGTAAAGCTCCATGACTTCGGCGTAGTCCAGACTGCGCACTGTCGCGCCCTGCCGCGGAACATGTGTGACCAGCCCGTCAGCCTCCAATTGCCGGATCGCCTCGCGCACCGGGGTGCGGCTGACACCAAGCCGTTCAGACAATTCAATCTCGCGCAGGCGATTGCCGGGCAAAAGAGTGCCCCCGCGAATCTCGTCCAGCAGGCGCTGGTACGCAGAATTGCCTTGTGGACCAGGCTGGAAGGAGGCGTCTTGAATCGTCATCACAGGCTCACTTGCTTACTTGCGTCCATGTGTATACATTTGGATACACACTGAGTCAACGACGCCGGAACCTCCATTGTGCCCACCCTCTTGAATTCACCCTCTTTGATGACCAAACGGGCACTGACGTTCGGCCTGGCGGTTCTGGGCACCAGTGTATTTTGGGCATTGAACTTGCCGCTGCCCTTCTTGTTTGGCCCTATGAGCGCGTGTCTGATTGCTGCTCTGGCTCATGCCCCCATGGAAGGTTTTGGGCAGGTCTCGGTTGCAGCGCGTACCATACTAGGCGTTGCGGTCGGGGCATCGATTACACCTGACTTGTTTGTGCAACTGCCCAAAATGGCCTCTTCGATTCTGTTGGTTCCATTCTTTATCCTGTTAATCGCGATGGTCGGTGTGCCGTTTTTCCGCAAAGTCTGGGGTTTTGACCCAAAAACCGCGTTTTACGCGGCAATGCCGGGTGGGCTTCAAGACATGATCATTTTCGGCACTGAAGCAGGGGCCAACCCGCGCACTTTGTCGCTGATACATGGAACGCGCGTTTTGATCATCGTCACCCTAGCCCCAGTATTCCTGACAGTTTTCTGCGACGCGGACTTAACCAATCCCATAGGCCAGCCTGCGCGGGACCTCCCGATACACGAATTGGCACTTATGTTGGTCGCCGCTGTTATCGGTTGGAAGGGCGGCGAGCGCATCGGCCTGTTCGGGGCATCGATCTTGGGGCCAATGATCCTGACGGCAGCGCTGTCCCTTGGAGACTTCATCCACACCAGGCCGCCACGTGAGGCCATTTTAGCTGCGCAATTTTTTATTGGCTGTGCGATCGGTGTGAAATTTGTGGGGGTAACATGGACCGAACTTCGCCGTGTCGTGGCCGCGGGTTTCACGTATGTCATTGTGCTTGCCGTCCTTGCAGCGGTGTTCACCGCCTTAGTCACAACTTTAGGTCTTGGGCACCCTGTCGAAGCGTTTCTGGCATTCGCCCCCGGCGGGCAGGCCGAGATGACGGTTCTGGCTATTGTATCGGGCGCCGATCTGGGCTTTGTGATCACTCACCATCTGACAAGGATCGTTTTGGTCATCATCGGCGCACCAATCGCCGCCAATCTCATTTTGAAAGGGACACAGAACCGAGATTGATCGCGCGGAACAGCTTTGACCCGGGATTTGCGAGATAGGGGTCAATTCGTTCTGGACTCAAATCCCATCGCAGTGCTGGTCTACCTGGCGTAAATTTGAACCCATGGCTAAATGACGCTGTTCTTAACGTGTTGTTTGCGGTTTCTTGCTCAAAAAAACATGTGCAAACTTGGCAAGGCTGAACTATTTTTTTAATGCGGCGATGCTTCCTGGAATGATTAGGATCAAAAACAGTGAAATCTGAACACCGCCTATCTGCGCCTCAGCGCCACGAACTGCGCAATGTGCGGAACCAAGGCATCGCTTTTTTAGCGCTGGCGTTCCTGTTCAGCATCTTCGTTAATTTGCTGATGCTAACGGGTCCCCTGTTCATGTTGCAGGTATATGACCGGGTTTTGGGCTCGCGCGCGGTCGAGACTTTGACCGCTCTGTTTTTGCTCGTCGCCATGCTTTACGCGCTTATGGCGATGCTCGACTTTGCTCGTGGCCGTATCGTTGCGCGGTTTGGCGCACGGTTCCAATCCCAACTGGACGAGCGTGTGTTCGAAGCCACTATGCGTCGGTCCCTTGTTCCTCAGGTGCGCTCTGCCCCTGCAACCGCTTTGCGCGATCTGGAATCCATTCGAAACCTATGCTCGTCCCCGGTTCTTCTGGCAGTCATGGACCTTCCGTGGACGCCGGTCTTTTTAGGCGCGATTTTCCTGTTTCACCCACTGCTTGGATGGCTGGCCGTGGGCAGCGGTGTGGTGCTTGTGGCAATCGCCCTGCTCAATCAGGCGATGACCAGCAGGAAAGTTGCCGAGGCCCAGTCCGCAACTGCGCGGGCCAATGCCTTTTCCGAGCACGCCAGACAAGCGGCAGAAGTAGTACGTTCGCAAGGGATGCAGGCAGACGTCACAAAGCGGTGGCTGAAGCAGCGATCCGATGCCTTGACGCAGTCTGTCGCAGCAAGCGACTGGACTGGAAGTTTTACGTCACTTACCAAATCGTTACGGCTGTTTCTTCAATCAGCCATGCTGGCCTTGGGCGCATGGTTGGTGCTGCAAAACGAAATGACTCCCGGCGCGATGATTGCGGGATCGATCCTGCTTGGCCGCGCCCTGGCGCCTGTCGAACAAGCTGTAGGCCAGTGGAATGTTGTGGAACGCGCCCGAACGGCTTGGGTCTCATTGAACAGGTTTTTGGATCATACTCCGCCAGAAGAAAAGCGCATTCGTCTTCCCGTGCCGAAGGCGCAACTCGAAGCAAAATCCCTGACGGTGATACCTCCGGGGGCTTCAACTCCGACATTACGAAACGTAAACCTGAAGCTGGAACCCGGCAAAGCCTTGGGTGTCATCGGGAAAAGCGGATCAGGAAAGACAACACTGGCAAAGGCATTGCTGGGGCTTTGGCGACCTGCCGCCGGTGAAATCAGGTTGGGCGGTGCAACACTGGATCAATACGACCCAAACGATCTGGGCAGCCATATCGGTTACTTGCCGCAGCAGGTGACCCTGTTTAACGGAACGGTTGCTGAAAACATTGCCAGAATGTCCGAGAACCCGGATTCCGAGGCGGTTGTAGCAGCAGCCAAGAAAGCCAACGCGCATGAGTTGATTCTGTCTCTGGAAAAAGGTTACGGCACCTTTCTGGAAGGCAATGACAGCCAATTGTCCGGGGGACAGAAACAGCGGATCGCTCTGGCACGAGCGCTATATGGAAATCCCGTCCTTCTGATTTTGGATGAGCCGAACTCGGCACTGGATGCAGATGGAACCGATGCATTGAACACGGCGGTCCGCGGACTGAAAGCCGCAGGCAAGTCAACAATCATCATGACGCACAGACCGCAGGCCATTTCAGAATGCGATGATCTGGCCGTTGTTGAAAAGGGCCAGGTAGTAAAGTTCGGCAGCCGAGACGAAGTCCTGAACGCGATGGTGCAGAACGCAGGCGCGATCAAGCGTAAGCTCAGCCCTGTAGGTGAATGATGGCGAAGAAACCAACGAAAAAACCAGAACAGGTCTGGAGCATGAAAATTCCTGCGCTGGTCGGATTTCTTGCGCTGTTCCTATTGGTGGGCGGATTGGGCTATTGGGCGGTCAAGACGCGCCTGGCCGGTGCTATTGTGTCCTCGGGGGTGATCGAAGTGCAAAGCAATCGGCAGGTCGTCGAACACCCTGACGGCGGCGTGGTCGGAGAAATTTTCGTACGCGACGGGGATGTGGTGTCTTCAGGCGACATGCTGCTGCGTCTGGACGATACCTTCCTTTCGTCCGAACAAACTATTGTCGAGGCGCAACTGTTCGAACTTTTAGTCCGGCGCGCCAGGTTAGAGGCAGAGCGGGATGGCCTGACACCTGCGGAACTGACAACCCAGCTCACCGAGGTTCAGAAAGAATACGGCATTGGGGCCGACCTGATTGCCGGGCAGCAGAACCTTTTCGAGGCCAGACTGGAAACGCTGTCCCGTCAGGATGAACAACTGCGCAAACAAGTTGTTCAAATCGAAAGCGAGATCGAAGGCACGCAGGCCCAACTGGTCTCTTTGCGGCGCCAGGTCGAATTGATCGAAGATGAACTGGAAGATCAGCAAAGCCTGTTGAACCGCGGACTGACACAAACCAGCCGTGTACTTGCGCTCCAACGGGAAGAAGCCAGCCTGAACGGTGAGATTGGCCGCCTGGAGGCCGCTGTCGCACGACTTCGAGGGCAGATCGCCTCGACCGAAATACAGATTGTCGAACTGACCGCAACCCGGCGGGAAGAGGCGATCACCACCTTGCGGGACGTCCAGGCACAGGTTGCCGAGCTGTCTGAACGCAGGCTGTCCTTGTCCGAGCGCCTGACCCGTCTGGACATTCGCACCCCAGTTACCGGAAGAGTGTACGGAAGTCAGGTTTTTGCGTTGCAGTCGGTCGTGCAGCCGGGGGAACCGATGATGTATATTGTGCCTCAGGACACACCTTTGCTGGTGGCAGCCCGAGTGGACGCAATCCATGTTGATCAGTTGCATGTTGGTCAGCCAGTGGCTTTGCGGTTCCCCGCATTTAACCAGCGAGAAACACCTGAACTGGACGGGCAAGTATACAACGTCTCTGCTGATACGTTCACCGACGAACAATCAGGGTTTACGTTCTATCGCGCCGAAGTTGAGCTGAACGACGGGCAGATTGACCGGTTGAACGGGCAAGAGCTTTTGCCCGGCATGCCGGTAGAAGCGCTGATTAAAACCGACGAGCGTACACCGCTGTCTTATCTGGTCAAACCAATGGCTGACTATTTCAATCGCGCCTTCCGCGAATAAGGCAGGCGCCGCTAATTCTGGATCACTGCGCTTTCCCATTCCGCCAAAAATCTGCGGCGCTTCAATCTGTCCAAAAAAGTAAGCAGAGCGGGGTCCAAGCCAATCGTTTCACGCTCGGTCTCTGTATCATACGGTGCCAGAGGCGGCAGTGAAAAAGCGCCACGGCCTCTGTCTGACTGGCTTTCCACGAGGTGACGAACAAAAGACGAAGCCGCCTCGACCTCAGGCGTGCCTTTTAGAATCAACGCAGTTCGCATCATGGTGGTTTGGAAATCTGACGGTCGGATGATTTCCAGAACATCCTTGCTGCCCGCCCGTGCTGAAGCGTAACTGCCGAGTACGTTGTACGCTACAGCAATCTCTCCGCTGACAAGATCGTCAATCATATCGGCTGAACAACAATACAAGCGAACATCCAACCCGCCCATGACCTCCATCAGGCGCCAATAGGTCTCGGACGCGCGCGCATCCTGAGTTGCAAACAAATAACCCAGGCCGGATTGCCGGATATCATAGGTCCCTACCCTTCCCAGAAAATCGTCGGGATGCGCACGAAGTATTTCGATAAGCTGTTGGCGGGTTTCCGGAATGGGACCACCCGCAAAAGCCGCGCTATTTATCACAATCGTTGCCGGTTCGAACGTAAAGGCAAACAGACTTTGATGCCATTGCGCCCAAGCCGGTAGTTGGATGTTGTCAATCGCCTGCCCATATCCGTCATTTGCCAGTTTCAGTTGCAGGTCCATTGCACTGGAAATGACGATATCAAAATCGTCAGGGGCCGCGCGGACGACACGGTCGATATCTGCCGTGCCCGTCACCATGTAATCAATCGAGATACCTGGGTTTTCCTTGAGAAACGCGGCGATTAGCGGCTCGAAAAGAAAAGTGTCGGTGCTAGAAATCACCCGCAGGGATGTATGGCCGGCCTCTGCATTGAAAACCTGCCTGTCTTCCCAGACTTGCGCCAACCCAACCACAGGAAAGATAACCAGAATCAGAGCGATAATGTAACGCACGCGCCGCCCCCTTGCCGATTTGCCAATTCCAGCTCGCCGCCGTGGGCTGTTGCAACATCCTGCACGATGGTCAGACCCAAGCCGGAGCCGATGGTTCCGCTTGCGTTTTTGCCGCGTTCGAACCGGCGCGTCAGCGTGTCAATTTCGTTGGGCGGAAAACCGGGCCCGCGGTCTTTGACACGGATCTGAGCCGTGGGTGCCGACGTCACTTCAATGCGAACAGAACTGTCAGGCGGTGCATATTTCAAAGCATTGTCGATCATGTTTCGCACCGCATTCTGAATGAGGATCGGGTCCCCCGAATAATGAACCGTAGGGTCACCGCCCAGAGACAGCGAAAGGTCTTTCATTTCAGCAATGGGTGTCAAACGCTGAACCAAATCCCGGATCAATGTGACCAGATCGATCTCTTCCCGTTCAAGGTGATCCGCGCGGAACGTAATCATCGCGTGATCCAACAACTGTCCTGCCGCCCGCGAGCTTTCGTCAATGGCGCGCACCATCGAACGCAATGCTTCACGGTTTTCTTCCTTTTCTACCCTTTGCAATGTCGCATCGGCATAAGACCTGACTGTTGCCAATGGGGTTCGTACGCGGTGCGCCGCCTCGGCAATAAAGTCTTCGGATTGGCTCAGGGACTGATCGAGGCGCCCCATCAATGAGTTCAGCGAAGCCACCAATGGTGCCATTTCACGGGGCACGGGTTTCCTGAATGGGCTCAGATCCTGCGGACCTCGTCGGGTGACAGAGGTTGTCAGCCGGTTCAACTGCCCAATGGTCGACGATGTCGCCCAAAAGGACAAAGCGGCGGCAAGGCCAAAGAACCCTATCCCCAAGATTGCCGCATTGCGTGAGATTTGATCCAGGGTTTCCGCCAGCGCATCCTGTGTTTGCCCCAACACAATTTCGATGACGGTTTGCTTGTCCAACCCCACCAACGTTCGGTTGGCACTGACCTGACGGATGGTCTCGCCTCGAACCTGGCTTGATTCAAAGCGCCACCGGCCGTCATACTGCTCTGAGGACGGTAAAAGGTCTTCGTATCCAGACAGAAATTCTCCGTCTTGATAAATCGCATAAAAGACCCGGTCGTCGGACGGGGTACTCAGCATTGCGAAGGCGGCGTATGGAATATCAACCTCAAGCTCACCTTCGCGCAGGGCTACTGCATCAAGTATGGAGGTCACGGAGGCGCTCAGAATATTATCCTGCCCCTGTTGTGCAACCTGCGCGGCATAGTTTCGGACCGCGACAAAAAGCAGAAACGCAAGAAGTGCAGCACCCCCGATGAGTGTCAAAACCAATCGGTTCCGCAGCGACCCTGATACATTCGGGTCAAGAGGCATGATCCAGCCTGTATCCCAGACCACGAAGTGTTGTGATCTTCAATTCAGACGGCTCCAAATGCTTGCGCAAGCGACCCACATAGACCTCAATCGCGTTGTCCGAGACAGTGTCGTCATAAGAAAACAACCGATCCGTAAGTTTTTGCTTGGAAAACACCTGTCCGGGCGCGTTGATGAACAACTCCAGCAAGCGCAGTTCGCGGTTTCGCAGGGAAACGGTCTGTTCCCCGACAGTCAGGTGGCCAGCCAGTGGATCGAATACGATACCGCCCACTTCGATCCTTGTCTTCGCGTTCCCGGATTTGCGACGCAGAACGGCACGGCAACGCGCCTCAAGCTCGGCATGATCGAAGGGTTTGGTGACATAATCGTCTGCCCCCAGATCCAGCGAACCGATTCGATCCGACACCTGACTGCGGGCCGTCAGCACAATGACGGGCGTGTCCCGATTGCCTGCGCGATGCTGTTTTAAGAAGTCGCGTCCATCCCCGTCAGGCAGCATGATGTCCAGCAGGATCAGGTCATAATCCTGAGTTTCCACAAACCCCGTCGCATCATCCAAATTTGCCGCGTGATCAATTACATGCCCGTCTAACCTCATGCGGGAACAAATCGCACGTGCAAGGTCGGGACTGTCTTCAACAAGCAGGAACTTCATGGGGCTTTTGCACTATTTTTGACGCATGACAGGTTGATGTCAGGTTGATGTGTTTTTGTTCCGCCAATCTGAGCCGCGACGCGGCCGGTTGTCAAATGGGAGGACATCATGACGACATTCACACTGGGCCGCCGCGCCCTGATCGCAGCTGTGGCCGCAATTGGCCTGACAGGACCGGCTTTAGCAGATGGCCATCAGGTTGTGGACAGCATCCACTTTCTGATCCCCGGTGGCGCCGGCGGCGGCTGGGACGGCACTGCCCGTGGCACTGGCGAAGCACTGACCAATGCTGGCCTGGTCGGGACGGCATCTTACGAGAACATGTCCGGTGGCGGCGGCGGTAAAGCCATTGGCTATCTGATCGAAAACGCCGACAGTAATCACGGCACGCTGATGGTGAACTCAACTCCGATCGTAATCCGTTCACTGACCGGCGTATTTCCGCATAACTTCCGCGACCTGACTCTGGTCTCGGGCACCATCGGTGACTATGCCGCGATCGTTGTGGGCAAAGACAGCCCCATCAACTCCATGGATGACCTGCTTGCCGCCTTTGACGCCGATCCGGGCGGAACTGCGATTGGTGGCGGTTCGGTTCCCGGCGGTATGGACCATCTGGTGGCCGCGATGGTGATGGAAGCTGCGGGTAAGGACGCACTTGGGGTGAAATACATCCCTTACGATGCAGGCGGTAAAGCCATGGCGGCACTGCTGTCGGGCGAGATCGCGGCGCTGTCCACCGGTTTTTCAGAAGCCGTTGATCTGGCGAACGCGGGAGAAGTCAAAATCATCGGCGTGACGTCGGAAGAACGCGTCGATGCGGCGCCTGATGCGATGACCATGAAGGAACAAGGCATCGACACCACCTTCGTAAATTGGCGTGGCTTCTTTGCAGCCCCTGGACTGCCCGAAGACAAGCTGGCCGCCTATCAGGCCGCGATTGCCAAGATGTACGACACCCCGGAATGGGAAGAGGTTCGTGCGCGTAACGGTTGGGTGAACATCCACAACTCTGGCGACGACTTCCAGTCATTCCTGGAGCAGCAGGAACAGCAGATCGGCGATCTGATGAAAAAGCTGGGCTTCCTCTGAAACCACTACCGGCAGAGCGGGCCGCCGCTCTGCCATCCCCAACGACAAGAAAGGAGGGGGCCTCATGGCGCTGGATCGCTGGATCGCGCTCATTCTTCTGGGTGTGTGTTTAACATATGGCTACGCCGCTTGGTTCACGATGGATGGCGGCCTTCCCCCTTTCATGCAGAGAAACCCAATCTGGCCCAGCACCTTCCCAAAAGTGCTGTCGATTCTGGGTATCATCACCACCACGATCATTCTCTTGGGTTTCGAGAAGGCTGAACCAAAAAAAGCCGATATCGATTATCGGCGGTTGGGTGACTACCATCTTGATCAGGCGCTGATGCTCCTCGCTCTGATGGTGATCTACGCCCTCTGCCTGCGCCCTGTTGGGTTTCTGATCTCGACCTCGGCTTTCCTGATCCTGGGATCGTTCATTCTGGGTGAACGTAAATGGCATATCATGCTTCCCGTCGCTTTCATCGCGACAGGTGCCGTCTGGTATCTGGTGCAGGAAGTTCTTGGCATCTACATGCGCCCCCTGCCGGGCATTTTCGGAGGCTGACATGCTTGAAGGACTTCTGATCGGCCTGCAAACGGCATTTTCACTTCAAAACCTGCTGATGGTCATCGCAGGATGTCTGATCGGTACATTCATCGGCATGCTTCCGGGCCTAGGCCCGATGTCGATTATCGCGATCATGATCCCGGTTGCGATTTCCATGGGTGACCCTTCAGCGGCGCTGATCCTGTTGGCCGGTGTCTACTATGGCGCCATCTTCGGCGGCTCAACTTCTTCGATCCTGCTCAATGCGCCGGGGGTCGCAGGCACGGTGGCCTCCAGCTTTGACGGCTATCCAATGGCCCGACAGGGCAAAGCGGGCAAAGCCCTGACCATCGCGGCCATCGCAAGTTTCGCGGGCGGCACTTTGGGCGCGGTCCTTTTGATGGTCTTCGCCCCTGCCCTGTCCTCCGTGGCCTTGCTGTTCCACTCCGCCGAGTATTTCGCGCTTATGGTGGTTGGCTTGTCGGCTATTGCAGCCTTTGCAGGTACAGGTCAGGTGGCGAAAGCTGTCATCATGACGGTTTTGGGCCTGATCATGGCCACTGTCGGCGAAGGTGCGTTGTTCAACCTACCGCGTTTCACCATGGGCATTATGGATCTGCAATCAGGCTTTGGCTTCATCACGCTTGCTATGGCCATGTTCGCTTTGCCCGAAGCACTTTTTCTAGTCCTCAAACCAAAGGACCTGAAAGGCGACGATGGTGAAATCAAGGACCTGCGGATCACCAAGGCCGAGGCCAAGGCCATAGCGCCAGTGGTCGGTCGTCAATCGGTTCAAGGGTTCTTCATCGGCGTTCTGCCCGGCGCAGGCGCAACCATTGCCAGCTTTCTGGGTTATGCGGTCGAGCGCAACATCGCGCCGAAAGAGGAGCAGGAAGAATTCGGCAAAGGGTCAATCAAAGGGCTGGCCGCACCCGAAACAGCGAACAACGCCGCGTGTACCGGTTCATTCGTGCCCCTACTGACGCTGGGCATTCCCGGCTCTGGTACGACGGCGATCCTGCTTGGCGCTTTGATCGCCTTGAACGTCACGCCCGGCCCGCGTCTGATGCTGGACGAGCCGCAGATTTTCTGGGCCGTGATCATGTCGATGTTCATCGGCAACCTCGTTCTGCTGGTGCTGAACCTGCCGCTGATCCCTTACATCGCCAAAGTTCTCTCGGTTCCACGCAACTATCTGATCCCCTTCATTTTGTTCTTCACTCTGATGGGGGCCTATATTGGCCAGAACAATGCGACTGAGCTTTTGATACTTGTTGGCTTCGGTGTCTGCGCCACAGCGTTGAAATTCGCCGATTACCCGCTGGCTCCATTGCTGATCGGTTTCATTCTCGGTGGGATGATGGAAGACAACTTTGCCCGTTCGATGCAGCTCTATGACGGCATTGCATTTATCTGGGAGCGTCCGATGACGCTGGGTCTGCTGGTTATCGCAGTGCTGCTGGTGCTTCTGCCAAGCTACCGTGCACGTCGCGCACGGGCACGGGCCGCGGGGGTCGCCGAAGGTGACTGAACCGCTGGAAGGAATACGGGTTCTAGATCTGACAAATGTCCTTGCGGGTCCGTATTGCTGCTATCAACTGGCGCTGATGGGTGCTGAAGTGATCAAGGTCGAACGCCCCGGTGGCGGCGACCTTGCCCGCGTTCTGGGCGCTGACCCCGACAGAAACAAAGCCGGCATGGGGATCAGTTTTCTGGCGCAAAACGCCGATAAGAAATCGGTAACGCTCGACATGAAATCGTCAAAAGGCAAGGCGTTGCTTAAACGGCTTGTAAAAACTGCTGATGTGCTGGTCGAAAACTTCCGGCCCGGTGTGATGGATCGGCTTGGTCTGGGCTACGACGTCTTGCGTAAGGTCAATCCAAACCTGATCTACTGCGCCATCACCGGGTTCGGTCAGGACGGCCCGCGACGGGACGATCCGGCCTATGATCAGATCGTTCAGGGCATCAGTGGCGTGATGTCCATCACCGGGGCACCGGACACTGCACCCTACCGCGTTGGCTACCCTTTGGCAGATACGGTCGGCGGGATGACGGCCGCCTTTGCCGTGTCTGCGGCGTTGAACGCGAAACCGCGTGGAACCTTTCTGGATGTTGCGATGTCCGAAGCCGTTGTTTCCACAATGGGTTGGGTCGTGTCGAATTTTTTAGTCGGCGGCGTCACACCCGCAGCGCATGGAAATGAAAACACAACGTCTGCCCCATCGGGGACGTTTGCGACGCTCGACAGCCCAATAAACATCGCTGCAAACCGAGATGAACAGTGGCAGGCCCTTACAAGACATCTGGGGCGGGACGATCTGCTAAACAACCCCGACTACGCAACCCGCGAAGACCGCAAACAAAACCGTCACGCCTTGCGCGACGCGCTGGAACAAACTCTGCGGACCAGAGCCGCAACCGACTGGGTTCGAGAACTTAATGCCATCGGCGTACCAACCGGGCAGGTTCTGACAGTGGCCGAAGCTCTTGCAGACGAACAACTTTCTGGGCGTGGCCTGATCGGGTCTGTGCGGGTTCAACGCGAAGATATGAAGCTTGCGGGCAGTCCCGTTGTCATGGACGGCGCGCGGCGCTTGCCACAAAACGCACCACCTGAACTTGGAGCTGACAACAATGCGATCTGGTCTGAAATCGGATTGTCCGACGCAGAAATTGATGCGTTGAACAAGGAGGGGGTCATATGAGCGATGTTTCCGATTGGTGGACGACATCCATCATCGACATGGAGCCCGGCCGGATCGATATGCGCGGTGAGCCGATCCAGGACCTGATCGGAAATGTCAGTTTCTCGGAGATGATCTGGTTCATGGTGCGCGGGGATCGCCCCTCGGACGCGCAGGCCCGATTGTTCGAAGCAGCTTTGGTCGCGGCGGTGGACCACGGCCCTCAGGCACCATCGATTGCAACTGCACGCATGGCCGTGACTTGTGGCTTACCTCTCAACAACGCGATTGCAAGCGCCGTAAATATGTTGGGCGACATTCACGGCGGGGCTGGTGAGCAAGCCGTAACTCTCTACCATTTCGTTGCGGAACATCCCGGTCGCTTGGAACAGGCATTGGACGACTGGATTGAAAGCGAAGGAACGATACTGCCTGGTTTTGGCCACCGGTTTCACACCCCAACGGATCCGCGCGCTCCGCGTCTGATGACAATGGCTTCTCAAGCCGTAAAGGATCAAGCGTGTGATGGACGGTTTATGCGGATTGGCCAAGCGATCGAGGCAGAATTGGCACGGCGCAAAGGCAAGCCCGTTCCAATGAACATAGATGGCGCAACCGCGGTTATCTACGCCGAACTTGGTTTTGCGCCCCCGCTTGCGCGCGGTCTGTTCTGCCTATCCCGATCCGTCGGTATATTGGCCCATGCATGGGAACAGATGCAACAAGGGGGCAGGAACAAGGGACCGACACCACCCACCTATCGCTGGACCTATAAGCCGAAATGAACCGCCGCTACGCGGTTTTCAGATGTGGGCGACCGGCCAACAGGTCCGCTGCGGCGCGGGCAATCATCAGTTCTTCATTCGTCGGGATCGCCATGACCACAACGCGGGACAGATCCGTTGAGATGATCCGATCATTGTCCGCATTCGCATCCGGGTTCAGCTCGATCCCCAACCATCCCATTCCGGAACACACCCGGTCGCGCACCAGTCGCGAGTTTTCTCCGATCCCGCCGGTGAATACCAAGGCGTCTATACCGCCCAGAATAGCCGCCATCGCCCCGAGCTCCCGCCGAATACGGAATGTGAAGTAACTGATCGCCTGACGGCTTTCGGGCGTGTCCGCCTTTTCCAAGGTACGCATGTCGTTCGATAACCCCGAAAGGCCCAGCAAGCCTGACTTGCGGAACAGAAGGTCCGAGATTTCGTCGGCGCTTAACCCCTCCTGATCCATCAAGTACAGCACCACACCGGGATCAAGCTGTCCGCAACGCGACCCCATTGGCAGCCCATCCAAAGCCGAAAAACCCATGGTCGAGCCAACAGATCGCCCTCCGATCATTGCACACATTGATGCACCGTTGCCCAGATGGGCAACAACCACGCGACCTTCGTGCAACAACGGGGCCGTCTTGGCCATGTGGTCCGAGATGTATTCATAGCTCAGGCCATGAAAACCGTATCGACGAACGCCCTTCTCATAATACTCGCGTGGCAGGGCAAAAACGTCGTTCTCCCACGGGTGGTTACGGTGAAAGGCCGTGTCGAAACAGGCGATCTGGGCAGCGTTCGGAAACCGTTTCATCGCCGCCTTTGCCCCGGCCAGATTGTGCGGTTGGTGCAATGGCGCGAAGGGCGAAAGCTTGTCCAGCGCTTCAATGGAGGCTTCGGTCAGCGGCAGCGGTGCATCGATATTCGGACCACCGTGGACAACACGATGTCCAAATGCGGTCACCTCGCTGTTTGGAAATGAACGCGCCAGCAGATTCAACACCCAATCCAGGGCCGCGGCATGGTCATGGATTTCGCCCGCCGTGCCACTGGCCAAAACACTGCCATCAGATGACTTGGCTTTGACCAAAGGCTCCCCCTCGCCAATCCGCTCAACCGCCCCGGTGCAAACCATTATCGGATCGTCATTGGTCAACTCGAACAGACCAAATTTCATCGAAGACGATCCAGCGTTCAATGTCACGACATGTGTCATGCGTGTGCTCCGGTTTGCGACATAGTAAATGCATCGTGCAGCGCGGCTACAGCGCAGGACGCCAGCCGCGCCTTGTCGTCATCAGCTCGGCTGGTCAGAATGATGGGCGCTTTGGCCCCCATCACCACCCCTGCCCCTTCTGCATTCGCGATATAGGTCAGTTGCTTGGCCATCATGTTTCCGGCATCCAGATTGGGCACCACCAGAATATCTGTTTTGCCCGCAACGTCCGAGACTATTCCTTTAGATCGCGCAGCAGCGAGGCTGACGGCATTGTCCATGGCAAGGGGGCCATCAACCAACCCTCCTGTGATCTGACCGCGTTCCGCCATTTTCGACAGCAAGGCCGCATCCACCGAAGATCGAATAGCCGGATTGACAGTCTCGATAGCGGAAAGGATGCCCGCCCTGGGTTGTTCGATCCCCAGAGACAAGGCCAGATCGATCGCGTTTTGGACAATGTCTATCTTGGTTTCCAGGTCCGGTTCGATATTTATCGCCGCGTCTGTCACCAATAGCGGTCTGGGTTGCCCTGGCACGTCCATAACAAACACATGGGTAAACCGGCGTCCCGCGCGCAGGCCATTCTCGCGTCGCAGCGCGGCCTTCAACAGTTCATCCGTGTGCAGATGCCCTTTCATCAACGCCTTGGCCCGACCTGCAGCAACAAGATCAACCGCCGTATTGGCTGCGCTGAAATGGTCGCTCTGCGGTATGATCTCAAACTTATCGAGCGTAGCGCCTATTTCGGCGGCCGCGCTGGCGATTTTCTTGGGATCACCGATCAAAATAGGGGCAATGATCGTCTCGTGCGCGGCCAGCAGGGCACCACCCAAAGAATTCGGGTCCTCAGGGGCCACGACCGCCGTCGGCATGGGCGGCAGAGGGCGCACCTTATCCAACATGGCGTCAAAGTGCCGATGCCGTTTGACCACAAGCCCGGGCAATTCCAGTTCGGCAAACGCCAGCTCTTTGTCCGGTGCAACGACAACAGCTTGCCCAGTAACGATCACTGCGCTGTCGGATGGGCGTGTCACAGCTGTATCGAAAACAACTTCTCGGTTCGGTCGCTTTTCTGCAACCGTGACCCTGGACACAAGCTCATCACCCGCATGTGCCCGTTCAATAAAGTTAAAGTTCTGCGACTTGTAGAGCGTCCCTGCGCCCGGCAGAACGTTTCCCAGGACGGCAGAGATCAGAGCCCCCACAAACATGGCAGGCGCAACCGCTTCGTTGGTATGATCACCGTCGCCATCTTCACTTGCCAGATGGAGCGGATTGTGATTGCCGGAATTGTTCGCGAATACATAGAAGTCGTCGACAGAGCAGGTACGAACCAGCTCGGCAGTATCGCCGACCTGAAGCTTGTCATAAGGCTTGTTGTGATACTGCATGAACTTTCGATTCCGTTTCGGTCCGTGTCGCGGCGCTGTGAACTCTCTTGCTGATACTCAGTTTGGCGTTCAATGAAAACGATGCAACAACGCCGCCCGGTTTGGACGCCACTCTACCTTCAGAATGCAACGACTTGATGTCTGTGCGTCCTGAAACTAGGCACATCGAAGACTAAGAGCGCCTCATTCCACCGCCGCCCTGTTTTCGCATCGTCAGGCCGATCCGTTTTCGGGGCACATCCACCTCGACAACGCGGACTTTCACAACCTGCCCGGTTTTGACAACCTCATGCGGGTCTTTGACGAATCGATCTGCGAACTGGCTGACATGGACCAGCCCATCTTGATGAACACCAACATCCACAAATGCCCCGAAGGCGGCCACGTTTGTCACGGTGCCTTCCAGAACCATCCCGGGCTTCAGGTCAGTGATCTCTTCGATGCCATCCGCAAAGGAGGCCGTGACGAAACTTGGGCGAGGATCGCGTCCAGGCTTTTCCAACTCGGCAAAGATGTCCCGAACCGTCGGCAGACCGAAATCTTCTGTCACGAACTGTTCGGCCCTCATTCCTTTCAAAGCTCCGTCATGGCCCATGATGCGTCGAATATCGCGTCCGCAAGCGGCCACAACACGTCGGGCGATGTCATATGCTTCGGGGTGAACCGAAGAGGCGTCCAGCGGCTCTGCGCCATCCCGGATGCGCAGGAAGCCGGCGCATTGTTCAAATGCACGCGGGCCCAGCCGAGCAACGGACAACAGATCTTTACGCGATTGAAACGGCCCATTCAGATCACGATGGGTAACGATGGCCTCTGCCTGTGCCGGACCCAGACCCGACACACGCGACAGCAACGGGGCAGAAGCGGTATTCAGATCGACGCCAACTGCATTCACCACATCTTCAATCGCGGAATCCAGAGACTGGGAAAGCCGGTGTTGATCCACGTCATGCTGATACTGACCGACGCCAATGGATTTGGGCTCGATTTTAACCAGCTCCGCCAACGGGTCCTGCAACCGCCGGGCAATGGACACTGCCCCGCGCAGCGAAACATCCAGATCAGGAAACTCGCGCGCAGCCAGTTCAGAGGCGGAGTAGACCGAAGCCCCCGCCTCGGACACCACCACCTTTGTCGGCGCTTTCACCGTCTTCGGCAGCAGGGAAAGTGTGTCTGCAACCAACCGTTCAGTTTCGCGGCTGGCGGTCCCGTTACCGATGGCGATCAGTTCGATCTGGTGGGCCGAGATCAGATCGAGGATGGTCGCCTGCGCCCCGCGCACGTCCTTCTTAGGCTGAAATGGATAAAGCGTGTCGGTCGCCACCACCTTGCCGGTTGCATCAACAACGGCCGCCTTCACACCGGTGCGGATGCCCGGGTCAAGACCCAAAGTGGCCTTGGCCCCTGCTGGCGCTGCAAAGAGCAAATCCTTCAAATTGCGCGAAAAGACCTGAATGGCTTCGTCCTGCGCTCGGCTGCGCAGATCCGCCATGAGATCAACCATCATCGATAACGACAGTTTTACACGCCACGTCCAGCCCGCAACCTTGCGCAGCCATGCATCTCCTCGCCCCTTCCCGCGCGTTTGTAGATGTGCGGCGACAATCGTCTCGGCCCGCGCCGCGCCAAATTCGGGTTCGGGCGCGATATCCAACGTAACAATGCCTTCTTTCGAGGCGCGCAGCATCGCCAGCGCACGATGCGACGGCACATCGGCCCAAAGCTCGGAATGGTCAAAGTAATCACTAAATTTCGCGCCTTCCTTTTCCTTTCCATCGATGACCTTTGCAGTCAGTATTGCCTCGCGCTGCATGAAGGTCCGCAGTTCGCCCAAAAGTTCAGCGTTTTCCGTCAACCGTTCGGTCAAAATATCCCGCGCCCCGTTTAGCGCGTCGCGCTGGGTCGGTACCGCCTCGGAAAGATAAGCCTTGGCCAGTGTTTCCGGTTCCGCATCACGGTCGGCCAAAATGGCATCGGCCAACGACTCAAGCCCATTTTCCCGCGCAATCATCGCCTTGGTGCGCCGTTTGGGCTTGTACGGCAGGTAAATATCTTCCAGTTGCGCCTTGGTCTCGGCTCGGGCAATTGATTTGCTCAGGTCTTCGGTTAGCTTCCCCTGGTCCCGGATCGAGTTCAGGATGGTTTCACGTCGCGCTTCAAGCTCTCGTAGATAGGTCAGCCGCTCGGACAACAAACGCAACTGGCCATCGTCCAAACCGCCTGTTGCTTCTTTCCGGTAGCGGGCGACAAATGGCACGGTTGCCCCATCATCCAGCAATTTGATCGCGGCTCCGACCTGATTGGAGCCTGCATTAATCTCGGTGGCAATGGTGCGGGCGATACGGTCCAAAGGAGCCTCCTGAAACAACTGTGGAAGGGTGTCTTACCCAGCCGTTTCAACAAGTAAAAGACCCCAGCCCTGAAGCGGTCGCAAAAAATCGGGGCGGTTAATCACGCCCAGCGACAGATGTTTCCAAAGTTGCCCGCAACACTTGGGCGTCAATAGGTTTATAGAGCAACGGAAGATCAGCACGCGCACAGTAGTCAGCAAGGTCAGCGGACCGATTGGCCGAAATAATACACCCAGGCAAAGGGCCAAACGCGTGGAACAGTGCGTTTATTGCATCAATCCCGGTTTCATCGTTATTTAGCTGGTAATCGGCAACAATGACATCTGGCAGTATACCTATTTCTCGTAGTAGACGGGTTGCGTCTTCTCCGCCTTCCGCTTCCAGAACCTCAACACCCCAAGACTCGATGGTCATGCGCAACGCATTGCGCAGGTTCTCATCGTTTTCGATCAGCAAAGTGACAGTGTTGCACGGCAATACAGAGTTTGATTTTTGACGCGCCGAGGGATCGCGCACCACCGGCAGTCTTGTCTTTGCCAGAGGAATTTCAACCGAGAACCCCGAACCTTTGCCAACCTCGGACCGCAAATGGATCGGGTGTCTCAACAACCCGCAGGCCCGTTCAACAATCGCAAGCCCCAACCCCATACCTTCTGCGGCGCTAGCGTCTGAGTGCAAACGCTGAAACTCCTGAAAAACAGTATCTCTGTGATGTGGTGCGATGCCGATGCCAGTATCCCAAACCTCTAGCGACACGGTTTTCTTGCGCCGCCTGACGCCCACCAGCACCTTGCCTGCCTCGGTGTATCGGATCGCATTCGACAACAGGTTTTGTAGAATGCGCCGCAGATAACTTGCATCACTGGTGACAACCGAGCTCGTGCCCACAAAGCGCAAATCCAATCCCTTAGCCTGTGCAACCGGGCGAAATGCGTCCTCAATCTGAGAAAACAGCTGTCCAAGAGGAACTGGGGACAAGTGTACACGAGCGCGCCCTGAATCCAGTTTTGATATGTCCAGTAAAGCCTCGAGAATGTGTTCAACACTGTTCAACGCACTTTCCGCTTTTGCAGCAACAGCCTGGGCATCTTCGCCTTGTAACCCGCTGCCCAGCGACGCCACATACAGCTTTGCGGCTGACAATGGCTGAAGAAGATCGTGACTGGCGGCGGCCACAAAACGCGACTTCGACGCGTTGGCACGCTCGGCCTCATTCAGCGCGTCGGCAAGTTCCACCGTGCGTGACGCCACGCGCTGTTCCAGCAGTTCTTTTGCTTCATATAAGGCCTCGGCTGATTTGCGTTCCGCCGTCACATCCGTAAAAGAGATCACAAAACCCCGATCCGGCATTTCCTGAGCAAAAACAGACAGAATCTTTGAGCGCCCGCGATGCATTTGAAATTGCAGCGGTCGTCGCGAGGTCCTGCGACGCACCCAATTTAACAAGTCCTGTTCGGTGATCCCCTTTTGGAAAGAAATGTTTGCGCTGAGGCGGTTGGACAGAGTGTCGAAACGTGTACCCATCTGAAATTGGGTGATTGGCACAGCCAACAATTCGCTGGCACGATTGTTCCAGCCAATCAGGCGGTGTTTGTTGTCAAATATGCAGACACCCTGTTCGATATGTTCCAAAGTTGCGCGGATCAAGCGGGCTTTGTCATCGAGAATGCGGTCTCTCTCCTGCCGCTCGATACGCATAATGTCGGTTACATCCGTCTGTAGGATCACAGTGCCGCCATCTGGTGTGCGGTGCTCGGACACCTGCATCCAACGATTTCCAACAAGCCGGACATTAAAGACCACGCGATCTTCGCTGTGCCGGTCCAGGCGAGTTTGGCCCCAATCATGCGGGGTCATCCCTTCGGGTAGTGACAGGAACTTGGACTGGCTAAGTAATTCGACATAATCCGAAAACCCGAGCCCGGGGTTCATCCGGTCTTGAATGTCGGGCATATGTGAACCGAAACGGCTGTTGCACAGCACAAGTTGATCATCCCGATTGAACAGAGCAAAGCCTTCCTGAACCGTTTCGATTGCGTTGGCGAGGTCGGCCCGCGCCGCCTCGGTTTCCTGATTGGCCTGCGCCAGCCTTGCGTTTGACTCGTTCAGCAGCTCAAGTGCGCGTTCCAAATCGTCTGTTCTGGCTCGAACCTCTTGCTCCAAAACAGCTGCACGCTGGAACTGCGCATATGCAGCTCCTGAAGCATCTGTCGACTCTTCGACCCGCCGCATAAGAGCTTCGACAATTTTGCGTAGCTTCTCGTTTTGACGCTCTATCGTGTCGGAGGGGTCCGTCAGGTGCTCGATCATGAGTTACTCATCCTCCGGCTGATAAATCGCAACACCGGTGAGCGTCTGGTTCACATGGATTGAATTGTATTGTTCGCCATAGGTCGAAAACCCATACACATGATTGCGCGCCAGAATATCCGAGATGTCGCGCGTCTTCTGCTTTTCCTGCGCCTCTAACCGGCGCAGGATGCAGTCACAGCCCAAAATGGTATCCGGTTGGTGCTTTTCGTTCAGCGCACTAATTTCTGTTTGCAGATGTTCGACCATGTCACGAGGTTCAGCCAGCGTCAGAACCAAACCTTCATCAATGGCCGAGAAAAAAACCAGATCCCCATTGCCAGCCACCTGTTGGATCGCGCGGACGTGATGCTGCCCGCCAATTTGCACGACCACTGGATGGGCGGCAAAGGTGAATGTTGTCAGTTGCTCGGGGTCTTTTCCAAGAATGCGCGCATATTCGCGCGCGGCTGGTTCTGCGTTGATCTCCTGTACAATCCGCTTTGCCGGATCAGCCTTGGTGACAACCATGCGCCGTTGGGCCGGCACTAGGTGATCGGTTTTGAACACTTTGATCGGACAGCGGGTACGAACCTGAGCCAGAATGGCCGCATTGCTGAGCGCACGACCTTCATGCAACACAAAAGTTTGCCCAAATCGCGTTCCATCCCCGGCCGAGCCGCCAAACAAAGGCACCGGCCCCAAGCCAACTGCAAGTTCAGAGGTCAGTGCATCTTCT
The DNA here is from genome assembly GCF_013034605.1 of Ruegeria sp. HKCCA4633. NCBI lineage: Bacteria > Pseudomonadati > Pseudomonadota > Alphaproteobacteria > Rhodobacterales > Roseobacteraceae > Ruegeria > Ruegeria sp. HKCCA4633. Next base: position 506,798 of record NZ_WQGJ01000002.1, read on the forward strand.
TTGGTCGACAACCCGTCGATCATCAGGAATGTGAATTCATGCGCCCAGTCAGGCGATGACTCCATCATGGCATGACGATTATTAATCATCTCGTTAATAATGCTCTGCGCATCAATGTTGTTCAGATCGGAAATAAGGACAGTGCGGGCTTCAAAGTGGCTTTGCGGCATGGCAATCGCGACGATTTTGCCTTCACAATAGCCATCATTCGCCAACTCTCCGGCGGTGGTGCAGCCGACAACAGGTGTTGGCGCAAAAATACGCTGAGCTTCGGAAATGACGGCAGACGCATTTGACTTGGAGCTTACGAAAAGAATGACAAGCGCAAAAGGCCCATCACCCAAATCGCGTTCAAGTGATTTGACCGCCTGGGTGCTGTCATAATGTACAAATGCCGTTTTAACGATGCCTGGCGCACGGGCCTGAGCTGTCGCACACCCGACTGCTTGGTCCATCGTGCGTCCTCCCTCAAAGCGCGACGGTTGAATGAGACTATGCCGCTTAGCCCTGCTCTTGCAAGACGCTGGCAAACGACGCTTTCTTGGCGATCAAAACCGCCTGCGTGCGGCTTTGCACACCCAATTTCCGCATGATTGCAGTAACATGCGCCTTTACCGTGGTCTCGGCAATTGAAAGGTCATAGGCGATTTGCTTATTCAATTTGCCTTCGCAGATCAGTTGCAGTATTCGCGATTGCTGATTTGTCAGCGTCGCCAGCCGGTTTACTGCATCGCTGTGTTCGTCGTCTTCTTCCGCCTCGATCAACACGCAGCCTTCGGGCACAAAGATGTCACCTGCTTGCACCGCTTCTATTGCTGTTCGAAACACATCCCGCTGACTGTGCTTGGGCACATAACCAGACGCTCCGGCTTGAATAACTTGATTGACAACACGGCTGTCCGTCAGGGAAGACACCACAATGACCGGCACATTGGCAGCAGCTTTAAGACGCACAAGCCCGTCCAACCCGTCCACATCCGGCAGGTTCAGATCCAGCATGACCGCATCCGGTTTTAATCCTTGCGCCAGTAGATCCATGGCACCTTCCAGCCTGTCCACAGTGTGGATGTCGCCAATCTTCGCCACCGTCTGTAAGGTCATCGACAGAGCGTCGCAAAACAAAGGATGGTCATCAACAATCAGCACATTCTTGAAATCTGTCCGTCGGGCGGAATCGGCAAGCATTTGGTATCGCCTTTTGTAATCCATTTGGTCCCAGCCTAACCAATCCTAACACTCAATGAAAACCGTCCCTACTGGCCGATGGTCGTAGACGACAAATGGTTTGCTTACAGGGAAATGCAGCGTCACAGTGGTCTATATTGGCTGCGCGCAGGGCGGCGACTACACCCAAGGTCTTATAGGCAGGGCAGCCAACACCGCGTAGCGTAACAAAAAATGGTTGGAGACATTGAATGGAACTGAGTGACAGCCGCGTCATAGCTGCGCCACGATCCAAGGTCTGGGATGCGCTCTTGTCGGCGGAGGTTCTGAAAGACTGCGTTCCGGGGTGTCAGGAGATGACAGGCTCGGTTGAATACGGGTTCGAAGCAACGGTTGTGCAAAAAGTGGGGCCTGTCAAAGCGACCTTCAAAGGGGCCGTCACTCTTTCCGATCTCGTGGCGCTTGAAAGCGTGAAGCTCTCGGGTGAAGGTAAGGGCGGAGCAGCAGGGTTCGCCAAAGGGTCTGCAGATGTGAGTCTGGCAGACGCCCCCGAAGGTACTTTGCTGACATACAGCGTCGACGCTCGTGTTGGCGGCAAGCTGGCCCAGTTGGGAGGACGGATCATCGACGGCGTTGCCAGAAAACTGGCTGATCAGTTCTTTGAGAATTTTCAGAACGCGGTCGAACCGCAACCAGCGCCCGAGGCGGAAACTTCGGATGACGGTGAGGAAAAGGAAGAAAAGAAAGGCTGGTTCAAACGCGTATTGGGCGATTGAACCAAGGGAATTCAGGGAGGAGAAATTCATGAAGATTTCAATGACCGTGAACGGCAAGGCCGTAAGCGGAGACGTTGAGGGCCGGACATTGCTGTCCGGTTTTCTGCGTGAGCATCTGTCTTTGACGGGCACCCATGTCGGTTGTGACACTGCGCAGTGTGGCGCCTGCGTCGTGCATGTGAACGGTGAGGCGGTGAAGTCGTGCAACATGCTGGCGGCTGAGGCTGACGGGGCCGACGTTGGTACAATCGAAGGCCAGGCCAATGCGGATGGATCGCTGAACGTGATCCAACAGGCGTTTCAGGACCACCATGGCCTTCAGTGCGGCTTTTGCACGCCAGGCATGGTGATGAGTGCGGCAGCACTGCTGAAAGAGAACCCGCGCCCAACCGAGGCTGAAATCCGGAAATATCTGGAAGGCAACCTGTGCCGATGCACCGGGTATCACAACATCGTCAAAGCGATCATGGCCGCATCTGGCCAAGACGTTTCCAGCATCGCCGCCGAGTGAGGCGCACAAGAATTTTCGCCGAAAATTCTTTTCCAGGGAGGAGAACAAGCAATGCCCAAAGACAGTGGCATCGGAGCCAGTTCCAAGCGGCGCGAGGACGTGCGCTTTCTGACCGGAGCAGGTAATTACACCGACGACATAAACGTACATGGCCAAGCTTATGTGCATTTTCTGAGATCTGACATTGCGCATGGTCGGATCAAATCAATAGACACCTCTACCGCCGAAGCCATGCCCGGCGTGGTCAAGGTGTTCACCGGCAAGGATTTTGAAGGCGTCGGCGGGATGCCTTGCGGATGGGAAGTGACCGACAAGCATGGCGCTCCGATGCAGGAACCTCCGCATCCTATTCTGGCGCAGGGCAAAGTGCGCCATGTGGGCGATCCGATTGCCGCAGTTGTGGCCGACAGCCTTGAGCAGGCGCGTGACGCTGCCGAAGCCATCGATCTGGACATCGAAGAGCTGCCCGCTGTAATCGACATGAAGGCTGCAGCGCAGGATGGCGCAACGCTGGTTCATGACGATCTAAAGAACAACATCTGTTACGATTGGCAGTTGGGTGAAACTGACGACGCCAAGGTCGATGAAGTCTTTGCCAATGCCGCGCATGTGACGACGCTTGATCTGGTCAACAACCGTCTGGTCGCGAACCCAATGGAACCGCGTGTCGCCGTTGGCGAATACAAGCGTGGAACGGACGAGTATACGCTTTATACCACGTCGCAAAACCCGCACGTGATCCGCCTGTTGATGTGCGCTTTTGTTCTGGGCTTACCCGAACACAAGGTGCGCGTTGTGGCCCCAGACGTTGGCGGTGGCTTCGGCACCAAAATCTTCCACTATGCGGAAGAGGCATTCTGTACCTTCGCTGCCAAAGCTTGTGGCCGTCCGGTCAAGTGGACTTCAAGCCGGTCCGAGGCGTTCATGTCAGATGCCCATGGCCGTGACCATGTCAGCAAGATCGAACTGGCGCTGGATGCAGATAACAATTTCATCGGTCTGCGTACCAACACCTTTGCCAATCTGGGTGCGTATCTGTCGACCTTCTCAAGCTCGGTTCCAACCTGGCTGCATGGGACTCTGATGGCAGGCAACTACAAGACGCCGGTCATTCAGGTGAATGTGAAAGCGATGTTCACCAACACGGTTCCGGTGGATGCCTATCGCGGTGCGGGTCGTCCCGAAGCGACGTTCCAGTTGGAGCGCGTAGTGGATAAGGCAGCGCGCGAGTTGGGCGTCGACCCGATAGCGCTGCGCCGTCAGAACTTTGTCACTCAGTTCCCCTATGACACACCAGTAGCGCTGACCTATGACACCGGGGATTACAACGGAACGATGGACAAGCTTGAGGCCGCTGCTGATCTGGCAGGCTTTGCCGCGCGTCGTACGCAAAGCGAAGCCAAAGGCAAGCTGCGGGGCTTGGGCATCAACTGCTACATCGAAGCGTGTGGCATTGCGCCATCCAACATTGTTGGGATGCTTGGGGCCCGCGCGGGTCTTTATGATGCAGCCACTGTTCGCGTGAACGCCACCGGTTCAATCAGCGTCATGGTCGGCGCACACAGCCACGGACAAGGGCACGAGACCGCCTTCCCACAGGTTGTGGCCGACATGATCGGCATTGATGAGTCGTTGGTCGAAATCGTACATGGCGATACTTCGAAGATTCCGTTTGGAATGGGCACATACGGCTCTCGTTCGTTGGCTGTCTGCGGCTCGGCTATGGTCAAGGCAACTGAGAAGGTGATCGAAAAAGCCAAAAAGATCGCCGCGCACCTGTTGGAAGCGTCCGAGGCCGATATCGAGTTGAAAGACGGTCAGTTTAGTGTAGCAGGAACCGACAAATCGGTGGCCTGGGGCGATGTAACCCTGACGGCCTATGTTCCACACAACTTCCCGCTAGAAGTGGAGCCAGGGCTGGAAGAGACTGCGTTCTATGACCCGGCCAATTTTACCTTCCCGGCTGGTGCCTACGCCTGTGAGGTTGAGGTCGATCCGGATACCGGCCAGGTGAGCATCGAAAAGTTCACGGCGGCGGACGACTTTGGCAACATCATCAACCCGATGATCGTCGACGGTCAGGTGCATGGCGGTATTGGCCAGGGCATCGGCCAGGCTCTGCTTGAGAACTGTGCCTATGATGAGAACGGCCAACTGCTCAGCGCCTCGTACATGGACTACGCCATGCCGCGCGCGGATGATGTGCCGTTTTATGGTGTTGACCATTCCAGCCAGACGCCCTGTACGCACAATCCGCTTGGAGTGAAGGGTTGTGGTGAAGCTGGTGCAATTGGCTCGCCACCTGCAGTGGTCAATGCGGTGCTGGATGCGTTGAACTCGGGCGGGAAGGCGGTGGATCACATCGACATGCCGATGAGCCCGGCTCGCGTCTGGTCGGCGATGAACAGCTGAGGTGTTGGGGTGCGAGGGGCCAGCCCCTCGCGCTCCCCGAGATATTTATAGCCAGATGAAGGGCGGATCCGCGCCTTTCGGAAAGGAAGACGAAATGTACAGTTTCGATTTTGAAAAACCCTCGACCATCGCCGATGCGGTTGCCGCGTTGGGGGCTGAGGATGCGCAGGCTTTGGGAGGCGGGCAGACACTGATCCCGACACTGAAGCAGAGACTTGCCGCGCCATCCAAGCTGGTGTCGATGAGTGGGATAGCCGAGATGCAGGGCGTTTGCGCTGAGGATGACGGGTCCGTCTCGATCGGTGGCGCGACAACGCATGCCACTGTGGAGCGTGACGCTGCCGCTACGTATCCAGCCCTGGCGGCGCTTGCCGGTCAGATCGGTGATCCTGCAGTGCGCAATCGGGGCACCATTGGTGGCTCTGTGGCCAACAATGATCCGGCAGCTTGCTATCCAGCGGGGGTTCTGGGGTCCGGGGCAACCATCGTGACAAATGCGCGTCAGATCGCTGCGGATGCGTTCTTTGAGGGCATGTTTACAACTGCGCTTGACGAAGGTGAAATCATCACCTCGATCCGTTTCCCCGTACCGCAGGCAGCGAGCTATCAAAAGTTCCTGCAGCCCGCGTCACGGTTTGCGTTGGTCGGCGTCTACCTGGCTCGTTTTGCGGATGGCGTGCGCGTTGCTGTGACGGGTGCAAGCGAAGATGGTGTCTTCCGTTGGTCCGAGGCCGAAGAAGCCCTGGACAAGGAATTCCGCCCAGATGCTTTGATGGGCCTTCGGATCAATCCGGCGAACATGATCGCCGATTTGCATGGCAGCAAAGAATACCGCGCGCACCTTGTATCGGTCATGACAAAGCGCGCAATTGAAGCCTGCATGTAAGCATTGTTGAAACGAGAGTCCGCTAAGCCCCGGTTCGCCCCGGGGCTTTTTTTGCGGAAACTCAAAGCTGGCGCGGGAACTTACGTAAAAAGTCAGGCCGCCCGTGACAGAGCGGCCTGACCAAACGATCTACAAATCGTGGGCTTACTCAGCAGCCTGTGTGCTTACAGTGCCGTGTTTGTCGCGCTGGCTGTCGCGGAACAATGCCTTGCCCAGCGAAACGCACATCAGACCCATCACCATTGTGAACGGCAGCGCGCCAATGATCATGGCATTGCGCAATGCATCCATCGGGTTGTTTTCACCCGCTGCCAGGATCAGCGCACCGATCACTGCCGTCAGGATCACGCCCCAGATAATGCGGTGCTTGACACCCGTTTCCTGGCTGCCACCGGACATAATGGTGTTCATCACCAAAATACCCGAGTCAGCAGACGTGACCAGAAAGGTCATGATCAGGATCACGCACATGACGTTCAGCATAGACAGCAAACCACCGTCGATCATGTAGGACAGCGTCACGAACAGCTTGTTGGTGTTCGATGCCCCGATGATCGCACCTTCAGCGGCGCCTGCCAGTTCCAAATCAATCGCAGTACCGCCCAATACGGTCATCCATGCAAAGCAGACCAGTGCCGGTGCGAACACGCAGCCCAGGATGAACTCACGGACAGTGCGACCTTTGGAGATACGCGCCAGGAACAGGCCCACAAAGGGCGAGAACGCGATCCACCAGGCCCAGTAGAAGGTAGTCCAACCAGCCTGCCAACCGAACTGACGGCCTTGCTCACCGGCTGCATAAGCTGCGGCCAAGGTCGCTTCGTCCAACTCGGCTGCTGCGCCTTCCAGCCCGCCCTTGAAGCCGTCAAAGCTACCCCAGGCGTTGGTTGCACCACCCATCAGGTCTGCTGCGTGAGCTTGCGCCTCGGCGGGTAGAGCCGCAGCAAATGCTTCGGCCGACAGGGGGCCGTAGGCATTAAAGCTAAGCGACAGGAAGTGAAGGATGTAGTCGATCATCGCTGAGCCATATGTGGTCATGGCAAAGACAAACGAACCGAATACGATAAATGTGCCCAGCAGGATTATCGACAGGACGAGGTTCAGGTTCGACAGGTATTTCACACCCCGGCCAACACCCGATACAGCCGAGATGATCGACAACGTCATGATGACGATCAGACCGGTGATCAGGCCAACTTTGCTGGGAGTCGGAACTTCTCCGCCCAGATCCATGACCCAGCCCATACCGGTGATGGCGTAGACGCCGTCAATAAACTGGCTGACCCCGTAACCGATAGTAACGGACACACCTAGGATCGTTGCAACAACGCCCAAAACATCGACCACATGGCCGAAAAAGCCGTTGACGAAACGACCAAACAGCGGTGTCAACGCCGAGCGGATCGTGAGCGGCATGTCGCGCGTGTATGCGTAGTAGGCCAGCGACAGACCAGTCACGACGTAGATCGCCCACGCATGGAAGCCATAGTGCAAGTAGGTGAAGCGGTAAGCCGATTGCAGGGCTTCAGGCGTGTTGCCTTCAACCGCTCCAGACACGACCACGGGGTTTGATCCCCAAAGGCCCAGCGGTTCTGCTGTGGCGAACACCATCAGGCCTACACCCAGACCGGCTCCAAACATCATGGAAAACCATGAGAAATTCGAGAATTCAGGTTTTTCTCCAGGAGTACCCATGACCCGGCGACCCGTTGCCGGAATGATGGCCACGATGGCAAGGAAGAAGAAAAACAGGCCTACAATTACGACATAGAAACTGTTGAAAACTTCGAGCAACTGTCCGTTCAGGCTGCCCAGCGTGCTATTCGCATTTGCGGGGAAAACCAGAGCCCACAAAACCAAGCCAACCATGATCGCCTTACTGATAAGGGCAATCGGGACGCTGTAGTTTTCATAGAAACCGGCATCCGCCGTTTCTATTTCAACGTCCGTAAAAGGTTCAGGTATCGACATGTTGGGTGCTCCTCCTTGCGTATGCCGTTTTGGATTATGTAACTGAGCAGGTTGATTTCCCGGGTCACTAAGCGAAACGCTCTGCTCCACAGGCCAGATCAACTGAGAACCTTGCACAGTTCAGATTTGAGCTACGGTCAATTGACCACGCTTGGCTGCATGGCTTACCGTTTATCTTCTCCCGGTTTTTTAACCACTTGCATACGCCTCTGGATTTTCCGGCATACGTTGAAGCCGCTTGACCAAAGCGCGCAAGCACAAATATTTTTGCGTTTTTCAACTTGGAATAAATATATGCTAGGTGAGGGTAGCTCAGTCAAAAAGGCGACACTTACACCTCAGTATACGACTAACACATTCGCTCATTTTAGTGTTAGCGACACCATCAAGCGCTGCAACGCGTCACTGAGGTTTTAGACAGTTGTTGTTGGGCTCTCAGTGGCGCCTGGTATTCCTTGAAGAGCATGAGAACACTTGGACACCGGGCCTTCTTGTTTTCGCGACATAGGTTTTCAGGGTGAAATTCCTGTTTAACCCCGCATGCACAGTTATGAATTGGTATTACAGGCCGCGCGCAATGAGGCGAGTACAGCGCTGGCATGGAAACGCCTGGTTCAGTCTGATCGGGCGCAGGCGCGTTTAGGCGCGACCCAAATCCGTTTCACGCCCTTGCGAGCAAGCATCCCAGCACGCCGCCTACAAAGCCTTGGATACTTCAACCAACGCGTGGTGAACTGAGATCGCATAGCTGCGCGGCGCGTACACCGAAAAGGCCATCCCAGCCTCATTGCAACGCAGCAAGCATCCCACGTGGTGAATGGCGGTACGACTGAAAGCCCCGGCGAGCATCTGTTCAACATCCAGGACGGTCAGGCGTTGTAACAGATCGACTACGCCTTGACCCGATACGTCCATCCGCACAAAGGCATCCGTCTGATCAGTGACCGAGGCGACACCTGCCAATTCATCCACGAGCCGACGGGCCAAGACCAACGGGCCGGAAAGCGCTTCTTCACACAGGTATTGATCAGCACCCAACCAATGCAAGCTTCTGTTTTCGCCTTGTTCGCTGCGCCCCGGCTTTGGAGCGACAACGGAACACACGGTCTCTAGCCTGGCTTTTAGCGCTTCTTCCTGACCCAAACGGGCAGAGATTGAAGCCAGGGCGATATCATCTCGTTCCTGAAGGGTAAGCGATCCAATCACATCTTTGCGGGGCTCAATGCCGCCTAAGGCAGTCTTGGCAACAAAATCACGCACGGAGCCTGTCTCCTTCAGGGTCAACGAAATGGGCACTGACAAGGGTTGCTTTGATGTTCGAATTGTCTACCGGGCTCACAACCTGAACAACTTCACCCAGACGTTGCGATCCGCGTTCCACAAAGGCAAGACCGATACTGCTGGACAAGTGTGGAGAGTATCCTGCTGAAGTGACATAGCCCTGATCGTTCTGCCGCAAATGCGGTGCACCCTCGGCAAAGACATGCGCCCCTGCCAACACAGTGTCAGAGTTCTCAACGGGTTGAATGCCAACCAGCGCCAGACCCTCGGGATCAACCAAAGCCGCGCGCGCGCTGAGCGGCGCGCCGATACTGTCTTTTTTGGTCGAAACCATGCGCCCCATACCCAGATTATGGGCGCTGATGGTTCCGTTCAGTTCATTCCCCGTGACATGGCCTTTTTCGATCCGCAATACGCCCAAGGCTTCCATCCCGTATGGGGTTACACCCAAGGGTTTGCCAAGTTCCATCAGATGCCGGATCAATGCGTCGCCGTACCGGGTGGGAACCGCCAGCTCAAACGCCAACTCGCCGGAAAACGAGATGCGGAACAGTCGGGCGGGGACACCGCCTGCAATGGTGATTTCTGCACAACCCATAAATGGGAATGCCTCATTGCTGATGTCAAATGTGTCATCAACAACTTGCTGCAACAGCTCTCGAGATTTCGGGCCCGCCACGGCAAACTGAGCCCAGGCGTCTGTGGTCGAGATCAGCTGCACGTCCATGTCCGGGAACAGGCATTGATGCACAAATTCCATATGGCGATAAACACCAACGGCATTGGCCGTCGTCGTAGTCACCACAAAATGGTCCTCGGCCAAACGCGCGGCGGTACCGTCATCCATAACAAGACCATCTTCGCGTAACATCAGCCCATATCGGGTCTTGCCCACGGGCAGCTTGGCAAACCCGTTGCAATAGACCTTGTTCAGAAACGCCGCTGCATCGGTGCCCTGTACGTCGATTTTACCCAGCGTGGTCACGTCACAAACACCGACGCCGCTGCGCACGGCCAGAACCTCGCGGTCTACCGATTGACGCCAATGGGTTTCACCGGACTGCGGGAACCATTGTGCGCGCAGCCAGGGGCCAACTTCGACAAACACCGCGCCCTGTTCTTCAGCCCATTGGTGGCTGGGCGTCAGACGGGCGGGCCTGAATTCCTTGCCGACCGAGCGCCCGGCCCAAGCTCCCAGCGACACCGGAGAATACGGCGGGCGGAATATGGTAGTACCGGTTTCTGGAATACTCTTGCCGGTGATCTCGGCCATCACGGCCAAAGCACCCACATTAGCCGTCTTGCCCTGATCGGTCGCCATTCCAAGCGTGGTGTACCGTTTCAGGTGTTCAACGCTGCGAAACCCTTCCTGTTCGGCAAGTCTAACGTCCTTAACAGTCACGTCGTTCTGGAAATCCAGCCAGGCGCGGCCTTTGCCAGGCACATGCCATAGCGGCGTGATCCGAACCGCCTCGTCATTGCTCTTTGGCAGATCGATTGCGCTGGCTTTAAGCCCCAGCCCCTCCAGCGCCGTAAGCGCTGCGTTGCAGCCCGAAACTAACGCGCCAGCTGTGGTAAGATCACCGGCTGCTGCCCCTGCCACGTTCATGCCCTGTGGCAGATCAGCAGAAGGCACGAAAGCCGCAAGTTCCTCGGACCATTGGGGACGACCGCGCTGGTGGCATGTCAGCTGTACATTTGGGTTCCACCCGCCCGAGACGCCCAATCCACTTACTTCAATCGGCCGGGTTTTACCATCAGACAGCTGCACGGTGATCATTTTCAGGCCCAGTCGGCCCTGCGTATCCGTGACCTGTGCACCCGCCAGCAACTCGCATTCTGCAATGCGCGTGACATCGCGACGGGGATCAATCACGGCGACAACCTTAACACCGGCGCGGATCAGGTCTTGCGCAACAAAGTGGCCTTCGTCGTTATTTGTGAAGATTGCAACGCGCTGACCCGGCGTCACTGCCCAGCGGTTTGCGTATTCACGCATCGCGCCTGCCAGCATAATGCCCGGACGATCGTTATTCGCAAACGCGATGGGCCGCTCGGTCGCACCGGCGCACAGCACCGACCTTTTTGAGTAGATCCGCCACAGGATCTGACGCGGCTTGCCCACCTCGGGCGTAGCAAGGTGATCCGACACGCGCTCGAGCGCGCCAAAGATGCCATGGTCATACACACCAAACACGGTGGTACGCGTCAGCAGGCGGACATTGTCCATCGACGCCAGCTCGCCCAGAACCTGCGCGACCCAATCGGAATTCGAAACATCCTCGAACCTGTCGCTATCGGCTAGCAAGCGACCGCCCATCTGACTGTCTTCATCAGCCAGAATGACCCTTGCTCCAGCACGAGCCGCCGTCAAAGCGGCGATCAAGCCCGAAGGTCCCGCCCCGATCACCAGCACGTCACAATGCAGATACCCTTTATCGTAAATATCCGGGTCATCCTTTTGCGACAGGCTGCCCAGACCAGCGGCCCGGCGGATCATCGGTTCGTAGAGCTTTTCCCAGAACGCTTTGGGCCACATGAACGTTTTGTAGTAGAACCCCGCCGTCAGAAAAGGAGACAACCGGTCATTGATAGAGAGTACGTCAAACGCCAAAGAGGGCCAACGGTTTTGCGAGCGCGCCTCAAGCCCGTCAAACAACTCAACGGTCGTTGCCCGCGTATTGGGTTCCTGTCGGTCGCCCGTGCGCAATTCGACCAGCGCGTTGGGTTCTTCAGAACCCGACGCCAGAACACCCCGCGGTCGGTGATATTTGAAAGATCGGCCAACCAACCGCACATCATTGGCCAAAAGGGCCGAGGCAAGCGTGTCGCCCTGATACCCTTCGTATGACTTCCCATCGAAGGTAAAACACAGCTTTTTCGAGCGGTCGACCAAGCCCCCTTGCAAGCGATTTTTCTGAGTCATTTCCCGCGCCCCATCTTGCGGGCAACATCCCGCGCCAGTTCCGTTGCTAGAATTTCATGCGTCATTGTATTGCGGGTAACCACCAGCCAGGACCGGTCCCCCTGCTCATGAAACCAAAGCTCGCGATGCGTCCCCGCAGGGTTGTCTCGCAAGTAGACATAGTCGTGAAATTCGTCTTGCGCCGTTTCTGACTGCCAATCTGGCCGTTCGATCAACGCGGCATCGCCCAGATAGGTGAACTCGGATGCATCACGCGGGCCAAGCAGTGGGTGATTAATGATCATGTCCTGGCTTCCTCAGTGCAGATTCGGTTGCGCGCCCGCGCCTCTTTCGTCGATCATTCGACCCGTTCTGAAGCGGTCGAGACGATACGCGGTGGCGACTTCATGCGGGCGATCTGTGGCCATCAAATGCGCAAAGCAAAAGCCCGAGGCCGGCGTTGCCTTGAAGCCGCCATAGCACCAACCGCCGTTGAAATAGAGACCGTCTACACCGGTGTGGTCAATAAACGGCGACCCGTCCATCGACATGTCCATCACTCCGCCCCACATGCGCAGCAGGCGTGTTCGGCCGATCATCGGCATAAGGGACATACCCCCTTCAACGACATCTTCGACCACCGGCAGGTTGCCGCGTTGTGCATAGGTGTTGTAGCCATCGATATCGCCACCAAACACCAACCCCCCTTTGTCAGACTGGCTGATATAGAAATGCCCGGCCCCATAGGTGATCACACCGTCCAAAACTGGTTTCAGCCCCTCGGACACAAAGGCCTGCAGCACATGGCTTTCGATCGGCAGACGCAGTCCCGCATGGGCCATCACCCGGCCGGACGAACCCGCAACTGCAACGCCCACTTTCTTGGCGCCGATGTAACCCCGCGTGGTTTCAACACCCAGAACCTTGCCGTTCTCGATGCGAAATCCAGTGACCTCGCAGTTCTGAATAATATCGACACCGCGTTGGTCCGCTGCACGGGCATAGCCCCAGGCCACTCCGTCATGCCGCGCTGTACCACCGCGGCGGTGCAGCAGTCCGCCGAGGATCGGGAAACGTGCATCATCAAAATTCAGGAACGGATACATCGCACGCACACCGTCGGTGTCCAGCAATTCGGCCCCCGAGTCGGTGAACATCATCGCATTGCCCCGACGGCGATACGCATCGCGCTGTGAATCCGTGTGGCACAGGTTCAGAATGCCACGCTGACTGACCATCGCGTTGTAGTTAAGGTCCTGCTCAAGGTTCTCCCAGAGTTTCAGCGACAACTCATAGAACGGCTGATTGCCGTCCAGCAAGTAATTGGCTCGAATGATCGTGGTATTCCGGCCCACATTGCCACCACCGATCCAGCCCTTCTCCAACACTGCAACGCGGGCTGCATTATGTTCCTTCGCCAAATAGTAAGCCGTTGCCAGACCGTGACCGCCGCCACCGATGACGATAAAATCATAGTCCGATTGCGGCTCGGGATCCCGCCACGCGGGGCCCCAGCCCCTGTGTCCGTTCAGAACCTGTCGCAAAATAGCGAGCGCCGAATACCGCATGTGGAAGTGTTCCTAACTTTCTGTGCACCAACGCATCGTGACGCACTCCAATCGCCTCTGTCAGTGCATATTCCGTCATGCACTTTAACAACAGCGACAAATTTAGGATGTTCAGGGAACGTTCGCCGCAGAAATTAAAACGCAAGTCCTTCTTTTCGCCAAATAGTTCATTAGCTCAAAGAAAGAAGCAGAAGAGCTGGTGTCTTAGCACCACCTGACGCCCGGAAAGCCCTGCGCTTCACGCCCCGGACTTTTGCACATTCGCCGCAAAGCAATATCCGATACCGTGAACCGTCTTGATATATGTGGGGTCGGTCGGGTCGGGCTCGATCTTCTTGCGAAGACGCAAAACATGAACGTCTATTGTTCGGTCGCCTACGACAGTGTCCCGGCCCCGCGCCTTTTCCAGCAACTGATCACGGGAAAACACAATATGCGGGCTTAGGACAAACGCCTGCAAAACATCAAATTCCGTTGTGGTCAAAGGCGTTTGCTGACCACTGTCTTTGGATGTCAACGTCCGTTCATAAGGGTTCAGAACCCAGTCGCCGAACATGATCAGTGGAGACCCAGACCCATTTGCAGAGCTCACGTCCTCGTCCCCGCGGCTTCGACGCAACACAGTCCGGATGCGTGCCAGCACTTCACGCGCTTCGAAGGGCTTGGTGATATAATCGTCAGCACCAAATTCCAATCCTACAACGCGGTCAAAAATGTCGTCGCGGCCCGACAAAACGATGATCGGAATATTCGATTCGACCCGTAACTGGCGGGTAATGTCAAAACCACTGCGTCCCGGCAGGCCAATGTCCAACAGGATCAAATCCACGCCACCTTGCGCCAGGATCGCATCCATCGCATCGCCGTCCGCCGCACAGGTGACCTGACAACCCTGCTTCTCCAGATACCTCTGCAAGAACGAGGTGATCTGGGGATCATCATCAACTACAAGAATATGTTCTTTGACCATAATGGCTTTCTAGCGTTTTTTACAGGCTGGCGCTGATCCGTTGTACCGGCGGCCACCTGGGTCGTGCAAGCCGCGAACGGTAACAGAATTCCTCGCAACAAACGGCATCAGAACCGCAAAAAATGCAGCCCCTGCCCCTCGGGCATGGCTTCGATCTCTGCCGGAATTATGGCTAAACCGTCGGCTTGCGCCAACAGTGCGACGCGCCCGCTGTAGGATGGGGCCATTAACCGAAGGCGGGGCGCACCTTCTACGGACACGCCTTCGATCTGGACCGGGCGATACTCCTGACGACCCGCGCGGCGCTGAAGCGGCTCGGCCAGAACCGCCTGCTCTGGCATTTGAGGCGTGCGATGCAGCCCGGCCCGCCGCGCCATCATCTGCGATCCAATGATCTGCCAGGTCACATAGGCAGACACCGGGTTACCCGGCAGCCCGATATATAAAGCACCCTCTCGCCGTCCGAACATGATCGGTTTTCCGGGTTTCATCGCAACCTTCATCACATCAGTCTGGCCGCCTATTTCCGCGAATAGGCGTGGCATATGATCTTCATCCCCGACAGATACACCACCCGTGGTAATAATCAGATCAGAGGTTTCACAGGCTTCACGCAAGACCTGTTCCAGCAAGACCGGGTTGTCTTCAACCGGGCCCTTGTCGGTCAGCTCGATCCACGGCTTGTCCAACAATGCCAACAGCATATAGCGGTTCGAATTGTAAATCTGGCCGGGGCCCAATTCTTCGCCCGGCTGCTTCAACTCGCTTCCTGTCGAGAAGATTGTAACTTTCAGTTTGCGGACCACTTTCACCGCTCCGTACCCGGCCGAGGCCAAAGCGGCTGCTTCACGCGCCGTGATCTCGCATCCCCGGCGCAAGATCGGGGCACCTGCTTTCAGGTCCTCGCCCACGCGGCGGATATGCTGCCCTGGTTTCGGGCGGCGGGTGAACCGGATGCCGGTTTCGGTCGTCTCGCAGTCCTCCTGCATCAGCACCGCGTCGAAATCATCAGGAACCGGAGCACCAGTGAAGATGCGCAGTGCACTGCCTGCCGGGGCCGAATGCGCGCCGCTGTCGCCAGCTGCAATACGTCCAGCGACGGGCAAATCGAACAGTGGGCCATCGCTCAGATCCTGAGTCCGAACCGCATAGCCGTCCATCGCCGAATTATCAAAGGCTGGCATGTCGACCTTGCTGACACAGTCCTCTGCCAGAACCCGTCCAATCGCTTGAATCAACGGCAATGTTTCCGTGTCGGTCAACGGATCAGAAACGGCCAAACCGCGGTTCTGTGCCTGATCGACAGATAGGTACATGTGAGCGTGGCGGTCACAGGCGCATCCATCAGCCATTTTTGTTCTCCAATTGTTCGAACAGCGCTTCAAATCCAGCCTGCTCAGCCTCGCCGAGTTTGGGCAGATAGGCGCGCGCTTCTTCCAGGTTCGAGTTGGGATCGCCGACAACCAGCAGCATGACCATGCCATGGCGGCCATGCACGCGGCAGCGGATGCCATACTCACCCTCTTTCTCGAAGGTCAAGTCCATCTCGGGCTTGCCTCTGATCTCGAAACTACGGGCTCTGACGGGGATCATTCGGAAAATCGACGTTACCGTGTGACGCCCAGTAGACCCTTTGAAACGCACGGTTGCCCCAGCGGGGACACGCAACAGGTTCGGTTCAAACCGAAAGGTATGCGCCGGGGTATCGGCGTTCAAATCGATGATCTGATGCACAACGGCAACCTCGGGAACATCCGAGGCCTTCGCGACAGGAGCAAATGCCAATACCCCTGCCAAAATCGCTGCACATGGTTTCAGCGAAAATACCATCTGTCCCTCCGGGTTCAGGCCGCCCGTGAAGGTTCCCCCAACAAATCGGCCAGCGCGCTTATCATTACCGGCCATTCGGCGCGGTGGTCTTCGTCGCGCAACTCGGTCAGCAATTGGCGACCAATGGACATCACTGCAGGGGCGTCGTCTTTGACATAGGTCAGGATTCGTTGCTCGGGGTTGGCCAGAAGGAACGGCACAATAGCAGCGCCTGCCTGATCCGGAGCAGTTACCGACAAAAGACGCATCGCTGCTTGCCGCACCGGGGCCGAAATGTCATCCAGCAGGCTACGCGCCACGTCGGGGGTGCCATCCCATTGGGTCAGGACGTGCATGGCATCGATGCGAAAGGCGGTGTCTCCGGTTTTTACCATCGCCCGCAACTTACCTCTCAGCGCGTCTTGCGGTGGCAGATCGGCCTTTTGCAGCAATTTCAATGCTTGCAGCGAAAGTGTTGAATCTGTGTGCGAAAGCCCCTGAGTGATCAGATCGATCAGTTGCGCTTCGCCCAGCTCTAGCCCGTTGCGCACAATTGAAACGCCAAGCGCTGCAAAGGCTTGTTGTGCTATATCGCTTTCGGGGTCCTTGGCGATCTGAGCAAGCATGATCTGCATCCCGCGAATTTCGCCCAACAGGCGGATGGCGGACATGCGGGTCTCTCTGTCCAGCGCTTCGGCGTCGTCGTCCAGCGCGACGCGACGGCGCTTGGGATGACGGGTTGCCTTGGCCAACAGCGCCTGCTCGCGCGGTGTCAGGGGTTGAACCGTGTCTTCCTCGGCCTCTTGTGTCATCTCAGCGGCGATAGCGTCATGGCCGAGGATTGCACCGAGGCTTGATGTTGGACCATTCTCGCCCCCTTCTGAGACGTCCAGCCCAGCATCTTCCAGCGCGGCGATATCGTTCTGCGGGGCGTCTTCCTCGGTCTCCTCTTTTTCCGAGGCCACTGGCATCGGGGCCAACGCAAAGGACAGCAGCAACTCTCGGCCCTGTTGTTGGTTCACATGCGGGCGATCCACATCAGTAACAATCAAGGCAAGTGACGCCACAGCCTTGAGCCGAACGGACCGGAAGGGTGAGCGACATGCACGCTGCAACCATTCAGCCGCTTCGCGCAGGGGAGAAGTTGCAAGAGCATCTACGATAGCCCATTGCAGGCGCTCAGCCTTGAGGTCATCGCTTTCAACAGAAAAAAGCGCATTCAGGCGATCCGCCACCAAAGTCGGCGCCAAAGCTGACAACAGGCCCAACGCCTGCGCCGATACCTCGGGCTGTTGACCGGTGGCAAGGAAGTCCAGCACTTGCCAGCGCAAGTCTTCCTGATCCGCGATAGGCTGGCTACGATCCAGTCGATCGATCAGCGCCATTTGAACCTTGGCGCCGGGGTCACGCATCATACGGTCCAGCAGTTCGGGTTCTGAAAAACCGGACTGATTGAGCGCGGCAATCCGAATTTCTTCCACTGAGTCCGTCAATGCTTGCTCGACCAAAACCGGATCGTTGGGCATCAGTGCCTCATGGGCAATCAAACGAACAGCTCCATCCTTATCATTCAAAGCCTTGCGCAGAAGACCTTCGGCTTCGGCACCACCAATCGTTGCCAGGGTACGTAGGGCGCGGTGGCGCAGGCGGCGGTTTGAAGACTGTGTGAAAACGCCCAGAGTTGGCACGGCTGGTACGCCAATCCGTCCCAAAGCCTCGCAGGCAACATCGCCCAACTCCTGCCCGTCTTCGTCCATCAAAGCAATGACAATGGGCTCAATCGCAGTCGCATCCGCCATCTGCCCCAGCGCCCTGATCGCAGCGATCTGGGTGTCGAGCCAGTCATCCCATTCGTCCTGGTGCAACTCGTCTTCATCCCATGTAATCTCATCCCCGCGTCCGGTGACGAGGGTGCGCAGGTAAGGCGCGGCATCTTCGGCCTTAAGCTCGGCCAGGGCCGTCACGCAGGCCAGTTTGACCTCGCCACAGGGATCGTGAATCAGATTCTCAAGTAGCTGCGGGGCTGCTTCTTTCACACCCAATGCCCCCAGAGCTTGGGCGGCATCCTGCCGGACGTCCTCATCGTCGTCCAGCAGCGCTTCGATCAGGGCCGGGCTGTTGCTGGCGCCTATGGTGGTCAGGGCCTGAATCGCTCGCAGACGAATGACGTCATATTCGGATTTTGCATATTCGGAAAACAGGCCGGTGGCCTCATCTCGCAGGGCGGTATTGGTCTGAATGTTCATATCAAGCTGCCATGTTTGTGTTGGGAGGGTTGGGAAGTGGAAGGCAGGTTTCCCAACCGATACCTGCCTTCCAGGTGGTCCCTTCTGCAGTGGGACCGAACCAGAGGGGCGGCATGGCGTCCGCCCCCCGGCATGCTTTCATCAGGCGATATCGCGCGGCGCAAAGGACATCGTGCGGAACGAGGTCTTGTAGGGGCTCGGCCCCAGTTTGCGCAGCTTGGCAACGCCCATCTTGTAATTGTAGTTGCCGCTGATCCAGTCGACGATCCGGCCCTCAAGCGCGTTCGCAGGCTGCTGCATGTGCAGGAAGTCCATGTAGACCACGCTTTTCTTGATGGCGGGCGTGACCATGGCCACGGCGGTGATCGCCGCTTTGGTCAACTCGATATGCCCGTTCTCCATTAGTTTCGAGAACTGAAAGTCATCGCCCTCCACACCCAGCAGCGTGTGTTTGTTGCCCGGAACGCGTTCCGAATAC
Source organism: Ruegeria sp. HKCCA4633 (assembly GCF_013034605.1). NCBI lineage: Bacteria > Pseudomonadati > Pseudomonadota > Alphaproteobacteria > Rhodobacterales > Roseobacteraceae > Ruegeria > Ruegeria sp. HKCCA4633. Next base: position 525,775 of record NZ_WQGJ01000002.1, read on the forward strand.
ACCATCACATAGTCGCCGCTTTCGATGCCGCGTTCAGCCGCATCGTCGGGATGGATTTCGACCCAGTTTTCCGGCCAGCGCTGCACGATATACGGGCGGCGACGGTCGTCGAAGCCGGACTGCCAGCGTTCGTTAATACGACCCGAAGTGGCCCAAAGCTCGCCTTCGTCCTTGTTGGGTTTCAGCCATTCCCAATAATCCGAGAACAGGCCCCACGGCGATTTCTGAATGTTGCACTTGCCGGTTTGGCTGTTGAAATGCGTCAGCTTCTTGTTGAACACATCCGCGCCGGCTGCACCGGTATCGGGCAGCGTGCGGGTTGTGTCGTGCAGACGCTTGGTTTCAATCAGCGTTACGCCATCGGCATCCAGCATGACCGGGCATTGCACACCATCAGTGCCAAACTCACGGACCTTCTGGTGCAGGCCTTTGCCCTCTTTCTTGGCCAAACGATAGACAGCGTGGAAGTCCTTGCGCGACCCGCGGGTAAAGCGCACGGCTTCTTCGGCGACTTCGTTCGAGCTCTGCCAGTCGAACCCGTCAAAACCCATCCGCTGTGCCAGTTGCGCGATGATCCACCAGTCGGGTTTTGCCGCACCGGGAGCATCATAGAACTTCTGATAGAGACGCAGACGGCGTTCACCATTGGCGCGCAAGAAGTCCTCTTCACCCCAGGTCGCTGCGGGGAACACGATGTCGGCGTAGCGGTTGCCGATCGGGTCCTGCAGATAGATGTCCTGGTTGATCACCACCATGCCACCGCTGTCGGCGCGGGCCTTCAACGTGTCGATCATCTCTTGCTTGTCGAAAGAGGCGATCTGGTGCGGGTTGCGAACGGTTAGTTCCTCGAACTTGTCGGCCAGCTGTTGGCTGCCGCACATGGCCTGGATCCATGTGGTGCCGATCACGTGGGCCATACGGGTATGACCTGCGATCAGGTACCGGTCGGTATCCATGGCGCGGCGACGGCGACCCGGCAGCTTCTCGGGCGATTTGTTGCGCGGATATTTCCCGCCCTTCACGCCGCCACGCTGGTGTCCACCGGCCCGGCCAATGACCTGACCCGGACGACCACCACAGCCACAGATGATGCCTAGCGCGGAAATCGCCTGTGTGTTGCCGGTGTTGTTGGACCAGTAGAACCCTTTCTCGATCATGACCGAGGTTTTGGGCCGCGTGCCATCCGCCTTGGGTTTGGCAAGCCATTCGGCGGCAGTATAGATTTTCTGCACATCGATTTCGGCCATGGCGGCTGCGTTCTCGGGCGAGAACTCGTCTTGCGACCGCAGCCACTCTTTCCAGTCTTCAAAGCCTTTGGTCTGGAACTTGCCCCAGGTCGTGCGCCACTGCCATGGCGTGTTCCGGGTGCCCTGACCAAAACCGGAGGAGCTTTCCCATTTGTTGTTGACCCATTTCTTGATCCAGTCGCTGTCTTCCCAGCCATTTTCCACGATGACGCGGGCGATGGCGTTGACGACCAGCAAGTCGGTACCGGGCAGAACATCGATATGCAGACCACCCATCTTGACTGCATGGGCCACACCGGCCGAGCTACGCGGGATCAGATAGATCTCTTTCTGGCCGTTCTGCATCCCCTTCATCATCCACTGGGTATAGAGGATAGTCTTGGTCTCATATGGATCAGTGCCGCAGACCAGCAGGGTTTCCGCGTCACGCCAGTCCTCATAGGAGGGGCCAAAGTTGTCAAAGCCCGCATCCCTGAAACCGGGGGTCGAGGTCACATCGGACGGCGTGTCGTGGAAAGTGAAGTTGGCGGTGTTGATATGGCGCAGCGCGTATTTCGAGATCGCATAGGTGTTCTCGATATACTGATAGCTGAAGGTTTTCACGCCATAAGCGTTGGTGCCGTGCTTGGCGATGACGTGGTTGCCCACCTCGGCCGCCACATCCAGCGCCAGATCCCACGGAACTGGCATCAATGTGCCGTAGATCCGCATCAGCGGTGTCTTCAGACGGTCGCGTGTCGGTGTCTGCGGGTTATAGCATTTCTGCGCGATACACCCGCCCCGCAAGGAACTGTCGCCGTCAGTGTTGACGTATTGCGTGTCCTTGTCAGGAATGATCACCACATGGTGCGGCTGGCCTTTGTGCAGCACGATATTGTGCTGGTTCGGCGCGACCCAGGCACCCAGAGGTGCAACAGGGAAATCCTCGCCAAACGCGTTTTCGTCCGCAGTTGGGCCACCGGGTTTGGCCGTCACGGGCCAGCGGTAGACTTTGTAACCACAGGCCACGATGCAGTAATCACAGGCGGTCGAGATGACCTCGGCGCCTTTGGGCGGCAGCGGGACGTTTGTTTCGGGTACGTAATACGGGGTTGCCATGATACCGTCTCCCCTTATGCAATCAGGTTGTCGTAACGGCCATAGATCAGGCCGAACATGCCAACGGCGTAGATGTCATCACCGTCCAGTTCCAAAAGAACCTGCGGTAAAGACTGGTAGGCTTGCCCCGAAACGAGGATGCCGTGCCGTGTCACGTCATAGGTGGACAGGTGCAGCGGGCACGGGCCCAGCACCTTATGTTCGGGCTTGTAGCTGTCATACATCGACCCGCCCTGGTGGGTGCAGGTGAGGTTGAAGGCCACAACGTCCTTTTGCGGACCGATGCCACCGCCGCTTTCCACGCCGGTCTTGACCAGGATCGAGTCCGAATAATCGCCCTCATCCGGGTAGTAAAACTCGACCGGCTCATCCTGTTTCAGTTCGGACAGTTTGCCGATCAGCTTGCGCGGATAGGTGGATACAAGGGCGGGAACCTGTTCGGCCTGGCCGTGACGGGTGGGCATGGCCACCATCACGGCAAAGGTCGTGGCACCCGAGGCGAACAGGAACTGGCGGCGGTTCACGGTGCAGGCCTTTTTGGCCTCACCCGAACAGCTGCATCCGGTTGCGTTATGATCTTTCATGACGCTTACTCCTCTGCTGCCGCGGGAAGCGGCTGGTAATCCGGCAGATCAGGTTCTTCGACCAGAATCTCGTCACCGGACAGGGATTTCAGGAAGGCCACCAGATCCGCTTTTTCCTGATCGTTCAGGCCAAGCGGCTGGATCAGATCGGATTTGGTTGCTGCGAATTCATTTTCGCCGCCGCCCTGATTGTAGAACTCGACCACATCCTCGAGCGTCTCCAACATGCCGTTATGCATGTAGGGTTCGGTGTAGAGGGTGTAGCGCAGGGATGGTGTACGGAACTTGCCCAGATCGGCCTTTTCCTTGGTGCGGAAATAGAAGCCGGGGTCGTCTTTGGTGTGACGATAGAAATCCTCGGTCGAGCCTTTGGCATAGAGCTCATACCGGAAGGTCACTTGTGCCAGACCATCATCTTCCCAGCCGCTATAGGGCGGCACGCCGGTGTTGTAGTATTTCTCATCCGACAGCAGCGCGCCGTTGTGGCATTCGGAACATTGCGCCTTGCCGGTAAACAGCTCAAGCCCGCGTTTCTGTTCCTCGGTCAGCGCCGCATCATCCCCGCGCAGATAGTTGTCGAAGGGCGTGTCGGTCTGAACAATGGTCCGCTCAAACGCGGCTATGGCCCGCCATGCGTTGCTGATGCGCGGCCATTGATCACCGAAGACATCGTTAAAGCGTTCGACATATTCGGGAACAAAGGCCAGACGCGCCTCCATCATGTCGGCCTCGCCGTTGCCTGCTACCGCACCGCCTGCGGCGGATTTGGCCTGGCTTTCAAGGCTTTTGCTTGAGCCCGCCCAGAACAGTTTGCCGTAATAGGCCGAGTTCACGATGGTCTGGCTGTTGCGCCAGTGGGTCGTGCCCGGATAGCCGAACGAGATCGGGGCTTCGACATCCCAGCCCACATCCGGCAGATGGCAGGACGAACACGGGGTCGATGGGTTACCGCCCAGACGGGGATCGAAAAACAGCATCTTGCCCAGTTCGATCTTGGCCTCGGTCTGGGGGTTGTCCAACGGGATTGGGGGCTCACCCAATGCCACAAGCGGCGCATCAGGGTCGGGGTCTGCCCCACCGATGCCGGCCTCAATCTCCATGCTGGTTTCCGCGATAGCCTGCGAACCAAGGACCGCAAACAGGGCAGCGGTGGCGATTGTGCCTGAAAGGTAAGACTTAAGGTCTTTCATGGGTCCACTCCTCAGTTTGTTGCGTCTTGCCAGTTTTCGATCGGCGCATAGTCCGTATCGATCTCTTCGGCGACGAAGTCGGGGCCGGTCAGCGGATCGCCGGACAGTGCCTTGAGGAAGGCCACCAGCTGTGCTTGCTCGGTCTCGTTCAGGTTCAGCGGTTTGATGCGCGGATCCTTGTTTTCGTCGTCACCACCACCTGCGTTGTAGAAGGCCACCACATCTTCAAGCGTCGCGATCGAGCCGTTATGCATATACGGAGCTGTATAGGTCAGCTCGCGGAGCGTGGGTGTCATGAAGGTGCCGAACGTGTCGGCGGTGTGGGTACGGATATACGCACCAGGATCGGCGCGCAGGTTCATGTAGTTCTCGACGCCGAGGAACTTCATCATGGTCACGAAAGTGATGTGACGTTCCGGAGTTGCCCAGATATCGGGATTGTCGCCAACGCCGATATTGTGCGGCAGGTCATCGGTGAAGCGCTCGCCCGAGTGGCACGAATTACAGCCGCTCGCGTTGAACAACTCGTACCCCGCTTTGGCCTCATCCGACATCTCACCGGTGTCGAAGGGTGCCCCGCGCGAGATCAGCGTTCTTAAATATTCCGGAATCGCATTGCGGACACCGCCGTTCGAAGGCTCGCCAAAGCCGGCGGCTTCGAACATCTCGACATAGACGGGGTCCTGCTTGATGCGTTCTTGCATCAGACGCATGTCCATATTCATCGAGTATGTCTCGGTGATGCTTTCGCGGGTCACGTCGTTGAGGTTGGTGCCTATGCGCCCGTCATGGAACCACGCTGCCCGCTTGGCGCTGTTGATCAGCGTGGGAACATTGCGGAAATGCAAGCTGCCGGAATAGGCATCCGACAGGGCCTGCCCGTCGGTAAACCCGTTTTCCGGCTGGTGGCAGCTGGCGCAAGACAGCTCGGTGTCGCCGGACAGGCGCGGATCAAAAAACAAACGTTTGCCAAGGGCCGCCTTGGCGGGGTCGAACTCTATGGCTTCTACCGGTCCCGGCTCATCCGCCAGGGCCTGGTGAACCGGGAACGCGACGCTCATCGTCAGCAGCGAAGCTGTCGAAAGCGCCGAGAACCATGTTCTGGCTTTGGTCATCATCTAAAAGCCCCTTTATCGCTAATCCGATCTCTCCGGGTGATTGGGGATCGGTATGGCGAACACTAAGGGTCAGTTGTTTCGTGAGAATTTGACCTTTGTTAAGTTTTAAGAAGAGATGTTAAATAATGTTACAAACTCAGGTCATCTGAGACCGGATAATTCGGGCAAGTGACTGAATTTCCAGCGGCTTTTGAACCATGATTGGGGAAGCCCCGGCAACGGACACCTCGGCATCATCGAAATAGCTGCTGATCAGAATAGCAGGCAAGTCTGACCGGATTGCGCGCACGGATTCGATCAGGTCCGTCCCCCGCAGGCCGGGCATCATCAGGTCGCTGATCAGGATGTCATAGCTTTCCGGAGCTTCACGAAACGCCTCGCGCGCTTTCAACGGATCGGAATAAGCTTCGACACGATATCCGTATCGCGTCAGCAGCCGCCGCGTCACGTAAAGGATGTTCTCGTCATCGTCGACCAACAGGACATGTTCGTCCCCTGCCACTGCTTCGACCTCAGCCTGATCTTCGGGGCTGAGCGCGGGCATCAACGGATAGAACAAGCTGAAACATGTGCCCTTGCCCGGTTCTGAATGCAGTTCGACACGACCATGACATTCCTCGACGCTGTTGTGCACGATGGTCAGACCCAGACCTGTGCCTTTGCCGACGGGTTTTGTGGAAAAGAAAGGTTGGAACACTTGTTGCTGCAAATCCTCAGCAATGCCAGGGCCGGTATCGCTGACGTCTAAACGGATCACCCCAATAGCGCCGTCCGGCAAATCGTCCAACGCACCCTTGTCGACCAGGCCGATACGCAACGCAACCTCACCTGGCTGATCGCCCATAGCCTCAAACGCATTGTGACACAGGTTCAGAAGGGTCTGAAAGAACAGTGTGCCATCAAAATCGGAAAAGGCAGTTTCGACCTCGATATCAAAGCGCGTCTGAACGCTAGGCGGGGCAGATACCCGGATCAGATCCAGCGCTTCTTGCGTGGCTTTGACCATATCGCCGCGACGGGGGTTGCGCGGTCTTTGTCGGGCGAAGGTCAGCATCTTGCGAACCAATGCCTGAGCCCGGCGCGCAGCGATGCGAATATGGTTGACCGAGGTCTGGATGTCGTCAATCCCTTCCGCATCCAGTTCGATCAAATCGGCGTTTCCAGTGATACTCATCAACACGTTGTTGAAATCATGCGCGACCGAGCCTGCCAGAATACCCACAGCTTCCATCTTCTGCACTTGGGCAAATTGCTCATGCGTGCGCCGGGTTTCGGTAATGTCTTCGCCAATCCCGATATAGTGCGTGACTTTGCCGTTCTGATCGACCAGCGGGAAAATCGCAGTTGAAACCCAATAATGGCTGCCATCCTTGCTGAGATTCCGAAACACGCCATACCAGCTTTTACCACGTTGCAATTTCTGCCTTAGATCGGCGTAAACCCCCTGTCCCGAATGTCCCGATTGCAGCATTCTGGGCGTGTGCCCATAGACCTCATCCGCCTCATATCCGCTGAGGTCAAAGAACTTGCGATTGGCATATTCTATCTTCAGCTCGGTGTCTGTGATGATGATCGAAGCCGGACTTTGTTCGACAGCCCGCGCAAGCTTGCGCTCGGCCAGTTCCACTTGCTCGCGCAGTTCCAACTCAGCCTTCAAACGACGATTGGTCCGCAGGATGTTTGAGATCAGCAACGTGGTCAGGATGGCAATAACCCCAACCACCGCTATTAAACCGACCAGCAGAACCGAGAAGCGGCGCACCAGCTGTTCCCCTTCAGAGAACGCCTGAACCATGTCCGACAAGCTTTGATCGCGCTCGGTGATCCACAGTGCCTCCAGCGTAGAAAGCGCCGCAAGCGCGTCACTGTCGTCGACCCGCACCAAAGCATCTATTTCTTCGGCACGCAGGCCGGCTGCTATGCCCGCCTCAATCTTGGGAATATTCCCGATATATTCCAGCGCCACCCGTTCGATGCGTTGCAATGCATCCAATTCAGTCTGCGACGGCGCGGCGTTGCGGTAGGTTTCGATGGTTGTCAGAAGGTTCTGCGACTGGGATTTTAAGGTCGGCGAGTATTCTGCGTCGTGCCGCAGGACGTAGTTTTTGAAGTTGTGAATCAACCCGCCATAGCCGAAATATCCCCGGATTTCCGATATCCAATAGCCGCGAGGGGTGGTCTCGACTGAATAGCCCTGCCAGACCTTTCGCATTTCACCGATCCGGTCTGTCGTTTCGCGCGACATGTACAGGAACACCGACAGGATGAAGACCAACGCGACCCCCATGGCGATGGCCACTCCAAGCGGTGCGGCCATAGATCTTTCGGATGTTTCACCTGTGGCCGTCGCGGGAAGGCTGTGCCTGAAGACCATGATACCTCCGACCTGATCCTTGCAGTGTGCGTTTACCCTTGGTACCCGCTTCAAGCGAGTATTGCGAAGAGCCTATAGCGCGGCAAATCGCGCAGAAGTCGGGTTGCGGATTCTCTCAGACGATGCCAGCCGAATGCCAGACGTGTTTGACCGTCATGTAATTCTCAAGCCCCTCTGTTCCGCCTTCACGGCCAGAACCACTGGATTTCACACCGCCGAAAGGCGTTTCCGGCATCGACGCTTCAAGCGTGTTGATCGACAGGTTTCCTACTTCAACCTCATCGATCAATCGGTCGATGTAATCCGCCCTGTTGGTAAAGGCATATCCGGCCAGACCGTAAGGGACAGAATTTGCCTGATCGATTGCCTCATCCAATGAGGCCACGGGGTTTATGACCGCCACGGGACCAAAAGGCTCTTCCTGCATGATCCGCGCGGTATCGGGAACGTTCAACAAGACTGTAGGTTGAAAGAAATAGCCCTGATTGCCTATCGGCGCGCCTCCCGTGGCGACAGTTGCCCCTTTGGCCCGTGCATCCTCGACCAATTCGGTCAGGGCAGGCACGCGGCGTTCATTGGCCAGCGGGCCCATCTCGACCCCTGACTCCAAGCCGTTGCCGACAACTGTGGCCGCTGCCCGTTTCACAAAGTCATTGGCGTAGAGATCAAAGATGCTTTGGTGCACGAAAAAGCGGGTCGGCGACGTGCATACTTGCCCGGCGTTGCGCATTTTTCGCACCGCACCAGATGTCGCCGCCGCCTGAACATCCGTGTCTTCACAGACAATGACCGGCGCGTGGCCGCCCAACTCCATCAGCACACGCGTATCATGCTGGGCCGCAAGGGTGGTCAAATGCCGCCCAACACCTGTTGAACCGGTAAAAGCCACCAGACGCACGGGGTCTTGTGGTATCAGATATCCGGACACTTCTGCTGGCTCCCCAAATACCAGGTTCAGAACGCCCGGAGGCAATCCCGCATCTTCAAACGCTTTGGCAATATGCAACGCCCCAGCAGGGGTTTCTTCCGCAGCCTTAAGGATCACCGAACAGCCCGAAGCCAACGCACCAGCGATTTTCCTTGCCGGTTGGCTCATGGGGAAGTTCCACGGGGAAAATGCTGCGACAACTCCGATTGGCAGGCGATGCACCGCGAATTTGTGACCCGGAGCCGCCGGAATGATCCGCCCATAAGTCCGCATGGCCTCGCCAGCGTCCCATTCAAAAAACTCGGCCCCGCGGATCACTTCCAGCCGGGCTTGCTTCAGGGGTTTGCCGTGCTCCAACGTCATTGAGTGCGCAATCGTGTCGATACGGTCCCGCATCAGGGCTGCGGCGCGCAGGATTGTATCCGCGCGCTCACGCGGAGACGTGCGGCTCCAAACGCGGAAACCTTTGACAGCCGCCTCCAACGCATCATCCAGATCCTTCACCGATGCGCAGGGCAACCGCCCAAGCTCTTCTTCGGTTGCCGGGTTGATCACCGGGATATCGCGGTCGGTTTTTCGCCACGTGCCATCAATGAACAGTTTAAGCTCTGGATACATGAAGCTAACACCTCTTTTAGCGTTGTTTTCAGATCGCTCGATGCTTCGCATTACTTCAAGTGAATTGAACAAATACGGGTATCACTTTGGCGAATAGCTGGCTTGTTTACCCTGCGCTGCCTTGTGCAGTGCCGTTTTAAACGCCCGCCCGGCAGGTGACAGATCATCGTCAGCACGAAAAGAAACACCGATCGGCCCCTGACCGAAGGGCACGTTCCAATCAACTTTGGCAAGGTGACCATGTTCGATATCCTGCGCAACAACCTCGGCTGGCATAAGACCAATCAGGTCGCGCGACTGCAGCAAGGCGCGGTTCGTCAGATAAGACACCGACTCGATCATGACCGGTGGCACATATTGCTGCTGCCCAACAAAGAAATGATCGACCTGACGCCGCAACGTAGTCTCTTGCGGGGGCAGTATCCAGCCAAAGGGTTTGGTTTGAGCAAACGTCACGTCTTTGCGACGGACAAGCGGATGTTGAGGGCCAACAACCGCTAAGATTCGATCCTCGAACAGTTTTTCCTGCCGAATCTTGTCGCGATGCCGGTGTGACGGCAGACGGCCAACAACCATATCGATCTCACCCGACAGAAGTCGAGGCATCAGAACTTCGTTCGTGCCCTCGTTGATCTTGACCGCAACATTCGGACGGTCTTCCAGCAACAGTTCAATGCCTGCAGGCAAGAGACTGGTTGATGCAGCAAGCAATGTACCCACAACGACACGACCCGAGTTACCCTCGTTCAGATCATCCAATTCCTGCGCGGCATTCGAAACCTGCGCAAAGATCAGTTTGCCGTGACGGATCAGGGTCTCTCCGAAAACGGTTGGCACCACCCCACGATTGGTGCGAGTGAACAGTTTGACCTCAAAATCCAGTTCAAGATCTTGGATCATTTTGGTGGCCGCAGGTTGAGAAATGCCCAACTCTCGGGCCGCGTTTTGAATGTTGCCATGCGCACCCACGGCAACCAGCAGACGCAGTTGACGCAGTTTCAGGCGTGTCAAAGCACGATCAACGATGCGAGAGTGACGCCCAACCATGGTTAAAGCACAATCGGATTATTAAGCTGGTTCAGTTTGGACAGCACACTCATCGCTGCAAGCGCCGAGCTTCTTGGATTGTCAGGCAGTGCTGTGCCACTGATCCGAAACTGAAAGGTGCCAAAATCGCCTTCAGCCTCGATCTCGTGAATGTTCTTTTGGATCGTTGGGTCTGCGATCAGACGAACTTGTGTGTCATCAAATCCCAATCCTGCCAATGCCACGGCTGCCGCGACATTTGCATTCTTTGGGTAAGACAGCGCCGCCTCGCGGGCAGAACCCTGGAAATGGGTTTTTGCGTCACTCAACTTGTCGAGATCCAGGCTGTGTTCGGCAAGCGATCCTTTCCACCCCGCTGGCGGCTTACGCCCAACATAGGTAACAGATGTGAGCGAACCGACCGCCGCTGCGCTCAGGCAATCCAAAGCGCCGATGGCACCACTGGCCAGATGCAAGTGTCCCCCACCCTGCCGTGCCGCGCTTTCCAACCGATCTGCGGTCTTCCGGTCCGCCAGTGCACCGACAGAAACACTGATGATGTCGATACCTTTAGCAAGTATGAGCGGCCCCAAACCGGCCAAGGCCTCATGCCCGGCGCAATCCAAAACCATGTCGGTGCCGTCTGGCAAGTCATCAACCGAGCCAACAAATAAAGGCGTTTTTGACTCAACACGATGTGGTCTGACGAGAAACGCCACCACTTCGTGCTCATGCTTTGGTAAGGCGCGCTGAACATATTGCGCAATTGCGCCGGTTCCAATGATTGCTATTTTCATACCTGAATCCTAGACCAGCACAGAAGAAATCTGAATTGGTAAGTTTGCGGTATAATTTTTTCAGATAACCATTTCCCCGAAATCGGGCTGGATCGACTGTCGCAGTGTGCTTTTCATGGGGCCAAAGCCACTGGGACTGCATTCTATGAAATACACCAAACACGACGCAAAAGCTTATGCCCGCGAGAACATGACAGGGATCTGGGCTGCAGCATTGAACCCGTTCAATGAAGATCTGTCCTTGGATGAACCCGGGCTGCGCGCGAATATCCGGCATTGGATAGACGATCTGGACATTCAGGGCCTGTTCGTCGCCGGCAAACAGGGCGAGTTCTTTTCGATGAGCATCGAAGAACGCAAGCGCAACTTCGAAATTGCCGTCGAAGAATGCGCGGGCAAGGCCGGGGTGATTGTCTCGGTCTCGGATCAGAACATGAATACGGCGTTGGAATTGGCCCACCATGCCCAGAACTGCGGCGCGGATTACATCGTGCTGCACGCGCCGGTTCTGAGCTTTGTGCAGGATCGCGGTGAGGTTCTTTACCAATATTACAAGCGGTTCTGTGACGAACTGGACATCGGCATCGCCATGTGGAGCCATCCGGACAACGGTTATCTGATGCAACCCGAAGAATGCGCACGCATAGCGGACTTGCCGAATATCGTGGCCATCAAATACTCAGTCCCTCGTGAGATGTATGTGAAGCTGACACATATGGTCGGAGACAAGATCCATGTCTCAACCTCAGCCGAACATGAATGGCTGGACAATATCCTGGAACTCGACTGGAAGCTCTATCTCTGTTCCTCCCCGCCTTATCAGCTGCAAAGCAAGGTCGATCAGCGGATGAACGAATACACACATTTGGCTTTTGCCGGAAAGGCGGATGAAGCGCGACGTGTGTTTGACAGCCTCAACCCTGTCCGGGATGCCATGAAACGCACGCGCCCGGCGGGTAAACCCACGGCCTTTGGAAAATACTGGCAGGAATTATTGGGTCAGGTCGGTGGCCGTGTGCGCCCACCAATGCTGGAACTGACCGAGGCCGAGAAGACGATCATTCATAAGGCATTCGACGAATGCGGCCTTCGCGTCTGAAAAGGCTGCGCACTGAGCTGTATAAAGAAATCTGATAGCTAGATCCTGAAAATTTCTTTGCCGTTGTGGAAAAACACATCAAACTTTCGACGATAGGGAGTGGGACATGTCGAAACTGCAAGCATTTAACTTCAAGGCCTGGATCGACGAACACCGCCATCTGCTCAAGCCGCCTGTGGGCAATCGTCAGGTTTGGGAAGATGCCGATCTTATGGTCACGGTTGTTGGCGGCCCGAACAAGCGAACGGATTATCACGACGACCCGGTCGAAGAGTTCTTTTATCAGCTGGAAGGCGACATGGTGCTGAAAATCTTTGATGGAGAGGAGTTCTATGACGTTCCGATCCGCGAAGGTGAAGTGTTCCTGCTGCCACCGCATGTGCGCCATTCTCCGCAACGCCCACAAGAAGGCTCTATCGGGCTTGTTATCGAACCAAAACGCCAGACGGGTGAGCTGGACGCCATCGAATGGTACTGCTTCGAATGCGGATCACTGGTGCATCGCGCAGAAATGCAGCTAAAGTCCATCGTTGATGACCTGCCTCCGGTTTATCAGAAGTTCTATGCCTCGGAAAAAGATCGCACTTGCCCAAATTGTCAGGCGGTGCATCCGGGCAAGGAACCACCCGAGGGCTGGGTTACATTGTGAAATAAGATCAAAACAGGGGAAGTCATGAAACATATTGTAAAAATTGCCGCCTCTGCGGCTGTGCTGGCAATGTCATCCGTTGCCGCTCAGGCCGAAGAGTTCCGGTTGGGCCTGATCACGCCGCCACCGCATATCTGGACCAAAGCCGCAGAGGCCTTTGGGGCTGAGTTGAATGAGGCCAGTGGCGGCACGCATTCAGTGTCGGTTTTCCCGGCGCGCCAGCTGGGGAACGAAGCTGAAATGCTGCAGCAATTGCAAACCGGCGCGTTGGACATGGCCTTCATGACAGTCGCGGAAGTGTCGAACCGCGCGCCCGAGTTGGGGGCTTTCTACGCTCCTTATTTGGCAGATGACATTGGGCACGCAGGGCGCATTCTTCGGTCTGACACAGCCAAATCCATGCTTGAGCCGCTACCGGGTCAAGTTGGCGTCGTGGGCTTGGGATATGGTATGGCCGGGCTGCGTCAGATCGTCAGCCGAGGCGAAGTTTCATCCGCCGACGATCTGTCTGGCCTGAAGCTGCGGATCACGCCGTTTACACCTATCCTCGACTTCTACAACGCGGTAGGGGCAGCGCCTACGCCGATGCCATTGCCTGCGGTCTATGATGCTTTGGCCAACGGCCAGGTCGATGCCATCGATATGGATGCCGAGTTGATTTGGGTTCTGAAGTATTATGAGCACGCTGACACCATCGTGCAGTCGGATCATATGATGTTCCCGATGGTTGGTCTGGTATCGGCCAAGGTCTGGGCGGGTTTGTCGGAAGAAGACCGGGCGATGATTTCTGAGCTGATGGCCAAACACGTCGACAGCACCATCGACGCCTATGTCGAAAACGATTCTAAATGGCTGGAGCAGATCGAAGGCACGGGCAAAGCCTACAAAAAGGTCGATGCCTCGTTCTTTGGCGATGCGATTGAAGAGTGGAACGGGATCTGGTCCGAGAAGACCTCTTCCCTTGACGCTTTGCGGCAGACTGCGGCAGAAACAAAATAACGAAAACGGCATGACGGAAAGGGCGCAGGTCGATCCTGCGCCCTTTTTCTCGGGAGAACAGCGATGTTGTATCGGCTGTCGGCTGGCTTGGCGCGGGTCGAATTGTGGTGCGCTGCCTTTCTGGCGGTCTGCATAACCGTTTTGATTTTGCTGAATGTCGTCACCCGCACGGCGGGTAACGCCCTGTTCTGGGTCGATGAACTGGCGATTTACGCGATGGTCTGGATGACCTTTCTGGGCGCGTCCGCCGCGTTGCATCATCGCAGTTCGGTGTCGATTTCCATTCTCTCCGACAATGTGCCGGATCACGCAAAACGGGTAATCCGCAAGACGGTCGATGTCGTTGTGTTCGCCTTCTCCGTCACGATGCTGTGGTTCTGTTGGCTCTGGTTTCTGCCGCTGGACATCGCGCTCAGCGGCTTTGACACCTTGGCTTTTCAAGGACAGACGTTCAATTTCATCTATGCCGAGCCGACACTGACCCTGGGCCTGCCAAAATACCTGTTCTGGCTTGTCATGTGGCTGTTTGCGCTTGGTGCAACTTTGCATTCCACCATGCACTTGCTGAGCGCCCCTACGAAGGGAACGCTAACATGAGTCCCATCGTCTTTCTGGCGACCCTGCTTCTGTCTGTCCCAGTGGCAATCGTGCTGGCCATCACCGCCATCTGGTACATCTGGGAAAGCGGCAACACTGTTCTTTATGACAGCTTCGCGCAGAAAATGTTCGGGGGTCTTGAGAACTATGGCCTTTTAGCCATTCCGCTTTTCATGCTGACCGGCGAGCTTATGAATGAGGGCGGAATGACCCGACGCCTTGTCGCGCTAGCGCGGGTGTTTGTCGGCGGGTTTCGTGGCGGGTTGGCTTATATCAACCTGCTGGCCAATATGTTCATGGCGGCGATCATCGGCTCTGCCACAGCACAGATCGCGGTGATGTCGCGCGCTATGGTCCCAGCGATGGATGAAGAAGGCTATGACAAAGGCTTTGCCGCCGCGACCACAGCCGCTGGTGGCTTATTGGCCCCGGTCATTCCGCCATCGATGATGTTCGTGATCTTTGGTGTGCTGGCCCAGATCCCCATAGGTGATATGTTCATTGCGGGTATTTTGCCGGGCTTAATTCTGGCTGGTGCTTTCGCGCTGGTCATCACTTTGATTGGTTGGCAGCAACAGTTTCCCAAAGGCCGCTGGATGACGCGGGCCGAGGCTTTCCGGTCCCTTATCAGCGCCGCTCCGGCCTTGCTGATCCCGCTGTCGATCATCGGCGGCATCCTGTTCGGGATCGCCACCCCGACCGAGTCCGCCGCGATTGCGTCCCTGATCGCCTTTCTAGTGGGCTGGTTGGTGTATGGCGATCTGAAACCGAAAAACCTAGCCGAGATGTTCAAACGCACCGCTGCCAATGCCTCGATGATCCTGTTCATGATTGCGGCCGCCAGTGTGTTTGGTTGGGTCATTATCTACGAAGAGATACCGCAGCATCTGGCCGGTTTGATCACATCCGTCACCTCGAACCCCTTTGTATTTCTGCTGATTGTAAATCTGGCTCTGTTGCTGGTTGGAATGGTGATCGACGGCATAGCAGCGATTATCCTGATCACACCTATCCTTCTGCCCATTGCAACCGGGTCCTATGACATCAGCCCCTATCAATTCGGCATAGTTGCCTGTTTGAACCTTGTGCTTGGCCTGCTGACACCGCCTGTCGGGATCGGATTGTACATCGCCTCATCTATGAGCGGTACCACACCGGGCTCAATCCTCAAATCGCTCTGGCCCTTCCTGATCGCGGTGACATTGGTTCTGCTTTTGCTCAGCTATTTCCCCAGCCTGTCGACACTGCTGATCTGAGGGGGAACCAAACGCTCATCTTCGCGACAGGAAAAACTTGCGCTAAACTTTACAAAAGTTGTCCGCTAGATTGAACCTAACGCCGTTCTTAGCACTCGCAGGGAAGAACATGCTGCTAGACACCCCAATCTGCAATTTTGGCTGGAAGGCCCCGGACTTCACGCTGAAGGATCCCAACGGCCAACTTTTCACGATGTCCGATCATCTGCGAAACGGACTGTTGATCGCCTTTATTTGCAATCATTGCCCATATGTTAAAACGCTGGCAGATCGGCTGACGCAGGACATGGACCTGTTAATGTCAAAGGGGATTGGAGTCTTGGCGGTGATGTCGAACGACTATCGCGACTATCCTGAAGATGCACCGGATAGAATGTTGGAATTCGCGCGCGAAAACGGGTTTAACTTCCCGTATCTGGTCGACGAAGAACAAACCGTTGGCCGAGCATATGGCGCAGTCTGTGCACCCGATTTCTTTGGACTGAACGCAAATGGCTTGCTGCAATACCGTGGACGTCTGGACAATCTGCGCCGCGGCGAAACCGGAGCGCGCGTGCCGGAACTTGTCGATGCGATGCTTCGAATCGCCGAAACCGGCCAAGGCCCTCAGGATCAGACACCATCGATGGGTTGTTCGATCAAATGGACCCACGGAAGCGTTTAGGAGCAACGCGATGAACGTGCAGTACCTTGTTGCCACAACACACTCTTGACCCGCGCGGCCCTGTCGTTCTTGATAAGATCAATCGTCCCGCGCGGCCCAGACGCCGATCTTAGGGATCATACGAAAACGCGAAGAGCTTGGCATCGTCGCGTCTGAGTCATTCGCGGGGTCACATGGCAGATATCTCAGACTGGCTGAGCAAGCACGGCTTATCCAAATATGCCGACGCCTTTTCCCGGCATGAGATCGAGTTGAGCGATCTCTCGGAACTCAACGATGACGACCTGATCACAATTGGATTGCCGTTGGGTCCAAGACGGCGCTTTTTGAAGGCCATCCGCGAAGGCACGCAGGGACGTTCAGTTCCCGAACGCAATATTGTCGCCGAACGCAGGCAGCTGACGGTGATGTTCATAGATCTTGTGGGCTCGACGCCGTTGTCGCAACAGCTCGACCCCGAAGATCTGGCCGAAGTTTTAAGGCTGTTCAAGGAAACCTGCGCCGCAGCCGTCGCCGCATATGACGGACATATCGCCAGCTATTATGGCGACGGCATCATGGTGTTCTTTGGGTTTCCTCACGCGCATGAGGATGATCCCGAACGCGCGATACACGCGGGCTTGCGGATCATTCGCGAAATCCCCAACTTGCAGACCCACGCACAGCTTCAGGTGCGTATCGGTATCGCCACCGGCCTGGTCGTCGTTGGCGATCTGCGTGGTGAAAAGATGTTCGAGGATGGCACAGCGATGGGCGAAACCCCAAACCTCGCCGCGCGATTGCAATCCATGGCCGACCCAGGCGCCCTAATCATTGCGCCAACGACACACGAGCTTGCGGGCGATACGTTTGAATACGAACGTCGCGGTACATTTCAGTTGAAAGGTTTCGCCAAAGAGGTTGAAGCCTGGCAGGTCACCGGTACGCGCCAAACTCTCAGCCGGTTCATGGCCTCGGATGACACAGCGATGAGCTCGCTTGTCGGTCGAACGCTTGAATACAAAACCCTGCACAGCAAATGGGATTTGGCCCGGCAAGGGCATGGTCAAGTGGCGCTAGTGTCAGGCGAAGCAGGGATCGGAAAATCCCGCCTGATCGAAGAGCTGAGCCGATCGATTCCCGAAACCAAGTTCCAGCACATCCGGTTTCAATGCTCACCTTATCACGATGCCAGCGCACTGTACCCCGTCATTCGCCAGCTTGAGGCCGCGGCAGAATTGCGAGTGGACGACAGCGCGACGGAGAAACTGGACAAGTTAAAGCGCTTGTTTGGCGCACCGTCTGACCTCACGCTGAAACTGGCTGCATTACTTCTGTCGGTTCCATTCGAGGATCAGTTGGGTCCGCTGGATCTGACGCCTGATCAGTTGATGAAACAGACGCTGGACATGCTGGTGGATCATCTGCTTGAAACAGCCGGGAAGACTCCGCTGCTTGTGCTGTTCGAAGATGCGCATTGGATCGACCCAACAACAAAATTGATGCTCGACCTTGTTGTTGAACGCCTCGCTGATGCACCTGTGCTGATGGTGATGAGTTATCGCACGGGCTTTGATCCGGGTTGGACCTTCACCTCAAATCTAACTCATGTCGACTTGAAGCAGTTGGGTTTTGAACAAATCAAAGAAATCGTGGACGGCGTCGCCAATGGCAGACCTGTTCCAAAAGCGGCTTATGATGTAATCGCGGCCCGTTCCAACGGCGTTCCACTTTATGTCGAAGAAGTCACCAAGGACCTTATTGAGACCAACTTTCTGATTGATGGCACCGACACCTTAGCGGCTGGCGGTGCGTCGGCCTCATCTTCCGTTCCCAAGACACTGCATGATGCCTTGATGGCCCGGCTAGATCGACTGAGTTCGGCCAAAGAAGTGGCCCAGATAGGGGCGGTGATCGGACCAAATTTCTCGTTTCCTCTGATCGCCCAGGTTGCGCGGTTGGACGAAAGGGCGTTGCGGGCAGGTCTGGATTTGCTGGTGGAGGCAGACATCGTGAACAGCTCGGGCACGGTTCCAGAGCAGACCTTTACCTACCGTCACGCCCTCATTCGCGACACGGCGTATAACAGCCTTCTGAAACGCGAACGGCGAGGGCTGCACGCCCGCGTGGTCGAAGCATTGAAACAGACCAAACATCAAGACGCAGCAGTCGGCCCCGAGATACTTGCCCATCACTACACGATGGCAGACATGCCGAAGGAGGCGATCGATCATTGGTATCTGGCTGGGCAACGCTCTGTCGAACGGTCGGCTGCGGTCGAAGCGGTGACACAATTGGGCCGGGCCGTCGCCTTGCTTGAAAAGATGGACGACTCTGTCGACCGGGATCGAAACGAGACCCGCATTCAGGTTCTGCGAGCAGGCGTTCTCCGTTCGACTGCAGGCATTGCGGCCGATAAAACGGGCGCCGCTTACGCGCGAATACGCGACCTGTGCAACCGGCTGGGCGAAACCGAACAGCTTTTCCCGGTTCTCAATGGCCTTTACGCTTATCATTTGGTGCGGGGTGAATACAATCTGGCCAAGGACACTGCAGCGCAATTGCTGGATCTGGCAAAACTTGACGAGGAATCGCATCACACCATGATCGCGCATCGGGCCATGGGCGCCGTGTTGCTGCATATCGGGCATCTGGAATCTGCTTGTGATCACCTAAAACAGGCGCTGAGTTTGTATGATCCGGAACAGCACAGCCGACTGGCCTATGTCTATGGCACTGATCATGCCGCCATTACGTCCTGTTTTCTGAGCATAGCGGTCTGGCTTCGCGGCGAGCCAGACCGTGCCCTTGACATTCAGCTTCAGGCTGTGTCGGCGGCACAGGATTTGAAACATGCACACAGCATGGCGCAGACATTGACCTATCTTTGCATGCTTCATTTGCTGAGGCGCGACCCCCAACAGGTCTATCCTGTTGTGGCACAGCTGGAAGCGTTGGCTGTCAAACATGCGTTCCCGTTTATGACTTTAACAGCCAATGTCTGGCGCAGTTGGGCAGACGCACAGACAAATCCCAACCCAGACACCCTCAGCGTGATACGCGACGCAGCCGAGGCTTGGTGGGCCAGTGGGGCCGGAAACTACAAACCCTTGTTTCTGACCGCGATGGCCGAGGTTGCTTTGAACGCGCAAGATTCAAGGTCCGCGCTGGACCTGCTGAACGAAGCACGTGCGCAGCAAGATTTAACCAATGAAGGGTGGGCGCAGGCTGAAACAGATCGAATCGAAGCGCTGTTACAGTCCTCGGACAAGCCAGCCGACCACCTGTTTTCGCACGCCCTGCAATCTGCGCGCGATCAGCAAGCCAGAATGTTCGAGCTTCGCGTGGCCGTAGATTATCTGCGGACCTGTCAGCGCTGCGGGCGTGCGCCCAAGGTTCCCCCTGACATCGAAGGCATACTAGACGCGATTACCGGCAGCACGCAAAACAGAGATGTCGCAGACGCCTTGGTTCTGCTCGAAAATACGCGACCTTCATAAGATCTGGCACCTGCTTTTTGCGTGAAGATGCTTGCGAAGGAGTGGCCCCGACCGAGAATAATCAGTCACTACTGTCACCAAAAGACAGACCTGCCGCCACACGGTTGGATCACTGATCCATGCGTCCTGCATTGTTGTGAACAGAGCCGATCAATCAATCCTATCCGGGTTGGCGCTATCTTTCGCTCGGATCGTTTTCAGCATAATCACGCAGAACGTCGATGTCCGCGATATCGGCGTGGTTCCTGTTGATCTTTACGCCAACTGTTTTCAAACGCGAAAACGCGCGGCTCAGACTTTCGGGTTTCATACCCAGACGCCCGGCAATCAACATCTTGTCATAGGGCAATTCAACTTCGCAGGTGCCACTTTCGACTTCACACAAATTCAGCAGGAACTCAGCTACGCGCTGCGCGCCTGTCTGCGCCTTGAGTTGCTCAAGCTGAGCGACCAGTGAATGCAGATGCGTAAAGGTAGCCGCCAGAATTGAGACACCTATTTCCGCGTCCTCTCGCATCAACGACAGCAACACGGGGCTTGGGATGTGCATAACTTCACAGGGGGACACGGCCTCGGCGGATACAGGGTATGGCACATCACGCAGGGCCACGGCCTCACCAAAGCTGTCGCCTCTGGTGAACACGCTCACCACCGCTTCGGCACCTGTCGGAGTAACCCGGAACAGTTTGACCCAACCGGCCAGAACAACATGGACTGCCTTTGCTTCTTCTTCCTGAAGAAAAATTGTCTCACCCCGGTCGTATTGTCGCCAAACGGCCTGACGCAGCAAAGTGTCGACATGCTGCTCAGGCAGGCTGCGCAAAAGCAGTGACTGGCGCGCAATTGCCTTTTGAGCCTCATGTGGCATGCAGGCGTCCCCCTGTTTGTCCGTTCCGGGCAGCGCCCGAATGATCAACCTTGACCAATGCTATGCCAAAGCCCGTTGCGGCGTACCACCCCTATTCTTGTCCCCAAACTTGACAATTGTCATGTCACGACCAGATCAGCTGACTTAAGCTCTGCTCAAAGCCAGTTATCCCGGGAGATGTCAGATGGACTTCGAGCGATTTTTCAGCCAGAGCCTCGATACTTTGAAGAACGAAGGCAATTACCGGGTTTTTATCGATTTGCAACGGCGTTGCGGGGCTTTTCCGAACGCCCGGCAGACCGACGGGCCAGTCCAGCGGGATGTGCGGATCTGGTGTTCAAACGACTATCTGGGCATGGGCCAGCATCCGTCGGTAATCACGGCTATGCACGATGCGCTGGACCGCTGCGGTGCTGGCGCGGGCGGAACGCGCAATATCTCGGGGACCACGCATGACCACGTGCTTCTGGAAGCTGAATTGGCTGAACTGCATGGCAAAGAAGCTGCGCTTCTGTTTACCTCGGGTTATGTTTCCAATTGGGCTGCGTTGGGAACGCTGGCTGCGAAAATTCCGGATCTGATTGTTTTCTCCGACGCGTTGAACCATGCCTCGATGATCGAAGGCATTCGCCACTCACGGGCGCAGAAGGTGATCTGGAACCACAATGACCTTGAGGATCTGGAGGCTAAATTGGCCGCCGCCGACCCCAACGCGCCCAAGGTGATCGCATTCGAGTCTGTCTATTCTATGGATGGCGACATTGCCCCGATCAAAGAGATTTGCGATCTGGCCGACAAATACGGCGCAATGACCTATCTCGACGAAGTCCACGCCGTCGGTCTTTATGGCCCTCGCGGAGGCGGCATTGCCGAGCGCGAAGGGCTGATGGATCGGCTGACCGTTATTGAAGGCACATTGGGCAAGGCCTTTGGTGTGGTGGGCGGCTATATCGCGGCCTCTGCCGCGCTGTGCGATTTCGTCCGCAGCTTTGCCAGCGGGTTCATCTTCACCACCGCATTGCCGCCGTCGATCGCGGCTGGGGCTGCGGCCTCGATCCAGCATCTGAAACAATCGAGCGCGGAACGAGACTTGCAAAAACAGCGGGTGGCGCAGGTTCGGGCCCGTCTGGATGCCGAAGGCATTCCTCATTTGCCCAACCCCAGCCACATCATCCCGGTGATGGTGGGCGATCCGGTGAAATGCAAGTTCATCTCGGACACGCTGCTGGAAGAATTCGGCATCTACATTCAGCCCATCAACTATCCCACGGTTCCCAAAGGCACCGAACGCCTTCGGATTACGCCGTCTCCGGTTCATACGGACGAGGATATCGACCATCTGGTCGGTGCGCTTTCAGCCCTGTGGCAGCGCTGTCAGATCGCGCGCATGCCAATGGCCGCACAATAGTTCAAAGCACCCCTTTGCTTGAAAAACTGCCGCCCTTCGGGGCGGCACATTTTTGTTCAGAGCAGATAGAGGACGAAGACGATCAACGCAAAGCCCGTCAGAACCCCGGAAAACCCACGCAGCAAGGCCGGGCTGGTCGCGAGATCCAGATACTGCGCCAGAATGATGCGGCACTTGAGCAGCGCAAGACCCAGAATACCAGCGCCGACGATTTTAGGTCCAAGCGGAAACAGCGTCAGCAGCGCCGATGTTAGGCTGAGCGCCAACAGGGTGAACCACGCGCGTGTGAGCGCGTTTGGGAGCCTCCGGCGGGAGTATTTGTGAAAAGATGAACACGCAGGCATTTTAATTACCCAAGCAGGTAGATCACGGGGAACAGCATGATCCAGACCAGATCGACCATGTGCCAGAACTGCGCGCCTGCTTCGATATTGCGTGGATCGTCGCGCCAGGCCACCACGAGAAGGATTCCGACCCCGGCCAGAACATGGGCGGCGTGGAAGCCCGTCAAAAGGTAATAGAACAGAAAGAAGGGGTGGGTTTCATAGGTGATGCCCTGTGCGGCCTTTCCTGCGTATTCCACACCTTTGATACCCAGGAATACGATCCCCAACGCAACTGCAGCCACTAGAGCAAACCGTGCCTTGAACCGTTCCGCGGCGCGACGCCAGTGCAGAGCTTGCGCGGCCAGGTAACCCGACGTGACCAGCACCGCAGTGTTGAAGGCAGCTCCGGTGCGATAGAGATGCGATTGCGCCTCGGCAAAGCCCACAGGATCGGTCAGTCGCACGCCCATAAAGGCAATGAGGCCAGCACCGAAGACCAGCAGTTCCGATATGATCAGAACCCACATCAGCAACTCGCCAGGTAATTCGTCGATCAAGGAAGCGTTGCTCATGCCCCGACCAGCTGGCGGTAGATTTGAGGCAGGGCCATGGTCAGGCGGTGCGGGTCGGGGATGACAGCGAAACCGCCCTGCCCGAACATGCGTGGGAACCAGCTTTTGCCAGTTTTGTCGATGGTGACGCCAAAAACCGATTGCCCGGCACGGCGCGCCTCACGTACCGCCATGCAGGTGTCTTCAATACCGTGGCGGCCTTCGTAATGGTCGAGGTCGTTGGGCTTGCCGTCTGTAATAACCAACAACAACCGACGCTTGCGGGATTGGCTGGCCAGATCGGCAGAGCAATGGCGGATCGCCGCGCCGAGCCGGGTGTAGTGACCCGGTCGCAGTGAGGCAATACGTTGCTCGACCTTAGCCCCCATTGGTTCATCGAACCGCTTGCAGCGCTGCACATAGACACGTTGACGTTTCAAAGAACTGAACGCGTGGATGGAAAAGTCGTCGCCACAGGCGTTTAGACCCCAGGCAAGCGCGGCCAAAGCCTCGCGTTCGATGTCGATCACGGCGCGACCTGTGACCGCGCTTTCGGTCGAGCGGCTGACATCCAACAGAATCGACACCGCCAGATCACGGGCTTCCGGGCGCGATTGCATCCAGATGCGCTCGTTTGCTTCGCCGCTCGCCATTCGCTCAGTTTCGGCCCGTACCGCAGCTTCGATGTCCAGCTGGTCTCCGTCCAGATGGCCTCGCGTCATCACCCTACCAGGGCGCAGAGCCTCGAACTGGCGTTTCACAGCACGGATACGGCGGGCAGTTGCGGGATCCTTGCCAAACTCGGCCGCGTCTTCGCGGATATCGGCATCTGAAAGCAGAACATTGACGTGATCCGGCAGATATTGCCCGGTCCGCACGTCCCATTCAGGATAGAGAATCCGACCAGATAAGCGTTCGCGATTCACATCCTCTGGCGCAAGGTCCAGATGCAGTTTCAATTTGGTTGGCGGCGCTTTTGAGATCTGACCCAAGCCGATCTCTTCCTGATCGTCAGCGGCTTTCTTGGCATTGTCAGGATCGTCGTCATCGATGCGGCGGTTGATATTCAGGAACTCGGCCCAGCTGAGGATCGCTTCGAATTTGTGCAGTATGAAACTGTCACTGCGCTCGGCCTGATCGGACTTTCGGCGGCGGGCCCGGTGAGTTTTCTCACCAGACTCTTCAGGTTCGCCCTCAGTCTCGGGGTTTTCCACCTCGTTATGTTCGGAAAACCCAACCGCCCGCAATTCGGGCCACAGGGGAACCGGGCGGAAATGTTGATAGCCCCGCGGCGCAGACAGGTCGTTATCTACTGCAGTCAAAAGCTGTTCGGCTCTTGAAGACAGAGGGGCAGGGTCGCCCAGCATATGACGGACAAGCTCTTCTACTGCTGCCTCATCGGGCGGCAGGTCGGGAACGTTACGGTGATGCAGAACGCCCTTGCACAGCTCGGTATAAAGCGGACGGAGCCCGGGGGCGTTATCTAATGTTGCATCGACCATGTGTTGAGCAGCGATCAGGGCGCGCAGGTCAGCGCGTAATGCGTCATCTTCGTCGATGCGGGTTCCGGCATGAGCCGCAGCGGCGGCCAGCCAGACATAAAGCGCGCCATTTGCTTCACGCGCAGGGAACACAGCCAGGCGATCCGGTAGCCGAAGCACTTCACCGTCAAACGATGCGCGGGGCATCAGTTCGACCTCAGTCGCCAATCGGCGCCGCCAGCTTAGGCGGTGGCGCGAAACCTCGGGTGAGACCGGGCGCAATTCAACGCCCGGACTACCCCCAAGTCCTCGAAAAAGGACAGCCAGCCGCCCCGCGACCTGAGACAGGTCAACCGCGGCTCCTTCATGCACCTGGGGTGCATCGAGGCGACTGGCTAGGGTGTGCCACAGTTTCCCGATCGTTTCTTCGGGTTCCCATGGCTCAAAGTCGATCTTGACCATCGGCCGGCCTCACCCAAAGACAGCCGTGACAAGATCGAGGAGCCCGCGTTTGATGTCCTCGTCATCTGTCAGAGGTTCAACCATAGCGGCGAGGATGGCGCGGTCGGTGGACATGCCTTGCGCAATCAGCGTCGCGGCATAAACGACCAGACGGGTGGAAACGCCTTCCTCAAGGTCCTGACCCTTGAGCCCGCGCAGCTTGTTCGCCAGTCGCACCAGCGGTTTGCACCGCTCCAGCGGCAACCCACTTTCCTGAGCGACGACCTGCGCCTCCATTTCAGGCGACGGGAAGTCGAACTCGAGCGAGATAAACCTCTGACGGGTCGAGGGTTTCAGGGTTTTCAGGATATTCTGGTATCCAGGGTTATATGAAGCCACCAGCATGAAGCCGGGCGCAGCCTCAAGCTCTTCACCTGTGCGGTCAATCGGCAGGATACGCCGGTCGTCGGTTAGCGGGTGTAGGACGACGGTGACGTCCTTACGGGCCTCGACCACCTCATCAAGATAGCAGATCGCGCCTTCGCGCACCGCCCGGGTCAGGGGGCCATCGACCCAGACGGTTTCGCCACCTTTCAGCAAATAGCGCCCGATCAGGTCGGCTGCGGCCAAATCATCGTGACAGGCCACGGTGTAAAGCGGGCGGCCGAGTTTGGCCGCCATATGAGCGACAAAGCGGGTCTTTCCGCAGCCTGTTGGACCTTTCAGCAGAACCGGCAGGTCGTTGTTATACGCGGCGCAGAACACATCGCATTCATCGCCTTGGGGCAGGTAGAAGGGGGCGTTTGCCGCCCCCTCATTCAGTTTCATGGAGCCGTCCATATCCATCACTCCGCAGGGGTTTCGGCTGCGCCGGGTTCAATGACCTCTTTCCGGGGCACCCAGATCGAGTAGATGAACAGCAGCGCACCAAGAACCACAACCACACCGGAACCAAGACGCATCCAGTAGAAGACCGCGATCTGGTCCTGCACGTCCATGAAGTAGTCACCAACCACGCGCTGCATGTGCGTTTGCACGGTTCCGCCAAAAGTCAGGACGAAGGTCATAAAGACCATACCGCTGGTCATCAGCCAGAACGAGCCCATGTTCAGCACCTGGTTATACGGATCGCGGTTTTTCAGGATCGGCATAGCATAGGTGAAGATCGCCAAGTTGAGGCAGACATAAGCACCGTAGAAGGCCAGATGGCCGTGTGCGGCAGTGATCTGCGTGCCGTGGGTATAGTAGTTCACCCCATGCAGCGTATGCAGGAAACCCCAGACACCGGCGCCGAAGAAGGCAAGCGTGGCACATCCCAACGACCAAAGCAGCGCGGCTTTGTTGGGGTGGTCACGGCGGCCCTTCCAGACCATGACAAAGGCAAAGGCCATCATTGCAAAGAACGGGATCACCTCGAGGCTCGAGAAGATCGACCCGATCCACTGCCAATAGGCTGGCGTACCGATCCAGTAGTAGTGGTGCCCGGTCCCCAGAATGCCCGAGAACAGCGCGGCGGCGACGATGACATACAGCCATTTCTCGACCACCTCACGGTCCACACCGGTCAGCTTCAGCATCAGGTAGGCCAGGATCGAAGCCATAATTAGCTCCCAGACGCCTTCCACCCACAGGTGGACAACATACCACCAGTACTGCTTGTCGAGGGACAGGTTGCCGGGGTTGTAGAAGGCAAACAGGAACAGCAAGGCCAGACCCCACAGGCCCAACAGAAGAATGTTGGAGATGGCGGTCTTTTTGCCCTTCAGGACGGTCATCGACACGTTGTAAAGGAACATGAGCGCGGCCACGACGATGCCCGCCTTGACCCATTTGGGTTGTTCAAGGAACTCGCGCCCCTCTTTGCCCAGCAACCAGTTGCCTTCGAACAGGTTGAAGACATAGGTGACGACGACACCCAAGGTGCCGACCACAAGAATGATCAGCTGAAGGTAGGCCAGCGTTGGCGAATGGATTTCGCGTTCAGTCTCTTCCGGGATCAGGAAGTACGCTGCACCGAAGAAACCGAGCAGCAGCCAGACGATCAGAGAGTTGGTGTGCAGCATCCGCACGATGTTGAATGGCAGAAGCTCACTCAGGAAGTTTGGGAATACATAGATGAAACCGGCCAGTAGGCCGCCGATCACCTGTATTGCGAACAAGGCCATGGCTACAGCGAAGTAGGCGTAGGCGATTTTTTGGGATTCGTATTTCATTGCTCCGTTCCCTTTCTCAGCCTGCCTCGTTGGGCGGCCAGTCCTGAGCGTCGATATTGTCCGTCCAGATCAGGAAGTTGGTCAGATCACGGATTTCTTCGTCGCTGAGGTTGAAATTGGGCATTTGTCGGCGGCCGGGAATGCCGGTCGGTTGTGCTTCCATCCAGCCCTTGAGCGATTCAAAGGCCGATTCCGGGTCATCCAGAACGCCCCAGCGGGTCATCACATTGCCCACTTCGGGAGCATAGTAAGCCCCTTCCCCAAGGATAGTGTGGCAGTTGATACAGGCGTGTTTTTCCCAGACATGCTTGCCGCGGATCACGCTTTCATCAAGTTTGGCGGCGTTTTCCGAGTTAACGATATACAGGTGCGAATGGGCCGACAGGGCCAGAAAGATGAGGATGAAGAACAGTGACCCGCCATAGAATATGTTGCGAGCCATGCTCTTTGTCATGACTTCTCGCATCGCGCTCTCCTTTGCGCAGATTAGCTAGTATTTGCACAATGGCGGGAGGTGCGCAGCGGTGCCTTAACGAAAGTCAAGACCACGAAACTGAGCGCGCGCAGGTGGCTGAAATTGCTGACAGGAAACCAAAATACGCCCTAAAATGACTTAAATTCATACAATGATAACAGGTACGGCGCGAAATGGCGGAAGTGTGAATCAACGCTTCTGATCAGCAGTAATAGGTGACGGGTTAATCAATGGCGAACTATTCATATATCGGCTACGATCCGGGGGTCATTTCGGTCAATTTTACCGGTTTCAGCACTGGCACTATTACGCTTTCCGGGACCTATGATGCTGCCACGGACCGTCGGGGCTTTGACGTAACTGACACGGCCGGTGGCACACTGGTCAATGGCGACCCAGACAACGGAACCGACTTTAACGGCGATCGATTCAACAACGAATTCGGCGACGACCTGACCCAATCCGGGGTCGTGACCAACCTTGATGGGTCAGTTACGATAGATTCGGGCGCTATCTATCTTGAGGAATCTTATAGCCTCGCCAAACCCGGCGGCGGCACCATCGATGTATTTCGGGTCGAAGTTGAAGGTAATCTGGTTGGATACATCACCTCAGAACCGCTGGTCCCCGGAACGAACTATTCCTTTGTCAGATCGAACGTCACCCCGACAAACGCACCGGATACGTCTGACCCTACGGCGATTGTCGATGTTCCCTGCGTCGCAGCAGGAACACAGATCACGACACAGGACGGACCTGTCTCAATCGAAAATCTAAGGGTCGGCGATCTGGTCGCAACTGCGGATAACGGATCGCAAAAAAAATCGCTGGATTGGAGCGCGTAAATTGAATGCTGCGGATCTGGCCCCGCGTCCCAAGCTGAAGCCCATTCGGATTGCGGCAGGAAGCCTTGGCAGTGGCTTGCCCAAACGAGATCTCGTGGTGTCACCACAACACCGCATGATGCTGCGTTCACCAATTGCAGTGCGTATGTTTGACAGCGCAGAGGTTCTGCTTCCGGCGCACAAACTTGTTGGCATTCCCGGCATCACGGTTGAGACAGGTGCGCAGGACGTTGTCTACTACCACATTCTTTTCGACCGGCACGAGATCGTCTTTGCCGAAGGTGCACCTTCCGAAAGCCTGTTTACCGGCACACAAGCTTTGGCCAGCATCCATCTAGATGGTCGCGCCGAGATCCTTGAACTGTTTCCGGAGCTTGCGCAACCGGGTTACGTCCCTCAACCAGCCCGTCACATTCCAGAACAAGGCAGACGCGCACGCGCGCTCGTTTTCCGCCATATCAAGAATGAACGCCCACTGATCTCTGACAATTAGGTCGGGCCGGATCGGGTTTTTCAGCTTGGCCTGGATACCCGAGGTCCTGTCAATGCAGGCCACATCGCAAAGACATACAGCCCAACAGCTGCAATCCAAAGGCCATCAGCCGCCAGCATGGCGGCCATGTAGCCGCCTGTAAGCTCTGACCCCAGCCAGCGCACCAGAGCCGCCGCCGCCATAAGACCGTATGCGACCACCATCGGAGAAGGCGCAACCAGAGGACGCCCGCTGTGACCCAAGGCGGCACGACTCATAACGGCCAAAGTCATACCGCCAACACACCCAATTCCCAGAATGTGAAGCGCGCCGATCTCGTTGCCAAACCCGACCGTTGCCAGACCCCAGAGAATCAGCCCCAATGCCAGCATACTCAGTCCCAGATGTAACGCGATAAGGATTGGCCTACGCAGAGCCCAGCCAACCCTCCAGCGCGCCATGCGCACCAGTTGAACACAGCCCAGCAGAAGGGCAACACCACCCGCCACCGGGCTTATGTTAAATGTCAGCACGAGCAGAGGCAAAAGCAAGGCCAAGATCATCACCGCCTTGTCGACTTGCGGCACGGAAACGGGCCAGGACGCCTCGGGCTGACCTTCCCGCTTCATTGCGTTGCGAGTAAAAGCAGGCGTAATCCGACCCCCTAAAATCGCAATCATCGAACATATGGCAAGCAAGCCCGCCCGAACGCCTGTGATCAAGGTGTCCGAAGTGACCCCGATCCAATCCAGATGGATCAAAAGATTGGCGGTCCAGATCAAACCGAGAAGATACAAAAAGACAATGTTCTGCGGCTTGGGACGTCGGATCAACTGGCTTGCAACCTTCAGCGCCAGAATAGGCACGAAACTCAGATCCACCAAAGCGACGGTCACGGGGGACAACGAACCGGAAAACCAAACTGCAATCCGGCCAGCAATCCAGAGTAACGCCACCACAGTGATAAAGCGTGCCCGCGCCTCGGGCGCTCCGGTCCAATTTGGGACGGCTGTCAAGAAAAACCCGCCCAATGCTGCCGTTGCATATCCAAAGATCATCTCGTGCGCGTGCCACATAACAGGTGGCATGGCATAGCTTTGGTTTACAAACGGCAACAACCCGTCCAGTGAAGCCAACCACACGCCCCAGGCAACGCCGGCGAATACACCGTAAAGGCCCGCTAATAGGAAAAAGACACGAAAACCCTCACTGAAAACGCGTGTAATTACGGAAGACATCCCTGCTCTCCATAGCCTCGCTTGCCGTTGATCAAGCTCTATCGCAGCAGCAGGTGCACGGACTTAACAGAAATCAAGACCCCCTTAAAACATGTGTGAAAATGTCAAGTTTTATTGGCGTTTCGACGCTTTAATTTTACCTGGAAGTCTCAGTTTGCGCTCTTGCCGTTGACTTTGGTCAAGGATGACATCTCCGTGATGGCTCAGTCTCTCTCCTGCCTCACCACGCAAATGGAGAGTGATCATGTCACTTGGAATCAGCTACAACAAAACTGGCCGCACATTGGGGGTCGGATTGGCAATGTTGTTGGGCAGCGTCGCTGCTCCAACCTTCGCCGAAGAGCCAACTCTCAGCAAGGAAGCCTTTGAATCATCCAAACAACTGTACTTTGAACGCTGCGCCGGCTGTCACGGCGTGCTGCGCAAAGGGGCGACAGGTAAAAGCCTTGAGCCATTGGTGGAAACCAAAAACGCCGACGG
This sequence comes from Ruegeria sp. HKCCA4633, assembly GCF_013034605.1. Lineage (NCBI taxonomy): Bacteria > Pseudomonadati > Pseudomonadota > Alphaproteobacteria > Rhodobacterales > Roseobacteraceae > Ruegeria > Ruegeria sp. HKCCA4633. Next base: position 556,296 of record NZ_WQGJ01000002.1, read on the forward strand.
TACCGTAACCGAATCCGGCACCCTGAAGCTGGGTCAGGAACGGCTTGAAAAGATCATCGCCTGGGGGACCGAAGGCGGGATGAACAACTTTTCGGACGTTATGTCCGAAGAAGAAATCCGCGATATGGCAACCTACATCCAGATGGAACCGCCCCAGCCACCGGAAATGTCGCTTGAACAGATGATGGCGACACGCAAGGTCTATGTTGAACCCGAAGACTACCCGACCGAGCCACTACATGGCCGCAACTGGGAAAACTTCTTCGTGGTCATCGAACGTGACGTGGGCAAGGTGGCCGTGATCGACGGTGACACCAAGGAAGTTCTGGCGCACATCCCGACGGGTTACGCCGTGCACGTTCTGAAAGCCTCCGAACACCATAAACTGGAAGAACCGGAAAACCCGGGCCGCTTCTGGTACACGATGGGTCGCGACGGCAAGATGACCAAGATCGACCTGTGGCAGAACCCCGAGAACATGTTGGTGGCCGAAGTGACCATTGGCTATGACGCCCGCGACGTGGCAGTTTCGGGCGACGGTAAATACGTGATCGGTGGGGCCTACTGGCCTCCGCACTTCGCCATTGTCGACGCCGAAACCATGGAGCCGAAGAAGGTTGTCTCGACCCGCGGCTACAACGTCGATGGGGACTATGTGGAAGAGGCCCGCGTGGCTGCGATCTACACCACTCCAAACGAACCCACCTGGATCGTTGCCGTGAAAGAACTGGGTCAGTTGTGGCAGGTCGACTACACCGATCTGGAAAACCTGCGGATCGACAAGATCGACAGCGCCAAGTTCCTGCATGACGGGTTCTTTGACCCGACCGGCCGTTACTTTCAGATCGCCGCGAACGCGTCGAACAAGATGGTTGTGGTCGATACCGAAACCCACAAGCTGGAAGCTCTGATCGACACCGCGCCGCTGCCGCACCCCGGCCCGGGCGCCAACTGGGATGATCCGAATTGCGGCCCTGTTGCCGGTACAACCCACCTGGGTGAAGGCACCGTGACCGTTTGGAGCAACGACCCCGAAGGTCGCCCGGATGATGCCTGGAAGGTCTGCTACGAAGTCGAAACCGACGGACCCGGTCTGTTCATTCGGACACACCCGGAATCAGACTACATCTGGGCTGACCAGACCAAGCACCCCGAGCCTGAGATCCAGCAATCGGTGCAGGTCATCGACAAGGCAACCGGTGAAATCGTGAAAACGATCCAGATCACTGAAGAGGAAGGCAACGTCGCCGTCCACTTCGAGTTCAACCAGGATGGGTCTGAGGTCTGGGTTTCCAAGTGGAACCGCTCGACCTCGAAAGAACCAAACGGTGAGATCGTGATCTTTGACGCCAAGACGCTGGAAGAAATCGGCCGCGTGAAGGGTCTGTTTGCGCCCACCGGCAAGTTCAACGTCTACAATCGGTCAAACCACGTCACCTGACGGATTTACACATGAAACAGAAAGGGCGGGCCCCTCGCCCGCCCTTTCTTCGTTTTCCCCATCAGCTAAACGCGTCGGCCTAACACGCCGCGCCAGTCAAGACAGCCAAGACGGAGCCCGGATATGACCTCCGAACCTGATAAAAAACCACCGATCTGGCGCCGGTATTTCCTATGGGGGATGCCCGTGGCCGGCATTGCCGCAGCCTTTGCTGCCGGTATCATCTTCTGGGGTGGGTTCAACACCGCCATGGAAGCCACGAACACCAAGGAATTCTGCGTCTCGTGCCACGAGATGCGCGATTTCGTCTACGAGGAATACACCGGTACGATCCACGATGTGAACCGATCCGGCGTAGGGGCTGTATGTTCAGACTGCCACGTGCCCAAGGACTGGACCCACAAGATCATCCGCAAGATAAAGGCCTCGAAAGAGCTCTATGGCAAAATGGTCGGCACCATCAACACCCGAGAAAAGTTCGAAGCAAAGCGCGTGCATTTGGCGATGAATGAATGGGAGCGGATGAAAGCAACCGACTCTCGCGAGTGCCGAAACTGTCACGATTTTGAATCGATGATGCCAGAATTTCAAAAACCCCGCGCCCGGCAGCAGCACCTAAACGCGATGTCCGCTGGTCAAACCTGCATCGACTGCCACAAGGGCATCGCGCATTCCGACGCACGTGACCGGGCCGACGAAGAGTATCTCGAAAAACTTGAAGCTCCGAATCCTGATTTCATTCGCGAAATCCCCGCCGAATACCTGGCCAGCCTTGAGCGGGTCGAAGCCAAGGAGGCAGCCGAAGCCGAAGCTGAAAAAGCCGCACGTGTGGCGCAGCAAGAGGCCGTTCAGGCCCAGATCGCCGCGGCTATGGATGCCGCCGTGGCCGAAGAACGCGCCAAAGCAGCAGGTGAAGAGGCCACAGCCCCCGCAGGTGGAGGCAGTGATGTCGGGACAGGCATCGATTGGGCGGCTGTTCCAGGTGCGGACATGAAACTGTTCTATCCTGGTCAGGCTTCGTTTGAATGGGTTCAGAACGGCAGGTCCCACGGTGGCGCGCGGCCGTTGACCAAGGGTGGCGATCAGTGCACCACATGTCACGCTAAGGAACTGGATGCGATCGGCAACAAGATCGTTGCGGGAGGCGAACTGGAGCCTACTCCGATCCCTGGCAAGCGCGGTGTGATCGACGCAACCGTCCAGGCAGCGCATGACGACGAGAACCTGTATATCCGCTTGCAGTGGCCGGATGCTGGTCACAACCCTGCCCCGTTTGTCGATGGTGGCAAGATGGACCCCGACAACCAGATCAAAGTCGCCATGATGATCACCGGTACAGGAATCGAGCTGGGCGATCAGGTGGGCTGTTGGGCATCGTGCCACGCGGATAACTCTTACATGCCGTTTGATCCCGGTGCCGAGGCAATTGCCGCCAATGCGGATGCGGCAGGCCGACTTAACACTCAGGACACCGTGACCAAATACATCAGCGAAAGCCGAACCGAGGTCGAAATCAAAGGCCGTCGCGGCAAGGCGCTGGGCGGTTGGGACAAGCTGCAGGCTGCGGATCAGATCGAGCAGTACTTGGCCGACGGCACCTATCTTGACCTGATGCGCGTCTATGCAGACGGCAGTGCCACCAATGGCTACTTGCTGGAGCAACGCGTGGTCAATGACGGCGAAATCACGGCCTCGGCCAGCTTGGACGCTGGTATATGGACCGTGGTTTTAACCCGCCCTCTGAATTCGGGCGCGCCAGGAGATGTGCCGCTGGAGGCAGGCCAGACCTACACTGTTGGGTTTGCCATCCACGATGACTTTGCAGCCGCAAGGTTCCACCACGTGACGCTGGATACCAGCTTGGCACTGGACGACGACAGCGCGTTCATCAACGTGGTCAAACAGTAAAGAAAAAGGGCCGGGCGATCCGGCCCCTTCCACCAAGAAGAGGAGACTTGGACGATGAAACCCCCACGCCTTCTTCCCGCGTTGCTGCTCCTGGCCGCGCCTGCTTGGGCGGGTGAGACCGCCGAGCTGTGTGCCGAGGCAGAAGAGCGTTATGTCGAGCTGTTTGGTCAGCCTTCATCTGCCGTTGAGGACGCCGAAGTGGTGCTGATGTATAAATATAACTTCTGCCCGTTTGAGCTGACCGTGAAGGCAGGCACAACTGTCCGCTGGGTGAATGTCGACAAACGAACCAGCCACTCAGTTCTTTTGAAAGATGGCAGCGAACCGGAAAGCGACCGTTTGTTCCCTGAGGAATCGGTTGATCTGACGTTTCTCACACCCGGCCCGCAGGAATATTTGTGCGGCCCGCATTGGGAAACACAGAACATGATCGGAATGATCACCGTCGAACCCTAAGGCAATAAAATACAGGCAAAAAAGACAGGAGCGTGGGCGCAAATCCCGCGCTCCTTAACTTTTGTCAAGGAGGTTGGTTTGCGATTGCGCCACCTTGCTCTCATGACACGCCCGGCAGGCCCAGCGACGTCCCTATTGCGCAAGGCAGATTCGGGTTTCGATGACATTCAGACCAAGCGAGTTTGCACATGAGCGGTAAGGTTTTTCTGATTGGCGCAGGCCCTGGCGATCCCGAGTTGATGACCCTACGTGCACTACGGATGCTGCAAGAAGCAGATGTGGTGGTCTATGATCGGCTGGTGTCTGCCGACATCCTGAACCTTCACGCGGAAGGCGCACGGCTGATCCCGGTTGGCAAAGCCCCCAAGTGCCATACGGTTCCACAAGACCGCATCAACGACATTCTGCTCGAAGAGGCCAGTGCGGGTCACACGGTTGCCCGTCTCAAAGGCGGTGACCCGATGATCTTTGGCCGCGGCTCAGAGGAGGCCGCCTATCTGATGGCCCACGGTGTTGCTGTCGAATATGCGCCTGGCATTACGGCGGCACAGGGTGCGTCCGCTTCTACCGGCGTTCCGCTGACCCATCGCGGGCTGGCGACCTCGGTGCAGTATGTCACCGGGCACCGTCAAGCTGACAAGGTGCTGGACCTCGACTGGAAACGTCTGGCCGATCCGGATTCGACGCTGGTGGTTTACATGGGGGTTGCCAATATCGGCCAGATCGCCATGGGCCTGATGACTGAAAACCTTCCCGGGTCCACACCGGTTCTGGCTGTGGGCAAAGCGACCACACCGGATGAAAGCCGCATGGTATCTCGGCTGGACCAATTGGCTACCGACGTGCGCGAGGCCGGGTTGAAAGCACCCACGCTCTTCATAATTGGCAAGGTTGTGTCGCTTTACGCAGAACGGCCTGTGGCCGAGCTTTTGGAGCAAGCCAATGGCTAAGCTGGGGTGCAGAACAGGTGCGATAAGCTGTGGCGTACAGCGCCCTGTCGCGCGGCGGCACTCGGTGCCTTCGGTGTTGCTGACAACGGCTGTTCTCATTGCGACATCCGCCTTCGCCGCTGACACCCTCGACCCCAACGCCCTGAAACGCCTTGTCCACCAGGACTGCGGCTCTTGCCACGGTTTGTCGCTTAAAGGCGGTCTCGGCCCCGATCTGCGCAGCGAGACGTTGAAACATTATGATGCGGACGTCCTGACCGGCGTCATCCTTGACGGCATCCCAGACACCGCGATGCCCCCCTGGCGGCCCCTGATCAGCGAAGAAGAGGCCGAATGGATTGCCCGCTACCTGCTGGAACAGGAGGCACAATGAAACATCTCATACTCGGCCTTGCAGCCTCATTGATGTTGACCACCGCACATGCTGAACCCACAGCGACCGGCGATCTTGGTCTTGTGATCGAACGCGCCAAGGGATCGGTCCTTTTGGTCGATCAATCCGACCGTGCAGCTCTGGCCCGTATCGAAGGCTTGGGCGATTTGTCCCATGCCTCGCTGGTCTATTCGCCCGATGAACGCTTTGCCTATGTCTTTGGCCGTGACGGCGGGCTGACCAAGGTTGACATCGTCACCCGCCAGATCGTGAACCGCGTTGTTCAAGCGGGCAACGCCATTGGCGGTGCCATCTCGGACGACGGAACACTTGTTGCCGTGTCGAACTACGAACCCGGTGGTGTGCGGTTGTTTGATGCTGACACGTTGGAAATGGTTGCGGACATACCCACCGACAGCAAAACCATCGGTCTTGTGGACGCGCCAGGACGTCGGTTTGTCTTCACCATGTGGGACACGGGCGAGACATGGATTGCCGATTTCGCCAAAGGCGAGCCCGCGATCACCAAGATACCTGACATGGGCAAGAACCCCTATGACGCGCTGATCACCGCCAATGGCCGCACCTATATCACCGGCCTGTTTGGCGAAGACGGCCTGACCGCGCTTGATCTGTGGGCCGACACCCTGGAACCCATCCGTGTGCTGCCTGACTATGGGCGCGGGCAAGAGGAAATGCCCGTCTACAAGATGCCTCATCTGGAAGGCTGGGCGCTGACCGGGCGCGAATTCGTGCTGCCTGCAGTGGGTCATCACGAGGTGCTCTGGGTCGATGCCGACACTTTGTCGGAAACCGGGCGTACCAAGACACACGGCCAGCCGGTCTTTGCCATGGCCCGCCCTGATGGACGGCAAGTCTGGGTGAATTTCGCCCACCCGTTGAACGATACCATTCAAGTGATCGATAGCGTCAGCAAGGAGATCATTCACGAATTCAAACCCGGCCCCGCCGTGCTGCATATGGAATTCACGCCGCGCGGGCATGAAGTCTGGATCAGCGTGCGCGATGCCAACAAGGTGATGGTCTACGACACGCAAACGTTTGAGAAATTGCGCGAAATCGATGCCGACAGCCCTTCGGGCATCTTCTTCACGGCCCGCGCGCACAAAACGGGGCTTTGACGGATGCAGCATATCACCGACCCAATCGATTGCCGCCTGTTGGACGACTTTCAGCGCGATTTCCCGATCACAGAGCGCCCTTTTCAAGTGCTGGGAGACGCGCTGGGATTGGACGAAACCGAAGTACTTGACCGGCTGACCCGGATGCGTGCCACCGGCCGCATCACGCGGGTTGGCGCAACCATCACGCCCGGCGCGGTGACGGCCAGCACTCTGGCAGCTGTGTCCGCCCCGGAAAATCGGTTGGAAGAAGTTGCCGCCCTGATCGATGCCGAACCTGGGGTGAACCACAATTACCAGCGAGAGGATGCCTGGAACCTTTGGTTTGTCGCAACAGGCCCGGACCGGGAACATGTCAACGAGACACTGGCCCGGATCAGCCGGACCTCGGGGTTGCAGGTGCTGGATCTGCGTCTTGTCCGGCCGTTCAACGTGGACCTTGGGTTTCGCATGACTGCTGGCGCCAAGAACGTCCCTAGTGCGCGCAAAGTCGACGCATCGGCCATGCGCGACGGAGATCGTTGCTTGCTGCAGACACTCAGTTCGGGCCTGTCACTGGTCGCAGAGCCCTATGAGGCTCTGGCTCGTTCATTGAACCGGAACGTGAATGATGTGATGGCGCGGATCGTTGCCTTGCACTCCGCCGGTATCATTTCACGGCTCGGCGTTATCGTGCGCCACCGGGCACTGGGGTGGTCCGCCAACGCGATGGTCGTTTGGGATTTGCCAGCGGAACAAATTGACACGGCCGGTCCGGCGCTGGCCGCCTATCCCGGTGTCACGCTGTGCTATGAGCGAAATCCGGTTGAAGATGTCTGGCCCTATCGCCTCTATTCGATGATCCACGCCCGGACCCGGAACGAGGCTCTGGGTGTGCTGGCTGGCGCGATGGAGTTGCCCGAGTTGGCCGGCGCGCGGAACAAAGTTTTGTTTTCGACCCGCTGTTTCAAGCAGACCGGAGCCTTGATTCAAGCGCGGGAGGTTGCCGCATGACTCTGGACGACAAAGACCGCGCGATCCTGAACCGGATGCAGGACGATCTGCCGCTCACCTCTCATCCTTATGCGGCAGTGGCCGACGAGCTTGGCCTGTCCGAAACCGAGCTGCTGGAGCGTCTGACACGGCTGAAGGAAGACCGTGTCATCACACGCTTTGGTCCGTTTTTCGACGCTGCTGCTATGGGCGGGGCCTTCTGCCTTTGCGCCATGGCTGTTCCGGCTGAAAATTTCGAAACCGTCCTGACGAAAGTCAATGCACACCCGGAGGTCGCCCATAATTATGAACGTACGCACCGGCTGAACATGTGGTTCGTGCTGGCCACCGAAACACCTGCGGGGATCGAGGCCGCCGCCGATGCCATCGAACGGGAAACGGGGATCGATGTTCTCCGTTTCCCCAAACTCCAGGAATTTTTCATTGGCTTCCGGGTGGCAGCATGATCGATGCAACCGACAGACAGATTATCGAGGCGTTGCAAGGGGGCTTACCCTTGTCGCCGACCCCGTATGCGCAGGTTGCCAAGGATCTTGAGCTACAGGAAACCGATCTGCTTGAACGGCTGACAGCCCTGAAAGCACGGGGTGTGATCCGTCGCATTGCTGCGGCACCCAATCACTACAAACTGGGCATGACCTCGAACGGCATGACGGTTTGGGATGTGGACGATGCCTGCATCACCAAGCTGGGTGCACAGATCGGTGCGCTGCCCTTTGTGACCCATTGTTATGAACGGCCCCGCGCCCTGCCCGACTGGCCTTACAACCTGTTTGCCATGGTGCATGGCACCAACTGCGATGAGGTTGAACAAAAGCGCGCCGAGATCGCCGCAATTCTGGGCGACGCCTGCCGGGCCAAGGATATCCTTTATTCCACGCGCATCTTGAAAAAGACCGGGCTGCGCCTGAAAAAGAAAGGCTGAGACATGTTCCGCCTGACAGAGTACATGCACCAACTGGTCAACCCGACCCCGGTGCGCAAACGCCGCCCGGGCCCAGTGAAGCCGGTGGTGATCTGGAACCTGACGCGACGCTGCAACCTGAAGTGCCGCCATTGCTATACCGTCTCAGCAGATGTGGCGTTCCCCGGTGAGCTCAGCCATGAGCAAGCCATGGTAACCCTTGAGGATCTTGGCCAGTTTCGCGTCCCGGCCTTGATCCTCTCGGGTGGGGAGCCGCTTGACCGGTTCGATTTCTTCGACATCGCCAAACGTGCCCGCAATCTGGTGCCTATGCTGGCTTTGTCGACCAACGGCACGCGGATTTACGAGGAAACCGCCGATATGATTGCCGATGTGGGGTTCAACTATGTGGGCATCTCTCTGGACGGAATTGGAGCAACGAATGACTGGTTTCGTGGCGTCGAAGGCGCTTTTGCTGACGCCTTGCGCGGTGTGCGTGAATGCAAGAAACGTGGCATCAAGGTCGGCCTTCGGTTCTGCCTGACCGAAGGCACGCAGCATCACTTGCCTGACTTGCTGAAGCTCTGTGATGAAGAAGGGGTCGACAAGTTCTACTTGTCTCACCTCGTCTATGCCGGGCGGGGCGACAAGAACCGAGGCGAAGACGCCGCACATCAACTTACTCGCAAGGGATTGGACCTGCTGTTGGAGCGCGCGTGGGAAGCCGCGTCAGGCGGGCGACCGTTGGATATCGTGACGGGCAACAATGACGCCGATGCAGGGTATTTCCTGAACTGGATCCGTGCGCACTTTGATGCCGAAAAGGCCGCGCATGTGCGTACGCATCTGGCCGCATGGGGTGGAAACTCCAGCGGGTTGGGAGTCGCCAATATCGACAATCTGGGTCGGGTTCATCCGGACACCTATTGGTCCGATTACACGGTCGGCAACGTGAAAACCAAACCGTTTTCCGAGCTTTGGACCAGCGATGACCCGATGCTGGCCATGTTACGGACCCGTCCTCGCCCACTGAAAGGTCGCTGCGGTGCGTGTGAGCTGAAGGACGTCTGCGGTGGCAACACGCGTATTCGCGCCTTGCAACTGACAGGCGATCCCTGGGCCGAAGATCCGGCCTGTTACCTGTCTAACGAAGAAATCGGCGTGGATGACACAGGAGAGCGCCTGCAGGTCACGCCGTTCCGGGGGAAAAGCCATGATCCGGCGCATCAGTTCTTTGGATAACCCCTCCCTGTTCCGGCAAATCGTGCCACCTGTGGAGCCTGCGGGAGCCTCCGGCGGGAGTATTTGGAAAAAGATGAAGATCGGACTGTTGTGTTCCGTTCTGACGGCTGGTTCGGCATGGGCCGACGCGCCAGCGGATTACGCTGAGCACTGCGCGTCATGCCATGGCGAGAACCGCTTAGGCGGCGTTGGGCCAGCTTTGATCCCCGAGACGTTAAAGCGAATGCGGGGACCGCGGGTTGCAGCGGTGATCGCCGAGGGCCGCACCGCGACACAGATGCCTGCGTTTTCACATGAGCTCGACGCTTTGCAGATCGAAGAACTGGCGGGGTGGCTAAAATCTCCGCTCGAGAGCGACCCGGAATGGGGTGAAGCTGACATCATGGCCAGCCGTATTCTGGACGAGGATTACACCCCGGTCGAAGCACCCGTGTGGGATAGTGACCCGATGAACATCACGCTGGCGGTGGAGACCGGTGATCATCACGTCAGCGTTCTGGATGGCGACACGTTTGAAGTGCTGGACCGGTTCGAGACCCCTTTTGCCGTTCATGGCGGGCCAAAATTCAGCCCAGATGGCCGATACGTTTTCATCATGTCCCGCGATGGCTGGGTTCAGAAATACGACATCTGGGCGTTGAAGCAGGTTGGACGCGTTCGCGCGGGCCTCAACAGTCGCAACATCGCCATGTCAGGCGACGGAAAATGGGTGGCCGTTGCAAATTACTTGCCCAACAGCCTGTCCCTGCTGTCGACCGCGGACCTCTCGGTTGCCACTGTCATTGAAGTCAAAAGCAAGAAAGGCGTGCCCAGCAGGGTGTCTGCCGTCTATCAGGCTCCACCGCGGGAGAGCTTTGTTTTGGCCCTGAAGGACGTGCCCGAAATTTGGGAGGTGTTCTATGGTGCCAATCCGCCGCAATTCGGAATCGGGCATGATTTCCGCATTGAAGGCCAGTTCAAGAATCCTAATCCTTTCCCCGTGCGCAAGATCACCACGCCAGACTATCTGGACGATTTCTTTTTCGATCAGAGCTATGAGTTTGTCATGGGGGCGTCCCGTGGTGGCAAAGGCGGTCAGGTGATTGATCTGGTGATCGGGCACAAGGTCGCCGATCTGGATCTACCGGGGATGCCGCATCTTGGTTCTGGGATTACATGGAAGCATGGTGATACGACCGTGATGGCAACGCCGCACCTGACCGACGGCACAGTTTCCGTGATCGATATGGAAAGCTGGGAAACCGTCAAACGGATCAAGACAGAGGGACCCGGGTTCTTCATGCGCAGTCATGAAAACTCGCCTTATGTCTGGGCCGATGTGTTTTTTGGCCCGAACAAGGACGCGATGCACGTGATCGACAAGCAGAGCCTTGAAATCGTGAAAACTCTGCGCCCCGCGCCAGGCAAAACCGTGGCTCACGTGGAGTTCACCAAAGATGGTAGCCACGCGCTGGTTTCGATCTGGGAAGATGATGGCGCAGTGATCGTCTATGACGCGCAGACGCTGGAAGAAGTCCGTCGCCTGCCGATGCGCAAACCGTCTGGAAAGTACAATGTCTGGAACAAAATCACCTTCTCGGAAGGCACCAGCCACTGACGGCAAATGGCCGGTTTGGAAACTTGCCATTCTGCTCTATCCCGCCACGGCTCTGACCGTGGCTATCAACCTGTTTTTGTTGGGTTTAATCTCACACGGCATCGGGTTCGGAGCGATTGAACCAGTTCCCGCACTTCTGTGGTCCGTCCCTTTGGGCATTCCAGCGACATGGCTGGCAGGCCGCTGGGTACGCGGTTTGATGGACGAAGCAGACGGCTGAGCAAAGAGTCCGTCTGCCTAACCAAAGTCAAGTATCGGCAAGCAGGAATCCCATACGGTTCAGGAAAGACTTCCGAGTTGGATTCTCCATGTCCGCCTATCACTTTCTCCACATCCTCCCTGACCGCGTCTTGCGTGCGGTCTGTGGAGTGGCGGGCGCCCTTCTTCTGTTGTTGCAAATGCTTGGTCCTGTGCTGGCGAGTCCCGGACAAAGCATGTGGGTAGAGATCTGCTCGGAGGCAGGCGCGGTTTGGGTTGAGGTGGACCTTGAAGAGGAAAACACCGATCCAACCGCGCCCTGCCCGAAATGCGCCGACTGTGCGCTATGCGCGGTAACAACAGCCGGACCTGTGCCAGACACTCCGCTGCTGGTCGCGGACCGCGCCCAGCAAATTGTACTCCCTGGGATTGGTGATCCGTGTAATTACCATAACTCGAAACGACTGTGGCCCGAAACCCGAGGGCCCCCGTTTACGACCCAAGAAGAATCTGAACGCGCCCTGCGCGCGTCCATGGCGTCCACCCAAATATTCGGAGGTGCGCCGTGGTCGTAAGTCGCGCAATCCATTTCCTGCTGGCTTTCTCCCTGTCCTGCCTGATGGCGATCAGCGCCCATGCCGACAGTCTGGCCAGTTTCCTGCCCGAGATTGAACCCGCCGATCTGGCCCCCGGTGCCGATTCCTTTGGCCCGGTACGTGACGACGTTCCGGTAGCGCCTGTCCTGAAGGATGGCGAAACTGTCGCCTGGGCATTCTTGACGTCTGACTTTGTGGGCACGACAGGGTATTCCGGCAAACCCATCCATGTGGTCGCCGGTATCGATGAGGATGCGGTGCTGACTGGCGTGCAACTGGTCAAGCATTCGGAACCCATCGTTCTGATCGGGATCCCCAATTCCCGCATGGTCGAGCTGACCGAAGGCTATGCCGGTCTGGACCTTAGGGTCGAGGCCGAAACCGGTGGCGAGGGGCATGACCTCGACATCATCTCGGGCGCGACGGTCACGATCATGGTCATCGACGACAGCCTTGTGCGCGGCGGCATCAAGGTGGCGCGGGCGCTGGGGCTGGGTGGGTTGTCTCCGCTGCAGGCCGATGGACCGAAGCGCGAGGTCGATCTGGCGCAGGATGCGGTTTACGACTGGACCACCCTGTCGGGCGAAGGCTCGGTCCGGCGGCTGACGCTGGATATCGGGCAGGTCAACGCGGCGTTCGAGGCCACTGGCGATCAACGGGCCATCAAACGCCCGGAACCAGGCGAACCGGATGACACCTTCATCGACATGCATATGGCGCTTGTCTCGGTTCCGTCGATCGGCAAGTCGCTGCTGGGCGAGGCCGAATATCATAACCTGTTGAACTGGCTGGATGAGGGCGAGCAAGCCATTCTGGTGCTGGGACGCGGGGCTTACAGTTTCAAGGGATCGGGCTATGTGCGGGGTGGCATCTTTGACCGGATTCAGCTGATCCAAGGCGACAGCTCGGTGCGCTTTTTTGACAAACAACAGCGCCGTTTGGGCAAGGTTGCCGCGCCGGATGCACCCAGCTTTACCGAACTCGACATCTTCAAAATCCCCGCCGATGCCGAGTTTGATCCGGCTGAACCGTTCCGTTTGCAACTGCTGGTGCAACGCGCGATTGGTGCTGTCGAAAAGACATTCTTAACCTTCGATCTGGGTTACAAGCTGCCGGAACAGTACCTGCTGCCGGTCGCCGCGCCCGTGGTGGTCGATGACGCCACCGGTGAAGCCGCCGCCAAAGCCGCACTATGGCAGCGCATCTGGAAGGACCGTACTGTCGAGATCGCGGTTCTGGGTGTGATGCTGTTGGTGCTAACAGCGACGTTCTTCTTCCAGTTCCATGCCACCATGGACGCGCGTGTCTTCTACTGGTTCCGCATCGGATACCTGACCATGACTCTGTTCTTCATCGGCTGGTACGCCAATGCGCAGCTGAGCGTGGTGAACCTGATGGCGCTGGCAGGCAGCCTGCGCACCGGTTTCAGCTGGGATGCCTTCCTGCTGGATCCACTGGTGTTCATCCAATGGTTCGCCGTGGCCGCAGCGCTGCTGTTTTGGGGGCGCGGGGCCTATTGCGGCTGGCTGTGCCCGTTCGGCGCGCTGCAGGAACTGACCAACAAGATCGCGCGGGCGTTCAAGGTGCCGCAATGGACTTTGCCCTGGGGTCTGAACGAACGGCTCTGGCCTGCGAAATACATGATCTTCCTTGGCCTCTTTGGCCTAAGCTTTGTGTCAATCCCGCTGGCAGAAACCTATGCCGAGATCGAACCGTTCAAGACCGCGATCATTCTGAAATTCATGCGCGACTGGCCATTTGTGGTCTTTGCGCTGGCTCTGCTGGGGATCGGGCTGTTCATCGAACGGTTCTACTGCCGCTACCTCTGCCCGCTGGGCGGGGCGCTCGCGATCCCAGCCCGTATCCGCATGTTCGACTGGCTGCGCCGTTACAAGGATTGCGGCAGCCCCTGTCAGACCTGCGCCAACGAATGCCCCGTTCAGGCGATCCACCCCACAGGCGAGATCAATCCGAACGAGTGCGTCACCTGCCTGCATTGTCAGGTGCTCTACCAGTCCGAGGACAAATGTCCCGTCGTTATCCGCCAGTTGAAACGGCGGGCCAAGACAGGGTCGGTCACACCTAATACCCCCCTCGGGCAACCACCGGCGAACCATCCGAACGCCAAACCGCAATCCGTTTCCTAAAAAGGAGGAACGATCATGTCGGAACATGACAAGAAACTAAACGTCACACGCCGCGGGCTGCTGGGTGCATCTGCAACTGGCGCCGTGCTGGCCGGGACCGGTCTGGGCAGCACCCTGATGACCGCCAAAGAGGCCAGCGCCGCCGCTAATGCTCATCTGGAGCCCGGCGAGTTGGACGAGTACTATGGCTTCTGGTCCTCGGGCCAGACCGGTGAGCTGCGCATTCTGGGCGTGCCCTCGATGCGTGAGCTGATGCGGGTGCCAGTATTCAATCGCTGTTCGGCCACCGGCTGGGGTCAGACCAATGAGTCGCTGAAAATTCTGACCGAAGGCCTGCTGCCCGAAACCAAAGAGTTCCTAGCCGCGAACGGCAAGGTCACCTATGACAACGGGGACCTGCACCACCCACACATGTCTTTCACCGATGGCACCTATGATGGTCGTTACCTGTTCATGAACGACAAGGCCAACACCCGTGTGGCTCGCGTACGCTGCGACGTGATGAAATGCGACAAGATCATCGAGATCCCGAACGCACACGATATTCACGGCCTGCGTCCGCAGAAATATCCACGCACCGGCTATGTCTTTGCCAATGGCGAACACGAGGCACCGCTGGTCAACGACGGCCAGATTCTCGACGATCCGTCGCAATACGTGAACATCTTCACCGCCATCGATGGTGATACGATGGAGATCGCGTGGCAGGTGATGGTCTCTGGTAACCTCGACAACACCGACTGCGACTATCAGGGCAAATACGCCTTCTCCACCTCATATAACTCGGAAATGGGCATGAATCTGGCCGAGATGACCGAGAATGAACTGGACCACGTGGTCGTATTCAACCTGAAAGGCATCGAAGAGGCCGTTGCTGCCGGCAACTATCAAGAGTTGAACGGCGTCAAGGTCGTGGACGGGCGCAAAGAGGCAGGCGGCAACCTGACCCGTTACATCCCGATCCCGAACTCGCCGCATGGTGTGAACGCCGCGCCCGACAAGAAGCATATCATGATCAACGGTAAGCTTTCGCCGACCGTGTCCGTGATTGATGTCGAAAAAGTGGACGCGCTGTTTGCAGACAACGCTGACCCGCGTTCCGCGATCGTGGCTGAACCGCAGCTGGGTCTTGGCCCGCTTCACACTGCGTTCGACGGTAAGGGCAACGCCTACACCACCCTGTTCCTGGACAGCCAGGTGGTGAAATGGGACATCGCCAAGGCCATCGAAGCCTATGGTGGTTCGGACGTTGATCCGATCCTCGACAAGGTGGATGTGCAGTATCAGCCCGGCCACAACTCGACCTCGATGGGTGAGACCGCCGAAGCCGATGGCAAGTGGCTGATTTCGATGAACAAGTTCTCGAAAGACCGCTTCCTGAACGTGGGTCCGCTGAAGCCTGAAAACGAGCAGTTGATCGACATCTCGGGCGACAAGATGAAGGTAGTTCATGATGGCCCGACCTTCGCGGAACCGCACGACTCGATCCTTGTGCACCGGTCCAAAGTGAACCCGGTCAATGTCTGGGATCGAAATGATCCGATGTGGGAAGATGCCCGCAAACAGGCCGAGGCCGATGGTGTTGATCTGGACGAAGGTGCCGAAGAGCCCATCCGGGACGGCAATAAGGTCCGCGTCTACATGACCTCGACCGCGCCAGTTTTCAGCATGGAGAAGTTCACAGTCAAACAGGGTGATGAAGTAACCATCTATGTCACCAACCTGGATGACGTGGATGACGTGACCCACGGGCTGTGCCTGTCGAACTTCGGTATCGCAATGGAAGTGGCACCACAAGCCACCGCGTCTGTCACCTTCATCGCCGACCGTCCTGGTGTACACTGGTATTATTGCCAGTGGTTCTGCCATGCGCTGCACATGGAGATGCGCGGCCGGATGTTTGTTGAGCCGCGGAGCGCATAAGCAATGCGCTGGTCCCTGCTCATACCGCTCCTGCTCGGCTCGCCCCTTTGGGCGGCGGACTGGGATGTGCCCAACCGGGCGGGGGCCATCAACGAGATACTGGCGCAGGCGGCGGATGGAGACACCCTCCGCCTGAGCCCCGGTGTTTATACTGAAACGTTGGTTCTGGACCGGCCCGTCACCCTTGACGGGCTGGGACAGGCCACCATCGACGGACAAGGCCAAGGCAGCGTTATCACCGTGACCGGGCCGGGCGTGACGGTGCGCGGGCTGACGGTGATCGGCTCAGGCTCGGACCATGACGGGATCGACAGCGGAATCCAGCTGACCAAGACGGCATTCGCACCGGTGGTCGAGGATAATGTCCTGCTAGGCAATCTCTATGGCATCGACATCCACGGTGCGAAAGACAGCATCGTGCGGCGCAACCGGATCGAAGGACGACAAGACCAGCGCATGAACGACCGCGGCAATGGCGTCTATGTCTGGAATGCGCCGGGTGCGCGGGTTGAAGACAACGACATTCGCTATGGCCGCGACGGGATCTTTGTGAATTCGTCGAAGAAGAACACCTTTACCAGCAACCTGTTCCGCGATCTGCGTTTCGCGGTGCATTACATGTACGCGGACAATTCAGTGGTCAGCGACAATGTCTCGATCGGTAACGATCTGGGCTACGCGGTGATGTTTACGACCAATGTGACCGTGGCCAACAATGTCTCGATTGGCGACCGCGAACATGGCGTGATGCTGAACTATGCCAACAAGAGCGTCATCACCGGCAACGTTGTGAAAGGTGCGAAAGAGAAATGCACCTTTCTGTATAACTCGAACAAGAACGAATTCACCGACAACTGGTTCCAGGGGTGCGGCATCGGCATCCATTTTACCGCTGGTAGCGAGCGCAATCGCATCGTTGGAAACGCCTTTGTCGGCAACCGGACACAGGTGAAATACGTCTCGACCAAGTGGGTCGAGTGGTCTGAGGACGGGCGCGGAAATTACTGGTCCGATTTCGCCGCCTTTGATGTGGACGGCAACGGCATTGCCGATGCCCCCTATCGCCCCAATGACTCGATGGACCATGTGCTGTGGACCCAACCCGCAGCCAAACTGCTGCTCGGCTCCCCTGCCGTGCAGCTGGTGCGCTGGTCGCAATCGGCCTTCCCGGCGCTGCTGCCGGGGGGTGTGATGGACAGCAATCCACTGATGCAAGCCCCTGAACCCCCAGCAATGAAAAAGGTGCCTCATGACGGATAAGGCCCTGTCAATCGACCATGTTCTCAAGGACCGAGGCAAAACCCGCGTCCTTGACGACATCACCCTGTCTCTTGCCTCTGGACAGCGCGTTGCGCTGCTGGGCCATAACGGCGCGGGCAAGTCGACGCTGATCAAATCCATCCTCGGCCTGACGCCGATCAACGGTGGAACAATCCGGATCGGAGAGGCAACCCCGGGCAGCGCGCAAGCGCGGCGCGAGACGGCCTACCTTCCCGAGGCAGTGTCGTTCCACCCTGCCCTGACCGGACGCGAGCAACTGACTCTGTTTGCGAAACTGTCCGGCGCAAAAGCTGATGTGCCCGGCCTTCTGGAACGCGTTGGCCTGAGCGACGCGCTGGACCGCCGGATTGGTGCCTATTCGAAAGGCATGCGGCAGCGATTAGGTCTGGCGCAGGTGCTGCTGGGCCAGCCAAAAGTGGCGCTGTTAGATGAGCCGACAAGCGGCTTGGACCCGATTTCCCGGCAGGATCTTTATGCCATCATCGACGAGCTGGCTGCGCAAGGCACCGCCGTACTGATCGCATCCCACGCGCTCACCGAGGTCGAGGCTCGCACCGATCTGATCGCTATCATGCGCAAGGGTCAGATGGTCGCCGACGACACGCTGAACAATCTGTCGGCTTTGGCCGGTCTACCGATCCGCTTGAAAGTACGCGCCAGCGTCAATGCTGATGCCTTGGCCGCCGAATTGGGCGGCAGCCGCATCAACGGCGCGTCGGTGGAACTACTCTGTAGCCCAGCCGACAAGATGGAAGCCCTGCGCCGCATCGCTGGCATGGGCGACGCGGTGGCGGATGTCGAGATGACACCGCCGAAACTGGAAGACCTCTATCGCCATTACGCACAGGAGGAATTGAAATGACCCGCTTCCTCGCCGTCACCCGCACCGAAATGCTGATCCTGAGCCGCAACCGCTGGCTGCTGGTTGCGACATTGATCATGGTGCTGTTCGCTTTAGCCCTTACATTTGCGGGCAGCGCACCAACCGGCACACTGGGCGTGGACATGCTGACCGTCTCGGTCGCGTCGATGACCACCTTGTCGGTCTATCTTGCGCCCTTGCTGGCCCTAATGATCTCGTTCGACGCGATTGCAGGCGACTTGGATCGGGGCAGCCTGTCGCTGCTGTTGTCCTACCCGGCGGGTCGCGGGGAAATCCTGTTGGGTAAGTTCACCGCCCATCTGGCGGCGCTGGCCTTTGCCATGGCCGTCGGCTTCGGCACCGCAGGCGCGGTGGCCGCGTTCTTTGGCGGCGCAGGGCCCGAAAGCCTAATGGCACTGGCGCGCCTCATCCTCACTTCGATCCTGTTGGGCGCCGTGTTTTTGGCGCTGGGATACCTTCTGTCTGCCCTGGCAAAGGGGGCCACGGCGGCGGCGGGTTTGTCGGCCGGGCTCTGGCTGGTTTTTGTCGTCCTCTATGATCTGGGCCTGTTGGGGGCCGTCGTCATGGACAAGGGCGGCACCTTCACCCAATCCGTCTTTCCATGGGTGATGGTGGCCAACCCGGCCGACGCATTCCGACTGTGGAACATCGCCGCGACCGAAGGCGTGGCCATGGCATCCGGCATGACCGGGGCTGCGCAAGCCCTTCCCGTCTGGGCCGCGCCTGCGTCTCTGCTGATCTGGCCCGTGTTGGCCTTCGCCCTCGCCCGGCTTGCATTCCGGAGGGTTGAACCATGAAACGTCTCGCGCTGATCGCGCTGGTCGCGCTGGCGGCTTGCAAGGAAGAGGTCGCCGAAGCCCCCGATCCGGTCGATCTGACCCCAGATGCGCTGAGTTTCTTCTGCCAGATGAACATCGCCGAGCATGGCGGACCCAAGGGACAGATTCACCTGGAAGGCTACCCAGCCCCACTGTTCTTTGCGCAAGTGCGGGACATGGTGGCATATCTCAAAAGTCCGGAACGTGACGCGAAAATCACGGCCGTTTATGTCAGCGATATGGGAATTGCGCCAAGTTGGCGCCAGCCGGGGATATCCAACTGGATCGCCGCAAATGACGCGACCTTTGTCGTCGGCGGCAATGTGGCCGGGGGCATGGGCGCGCGCGAGGTGGTGCCGTTTGCCAATCCCACTGACGCTCAGACATTTGTTGACACTTACGGCGGGACGGCGATGCCCCTTCCAGACATCCCCGATGCAGAAGTGCTCGGCCCTGTTGATCTTGATCTGTCGTTGGAGACCCCTGTATGACCGCCCTATCCCGCCGTCGATTTCTGTTTATCTCAGCCGCGTGCGCGGCGGCGAACCCGGCATGGGCCTCGGACGCGCGATGGAATGGAACGGCGTTGGGTGCTGCTGCAAGTTTGCGGCTGGTTGGTTTGTCGAACACGGATGCCGCACCGATCATTGCTGCTGTTGAAGCGGAAATTTCCCGACTGGAAGACATCTTTAGCTTGTACCGCCCAGACTCGCAGCTGAGCCGGTTGAACCGGGACGGTGTACTTACTGCTCCGGCTCAGGAATTGTTGAATGTGTTGAGCTTGTGCACAGCCCTGCACCAAGCTTCGAAAGGTGCGTTCGATCCAAGTATTCAACCGATGTGGTTGGGTTTGGCGAACGGGGCTCGCCCCAAAGACTTGATTGAGGCTCAACGCCTGGTTGGTTGGGAAAAAGTGTCTTTTGACGCGTCTAATGTGCGCCTTCCGGATCCGGGCCAATCGGCCTTGACGTTGAACGGCATCGCGCAGGGTGCCATCACCGATCGCATCGCTGCTCTGCTACGCGACTTTGGCTTGCGAGATGTTCTGGTAAACATGGGAGAGGTCGCCGCTTTGGGCACGCGAAGCGATGGAACGCCTTGGAAAGTTGGGTTGGCCAAACCGGATCAAAGGGTGTTGAAACGCATTGCGTTGCGGAACCGCGCCGTTGCTACGTCGTCATCCTTGGGCACACAGCTAGGTCACGGGCTTGGACATATCCTCACCTCTGCAGGGCCAGTGCGCCGCAACAGAACAGTTTCGGTTTCAGCACCGAACGCAAGCCTAGCAGATGGGCTTTCAACCGCCATATGCGCCGCCCCAGACAGTCACGCAGAGGAAATTGTTCAACGGTTTCCCGGCACCCGGATTGAATTGAACGCCTAAGAAAGCCGCCAAAGTGTCAAAGTGATCAATAAAATTTCTGAACGAATATGACTTGGATCAAGTCAGATTCGCGACTTGGCGGTTATCAAAACAAACACGCGAACAAAAAATGTCCACATTCGAGTCACCAGCCATGAGCCAGATGACGAGTAGACGCGCTTTTCTCAGCGCGCGCATACTTAGGGAAGATCGCGATGCGATCCGCCCGCCGGGCGCGGCCGTTTCGGACTTTGCAGATCTGTGCACACGCTGCGAGGATTGCGCCTCGGCTTGCCCCGAAAACGTCATCACATTCGATGACGGTGGTTTTCCCACTCTCGACTTTTCCGCAGATGGTTGCACCCTATGTGGAGACTGCGCCCAAGCGTGCCCAACACTTGCGCTGTTGCCCGAACGTGTGGCCCAATGGCCGTGGCGTGCACAAGTTGATGCGGCAAGCTGCCTGTCAATGAACGGGGTCAGCTGCCGCGTATGCCAGGACAATTGCGAGCAAGACGCCATCCGCTTTCGTCTGCAACTGGGCGGACGGGCGGAGCCTGCGCTTGATACCGAAGTCTGTATCGGTTGCGGAAGCTGCTCTGCTGCCTGCCCCGCCGGGGCCATCTCGATGCACCGCCCCACCCCACAACACCCGGAGGTGACCTAATGAATATCTGTGGCTGTCTCGTCCACATCGCCCCAGATCACACCGACGCCGCGCGTGCGGCAATGACTGGAACCCAAGGCGTCGAGCTTCATGCCGAAGCCGAGGATGGCCGGTTTGTAGTGGTTGTCGAGGATACCGCTGAAAAGCTGGCCTCGGACACCATTATGGATCTGCACCAGATCCCCGGCGTGATCTCTTTGTCGCTGACATATCACCATTTCGAAGATCCGGCGGAGACATCTCCGCAATCAAATGCCCAAAGCCAACCGACCAGCAGGAGGCCCATGCAATGACTGTTTCTGAATCCCGTCGTACTTTTCTAAAGGCATCCGCCGCTGCCGCAACGGCCTCGGCCGCTGGCATTCCGATGGCCGCCGGTCAGGCCAATGCGCAGGCCGATGCGCCCGATATTCGCTGGGACAAGGCCGCTTGCCGTTTCTGCGGCACTGGATGCTCGGTTCTGGTTGGCACCAAGGATGGCCGCGTTGTCGCCACACAAGGCGACCCCGACGCACCCGTGAACCGGGGTCTGAACTGCATCAAAGGCTATTTCCTGTCCAAGATCATGTACGGCAAGGATCGCCTGACCACCCCACTGCTGCGCAAAACCAACGGCGAATACGACAAGAACGGTGAATTTGAGCCCGTCAGCTGGGATGAAGCCTTTGATGTCATGGCCGCCAAATGGAAAGAGGCCCTGGCCAAGAAAGGCCCGACCAGCGTCGGCATGTTCGGCTCGGGCCAATGGACCGTCTGGGAAGGTTACGCTGCGGCCAAAATGATGAAAGCAGGCTTCCGGTCAAATAATATCGACCCCAATGCACGCCATTGCATGGCCTCGGCTGTTGTGGGTTTCATGCGTACCTTTGGCATCGACGAGCCGATGGGGTGCTATGACGATCTGGAACACGCCGATACCTTCGTGCTGTGGGGTTCGAACATGGCCGAGATGCACCCGATCCTGTGGTCGCGCCTGACGGATACGCGCCTGACAAAACCGGGATGCGAAGTGCATGTACTGTCGACCTTCGAGCATCGCTCGTTCGAACTGGCCGACAACGGAATGGTGTTCGAACCACAGACAGACCTGGCAATCCTGAATTATATCGCCAACTACATCATCCAGAATGGCGCGGTGAACGAGTATTTCGTGCGTAACCACGTCAATATCACTAAGACCGCAACCGATATCGGTTATGGCCTGCGTGAAACCAATGCGTTGCAGCAGGAAGCCGCGAACCCGAACTCGGGCAAGCTGGAAACCATCAGTTTCGAGGAATACGCCGAGGCTGTCGCACCCTACACGCTGGAGTACACTTCCGAGCTGTCCGGCGTCCCTGCGGATAAGCTGGAAAAACTGGCGCAGCAATATGCAGACCCAACACGCAAGGTCATGAGCCTGTGGACCATGGGCTTCAACCAGCACACACGCGGGTCCTGGGTGAACTCTCTGATGTACAACGTGCACCTGCTGGTGGGTAAGATATCGGAACCCGGCAACTCGCCCTTCTCGCTGACCGGTCAGCCCTCGGCCTGTGGCACCGCGCGTGAGGTCGGCACCTTTGCCCATCGCCTGCCCGCCGACATGGTCGTCGCGAATGATGAGCACAGGGAAATTTGCGAAACCGCTTGGAACATTCCGGCTGGCACCATCCCGCCAAAGCCCGGCTTCCACGCCGTGTTGCAGCACCGCAAACTGAAAGATGGTGAGCTGAACGCTTACTGGGTTCAGTGCAACAACAACATGCAGGCTGCGCCCAACATCAACGAAGAAGGCTATCCCGGTTACCGCAATCCGGAAAACTTCATCACCGTATCTGATCCTTATCCGACAGTTACGGCGGTGTCTGCCGACCTGATCTTGCCCACCGCGATGTGGGTCGAGAAGGAAGGTGCATATGGCAACGCGGAACGCCGCACCCAATTCTGGCGTCAACAAGTCAAGGCGCCGGGCGAAGCGAAATCCGACCTGTGGCAGTTGATGGAGTTTTCGAAACGCTTCACCGTCGAAGAGGTCTGGGGCGAAGAGCTGCTGGCCAAGATGCCCGAACATCGCGGCAAGACCATGTATGACGTGCTGTTCGCCAACGGCAAGGTTGACCAATTCCCGCTGTCCGAAACTGCGGAAGGCTTCGACAACGACGATGCCGAGCATTTCGGTTACTACGTCCAGAAAGGTTTGTTCGAGGAATATGCCGATTTCGGGCGTGGTCATGCGCATGACCTTGCTCCGTTCGACATGTATCATCAGGCACGCGGCATGCGTTGGCCGGTCGTGGATGGCAAGGAAACGCTCTATCGCTTCCGCGAAGGATATGACCCCTACGTGCCCGAAGGCGCGGATGTGAAGTTCTACGGTCACAAAGACGGTAAAGCCAAGATCATCTTTGCGCCGTACGAACCTGCCGCCGAAGTGCCCGATGAGGAGTACGATCTGTGGCTGTCAACGGGCCGCGTTCTGGAGCACTGGCACTCGGGCTCGATGACTCGCCGGGTTCCGGAACTGCACCGCGCTTATCCGTCGGCTGTGGTGTACATGCACCCAGAAGACGCGCGTGATCGCGGCTTGCGGCGCGGGCAAGAGATTGTCCTGTCCACCCGTCGCGGGGAAGTCACCAGCCGAGTGGAGACCCGAGGCCGGAACAAGGTGCCGCGTGGTTTGGTCTTCATGCCCTGGTTCGACGAGCATCAGTTAACCAACAAACTGACGCTGGACGCGACCTGCCCGCTTTCGAAAGAGACCGACTTCAAGAAGTGCGCCTGCAAGGTCGAGCGCGCGTAACCAGCAAGGATTGTACGGGTAATTCCCATGCCTCTTGTCGACACACCCCTTTCGCCGCAACGGCGCCGGTTCCTGCAGGACTCGGCCCGCGCGGCGGGCGGCTGCGTTGTCGCCGGGTCGGTGCTGGCCTATCTGGCCCGCGACGCCCGCGCGCTGCCAGCCGAGGCTTTGCGCCCGCCCGGCGCATTGCCGGAAAAGGAGTTTCTGTCGGCCTGCATCCGCTGCGGTCTGTGTGTGCGGGATTGCCCCTACGACACCCTGAAGCTGGCCGAACTTGGATCGGATGCGGTAGCAACCGGAACGCCGTTTTTCACCGCGCGGGATATTCCCTGCGAAATGTGCGACGACATTCCTTGTGTGGCCGCATGTCCAACAGGGGCATTGGACCCCGGGTTGGACAATATCGACGATGCCAAAATGGGCGTCGCGGTGCTGGTCGATCAAGAGAACTGCCTGAACTTCCTCGGCCTGCGTTGCGATGTCTGTTACCGCGTTTGTCCGGTGATTGATGAAGCGATCACGCTCGAGACCGAGCATAATACTCGATCCGGTCATCACGCGCTGTTCATTCCGACCGTCCATTCCGATCGCTGCACTGGCTGCGGCATGTGCGAAAAAAGCTGTGTTCTACCCGAAGCAGCCATCAAGGTTCTGCCTACGCGGCTGGCGCGTGGTAGTTCGGCAGAACACTACCGGAAAGGCTGGGAAGAAAAGGCTGCCAAGGGCGCGCCGGTTGTCGAAGGGATCATTGATTTGCCCGACCGTTTGCCAGGACCTGGCACCGACAACTTGGTTTCTCCGGGCGGGTTTGCCCCCGGATATGAACTACCCGGAGTCGGACAATGAGCGCCCGCACGCATATGCCTGTAGGTCACGAGGCAGTCGAAAGCAAAGGTTGGATCGGCGCACATCGCTATCTGTTATTGCGCCGCGTAAGTCAGCTGTTCTTTCTGGTTCTGTTTCTGCTGGGTCCGTGGTTCGGCATATGGATCGTGGAAGGAAACCTGGCGGGGTCGCTGACGCTGGGCGTGTTGCCCCTGACAGACCCTTTCATCCTGTTGCAAAGCTTCGTTGCGGGTCATTTGCCTGAGGTGACGGCACTGATCGGCGGGCTGATCGTTTTGGCGGTTTATGCGCTGATCGGCGGTCGGGTCTATTGTTCCTGGGTTTGCCCTATCAACCCGGTGACGGATGCCGCGAACTGGCTGCATCGCAAGCTGGATCTGCCCAAAGGTTGGCAGCCCAAGCGCAGTTCGCGCCTGTGGGTTCTGGCAACTGTCTTGCTTGTGTCGGGCCTGAGCGGTGTGATCGCGTGGGAGCTGGTAAATCCGATCACCATGCTCCATCGCGGACTGGTTTTCGGCATGGGTTTTGTTTGGGCCATGATTGCCGCGATCTTTATCTTTGACGTGATTGTCTCACGTCATGGCTGGTGTGGTCATCTGTGTCCAGTCGGTGCGTTCTATGGCCTGATCGGGTCAAAAAGCCTGCTACGTGTAAGCGCCACCAATCGCGCCGCCTGTGACGACTGCATGGATTGCTATGCGGTCTGTCCGGAAAATCAGGTGATCTCACCCGCGCTGAAAGGCAAGTCGGGACACACGCCACTGATCCTGTCACCCGACTGCACAAACTGCGGACGTTGCATCGATGTCTGCGCAGTCGACGTTTTTAACTTTACTCACCGGTTTGACGACCACGTCGTTCAACCTTCCGATCCAGTTGCCGCGCCTGAACCGCGCGCTGCCAGACCTATCTAGGGGAGTGCCAAGATGAAAAGATCAATCGTTACAGGCGGAATTGCCCTTCTACCCGTATTGTTGCTGAGCGGATGGGCCCTCGCGCAATCCGTACAAGTTGAAACCCTGCGAGGCGCGGACGTGGACGAACCGATCCCGCTGGATCAAATCCACAAAAATGTAGAAGGACGGATGCAGCGCAATTATCGCCAGCAGCCGCCGCTGATCCCACACTCGATCGAACAATATCAGATCGATGTGCGCACCAATCAGTGCCTGTCCTGCCATGACTGGTCCAAAGCTGGCGAGAGAAATGCACCGACCCTTTCGATGACCCACTATCTGGACCGCGAAGGCCGCGAGTTGGATCGCATCGCAGGAACCCGGTATTTCTGCAATCAGTGCCACGTTCCGCAAGCGGACGCGCCGCCGCTGGTCGATAACGTGTTCCAGCCCTCAACTGGCAACTGATTCAACTCAAGACTGAAAGGAGCAGCGACATGGCAGACTCCCCCGAAAAACGCGGCTTTTTAGGTCGACTGTGGAACGCGATCTGGACACCGGCGGTAATGTTCAGCTCGGGCTTTCTGATCCTTGCAGGATTTCTGGCCGGTATCCTGTTCTGGGGTGGGTTTCACTGGACCCTGGAATTGACCAATACAGAAGAGTTTTGTGTTTCGTGCCACACCATGGAAACGAATCTGGGCGAATACCGCGAGACGATCCACTACAACAACCATTCCGGTGTGCGTGCGATCTGTTCCGATTGCCACGTTCCGGATGAGTGGAACCACAAGATCAAAGCCAAGATCATGGCCGTGAAAGACGTCTATCACGAGCTTGCCGGAACCATCAGCACGCCCGAGAAATACGAGGATCACCGGCTGGCAATGGCCTCGGCGGTGTGGAAAAAGATGAAAGCGTCCGACAGCCGCGAATGCCGCAACTGTCACAACTTCGACTATATGGACTTTACCATTCAGGAAACCCGCGCCGCGTCGGAACACCAGCGCGCTATCGACACAGGCATGACCTGTATCGATTGCCACCAGGGTATCGCGCACAGCCTGCCGCCGAACTACCTGGAAACATATGAGAATGTGACCGCGGGACTTGAAGGCGAAGTTCTGGAAGAACATGCGACCGCATCTGGCGACGATATCCGTGACTTCCTGAACAACAGCTCGAATTGAAGGGGGAGCGGAGATGCTAGAGATACTGGGAACGATAGGCGGCAACATCCTAAGCCTGCCCGGCATTCTGGGGCTGGCCCTTGGCATGATGACCCGCAAGCTGTGGCTGGGCGCGGCATTGGGTGGCGCAGTCGGTATATTCGAAACGCTGGTGTTTGCTGGCTTTCAATTCGCGCAAGTCGAAGGTTTAGAGCTTGTCATCGCCGTCGTGGTCGGTGTCTGCGCAGGCAGCTTGGGCACGGCCATTCGACTCAAGGGTTCTACGGCCTGACATAGATCCGGTTCCGCCACCCCGGCGGGACCAACACACGCCAACAGACCTTAGGGCTCAATCTGGATTCAATCCAAGGAAGTTAAACAGTTCAGGAAACGGGTAGTCCTGCCTGTCGGCATCCGCCCCAAAAGCAAGAATGCCGGATTGGCGGTCTGCAAATGTGCCGTCTGAAAAGTAGGGCAA
This sequence comes from Ruegeria sp. HKCCA4633, assembly GCF_013034605.1. Classification (NCBI taxonomy): domain Bacteria; kingdom Pseudomonadati; phylum Pseudomonadota; class Alphaproteobacteria; order Rhodobacterales; family Roseobacteraceae; genus Ruegeria; species Ruegeria sp. HKCCA4633. Next base: position 583,349 of record NZ_WQGJ01000002.1, read on the forward strand.
GCTTTTGTCGTATCTGGACAACGTTTTCTCCGAAATGCCATGCGTTCTTTTCATGTAGTGCGTCAGACGTTTCTTCGGAAAATTCTCAGCCGCGATTTCATTATGCACATCATCAAGTCCGAAGTGCTTTAGAAAAGCCAAAAGGGACAGGGTATAGATCTCTTCTATTTCGCGGGTCGTGTTGGCCCAGGGTTTGACTGGTCCTGTAAAGTGAACGTAACGGGGGTTCAGCAAAGCTATGATCTTGCCCGGCAGGTATGAGTGCTGCCAATTCCACGATGGCGACAACTCTAGCCAGTTTCCGTCCACAGCAATGTTAAGTGCGCTTTGGTCGGCCAAGGGCAGAGGATCACTCGCACCAGTCAACGCGCCAAGCGCCTTTTCAAAGATGTTTTCCGCAATCAAAGCCCTGCTGTTGACGAACAGCATACCGGCATTGAAGTACTTTTGCTGCGCGCCTGCAGGTAATAAATTGAAGTCTGCGTTTTTCCAGAACCGGCCCTGCGTCCAGCGGGTGTTATCGGCCACGGCCGCAATGGGCTGTTCAAAACCCTGCAACTGCATCAGGTCTGACGGCGACCCCCAACGTTGCACGATGTCATTATCAAGATACAGTACAAATTCGTGCAAATGAGACAGATCGCCTAGTGCTTTTAGCCTGAGCAAAGTCGCCTGGGACACGTAACCATGCGACTTGAATTTTTCGGGCGGGACAATATCGTCCAAACAATAGACGATCCTGAAATATCTTGAAAACAGAGTTTCCAACCGCGGATCTACCTGAGCCGAGACATAAAGGTAATGCTGAATCTCGTTGGTCGTGTCGAGCAAGAATGATCGCACCAACGCATAGGCCGCCTGCCAAATCTGGTTTTCGTCCGTGCACAGCACGACAGCCATTTTTTTGTCGCTGGTCATCCGACACAATCCTGCGGGTCATAACTTGAACGCAAAAATGGGCCGAAAGGTATCGAGAGCGATAGGCTATCAATCATATTGACCAAGTACTTTTTGCATCGCTAGGATTTTGGGTGCGCCGCGTCGCTTGAACTTGTCGGGGAAGACGAAGGCGAACCCGATTTCATCCGCAAGAGCGTTCAGATCGCGCTCGATCTCCTGATCAGAGTGCGCAAACCTACGGGTACGTTGGAAGTCATGGAATAGATCTCCCGTCTTGGGAAAATCCGGGTTCTCAAACGTGCCCGGTTGCCAGTGGAGGTCCTCGATAATGTAAATCCCACCATCCTTGAGTTTTGGCCACATCTCCAAAAGCGCGAATTGCTGATGATGCGAGGCGTGCGAAGCGTCGTCGATGATCACATCAAAGGGCTGTTCAAACTGGGCCGCTGCAGCTTTGATGTTCTCACGCTTTTCCATATCGCATTGGACGAAATCAAACCTAGGCCCCTTGCGCCAAGAAAAGTCCGAGATATCCAGACCCGTGACATGAGCATGTTCGAAATATTCCAGCCACATATCAACCGATGGAACGCGATCCGTTTCACGGTCTGCCCGACGCCCCCGCACCTCGGGGCCACCGCGCAACAACCCCATTTCAAGCAACCGAATAGGCTTGTCCCGAAGCGGGTGAAACAGAAGCTCGTACAGCCGCGTGTAACCATGAGCCAGATCCGTCAGTCCCTTGTCGGTACCGTGTTTTTTGGCCAGCTGGGTGAGATTGGGCATTTTTGGGGCCGCGCTCCGTGAATTCAGACTTGTGATCATCCCTACTGCATTGAGCGAGGGCCGGGTATTTGTCAATCAGCGATCCTGTTGGCCTTGAACGCTGTTTGGGTCGAGTACCTCGTAGCGTTCTAATTCAACACGCGGCCTCGTTCTTTGTCATTGGGTTGCTGCAATTCATTTCTTAACCGATTTCAATTGGCAAGCTGAGCAGCAAAAACGAACCTGTGGAACGGGATTCCCCCTTTCCAATATCGCTTTGATACCCTGACTCACTATTCCCAACTGAAGGCAGCAAAGGCGGGTTGAAATTTCAACAGGATTTCTTCAAACAAGATAACTCGTTAACGAAGTTGCCCTTGCGTCAAGCGCCTTCTAAAAAATCCTCTCTATTTTTACCTATGCAAATACAATATAAACTGTGGGGACTATGAGGGGAAAAATATGGGCGGGATCGCAAGACTATGACGCGGGTCCTTGAGGCAAAACGTATTTCCAAAGTTCTAAATCTGGCCGGTCTGACGGATCATTTATCGATGTTCCGGCAAGAAGGCGTGGACGACCAGCTTTTGGACGATCTGACCGACCCGGAACTGCGCGACCTTGGGTTGAGCGTTGGGGAAAGAAAAAGGTTTCGCAAAGCTCAGGCGGAACTCAAAAGCAAAGACGCGTCAAGCCGAGATGGAGTAAAGTCCGAGGCCGAACGAAGGCAACTGACTCTGGTCTTTTGCGACCTCGTCGGATCCACGCAGCTTGCACAGCGCTATGATCCCGAAGACCTGATGCAGATCATGAATCTGTACTTGGATACAGCCATCGGCACCTTGAAACAGCATGGCTGTCATCTGGCCTATCGTCAGGGCGATGGCATCATGGTGTATTTTGGGTATCCCAAAGCAATGGAAGACGACGCTGAGCGGGCTGTAAGGGCAGTTTTGGAAACCATTGAGGCTGTTCAAAACCTGGACAACAAATTCGGTGAAAAACTTAATCTGCGTGCAGGAATCGCAACCGGAATGGTCGTTGTTGGCATCGTGTCCTCGAAAAGCCTTGGGTCTGAGGAATTTTTGGTTGGCGAGACGGCGAACCTTGCGTCCCGGTTGCAAGGGCTCGCTAAGCCTGGGGAGGTGATCGTCTCATCAGAAACAATGCGGCTGACACAGGGAACGTTCGAATTCGAGCCGCGCGGTAGCCATGATTTGAAAGGGTTCGAAGACCAGCGCAAAGTCTTTTGCGTGCTCAAGGAAACCGTATCTGCCAGTCGATTTGAGGCCCGGACCGGACAATCTGCAGTCAAACTGGTGGCACGGCACGACGACCTGTCGACTTTGACTCAGCTTTGGTCTGCAGCACAGGAAGGGGCCGGCAGAATGGCACTTGTCGGCGGCGCGGCAGGTATAGGCAAGTCGAGACTGATCAAGTCGCTGTCTGAAACGGTCGGGGTCAAACCGCTTACCCTACAATGTACGCCACATCTGACCAGTCTACCTCTACACCCTATAATAAACGAGTTACGACGTGTGTCAGGCGACCAATCCGACGAAAATATCCAGGCTGCGGTAACAGGTTTTGTTCAATCCGCCTCGCGTGTGAACGAAACGGACTTGCCCGTCCTGCTGGATTTGGCAGGTGTCGACTCGGGCGCGCCCGCCGAACCTGATCCGCTGAAAAAGGCGCGGAAATCCATGGATGTGCTTCTGCGCAGCCTTGCCAGCATATGCGACAGGCGCGGCACGTTGCTGTTGGTTATAGAAGATGTTCACTGGGCAGATGCCACCACATTGGATTTTCTGGACACACTTGCTGCCAATCTGGCAGGTTTCCCGGTACTTATGGTTCTGTCACACCGGCCTGAATACGAGCCGCCAGAGCATTACCTGGACAAGGCGGCAACCGTCGATCTGTCACCGCTTGCAAGGACAGAGGCATCCGAGTTGGTACGCCGTGTGGCCGAGCCCTTTAGTCTGCCAGTTATTCTGATCCGTCAGATCATTGAAAAAGCGGATGGGGTTCCTCTGTTCATTGAGGAAATAACAAAGGCGGTTCTGGATCAGCTACCCGCCGACGCGCCGATCAATGCCGAGGTGCTGGATGCGCTGAGCGTTCCATCCACGCTGCAGGATTCGTTGATGTCACGCCTTGACAGAATGGAAAACGCCAAACCTGTTGCGCAGTTGGGATCAGTCATCGGGCGCAGCTTTTCAGCACGCATGATCGACGCGGTCGCCCAGGACAGCATGGATGTCGACAAAGCCTTGCTGGAATTGATGGCGGCCGGTGTACTGTTGGCGACCAGCGACGAAGGGTCCGCCACCTATACGTTCAGCCACGCGCTTGTTCAGGATACCGCCTATAACTCTCTGCTACGCGACGATCGTCAAAAACTGCATCTGAAAATTGGCAAAGCCCTACTTGAAAAGCACAAGGCCTTTGGCAACCCAGCCCCTGACACCATCGCGCATCACTGCGATTTGGGTGGTTTAAAGGACGAAGCTGTCGCCCACTGGTTCACCGCAGGCGAGCAAGCCCTGTCCCGACTCGCGAACTTGCCCGCGATCTCAGCCTTTCGGGCGGCGCTGCGCAATCTCGGGTCCATGCCCGCAACTGCCGAACGTGACGGGTTCGAATTGCGCGTTCAGATGAACATTCTGCCCGCTTACATGGCGATCTATGGCTGGTCTGCTGATCAGGTCGGAGAGACAGCCGCGCGCGCCATGGAGCTTGCCCAGTCTCTGGGTGATGGAGAGACGCTTTTCGCTGCAACCTTCTGCCGTTGGACCAATTTCTTTGTTGGTGGCCAAATGAATCACGCAATGGAGATGGGACAGGCGCTGGATGCGATGGCTGGAATGACCGGGGATCCGGTTGCCAACGTTCTCACCGCCCGCGCGCTGAGCTTCACCCATTACTTCCGTGGTGAGTTCGCCGAATGTGAGCGTCAGCTTGACCGGGCCTTTGCCCTGATATCGCCAGAACTTGATATGGCGATGATGCCGATGACGCAGTCTTCGACCATGGCTTCGCTGTTGGCGATTCAAGGATGCCTGCTATGGCAGCAAGGTAAGTTCGACAAAGCTGAAACTGCGCGTCTTAAGTCCATTGAAGTCAGCAGGGCGCTGAACCACGCGCCCAATCTGGTCTATATCATGGGTGCCTGCTGCATGTTCCTGCCTTACGCTGGTGAGTGGGACAGGATGGACGTAACGATGAAGGAAGCCCGCAAGATCGCAGATGAGGAAGGGTTCCTGTATCTGCACGCCATGCAGGACATCTATATGGGTCTTGCACAGGCCGGGAAAGGCGACCTTGCTGATGTGCCCGAACAGATCGAAGCGCGCATGAACCTGATTTCGAAATCAGGCGGCAACTTCACTTTCCCGCAGAATCAGATCGTATTGTCGGAAATAATGATCGATCATGGTGACCTCGATAGGGCGCTGGACCGGCTCGAGGCGGTCTGCGCACCCGGCTGGGAACGCGGAGAAACGCTAAACAAGCCTGAATATCACCGCGTGCGAGCCAAGGCCTTCGCGGCAAGCGGGAAAATAGATGCAGCCAGGGCTGAAGCCGTGCAGGCACTAACGCTGGCGCGCAGCATTGGGGCTATTGTGCAGGAAGATCGGGCCAGACAATTTCTGGACCAACTGACCGAAAAAAAATTGAACAAAACCAAGTGAACCGCCAAATATGGCGGCAAAACCAAGAGGGATTTGACATGACCGATGCATTGGACTGGGGCGACGCCCAGTGGAACGCCGTGAACAAAGCCGTCCATGATGAGGCGCTCCGCGCGCGGGTGGCCGCAAGTTTTCTGCCACTATACGGGCCGCTCCCCGCTGATACACAATCGGTCCCGCTGAACCGGCTTGAACTGGTCGACAACGAAAACGGCACTGCAAAACGCCTTGGTGTCAACGACTTTGACACCACGCGCCTGACCACTGTGTCTGTGAACGTCTATCTGAAAAGCGCGCAGATGGCCGACCCCGAGCTGTCCGCGGCGTTGATCATGTTCCGCCGTGCGGCTGCGATTGTGGCACGGGTCGAAGACGACATCATCTTCAACGGCCAACCGGGCACCGGGCAAGGTCCCAAACCCAACTCTAGCGCGCCCACCTCTTTGCCACCGATCTATACCGTCAGCGGCGGCGGCAAATACGAAGGCTTGCTGGAAGCGGGTGAGACATCTTCTGGTTCGTCGTCAGCAAAGAAGACAACCTACACCGGCACCAAAGTGTTCGAAGCGGTGGTTGCGGGTATCAATGAACTGGAATCGCGCGGGTATCTGGGCCCCTATGCCTGTGTGATGGGCAATGGCCTGTTCCAGGCCGTGACGACGCCGCTGGAAAACTCGATGGTGCTGCCGCGGGACAGCATTCTGCCGTTTCTGGATGGTCCGTTGCTGCGCTCGGGCACCCTGCCCGCGAATAACGCAGCGCTTGTGTCGCTGCAAGGCGCACCTGTTGAAATCGTGGTGCCATCTGAAATCGCGGTCAAGTACTTGCAGACTTCGTCGGAAGGTGAGCATGTCTTCCGTGTGCAACAGAAATTCCGCCTGCGGATCAAGGAAGAACAGGCCATCTGCACCCTCACCTGCTGACCGGAGGCTTGGCTGTGCGCGAGTTTACAGACCGGGGTGTAACCCTGCGCTGGTCAGAAACGATCAGTGCAACCGGTGACAAGCGAGCTTTGATAGAAGCTGGACCATCCGTTTCGCCTCATGACACAATGCGGCTGATCTGTTCACCGGATGGCGGCCCCGAGCGGGCCATTCGCGGCTGGCCTTTGAGCTATGATAAGAAAACCGGGCTTCAGCGCTTTGCGGCAACCCTTCCCTCGGTAGCACAGGACAAGACACTTTGCTGGCGTCCGGTATTGACGTCTGGCGGCCATGAGTATGACCCAGGACCGGACACTGCCCCCAAGACAGCACCGGTGCAAAAGCCAAACCCCGCGCCACAACCACCGGTTTTGGACCATATCGCCAAGTTCGTTGTCCCCTTCGCCAGCGATTTCCACCCTTCGGGCGAGACGCCGGACGGGGTTTGGTTGCATTTCGCCATCAAGGAAGGCGGTACGGTCGAAGGCCCTCATTTGAATGGGGTGATTGAACCGGTTGGAGGCGACTGGATGCGTGTGCGTCCTGACGGCGTGGGGCTTCTCCATGCCAAAGCGCTGATCAAGCCAGCGGACGGCGGCGCTCCGATCCTGTTTGAAGATACCGGCATGTGTGAGTTTGGCCCCGATGGTTATGCCGCACTGTTGAAGGGGAACCTGCCTGCGTCGGCCCCTGTGCGGGTGGCGTCGCGCTACCTGACCTCGAACCTGCATTACAGCTGGATGAATCGGGTGCAGGGGTTTGGCATTGGCGAAGCCAGCCTGTCGGACATAACCCTGCGCTTTGACGTCTATTCCGCGAAAGGAACATCAGATGGCTGAAAAGGTTGTCATTCTTGGGGGTGGCGTGGCCGGCATGAGCGCCGCGCACGAACTGATCGAACGCGGTTTCGAGGTTGAGATCCACGAACGCCAAATGATCCCCGGCGGCAAGGCACGCAGTATCCCTGTGATGAAGGGTGAAGGCGATCACGGCTCGAAGGCAAAGCATATCAAAGCGCTGGAGAATTGGGCCGAGATGGACGGGGCCAGCTATCCGCCCGGAGTGAAACGCCCATGGTTGCCAGGCGAGCATGGGTTCCGGTTCTTCCCGAACTTCTATCGACATATTACCGACACGATGGCCCGTACGCCTTATTACGACAAAGGCACGTGCTTTGATAATCTGGTGCCGACCACTCAGGTTCTGGTCAGTCAGTTCGACAAGCCCGGCATCATTGTACCCGAGCGATTTCCTCGCACCCTCAAAGACGTGGCGGATGCGTTCAAGACAATTGCCTTCGCGCTCTCGCCAAGGGACCAGATAGCATATGAGGATGTCGAGCATTTCGTTGCCTGCATGTGGCGGATAGCGACGTCCTGCAAGGAACGCCGGTTCGACGAATATGAACGGATCGGATGGTGGGATTTCATCGGGGCGGAAGACCGTTCGGAAGCGTATCAGAAATTTCTTGCCATCGGCCTGACACGGTCTCTGGTGGCCGCTAAAGCCACGACTGCCAGCACCAAGACCGTTGGCGACATTGCCGTGCAGCTGCAGTTGGGCATTGCCACGCCTGAGCCGCATTGCAACAGGTTGCTGAACGGACCGACCAACTTAGTATGGATTCAGCCCTGGCTGGATTACCTCAAAAGCAAGGGGGTCGTTTACAACTTCGAGTCCAAGGTAACAGGCATCGAATGCCAAAACGGGCGGATCACCGGTGCGACGGTTGAACAGGATGGCAGAGAACAGAACGTAACAGGCGACTGGTTCATCAGTGCCATGCCGATCGAGCGCATCGCGCCACTTCTCACGCCCGAGATGATGGCAGCCGATCCGGCGCTTGCCAAACTGCCACTGCTAGCAAACGACGTTCAGTGGATGAACGGTATTCAGTTCTATCTGACCAAAGAGGTCACACTTACAAACGGGCATGTGATCTTCATCGATAGCCCGTGGGCTCTGACCGCCGTGTCGCAAAAACAGTTTTGGCCGGGGATCAACTTTGACAACTGGGCTGAAGGCAAAACCAAAGGCCTGCTTTCAATTGATATTTCGGAATGGGACAAGCCGGGCTTGAACGGAAAGACCGCGCGCAATTGCACCCGGGAAGAGATTGCAAAAGAAGTTTGGGAGCAGCTCAAACGCAGTCTCAACGTGGATGGCGAGACTCTGCTGCGGGATGAGGATATGCACTACTGGTTCCTTGATCCCGACATCGTGCAGGACCCCGAAGATCCCAAACGCCAAAGCAATGTGGAACCTCTGCTTGTCAACCGCATCAACAGTTGGCGATTGCGGCCAGATGCGGCCACGCTGATCCCGAATTTCTTTCTGGCATCCGACTATGTGCGCACCTTTACTGACCTTGCCACAATGGAAGGGGCGAATGAGGCCGCGCGCCGGGCAGTCAACGCGATCCTGCAACGCAGCGGATCGGATGCCGAGCCCTGCCAGATCTGGGACCTGCACGAGCCTGATATCCTGAAACCGCTGCGCGCCTATGACTACGCGCGTTATCAAGCGGGTCTGCCGTGGGACAACAGGTTTGCTGTCGCGGTCGAAGCTGCACTGAAAATGGGCCAAGACACCGCAGGGATTGATCGCGGTGGTGACGGGCCATTGGCAGCCATCGGTGAACCGGCTGCAGAGTATTCAAAACCCGGCGGTATCATCGAAGACCCGGCCATTGCCGAAGCGCTGCGCATGATTTGCCCGCCAAAAGAACTGTTTGATCTGATGGCCAGCTATGAACCAACGGCAGATCTTCCGATACCCGGAGATGAGGTTGCCGAAGATGTGGCCTATGATCTGGGCCGGGACAGCGGTCAGTCTGATGTGCTGTCCAGAGCCCTGCCGATAACGGATGCACCCTTTGCCTCTGCTGGAACCGGGTTTGCCCCCGCCAGCGCGCAGAGCAGCAAACCTCGCGTGATCATCACGCAGAAGGGTTAACCTTTGAAACCCGGAACCGCGCATCTGGACCCTGCGGCACAGCAGGAGTTTCTGAAACAGCTGACCTCTTACGGGGATCGCGCGCGCGAAACTCTGTTGGGGCTTTTGCCAACGGGTGAACCCCAGGCTTACCTGTATGGTCCGATACGGGATTACATCGAAACATCAGGCAAAGGACTACGGCCCGCGCTATTGCTGGCCACATGCGAAGCCTTTGGCGGCAACACCGAGGAAGCACGAGTGTCCGCAGCTGTGCTGGAGCTTTTGCACAATGCCTTTCTGATCCACGATGATATCGAAGACCAAAGCGATTTCAGGCGTGGGCGTGCATGTATGCACCAGCGGCTTGGGATCCCTTTGGCCATAAATACAGGCGACGGGATGCAGGCGCTGGCCCTGCGGCTGTTGCGGCAAAATCTGGGGTCGCTTGGACTGGAAACCGGGATGCGTGTCGTGGACGAGTTCGACCATCTGCTACAGCAGTCCATCGAAGGTCAGGCGTTGGAGCTGGGTTGGATACGGGACAATCGGCTAAACGTGGGCGCCTCGGACTATCTGCGGATGTGTCTCAAAAAGACCTGCTGGTACAGTTTCATTCACCCCATGCGGATCGGCGCATTGATTGCACGGCCGCAGGATGTCGCCTCGGGCACACTGAATTTGGATGACTTCAACGCGTTCGGTTTCTTTCTGGGCGCGGCGTTTCAAATTCAGGATGACGTTCTCAACCTTGTTGGTTCGCAAGATAAATACGGCAAGGAAATTGGCGGCGACATCTATGAGGGCAAGCGTACGCTGATGTTGGGGCAACTTGGTCTGCACGCAGATGAGCCGGAACAGAAGCGATTGGCCGAACTGCTATCAAACCCGCGCGAAAATCGCTCAAGTCAAGATGTTGAATGGGTGCTTGAGCGTATGGATCACTATGGCAGCATCCGATTTGCGCAAGATGCGGCCAACGATCTTCTTGCTTCCGCCCGTCAGGAATTTGCGCAGGTATTTGCAGGCACCCAAGACGCCCCGCGTGCATTTCTCGCGCAGTTCATGGATTACCTCGTGACCCGTCAGGTCTGAGCACCTGCAACCTCAAACACCACAACGATCGAAGTCTGCTCGGTCCCGGTGCAGGCGATCCGACCATGATAAGCGCCCGGTTCCGTCAGGTCCGGTACAGTGACAACTACCGCTACATCTGTGGCCTCACCTGCGGCCAATCGAATCTGGGGCGGAATAACGTTGACGCGGTTCGCAGGCAGAATATCCCCATTCGGATTGGTCAGATCACCAGGTTCGAACTGCATTTCAACCGGCTCGTCACCTTCAGCCGCAGCAAAGGACAACAAGATTGTGGCCGTACCGCCGGGATGGCAGATCTTGCGACAGGTAAAAGGCCCTTTGAGGTGTTTTTGGTTGCCGCGCTCTGTCTCAAGCACGCGGCGCGCGATATCCGAAATCGGTTGCGTGTCCGGCTGCGATGCAACAGAGCTAATTACGCGCGACGGGTTTTCGTAGGGTTTACGCTCGAAATAAGGCATAACTTAATGTGCACCCGCAGCGTGGATCAGTAAATGGCAAATTCACCTACTGATCGCCGGGTTTGTTTATTTCCCTTTCCACACCGGATCACGTTTTTCGGCAAAGGCGCGGGCACCTTCCAGTTGATCTTCACTGGCATAGAGTACGTCCACAGTGCGCAGCTGACGTTTGGTGATATGGTTCATCGCATCCTGGAACTTGGAATCTTCCGCATCGCGCACGATCTCTTTGATTGCGGCGTAAACCAGGGGCGGTCCCGACGCCAACAAACGCGCCAGTTCCGACGCGCGGTCCATAAGTTGATCTGCGGTGACAATCTCATTCACCAAACCCCAGCGATTAGCTTCTTCAGCATCGAACCAGCGCCCGGTCAAAAGCAGTTCCATGGCGATGTGATAGGGAATGCGTTTTGGCAGCTTGACACTGGCTGCATCAGCCACAGTGCCTGATCGGATTTCCGGCAAAGCAAAAGTGGCGTGATCAGCGGCAAGGATCATGTCCGCTGACAGGGCCAGCTCTAGCCCGCCCCCGCACGCGATGCCGTTTACGGCTGCGATCACAGGCTTGTTCAGGTCGCGCAGCTCTTGCAGACCTCCAAACCCGCCAACGCCATAATCTCCGTCCACCGCGTCACCATCAGCAGCAGCTTTCAGATCCCAGCCGGGGCAAAAGAATTTCTCGCCCGCGCCGGTCAGAATGGCCACGCGCAGGTCCGGGTCATCGCGGAACTCGGCAAAAACCTCACCCATTCTGCGGCTGGTGGCCAGATCGATGGCATTGGCCTTGGGTCGGTCTAGCGTCACTTCAAGGATCGTTCCATCACGTCGGGTTTTGATCGGGTCCAATTCTCAGGCCTTTCTTATCAAAGCATCCACAGCAACCGCCTTTTCAGGCGTGCACAGAAGCGGGTTAATTTCGACCTCGCCAAGCGCGTCGGCATTTTGCGTGACATAGGCCTGTACGGCCTGGACTGCGGCAATGATCGCATCCATATCAGCCGCAGGTTGACCGCGATAGCCTTCTAGCAAGGGTGCTATCTTCAATGTGCCAAGGGCGCTGCGGATCTCCGCAGGAGAGCTGGGCACCAACAACGAAACCGTATCGCGCAGCAGTTCGGTCAACACGCCCCCTGCCCCCAATGTCAGCACAAATCCATGCGCTGGGTCCCGAAAGACGCCAATTAAAAGTTCGGCGACAGTGCCGGTGATCATCTCTTCTATCAGAATGATTTCCGTGCCGATTTCAGCGGCAACAGCGGCAACATCTTCCGCCTGAATGCCCAACCGAACGGCGGCGTGTTCTGATTTGTGAGCAAGCCCCACGCCTTTTACAGCAAAGGGGCCGTTCATGTCCTGAGCCGCCGCGCGGGCCTCTTCCCTACCTCTGACCGAACGGTTTTGCGGGATACGTAAACCAAACTTGGCCAGCGCCTGTTTCGACTCACCTTCGGTCAGGGTTCGGGACACCTCGGCACAGCCCGGCAGCAAAACAGGCTGTACACAAGGCGCACAGATCTGACCCGCTGCGCGTGTTGCGGCCAGCGCTTCGCGCAAGCCCATAAATGGCACCACTCCGCCAGCCATCAAGTCTTGCGCGACATCCTCCGGCAGCAGTTCTGGCAATGTAGCGACAACAGCAAAACGCGCTCCAGTGTCAGCGCGCACCTTCAAAGCCGCTCGGGTCGCGCTGGCCCAGTCAGTTGGATCGGTGGTCGGGTAGTCGACAATAGAAAACGTCAAATCGATATCCGCGCCAGTCATACCTGACCATGCCCGGGCCATCGCCTCTTCATCGCGCCAGATATAGGTGTGATAGTCCAGCGGGTTATTCAACGCGACCATCGGACCGAGCGCGTCTCGCAAGCGAACCTTTTTATCATCGCTTAACATTGGGAAAGTCAGGTCAGTGCCAACCGTCATGTCTGCAATCAGGCTTGCTTCCCCGCCGGAACAGCTGATCGAAGCGATACGGCCGCCGGGAAGCGGCCCGTAGCAATGCAGAAGTTTGAGCGTTTCGAGGAAATCCGGAAGCGCAGTCAGGCGCGGGATGCCAAGCCGGTCCAACAGCGCCTGCGCGCCTGCATCACTGCCCGCCAAAGATGCCGTATGAGAGACAGTCGCTGCCTGCGCCTGTTCCGATGCACCGACCTTGAGGGCAACAAGCGGGATGCCCTTTTCATGCCCCTTGACGGCCAGCGCCTCCCACTCGCGGATGTCCTTGAAGCCTTCGATATGCAGGCCCACGGCTGTCACGCGTGGATCATCTAGCAGGGCCGCAGCAATCTGCGCCTGGCTGGTCTGAGCCATATTTCCGCAGGCCACCATATAGGCAATCGGCAAACCGCGTTTCTGCATGGTCAGATTGATCGAGATGTTCGAACTTTGCGTCAGGATCGCCACGCCTTTGTCCACCGGCGTCGCCCCGTGCTGGTCAGGCCACAGCAGGGCTCCGTCTAGCGCGTTGATGTAGCCATAGCAGTTAGGGCCAAGAATGGGCATTTCACCGGCTGCGGCGATCAGCTGCGCCTGCAAGTCCCCGCCGCTATCATCTTCAGCGACGGCTTCGGAAAAACCCGAGGCGAAGCAGACCGCCCCGCCCGCGCCCATGCTGGAGAGGACCTGAACCGCCTCAATCGTGGCGTGGCGGTTGATGCCAATGAACACCGCATCCGGGGCTTCAGGCAGGTCTTCGATGTGGCCATAAACCTTGTGTCCCGCGATCTCGTTGGCTTTGGGATGCACTGGCCAAATCTGCCCGGCATAGCCCATACGTTCGGATTGCAGAATGACCTGCTGGCACCAGGCACCACCGCCAATGACAGCGATGGTTTTGGGGCGCAGCAGCCGAGTTAGGTCTTTGTTCATGGTCAGGCGCCCAGTGGACGCAGAAGATCACGACTGATGATATGGCGCTGAATCTCACTGGTGCCGTCCCAGATGCGTTCAACGCGCGCATCGCGCCAGAACCGTTCGATCGGGAAGTCGTCCATAAGGCCCATACCACCATAGATTTGCAGCGTCACATCCGTCACCCGCGCCAGCATTTCCGAGGCGTAAAGCTTGGCCGAGGCAATTTCACGGTTCGATGGCAGGTTCTGATCCAGCCGCCAGGCGGCGGCGAGGGTCAGCCAGTCGGCGGCGTCGATCTCGGTGATCATGTCTGCGATCTGGAAGCCGATGCCCTGAAACTTTCCGATAGGCTGGCCGAACTGCTTGCGCTCGGCCGCATAGTTCAGCGCATAGTCAAAGCAGCGCCGCGCGCGCCCAACCGAGAACGCCGCAACCGTCAGGCGGGTTGCGTAGAGCCATTCGTTCATCACGGCAAAACCACCATCGACTTCGCCCAGAACCTGCGCATCCGGCAGACGGCAATTATCGAAATACAGGATATAGTTCTTGTAGCCCTTGTGGCTTACCGAGTTGTACCCTTCGCGCACTTCAAAGCCCGGGGTGCCGCGATCCACCAGGAAAGTAGTGATGCGCTTTTTGGGGCCCTTGGGGGTCTCGTCCACGCCTGTTGCGATAAAGACGATGAAGAAATCCGCGTGTTCCGCGCCCGAGATGAAGTGTTTCGAACCGTTTACAACCCAGTCACCACCATCGCGCGCCGCCTGACATTTCATACCGCGCACATCCGACCCGGCATCCGGTTCGGTCATCGCCAAAGCATCCATCTTTTCGCCGCGCACGGCGGGCAGCAGATAGCGTTCGCGTTGCTCTTCGTTGCAGGCCATCAGGATGTTTTGAGGGCGTCCAAAGAAATGCGTCAGTGCCATCGAGCCTCGGCCAAGCTCGCGCTCAACAAGGGTGAAATCCAGATGGGATAAGCCCGCGCCACCGACCTCTTCAGGGAAGTTACAGGCATAAAAACCCAGATCGATGCATTTTTGTTTGATTTCGTTGCCCAGCTCCAGCGGGACCGTACCGCTGCGTTCGACGGCCTCTTCATGCGGGTAGATTTCGTTTTCAACAAAGCTGCGGACGGTCGAAACGATCATCTCTTGTTCTTCGGACAAACCAAACTGCATAGCGCGCATCCCTTGGATCAGTTGTTGACCCAAAGAACGTCATCCTCCAAGTATTCGGCATGCAGACTTGGTCGCATTTCATGCAGGATTCGAAATTTTTGCCACAGCACTACAATATTCTGCTTTTCAATGGGTTCTCGAACCATTGTCTTGCGAACATGGTCGAACCATTGCGGGCGGCGAACAACATGTCACGGCAAACGCTCTATGCATGGAGGTTCTGTTCGCTTGATGGGGCGCCCGTACGCAGTTCCAGCGGCCTAAGCGTAACCCCGGATTGCGCCCTCGAAGGTCAGAGCGGAGATGTTTTGGTGGTTATGCCATCTTACGGCTTTCTGAAACTCGATACCCGGTCGACTGCGCGGGCAATTCTGGCCGCATCAAAACGGCACCAGCAGATCGCAGGATTGGACACCGGAAGCTGGCTTCTGGCACGAGCCGGTTTGCTCGATGAATGCCAAGCGACCATTCATTGGGACGAGCTTTCGCGGTTCGAAGAAAGCTTCCCGGCCGTCGATACCGTGCGGGAGCGATTTGTGATTGATGGCAATCTGCTGACCTGTTCCGGGGCAATGGCGGCGTTCGATTTGGCCTCTGCCCTCATTCAGCGGGATCATGGCCCGCTTTTGTCCATGGAGGTAGCGCACCTGCTGATGGGCCGTAAGGGGCGCGACGCTTATGCTCTTCCGTTGAAATCCAAAGACACACTGGTCAATCGGGTACTGGACGTGATGCAGGCGCATATTGAAACGCCGCTTTCAATCGCTCAGGTTGCACGACGCATTGGATGTTCGCAAAGACGGATCGAGGCTCGCGTCCGGGCGGACCTGAAAACAACGCCGCAAGCATTGTACCGACGTCTACGCCTAACGCTTGCGCGTAATCTGGCGGAGGATACGGAACAGTCCATTGCGGAAATCGCCGGGCGTTGCGGGTATGATAACGCCAGTGCGATGACACGGGCATTCAAGGCGGAATTCGGCCAGACCCCGACCGCGTTTCGAAAAATGAACGCCTAATACGCGTTTCAATCTGCCTAGGCAGATCATGTTGGCGAGGCTGCCAATTTCGTCATCGCAAAAAGGCACCATTATCTAGGGCGACAGACACTGGCCTGGCATACTCGTGCTGCGTTCAGCCAAGGGCAACGAAATTTCAAGCCTCCGGTTTCGGCAAGGCTCAGAGCATCGCACGAAGGCCCAACCAGAATGCAATCCAGCATAGACCCACGCTGAGAAGGATATTTCCTGCCGCCATAAGGATGGTGCGCTCGCGGTGCAGTTGCAGAGACTGGTAGGCAAAGCTGGAAAAAGTGGTGAACCCTCCGCAAAAGCCGAACACCAGGCGGCGTTCCTCGTCCGGCAGAACCTGGGGATCGCCCAGATAACCGACCCACAACCCGAGCAGCAAACAACCTGCCACATTCACGATCAGCGTCGACAGCGGTAGTTCGTGCGTGATCACGCGGTTGAGCATGTGCCGTGCGACTGCGCCCAGACCGCCGCCAAGAGCAAATGCTGCGTGTAAATAGAGATCACTCATCCGGGTGCTCTCCGGCGTGGTACTTGCGCCCGATCGCCTCACCCAAGATAGCGGCGGCAAGGCCCAAAACAACCTCAAGGGTCAGAGCTGCGACCATATAGGTGACATCTGCTTGGTGCAGCCGGTCAAGCTCGGCCACGAACGAGGAAAAAGTCGACAACCCGCCGCAAAAGCCAACCGCGCCCAGGTGGATGACATAGGCATGAACCCTGTGCCGCACCGCATAAAGCCAGCCGATGAACAGACAGGCCGCGATGTTGATTCCGAAGGTCGCAGTCACGAAGGGCACACCGGGTATCTCAAGCGACAGCACTTCGCGCAGCAAGGACCCAAGCGCGCCGCCGACAAAGACGGCGAGGTACATGAGTGTTCTCTGCAAGCCCTTGGCCCCCCTGATCAGAATCGTATTCTTCGATCTATTTCCATACAGGCTTGGGTGGTAAAACGCCAATGATCGAGCCGTCGGTACTTCAGAACCGTTGGGCCGATGCACGCTCCCAATCGCTTGCAAATCCCGCAGGGACACTGTCTGCCAGCAACCCACCTTCCGGAAGCCGTTCATAAAGGTCCGCGTATGTAAGCTCTTTTTCGTCCGTTGAGCGGCGCAGAATGTCCGAAGGGTGCAACTCCGTGACCTTTTCATAGCCCATTGCACCCAGAATTTCGCGGAAGCTTTCCAGCGTCGCATCATGATAGCGATGCACCCTCTGACGTTTTTGAGGTACATTCACAGCCTTGGCGCGTTCCTGATCCTGAGTGGCGATGCCCGTTGGACAGCGGTTGGTGTTGCAATGCAGCGACTGGATGCAGCCCACGGCAAACAACATCGCGCGGGCTGAGTTGCACATATCAGCGCCCAAGGCGAGTTTCTCGATAACGTCATAGCCCGTCGCCACCTTGCCCGAACAAATGATGCGGACCTTGTCGCGCACGCCGATGCCACGCAAGCAATTGTCGACAAAGATCAACCCTTCGTTCAGGGGCATCCCCAGCCTGTTGGAGTATTCCACTGGTGCAGCACCGGTACCACCCTCAGCTCCATCCACGGTAATGAAATCGGGCAAAATCCCGGTATCCAGCATTGCCTTGCAGATACTCATGAACTCGGACCGTTTACCGATGCACAGCTTGAAACCCACTGGCTTGCCGTCCGACATCTCACGCAGATGTTGCACAAACTCCATCAGCCCGGTGGGGGTCTCAAAGGCCGCATGTGCAGGAGGTGAGATCACGTCTCTATGGGGTTCAACACCGCGAATTTCAGCGATTTCTTCATCAACCTTAACCGCAGGCAGCACGCCGCCATGAGCGGGTTTTGCGCCCTGGCTCAGCTTGATCTCAATGGCCTTGACCACGTCCTTTCCGGCTCTTTCGGCAAACTTGTCCTTGTCGAACCCACCTTCGGGGGTGCGACAGCCGAAATAGCCGGTACCGATCTGCCAAATGAGATCACCGCCTTCCGCCAGATGATGCGGGCTTATCCCTCCTTCACCGGTGTTGTGGGCAAAGCCACCGTCCTTGGCCCCACCATTCAAAGCCCGGATCGCGGTATGGCTCAACGCTCCGAAGCTCATCGCTGAAACGTTCAGGCGCGACGCATCGTAAGGCTGAGAGCATAGAGGACCACCCAGCGTAACACGCTTCTCGCTTTCCCCCACCTCTTTCGGCACCAACGAATGATTGGTGCGGTGATAGCCCACCTGCGTGATGTCGTACTGGGTGCCAAACGCCTGTGTATCCTGTTGACCCTTGGCACGGGCATAGACCAGACTGCGCGTAATCCGGTTGAAGGGCCGTCCGCTTTCGTTTGTTTCAACAAAATACTGGCGTATTTCTGGGCTGACGAATTCCAGCATGTAACGAAAATGGCCCAGAACCGGATAGTTATTAAGCACATTGTGTTTGGTCGTCATCAGGTCATAAGCCCCGATCGCGATATAGGGCAGCACGATCACCAACAGCCACAGCGCTGGGGTCCAGAACCAGCCAAGCAACAAGGTCAATGGTAGACCAAAAAAGGCCACCGCGTAGTATATATTGCGTACAATCATGCGTCCGATCTCCGGTTACTAGCTTGGATTGGCACCTGCACTAAAGCTGCGCCTTGAGTTCTTTGACCCAGTTGTCCCACTGCGCGTGGTCGCCCTTGGCCAGAAGGATGCCCTCTTTCAGTTTGGATATGCCAAATCCCCAGGCCATCTTTGTGTCCACATGAGGTGGCATGACCAACTCACCCGGCGTGACCATGGCGTCGATGATGAACGGCTTGGTGCTGGCTTTGGCCTGTGCCACGGCTTCTTTGATGTCAGCGGCATGTTCCACGCGCACGCCATCACCACCGCAGACCTTGGCGTATTCGGCAAAATCCGGGTTCACCAGATCCGTTGCCATAGGGTTCACAGCATAGCCCGCGACCTCCATCTCCATCTTCACGAAACCCAGTGTCTGGTTGTTGAACACAATCACCTTGATCGGCCAGTGGTAGCGCACGGCGGTCACGAAATCCTGCATGGACATACCAAAGCCGCCGTCGCCACAGAACGTCCAGACCTCACGCGAGGGATCCAGCGCAGCCGCGCCGAGCGCCGAAGGCAAGCCAGAGCCCAGAGAGGAATGGTTGAATGATCCCACCATACGCCGCCCACCCTTCATTCGGGTCTGCCGCGCCACCCAGACAGTGCATTCACCTATGTCCATCGCAAAAACCGCATCTTCTGCGGCCTGATTGGATATCTCGCGGGCGAATAACTGCGGGTGCAGCGGTTCGCTGGCACGTTCAAGGCTGGCCTCTTTGTCCTGTTGCGCCAGCCACTTGTTGCACAGTTTGACCTGATGATCAGCGAAGCTTCGGTCTTCTTTTTCGGCTATTTGAGGCAGCAGCCGGTCCAGCGTTGCACCGACATCCCCCAACAAGCCCGATGCGATAGGCGCACGGCGACCCAGATTTTCAACGCTGCGGTCGATCTGCACGATCTTGGCCGCTTCTGGCAGGAACCATTCATAGGGAAAGTCGGTGCCCAGCATCACAAGCACATCGCAATCGTGTACCGCATAATAACCACCGGGGTTGCCGATGAGACCAGTCATACCAACCACATTCGGGTCATCGTAGTCGAAGATGTCCTTGCCCTTCAACGTATGCGCAAGCGGAGCGTTGAGCTTTTGCGAAAGGGCCAAAACCTGATCTTTGGCCTCGCGGCAACCTACACCGGCAAAAAGCGCCACCTTCTTGCCTGCGTTTATGATCTGCGCAGCACGGGCAATCTCAGCTTCGGGTGGGATCAGGGTAGAGGGCTGTTTCAAAAGCGGGTGGAACTGGTGCAGGCTGGGCACCTTTTGTTCGGATACATCGATGGGCAGTTCAATCCGCACCACCTCGCGGTTGATGAGCGCACGTTGCACGGCGATCTGGGCAAGACGCGGCATCTGATCCGGCGTGTGGATCACCGCCTGATAGTCGCACACATCATCAAATGCCTTTTCCAGGTTCACTTCCTGATGATAGCCAGTGCCGCGCTCGCGATGGGCGACTTGGCCAGTGATCGCCACCACGCCCGCGCCTTCGCGTTTGGCATTGTAGAGCCCGTTAATCAGATGCAAAGCACCGGGACCAACCGTGCCGGCACAAATGCCGATACCACCGGTCAGATGCGACTGCGCATAAGCCGCGTAGGCTGCGTTTTCTTCATGCCGCAAACCCTTCCATTCAAAACGGTCGTCCCCGCGCATGGCTTCGAGAAACGGGTTGAGCGCATCGCCAACCACGCCAAAGATCTGGCAACCACCTGCATCCGACAAAATGTCCAGCAGGACCTCACACACGTTTTTCGCCATGTCTCTCTTCTCTCGTTTCGAGCAAATTCAACAAGATGTAGCCAACATCCTGTCCGCCTTTAATTCAATAGCCATCCTAAAAATCAAAGTCGCTTCACCGACTTTTCAAATCACACAAGGGTCAATTGGATGTGACGGACACAAACACAGTATGATCCTGTAGGCTTGTGGATTGCCACAGGTTCCAAGTGTTTTTGACAATAAACCAGCCGGGGCAGGCGAATGCAGTTACTAAGCTGCACATAACCTCAAACAAAACACGTTGCGGTTCAGGAGTTGAAACCGCAACGCGTGCTTGAAAAGCTATCGGCAGTGTATTGGGTTATTCCCGACCCACAGCTTGACCATCTTCATCAAAAAAATGCAGCTTGCTGGTCGGAAAATGCAAACCGATATGTGCGCCCGGTTTGAGGTCCGTGTCTCCATTCAAACGCACAGTGACGTTTTCTTCAGCACCGACATCGACGATCAGGAACGTATCAGCACCCAGGTATTCGATCACCTCGATCACACCGTCCGTCTGGCCCTCGCCCGCTGCAACCACTTCAATGTGTTCAGGACGAACACCCAATCGGTTGGCTTCGCCGGAAAACGCAAATTGGCCCCCTCTGCCGTGTGCCAGCGTATAACTGCCGCCTTGAGCGGAACAGGTCAACACGTTCATTTTCGGGCTTCCAATGAACTGCGCCACAAACAGATTGGCCGGACGTTCATAGAGCTCGCGGGGCGTACCGACCTGCGCGATCTTGCCGTATTCCAGAACCACGATCCGGTCGGCCAGCGTCATGGCTTCGACCTGATCATGGGTCACATAGATCATCGTGCGCTTGAGGCTTTGGTGCAGCTTGGCGATCTCGTATCGCATCTCAACGCGCAGCGCCGCATCAAGGTTCGAAAGCGGCTCGTCGAACAAAAAGGCCGTCGGGTCGCGCACGATGGATCGGCCGATGGCCACACGCTGGCGCTGCCCGCCTGACAAGTCTTTGGGTCGGCGTTCCAGAAACGGCCCGAGTTTCAGAACCTCAGCCGCTTTGT
The DNA here is from genome assembly GCF_013034605.1 of Ruegeria sp. HKCCA4633. Lineage (NCBI taxonomy): Bacteria > Pseudomonadati > Pseudomonadota > Alphaproteobacteria > Rhodobacterales > Roseobacteraceae > Ruegeria > Ruegeria sp. HKCCA4633. The sequence continues at coordinate 604,561 of NZ_WQGJ01000002.1, forward strand.
TGACCTGTTCTGCGATTTCAGCCTTTGGCACCCCGGCCACTTTCAGCGAGAACCCCATATTTTCAGCAACAGTCAGATGCGGATACAGCGCATAAGACTGAAACACCATCGTCAGGCCGCGTTTCGAAGGCGGATGATCGGTGACGTCATTGTCGTTTATCAGAAGCGATCCGCGCGAAATATCCTCAAGCCCGCCGATCATGCGAAGCAGAGTGGATTTTCCGCAGCCCGACGGACCGACAAAGACAATGAACTCGCCTTCTTCAATCTTGAGGTCCACACCTTTGATGACCTGGGCGGACCCAAACCATTTTTCGACGGACTTCAGTTCGATGCTGCCCATTAGCTCCTCCCTGCCCAGTGTAGCCAGACCGCGGCTGTCCAGGTGAAGGCAGTGCCGCCAGCAGCGCTGCCTGTGTTGGGGTCAAAATACTCGGCGAAGCCGTAGGTCGAAATCAGCTTTGCTGTTTTCAGGCGCAGGTCTTCTGCCTGCCGCGTGTGTCCCATATCAGCCAGACCGAACCCAATCATCATGTTCATGATCGCCCAGGTCGGACCACGCCAATAGCGGCGCGCATCAAAATTCGGCATCGACGTATCATAGCTTGGAACCGGATAAGGAACGGTGTCCAACACAGCATCCAAACGCTTCAGCATCTGTTCCGACTGGATGCCTGCGTACCAGCACATATATGAAGCGTTCGAGATGCTGCCGGCCCATTCATCTGTACGAACGTCACGGGAATCGAAACTACCCAGATCCTCATTCCACAAGGATCGCGCACCATTTTCGAGCCTCTCAACATCCGAATGCAACCCTTCGGCGTCGACGCCCAGCTGGTCGCTGATCGCCAGCAGATCCCGCGCAGCGCGCAAGGTCGTGAATGTCATTGTCGGGTCGGCGACCCGAAACGGGTTTTTCTCCAACAGAGCCTGTTGGTTCCATCCGGCCTCTCGGCCAATCTGGACCAGTTTGATGTAACGATCATAGTCAAACTTGGTAGGGCGATCGTCGCTGTTCACATGCGCGATGTCCCTGCGCTGGTATTCCCCCACGTCAGAGGCGTCCATGCGCGCCATGGATTTATCCCAGTCAGGGGCATTGTCGCGACCTGCCTCCCAAGGGTGCGTCGTACAGACAGCGTCCTTTTCATCAAGCCGCCACTTCATGATCCAACGATGCCAGGCCAAAAGCTTTGGAAAGAGGGCACGCAGGCGCTGGTCGCCCACCTTTTTGTCCTGCTCCCAAATTTTGCGAACCATCGTTGCTGCGATGGGTGGCTGAATAATACCCGACGACGGGATCGGGCCGTTGCAACCCCATACATCCGGGCCTGGAAAATACCCGTCGTCTTGCTTGTGGAACAGGATATGCGGCACCATGCCGTCCGCCCATTGGCCCGAGAAAAGCGTCTCGACCTCAGTCCAGGCGCGGTCGATGTCGAATTCGGCAAAGCCCACGGCGGCAATCGCGCTGTCCCAGTTCCACTGATAAGGATACAGCCCCTCGGTCGGGATTGTGTAACCCCCGCGATCATTGGCAATCAGGATATTGCGCGCTTCGCGGTTGTGGTTCGTATGTTGATTCATTTCTGTCATCCTTTGACGGACCCCGCAGTCAGGCCTTTGGTCATGAAACGTTCAAGCCCCAGGAACAACGCCATGATCGGCAAAGTGGCGATTACCGCGCCAGCCATGAGATGTTGTCGGGGAATTTCCGAGGAGTTCAGCATCGTGACGCCTCGGGTCAGGGTAAATTTCGACGGATCGTCCAGCAGCATGAAGGCAAGCAAGAATTCATTCCAGGCGATCATAAAGACATAGAGCGAGACCGAGGCCAGCGCAGGCAGGCTGAGCGGCAGGGTGATCTTCCAAATCACGGCCAGACGCGACAGACCATCCATCAGACCAGCCTCTTCCACTTCGGTGGGCAGACCACGGAAATAGCCTTGCAGCATGTAAAGCGCGACGGGGATCGTCGTGACCGGGTAGATCATGACAATGCCGAGGATCGAGTTCCGTAGGCCCGTAAGCGAAAACGCGATATAAATCGGCAGCGCCAGAACGATCATCGGAACCATGTAGATCAACAGGATCGACCGCGAAAACGCCTTTTGCCCTTTGAACCGGAACCGCGCCACCGCGTAGGCACCGGGGACACTGAACAGCAACGTGATGAATACTGTCAGGACCGAGACGTAGAAGGACGTCCAGAGATAAGTGCCGAAATTGAAGTCGCGGAACAGCTCGGTATAGCTGCGGAACAGTGCAGTGCCCTGGCTCAGATCAACGGAAAAATCCAGCGGGTTCTGCAATAGCGCCTGCTGAGATTTCAGGCTGGTCATCACCATCACATAGAAGGGGATGACGACAATTGCCGTGAAAAAGATGTACCCGAATCCGGTGCAAAAGCGGATCACCGCATCTTCGAATTCATGGCGTGTCAGTTCGGTGAAGGGCAGTTCCTTAAGGATCTCGGCCAATGACAGGTGCATGACAACCGCAACAGCGATGACAGTAGTTAGGCTTGCCTGCAGCGTCGTATCCGGACCAATCAGAACGGGACCCAAACCGCTTAGGCAAGACAAACCCAGCAGCACAGAGATCGCCAAACGCGCCGGAGCATGACGCGCCGGAAACGCAACATAGGTAAGACCTGCCACCGCGCCCCAGATCAGGCTCAACCCCACCTGCGGGCGAAACGCTGCGCCCGTGGCGAAGGACATGGTGACGGAAACGGTGGTTGAAATGATGACCAACCAGAGTGCGCCCAGAACCGGGCCAGTGATGAAACCTTTGCGCATCACAAACCCTCCTCACGGCTGATGAAGCGGAAGAAGACAAAGCTGAAGGCGATCAGGCACAGCAGGATGACCACGGCCACCGCCGCGCCTGCCCCGATGTTTGAGATCGCAAACGCCTGCTCATAGACATTCACAGTCAGTGTGCGGGTACCCGCATTACCACCGGTCAGCAGGAAAATGTCGTCGAACTTGTTGAACGTCCAGATAAAGCGCAGAAGGAACAGTACCGACAGGATGCCCAACAATTGCGGGATGCTCAGCAACCAGAACTTCTGGAAGGGCGACGCTCCATCCATATCAGCGGCTTCATACATGCTGCTATCAATGGATTGCATCCGCGCCAGAATGAACAGGAAAGACAGCGGGAAATAGCGCCAGATTTCGAACACCGTGACCATGATCAGTGCCAGAGGGCGTTCGCCGAAAAAGTTGATCGGCGCACTGGTCAGACCCATCTGGATCAAGAGCGCATTGGCTGAACCCGAAAACGGATCAAACAGCGTGACCCAGGTAAAGGCCACCGCAATGACAGGAGCGACATAGGGAAACAAGTAAAGGCCCCGGATGACCCCCTGCCCTTTGAAGCTCTTGTTCAGCAAAAGCGCTGCAAACAGGCCCATAACCAAGGCGCCAATGGTCCCGAACACCGTGTAAAACAACGTTACCCAAAGCACGCCCCAGAACTCAGCTCCGTCAAAGACGCGAGCATAGTTTTCGAGGCTGAATTCAAAGTTGGTCAGAACGTTCGGTCCACTACCAGTCAAACGCGGTTCTGACGCTTCGACCACGTCTTCAAAGGCATCGGGATCGCCGTCGACGGCAACAGGAATGCGGATACGCTCACGCTGGCCCCCTTCCAGAGTGCCGAAGTCACAAAACAGGTCCTGCCCGTCCAAAACGCAGGGGGCGGCAACGTCCCCCGCAACGACACCGTCGGGCAGAACGTCACTAAGGGTGACGCCGTCGATTGCGATCTCCTGACTGGAGTTGCGCAGACGGTATTCAATCCGCAGATCGTCGCCCGATCCGCGCAGGCTTTCACGCACAACCGGTGCGGGTGGGCGGAGATCGGACAGGGTAAATGGCTTGAAGCTGATCCAGAAGATTGCCAGCAAAGGCAAGATCACCACAAGCGATACGCTGATCACGGTCGGAGCCAGCAGCGTCCAGGCCAGACGCGCCTCGCGTTTGGCTAACGCCCCGGTTCCGGTCGGTGGGGTGGCCGAAGTCATGGGGTACCTCGAAGGGTTAAGTGCAGCGGCGCGCACGCCGCTGCAGATGCCACTTGATTACTGAACCTTCGCCAGTTCTTCGTTCATGGCTGCAACCGCTGCGGCTGCGTCGATCTCGTCATCAATGTACTGACGTACAACACGATTGATGGCCTGAGAGTTGATCATTTTCGACGCCAGCGCCAATTGACCCTCGGCTACGCCCCAACGCTGCGCCACGTCCAGACCACCGACGATCTCATCGATCATCGCCTGTTCATACAACTCGCCCAGAGGGGCCTTACGGTCGACACCGACAGGCAGTTCCGCCCAGGCTTCAGAGAATGCAGTCGGATTGTCTGCATTACCACGGCGCACGGGGAACTTACCCTCAGGCGCAATGGCAAGCGTCTGGGTATAGCCGTCATCCATGGCAAACCTTACGAATTCCATGGCCGCGTCGGTGTCCGCATCATTGGTGATACCGAAGTACCGCACGTCGCCCCAGGCCGCGCCATCGGGGTTCGACGGGCCCGACAATTTGGTCACGATACCGGTCTTGCTGGCCAGATCGCGCGATGTCGGGTCGTCGTTGATGGTCGGAGGGGCGCTGTCCCGCAGACCGGCCAGTTCATCAAGAATGAAAGGCGACCAGATGATCATCGCGGCTTTACCGTCGAAATACAGCTCACGCGATTGCTTCCAGAAAAGTTCACCCGGAGGCGAGGCTTTGGAAATGGCCTTGTAGAAATCCAAAACCTCGGTGGTCTTGGCCTCATCAAGCGGCTGGAAGCCATCGGGGCCAACCGGGCTGACGCCGTTTGCCAGGAATACATGCTCCAGCACCTGGCTCATGAAGTTCTCGTCAACTTTTGTGGCCGAGACAAAGCCATACATTTCTGGCGGGTTGTGCAGCGCCTCAAGTGCGGCCTGAATATCTGCAAAACTGTCGGGCGCTTCCAGACCGGCCTCTTCAAAAAGGTCCTTCCGGTACACAACCATTTGCGTCCAGCCATCCACCGGAACCGAGGCGGTTTCACCATTGAACGCAGCCATGCCCAAAGCACCCGGAGCGAAAGTATCAGCGCCCAGTTCTTCGATCACTTCGGTCGCAGCTTCGGTGTCCAGAATGCCAGCTTCGGCCCACGGCAGGGCGTACTGCAACGGGTGGTAGACCACATCTGGCAAGTCACCTGCGGCAAAAGCTGCTGTCGCGCGGGTGCCCAAATCTGTTTCTGTGACAGGGATCACCTCAACGGTCGTGCCGGTCTGCGCCTTGAACTGGTCGGCCATTTCCTGTTGTTTCGCCAGACGCTCGGGCTGCTCTTCGGTCGTCCAGAAACGGATCGTGTCCGCCTGTACCGACATTGCCGTCAGCGCCATTGCCAACGAAGAGCCGAGCATCAGCTTGGCTGCTTTTGGTGTAAGTTTCATGGTCGGTTTCCTCCCCGATTGTCTTCCATGGATCGTTTGATTTTTTTCGCCAACTCGTTCGAGGTCAGCAGCGGCGGTCCGTCAGAGTCGCGTTCAATCAGCACCGCCTGACTGAGTTCGCGCAAAGTTGCGGGTTCTTCTCCTCGGGTCTGACGTATCAGCATCGTAGCAAGGCGTTCACCTGCCCGTTTAGAGTCGACGCTGAACGTCGTTAGCCCGGGGCTGGCGTATTGGCATTCCGGGACCCCGTCATATCCAAGAACCGAGACATCGCGCCCGATCTCAAGGCCAAATTCTGCGCAGACAGAGTAGCTTCCCAGTGCCGCTTGGTCTGTCGCAAATACAATCGCGGTCGGCGGGACAGGAAGACGCAATAAAGCGCGCGCTTCAGCGGCCCCTTCTTCGCGGGTGCGGGCCCCTTCGCGTATCAATTCGGGATCAACTGGCAATCCTGCGTCCCTAAGCCCGTCGACATAGCCATCCCGACGCAGGTGGCTGTAGTTGAACTTTGGATCACTGCCGACAAACCCGATACGGCTGTGACCAAAACGGGCCAGACGTTCGACCGCGTCGCTCATGGCTGTTTCGCCGGAAATATCAAACCACGACGTATCGTCCTGAAACCCGACCTGACCATAGCCAGTCCGCCCATAAAGGATGAACGGCACCTGCAAGTCCTTCAGGTATCCAACGCGCGCATCATCGACTTCGGCTCGCGGCAGTATAAATCCGTCGGCCTTACGTTCTTCAACCAAACGGCCCAGCATGTTCAGCATGTCCTGTTTCGACTTCGCGGTCGAAATTGTCATCGTCCAGTCAGACGCACTGGCAGCTTCACAAGCCCCTGCCAGAAAGTCTTGGAAAAACGGATTGTGCCGATCCGGTTCTTCACTGTTGATGACCATTGCAATGGCACGCACGCGCCCCGTTCGGATGGCCTGAGCGTGGCTGAGCGGGCGATACCCCATCTTGCGCGCCGTCACCTCAACCCGCTTTCGCGTTGATTCTGAGATGTCGGAATACCCATTCAATGCCCGCGACACCGTGCTTTTCGAAAGGCCGAGTTGATCGGCCAGTTCATCAAGCTTCACCCGTCCAGTCGCCGAGGCGCGCCGGGATCGGATTTGTCGCTGTCGCGTGTTGAGATTCGCTGTCATTCCATCATTTTGCGTTTCCGAAACCGGTTTCGGCAATGGAAAAGTCCAATTTTTGTGCGTATTGTAAATTTCTGGTTTCACAAGCCGGGATACTTATGCTTCGGCATCAAATCTGAGGTCACCGCACTGATTGTCAGACAGTGACACTGATCACCTCTATGCACCGAGCCGCAACTACACGGCAGAAACACCTTATTGAAATTCGGTATTGCCCTAAGCGATGCCGCAAACGAGAGTTGACCGTGTACAAGTTTTTCTGCCATCAACGCGCCATGTTCGGTTCCGGGGACTCACCCGGAGGCAATAGGGAATGCAGTGCGGCTTTTTCTTCGCCAATTCTGCAACTGCCCCCGCAACTGTAAGCGGCGAGCGCGGCTGATCGTGCCACTGGGATATGCCCGGGAAGGCCAGCCAAGCGTTTTGACCCGCAAGTCAGGAGACCTGCCGAACATGCGCCCTCGGAATGGGCGTTGATCGTCGGCGACGGGGTGTGCGCCGAAACTGTTTGCCTATTTGAGCAAATGGTTTCGCATTCCCCAATGTCAAAAACCAATGCGTGCCGGGGAAGGCGCGACGTGAGAAGGACTTGTTTGTGAAACACTTTTTGTTGGCGGCAACAGCTGCCATTGCATTGCCTGCGATGGCTCAGGCTCATTTCCTGCTGGAATACACCGAAGATACCATGATTGATCGTCCTGGTGACGTTCCGGTCAAGTTGGTCTTCTGGCATCCGTTTGAAGCCGGGCACGTGATGACCCTGGAAAAGCCAGAAGAATTTTATGTGATCCACAACGGCGAAAAGACCGATTTGTTGGGTACGTTGGAAGAAACCACGTTCGAAGGCCCCGAGAACACGGCCAAGGCCTTTTTGGGCTCGGTTCCAGTGAAACGTTCTGGCGATTACGTCGTGGTAACGGTACCTGCGCCTTATTACGAGGAATCTGAGGATATCTATATCCAGCAGGTCACCAAGGCATATCTGAACCGAAACGAGCTGCCCACCGACTGGGACCAGCCGCAAGGTTTGGCTACCGAAATACTGCCGCTGAACAAGCCCTATAACATCATCGCTGGCTCGACCTTCACGGGACGTGTATTGAGCGAGGGCAACCCAGTGGCTGGCGTAGAGATTGAAATCGAATACATGGCCGCGGAACCCGACTTGGCCGGAAACGGCGCAAAAAACGCAACTGCTTCCCCACTGCCAGGCGGCGCACTGGTCGCAATTTCGGACGAAAACGGCTATTTCACCTTTGGCGTGCCAAAAGCAGGCTACTGGGGTTTCGCAGCGTTGGGTTCGGGCCCGAAGACTGAACATGAAGGCAAAGAACTAAGTCAGGACGCTGTGATCTGGATCCGCGCCTGGGATCTGGAGTAACCCATATGCATATTGTGGACGGAGCCCTTTCGAACCCTGTTGTGATTGGCGGCGTAATCGCGGCAGCAGGCGGGATCGCCATGGGGCTGAAATCGCTGGACCTGGATCGCATTCCCACTGCCGGGGTGTTGTCAGCCAGCTTTTTTGTCGCCTCACTGATCCATGTTCCGATCGGCCCGTCCTCTGTGCATTTGATCCTGAACGGTCTGGCCGGGCTTTTGCTCGGCTGGGCGGCCTTTCCGGCGCTTTTTGTTGGCTTGCTGCTTCAGGCTGTGTTCTTCGGCTTTGGAGGACTGACAGTGCTTGGGATCAACACAGTCAACATCGCCCTTCCGGCGGTGCTTACATGGATAATCTTCGGTCGTCTGATCGCCAAGGGCACGCCTGTTCAAGGAGCAGTTTGGGGCGGCATAGGCGGCGCTTTCTCAATCGCAGCTACGACGGCTTTTGTCGCAGTATCGCTGGCGCTGTCGGGCGACGAATTCCTGCCGGCTGCGAAGCTTGTGTTATTTGCTCACGTCCCTGTCATGGCCGTCGAAGCGGTTCTGACCGGGTTCGCCATTTTACTGGCTCGTCAGGTTAAACCAGAACTCTTTTATAAAGGCGCATCGGCATGAGGCAACTGCTCGTTGTTATTGCGTTGTCACTGATGCCGCTTCCTGCGCTGGCCCACAAAGTTATCGCAGGGGTCTTTCCTGCAGGCGATGCAATCGAAGGCGAATTGGGCTTTTCAAACGGCGATATGGCGCAAAACCAAAAAGTCATCGTGTACGGGCCCGATGGTGCTGAGTTGGGACGAACACTGACCGATACAGATGGTTTCTTCCTTTACACCCCGACCAACCCGGTAGAACACACGTTCAAAGCAGACTTGGGCGCGGGGCATGTGGCAGAAGTCACCATGCCTGCTGCCGATGTCGCGGCGATAATGGGTGTTGAAGCTGACGTGGTCGAAACTGCCGCAATGATTGCCCCTAAGGAAGGTGGGACGCAGGTGACTGTCGCATCATTGACGAACGAAGAACGCGCCGCAATTGCTCAGGCGGTCCGAGACGAAACCCGCCCGCTGCGACGCGAGATTGCCTCCTATCGTGAACACAATGATCTGCAAACGATCCTGGGTGGCATCGGTTACATCATTGGTTTGTTCGGAATCGGCTTTTACATCGCCGCACGCAAGAAGATGACCTCCTGATGGCCCACGCCCTGGAACCCCAGGCCAAGACATTGGCCGAGACTGGTACGGGTGCATCCTTTTGGGTGATCCAAGGCTTGGATCCTCGGATGCGGATCGTGGTGGCGAGTGTTTTTTCCATTGTCACGGTCTCGCTCAGCACCATTCCAGGGCTGATTGCGGCATTGGCTGTTTCTATCGGAGTGCTGCTGATGTCTCGCCTGCCCATTCGCCGAACGCTCAAACGTATGGCGATGATGGACAGCTTTATCATCTTCATGTTGGTACTTTTGCCATTTACCACGCCCGGGGATGCGATGTTCAACTTGTTTGGGTTTCCGGCCAGTTGGCAAGGCCTTTGGAAAGCCACTGAGATTGCGCTGACAGCTAACGCCGTCATATTGTCCCTGATGGTTCTGGTTGGAACGATGGAACCGGTTACGCTTGGCCACGCGTTGCATAAACTGCGCTGTCCCGAAGCACTCGTCCACCTTCTGATGTTTACCATTCGCTACATCGAAGTTTTACGCGAGGAATATATGCGCCTGCGCGCGGCGATGAAGGTCCGTGGGTTTCGACCGGGCACTAATTGGCACACGTATCGCAGCTTTGGCTATCTGGTTGGCATGATGTTGGTCCGCGCCATCGAACGGTCCGAGCGAATCTTAGCAGCGATGAAATGCCGAGGGTTCTCTGGACGGCTTCTCTTGCTGCAGGAATTTAACCTGACCCTGCGCGACTACGTGTTTGCGGCGACTCTATGCATAGTGTGCATTGGGCTTCTTTGTCTGGATTTCGCATGACGATCCTCAAGCTGGAAGACATTCATTTCGCCTATCCCGGTCAAGCACCCGTACTGGACGGCGCCTCGCTTACGCTTGAACCAGGGCAACGCCTGTCGATTGCAGGACCTAACGGAGCAGGGAAATCCACCCTGTTTGGAATTGCGCTTGGTTTGCAAAAGCCAACCTCGGGTAGTGTGATCGCCCTTGGAAAAGATCGGCGCACCGAGGCCGATTTTCACGAGGTTCGCCGCGAGATCGGACTGGTGTTTCAAGACCCTGACGATCAGCTGTTTTGCCCCACTGTGGCAGAAGACATCGCGTTTGGGCCTCTCAATCTAGGGCGCAACAAGGACGACGCTCTCGCCATCGTCGACAGAGTTCTCTCTGATCTAGACTTGATGCACTTGCGTGATCGCATAACACATAAATTGTCGGGGGGCGAAAAGCGTCTTGTGACCCTTGCCACCGTATTGGCGATGGAACCCCGGGCACTGTTATTGGACGAACCAACAAATGCGCTCGATATCCAGAACGAAGCCCGCCTGCTGGAGATACTACAGGGTTTGCCACAGGCCATTTTACTGGTCAGCCATGCGCCATCCTTCCGTCAGGCATTGGCCCCGGACACGCTTGAATTGAGAAACGGTAGACTTGTCGCCGCGGGATTTTGAACTGCTGCGCTTTGCCGACGATTGGTCAACACATCGGCCCCCTGCCCCTCATCAGGCGAAACGGTATACGGAAAAGGCCGGTAAGCCCGCGCAGTGGTGCCCATGGATGTCGTTTCAGCTTCGATAGCGCTGTCCAGTGCTTTGCGGAACAGTTTTGCGCCCTTATCCAGACCAAGATCAATATAGGGTGTCTTGGCGTGCTTAATACCCAGATGCACCTGCTCCAACACCCCTTTGTCTTCGAGAAACGCCATCCGCATGCGTCATTCATGAACTTTAAAACCTCTGCGTTATCGGGGTCTGTGTTTCGGTGCTGAAACCAAAAGTACCGGGTTCGGTCCTCGTCAAACGGCGTCATGAAATTGTACGAGATATTGACTTAGATCTTGTCGAATGGGGGTTGCCATAGCCACCGGTTCCAACAGGCGCGTAAACGGATCTGTTCAGCGCGATAGCAGGCAGGCACATCTCGTAATGCTGAAGCCGGTCGCAATCGCTCGGAAACGACACCGGGGTGCCATCTTCCTGCCGGAAGAAAACGATGTTCTTAGCCAGAAACGTTTCGGCCTTCAGCACGCGCCCGATATTTTTTCTCAAGGCCACAACTTACCAGCAATTTCTCAGAAACATCGATTGCCCGCCAATCCATCATTTGGCTTGCTAAAGTATGGGCGCCCAAACGCCGCCATGCCATGTCAGAGTAGTAATGGGTTGTATAAGCCTGACTAATTTCAAACTGAAGCCGGCGGAGGGATGTCAGGTTGCGCAGCAACCTCGGAATGAATCCAGCTCAAGAATTCGGCAACCTTTTCGCTACCCTTGGTTTCGTGCGGTCGGACCAGCCAATAAGACAACGGCGATTGGGTCATTTCCGCAAAGGGTCGGACCAAACGCCCGTCTGCCATCATGTCAATGACCAAAGGCTCGCGCCCCAGTGCCACACCTAATCCTTCAATCGCCGCCTGAACAACCATGTTTGACTGCCCCAGTCGCCGTGTCCGCAGCGCGGCTGGCAAGGTCAGGCCACAGCGCCGCGCCCAGAATTCCCATGTGGGGCTCGCCGCTCTGTGATGTAGATTCTCGTCCACCAACATCGTGTGACGTGCGAGGTCATCGACCTTGCGAAGGTCCGGCAACAACGACGGCGCGCAAACCGGAAACAGCTGCTCTGTCATAAGTAAATCGACCTGACAGCCCGGAAAATCGCCCAAGCCATAGCGAATTCCGATATCCGCATCCGCACCGGAAAACGGGAATTGTCCGGTATCGGTTGCTATCGATATCGACAGGTTCGGGTGGGCCATGTCAAAGCGTAAAAGTCGTGGAAACAACCAGTTGAACGCAAAACCCGGCAGACATGAGATAACGATTGTCCGATCCGAGCGTGTTTTATCCCTGAGTTGTGCGCATACATCCGAGATGCGCCCCAGTCCTTCCGAGATCGCAAGGGCCAACAACTCTCCTTCACGGGTTGGGCGCGACTGACGTGCGCCCCGCACCAAAAGCTCGCGCCCCAACCATTCCTCAAGGCTGCGCACATGCTGACTGACAGCGCTCTGGCTGACGCCCAATTCGGTAGCAGCGGGTGAAAACCCCGAATGTCGGACGACGGCCTCGAACGCTCTTAGTGCGGAATAGGGCAAGTTCAAGATCATATTAGTAACTCTAATGTCACTCATTAATACTTTCAAATAGATTGGCTGCAAGCCCCTGGCGTAACCTTGACCAATTCGATCCTATGGGAGACGCGAATGTCGGACATCACGCCGGAACGTGGCGCGCAAAACCTGTTGGCAAACTGTGCCCATGCAACGGCCGGAGACCGGCTGCTGATCGTCTACGAACCGCCAGAGTACGGGTATTTCGACGCGGACAGTGTCGAAATCGTCTCGCGTGTTGCCAAGTCCATGGGCCTGTCCGTCGAAACGGTTGATGTGGGGTTCAACCCTGACACTCCGCATCTGCCTGTGGACTTGCTTAAAAGGTTCGAAACCGCCGATGTTATCCTGTTTCTGGCCCGCCTCGGAGATCAGCTACGGTTTTCGCAAATGCCCAAGGGCAAAAAGATCATCGTCAGCTTTGCCCTCAGCCGCGAACAATTCGGGTCGGGGTTTTCGAACGGGCACCACGACGCCTTCATGGAACTCAAGGCCGAGATCAACTCTGTACTAAATACCGCGCAGGAAGTGCGTTTCACGTGCCCCCTTGGCACGGATGTGCGGGGGCGGCCTGAAATGAACCTGGACCCTTCGGGTGATACCTCCATCCTGCGCTTCCCGATGTCGGTTTTCACGCCTGTCCCTGCACACAGCTTCTCTGGCCAAGTGGCCCTGACCTTCCTGACAGGGACCGGATCAAAATACTATGAAGGTTACACTACCGAATTCACTCATCCCGTTCTTGCGCGCCTAGATCAAGGCCGCCTGACCGGGTTCGAGGGGCATCCTTCAGATGTAGCGCGGGCAGAGACTCATTATGATCGGGTGGCCGAACAGTTCGAAATTGACCGGAACTTTGTGCATTCCTGGCATGCTGGCATTCATCCCGGATGCGGCTACCCCTGGGACATGCGTGAGAACTATGAACGGTGGGGCGGGGCGGCATTCGGCAATCCGCGCATCTTGCATTTCCACACATGTGGTGCTTACGCTCCCGGTGAAATCAGCTGGAACGTGATCGACCCGACCATTGTCATCGACGGCACAACCTATTGGCAGAGCGGGCGTTTTTACGCCGATCGTCTGCCGCGCGGTTCAGAGATACTAAGCCGGTATCCTTGCGCCGCAGGGCTATTTGCCCATCCCGACACAGATATCGGGTTGCGCAAAACAGGTTAATCATACTGACACTAATGCGCGCGCTCTACATTGGTTCACCAAGATACGGAATTCGCCAAACAAACGTGGCGTGACACCAACGATCGCTCAAAACCTGGGCTATGAATACAAGGAAGGAACCAAATTTGTCTGCCTGGATCAGGATGATATCTGATGAAGAGGCCGAAGCGCCGCTTAAGGCCGTTCTGGACCTTGCGCGAACTCCGCATGGAACGGTGGACAACGTTATGCGCGTGCATTCCCTGCGCCCCAATACCATGAAAGGGCATGTGGTTTTGTATCGCGCCTGCTTGCACGATGACAGCAACACGATCCCAATGTGGTTTCAGGAAGTGGTCAGTTCTTATGTTTCGACGTTGAACACATGCCCGTATTCCTACGCAAATCACTGGGCCAACGCGCGGCATCTGATCGGGGATGACGCGCGGGCGGACAAGATCGAGGCCGCGCTCAAGGCGCAACGACCGCAGGATGCGTTCGACGGCGAACATCTAGAGGCCTTGATCTACGCCGAAAAGCTCACTGTGTCGCCTGGCACTATGGTTGAATCCGACGTCACCGCACTGAGACACGCAGGTTGGGACGACGGCGAGATTCTCGAAATCAACCAGATCGTCGGCTATTTCAATTATGCCAATCGATTGCTCAACGGATTGGGCGTCACAACGGATGGCGATGTCGTAGGGTACTATGCCGGCGAATGACCTGAGCGCGACGCGTGCTGGTTTCATTGTCAATCGACAACCATCCTGATTTCGCCGAAGACCTTGAGTGAGGCGCTCTTGGTTCAACCTTTTACGCCACGGAAACTGGCAAACGCTCAGAGAAGAAGACTTCAGTTTTCACGCGTTTTGCCAATGGCGGGATTAGCCAGCCAGACCAAAGCGCATACGCTCGGTTTGATCTGGCCAACTTGCTCTGATGTCCTCGCTCCAAGCCAATGGAAGAAACGCACCTCAGGATAATTGTCGTCCTTGGCGATCAGCTGACCCCCCAAGATCGCCGCGCTGCGTCGGGGCATCGCCGCGCGTGATACCGTTCTTGTTTGCCGCAACACGGGACAACGCGCTGGAGCACTTTGTGCAGACGGCCTTACCGCATTTCGGTGACTGTCAGGACGCGATTTAGATGGGTGAACCGTTTCATTATTATTCGGTCCTAGCTCAGTATCTGAACGCCGGGCTGCTGTATCCACTGGAAATCTGCCGACGGGTTAAACGCGCCTATTATGACGGTCATGCCCCGCTGAACGCGGTCGAAGCCTCCAATGTCATTAGCTTGAGTCAGTTTGCCGACTGAGGATTGCTGGGATCGAAACCCTATGCGGCCAGCAGCAATTACATCAACAAAATGTCGGATAATAGCGACACGTGCCGATATGATGTAAAGCAAAAAACCGACCCGAAAGCTAGCCCGTTCAATCCGCTGTATTGGGATTTTTCGTTGCGCAACGTAGAAAAACTGCGCGGCAATCCTCGCCTCAGCCAAGCCTAACGAACGTGGGACCGGATGAGCCAAAAGAAAAAATCAGGGCTATCTTGAAAGCGCGGCGAGGGTGTTGGACAACCTATGGCTCATCGGTGGGCGTACCACAGCAGCGCGACAACTATGGCTAAAATCAACGAAAGAGGCGGCAGCAGAAAACCTCGGAAAAGGTGTGCCATTGGTCAAAACTGCTGTCCAAATTCTTGACGTAAATGTCCAACAGGAAACGCCGCGACAGGGCAGTAATAATACAGCTTGTTGAAAACGGCCAAGTCATCGGGACAGCTACCCTTGATCCGGCCACAGCACCTATCGCCCGTACCGCTAGATCGCTGGAAACCCGCAACTGCTAATTCAAGCAGACATGTGTCCAAGAAACCGTCCGTTCCGAACCTGTTCTGGGCGTAATTTGTAACGTTTAATAAAGGCCCGCGACATTGCCGTTCGGGACGAAAAACCAGTTGCAGATGCGACCTCAACAAGTGGCATGTCAGTATACTTCAAAAGACTGTTGGACCTCTCAAGGCGGAGTTCCTTATATGTGTCCAAAAGAGTCATGCCCGTTTTACACAAGAACCTTCGCTGAAGCTGCCGGATGGACGTCCCGACCAGTTCAGAAAGCTCAGAAATCCTGAGCGGGTCTTCGATGTTATCCAGCATTGTATCCACGGCAAGGCTCACAAGCCTGTCTCCATTGGACTTTCGAATGAGGCGATTTGCGACCTGGCTTTCAGTTGCACCCTTGGGTTCGGCCAGCCCGACATACCGCCGCAACGTGTCTGCCAAATGCTCACCATGATCCATTGACACAAACTCGGCCAGCAGACGTAGGGCGCTGATCCGTGTGTTTGCGCTGTGCGTGCGCCCATCTGGGGGAAAATGGATCGAAGTTCCGCTGTTTCCAATCCCCAGTTCCAGCGCTGCGGCTTCGAAACCCGAATGCACGGCTGCTGTGCTTCTGTCAGCACTTCCGAGTTGGGCCAGCAGCATCACCGCCCCCCCTACAAGAACAGACCTGGGGGACAAGTTCAGCACCTGATTCACCCAGGACCTTTCAGCTGCAGTGGGGCACCAGGCGCGTTCAAAATCCCCCCAAAAAATCGCGGTACGTCCGGCCCAATACAGCGGACCTCCTACTGGCTCTCTAGCAAGGACACGTAAATTCACAACATAGGTGTGTTTTTCCACCAAAGTGTTCAGCGCCCGGTAAAACTCCATAATCAGTTCAGCAGAGGCTTTGTCAGAGTTTCGGTACAAAACGACATCGATGAATTGTAACCGATCTGACACCGGGGCAGAGCCTTTGGCAGCATTCTCGTGATCATTCGTGACAACGTAGTGTTTCATTGGATGTACCAACCTTGGTTTGGTCAGTGCCAAATTGTTTGGGAAGTTTCCGATTGGCGAAAACCCCGCCTATGTTTTGGCGGGGTTTTGTTATGGGAT
>NZ_WQGJ01000020.1:0-3455 GCF_013034605.1 Ruegeria sp. HKCCA4633
GCAACCGCTGCGAATTCTGACGTGACCAGTCGAAACGGCGGTCCAAGCAACAGTCAAATGCTCTCAAAGGGTAGCAACGGCGGTGTTGATGGTGTCGCTTTTTTTCGCCCGGTCTTAAGCGGTGTCCTGTATCGATCCGGTTTCAAGGGCGGCGACAAGGATCGAACGGGCCTAAGTGAGGGTCAACGCGAAACTCTGTGCGGTGAAGGGTTTTCAACCGGGTTTTATGCCGACTTCGGCAAAAACACTCAATACGGTCGCACCAGTTGCGGAAACGGATCCTTTGACTATCAAAGTGCCAGATCCTCCCGACCCGGTGCTGTCATGGCATCCATACACGAGGTGATTGAAAACCCTGGAAAGGGCCCTGTTCTGGTGCACTGCATGTGGGGGGTTCATTCCTCGGGAGCATTGTCCGCAATGGCGCTCGTCCAGTTTTGCGGTTGGACGGAAGAAAGGGCCAAGGAATATTGGAACGATGCCCGAAACGGTGCCCCATGTTCAGGCGGGTGCGACCAGTGGATTGACTCAAAATTCTCCAACTTCAGTGTCGACTCCAATTTGAAGATCTCTACCGAACAACAGGCAGCGATTTGCCCTAAATGATACCGGGAGGACTATCCAAATGAAGTTCAATCTTCTGGGGTCACTTGCTCTCATTGCACCCACTGTCTTGTGGGCGAACGACGATGTTCTAGGTGAAGCCACGACATTTGATAGTCCCAATGGTGTTATGGAACGCTGTATTCGGATCGAAAAAGTTCCAACGGGCGAGTACAAGAAAAGCGATCTTGAAGAAGAAACAGCCTATTGCGAGATCGATTTCTATACCTCCGAAATTGCTATTTGCCCAAAAATCTGGAGCACCAGCCCAGGAATGGCCGTTTACGATATTTCGGAAGGACCTTACATGGGGAACCGTTCTGAATTCGAGAGAAACGCTTGCAAGGAGGGAAAGGCGGCAAAAGATCTGGCCAAGGACAGGGTGGCTAAATTCAAGTCCACCATGAACCAAAAAGGCACCAGTGGCACGTTTTCCACGTCTTCACTGCTTTACTATCATTTCTCCAGATATTTCGACGCGACTGTCAAAGTTCCAGTAGCCGTTTGGCGTAGCATGGACGCCCAGGCGCATTTCTCCGAGGTCGCCGAGCCTGGCCTTGCGATTTCCGGTGGTTCTCATGGCGGGCGCATGAACCACGAAGGCTGGCGGGTCTTCGCAGCTGCGGATTCCGACCCAAATTCATACCAACCCACCGATGATCTGTTCACCTCGGATCGAACGCAAATTTACGGTGTACTGCTTGACAGTCCCGGGCATCGATACGGCTCGGAAATCAACGGCACCCGCAAATCTGGTTGGGGGAAAGGTCAGAACCGCGATTTTCAGGAAACCCCCGCTTTCTTGGCTTTGCGATCTTCAAAACCCTTGCTAGAGGCCATTGCAGAGGGCGTGAAAGAAGGCCGAAAAGACCGGATGATCAACAAGGATCTCGGTCCCGATGTCAGTGACCAACAGATGGCATTTTGGATGCAAGAACTGACCGAGATTGTTCTCCTCGACTTTATCTTTAGCCAGCAGGACCGCGTAGGAAACATAGACTTCACACCCTATTGGTATTGGGTCGAAGACGGAAAGCTGAAGCACAAGAAAGCCAAACACCATGAGCCAAACGATGGAGATATTCCCGCCGACGCATTATTGATCCGTCGCAGCAATCTAAACGACAACGATGCTGGTGGGCGGGTCGAGTATGCCAACTTCGCGAAATCCACTCAAATGCTGGAGAAAATGCGGCACTTCTCTCCAAGCACGTACCGGCGCTTGGTCGCTTTGAATAATGATCTTCAATCTCAAGGTCCCGTCTACGGCTGGTTGTCGCGAAGCCTTGGGTTGTCAGATAGGCAGATTGCACAGGTTGTAAAAAACACCGAGTTGGCAACGTCCATTCTCCAGGACAATTGTTCTAATGGTGATTTGATGTTCGACTTGGATCCTGTCGCATTCTTTTTGAGAAACAACACCGAGGTAGAGACAGTGGATTGTAATGACCCGTAGGCTTTCTACGCTTTTTGCGGCGTTCATTTGGACCGCTCTAATCGCCTGCAAAGCGGCGGCATTGGACGTCATCGTCATATCGGACCTGAACGGCAGTTACGGTTCGGTAAAGTATGCGCCTCGGGTCGATACGGCGATTGAACGGATAATCGAGATTGATCCCGATTTGGTGATTTCGACGGGCGATATGGTCGCGGGACAGCGCATTCCCAACTTGTCAGACAAACAAGTCAGGGAGATGTGGAATGCCTTTCACGAAGCCGTATCAGATCCTTTAGAGGCCGCCGGAATTCCATTTGCGGTCACGCCTGGGAACCACGATGCCTCTGCTTACCGAGGGTTCGAGCGTGAAAGAAAAATATATGCAGAGCAATGGACACCGAGAAAGCCAGACGTCGATTTCCTGATTTCGGATGACTACCCGTTCTTCTACGCATTTGAGATGCAGGGTGTAACATTTGCGTCTTTGGATGCAACAACCCTAGGGCCGCTATCCGGCGACCAGCAGGACCGGCTAAAGGAACTGGGTGCAGACGGGGACCCGATTGTCACTTTCAGTCACCTCCCACTTTGGCCGTTCGCGATCCAGCGCGAACGCGAAATCATCGGTGACCCAACACTTGAAAAAATTTACCTAGAAAGCGGTGTCGTTCTGCATCTGTCAGGCCACCATCATGCCTTCTACCCAGGCTGGAAAGACGGTGTGGCTTATGTTTCCCAAGCTTGTTTGGGAGGTGGCCCGCGACGGCTTATTGGTGACAATGCCAAATCACCTCACAGCTTCACTCATGTTACGTTCCAACCAAACGGAGAGTTTGGGATAGCAGTATATCGAGGGCCTGATTTCGAAAGGTCAGCAAACTTCAAGTCGCTCCCGAAAGAGATCAGATCCCCGAATGCGGTGTTGAAACGCTTAGACCTTGTGAAATGATTAGAGGTTGAGTTTCAGCTCAACTTTTTCAGGGACCAGATCGTTTATCATCTCTTCGATCCGAGCTTCCGACAATCCACCCGAGGTAATGAAAAGCAAAGAAACGCGAGATTTTCCGGGTACGTGGTGTTTTCTGACCAACTTCCAGCCAGCGTCTGCGGCCATAGCTTCAATGTCCCCGCTGACTTTCAATGAGTGCTCTTCGTCAGAACCCTTTAGTAAGATTTCCACACCTTTGTTTCGGCCACCCAACCAAATGAAACACCAACATACAACCGCCACCAGTGTGGCCATCAAGGGTAAGCCCAGCCCTACCGCCAGCCCAAGCACGGTGACTATAATCATTTCCACCGTGTCGACCGGGTCATCCATATTTGATCGGAACCTTAACAGAGCTCCTATTCCAAAAATCACGAACCCGATCATCGATCCGTGCTGTACGACCAGAAACCCAACCGCCATGCC
>NZ_WQGJ01000021.1:0-2412 GCF_013034605.1 Ruegeria sp. HKCCA4633
GACTGTTGCTTGGACCGCCGTTTCGACTGGTCACGTCAGAATTCGCAGCGGTTGCGAGAAAACCAATGAATATGAGGGACGCAAAAAACCGCATGCCAACTCCTTTCTATTCTTGAACCTCTGATGCCCAAACCTTTGCGACCTGATAGTCTCTCGGAAAGGCTAATTCACGACGACCATATCAAGTGGGCAGTTAGCTTTCCGCTGTGGAACTTTAAATAGGCCACACCAGATTGATGATAACGACGACCACGAAGTAGGCTAGAAAAACTTTCCAATTCCATTGGTGCTTGTTTTCTTCGTTGATCACGCCAGCCGATTTCAATGCCAGGTTAGTGATGATCAAGGCGACTACGATGACCGCCGCGTGTGCCAGGTCGAAATGCAAGTTTGAGCTCCTTCTTCAAGATTTGGGATTGATGGAAATTTGTCAGCAGTCACCTGATGGCAGCATAGCTACTTCTGAGTACCTTCCCTCAGACGTCGTAATCCGAGCACATGCACCAGTATCCTTGTTAAACCAGTACGAGGTCAGACCTTCGCTTCGGATGAGTTCAAATCCGAGACTTTGGATGCCCATTTCAGCTTGGCCCGCTCTTGCCCCTTCAAATGACGAAAGATCGCTAGCGCTGCCCACAGTTGGTGCACTTGCATCCACCGATCCGTCACTCTCGTCGCATGCTGCAAGCGCAGCAGTACACGCCGTGCCGATCACCAACAGGAACTTGGATTTCATCTGTTTTTCCTAGCTTCTTTGGGAATACATTTCCGGGTTTCTGGTTGATCACCTATTCAATTCCGAAAATTACGTTGTAGTCGACGGAAGAGTTGCTGCGATTGATAACCTCCACAACATGATCACCAGATTGCCAAAGCTGCCCTCGATACTCCTTGTCCGCCGACATCAATCCCAACAGTTCAGAACCATCGGGGTTGCGAATAACGTAGCCCAAGGAGCCATTTCGCGGAGCAACGCGGACGTAAAGAAACTGTTCGTTTTTGGCACCCAGAACGTATTGCTGCGACGCTCCGGGCGCGAGTTCACCGACGAGTTCTGCGCCAGTTGAACCAGCATCAAATTTGACACGTTGGCTACTAGTAGATCCGGCTGCGCCTGCCATGGCTCCTCCTCCATCATCCATCGCCTCGACAACCGACATCTCGCCGATGCTTCCATCCTTGTACGCGATGCAGCGCCAAAGTGTTCCGCCTGCGTCTCGCAGCATGACGAGCGTACCAGCTTCCGAGAACTGAGAGCTTTCAATCGTTCCGGATTGACCGTCTGGTCCACCAACCTGCCGCAAATGGTCGATACAAGCGTCGTCTGCTTCAGACATTGCAGAAGCAGCTGTGCCCGCGATTGCGAACATGGGTGTGAAGATTTTGATTAATAAGGGTTTCATCAGGTGGTTCCCTGTTAGCTTGTTCTTACAGTTTTGTTCCGTACAAAGCGGAGCTTCACTTCGCTTCTTGTAACTTTGACAGAAACTCATCGCATGCCTGTGCGCTACCGACGATCTCGCCCGTCGTTTCAATTCCTTGCAGTGATGCCATTTCGGAATTTACGCGGTTGAGGATCTGATCCGCTTGCTCGGCGGTGATCAGGTTCTCGGCTTGTGCTCCTTTCAATGTGGAGCAGACACCGGCGGACAAACCTGTCGCAACGCCTACACCCATCGCGGCCCCGCCACCCAAGGTCATCGCCCCAACCACACCTAAGACGAGCCCGATCACAATACCCAAGATCACTTTTCCCATGTTTTCCTCCTTTTTGGTGAGACAGAGCTCCGCCTTCACTTCTGGCGCAAACTGCGTGCCCATTTGCAAGTTAAGACCAATGCCAACAGGTTAAGCACGGGTGCAATCGCTGCGAACCACGGTTTGAATGGCTCTGAAACCAAGTCCGATACAAGTATCCAAGGCAATCCCAACGGCAAAAGGAACACCCCAGACAAAGGGTCTCTTTCTTGTTCAAACCAGCCAAATGTACCCGTCAAGAACACAAACAAAGCCAGCAGGTAAAAGATCGCGAATACGATGGTGGTTATTCTACAAACCAAGTCGAGTTTTCCGAAGAGCAAGACAGTGTTGCGCGGCGGTGTTCAGCCGCGCACCAAATTGATCACAATGCGCCTTCGTCGCCCAGGAACTCGATACCAGCTGTTGCTCCATCACTGTAGGCAATACAATTCCAGGGAGCACGATCCTCACCAACGCCTACAGTGACTTGTGTTCCCGCCTCGCTAAACGCGGATGAGAGCACCACGACTTGCGAATTGTTCGTTGTGTTGGCTACATCTCGCAAACACGCCTGCTGAGCGGGTGTGAGTTCGGCGGACGCACTGGATGTACCCGTATCGTCGCAGGCCGCGAGCAGTGCAAAACAAGTTGCGCCCGCAATCATCACCATCT
>NZ_WQGJ01000022.1:0-2077 GCF_013034605.1 Ruegeria sp. HKCCA4633
GCTACGACGGCAGCTACGATGCGGTGCGGCGCTATGCGGCCAGTTGGTCGAAGGTGACGCGGGAAGCCTCGGCGGCCGCCTATGTGCCGCTCAGCTTCGATCCCGGCGAGGCCTATCAGTTTGACTGGAGCCATGAGGTCGTTCTGATCGATGGCGCCACCACGACAGTGAAGGTCGCCCATGTCCGCCTGAGCCACAGCCGGATGCCGTTTGTGCGGGCCTATCCCAGAGAGACCCAGGAGATGGTGTTCGACGCCCACGACAAGGCGTTCGCCTTCTTCGGTGGAGCGTGCGCCCGGGGGATTTACGACAACATGAAGACGGCGGTCGACGCGATCTTCGTCGGCAAGGACCGGGCCTATAACCGGCGGTTCCAGCAGATGTGCGGACATTACCTGGTCGACCCCGTGGCCTGCACGCCTGCGTCCGGTTGGGAGAAGGGCCAGGTCGAGAACCAGGTGGGGGTGATCCGGCGCCGGTTCTTCGTGCCGCGTCCGAAGCTCAAATCCTATGCCGAGCTGAACGCCTGGCTGGAAGACCGGTGCCTGGATTATGCGAGGGCGAACAAACATCCCGAGATGCGCGACAAGACCATCTGGGAGGTGTTCGAAGAAGAGCGCCCGAGCCTTGTTCCTTACGTCGGCCCTTTCGATGGATTCCATGCAGTTCCTGCATCGGTGTCCAAGACCTGCCTCGTGCGGTTCGACAAAAACCGATACTCGGTCGATGCCCGCGCCGTGGGGCGGCCGGTTGAGATCAGGGCGTATGCCGACCGGCTGGAATGCTGGCAGGACGGGCGGATCGTCGGCCAGCACGAGCGTGCCTTCGGGCGCGACAAGACCATCTTCGATCCCCTGCATTACATCCCTGTTCTGGCCCGCAAACCCGGAGCTCTGCGCAACGGGGCACCCTTCAAGGAATGGGACCTGCCGGTGCCCATCCGCCGCGTGTGGCGCAAGCTGGAACGTCAGCCTGGCGGTGACCGGCAGATGGTCGACATTCTGAGCGCCGTGCTGACCGATGGCCTTGAGGCGGTAGAGGCCGCCTGTGCCGAAGCCCTGTCGCACAACGTTCATTCCGCTGGCGTCGTGCTGAACATCCTGGCCCGGCACCGTGAGCCGCCACCGCCCCTGACAATTACGACGCCGGATGCGCTGAAGCTGGCCAGCGAGCCCATTGCCGACTGCAACCGATATGACAGCTTGAGGAGAACACAGAATGGAACGATCCGACGTAATCGATGCGATGGGAAAGCTGAGGCTCTACGGAATGAGGGCCGCCTATGACGAGGTGCTGACCACCGCCGTCAAGCGCCAGCACGAGCCCCAGCGGATCATAGGGGATCTTCTGACCGCCGAGATCCGCGAGAAGCAGGCCCGCTCGGTCAAATACCAGATGACCATCGCCAAACTGCCGCTGGCCAAGGAATTGGAAGAGTTCGACTTCGAAGCCGCCGAGGTCAATGAGACCCTGATCCGCGACCTGGCCACCGGGGACTTCCTCGACCACCAACGCAACCTCGTCCTGATCGGCGGCACAGGCACCGGCAAAACCCATCTCGCCGTCAGCATCGCCAGGACGTGCATCCGGGCAGGTCGCCGCGGGCGGTTCTTCAACGTGGTCGATCTGGTGAACAAACTTGATGCCGAGGCCCGCGCCGAGCGACAAGGTCGGACCGCTGACCTCATCTCCCGCCTCGACTTCCTGATCCTCGATGAACTGGGCTATCTGCCCTTCGCCCAGACCGGCGGTCAATTGCTGTTCCACCTGATCAGCAAGCTCTACGAACGCACATCCATCATCGTCACCACCAACCTGGCCTTCGGCGAATGGCCCAGTGTCTTCGGCGATGCCAAGATGACAACTGCGCTGCTCGACCGGCTCACACACCACTGCGAGATCGTCGAGACCGGCAACGAAAGCTGGCGCTTCAAGAACCGCGCATAGCGCCAATCCGAAACCCCGCAGGCCCGCCGCCGCTGCGCTATATGAGGGCTACGCAGCGCCGGGCCTGCTCAGCACAACCGGGGTCAATATTGGATGCCGATAGGGGGTCAATGTTCAATGCCGATTGACA
>NZ_WQGJ01000023.1:0-1616 GCF_013034605.1 Ruegeria sp. HKCCA4633
CAGAAACTTAAGTTCGAAGCTTCTGATCTGACCAGCCATGACCTGAGCCCGCGTCAGATCTGCGATCTGGAGCTTCTGATGAATGGCGGGTTCAACCCGCTCAAGGGGTTTCTGACCGAAGCTGATTACAACGGCGTGGTGGAGGACATGCGCCTGGCTGACGGCACGCTCTGGCCGATGCCGATCACGCTGGATGTCAGCGAAGATTTTGCCGACAGTATCGAGCTGGGCCAGGACATCGCCCTGCGTGACCAGGAGGGCGTGATCCTCGCCACCATGACCGTCACCGATCGCTGGGCGCCGGACAAGGCGCGTGAGGCCGAGAAGGTGTTTGGCGCCGATGACGATGCGCACCCTGCGGTCAACTACCTGCACAACGTGGCCGGCAAAGTCTATCTGGGTGGCCCCGTGACCGGCATCCAACAGCCCGTTCACTATGACTTCCGCGGCCGCCGCGACACGCCAAACGAACTGCGCGCCTATTTCCGCAAGCTGGGCTGGCGCCGCATCGTGGCCTTCCAGACCCGCAACCCGCTGCACCGCGCGCATCAGGAACTGACCTTCCGCGCCGCCAAGGAAGCACAGGCCAACCTGTTGATCCACCCGGTTGTCGGCATGACCAAGCCGGGCGACGTGGATCACTTCACCCGCGTGCGGTGTTATGAGGCGGTGCTGGACAAGTACCCGGCGTCCACCACCTCGATGAGCCTGCTGAACCTGGCCATGCGCATGGCTGGCCCGCGCGAGGCGGTCTGGCACGGGCTGATCCGCGCCAACCACGGTTGCACGCACTTTATCGTTGGCCGCGACCACGCAGGCCCGGGCAAAAACAGCCAGGGCGAAGATTTCTATGGCCCGTACGACGCGCAGGACCTGTTCCGCCAGTATCAGGATGAAATCGGCGTCGAAATGGTCGATTTCAAACACATGGTCTACGTCCAGGAACGCGCCCAGTACGAACCCAATGACGAGATCAAAGACAAGGATAAGGTGACAATCCTTAACATTTCCGGAACGGAGCTGCGCCGCCGTCTGGCCGAGGGTCTGGAAATCCCCGAATGGTTCAGCTTTCCCGAAGTTGTGGCCGAGCTGCGCAAGACCAAACCGCCGCGCAGCCAGCAGGGCTTTACCGTGTTCTTCACCGGCTTCTCAGGCTCGGGCAAATCCACCATCGCCAACGCACTGATGGTCAAGCTGATGGAGATGGGCGGGCGCCCGGTGACGCTGCTGGATGGCGACATCGTGCGTAAGAACCTGTCGTCCGAACTGGGCTTCTCGAAAGAGCACCGCGACCTGAACATCCGCCGGATCGGCTATGTGGCCTCAGAGATCACCAAGAACGGCGGCATCGCCATCTGCGCGCCCATCGCGCCCTACGCCACCACGCGCCGCGCCGTGCGCGAAGAGATCGAACAGTTTGGTGCCTTCTGCGAAGTGCATGTCGCGACCACCATCGAGGAATGCGAACGCCGCGACCGCAAGGGCCTGTACAAGCTGGCCCGCGAGGGCAAGATCAAAGAGTTCACCGGTATTTCCGACCCTTATGACGTGCCGGAAAACCCTGAACTGAGCGTCGAAACCGAAAATGTCGAAGTCGACAACTGCGCTCATCAGGT
>NZ_WQGJ01000024.1:0-1249 GCF_013034605.1 Ruegeria sp. HKCCA4633
AAAAAGGCCGCCCCTTAGGGAGCGGCCTTCTTAGTCTCACCGATGTGCCGGGCTGAAGCCCGGCCTACCGTGATTACTCGATGATTTTCGACACAACGCCGGCGCCGACGGTGCGGCCGCCTTCGCGGATCGCGAAGCGCAGGCCCTGCTCCATCGCGATCGGGGCGATCAGCTCAACGCCGAACGACACGTTGTCGCCGGGCATGACCATCTCAGTGCCTTCAGCCAGGGTCACGGTGCCGGTCACGTCAGTTGTACGGAAGTAGAACTGAGGACGGTAGTTCGCAAAGAACGGAGTGTGACGACCGCCTTCTTCCTTGGTCAGGATGTAGGCTTCGGCTTCGAACTTGGTGTGCGGTGTAACCGAACCCGGCTTACACAGAACCTGGCCACGCTCAACGCCGTCACGGTCAACACCACGCAGCAGGGCGCCGATGTTGTCGCCTGCTTCACCGCGGTCCAGCAGCTTGCGGAACATCTCAACACCGGTGCAGGTGGTTTTCGAAGTGTCGCGGATACCGACGATTTCGATTTCGTCGCCAACGTTGATCACGCCACGCTCAACACGGCCGGTCACAACGGTACCACGGCCCGAGATCGAGAACACGTCTTCGATCGGCATCAGGAACGGCTGGTCAACAGCGCGCTCGGGGGTGTCGATGTAGTCATCAACAGCCGCCATCAGTTCCTTGATCTTCTCTTCGCCGATTTCCGGGTTGTTGCCTTCCATCGCGGCCAGAGCCGAACCTGCGATGATCGGAATATCGTCGCCGGGGTATTCATACGAAGACAGCAGCTCGCGGATTTCCATTTCCACCAGTTCCAGCAGCTCTTCGTCGTCAACCTGGTCAACTTTGTTCATGAACACGACCATCTTCGGGATGCCAACCTGGCGGCCCAGCAGGATGTGCTCGCGGGTCTGCGGCATCGGGCCGTCAGCTGCGTTCACAACCAGGATCGCGCCGTCCATCTGGGCAGCACCGGTGATCATGTTCTTGACGTAGTCGGCGTGGCCGGGGCAGTCAACGTGCGCATAGTGGCGGTTGTCGGTCTCGTATTCCACGTGGGCGGTCGAGATGGTGATGCCGCGCGCTTTTTCTTCCGGCGCACCGTCAATCTGGTCGTACGCTTTGAAGTCACCGAAATACTTGGTGATTGCTGCGGTCAGCGTGGTCTTGCCGTGGTCAACGTGGCCAATCGTGCCGATGTTGACGTGCGGTTTTGTACGCTCAAACTTTTCCTTTGCCAT
>NZ_WQGJ01000025.1:0-1054 GCF_013034605.1 Ruegeria sp. HKCCA4633
CAGCGATACCTTCGGGTCCCTTGTTTAATGGGTTGCCAACGAGTAATTCAGCGGCGGCCGAGTAACCTTTAAGAGA
This sequence comes from Ruegeria sp. HKCCA4633, assembly GCF_013034605.1. Taxonomy (NCBI): domain Bacteria; kingdom Pseudomonadati; phylum Pseudomonadota; class Alphaproteobacteria; order Rhodobacterales; family Roseobacteraceae; genus Ruegeria; species Ruegeria sp. HKCCA4633. The sequence continues at coordinate 77 of NZ_WQGJ01000025.1, forward strand.
TGTGAGAGGTATTGTTGTCAATTGAATGGGTTCGGTTGGGTGAACGACTAGAATTGATCGGTCAGTTTCCTGAAGCACCAAAACAGACCCATCCTTTCGAGGTGCAACACCCTCCAAATCTGATCCTGCCAATGCTGGCAACTTGAAAGAGTTTCCTAATACCCCGTCGACTCTGAGTAGGTGCAGTTTAGGTTCGGCATCACTTACAGACCACAAGAAGCCTTCAGCGTTAGACATTGCCAAACCGGAAGGCTCTGAAAATCCCTCTGATTTGTCTGCCACCTTGAATTTATCGACCAGAACCAAACCAGCACTTTCGGCGTAGGCAAAATTGGTCCAAGGCAAGAAGGCTGCCGCAACCGAGCTGGCCGTAAAAGCGAGTCGTCTAAGTTTGCAGAAACACCGTGAAATTTCAGCTTTTGACGAAAACACTCTGTTTTCTGTCATTGGATTCTCTCGCGCTTGGACCACATCCCTGTATCAGCGTTCGTATCACAGTCCGGATACGATGTCCGAAGAATGCACTGTAATCTCTTTACCTGATCCCGCCTGTTGCGATTGAATTGAATAGGGCACGATGTGCCTTTGGTTAAGCGTAAGCCTTTGGCGTGAGCAGGGAGGAAGACAAGTTGAATACGACCCTCACATTTGTGACCGTGTTGTTGATGCTGCTGTTGCCAGGTGCTGCGGTGTCACAAGTCGACCCTGCGACGATGCTGGCCGGGGCTTCGGGGTCGGAAATCGTTATCGAACGCCGGTGGACGCAGTTTCGTGGCAAACAGGAACTGTATTTCTTTACTCTCGATGTGATCGTCACGATCATTCTGGCTGGCTTGATCGTATATCATCCGGTGAGACGTAAAGCCCGTAGAAGCGTCCGCGACATAGTTATGCCAAGGCTTTTCTTCCTGTATGCGCTTATCGGCATGGCGGTTGGGTTTCTGGTCGTACAGCACGGATCGATGATCGGGTTCGTGA
>NZ_WQGJ01000026.1:0-1038 GCF_013034605.1 Ruegeria sp. HKCCA4633
CAGCGATACCTTCGGGTCCCTTGTTTAATGGGTTGCCAACGAGTAATTCAGCGGCATCCGAGTAGCCTTTGAGAGATGTGAGAGGGATTGTAGTTAGTTGAATGGGGTCAGTCGGGTGAACGACTAGAATTGATCGATCAGTTTCCTGAAGTACTAAAACAGTCCCATCTTTTCGTGATGCGACGCCCTCCAAATCTGATCCTGCCAATGCTGGCAACTTGAAAGAGTTTCCTAATACCCCGTCGGTTCCAAGTAGGTGCAGTCCAGGTTCAGCGTCGCTTACGGACCACAAGAAGCCTTCAGCGTTGGACAAAGACAATCCGGAAGGCTCTGAGAAGCCTTCCGATTTATCTGCCACCTTGAATGAGGCGATGAGAGTCAAACCGGGGTTGTCGGCGTGGGCGAGCTCAATCCAAGCCAGAAATGCAATAGTAGCGCTTGCAAAAGAAGCCAGTGTCCTAAGCTTGGGGAAGCGCCGTGAAAAGCCAATTTTCGACCGAAGCAGCTTGTGTTCTGACATTGGATATTCTCGCGCTTGGACCACATCCCTGTATCAGCGTTCGTACCACAGTCCGGATGCGATGTCCGGAGAATGCACGGTAATCTCTTTACCTGATCGCGCCTGTTGCGATTGAATTGGACAAGATGGCGGAACGCAATCTGCCAGAGCAAGCAGGAAGGAAGTTAAGTTGAACAAGACTTTCCCACTCATGGCCGCGCTATTGATGGTGCTGTTGCCAGGCGCTGCGGTAACACAAATCGACCCCGCGACCATGTTGGCCGGTACTACGGAGTCGGAAATACTTATCGAACGACGTTGGTTACAGTTTCGGGGCAAACAGGAACTGTATTTCTTCACTCTCGACGTCATCGTAACTGTCATACTGACTGGACTGATCGTCTATCACCCCGTGAGGCGGAGAGCCCGCAGAAGTGTCAGTGATATCGTCATGCCGCGACTGTTCTTCCTATACGCGCTTGTTGGCATGGCGGTTGGGTTTCTGGTCGTACAGCACGGATCGATGATCGGGTTCGTGA
>NZ_WQGJ01000003.1:0-398911 GCF_013034605.1 Ruegeria sp. HKCCA4633
GACGCGGGCTCAGGTCATGGCTGGTCAGATCAGAAGCTTCGAACTTAAGTTTCTGAGCAGACTCATAGGACACATAAAGTTCCGGGATTGGACCGTAAGGCATAACCTTAGCGGGGCGTGAAACCGCCGCTGTTTTGACTCGCTTTTTGATCTTGCTTCTTTTCAGGCAGTTTCCGACACGCGGATGCGGTGCTTGTACAGGTGATTATAGTGAGGCTTCATCCGACGGTGCACACGGCGCACGCGTTCAGGGGCATCAGCCACTTCAACGTACTTTCGTTTTTGCGGTTTCAGACCGGTAGACTGGGCCAGGTTGGCATGAAAAGACCCACCGTCCCACCAACTATGCTCGGACGGGTCGCCACCAGCTTTCCAGGTCAGAGCCTCTTTGACGAAGGGGATGCCAACCGCATCGCAGAATGCCCGGGTCATGTCATGCGGGTTTTCCAGCAGGTCGTCACTGTCAACAACCGGAGGTTTTTTGCCGCCGTTCAAGGCTGTCAGCAGATCAAACAAAGCGCGCTGCTCGGGGAACCCGACCTCGAGCTCATCGAAATCCGGCCATTTGTTGTACATGGACGAAATCGTCTTGGCCGGGTCGCGGATCAGGAAGGCATGTGTGAAATGCGACAAGAATTCGGGGTCCCACATATGGTTGATATAATGTGGGAAATCCTTGATGAAGACCGGCCCTTTTGCGGCACGGGCTTTGATATCGTCCCACACACTTTCCAGGGTCAGGCCGGGGGTTGTGACTTCACCTTCCTGAAAACGCGGCCACATTGGGTCTTCACCCTGATACCAGGCTTCGCCAAATGGTTCATGCAGGCAATCCAGATCGCCACGTTGGCGCATCATCCATTCAAACGCGGTCGAGGTAGAGCGGGGAATCGCCCAGAGAGCTACAATCTTGTGCATTCGCTTCAGTCTTTCAGTGAGGAAAGCAGGCTGCCCTGCTGGGTTTCCGGAGCCAAGCCCAGGGTTTTGAAAATGCGCCAGTAAAGCGCGGTGTCATGGCCAATGACCGGCTTGCCAAGCCGTTTCTCCAGTTCGACTTCATAGTGAACCGGACGCTGGGCAATACCGTCGGACGGGCGGCGATAATTGCTCATCCCGTTGATCAGATAAGCATCGACATTGGGGGCCTTGTCAGCAGTATAATCGAAGGACTTGTAGATCAGCTCTTCTTCAAAACACCAAATGCAATCATCGACCGCTTCCTGGCTGTTGAACCAACCCTGATCAAAAAAGTTACCGGCCCAGACCACATCAAACCCGGCTTCTTTCAGGAACCCAACTGTGCCTTGATACCAAGTGTCCCTGTGATAGCAGGCGTTGAGCGCGACCTTTTCCACATTCTGATCACGCAGCGCTTCAACCATCGAATAGCCTGCCATGTGAAACGGTGTTTCGTACTTGTCGCTCAGCATTTCGATATGCTGACGGATACCTTCTACACCCAGACCACTGGCATGCACCCAATTTGAACCGACCTGCCCACAGACGTCCGCCCCATTGTTGGCCATGCATTCCATGAATTCTTCCAGCAGGCCGAAGTTCTTTTTGCGTTGATCCAGCCTGTGAGCATAGTCCGGCACATGAAGCATACGGCCGTGCACACCAACACTGCGCGGTGCCATGCGCAAGAAATCAGACGGGGCCGCGTCAAAGTCATGCGGAGGACAAGTAAAACCAACCTGATGCGGAAAGAGCTTGACCTTGGGGTTTTCCCACTTGGGTGGCTTTACGTAACTGTTCATCGCTCATCTGTTCCCTTGGAGAAACCTGGTAGAGAGTTAGAACTGTTTTGCTTTGCATTCCCATTGCTTTTTTGTGCTCATACTCATACCAAAATTGATATGATGTTCCACTTACGAAAATTGCCGCCCAAGAGCTCACTGATAACCCTTGAAGTGGTAGCGCGATTTCGGGACTTCGTCGTACCGCCTAAGAACTGAAAACACCGAAATCAGCAGTCAGCCGTCGTATTGATAATTTGAAATCCGATGTTGGGTCGCGTTCTTTTCGATCAGTACAGAATGCCAAGGATTTCGCGCGGCCGACAGACGCCTTGGGACCGCCGCTTCTGGAGCCCCAAATTGAGTTACAGTTGGATGGTTAGGGCTGGTTGGCAAAGCGCGCATTCTTTCAATGCCGGTTGGCCGATTTCGGAAGAATCCGATAGCTGCATCTATTTTCCGCAAGCCGCCGCGCATTGCGAAAGGTTAAGCTGGATCGGTGCCGTGTTGTTGACGCAATGTGTGGCCTACGTGACACCCACGTGCGCTCAAGAGGCGGGCAAGTCCGGATCGATGCCGTATCTGCTGATCATCATCTGAACACTGCTTTCGATCGTGTCCTCCATTTCAGCCTTGGTCAGCGTTCCGCCGGTAAACAACAAAGGCCAGAAGGCGCGTGCTTTGATCAGGCCGATAAACTCTTGCCCGGCCTGTTCGGGGTCGTCGATTCTCAGCTGCCCATCTTCAGCCGCATCTTTGAGCATGGCGATAAATGTAGCGGTCTTATCCAGTTTGCCCTGCGCCTCAGCCGCGAGCACAGGGTTGCGCAAGGTTTCGCTGATGACCATCCGCGCCATCGCAATGACATCCGGCAGCATTAGAATTCGTCCCTCGGCCCAAGCCAGGTCGGTGAGTTGCTCGCGAATATCGCGACCCTTTTCATACCGGATTTCCAGCACCTCGGCAAAACGGCTGGACAATTCGATCACGATAGACCGGAACAGATTTTCTTTACTTTCAAAATACTTGTACAGCGTACGCTTCGACACTTCGGCCCGCGCAGAAATGCGATCCATGCTTGCTGCGGCAAAACCCTTTTCCTGGAATTCGGCCACGGCAGCTTCGATGATCTGTGCGGACTTGGACGCATTCGGTGTGCTGCATTCATTCATACCCGAGCTATAGACCTATTGACGGGGGCCGGTCAAACCCTAGGTAAACGCAGGAGTTTACAGGCGCGAAGTATTGTGCCACATGTAAACCCGCCAGTTTACCGACTCGGGCAACAAGCCAACACGGAGACCCCCTCATGGCCATAAATCTGAAACTGAACGGCGAGACGCATACGGTCGAAGCCGAACCCGGCACCCCCTTGCTTTGGGTAATCAGGGATGAACTGAAACTGACGGGAACCAAATTCGGCTGCGGCGTTGCCTCTTGTGGCGCATGCACGGTGCATTTGAACGGAGAACCCGTCCGCTCGTGCCAGACGTATATCGAAGATGTCGAAGATGCCGAGATCACCACAATCGAAGCGATCGGTGCGGACAAGATCGGCTCGGCCGTCCAGCAAGCTTGGGTCGAGCTTGATGTCGTCCAATGTGGATACTGCCAGTCGGGTCAGGTCATGTCGGCCGTTGGCCTACTGTCTGAGAACCCCAAGCCCAGCACCGAAGAGATCGACGAATACATGTACGGCAACGCCTGCCGCTGCGCGACCTACCAACGTATCCGCGCCGGTATCCAGCGTGCATCCGAAATTCTGGAGGCCTGATTCATGACTATCAACACTTCCCGCAGGGGGTTTCTGAAGGGTGCAGCTGCCGCCGGTGCGGTTCTGCTGGTTGGTGCGCGTCCCGATGGCGCGATTGCCGCAGCGTCGTCCGAGAACGTTCAGCTCAATCCGTTTGTGCGGATTGATGCCGACGGCACCGTGACTGCGATCGTGAAGCATTTTGAAATGGGTCAAGGCCCAGCGACCGGTCTGCCGACGATTATTGCCGATGAAATCGGCCTGCGGATGGACCAGATCGAGTATGACTTTGCACCGTCAAACCCCCAAGTTTACGCCAACCTTGCATTTGGTCAGGCCCAGGGTACCGGCGGCTCGACCGCTATCGCCAACTCATGGCAGCAATACCGCCAGGCCGGTGCCGCTGCGCGTGAGATGCTGATCACAGCCGCCGCGCAAGCCTGGGGCGTGGACGCGTCGGGCGTGACGATCGATGAAGGTGTTGTGAAGGCGGGCAGCAACGAAGCTCCAATCGCCGAATTTGTGGCGGCTGCATCGCAGCTCGAAACTCCGGCAGAGCCGCGCCTGAAAGATCCGTCAGAGTTTCGTTTGATCGGCAACCCGGATGTGCGCCGCAAGGATTCAGCCATCAAGGGCAACGGTCAGGCGATCTATGGTATGGATTTGCACTTACCCAACCAGATGATCGCCATGATCAAACGCCCTGAGGCGCGCGGTGCCACTGTTACTGGCTTTGACGATAGTGTCGCGAAAGAGATTAAGGGCTTCATCAACGCTGCGACTCTGCCCAACAATGCGGGCGTCGCTGTCTACGCCGAAAACACTTGGGCTGCGATTCAGGCCCGTGATGCGCTTGAGGTCGAGTGGGACATATCCGCAGCCGAAACGCGCAATTCGGATGAGATCGAGGCCGAGATTCGTGCCGCTCTGGACGCCGAGCCACAGCACAATGTGAATAAAGCGGACATGGCAGCCGTTGCAAAGGCAGTCGACGGTGCGGACACGGTGATCGAAGAGACATTCTTCTTCCCGCTTCTGGCGCATGCCCCGATGGAGCCAATGAACTGCACCATCGAACAAACCGAAGATGGTGGCATCCTGCTGCACGACGCTGCGCAAATCCCCACGATCACCCATTTCGCCTTCGCCGAGATTTTCCAGCTTCCTCCGGAAAAAATCCAGATCAAGACGCTGCTTGCAGGTGGGTCCTTCGGTCGCCGCGCCACTCCGGATGCGGATTATCAGGTCGAAGCCGCCTTGGCCTTTGTACTTACTGATCGGACGCGCCCGGTGAAACTGGTCTGGACTCGCGAAGATGACATCCGCGGTGGATACTACCGTCCTGCTTTCGGCCACAAGGTCCGTGTCGGACTGGACGGTCAGGGCAATGTAGTCGGCTGGCAGCATAAGGTTGCGGGACAGTCGATCATGAAAGGCACACCGTTTGAGTCTGTGCTGGTCCATGACGGCGTCGACCACAGCTCGGTCGAGGGTATCGCAGACAGTCCTTACGCCATCCCGGGCATGTCACTGGGTTTGACCGACACGGCCAAGGCGACCTCGCTTTTGTGGTGGCGTTCGGTGGGTCACACCCATACGGCCTATGTCATGGAAACCATGATGGACAAAGCTGCCGAAGCAGCAGGGCGTGATCCGGTTGAATTCCGTCTGGCGCATCTGAACGATGCGACCAATGCCGACCAGGCCCGCAAGGCCGGCGTTCTGAAACTGGCTATCGAACAGGCGGGTTGGGGAAATGCACCGGCTGGTCATGCGCAGGGCATCGCGGTGCACAAGTCATTTGGTTCGTATGTTGCCGAGGTTGTCGAAGTGTCCGGCGACGTGGACAGCGGCATTCGCATCGAAAAGGTGACTTGTGCCGTCGATTGCGGAATCGCCGTAAATCCCGACGTGATCAAGGCGCAGATCGAAGGTGGTGTCGGTTACGGCATCGGCCACGTCATGCGCGATCAGATCACGCTCACCAGCGGTGCCGTGGATCAGACAAACTTCCCGGATTACGAGCCGCTGCGGATCAGTGACATCCAGGCCATCGACGTGCACATCGTTCCTTCGGCTGAGGCGCCGACCGGTGTGGGTGAGCCGGGCACGCCCCCATCCGCTCCGGCGCTGGCGAATGCGATCCGCGCCCTGACGGGCGTTAAGGTCACGACCCTGCCGATGGCGGAAAACGGCGTTACATTCGCCTGACCGAAAACTTTAGGGCTTCGGCGTTACTTGCGTCGACGCCCTTTTGCTTCCCGCACAATTTGATCAAATTTGATGACAAAGCAAATCCATTGAAGTACATCTCGGGGGAATAGCACCGACGGAGCCCCCAATGGACCTGAGCGCCCTGCACAATTTCCGAGTTGCCGCATGTGACCTGAACGGTCAGATGCGTGGCAAACGCGTCCCCGCTAATTATGCAGACAAGCTGGAAAAAGGTGCGGTGCGGATGCCGTTCTCGGCCTTGAACGTTGATCTGTGGGGTGCTGATATCGACGGCAGCCCTTTGGTCTTTGAAACAGGCGACGCCGATGGCGTGTTGCGCCCGACGGAACGTGGACCAGTGCCGGTTCCTTGGCTTGTAAATGAAACGGCGTTGGTTCCAATGAGCCTTTTTGACGACGATGGGACTCCGTTTGCCGGAGACCCGCGCCATGCCCTGGCCACCACGTTGGAGCGCTATGCACAGCGTGGCTGGTCGGTTTTGGCTGCAACCGAGCTAGAGTTCACTCTTGTTGATGCCTCTGGCCCGCAACCGCAGCCTCCGTTGAATCCAATCACCGGTCGCCGTCTTTCGCATGAGGCCGTTCTATCAGTTGCCGAAATGGACGCCTTCGAAGCGTTTTTCACTGACCTGTATGACGGTTGCGCCGACATGGGAATCCCGGCGCAGACTGCCATTTCAGAAAGCGGCGTGGGCCAGTTCGAGATAAACCTGAACCACCAAGACGCCATGCGCTGCGCTGACGATACGTGGCTTTTCAAGGCCTTGACGCGGGGGCTGGCCCGCAAACACGGGTTTGCGGCAACTTTCATGTCCAAGCCCTACGCCGAGGATGCAGGCAATGGGATGCATGTGCACTTCTCGGTCCTGGATCAAGACGGGCGTAACGTGTTTGACAATGGCGGGCCCGAAGGCACAGAGCTTCTGACGTCGGCCGTAGCGGGCTGTGTTGCGGCCATGCCTGGCAGCACATTGATCTTTGCGCCGCATGGAAATTCTTACACGCGACTTGTGCCGGGCGCACATGCGCCGACCGGAGCGTGCTGGGCCTACGAGAACAGAACCGCGGCCATTCGTATTCCGGGTGGCGCGCCGGCAGCACGTCGCATTGAACACCGTGTTGCTGGGGGCGACATCAATCCATACCTTATGCTGAGTGCGGTTCTGGGCGCAGCCCTAATAGGTATCGAAGACGGGCTGCAGCCCCCTGCCCCAATCACCGGAAACGCCTACGATCATCCGGACCTGCCGCAGTTGATGCCAGACTGGTCCACGGCAATAGACCGGTTTGAGGCAGATCCCCTGATCGCCCGCCTGTTCCCTGCCGATCTAATCCGGTACCTGGCAATGACCAAGCGGCAAGAGATTGCCCGATTTGAAAATATTCCTTCAGAGGCACACTGGCTGAGCTATCTTGAGGCGGTTTGACCCTCTTGCCGCCCTGCACGGACTCAGCTAGAATGAATTTGATCAAATTTGGTGTCACATGAAAATCGGCATACTACAAACCGGCCACACCCCAGATGTGCTGCAGGATGAATTTGGGGATTACGACGCTCTGTTCCCCAAACTTCTTGATGGCCACGGGTTTGATTTCGAAACATTTGCGGTTGTGGACAATGTCTTCCCAAACGGAGCCGATGACGCAGATGGTTGGGTCATCACCGGATCGCGCCATGGTGCGTATGACGACCTGCCTTGGATTGCACCGCTGGAAGCGTTGGTCCGAGAGATCCACCAAAGCGGCAGGCCGCTCATTGGCGTGTGTTTTGGCCACCAGATCATTGCGCAGGCCCTAGGTGGCAAGGTCGAGAAATTCTCGGGCGGGTGGGCCGTGGGGCGGACAGAGTATGACTATGATGGGGACAAGGTCTGGCTAAATGCCTGGCATCAGGATCAGGTTGTACAACTCCCTGATCAGGCTCGTGTTCTGGGACGGAATGCATTCTGCGAAAACGCGATGCTGGCCTATGGAGACACGATCTGGACAGTTCAGGCGCATCCAGAATTTTCTAACGGATTCGTTTCGGGCCTGATGCGGACACGCGGCAAAGGCGTGGTTCCCGATAACCTTATGCGAGCAGCCGCAAACCGTGAAACTGCACCCGATGACAATGCAAGAATCGCGCGCCAAATGGCCGAGTTTCTAAAGAAAGAGAGAGCCTGATGGCTGATTGGACTGATAAACTGCCGGACGCCGCCAAAGCGTATTTCCACGGACAGAGGCTGGACGAGGTTGAATGCATCATCTCGGACCTGCCTGGTATCGCACGGGGTAAGGCTGTGCCTGCTTCAAAGTTTGCAAAGCAGTCGTATTTCCACCTGCCCGACAGCATTTTCTACCAGACCATCACAGGTGGCTGGGGCGAGGCCGCGGGTGAAGATGGCTTTATCGAGCGGGATATGATCCTGAAACCCGATTTCTCGACCACCTCCGCTGCGCCCTGGACCGGAGACTGGACGCTACAGGTGATCCACGACGCTTATGACCGGGACTACAATCCTATACCGTACAGCCCGCGCAATGTTCTTAAGCGTGTTGTGCAACTCTATCACGACAAGGGATGGAAACCCGTTGTCGCGCCCGAGATGGAGTTTTTCTTGGTCGCGCCCAATGTCGACCCGGCACAGGGCATCAAGCCTATGATGGGTCGCTCTGGCCGCCCGGCGGCGGCACGACAGGCCTATTCCATGACAGCAGTGGACGAGTTTGGTCCGGTGATCGACGACATCTATGATTTCGCCGAACATCAGGGGTTCGAGATCGACGGCATCACGCAGGAAGGTGGAGCCGGACAGCTAGAGATCAATCTGCGTCACGGCAATCCGATCAAGCTGGCGGATGAGGTGTTTTACTTCAAACGCCTGATCCGTGAAGCTGCGTTGCGCCACAACTGCTTTGCGACTTTCATGGCCAAACCGATCGAGGAAGAGCCCGGATCGGCCATGCACATCCACCATTCGATCATCGACATGGAAACGGGAGAGAATCTCTTCTCCGGTCCGCAGGGCGGTGAGACGGACGCGTTCTACCACTTTATTGCAGGGTTACAGAACCATCTGCCCGCCGGCCTGGCCGTGATGGCGCCTTATGTGAACTCCTACCGACGCTATGTGAAAGACCATGCAGCGCCGATTAATCTGGAATGGGCCCGCGATAACCGCACAACCGGCATCCGCGTCCCGCTTTCTGGCCCCGCGGCGCGCCGTGTCGAAAACCGTATCGCCGGGATGGACTGCAACCCGTATCTGGGCATCGCATTGTCACTGGCCTGCGGCTATCTGGGCCTGGTCGAACAGGAGCGCCCCCGCCGCCAATTCTATGGCGACGCTTATGAAGGCGAAGGGGATATTCCTCAGGTCATGGGGGAAGCGCTGGATCTGTTTGACGAGGCTACGGCCCTGCATGAGGTCCTTGGGCCCGAATTTGCCCGCGTCTACGGCATCGTGAAACGCGCCGAGTACGAGGAGTTCCTGCAGGTCATCTCTCCGTGGGAACGCGAGCATCTGTTGATCAACGTCTGAGACACGCCGTGAACCTGCTTTATTCGAATGACCGCAAGGGCGAATACCCTGCCAGTTGGTACGCTGCGACTGCGAACCCGATGGATCGTTTTCCTGCTCTGTCAAAGGATACCAAAGCAGACGTATGCGTTGTAGGTGGTGGCTACACCGGCCTGTCAGCAGCGCTGCATCTGGCCGAAGCCGGGTTCGACGTCGTGTTACTCGAAGCCCATCGCGTCGGCTTCGGCGCGTCCGGTCGCAATGGTGGCCAATTGGGCAGTGCGCAACGGATGGATCAGGAAGATCTCGAACGCCTTGTTGGCGATGCAGATGCTACCAAGCTGTGGGATTTGGCCGAAGACGCCAAGGATCTGGTCAAGTCTCTGATCGCCAAACACCAAATCAACTGCGACTTGAAACCCGGAATTGCGGTTTTGGGCCTAAGCTCTTCAGAGCAAAAAGAGCTGCATGATCACGCCGGTCATCTGTCGGGACGGTATGGCTATGATCAGATTGAGCTATTGGATGAAAACGCAGGCCGCGCGCTCTGCCCGTCCCCGGCTTACAAAGGCGGCTATCTGGATATGGGCGCGGCGCACCTTCACCCCTTGAACTATGCCTTGGGGTTGGCGCGCGCGGCGGCGAAAGCGGGTGTGCGGATCTACGAAAACACCGAGGTCACCGGGATTGATGAAGCACGACCTGCAGTACTCCATACCTCTAACGGGACCGTTCGGGCCGAGCATGTGATCCTGGCGTGTAACGGCTATCTGGGCGACCTCGATCGCTCTGTGGCTTCTCGGGTCATGCCCATCAACAACTTCATTGCCGCCACCGAACCACTAGGCAGCGATGCCGGACGTGTTTTGACACAGGATGTCGCGGTTGCTGATACCAAGTTCGTTGTGAACTATTTCCGCCTGAGTGCGGATGGTCGACTGTTGTTCGGGGGCGGCGAAAGCTATGGCTACCGTTTCCCTTCAGATATTGCCGCCAAGGTTCGCAAACCCATGACCGAGATTTTCCCGCATCTGCGCGATGTCAAAATCGATTATGCTTGGGGGGGAACGCTCGCAATCACCATGCGGCGAATGCCCTATCTTACCCGCGTGGCACCAAATATCCTGTCGGCCTCGGGCTATTCCGGTCATGGCGTCGGCACTGCGACACATGCCGGACAACTCATGGCCATGGCAATACAGGGACAGGCTGAAGGGTTCGATACAATGGCGCGTGTGCCTGCCTTGCCCTTTCCCGGCGGACCCGCCCTGCGCAACCCGCTGCTGGTACTTGCGATGACCTGGTTCGCGCTGCGCGACCGTCTTGGGGTCTGATCCACTTAAACATTATGACAGATTGGTGAATTCTCGCCGCAGCGTGGAATGAGCGCTTGGCTTGCCACGTGAATAGCTTTATCTTTCCCAAAGATAGAATTCGGGAAAACCAAATATGACGCTTCCACCAAACGTTCATGACGCCGAACCCATCCCCGCAGCCGCCCGCGAAGCCATCGACGCCTTGATGCAATCAGGCGATCTGTTCCGCTATACCGCACCGCAAGATGCCCCGGTGGCCTTGCTGGAAGCCGAGTTCGCGGAATTGCTGGGTTCGAAATACGCTCTTGCGGTTTCTTCTTGCTCGGCCGCGCTGTTCCTGTCGCTCAAGGCGCTGGATTTGCCTCGCGACGCACGCGTTCTGATACCCGGCTTTACCTTCGCCGCAGTGCCCTCTTCTGTCGTGCACGCGGACTGCATTCCGGTTCTGTGCGAGGTGGGTGAAAACTATCGCATCGACATGGTAGATTTCGAGGCCAAGCTGGGCAACGCTCAAGCCGTGATCATCAGCCATATGCGCGGACATACGTCAGACATGGATGCCATCATGGACCTGTGCGACGCGCGCGACATCCCGGTGATCGAGGACGCAGCACATTCGCTGGGCACCACGTGGCATGGCCGCAATATTGGCACCATTAGCAAGGTCGGCTGTTTCTCGTTCCAGTCTTACAAGATGATCAACGCAGGCGAAGGCGGCATACTGGTCACGGATGATGCTGATATGGTGGCCCGCGCCGTCATCATGTCTGGCGCGTATGAGCATAACTGGAAGAAGCACAAAACTCCGCACGGCGACAACTCGTCCGAGTTGGAAGAGGCCTTTGCCCGCTGGCAGAACAAACTGCCGCTGTATAACCTGCGTCTCAGCAATCTGAGCGCGGCGGTGATCCGTCCTCAGATCCCTGAACTTGCGCGCCGTGTTCGCGACGGCCTGGCAAATCACGACTATGTGGCCGAGCGCCTGAACACATCACCCTATATCGATGTTCCCGCACCGCTGGCACCTGAAAGGCGAGCGCCCGACTCGATCCAGTTCAATCTTGTTGGCATGGACGAGGCCGAGATTCGCACCTTTGCCGCCGCATCCGAGGCACGTGGTGTGAAAGTGCAGGTCTTTGGTCTGAGCGAGGACAATGCCCGTGCATTCTGGAACTGGCAGTTCTTGCCCGAGAAATTCGAGCTTCCCCAAACCCGCGCCATGCTGATGAAAGCATGCGACGTGCGCCTTCCCGTGCGACTAACACGCGAAGAGCTGGATGTGATCGCGGATATTCTGCTGGCTTCTGTGGGCGAAGTGACCGGCCCGATGCCGGTCTATGGCACCTAAAAAAACAGGCCCGCTTAACTGCGGGCCTTTTCTTTTCGATTTCAGTTCAGCTTGGACAGCTTCTGCTGAAGCTCTGCCAGTTGTTTCTTGATGTCGTCCAGGTCCTCTTTCGGCTCGGCCTTTTCCTCTTCCGCGTCAGGCGAGGACCAGCCGCTGGACAAACCACCAGTCATGGCTTTCAGGAACGCTTGTTGCTGCGCTTGCAGCGCGTCGAAGCCCGGCATCTGCGACATCGGGTTCATGGCGCTCATATTCTCCATCATCTTGCTTTGGCTTTCACGAAGCATCTCGAACGAGCTTTGCAGGAATTGTGGCATCATACCCCCACCCGGCACCATATAGCTGCGGACCAGATCGTTCAGCACATTAACCGGCAGTACGTTTTCACCGCGGCTTTCATGTTCAGCAATGATTTGCAGAAGATATTGACGTGTCAGATCATCCCCGGTTTTCAGGTCGATGATCTGAACCTCGCGCCCATCACGGATAAACCCCGCAATATCTTCGAGCGTCACGTAATCGCTGGTCTCGGTGTTATACAGCCGACGGCTGGCATAGCGCTTGATCAGCAGCGGTTTTTCTTGGTCCGACACCGGGTACCCTCCCCAAGGATGATGCGTTGCAGCACAGGTTATGCGACTGCAGCACAAAAAGAAAGGGCAGGTCAATGGACCTGCCCAACGCGATTGCACCTTTAGGGAGGATAAGGTGCCTATCGCGGACGTTCTTACTTGGCCGCTGCGGCTTTCTTAGCAGCAGTGGTCACGTCGTTGGTTGCTTTCTTGACAGCAGCAGTTGCTTCTTCTGCAGCGTCTTTGCCAGCAGCCATCAGCAGCTCGACGGTTTCGGTCTGAACTTTTTTCGCGATTTCAGCGAAAGCAGCCAGGTTTTCAGCTGCGACTTCAGCCGACGCGCTTGCAAAATCGGTTGCCGCTTTTGCGTAGTCAGCAGGCTCTGTCTTTGCTTTCGACATCTCGGTCAGCTTGGCCAGGGTGTCCTTGGTCCATTTGTTCGAGATCTCGGCCGATTTCTCAGCAGCTTCCAAAGCAACGCCCGACAGCTTTTCGTTCAGCGAAGCGGTCGATTTGAATGCGTCTTCCATTGCGGTGGTGTCCACCGGGAATGCGCCCATCATGTCTTTCATGATCGCGCTAAAGTCTTGGGTCTTTGCCATTGTCCTAATCCTTTTAGCCGGTCCGGGCCCACCCCGGGCTTCATCAGCTTGAGGACAATATGATTGCTGCATCGCAGCATTGCAAGTTTTTTCTTGCTGCGATGCAGAAAAATTTAAGTTTCAAAATGAAATCAGGCGTTTGGATTTGCCAAAACGTAGGTACCCGGAGCCGGAGCTAGGCTTGGGTATTCCGAATCGCCGGCAACGCGTGCGGGCACCTGTTTCCCGGACCGTTTCTTCAGCCATGCGTCCCACATCGGCCACCAGGACCCTTCATGAAAGTCTGCCTCCTTAAGCCAAGTGTCGGAATCCAGTTTCAGGTCTGGATTGGTGTAGTGTCCGTACTTCTTTTTGCTCGGAGGGTTCACGATGCCTGCGATATGGCCCGACTCGGAAACCACGAAAGTCTTCGAACGCGATCCCATTTTCTGAACGCCCCGGTAGCAGTCTTTCCAGGCAGCGATATGATCGGTTTCGCATGTAACGGCCATCAAAGGCACATCTACATCGCTGACGGACAGTTTGTGTCCCAACAGCTCAAAACCGTCTGTTGCGAACTCGTTACGCTGACACAGGCCGCGCAGATAATCGACGGCCATTTTCGCGGGAAGGTTCGCGCCATCGCCGTTCCAGTAGAGCAGATCAAAGGCCGGAGGCACCTCGCCCATCATGTAACTGCGAATGGCTGGTCCATAGATCAGGTCGCGTGACCGCAGGAACGACATCGTGCGCGCCATGATCCACGAGCGCAGCACGCCTTCCTTGTTCACCTCTTCCTCAATCCCGTCGATGAAGTCGTTTTGCAGGAAAGGCGTGAATTCACCCTGATCAGAAAAATCCGTTAATGCCGTGAACAGCGTGGCTGATTTGACCGACTTATCCCCGCGCTGCTTCATCAGCGAAAGAGTCAGGCTAAGAGTAGTGCCCGCGATGCAGTAGCCGACCGCGTTGACCTGTTTGACCTTGCAGATCTTCTTGGCAACGTCGATTGCCGTCAAAAAGCCGTCCTGAATGTAATCTTCCATGCCGGTTTCGGCATAGCTTTCATCCGGATTGACCCAGCTGACAACAAATAGGGTGTAGCCTTGCTCGGTGATCCACTTGATCATGCTGTTCTGTGCTTTGAGGTCCAGGATATAAAACTTGTTGATCCAGGGCGGGAACAGGACGATTGGTGTCTCGTAGACAGTGTCTGTCGCAGGCTTGTACTGAATCAGCTCCATCATCCGGTTGCGATAGACCACTTCACCCGGTGAGGTTGCCAGGTTTCCGCCGACCTCGAACGCATTTTCGTCCGCCAGCTTTACCACCAGTTCGCCATCGTTGGCTTCCAGGTCGGCAACAAGGTTCTCCAGCCCTTTGATCAACGATTGGCCTTCTGTCTCGACCGCTTTTTGCAAAGCATCAGGGTTCGTCGCCAGAAAATTGGTCGGCGCCATCATGTCGATGATCTGTTGCGAGAAATACTGCAAGCGCCGCTTGTCCTTGGTATCAAGATCGTCGACCAAAGCGACAGCTTGCGCAATAGCCTGGGCGTTGGTTTGGTATTGTTGACGGATCAAACGGAAATAGGGGTTGGTTTCCCACAAGGGGTTCGAGAAGCGCTTGTCTCCGGGGGAGGAGATTTCGTCATCCGCTTCGCCTTTTGTCAACGCACGCTGCGCTTCAGCAAAGTTCAGAACAGACTTTCCCCAGAATTCTATCTGCTGCTCCAACAGTTTGGCGGGATTTTGCCAAGCTTCGGCCCAATATGCCGTTGCTGCTCGTGCGAAAAGCTCTTGATTCGGGCCATCTAATGCAGGTGTGTGAGGCTTTTTAGTAGCCATGACCTCAATCAAACGCTTCGAGAGTTGCTCGACCTTTTCCATATTTTCTTTAAGGCGTTCAATGTGTTCGTCTGATACGTCTGGCATTTGGTCTTCACTTGTTGTCATTTTAACAATTCCCCCCTAACCTCGCTGCTATGCAGAATAACGTCGTGGGTGCTGGGGGGCAAAGCGACGAATGGTCCGAACTATCAGACTGACACTCAGGAGGCCCCATTTATGCGCTATATGATGACCTACGACCTTATGGAAACCATGCGCAACACCAACCAATGGCTTGGTGCCACAGCCAGCGCGATGGCCTCTTACCCGATGTTTTCCATGGTTCCCAACCCCGCTTTCAACTGGATGGCGGCCTGGGGCGAGGTGACAGAACGCACCTTCCAACGCATGGTTGTGAAGCCCGACTGGGGCATCCGCACTTTCACCTGCGAAGACGGCAAAGACCATCTGGTCGAAATTACAACGGTTCTGGAACGCCCGTTTGGCGATCTGGTCCATTTTCGCGTCAACGGCCGCGAAGAACAACCGCGCAAGGTGCTGCTTGTCGCCCCGATGTCGGGCCACTATGCAACGCTGCTGCGTTCGACTGTCAAAAGCCTTTTGGTCAATTGCGAAGTCTACATCACCGATTGGCATAATGCGCGCGATATTCCTGTGTCTGCCGGCAAGTTCGATGTCGAGGATTACACCCTATACCTTGTCGATTTTATGAAAGAGCTAGGCCCAGACACGCATGTTGTTGCAGTATGTCAGCCTGCGCCTCTGACCCTTGCGGCCACAGCCTATTTGGCCGAAGTCGAACCAAAAGCCCAGCCCAGCACTCTAACCCTGATCGGTGGGCCGGTTGATCCGGATGCGACCCCAACCGATGTGACGGATTTTGGGCGGCGCGTGACAATGGGGCAGCTGGAAGAGACGATGATCCAGCGTGTTGGCTTCAAATACAAAGGCGTTGGCCGCATGGTCTATCCCGGCCTGTTGCAGCTGGCCTCTTTCATGTCCATGAACGCCGAACGGCACTCCAAGGCGTTTTCGGATCAGATTCAACGTGTCATTCGCGAGGAAGCCTCGGATTTGGATGCGCACAATCGCTTCTATGACGAATATCTGGCAGTCATGGACATGACCGCCGAGTTTTACCTGTCGACCGTCGAGCGCGTCTTCAAGAACCGCGAGATTGCCCGGAACGAGTTTGTCGTAGCTGGCCACAAGGTGGATATGTCCAAGATCACCAATGTTGCAGTGAAAACGGTCGAAGGGGCAAATGACGACATTTCGGCCCCTGGTCAGTGTATCGCCGCGCTTGATCTGTGCACCGGCCTGCCCGACAGCAAGAAGGCAAGCCATGTGGAACCCGGCGCAGGCCATTACGGCATATTCGCAGGCCGCAGTTGGCGTGACAACATCCGCCCGCTTGTGATTGATTTCATGAATGAAAACAGCCGCAAGACGCGCCGACGCGCCGCGAATACCAACAAAGTAGCCTGAGCGACATGAGCGAGCCTGCGCATAGCGGTCTCGCCTTTTCCTGTCGGTGCGGCAGTCTGCAGGGGCGCATATCGGCAAGGGGTGTCCGGCAAGGGACGCATGTCGAGTGTTTCTGCCACGATTGCCGGGCCGCGCAATTGTACTTCAAACAACCGGACCCCGCGCCCGGAGCCGTCGATATTCTGCAGATGGCGCCTGATGAAATTGAGATTTCCGCTGGCGGCCAATTCCTGGCGGCCATGAAGCTCAGCCCCAATGGCATGCTGCGATGGTATGCCAACTGCTGCAACACACCGCTGGCGACAACGCCACCAGGGGCATCACTTCCCTTTGCCGGTTTTCTGGTGCGCAGGATCACCGATGACATTTCTGATTTGGGTCCTGTCACAACCCGTGGATTTGTGCCTCGGCCCAATGGCAAACAAAAGCACGAAAAGATTAGGTTCGCCGCTTTCGGACTGATACGCCGTGTTGCGATTTCGCGTCTGTCTGGCCGTTGGAAGAATACACCGTTTTTCGACAGGAAAACCGGCGAACCCGTCGCGGCGCCCGTCGTGATATCCAAAGACGAACGTGCCGCACTTTATCCGTAATCGAAACGCTGTGGTGCACTCAGCCAGGTGTGCAAGGCTTCGTTGACCTGATCTGGCGCTTCCAGGGTCAAAAGGTGTCCCGCGTTTTCAAGAACAAGTATCTCAGCCTCTGGTATCAGATCGGCCATAAAGGAATGCCGTCGAACCGGTGTCAGAGTGTCATGCGTGCCGCACAGAACCAAGGTAGGAACCTTGATTTTCCGCAAAGCGGCCTGCTGATCCGAGCGGCGCTGCAATGCCCGCATCTGACGCACAAATACCTCAGAGCCCAGCCCCTCGGCCATCGTCAAAAGATCATTGAGAATGGGAATACGCTTCGGCCCCGGTGCCAGAGCGTCCGACCCCACAAGTTTGCGCATCACGTCTTCCAAACGCCCGCCTTGGGCCGCGATGATCAGATCTTCTCTACTGGCGGCTATTTGCGGTGTATCGGCCTGAGCGTCAGTCGCCATCAGACACAGGCGTGAAATTCGCTCCGGCGCTCTCCGGATCAATTCCAAAGCCACGACCCCACCCATGCTGAGTCCGGCCAGCGCGAAGCGATGCGGCAGTTGGTCCAATAACCCCGAAGCAATTTCTTCGATGCGCTCGCCACCAGAAATGGGCGCAACGGTCACCGCCCTCGTACGGGACAACAGCTCGATCTGCGGGCGAAACAGTCGGGCATCACACATCAATCCAGGCAAGAACACCAGCGGCTCGATCACGCAGGGGCCTCCATTTGCTCGGTTTTCCGAACTCTTTGCTTTTTCTTCAGGATGGAAGGTTTGCCACGGCCGGGCAAGGGAAACTTTACGGATAGGCGATGGCCCGAAATGCGGGAAAATCCACGTAACGCCTCTGGCGCTCGGATTTGTCTTCACCGGGTTCGGCACCCGGCTTTAGCAAGCATCCGCGCGGGGCAATGTAGCTGTCAATCCTGCGCATTGGTTTGGGCCGCCACACAAGATTGAACGCGCAAAGTTTCGGAAAGAACCAAATCTCGGAATAGTTCAGGTGATCATGCATCCACCACGCTAAATCCCGCCAGTCTCGCCCCTGCCCGTATTGATCCGCAAACCAGGGGATGACGATTGACGCTCCGGCGATCCGCGCATCGCCTTCGCCGCGATCCCAGATATGGCATTCCAACGGATTGTCATTGCGGGCGCAATTTAGCCGGTTTTCATTGCCGAACTGGTTTAGCGACGGCGACCTGTACCCTGACCGCACGGCAATGCGGCCAAAGGTTTCCTCTAATGGGTCCAGCAGGGATTCGCAAAACGCACGCCCTGTTTCAATCGCCAGATCCGGGTTGTCAGGGATGTTCTGTTGCTGGTGAAAATTGCCAATCTCGGAATACAGAAAGTCACGCATGAAGAAGTGCCGGGACAAGCGGACGCGACCCAAAGTCTCGAGGCTCCACATGCTTCCCGGTTTTCGCATTCTATCTCCTTACCTCTGATCAGGCTTCACTGAACCCCAAGCTCTTTCAACCACTCCAGGATACCCGTGACGGCGGCATCGGTCTGCCCCGGTGACATCAGCCGCCCTGCGATGACATGTGACGCGGGATCGTCCCCCGGCCCCATCTTGACCAACTCGACCCTTGCAGGAGCACCCCAGGCCTCGGCGACCTTATGTGTCCTGTCGGGGCGCACAACCTGATCATCGTCCGAGAACCAGAACAACGCAGGTACCAATGCCTGCGAGAAATCCAGTGCATAAACCGTATCCACCAGAACGGACATCGGTACGACGGCTTCCCAGGGATAGACAGCGGACCAATACGTGTTCTTTTCTGGATCCGGCCCTGATACATCCCTTTCTTGCCCCATAAGCAACGGCAGCCAATGCCGCGCCCAAGGCAATGTCGGCACCCATGCCGCCGCGGTGTTCACCCCGAAATTCGGGGATACAAAAACCATCCCGACCACATTCTGACTAAGGTTGGCGTCCAGCGCCACCGCCGCCGCCAATGTGCCGCCGGTCGAGGTCGAGATGACGATGACCTTTTCCCCAACAGCGCGCGCCGCAGCCAGACCTTCGGCTGTGTCCTGCATCCAGCCCGTTGCCGTGCCTTCCGCCATGGCGGGCCCATCGCGGCCGTGGCCTTGCAATCGCGTGTAAACAAGATTTGCTTCAAGCGCGTCAGCCACCAGATCTGGAACGGGCCGGATTTCTTCGGAACTGGCTGAAAATCCGTGGATGTATAGAACAGAATAAGGTGTGCGCTGTTCTTTGAATCTGTCCTGCCAGATCACACGTTTTTCGACGCCCGGAACAATGTCATCAAA
Organism: Ruegeria sp. HKCCA4633; assembly: GCF_013034605.1. Lineage (NCBI taxonomy): Bacteria > Pseudomonadati > Pseudomonadota > Alphaproteobacteria > Rhodobacterales > Roseobacteraceae > Ruegeria > Ruegeria sp. HKCCA4633. The sequence goes on from NZ_WQGJ01000003.1 coordinate 19,254, forward strand.
CGACGCCTCGGTGCTTTCAAAATAGACCTGCACCCCTTCGCCAAATTTGCGGGACTCAAAGCTTGGATTCAGGTCGACATCCTCTCGCGGTCCGAACCAAAAGATCAGACCCCCGACGACGATCAGTGCCAGAAGAATCCTCCCCAGAACCCAACCAAAGCGCCGCATTAGTTAGCCCCCAACACGTCTAAAACCGCGTTTTCGATCAACCCCAGACAAGGCCCGTCGGAAAAGCGGTGGTCTGCGTCCTTGACCAGCAGCAAGCGAATGTCCGGCCCGGTCGCGTGATCCAGCAACCGCACCGCAGTTTCCGTCGACACCGCCGTGTCCGCTGTTCCCTGTAGGAAACGCACCGGAAAGGGCAGATAAAGCGGGTCTCTAAGGACCAATCGCCGCCGTCCGTCCTCGATCATTCGTTTGGTAATGATGTAGGGCTCCATGTAGTCCGAGGGCAGTTCGACATGACCAACGCTGTCTAAAGCGGCTTTTTGTTCATCGCTGAATGCCGCCCAATACCCGTCCTCGGTAAAATCCGGCGCGGCGGCGATTGTGACCATGCCCGCAATTCGATCTGGCAGCGTCTTGGCCAGCAACAATGCCTGCCATCCCCCCATCGAAGACCCTACGACGACCAGGGGCCCGTCGGTCAGCGCCGCCACCGCCGAAACGGCGTCCTCATGCCAATCGCCGATACAGCCATCGGTAAATACCCCCGAGCTTTCACCGTGCCCGGAGTAATCAAACCGCAAAAACGCCTGTCCCCGCGCCTGCGCCCAGGCCTCCAGATGCACGGCCTTGGTGCCCTCCATATCAGACTTCAGACCGCCCAGGAAAACGATGGTCGGTCCCGCGCCCTCGCTTTTGTGATAGGCCAACCGACGGCCCTGCGCCGTCTCCAGAAAACTTGTCGTTACCATGAAATCCTCTTTCCTTTCGCAGCATCATGCACGCCACGTACCCAAGTGCAATTCCCGGATCCCTCTTCATCTGGCTCTAAATACCTCGGGGTGCGCGAGGGGCTGGCCCCTCGCTCCTGCCCTTGACACCAGCCCCCCTACCTGCCAAATCGACCCAACACACATAACCCGCAACCGGGCGTTCTCATACCCCGCGCCAGCGAACCCCCTGCAAATTCATGGAAAAATACCTAAAAAACAGGCGTTTGCTTGTATCACCAAACCGTTTCACTGCCCCTGTCAGACCCACTCAACCCGCGTGGATATCATGCCACAACAGTGACGCATCAGTGACGAAGGGCTGGTAGCGGTGCGATGGCGTTGCTAAATCCAAGGTGTCGGGGGATGCGCCAACACCCGCCCGACTGACACGACCGAACTGCATAAGGACACGGCCATGACAAAGAACACATCTGACTTTCTGACCTCAGTTGCAAGTCTCGTGGATCAGGACGACCGCGACCCCCGCGAGGTTGTTGCTGACCTGATGCAGGCTGCACTCGACACGGGCATCCGCAAGGAACTGCGCGCCAGTGTTGCGTTTGCCCTCGAACAGGCGAACGGAACCGCTGCCAAGGAATTGACTGATCTGGCCTGCCGCCGCCTGAAACCCGGTCGGCGTCTCTCGGACCCGCAATATGCGGGCCTTACGCTTGTAGCCACCACGCGGGGCAAGCGTTGGATTTACCGCACCCAGAAAGGCAAGCGGCAGCGACAAATCACCCTCGGGCACTACCCCGCCATGAGCCTTGCCGAGGCACGAGAGGCGTGGGCGCAGCCCGTCACCAAGGTCGCCGACAAGCGGTCTGAAACGACGCTGGACGAACTGACCGAGGCTTACATCACAGCCATGCAGACGCGCGGCACAAAGTCGTGGCGGCGGTCAGAGAACATCCTCACCAAGAACGTTCTGCCCAACCATGGCGGCATGCGCCTCGGCGCGCTGGACGTGGAGGCCCTGAACGCGACGTTTACCCACCTGATAGATGACAAGCCCGGTGCGGCGCACAACATCCGCATGGCGATGGCAAGCATGTTCAAGTGGGCCAGCGAGAAGAAAATGATGCCCGCAGGCGTACCGGTCCCGCAGTTGGATAAGACCCCGAAATCACAGATCAAGGACTACCGCCCGTCCATGTCCGAACTGCGCACGATGGTCCGGGGCCTTGACGAACTGCAAGACATCGACCGGGACATCATGCGCCTGCAACTGCTGACGGGCACCCGCATCAGCGAGGCGCTGGGCGCTGAGTGGTCGGAGATTGACCTTGAACATGGACGCTGGACCATTCCCGCCCAGCGCATGAAAGCCAAGAAAGAACATCTGGTCATGCTCTCGGCGCAGGCGGTCGAGTTGCTGCGCAACCAACCCACGCGAAAGGGTCGTGTGTTCGGTCGTCGTGGCCGCAAGACTGTCTCGTTGAATTGGGCGCGGCAGCGCGACGAGTTGAGCCTGCCCACCGACTACACCAGCCACGCCAACCGTAAGGCGCTGCTTAGTTGGGTTGCCGAAAACGGTGGCGGCAAGGACATCCGCGACCGCCTGTCCGCACATAGCCCTGACACCAGCGAGGCGGACGCGCATTATCAGCTATCCGAGTTGAACCAGCCCGCCGCCGAATGGTGGCAGAAATGGGCGGACTTCCTCGACGGGCTCACCGCTGAGAGCGTGGTGCAGTTGTCGGAGGGACGGGCATGACCAACCCGAAACCCAACCCGTTCGCCGACGCCCAGCGCGTCGATACCTCGGCCACGATCATGCGCCGCCTGAAAGTGAGCCGCGAAGAAGCCGAGCGGCTGGCGGCGCTGCCACCGGGTAAAGTGAGTGCGCTGGACTTCATCAAATTGCGCCTGCTGAACCTAGACGGACCTGACCCCCGAGAGGATCACATAGAGGCAGAATCGGCTTACACGGCAGTGCAAAGTGTCCTGAGCGAGCGCAACAGCGCGCGCGGTAAGAACGCCCGCCCCGGTCGTCGTCCTCACCATGACGAGGTGATTAGGCGAGCGATGGCGATAGTTGAACGCAGCCCAAACATGGCAGGTTCGGCGAAACACCTCGCGGAACGGGTTTATGATGAGATGTCGTTAGAACGGACTGCGGATGAGGTGGCGAAACTACCTTCCGAGGGCAGCATAGCCCGCTGGATACGAGCGGAATTCAAGAAAAATGGACCGCTAAAAAGATAGTTTGCGCGTAACTGAGTTACGAATTCGTCCATCTGGAACACCCCCTGTTAGCCAAGTGTCACGACCTAATTAATGGAGTGACACATGGCTAGAGAGCCTGACCTGACTATCGCCGAGGCATGCACTGAGATGAACGTCTCGCGTAATGCGGTCGGCAAGCTGATAGCGTCCGGGCAATTGTCTACTTACTTCGTAGGCAAGCAAGAGCGCATCACTCGAACCTCACTAGATGAGTACAAGGCGAACAACGCCTACGTGCCCGACCCTGCCCTTTTGGCTAAGGTGGCAGGAGACGCAGCATGAGCGCCCCGGTCCCTACCCCAAATCAATCCTCGGACCTGTCCGTCAAGGAAACCTGTCGCGAGTTGCAAGTGTCGTCCTCGACCGTCTGGCGCTGGCTCAGTAGCGGCGAGTTGACCGGCTACTCGAACGGGCGCGTCACGCGCATCGACCGCGCCAGCATCGACGCCTTCAAGGAACGGAACCGCATCCAGCCAAAGGAGCGAGACGATGCCGCGTGATCTGGACCTGGCGCTCCTGAACCAGCGAGCGTGAGGGAAATAAGTGCTGCTTCGGAGGGGCATCAGTGACGCGAACAGTGATCGCCTCTGCCCGAGCCGCCGAAACACTCAGGAAAACGATGAATTGCCCGCAACACAAGCTTCTGTAGGCGCAACAGGAAGGAACGCCGTAATGGATCCTAAACAGATCAAATACACCAACATCCAGTTGGTGGACCCAAAGACCGGCGGCAAGCATTACCGCCGCGACGCGGACGGGACGCTGCACAAGGAAACGGTGGGCTATTGAACGAAACGGGCGTTGCGTTGTTCGAACGTTGGCTTTGGCAACTGGCAAGAAGGTCAGACGGGCCTTAACGTGGCGCAACACGTCAGACACCGAGACTACGGACCAGAAATGAAATCCGAGATTCCAAAACACAGCGCAATCTGGGGACAGATCATTGTCGGTGAGTTGAAGAAAACAGGCCTTTCCGAGCGGGATATCCGAAAGGAGTTCGGGATAACCAGATCTCAACTCGAAGACCCGGATGCTCGCTGGTCCTTCGACAAGACTGCCTGGTTGTTTGAAAAGGCGAGCGCTTTTACCAGGGACGACCTTGTCGGATACCGCCTGGCACAGTCGCCGGACCTGGTCAGGAAGGCCGGGTTGCTCGCCTATGTCGGCGTTTCGGCACCTACCGTTGGCGGTTACCTTCGAAACATCACCCGTTTTCAGCGCGTGATCGGTGACGCGAGCAAGACGGCCATGGAAGAAGGCCCGGAAACCACCCGGCTGACCTGGCACTACGATGTGCCAGCAAGCGTTCCGACCGGGCAATATGCCGAGTTTGGAGCCGTTGGCACGGTCTTCGCCCTGCGGGACTACTCCAATCGGCAAATCCGTCCGACGCATGTTCGGTTCGCGCATCAGCGGCTGACCGGCACCGAGGCCCTCGACAGGTTCTTTGGCTGCAATGTCCTGTTTGGTGCCGCGGAGAACAGCATTGCCTTCAAGGCGGCTGATATGGATGTGCCGCTGTTGACGGCCGACGACAACTTGCAGCGGACGCTTTCGGTCATTTGCGAGAACACGCTGGCTCGGATGCCGCAGACACCCAACAGTGTGGCCCGGGTTGTTGAGAGGCAGATCACGGCGCGTCTTGCAGCCGGCACGGCCCAGCAGGACGCAATTGCGGCGGAACTTGGGATGAGCGCCCGAACGCTGGCCCGCCGACTGACCGACGAGGGCACGAGCTTCGCAGCGGTCGTCGCCAATCTGCGAAAGGCTCTGGCCCGGGACTATCTGCTCAACAGCACGCTTCCGCTCACCGAGATCGCCTATCTTCTCGGATATAGCGACGCCAGTACCTTCAGCACGGCATTCCGAAGATGGTACGGACAGCCCCCCAGCGACTTCAGGGAGCAGCCAGCAACAGAAGCGCCCCTGGCATAGGGCGAACGATCTGAGTAGAGGCCGGACTGCTCGGATCATAGGCCCGCACTTTCACGTTTCTCCGTCTTCCTGAACCACCCTGACGCAACAAACCCGGCAGGCATGAGGCCTAACGGGTTTGAAGCAGATGCCGGATCTCTCCAGCGTCGGTTGGAAGGGGTAAACCGTTCCGGTTGTCTCGTTGCGGGATCAGCGCTTGTGCTTGTTGCCACCCTTCTTGCGATCGTCCTTGCGATCTTGACGATCCCGGTCTTCGGCGATCTTGCCACCGAGCGCACCGGCGGCTGCGCCGAGGGCCAGGCCGTCCTTGGCGTCGCCGCCGGTGATTTCGGTCAGCACGGCGCCGGCCACAGCGCCCTTGAGGGCTTTCTCACCGATGTCACCGGCATTGGCGGCCATCGGGGCAGCGAGGGCGAGTGAGGCGGCAAGGGCGGCGAATACGGTGTTCTTGAGGGTGTTTGTCATCGGTTCCAACCTTTCTGACGGTGGCGACCTCCGTGGCCGCCTTCTGTGGAAAGATCTAAGCGAACCGCCATGCCCCCGCTTGAGAGCATCCGACAGCTTCATTGGAATGGCTGACATTGCAGAGCAACAAGCCAAATTCGACGGTTGTTCTGCCGTCAAGACTTTCGCCTGACGCAATGCCAATCATCCAAGGGGTCGCCTCCTTGGCCGCGATGGCTGCATGGGCCGTTCCGGCGCAGGCACGACACTCCCAACCAGACGGCATTCTATCCGCCGCTACTCAGGTCAAAGATTGATCCGCAGCCTCAAGCCGAAAACGGTCGTGTCCTGATCGTTGAAGCCCGGGTTGATCATGTGCTGGACGTCCGCCGTCAGGGCGACATTGTCCGACAGGTCCAACCGATAGAAGGCCTCCATTGTGGTCTGGGTGTCGAGCGTTTCATCTACCGGGTCCGCAACGGTCGCGCCAAACCCAAAGAGGTCGTCATAGAGGCCCGGCCGCCATAGAAGTCCAGCGTTGGCTGCGCGTCGGGCGATCGGCGCCTCACCCTCCGACCAGCCGAGGCGTCCGTAGATCATGAATTCCTCGTTGATCGTGTGGTTGGCAGACAGGATCGCCCCGTAGCTCTCCGGCACGCCTGCCTCGGTGCGTTCATCGACGTGAAATACCCCGAGGTGAACGTTGGTTAGAAAGCGCTTCGAGCGTTCGGGCGTCCATCCGATCTCGGCGTATTTGTAGAACTCGGGGCCACCGGGAAACCACTCGACATCGGTCAGCGAGCCGTTTGCATCCGACAGGACACCGAGGGCATAGATCTGGTCGGTCAGGAAACCGCCCCCCGCAATGCCGAAGCCGGGATCGGGGATCGGCAGGACCGGGCTGAACAGGATCGAGAAATTGGAGAAAGTCGTGCGTGGGTTCACGTAGCCGAGGATGTCCGAGTAGTCTCCCGGATCGATCCGGCCGGCCACGAAACCGGCCTTCCCGCCAGCGAGCGTCTGGGACCAGTAGGCGACGGAGAGGGTCGTGTCGGTGTCACTGAATGTCGTTGCGGTGACGCCCGCATAGCCGATTTCCCCGGCAAGCCCGCTTGGCGCGATGTCCGTGCCGAGCAGATGGCGGTTCTCCAATGTGAAGACCAATTGCCCGGGATTTTCGCCGCCGCGATTGAGCAGCGACCACTGGCCCAGAATGCGCGCCTGGCCCAAGGCGGCCTCGTCGATATCGGTCAGGCTCTCGGTCGCGGACTGGTAATAGGCCTGGTAGTCGAAGGAGAGGTTCAGGCCGGTGCGTTCGGCAAAGCGTTGCCGCGATGCCTCCAAGGGGTCCAATGCCGCATCCAGCCCCGGCCAGCGAGAGTCCTGCAACCGCCGCACTCGGTCTTGTTCCAGTTGGGCCTGCGTGGATGCCGGGCCACCGAGCGAGACCGCTGCGGCGGCCTCCAGGGCGGACGTTGGCCGGCTTTCCTGCGCCAAGGCTCCGGTTGATAACCAGAAGCCAGCGACGATGACCGTACCGAGAAGCCTTGCCTGTCCCATATGAGGTCTCTCTTGTTGCTCTTGATTCTTCTTCGGCCCGCTCATGCAAGTATCGCCAGTACGACATCCCGGCCCGTCCAGAGGACGAAGGCCGAAAGCGTAGCCGTGATCATGGCAGGCATACCGTCTTTCCAAGTGTCCCAGATCAGATGACAACCGATTGCGCCAAGCGACGTGCCCAGAAGGGCAGCGGCCCCGAGCGGCCCGAGCAAGCTGCCTTGAAACCAGATCGCCACCGCCCCGAAAAGCTCGACACCACCGACAAGCGCCATGATCTGACGGTTCAGCCCGTATTTGACGAACATCGCCAGTTGCGTTTCGAAGATGAGCTTCTGCCAGCCAAGGATCTTGATCGAACTGGCGAAGAGAAAGAAGGCGGACAGCAGGCCAATGGCAACTATTTGCATAATACGACTCCGCCGACACACACAGGGCTGAAGTTCATTTGATGTTCCCTTCTGGATCGTCCCGAGTGTGCAGTCCGGTTACTTGAGATCGTCCTGCGCCTTGATCTCCGGCACACGGGCGAGGGCTTCGGCCATGTCGGCGCTGCTCATCAACTCGATCATCTGGTAATCCTCCAGCAACCCGTCACCGAGACGGCTGACATAGAAGGCCTGGATGAAGGTGGGGTCGTCCGGCAGGGCGACGGTGATGTAGTTCTTCCCGTTCCCAAGCCCCCAATAGTAGCTCAAAAGCTCGCCGCCGAGCGCCTCGATCCCACCCTTCACCGAGGCCGCGCGGTCCCCGGGATTGGCGATCTGCATCTCCCAGGCGGCGCTGTTGGATGCGCCGATAAACAGGAAGGTGCGCATGTCTTTTGTGTCCTGCGCCGCTGCAACTGTCGCAGAGACGCAAAGGGCTGTCGAAAGAAGGATCCTGTTCATCTTGCCACCCGGAATTGCTTCGATGTTGTGGTCAGTACAGCATGGCTGCCCTGACCGTTCTTGTGGGTTCAATGCCCCGGAGCTCCGGGAATGGAGTGTTCCAGCTCGGCAGGGCGGAGCGGGAACTCGGAATGCTCATCCTCTGGCGTTTCGATGTCGGCGTGCCAGGTGAATTCCTTGTCCCCGAGGTCCAGATCGATCTCGCCCCCTTCGATGACCGGGTAACGGATCGGCTGCCCGGGCCGCAGGTCGATATTAGCGACACCGTCGTCGATAATGACCTGCCCGCTCACCAGAACGTAGGGGATTCCCTTGGTGAAGGAGCCGTTCATGCCCTTCTTCATCGATGATGTTTCGGTGATCGTGTCGGGGTCGAAGATCGTGATATCCGCGATCATGCCTTCCTGCATCCGGCCGCGTTCCTGCATCGCCTTCAGGCCCACCTTGGAAAAGTACTTCGCGGGAATGTAGGAGGCGTTGTTCACCATCTCCATCAGCGCGATGCCCTGTTCACGGGCCTCGCGGAACACGATGCCATAGGTGCCGGCATTGCGCGGGTGCCCCCCGTACTCCGTGAAATCGGCCTCGATCGGCAGCGGTTCGCCATCGACGGTGAAGCCGACGATGTCGTTGGCGATCGCAATATCCTTCATGTGGATCCAGCGCTCCAGGTCTGCTTCGGGGCGGACTGTGATGAAAATCGGCTTGCTCGGATCCTCCTTCTGCTGCCGGAAGAACTCCTCGTCGGACTCGTAGAGTTCGCCGGTGCTGGTATCGAAGATATCGCGGGTCGGAACGATATTGTTCGCCTCGATCTTGTCCGGCAGCAGTTGCGGTGTCGCGATGTTCGGATTGCCGGTGATGGCCGGGTAGTATTCCGCGAAGATGGTCATTCCGCGCATTTGCAGGCGGCGCGCAAGCTCGTAGATTTCTTCCCACCCCTGGTTCTGGATGTGGGAAAGGATCAGGGCCCCGTCGAGCGCAACGGCGTTTGCGATCACCTCGTTTGCGCCCAGGGAATAGTAGAGCGGCAGGCTCTCGGTCGGACCGAAACGGGTATGGGCGCCAAAGAAGCGGTCATACTTCTTCGCCATTTTCTGAAGCGCGAAAATCTCCTTCGGATAGGTGTTGTATCCCATGTATCCCACCGTCGTGTTGACGGTGATCGCCCCGGCGCGAAGACCCTTTTCATACATGGTCATGACTTCGACGAGCTGATCCGCAGTCGGAATATCCAGCGCCCAGCTGGCATGTCCGTCTTCTTCCTCGGCTGCACCGCGTGACTTGAGGATGTAGGTCGGATCGGATGCCAGCTCGACTGAAACCCCATCCATCACGACACGCCGGATCTCCTCGTGCCCCATCCCGGAACCGAAGTTGAGAAAGGAATTGCCCTCGTACTTGTCGTAGAACAGGTCGGCATCCGCCACGCCGCTCTCGGTATCGAGGATCGTCGTCGTGCCATCATGGGCCATCATCTTCTGATCGAAGCCGCCAAAGGAATGCGAATGGGTGTTGATGAATCCCGGCGCGACTACATGCCCGGAAACGTCGATCTCGCGCTTGCCCGTCAAGGCATCTTCGGTGATCGCGGTGATCCTGTCGCCGGTCACGCAGACATTGCGCACGGCATCAAGATTGGTTTCCGGGTCCATGACGCGGCCGTTGAGAAGCGCGACGTCGCACTCCTGAGCAACCGCCATCGAACTGCAGAGGGCCATGAGAGTGGCAAGAGTGAGGTGTTTCACGGTCAGTCCTTCCGGGATGATTGCGTCGGGCAAAAAAACGCGGGGCGGACGAGGGAGACCGCCCCGCGCTCTCCTCAGTCCAGCGTGTTCTTGTAGATCACGCCGTCCTTCATGATGACCTTCAGGTTGGGATCAGGATCGGCCAGAAGAAGGATGTCTTCGAGCGGGTTGCCATCGACCAGCAGGAGATCCGCGTAAGCGCCTTCCTCGACCACGCCGAGCGGGCCGTCTTGATACGGATTGTTCAAGCCCGTAAGCCGGTTCATGCGGGCGCCGTTCGATGTGGCCATGCGCAGAATGTCGAAGGGTTTGAACTTGGCCTCGTGCAGGTATTTGAACTCGTCGTTCATCTTCTTGTCCTGCTCAAGCGTCTGGTCCCAGTTGTTGATGAGATCGGTGCCCAGAGTGTAGAGGTCGATCATGCCCGGTGTCGTCTGGATCACCTCGATCATGTTGGCGGCGGCGTCACGGACACTCTTCCATTTGGCGAACGAGGCTGGCGTGTAGAAGGCTTCCGCCTGTTCGGTCGTCACCGAGTAGACCGGGGCTACCGCCGTCGCGAACATGATCTGCTTTTCGACCATGATCTCGGCGGCCTCCTTGGTCAGGAACGGGATGTGCTCAACGGTCTTTGCACCGTTGTCGATACAGTTGCGGATCGCCTGCTCGGTGAACACGTGGCAGGTGACGTAGGTGCCCCATTGCTCGGCGGTCTTGACCGCCATCTGGATCTCGTCCGCCTGGTACTGAAGCGAATGCAGCGGGTCGAACTCGGACGTGACCCCACCGCTGACCATGACCTTGATCTGGGTTGCCCCGCGCCGCAGGTTCTCGCGCACCGCCATGCGGATCTGCTCCGGGCCATCCGCGATGAAGCTCATGTCCGTGTCGACCCAATGCGATGGGCCTTGCCCCGACAGGGTTGGATGCCGGTCGTTCAGCTTGCGGAAATCGGCATGGCCCGATGTCTGCGTGATGAAGGCCTCCGAGGAATAGATCCTCGGGCCGGGGAACATACCGGTATCGATGATCCGCGCGATGGACTTTGCCGGTCCGCCGAGGTCACGAACCGTCGTGAACCCGTTCATCAGGATGCGCTCGGACCGGATCGTTGCAACGCCACCAAGATGGAAGGGCGTGATGTTCTGGCGCAACCCGTCACTGAGCGGGTTGAACACCAGCAAATGCACGTGCTGGTCATGCATCCCCGGCATGAGCGTGCGCCCGCCGCCGTCAATCATGGTTGCGTTGGGCGCTTCGATCCCGTCCGTCGAAATTTCCTTGATCAGGTTGCCTTCGACCAGAACGCTGGCGTTTTCGATCCGCGCCTCGTTCACGCCGTCAAAAACATGGACATTGGTGAACAGGGTCTGCGGCAGCGCTTCGTCCTGCGCAGAGGACATGCCGGCAGCGAGCGACACCACGCCCGCCAGTAATGTGGACTTGAAAAGATGCTTCATAAGTTTGCCCTTCCGCAATGTTAACGGCGGAGCCAGCGCCCCGCCGAAAGTTCAGTTCAACGTGTTCTTGTAGAACTTGCCGTCCTTCATGATGACGCGAATGCTCGGCACGTCCTGCCCGCGTGGCTCGGCATCGAACCATGTATCGACAGCGCCGATGGCAGTGATGTCTTCGAGCGGGTTTCCGTCAACGATGAGGATATCGGCATAGGCACCTTCCTCGATCACGCCGAGCTTGCCTTCGGGATAGGGGTTTCCGCGTCCCGTCAGTGCGGCCAGTTCGCCGCCATTCGAGGTCATCATCTGCAAGGCCCAGAGGTTGCCGAACTCACGCGCCATGAAAGCCTTGGTGAAGTCCATCGACTGCCGGTACGGCACACCGGTCAGCAGCACGTAGTCGGAATCGAACACCATCTTCGGCTTGTACTTCCGCACCAGATCAAACAACTGCTCGCTGTTTTTCCGCAACCAGAGGAACTTCGCCGTCGGCGGGAAGGTCGGGTCCTGGTGCATCGGATGCTCAAGCGCCTCGGGCGCCAACGCGGTCAGGTTGGGCGAGAAGAACGCTTCCTTCTCTACCAGCTTCTGCATCGTCGGTTCCGTTATGGTCAGGCCGTGATCCACCACTTTGACCCCGAGATCGAGCGCGCGCGACAGGTCGCTATCCATGAAGACATGCATGGCGACATAGGAATCCATGTCCCCGGCCACCTCGACGGCAGCGGCGATTTCTTCGTCTGTAAAGGCGGACTGGTAGATCGGGTCCTTGATGGAGGTCACACCACCACTGACCATGATCTTGAGGTAGTTGGCCCCAAGCGCAAAGTTCCGCCGCGCGCCGTGGAGCACTTCGGCAGGGCCGTCGACAAGCCGCGTGATCTCCAGCCGTTCAAGATTGCTTTCGTTCTTGCGTTGCCCGGCGATCCCCCAGTCGCCATGACCACCGGTCTGGCTGAGGCAGGCGCCGGACGAGTATATCCGCGGGCCCGGAAGCGAACCCTCGTCGATTACCGCACGAAGTCCACCATGTGCACCGCACATGTCGCGCACGGTTGTGAAGCCCATCGCCAGCATTTCCTGCGCAAAGGCCGCAGAACGTGCGCCGATCTCCTCCCATGTCGTGTCCTGAAGGCCCGGGATCGTGCCATCCTTGTACATATTCACATGCACATGGCTGTCGATCAGTCCCGGCATCAAGGTGCGTCCGCCGCCGTCGATCACATTGACCTCGACCTCTTTGGTCTCGATACCGCGTTCGGTCTGGATGGTGAAAGAATAGCCGTCGATACCGCCAACAGGATCGGGCAGGCGCTTGCTTCCGCCCGTTCGAACTTCGACTTCCCACGTGCCGGATTCGGGAATGTCCTCTGCAATCTTGTGAATCTTGTTCTTGACGACGAGCACGTCGACATCTTTCAAGCCGTCATTCACCCCGTCGAAGACCATCACGTTCTTGAACAGCGTGACCTCCGAGGGAATGTTGGGGATATCCTGCGCAATGGCAGGCGTCGTGAGCGCAATTGCCATTGACATGGCCGGCAGCAACGCCTTCAGGTTGAGTGTTGTCATTCGGTGTCCTCCCAGGGGTCGGTCTTCCTGCGGACCGATCCTCCCACTATGCACATGTGCCCCGAGATTCTTTTGACCCGCTGATCCCGTGGTGCATTTTTCTGACCCGATCCGGTCAATTTCAGCCAATTTCTGCTTGGCCGTCAGGCGCCCGCGCCCGTAGCGTGTCGGAGAGCGAAAGGGTGATGTGGATGCCGCAAGGAGAACAAAAGGACGGTTTGTCCCTCGTACGTGCTACGGTCCTCGGCCCCGTCGTAGCGATGATGCGGCGGCTCGATGCGGATCCGGCCTTTGCGCTCGGGCTGCATGGATTGAGCGAGGAACAGGTCCTGAACCCGGCCGAGTTCATCCCGCATGACACGGTCTATGCGGCGCTGGCCTCCATCGCCGACATCACCCGGCCGGATATCTGCGCCTTGGCGGGACAACAGACAGACCTGTTGAAGTTCCTGCCGCGTGGGGCGCTCCTCGGCCAGTCGGTGACCCTTGGCGATTTCTTCACCCGGTTCACCCAGATCGTCTCGAAGGAAAGCAACGCGGTGTCCTTCCGGCTCCTGATCGAGGAGGAACACGCCTACTTCACCACCAGTCGCAATTTCGAACCCGAGGTGTCGCCGGGCCATTCGGACGCCTTTCTCGTCGGGATCTGGATCTCCCTGCTGCACCGTGTTCTCGATTTCCGATGGGATCCAACCCAGGTTGTTCTGCGCCTCTGCGATCCGACCCTGCTGCCGGAGCAGTTTCATGGCGTGCGGGGCATCAAGTGCAACAACAGGGGATTCTCCATCCGCTTTCCGGCGGCCTGGCTGTCGCTTCCAATCAACCCCGAACTCCTCGTGAACCACGACAATGATATCGAAGAACCGGTTCAGGTCGATGTGCCCCTGGACTACCTCGAAGGCTTCGAAATTCTCGTGCGATCAAGGCTGTCCGATCCGGCGCTGACGGTGAGCGAGGCCGCCCGGATGTGCAGCATCACCACCAAGGTGCTGAACAAGCGCTTGTCCTCCTACGGAACAACGGCGTCCAAGGTGATCAACCGGCTGCGGATGGAAAAGGCCTCCGAACTGCTCACCACATCTGATCATTCGATCAAGGAGATCGCCCAATTGGTCGGCTTGTCCGAAACATCGGCACTCACCCGAGCCTTCACGCGGAACTTCGGCATATCCCCGAAAGATTGGCGCAATAAGGAGGCACAAGAGGCCCAAATTGCCGGAGCGCCTGCAGATTAGCCTGACCCCGCTGCGACTTCTCGACTACCGCAATCTCTTGGAACCTCGGTCGCCAATGGTAATGCCGAAGAGATGCATGAACCGGCGAGCCCTTCGCGGGGAGCAATCGATGGGAAAGGAGACCTCCATGCTATCCGCAGCGAACTCCCGCTTGCCGCCCATCTTGACCGCCTTGGTTTCTGCGAACTCTGACTTCTCGTGCCCGCAGCGAAGGTCCGTAAGGTCGGCATTCTGCCCGTTCGTGACAAAAGCTGCATCGGTCGGGAAGGGCTCGGTGCGGACACTCAGCAAAATTCAGCGAACGACCGCTATGCGGACAAAACAGCCATTGGCTAGATGGCTTTAAAAGCCAAAAGGCGCACGCACCTCTTCAGAATGCCAACGAAATTGCTAATGTGAAAACATCGCTTTCCAAACGCCGTTTTGCGCCGAATTCGGTAACGTATTTGGCTTTCAAACTGACGTCCCCGCCAAAGAGCTGGCCTCCACTATAGACAATCATTGGACCCGCTCCGTACACACGCGCTTTCAGACTGTTTGTCCCGAGAAAGGCTTTAGTAAAATCTGCGCCGTCTCCGCTGTCGTCATCGAGTTGTTGATAGGCATACCCTGTGACGCCGAAACCCCATCCAGAACGAATGCGTTGCACGATTGCAGCTTCAAGCTGGACGGCTGGGGCAGTCTGGTAGTCCGTGTCGTCGTTCTTGGTGCTGAAAAGTAAACTGGCGGCTCCCGACACCTCGAAACCTGTTTCGGGATTTAAATATGTAGCTGCAACAGTTGGTTGGAACGACCAAACATTCTTGCCGACAGACACAGCTTCAACACTTCTGGACTGAACATCGATACTCGCAGTGTTGTACTCACCTGTTGGCGCATAGACCGTAAATGCGGCACTGTAGTACAAGTTACCTTCGTTCCAACCAAGAAGGCCGGTCACGCTTAGATCACCAACGCCGGATGTACTGTCGTCAATTTGTGCACCTTCGATGGGAGGGCTGACTGCCGTGTATGAAAGACCTACGTCAGGAAATGGTATGGTGAGGTTGAACGCCGGTTGGCCACCCCAAAGCTGTGAATCAAACGACTGGGTCCAGCCCACGCGATAAAGGTTCAGATCCACTGACGCGTTGGCGCGAATGGGTAAGCCACCCACGCTGAGCCCATCCACGTTACCGTCCAACCGATCATATGTGAAAGACAGATATGTTCCCGGCGGTGGGACTATGCCCGCTAGCGTGTCTCGGGTCCCTAGAAAGTAGGCGCCAGATCCGCCTTCTACCGCGTGAACTTTTGCAGCGGTAAATGATGCCCCCAAAACGGAAAGCGTGAAGGCAAAGAAGCGACAGTAAGAGTTCAATCTGAGACCTTCTTCTTTGCGTCTTTGGCTTTGCCGTCCACACCAGTCACGTCGCGCGCAGTTTCAACCGCTCCGCAGCGGTTGCCCACACCAACAGTGGCTTTCATAGCCGCGCCCTTTGCTGCTTTGCTTACAGTGCAGTTTGGTTCGACGGCGTCTTTCGCTTTGCTCGTCACTTTGTTTTCCGCGCTTGCAACAGCGGCACTCAGGCAAACAACCAAGATTAATGCAGTTTTTCTCATGAACCTTTTCCCTCTCAGTTTGGCGTGTACCAAATCGGCGATGTATAGGCGCGTTCTTGCGTGATCAGCGGCACATCAGAGGGCATGTCGATGTCGAACCGAACGGCGTCATAGGCTGTCCAGCGCGGCGTGGGGATTTCTATAACGCGGGCGTAGTAAAAGGCAGAAAGCGAGGGATCAAAATCAGGGTCTTCCCAGACTGTTCCAAGTTCTGGTGATCCGATGGTGTTTGTCCATGAGGGAATGCTCAGATCAACCGTGTTGCCAACGACAGGCAGTTTACCGTCCGCGCCGGGTACGCGTCCATCAGACCAAGCGACATCATACACCTTCTCTCGCTGTTCACCATTTGCATCGAGCCAGCCTTTGACAATCTGGATGCGATCAAGGTTCGCGCCCATCGGGTCTCGCAGTGCGTAGACAAGGAAGGACGGAGGCCCGTCTCCCGGCCGCAGGTCAGAACCCATTGCCACACCTTTCGAGTAGCCGATCTGAGCAAGGTTGCGGCGCTGTGCGTCGATTTCGTCAAAGTCCCATCCGCCAAAGAGGCGCACGCGCATGCGAGGTCCCGTCGTGGCATATGTTTCGCGACGATGCATGCCGTCCCAAATCGCTTTGCGACTGTTCTCTGTTGCCCAAACTGCTGTCAGGCCGGACGCTTGAAACATCGAGCCAAGAACAGCAGGTGAACCGTCCGGAAATCTTGCTCCGACGCCTTCAAATCGTTCAGCAGAAGGTTCTTCTGCCGGAAACTTCCCAAAGAAGTTCTCTTCTTCGTAAGCCGTCAGGCCAGTATGCGTGTCTGTCGCTCCGACCAATCCGTATTTGAATGGGTTCGCACCGAGTTCGGCTTCCAACAGCAAGCCGCGTTTCAGGCCGGATCGGGTGTAGTCGCCCGGAAGCATGTCGGGAGTTTTGCGTTCAGTGGCGTCGCCTGTTCCAAAGTCCCATGTTTCAAAATCTGCGAACTCGTCATCAGGAGACAACATTGGATGCGTTTCGCCATCCCCTTTGAACTGGGTCGTTTCGTAGATACGCTCCCACTTTTGCCGGGTTTCGGCGTAAGCCTGATCCAACGGTTCACCACCTGCAAAGTCGTCTCTGAGCGGAAACATCCAGCCATTTGATATGTTCCCGTTGTGAGGAATGGCGAGAACGCGACCTCCAGTTTTACTTTCGTAGTTTTCAAGCCACTTCCACAGTTCGCGGGGATCGTTCGACCCAATAGGAGGCGTGGTTGTGTACGGCACGATTTGCAACGTTCGTTCTGGGCCATCTCGGAAGATCACGTTGCGATGAAGCGTTCTTCCGGCTTCGAAAGAGGTCCACTCGTATGCTGCGAATGTGGTGAATATTCCGGGGTTGTTGAACTCTTCCGAAGCTTCGACAATGCTTTGCCAGACGTCTGCGAAAGCTGGATTGCCCGGTTGGTAGTTCAACGCTTCTGACAATTCGCCAGAACCAAATGTGCGCGTCATCATGCGTGCAGTGTCGACGCGTGTCCTTGGATCGGGTGAATTGAATCCCTCGTGGAACATTCGCCCTTGTTCGTCAGCGAGAACATGCGGCGCGCCCTTAATGACGTCCGCGATTGCGCCCATTGCATCCGAGTGATCGGTAATCATGTAAAAATCAAGCGGTCGGGAAAGCTGCACTGGCTGCCCGGTGTTCGACGTCACCTGCTCACCGCGCGCAAAGCGGTAGGCATCCCTCGGCATCAAGCGCGTCCCAGCACCCCCCGCGTCGCCGGACAAGGCCGTGTGCACATGCGTATCGCCAAAGTAGACATTGGTCGGAAAACCTCGGTTTGCATATGGGGAATAAGCAGGTCCCTGCAGAACACCTTCAGCATTGTCAGAAACGAAACTGTCTTGCGCTGACGCTACTGAGACCAAAAGAGTAATCGAAGCGGACAGAAAAAACGTTTTCATTTTTGGATCCTTAGCTCGGTGTGTACCAAATCGGCGAAGTGTAAGCCCGCTCCTGAATATGAAGCGGAGTGCCTTCCGGAATATCCACGCCAAAGATGACGCTGTCATAGGTCGTCCAGCGTGGCGTCGGTATCTCGATGGCGCGAACGTAGTAGAATGCGGATTGGGCGGGGTCGAAGTCGGGGTCTTCCCAAAATGCAGACAGGATCGCCTGACCGATGTCATTGGTCCAAGTTGCGTTTTCCGTGTCCACTGTGTTTCCAACAGCGCCATCGCATCCGCTATCGAGCAATGCACGCCCTCCGCAAGCGACATCGAATACCTGTTCGCTTGTCGTTCCGTCAGCGTTGAGCCAGCCTTTCACAACCTGCACCCGGTCAAGATTGGCGCCATCCGGATCACGCAGTGCCCGAATGAGCAATCGCGGCGCACGACCGTCCCCACTACCCAGTTCACCACCCATGGGAACACCATTTAAGTAGCCGTGCGCCGCGAAGTCTGATCGAGGAAGGTCAGATTCTTCAAAATCATATCCGCCGAAGACGCGTACCCGGAGGCGCGAGCCGGTCGTGGCGTAAACTTCACGCCTTTTTAGTGCGTCCCAGATGCCTTCCCGCGTATTTTCGGTCGCCCAGACGGCTGCAATACCTGCAGCGGACGCCTGCGAACTGACAATATCGTCGGTTGGGTCTTCAGGGGTCAGCATACCGACGATGGGCTCAGCAAAACGAATGGGATCATTGCTGGGCTCAAACGCTGACACCTTGCC
Source organism: Ruegeria sp. HKCCA4633 (assembly GCF_013034605.1). Classification (NCBI taxonomy): domain Bacteria; kingdom Pseudomonadati; phylum Pseudomonadota; class Alphaproteobacteria; order Rhodobacterales; family Roseobacteraceae; genus Ruegeria; species Ruegeria sp. HKCCA4633. The sequence goes on from NZ_WQGJ01000003.1 coordinate 37,561, forward strand.
GAAGTAGTTGTCTTCTTGTGCGGTGGACAAGCCTGTGTGGCTGTCGGTCGAGCCAATGATCCCAAACTTGAATGGGTTCACGCCAAGCTCAGCTTCATAGGCGATGCCCCGCTTGAATGTTTCGCGGGCATATTCGCGCGGCAGCATTTCCGGTGTTTTTCGCTCAGGTCCAAAGCTGCCTGTATCCCATTTCTCGTAGTCAGCAAAGCCGTCATCCGGCGATAGCATCGGATGCGTCTCACCATCGCCTTTCATCTGTGTGACCTCGTAGATGGGTTCCCATCTTTGGCGGCGCTCGGCGTATTCTGCTGTCAATGGCTCGCCTGACAGTGTTACGTCGTCGAACATCAGGCCGTTGGAAAGATTGCCGTTGTGAGGAATTGCGAGGAGCCTGCCGCCGGTTGTATCCTCGTATGCCTGCATCCAGTCCCAGAGGTCTTCGGGATCGACCGTGTCAAAAGAGGACAGCGGCACGATCTGATCCGCTTTGTCCTTGCCGTCGCGGAAGATGACGTTGCGATGCAGGTTGTTTCCACCTGGTGCGGAGGTCCATTCAAAGCCGATCATGGCCGTGAACAAACCGGGCTGATTGTGTTGTTCCGCCGCTGACGTCGCCATGCCCCAATAGCTTTCAGCCAGCCCAGTGCCTGCCATCGGATCAGGCGCTCCCGGCGTTGCGACTGGCTCAAACCACTTCACATAGGCAGCGCGTGTCGAGTCCATCGTTTTGGGGGCGTAGACGTCTACCATTTCGCGACCCCATGCATTCTTCAGCATGATCGGATCGTTGGTTTCGAGAGCAACTGGCAGTCCGAGGTTTTCCGCGTGATCCGTAACGACAAGCCAATCCAAAGGGCGCTTGAGCCGAGCTGGAACACCAAGAGAAGAAACCACTTTTTCGCCCTTGGCAAAACGGTAGGCGTCGTCCGGCGTCAGCGACGCAAGTGCAAGACCTGCATCTGCCGATAGTGCCGTATGCAGATGTGTGTCTCCGAAGTAGACTTGATCAGGGAAATCGTCTTCGGTGTAGGGTGAATAGGTCGCGCTTTCGGACGGCAGAGCGAGAAAGGGTGTTTCCTGAGCAATCGCGGATGACCCAAGAAGAATTGCGAGTGTTGTTGTAATTGTCTGTTTCATGCAAACTTCCATTCGCTTTCGTTGCTAAAATGCGATTTACAACTGGGACGCGTCCCTCAAGGCTTCACAAAATCAATAATGTTTTGACGACGCTAACGACCTGTGATGCATAATACTGTCCCGAGGGGGACAATTGGCATGAAAATGGAAGCAGACGTTTTTGCGGCGCGTTGGCTGAGCGGCGTTTCGAAAGAATCGATCAACAAACTCAAGCGGCTAACTGAGTTTCAAACCTTTGACGTCGGAGACACACTTTATGCGCTTGGTGGTCCCCAGAAATGGCTGTGGTCCATCGTGGGAGGACAAGTCCAGATTCGCGTTGCGTTCATAGAAACCGAGCCTGTCCTCGCTCACATCTACCACGCAGGTGCATGGTTTGGAGAGTCGGAACTTATTAACGGCGTTGACGGGTTGATCGAAGTGAAAGCGACTGAGCCAACGAAGGCTGTGCGTATTGCCTATTCACCGTTTCGCCGCCTTGCAGACGAACGACCCGAACTTTGGCAAGCTTTTGCCCTCCTGGCTTCAATGAACCAACTGCTGGCGATGTCTGCCGCCAACGATCTAACACTCACAAGGCCAAGACAGCGCATTGCCGCCACGCTTCTGCGCCTGAGCGGACAACGCGGCAATATACAAGGATCAGGAACCGCGAATGAAATCAGGGTCAGCCAACAAGACCTTTCAAACTTGGCGAACATCGCTCGTTCGAAGGCGTCCATTCACTTGAACGCACTGGCGCAGAGAGGACTCATTGAAACTAGCTATGGTCGCTTCGGGCTTCTGGACTCTGAGGGCCTCAACAAAGTAATTGAGGAATAATCGGACTTGCAGCTGCTTATCTCGCGCATTTCGGCCCTCTCTAAGCTGGCGCGCGATATTGCTTGGAGAAAGGCAGCTTCGGGCTCGAAGCGGACGCTTAGCAAATTTCACCGAGTGACTGCTCTGCGGACAAACCCGCCGTTCTCCACGAAAACGGATAGGCATACCTTTTGAACAATCGCCTCCACACGTCTTCCGACAATTCGAGACCTTAGCTACCGATCTTTCCACCGCACGTTCACAGGTATTAGGCAAGTTGCCGGTTCTAACAATCTGTTAAAGTGGTAGTGTCTTCGAGCCAACTTGCGAGAAATAACTATGAGCCAACGTCGCCTTGTTGCAATCATGTCTCTGGATGTCGTCGGCTTCAGTCGGATGATGCAGGGCGGCTCCAAGCTACTTCTCAAAACACTGAACACCTTGTACCGCGATTTGGTTACGCCGATCGTTGAACAAAAATCTGGCAGGGTGGTCAAGCTGTTGGGCGATGGAGCATTGATTGAATTTCCGTCAGCAGGGAACGCTTTAGAAGCGGCAATTGCGATTCAAACCGAACTAAGAGATCCGGACCATCAATATCTGGTTCCGGAACGTATCCAGCTGAGAGCGGGTTTGCACGTCGGCGACGTCACCGTCGATGGCGACGATATCTTCGGAGATGGAGTCAACATCGCTGCGCGGCTCCAATCAGCAGCTGAACCCGGGGGTATTCTGGCCTCAAAGGTACTTTGTGATCTTGCCGGAGCGGATTATGCCAAACGTTTGCACCGAGAAGGGCTACACACGTTCAAAGGTATTGCACAGCCGATCGAAGTGTTGTCGATCAACTTCACCGATGAACATGTGTCCAAATCGCGCGCTAACTTCGCCAAAACACAGGAAATTCGTTTTTGCAAAACTGACGACAACATTAGTCTGGCCTGGAGCTCAGTTGGAGACGGTCCTCCGGTCGTAAAGGCGCCAAGTTGGATTGGACACTTGGAGCTTGACTGGCGCAACCCGGGGAAAGCTCCAATTTACACTTCCATCGCTCAACGACATCGTTTGGTCCGTTTTGATGCCAGGCTCAACGGTCTATCTGACTGGAACGCCGAAACATGCACGTTCGAACGGTTCGTTGATGACTTGGAAACCGTTTTCGACGCAGCGGGTATCAAGCGCGCGCCGATCCTTGCGATATCACAGGGGTCCGCAGTGGCAGCTGCCTTCGCAGCGCGCCGACCTGACCGCGTGTCTGCGATCGTAATGATAGGTGGGTTCCCCATTGGCAGGGCAAAAAGAACGTCACAAAAAGATGTGGAACGCGCCAACGCAATTAAGCAAATGATGACTGCCGGGTGGGACGATGATTATCCGTCTCTGCGTGATTTAATGGCGCAAATCATCGTGCCGGGCGCGAGCCAAGAAGAACGGCGGCAATATGCCGAAGATATGCGCAAGATGATTTCACCCGAAAACATGGGGCGGTATCGCGGCGTGATTGATAACATCGATATCTCACCGATATTGTCCAAGGTCGAGGTGCCATGCCTTGTTTGTCATGGGACCAGTGACAGGATGCAACCGGTCGAACAAGGACGATTGTTTGCAAAGGGATTACCCAACGCGAAATTCATCGCCTACGAAAGCTCGAACCATACCATCCCGGACAACGACCCGGAATGGCCACGATTTGAGAGGGATGCCCTGGCTTTCTTGGCTGAACACAGCTGAACTATTGCTCCAAGTGCCTTCGGGTTCGGCGCTATATCTCTCAAAACAAATGCTACAAGATTGCCTCGCCAGAGCAATGGAACACAGAGTTTCGATAAGTGCAGTCAGGCCAAAGTAGCCGTTTGGTTTCGCCACTCACTGACTACCTTTCGATGAAATGTAACTAAGACCGATGGAAGAGCACTTTTCTATAAGTTGGGGGATGGCCCACTCACTAACCATCCCCCAGCCGAACTGGACTACAAAGGTCCAGGACGGTTGACTAAACTCGTTCAAGTGCGGTTTCGACTTGGCCGCAAAACTTATCAACATCGCGCTCAAGCATATCGCTTTCTCGGGTCTCATCTCTGACCGCAGATAGTTCATCTACAACAGCCCGCAAATCTTCTTCTTGAGCTGCCTCCGCGATGCGCACCAAAGCTCGAACAAGGGCGGCCGTTACGAGCCCATTGCCCCTGGCAGCGCGTCTCAGTGCCGGCATCGAGTCGTGAAACAGTGCCTCAGCCGTGATGGATGGGTAAATCACCCGCACGTTTCCGTCGTCATCCCGATACACACCCGTGCAGAGCTTGGATGACCACGCTCGAGCCAGAGATGCTGATAGACGGTCGATGCACACAATTGCGGTAAACGTGTCATTTACACCCGGCGACAAAGCCCGAAGTGCGATTTCAACGAGGAGGTGGACAGAAAAGCGGATATCTCCATTAGGATCTCGCGCGGGGATCAACGGAGCTGCCGCTTGCACCAGATCATTCAGGCTCTCGTCACTATCACCATAAACATTGGCCAAAGTGTCCGTTGGAACCATGAAGTCACCTGGCTGCACATCAAAAACGACGACTGCTCCTGCCTCCTTGGCCGCACTCACCAGACCTTCGGTATTGATCGAATTCACATATCCAGTGCCCGCGGCCGAGACTTGGCGCTTGTCTCCCTCCTCAGGGACTGCCTCTGAAGATGAAATATCTGCACTGTTTTCGATTGCGGTGCTCACTTGGCGATCTAAGGCTTCAGAAATCCGCGCCGCCTCCTGATCAATGGTTACTCGCGTTGATACTGTATGAACGAAGAGCAACAGCAAAAGAACTGAGATGATCGAATAGACTATTCCAATCGCAACGGCCAAATTGACGGATGTGTCATCGCGTATCAGCCACAAGATCAATAAGCTGTATAAAAACGTCGCTCCAAGTGAGCCAACTGCAATCTGATTTACCCTGTCTTCGCCAAAGCGCTGCAAGAGCCTGGGCCCAATTGATCCGGCTGCTAAGGTGTAGACCAGCAAAACAATGGAATAGACCATGACCAACGCGGACATGGATGCTGCCGAGATTGCGCTTAGTACATCGCTCGCAGTACGATTAGAAACGCTCAGCCAATCGGAAGCGGACCAACCCCAACTCGCGAGCGCTTGCTCCGTCTTGAAGACAATCCCAGCCACCAAAAGCCCTGAAAGACTAATGGCGGCAGGGATAGTTAGGAACCCGCGAAAGTACCTCACTAATTCTCTAGGTGTTTGCATTCCGGTCCCCATTTACGACACAAGCTTTGTTCACAAACCCAGGTCTACGAGAACCGGTCGGCCGCTTTTTTCAAAGCACTCTGCATATCGCTCCATGCAGCCTCGTAGCCCTTTTTGACATCTTCCCAGGCCTCGTCGCTAGTCGACTTCAAATCATTCAGTTGAGCCTCTGCGTCAGATCTTGCCTTGTAGAGCTTGCTGAGCTGTTCCTCGAGCTCGAGTTTGGCATCCGCTTCAGCCACCTTCAGCTTGGCTTCGAGAACATCAATCTGGGCGTTCCAACTGTCCAGTTGCAGCTGTGCCTTTTTCTCGTACCCAACACGTGTCATCATTTTTCCTTTCTTCTCAAACGGTGATTCAGATCGGGGGAGCCATCCATTAGGCCGCAACAATTGCCTTGAGCATCCAGACCGCTTCCTCATGCTTCGCCATCCTGGCGTTCATCAGATCCTCCGTAGCCCCATCGCCATAACGGGCTGCGGTCGCGGCAGTCTCACGCAGGTTCCGGGCAATTGCTTCGTGGTCTGCGACCAATTGTTTGATCATGCCTTCTGCATCTTTAACGGTCTCTTCTTCGGCCAGCTTGGCTTGGCTAACCATGTCCGTGAACGAGATCGGCGCCACCTGACCCAACGCACGCACACGCTCGGCCAGTTCATCCGCAGCTTCGAACAGGTCGCGATACTGACGCTCTGTCAGCTCATGGATCGGCAGGAATAGTGGGCCCACGACATTCCAGTGTGTGCCTTGCGTTTTCACCATCAGAACCATGGTATCGGCCAGCACTTCCGTCACCGCGTTGGCGATCCATGCGTTTTTGTCGATGCCTGTGTCGTTGGTTTCTTCCTGAACTTCAGACTTCAAAACTTGCTGTATCATTTTCACTCCGTTTCGTTGCTTGCGGAGTAAAACCTAAGGGCGATTCAAAAAAAGTCAAATAAAATCATATACTTAATATAGGTATCCGACACATCATGGGGCGCTTCATGATCCTGGGTATCCGGCACAACATGCCAAGATTGATGTAGACACGCAGGCCCATTGGCATACATGCTTGGAGTAACTGACGTAAGCTACTGAGGTCATGCCAGTGTCTGATTCAAATCGACCACCCAAGCGCACGGAAAAACTGCAACTGATGCTCGACCTCGAAGAGCTCAAAGCCATTGATGATTGGCGGTTCGAGAACAGACTGCCATCCAGAGCGGCCGCCATTCGAGAACTCATCCGTCGTGGTCTGATTTCCAATGAGTTCGAAGAACCACCAACTGACGCGCCTTCTGGTGAGTTTCGTGTTGTGGACGAGTGACAGGAACATCCATAGAGCATTCGACTAAAGCCCCGAGACGTTTCGCAGTGCCGCGCTCAGCTGGCTGTTAAGCAGAATTCAGTGAATGTCTGCATTGTGGACACTTCTACCATTCGTGAAAAAGCTTGGTGAATTTGCGGTTTGAACAATTGCGTTGAGGCCAGAGAGTAAGTCCAGCGACAAGCCTGACTTGTTTTCAATAAACTGCTCGCGCAACATCCGTGAATGTCCGGAACCAATTGGGAGGTTGGCATGGCGGAGCTACGCGAAATTGGTAAGACAGGGATTAGGGTTCCCCGCATCGGGTTTGGATCGACGGGGTTAGGAAGTATCCCGGAAATCTACGGGTATGAGGTTGATGAAGACCGCGCGATTGATACAATTCGGGCAATTCTTTCGCAGCCAAATGCGTTCCTGGACACATCCCGTTGCTATGCCATGGGACGAAGTGAAGAGCGCATAGGAAAAGTCATTCGTGAGCTTGGCGGTTGGCCAGAAGGGCGGGTGCTTTCCACCAAAGTCGACCGGGATATGGAAACCGGTGCCTTTGATGCTTCTCAGGCACGTAGGTCATTCGAGGAAAGTCTTTCGGCCCTAAGCGTCGACAGCGTCGACATACTCCACGTCCATGATGTCGAATATGCAAATGATCTATCTGAGGTCAAAGGACCAGGTGGCGCGATTGAAGAGTTGTTCCGTATCAAGGAGGAAGGTCTGGCCAGGGCGGTCGGAATCGCAGCGGGACGTATCGACTTGATGATGCCAATTTTGGAGGGTTGGGATTTTGACGTGGTCCTGACACACAACCGGCATACGCTGGTAAACGACAACGCGGCACCTCTGATAGAACTCGCGAAATCACGAGGCGTTTCGATATTGAACGCAGCACCTTATTCCGGAGGTGCACTTGCCCGAGGAAGCGCGATCCATCGCTTTTATGTCTATCGTCCTGCAGGTGATGAAGTACTTGCGCCAATTCGTGCCGTTGAAGAGGTATGCGGGCACTACGATGTCCCAGTCGGGGCGGTCGCGTTGCAACACTCTTTGAAAAATGACGACATCATTTCGACCGTTTGCGGAGTGACATGGCCTCAGCATGTTCAACAGGCAATGGAATGGGCAGAGTGGTCCATCCCTGAAGGCGTTTGGGAGGAACTCGCTGAACTCGAAAAAACTTCGAGCGACCCAGAAGCTTAGAGTCGATTTTCGGATAGGATACTGTTCTGCCAATTGACCGCTTTGGGCTTGATGCAGACATCTGACAATAATCGTCGGATGTCCGAGTTGAGATCGTAAGCGGACATTCATTGATCGGAACTCTCTCAAACACCGTACCGTTCAAAGACTAGTGTCAGACTTTTCTCCTTCGCCCGATCTGACGATATCCATCTCATCTGAGGCATAGGGCTTTAGCAGTTCAAAGGCCTCCGCGGCGCTGCCACTTAACCAGGCCTCATAATCACTAGGACAGAGTATGACTGGCATTCTCTGCGGATGTATCGGACGCACAATGTCATTCGCTGAGGTGGTTATCACAGTATACGCTGGAACCTCTTCTCGCCCTTCTTTGCCTTCGTATCGCGATACTTGCCACATCCCGGCAAACGCAAATGGTGGGCGAGCCCCGGATCCTTTGAGCGCGAACCAGTGGTATGTCGCTGGATTGCGCCCTTGCGCCTCGCAAAACGAGCTTGCAGGTACGAGACAACGGCGCTCTACGAAACTGTTCTTCCACAGCCCGCTCTTCAGGACCTTGTCGTCACGCGCATTGTTCCAGGCATGAGGTTGCAAGATGGCGCCAGTCTTTTTTGATTTCTTGGTCGTTCGAAACCCCCAGGACAGAGACACGAGTTCACGCGCCCCGTCTTGGTCCTTCCTGACAATGGGCGCCATGTGCTTTGGGTAGATTGCTGGAAGCGGTTCCGCGTTTCCGAGCCTGTCTTTTTCTACAGCGACGTCGAATAGCTGGCGCATCGCATCTGCCGGTGTCGTATTCGAATAGAGGTTACACATTAATCTGCCTCACTTACCTTAGCGTCTACGAAAAATAAGTGGCGAACAACAGTTCAGCCCACGATGGCGGAAGCTACGGCTTCGCTAATCCTGAATGCATTTGTACAGTATCCCTAGGACATTTGAGAGAGAGACATAAATGCGGGCACCTGTACGACCTTGCCTGGCGCGTCTATCGAATGCGCAAATGATCGTAATTTGGCATCCATTATGCTATGTAAAATAGACACTTATCACTTGGCGCCTTCACTTTCTGAGAACAGAGGAGTCCACTGTGCCAACACCTCTTTTTAAGCCCGGTCATTCTGGCAATCCCGGCGGGCGACCCAAGCTGGACCCCGAGACAAGAAAGTTGATCCAGTCGAACGGCGAGATCGCTGTGAAACGCATGAACGATCTTTTGTCGATGGATGAGCTCTTCAATCGCATAGATGGGAACGGCGAATTTGTATCGGGAAAACTCTCTGGCAAAGAACAAATCGCTTTGTTGGCCTTAGCTCAGGACCGAGCCTTCGGACGCGCTGATGGCGTAAGCATCACACACACCCACAGCGGAACTGTAGGCATGAGCGTCAATCCAACACAGCGGCTCAAAGACATCAGCGACCGCCTTCCAGAGAGATTGGCTCAACAGAAGGTGATTGAGTCAAGACTGGATGACGACGAATAGTCTCCAACCATCACGTAGCTACTGCCGGGTTTAGAGGTTTGGGTTTGTGCCTACAGGCCATGCGCCCGCGCACGTAAGCCGCCTCGAGTTGACGACCCTATGTCGTATTTGATAGAAAAGCCGCCCTTTTCCAAAAAATTAGGAGGACCTGCAGATGTGGGTAGCATTCTCGACGCCCGAGGGTTCGGGCTTTTTCTCTGCCGTTGCAAAGGATGAGTACGGCAAAACCAGCGGGCCGAACATCGGTTCTCGCGTCTGTCTGCGGTTCCGCCGCGCTCAGGACGCCGAACTTCTGCGCGATTATGGTATGGACGGCGAGGTGATCGAAACACCGAGCGGCGACTATCGTTTCCGGGCGTTCATTCCACGCAACCACCTCGTGACCGTGCTGATGAACTTGGGCGACCGAATGGCCTACCCCAATTTCAAGGACAGCATTCCCGAGGACGATGTGGCGTTCGAGGGCGCATGCCACAAGGCGTGGGGGGTGTTCGGCGACTTACAGGATGGCGGGCCATACGGTGCAGGACAGTGATTGCACCGCTCTGACAATCGCTATATGAGACGCCTCGTGACTTTATCGTCGCCAAAAGCCACAAAACAGTGACGAGTGACACCGAGACGTCATAAAAAATTACTGTTTTCAAAATCTTAAATGGCGATACCCGCAACCGGGCGTTCAGTGGGCGCCAAACCGACGAGGAGAGCCGAACCATGGCCTTGGATTCAAAATCCGTCTCACTCACCTTCCCCGATGGCAATGCACGATCTTATGACGCAGGTATCACGCCCGCGCAGGTGGCCGCCGATATCTCGACCTCGCTGGCCAAAAAGGCTATCTCGGCCACCGTTGACGGCCAGCACTGGGACCTGCAATGGCCCATCGAAGCCGACGCGCAGATCGCAATCCACACCATGAAGGATGAAGATCAGGCCAATGAGCTGATCCGCCACGATCTGGCGCATATCATGGCGCGCGCCGTTCAGGAAATCTGGCCAGCCACCAAAGTCACCATCGGCCCTGTCATCGAAAATGGCTGGTACTATGATTTTGACCGGACCGAGCCGTTCACGCCCGAAGATCTCGGCCTGATCGAGAAAAAGATGAAAGAGATCATCAACAAGCGCGACCCCGTGACCACCGAGGTTTGGGACCGTGACCGCGCGATCGAATTTTATAAGGCCAATAATGAGCCTTATAAGGTCGAATTGATCGAATCCATCCCGGGCGACGAACCGCTGCGCATGTACTGGCATGGTCACTGGCAGGATCTCTGCCGAGGTCCACACCTGCAGCACACCGGTCAAGTGCCGGGCGACGCGTTCAAGCTGATGTCCATCGCTGGTGCCTATTGGCGTGGCGACAGTGACCGCGCGATGTTGCAGCGCATCTATGGCGTGGCCTTCACCGGCAAAGAAAAGCTAAAAGCCCACCTGCACATGTTGGAAGAGGCTGCCAAACGCGACCACCGCAAGCTTGGTCGTGAAATGGACCTGTTCCACATGCAGGAAGAGGCCCCCGGGCAGATTTTCTGGCATCCCAACGGTTGGACCATCTACACGCAATTGCAGGACTACATGCGCCGCCAGCAACGCAAGGGCGGCTATGTCGAGGTCAACACCCCTCAGGTCGTTGACCGCAAACTGTGGGAAGCCTCGGGTCACTGGGACAAATATCAGGAAAACATGTTCATCGTCGAAGTGGACGAAGAACATGCGCGTGAAAAGGCTATCAATGCCCTGAAACCGATGAACTGTCCGTGTCACGTGCAGATTTTCAATCAGGGTTTGAAATCCTATCGTGACCTGCCTCTGCGGATGGCAGAATTCGGATCATGCAACCGTTATGAGCCCTCGGGTGCCCTGCACGGTATCATGCGCGTGCGCGGCTTTACGCAGGATGATGGTCACATCTTCTGCACCGAAGATCAGATTGAATCCGAAACTGCCGAATTCATTCGCTTCCTTTCCGAAATCTACAAAGACCTCGGGTTCGAAAACTTCTCGGTCAAATTTTCGGATAGGCCCGAAAAGCGCTCTGGATCGGAAGAGGTTTGGGACAAGGCCGAAGCTGCCCTGCTCAGCGCGACCCGTGCGGCGGGGATCGAACCGGAACTCAACCCCGGTGAAGGCGCGTTCTACGGCCCGAAGCTTGAATTTGTTCTGACCGATGCAATTGGCCGTGACTGGCAGTGCGGAACGCACCAGGTGGACTTTGTTCTGCCTGAACGTTTGGATGCGACTTATATCGGAGCCGACGGCGGCAAACACCGCCCTGTGATGTTGCACCGGGCAACTTTGGGTTCGTTCGAACGTTTCATCGGCATACTGATCGAGGAACACGCAGGCAAGCTGCCCTTCTGGCTGGCCCCGCGTCAGGTCGTGGTCGCCTCGATCACGTCCGAGGCCGACGCCTATGTTGCCGAGGTTGTTGAGACCCTGCGCGCCGCCGGGGTGCGGGCCGAAGCAGATATTCGCAACGAGAAGATCAACTACAAGGTCCGCGAGCACTCGGTTGGCAAAGTGCCGGTGATTCTGGCCGTTGGTCACCGCGAAGTTGAAGAACGCACCGTCAGCGTCCGGCGTCTGGGTGAAAAACAGACGCAGGTTCAACCGCTTGATGTTGTAACAAATGAGCTTTCGCACGCCGCCACACCACCAGATCTGCTGTAACAATCAGCGGCATATCGCTGGAAATCCGGCCCTTGAAACGGGGCCGGATTGTAACATTTCACTCTTTATTCATCAAAAACAATGTATTAGGCTTCAAGAGGGCGTGCCGCCCCCTGACGCGCTTGTGAGACACGGGCTCGTGAATTTAACTCTGGCCGACAAGCCACTAGTTTTGTCAGTGTCACAAGCAGACATACCCAGTCATCAAGAGGATCACCGAGATGTCGAACACAGCTAAATCCCTGGTTATCGCAACCGCAGTCGCAGCCGCCGTATCGGGTGCTGCAACCACAGCAACCGCACAAGCCAAAGAAAAGTGCTATGGCGTGTCTCTGGCCGGTCAGAACGACTGCGCAGCAGGCCCCGGCACCACATGTGCGGGTACCTCGACCGTTGACTATCAAGGCAACGCATGGACGCTGGTTGACGCTGGCACCTGCGCGGATATCGAACTTCCGGCACAGGCAGACGGCACACCGCGCAAAGGTTCACTGGAAGCCCAGGACCGCGACCTGCCGGCATAAGGTCGACCAAACGGATCAAGGGGGCGGGCCAGTTCGCCCGCCCCTTCCCTTTCGTGATCAAGGAACTGACCCATGTTGGATGATGCGCTCCGCTCGAACCGCCTGCCCGCTGCACCGGGCGTGGGGTACAAGCCGCAACACTTCGCTCAGATACTTGACCATGCACAGCCCGTTTCATGGCTGGAAATCCATGCCGAAAACTACATGGGCGATGGCGGACGCCCCTTGGCGCAACTGCGCCACCTTTCAGAACACTTTCCGATCTCGGTCCATGGCGTTGGCCTGTCCATCGGTGGCGATGGCCCATTGGATCCCGAACATCTGGCCCGCCTGAAACATCTGGTCGGCTGGCTGAAGCCCGCCAGTTTTTCCGAACATCTGGCCTGGTCCACCCATGACAGCCACTTTTACAACGACCTCTTGCCGCTTCCCTACACGGACGAGACGCTGACACGGGTCTGCGAGCACATCGATCAGGTGCAGGACACCGTTGGTCAACAGATGCTGCTTGAAAACCCATCCAGCTATCTGGCTTTTGAAGAAAGCACTTGGTCCGAGCCCGATTTCCTGCGCGAGATTGCCCAACGCACTGGTTGCGACCTGTTGCTGGACGTGAACAACGTCTTTGTCTCTGCCACTAATCTGGACTTCTCGCCGCAAGGTTACATCGACGCCTATCCGCTTGAGAAACTGGGCGAAATCCATCTGGGCGGCCATGACGAAGATGAAGACGACCACGGCCATCCGCTTTTGATTGACAGTCATGGGCGCGAGGTCGTTGATCCGGTTTGGGCCTTGCTAGACTACGTCCTTGAACAATCCGGTCCCAAGCCGCTGCTGGTCGAATGGGACACCGATGTTCCCGACTGGCCGGTTTTGCGCGAGGAAGCGGTTCGCGCTCAGGCCGCACTGGACAAGGTACCGGCATGAGCGTGTCCCAGTCCGAGTTTCGCGCCGCCATGATGGATGCGTCCACGCCGGTTCCAGATGGGTTGCTAGACGCTGAGGCGCAACCGGCGGGCCGCAGGTTTAGTGTGTACCGCAACAACGTCGCGGTTTCCCTGACCGAAGCAATGCATCAGGCCTTCCCCGTTATCACCAAGCTGTTGGGCCCGCAGAACATGGACGGATTGGCCGGGATATTCCTGCGCCAACATCCCCCGTCATCTCCGCTCATGATGTTCTATGGCGAGGCATTTCCTGGTTTTCTGGCCGGAATGCAGCAGCTTGCCCATCTTGGATACTTGCCCGACATTGCCCGGTTGGAATTGGCCTTGCGCCGGTCCTACCACGCGGCAGACAGTCAACCTGCACCCGCAGATGCATTGGCAGTTGATCCTGAACAGGTGATGCAGGCGCGATTGCAATTTGCCCCAGCTATGCACGTGATCCGATCGGACTGGCCGATTCATTCGATCTGGCGTTTCAACTCCGAAGCCGACGCGCCAAAACCTCAGGCGCGCGCCGAGGACGTACTGATCACGCGCCCTGAATACGATCCTGATCCTCATTTGCTGCCGTCAGGCGGGGCCGACTGGATTGGCCATATGCAAAACGGGGACACAATCGGTGCAGCGTTCGAAAAAGCCGCTGCCGAGGCACCCGAGTTTGACCTGGGAACCACTCTGGCACTGCTTTTGCAGGGCGGTGCTGTAACTTCCGTGACTATCGAAAGGCCGAAGACATGACTGCCCTGATCTCACTTCACAACTCTGCTCTTGAGAAGGTGGACAATGCGTCCAACTGGCTGACTCCGACACTTGCCCGGCTGGTCTTCATTGCAGTTCTGTTGGTTTACTACTGGAACTCAGCCATGCTGAAGATCGACGGTTCGATCTTTTCGCCATCCAGCGGAGCCTTCGGCCAGATTTTCCCCAAGGCTGCGGAAGCGGTGCTGTGGGATGTTTCGCAGATGACATTCTTCCAGCGTATCGTCATTTTCTTCGGAACAGTCGCTGAATTTGTTCTGCCTGCCCTGCTGCTGGTTGGGCTTTTCACACGCCTTGCCGCGTTGGGAATGATTGGATTCATATGGGTGCAAACCCTGGTTGACGTCACCGGCCACGGCGTGAAACTGGGCAGCCTGTTCGACGCGGCTCCCTCTATCATGGATCAGCGCACATTGTGGACCTTCCTGATGCTGGTCATTGTGATCAACGGCGCAGGACCGCTTTCGCTGGACCGTCTCCTGCGCCTGAAATGATCTAGAAATGTGCTTTGGGCTGGTCCGGTTTTCCTGCCGCCAGCCCAAGGAAGCCCGCAACGCTGGCGAATGCGATCGGGAACATGGTGAAGACACCAAACCCAAACGCATAGTACATAGTACCGGCTGAAATCAGCAGCAAAACCCCACCAATCAGAGCTCGCGCAGGCGCCATTGCCCCTCCGGCAATCGCCAGCAAGGGCGCGATAATCGAAAGGGCCTGGATCAGGCCAGGGTTATCGACCTGGCTTAAAACCCCATCAATCTCGCCAACATGGTCGACGACAACCACTTTGGCATACCCGAAAAAACCGACGATCATACCGATCAGCCCGGCAATAACGCCCAAAATCATTGCGGCATTGCGCATTGAAAATCCTCACTTCTGATCTTGGGCAAATAAGCACCCATTTAGGAAATGCCAAGCTGGGTGCGGGTTTCAGCGGTCCAGCCCAACAGAAGCTTACCGTCCTTCTCGATCAACGGGCGCTTCATCAACGTCGGGTGTTCTTTTAGCAGCTCCATCGGTGCTTTTTCGCGCTGGCTCTGGTCCAAACCGCGCCAAGTGGTTGACCTGGTATTGAGCAGAGCATTGCCGAACTCGACAAAAGCTTGCGACAGCACAGAGCCCGGAACACCATCCTGCCGGACATCAACAAGCTCTGCATCTGGCAACGATTTCAGAGCCTTACGACACGTGTCGCAAGTCTTTAACCCATAAAGCTTCATCTTTTTGATACTCCCGCTCGTGCTTCGATTTTAGGCAATCACGCCCGTTTTTGGCAGTTATTCTTGATTTTTTACTTCACCGTGCAATGTTGAAAAAGGTGAAACATGTAAATTGGACTGTTCTGCAAACGCGAAACAGTTGGGTTTACGATGACGCCAACCACAGCCCCCACCAATTTGTGGGACAATGCGTAAGTAGAAGGAGACACGGGACATGCCAACCGGCACCGTGAAATGGTTCAATACCACGAAAGGCTATGGGTTTATTGCCCCTGATGAGGGGGGCAAGGATGTGTTTGTTCATATCTCGGCCGTAGAACGGTCCGGCCTCACCGGACTCGCAGACAATCAAAAAGTCTCATACGAGTTGCAGGACGGACGCGACGGCCGCCAAATGGCAGCTGATTTGAAGCCGTTGTAACGCCACCCGCCTCGCGCGGAGTGAAAAATTTCAGGATGACGGCCAATTTCCGGCCGTCACCCGCCCCCCACCGGAATTGTTCCATTACCCTCGCGCGGGCTTTGACCTGTCGTGAGAAAACCAGTTGTCGCCCATGGCAACGATGCAGGACGTGCCGGTCGCATAGGTCACTACCATCGTCCAATCGCCGCGCTGGTTTGACCAAACTTCCATGATTTGTTCAGGTCCACGAACGCCAGTGGCCACGCGCTTGGACGCAAATTGGCCTTTTAATTTCTGGTGCAACCGGGGCGTCGGCTCACAGAGAATTTCAGCGATAGGAGACTGAGACTGCGCTGGCAAAGCTAGGCCAAAGACCAAACAAAAAGCAGTTTTAAAAACATGGGTCATGGAACCAACGTAACGATTCCATGACACAATGTATAGACAAGTGCTATGCGTTAATGCGCATTACTTACGAATGATCGCTTCGAACTCGCGCCATTCACGGGCAGTCATGCCAGAGTTTTCTTGCGTGACCGTCTCGCCAGCCAACATGTTCCGAAGGCTCTCCACCATCTGCGCGGAAAGGTTGACTGCGCCCAACCGGTAATCCTCGAACGCTTTGTAAGCAAACGGCACCCAGTCGGCGACGATCTTGCACATCGCATCCGCATATACGCGGATTTCGTATTGCGCATGAGGGTCCGCACGCAGACGCAGGAAATGGAACAGATTGTGCAAGTCGACCTTCCAATACCACTGTGTGTAGATATTCGCAGGAAGGTTCATCCGGGCCAGTTCACGCGCCAGACCCTGTTGCCCATCCTGGCTGATCATGGCCTCGTAATTGTCGTAGCAGCGGGTGCTGTCAGCTTTCAGGATTTCCAGGACACGGGCGGCTTCTTCGCCTTCCAACGCTGATCCGCGACCCTGATTGTTCACCTCAGACTGTGCTGCCACATGTTCGGGTGCAGGGATATAAAACTCGCGATCCAGAATCGAATAACGCGCTGAGTATTCGTTCACATTGGCCGTACGATGCCGAATCCACTGACGCGCCACGAAAACGGGCAGTTTTACATGCAGTTTGACCTCGCACATTTCGAACGGGGTCGAATGCCAGTGCCGCATCAAATACCGGATCAGTCCTTCGTCGTTCTGAACCGATTTGGTGCCTTTGCCGTAAGAAACACGGGCTGCCTGACAGATCGCTGCGTCATCGCCCATATAGTCGATCACGCGGACAAAGCCGTGGTCCAGAACCTGATGAGCGGTGTACAAATGGTCTTCCATTCCCGCTGAAACGACGCGACGTGTTGGATGCGATTGGGCGCGTTGCGCTTCGATCTCGGCCTGGTGGTCGGCGGACAGCGGCATGAAATCTTCCTTTCTGGCAATGAGTCGCCTTCTACTATATCTCGCTAATCGCAGCATCGGAACCGCGATATATGCCGCAACCTGCGCAATTTTTGATTTCGGTCGCAGGGCGCTCTCGACACATCAAACCAGTGCGCTAAGTTGCTGGCAAAACTAATCGAAAAAGGATGGCCGCAATGGCGCTGACATATCTGCACACTATGGTCCGGGTGAAGGATCTGGAAAAATCCATAGCGTTTTATGAGCTTTTGGGTCTCAAGGAAACGCGTCGGTATGACAGCGAAGCGGGGCGGTTCTCATTGATTTTCATGGCCCCTCCCGGCCAGGAAGACGCTCCGATTGAGCTGACGTACAACTGGGATGGCGATGATGACCTGCCCAGCGACAGCCGTCATTTTGGACACTTGGCTTATGGTGTCGATAACATCTACGAAGTGTGCCAGCATTTGCAGAACAATGGCGTGACCATCAATCGCCCTCCTCGCGATGGGCGCATGGCGTTTGTCCGTTCACCTGACAACATCTCGGTTGAGTTGCTGCAAAATGGCGACGCGCTTGAGCCGGCCGAGCCCTGGGCCAGCATGGAGAGCACTGGCCACTGGTGATCAGGTGGGTCATAACACTGGGGCTGGCCCTTGTGACCAGCCCAATCCAGGCCGAGCAGTGCCGTTTGGCACTGGCCCTGGCGATGGACATTTCAGTTTCGGTCGACGACGCGGAAGACATTTTGCAGCGACAGGGACTGGCTGCGGCACTTCTGGCACCTGAAGTGCAAGAAGCTTTCTTCTCATCTCCTCTACCTGTTGCATTGGCCGTCTATGAATGGAGCGGGCAAAGTACCCAGCACGTTATCCTCGACTGGCACTTGATCGAAAATCACAGAGATCTTGCGGCTGCGGCGACCCGGATAAGTCAGTCGATCCGGTCCAATGAAGGCTTGGCAACGGCCATGGGGCACGCTTTGCGGTTCGGGGCAGAACTATTCCAAAGCGCGCCTCCCTGTCTATTTCACACCATAGATCTGTCAGGAGACGGGTCCAACAATGACGGCTATGGACCCCAAATCGCGTATCAACGGTTCTTTGACCATGACATCGTCGTCAATGGCCTGGTGATAAACGCCGCTGATTTCGAAGGGGAACTTTTTCTCATCCCTTTTTTCGAAAACAACGTCCTGCATGGCCCGGGCGCCTTTCTGGAAGTCGCACAAGGCTTTGAAGACTTCGAACGCGCGATGCGTAGAAAACTGGAGCGGGAACTGAGCGGGCTGCAAATTGGTTCAGTACAGGTCGACGACCAATGACGGCGCGCCTGCTGGTCATTCTGTTTTGCCTGTTTTCAGAGCCCGCCCTTGCACAATGCCGGCATGCCTTGGCTTTGGGTCTGGATGTGTCGGCATCTGTCGATAGCGGTGAATACAGGTTGCAGGTCGAAGGTTTGGCTGCTGCTCTGCGCGATCCCGAAGTAAGCCAACTGATGCTGGCGAACGGTTCAACATCCATGCGGTTGGCGATTTTTGAATGGACGGAACCAGGGCATGAGAGGATGCTACTGAACTGGACCGAAATTCAAACCGCTGCCGATCTGAATGCAATCAGCCAGCGCCTCATCCAAACCTCGCGAAAGGCGACGGCCCAAGGGACGGCAGTGGGCGCTGCTATGGTGTTTGGGGTGGACCTGCTGAACCAGCAAAGAACATGCTGGCGGCGCACCCTGGATTTATCCGGTGACGGCAAACACAACCTCGGACCTCATCCGCGAGATGTGCGAACAGCCTTGCGCGACAGCGGTGTTACGATCAATGGGCTTGTTATTGGTGCGGATGATCCAAGTTCAGGTGACAGGCGCTATGTGCAAGTTGGAGAACTGTCGGCTTACTACAATACGTGGGTTATATCCGGTCCAAACGCGTTCGTTGAAGTCGCCCTCGGGTTTGAGGCCTACGCAGAGGCCATGACCCGCAAACTGATCCGAGAACTAGACAGTCTCGTTCTGTCCGAAGCCAGCCCTGATCAGTAGATATACCTGATTTGGTCGGTCCAGTACCGTTCGACGCGGCGTAGCGATGTCGTGATGTCTTCAATCCCTTCTAGTTCCAGCACCCCCCTGCCCTGAAGACCTTCGGCATGGCGCGCAAACAGATCGGAAACGATATCGCGGATTTCCCTGCCACGCGGCGTCAGGCGCACGCGCACGGATCGGCGGTCGATCTCACACCGTTGGTGGTGCATATATCCCATCTCAACCAGTTTCTTAAGGTTGTAGCTGACATTGCTGCCTTGATAGTAGCCGCGGCTTTTCAATTCACCCGCCGTGACTTCATGATCACCAATGTTGAACAACAGCAGCGCCTGTACAGCGTTGATTTCCAATACGCCGACGCGCTCAAACTCATCCTTGATGACGTCCAACAGCAACCTGTGCAACCGTTCCACAAGGGCCAGCGCCTCAAGATAGCTGGTCATAAAGCCCTTGGTTCCCGGTCCGGAGACCTGCATTTCCATACTCATCCGACCCTCCGATTCAGTCGTGCTGTTTGGGACACGATGAATGGAAAGTCCGAAAATTCAGTTAAGTTGGAATGTCCCTTACTTCTGAAAAGTTTGCGCGATGTTCGACACAAGATCTGCGAACTTTTGAGGCGGCGGCACCTGCCCTGTCACCCATTGACAAAGATCCTGATCGTTTTCATGAAGCAGCGCGTCAAAGACATCCAACCCAGCGTCGTCCATGTCGGCGAGATTGCGATCTGCATAGGCCGACAGGATAATATCCATTTCCTTGATTCCACGCCGCATCGAGCGCATTTTCATACGCTTGATCCGCACCTCCCGGGGTTCGCTCAATGCTTCTGCTCCAACATCAGGCGCATTTTCTTCTCAAGCCGCGCCGCACGCTCGGCGCAGGCGCGCATTTCCCCGCGAATGGCGCGCAACTCAGCGACTGCGGTGGACAACTCCATGCCGCCTTCACCTTCTTCGACCGGAGCATCCATGCCTTCGCCTTCACCGGTCAGAAGCCACATGATCGACACGTTGACCATCCCGGCCATCATCGACAAGCGGTTCGCCCGAGGCTCGGACAGATCGTTTTCCCAATCGGAAACAGTTGCCTTTTTTACCCCAAGTCGACGCGCCAATTGCACCTGTGTCATGCCCGCAGCTTCGCGCGCCCCTGCCAGGCGATCCCCAAATGTCGCAGAATCCGGACCATACCAGTCGTTTTCATCAGTCACTTGGGTCTCCAATTCAGAGTTTCTATACAACTTGAACGTCTTTCAGGCGCACCCTATGACAGTCGGGTTGAACATACAAACCGAGGCCGACTATGAGTTTCCTGTCTGCGACACTGTCACGCGTCAAACCATCGCCCACCATCGCCATGACGGCAAAAGCAGCCGAATTGAAGGCCGCCGGGCGAGACGTTATCGGCCTCAGCGCGGGTGAGCCAGATTTCGACACGCCACAGAACATAAAAGACGCAGCCGTTGCGGCCATCGCAGCAGGAAAGACCAAGTACACCGCACCCGACGGTATCCCCGAGCTGAAACAGGCAGCTTGCGCCAAGATGAAGCGTGATCATGGGCTGGACTATGCGCCTGCGCAAATCTCGGTAGGCACCGGTGGCAAGCAGACGCTGTACAACGCTCTGATGGCCACGATGAATGAGGGTGATGAGGTCGTAATCCCCGCCCCTTACTGGGTCAGCTATCCAGATATGGTCTTGCTGGCGGGTGGTACGCCGGTGATTGCGGAAACGTCGCTGCAAACCAATTTCAAACTGACTGCCGATCAGCTTGAAGCAGCGATCACGCCAAAAACCAAATGGTTTATCTTTAACTCTCCATCGAACCCCACCGGTGCGGGCTATAGCCGTGAAGAGCTGAAAGAGCTGACAGATGTTTTGATGCGCCATCCCCATGTCTGGATCATGTCGGACGATATGTATGAGCACCTTGCTTATGACGGGTTTGAATTCTGCACCCCCGCCGAAGTGGAGCCCCGCCTGTATGACCGGACGCTCACCTGCAACGGGGTTTCCAAAGCGTATGCGATGACGGGTTGGCGCATCGGCTATGCCGCAGGTCCGGTCGAGATCATCGCGGCGATGCGCAAAATCCAGTCTCAATCCACGTCGAACCCCTGTACGGTCAGCCAATGGGCAGCGGTTGAGGCGTTGAACGGCACGCAGGAATTTCTGGCCCCAAATAACGAGATGTTTAAACGCCGCCGCGATCTTGTCGTGCGGATGCTGAACGAGATCGACGGCATCACCTGCCCGACGCCGGAGGGTGCGTTTTATGTTTATCCCTCAATCGCCGGGCTGATTGGTAAAACAACTCCTGCCGGAACGGTCATCGACACGGACGAAGCTTTTGCTACTGCCCTGTTGGAAGAGGCAGATGTTGCCATTGTCTTCGGCGCTGCCTTTGGTCTTTCGCCAAATTTCCGGGTCAGCTACGCTACGTCCGATGCGGCGCTGACCGAGGCTTGCAGCCGCATTCAGCGTTTCTGTGCTTCCTTGAGGTGACCATGTCTGCCGATCTTCCCGAATATTACTTTCGCATCCGTGAAAACGGGGCTGCAGTGTTTCGGGTCGATACGGAAAATCGCCAACGTCGAATTGAGATGGACCAGATTGCGGTCATCAATATCCGAAATGGCGACGTCAAACCGCAAGGACAGCGAACACTTTCAGACCAGGATCACGCTGAAATAGACCGGTGGATGCAAGAGCGCCGGGCCTTGTTGGCCCAGCGCGATATCGACGACATACACCGCGCCGTGGACTACCTGAACCTGACCACACAATGGGCTCAGTCTAAGGCAACTGACGCGCAATTGGAAGACGTGACTGACAGGTTGCTTATGGCAATGCATGACCTGCGCACCGTCCTGGTTCGTAAAAAGGCAGACCGGCTGAGCAAGGATTAAGCTGGCTCAGCCGCTGCGGGCATTTGACGAACCGAGTGCATCCAGAACCGGGCCATCAACAACACGGCTGCGAAGGCCAGACCGAGCACCAGCCCAAGCCAGACACCGATGCCGTCCATCTGACGGACAAAACCAAAATAGTACGACGCCGGGATTCCAACGACCCAATAGCTGAGCGCTGCCATGACCATGGGAATCTTGGCATCCTGCAACCCGCGCAGCAGGCCCAGCGCAATGACCTGCGCCCCATCGACCAGTTGAAACAAAGCTGCCATTGCCAACAACCCGGTTCCAATGGCCAGGATTTGTCCACGCTGGGGATCATCCGCCTCCATGAACAGGGAAATCAATGGTTCAGCACAGGTCAGAAACAGGATGACTGTGAAAACAGACATAACCAGCGACATGCCCGTCACCGCAATTGCGCCTTTCTCCAGATGCGCCCGATCCCGACGTCCAAGCGCATTTCCGGCCCGGATGGTGGCCGCATTTGACAACCCCAGATGCACCATGAAAGTGGCCGACGCGAGGTTCAGCGCGATCCCATGCGCCGCCAGCGGAACCTGCCCCAACCAACCCATCATCACAGCCGATGTTGCAAACAGCGACACCTCGGCCAACGTGGTCAGGCCAATCGGGACCCCAAGCTTCCATACACTGGCGAACATCTCCCAATCCGGTCGCCAGAAACGCTGAAAAAGGCTGTGTTCCGGCAGTGTTCGAACAACGTAGATGACAACAGCGATTAGCGAAACGACCTGCGTCGCGATTGAGGCGATTGC
Source organism: Ruegeria sp. HKCCA4633 (assembly GCF_013034605.1). Taxonomy (NCBI): domain Bacteria; kingdom Pseudomonadati; phylum Pseudomonadota; class Alphaproteobacteria; order Rhodobacterales; family Roseobacteraceae; genus Ruegeria; species Ruegeria sp. HKCCA4633. The sequence goes on from NZ_WQGJ01000003.1 coordinate 60,375, forward strand.
TGCACCCATCACACCCAATTCCGGTGCCCCCCAATTGCCGAAGATCAGCGCATAGTTGGTCACCGCGTTCACAAATGCCGCCGCGACTGTGATCCACAGCACGATCTGCGTTCGCTCCAAGGCCGCAAGGTAGGATTTGAGCACCATCACGATAAGGGCCGGAAACAACCCCCAACCAGCTACGCGCAAATACTCGGATGCTGTTTCAGCAACCTGCGGCTCCTGCTTCATGGCGATCAGGATTGGATAAGACCACCACAGCAACGGCATGACCACTATTGCGTACAGCAAAGACAGCCAAAGACCCATGCGGGTTGAGCGGCGGATGCTGGTTTCGTCCCCTTCCGCCGCAGCGGTGGCAACCATTGGCATGACCGCCCAGCCGAACCCGGCCCCAAACAAAAACAGCACAAAGTAATAGCTGCTGGCCAACGTGACCGCAGCAAGTGCCTCGACCCCGTACCAACCCAGCATGATGGTATCGGTCAAACCGATGGCAAACTGCGCCAGATGACCACCGACCAGCGGCAAGCCAAGCACGGCAATCGCCCGAAAATGGGCGGGGTATGTCATCACTTTTGTCATTGCACCAGCCATATGCGCGGGCTTGGCGCGGGACAAGAGCGGATCAATAAAATTTCACTATGAGACTATAGCGCCCGCCTCACCATTAAAAACGGGCGCGTTGAGGATTAGCGGGCATCCGGATGCAATGTTGCGCCCAGAATATGCTCGGACCGGTGGATGACGTGGTGGGCTTGTCCAACGATCAATGGATCAGGCTCCCCCACTACGTTCAAGTTCTTGCCTGGGTAATCCAGCGTCGACAGGAAATGACGCATACAATTCAGGCGCGCGCGTTTCTTGTCATTCGACTTGATGATCGTCCATGGCGCGTCTGCGGTGTCTGTATAAAAGAACATCGCCTCTTTCGCCTCGGTATAGTCGTCCCATTTGCTGAGGCTGGCCTTGTCGATCGGCGACAGCTTCCACTGCTTCAGAGGATCGGTCTCGCGGCTTTTGAAACGGCGCTGCTGCTCTTCCTGCGTGACCGAGAACCAGTACTTGTACAGCTGAATACCCGAGCGCACCAGCATCCGTTCCAGTTCCGGCGTCTGGCGCATGAATTCCAGATACTCGTTAGGCGAGCAGAATCCCATCACCCGCTCAACACCCGCGCGGTTGTACCAAGACCGGTCATAGAACACCATTTCCCCAACCGTCGGCAGTTCCTGAAGGTAGCGCTGATAGTACCACTGCCCCTTTTCTTCCCAGGTCGGTTTGTTCAAAGCGACCACACGCGCCTGACGCGGATTCAGGTGTTCCATAAACCGTTTGATCGTACCGCCCTTGCCAGCGGCATCGCGGCCTTCGAACAACAAAACAAAACGCTGCCCCGTGTCCTGCGCCCATAGCTGAACCTTCAAAAGCTCCGCCTGCAGCTTTGCCTTCTGCGCCTCATAGGTCGACCGCGCCATCTTGCGGCCATAGGGGTATTTTCCGCTTTCGAACGCCTGCCGGATCTTTTCGGGGCTGGGTTCTGCCGCGTTTGCCGCCTCGACCTCTACGGCTTTGATCTGAGGGGATTTTGCTTCGACCGGAGCAATGGCTTCCATACAACTTATCCTTTTTCTGCTGTCCTGAATGAGGGCTAGCAGAAACGCCGAATATCCGCTTTGATTGGTGTCAAATTGATGCCTCAAAAACCCATAAATTCCTCAGCGGATCAGAGGTTCCGATGCACACATCTTTTGCCAACCTCAATGGCCAGCCATTTTACGTCCGAACTTGGGGCAAACCGGAAGCGCCACCGCTTTTGATGCTGCATGGTTTCCCGGAATTCGGCGGCGCGTGGGCGGATCTCGCCCCTTATCTGGCGGATCGCTTCTACTGCATTGCACCGGACCAACGTGGATATGGCCAAAGCTGGTGCCCTGAAGGGGTGCAGAGCTATGCCCTATCTCAACTGGTGTCCGACATGGCCGCTTTGATTCAGAGCCACGGTGCACCGTTTACCATACTAGGTCATGACTGGGGCGCGTCGGTGGCCTATGGCCTTGCAATGTATCGGCCAGATCTCGTGAGGCAACTTATCATAGCCAACGGCGTGCATCCGGTTCCGTTTCAACGCGCCATGGCCGCAGGCGGTGCGCAATCAGAGGCCTCGCAATACATCAACCAACTGCGGGCGCCCGATGCAGCGCAAAAATTGTCCGAAAACAACTTTGCATTGCTTGAAAGGTTCTTTCGCCACGGCATGGGACTGGATTGGCTGATCGAAAGCCGGATGGCCGAATACCGAGTCGAATGGGCGCGACCAGACCGGTTAAAGGCGATGCTGAACTGGTATCGCGCCTCTCCACTGGTTGTCGCTCAGCCGGGGCTTCCCGCAACAGACCTGCCGGATCTACCCTTTGATCGACTGCACGTCCGATGTCCGCATTTGTTGCTTTGGGGACCAGATGACAAAGCCCTTTTGCCCGAGGCAACTGAAGGCTTGGAAACCTTCGCGCCCAACCTAACCCGGATCACGATCCCTGAAACTGATCACTGGCTGCATCACCAAAAACCGCAGGACGTTGCACAGGCCATTCTGGATTGGGTCCAAACGGCCTGACCTTTCTAGTGTCTTAACGATGCCCCCAATCGTCGGGGTTGTCAGAATTGTTCGGCGACAAACCCAATTCGTCGCCATCGGTTGAACATCCCAACCCCAGCACCGTCCGGTTTGCATAAGAGAAGTACGAACAGACCTGATTGACCTCAAGGATCTCTCCGTCGTCCCATCCGGCCTCGCGCAGGGCGATCACATCCGCCTCGACCATATCCCCCGGCGTTTCGGTCAGTTTACGGGCATAGATCATGGCAGCCAGCTGCGCTGCATCCAGCGGAGCAGCAGCCGGATCGCGCGCCTCAATCGCCGCCCGGATCGCTTTGCCTTTCGCTTCATCGCCAAGTAACCGCTGTAAGCCGGCAAAATGATGTTCCACGCAGTACCCGCAACGGTTCAGAGAGCTCACCCACACGCCCAGGACCTCAAGAAACCATTTCGGGATCTTGTTGCCCGAGTGATGCAGCACTGCCTTGTAGATCGCCATATGACCTTCCATCGAATGCGGCCGCAGGCTGTGCGCCATCATGATGTTGTCCACATTGTTGTCTGGGCCTGTCACACGGTCGTAGAGTTTGCGCAGCCTGCCCGTGGCCTCAGCGAAGGGGATGGTTTTGATCCAGCTCATTTGGGGTCCTGTTGTAGTGTTTGCTTAATGGCCAGAGACTATGAGCGCTTTGAGCTGGTGGCGAGACGAATTCGGCAAATCACGACGATGAGCCCAATCTGGACATAGATGAGCGTTCATGCGCAGTGTCATTCATGCCGCTGACGCAAGACTTGAAGCTAATTTTGGAAACTGTCCTGCCAACCGATCCCAGTTTTCGGCGGGTCAATGAGGCTGAAGTAGACAGCTACATCAATGACTGCCGGCGATGCGCTTTGGCGGGCTCCATTGACGCTTTTTTGTTGTCCGCGATGCGCCTGTTGGCACTTCCAAACAATGGTCACACACGGCTGATCCCGAATGATGCGATCTCGGTGCTACCGCTGAGGTTTGTGAGCATAGGGCGTTCCGTTCAAGTCATTGCGGCGGCATCAGGAGAAACTGCACTGCGAGGAGAGTTGATAGCAGTCAACGGTGCGGCTTTGAGCCAAATCGAAGCCGCGGCAGAGAAATTTCTGGCGGGAACGTCCCAAAGAAAACGGGTCGTCGGACCGCTTCTTCTGGCTTGGCCATACGCATTGGCACGTTTGGGTTTTTCTGCAAAAGACGCGACGACCGAGTATCGTGTGCGGAACAAAAATGGGCAGATAACCAAACTGAAAATGGCGAACAGAAATACTGCTCCTGCCTCGTCGCTCTACCCCAGAAACGAGCACGGCAAGACTGATCCCGCCTGGGAACCCGAAACCTTCGTAGCGATAAAGGGCTGGCAAGGGCTTGGGCTTTCGATGCAGTTGCCAAGTTTCTTTGACCCTGGTGAAACTGCACTTCCTAAAGCCATCTCAGGTGCAGCGGACCGCGTGAGAGCCTGCTCAAACAAAACGCTCTTAATTGACGTTCGCGGAAACACCGGCGGCAATTTTCTTATGGCGATGCCCTTGATCGAGGCGATTTCGCAAAGCGCAATTGAGCAGGTTGTGGTGCTTGTCGATAAATTCACGTTCTCCGCAGCGATCGTGTTTGTAGCCATCCTGAAACATCGTTTGGGACATCGACTCAAACTCATCGGGGAAGAAATGGGCGACGGTTTGATGTTCTTTGCCGAAGGCGGCTTGCTCAACTTGCCGACGAGCGGAGCCGTCGTGCGGTATTCGTCAGCCTTTCACGACTGGGAAGGTGGAACGTCTGGCGAAACCACACCGCCCGAAATAGCCCGGCAAATCGTACCCGCAGGAGCACTGAATTTGGACCGGGAATGGGTCGAGGGACCTATTGGTGAGGATGCACAAGGCGCGTTCTATCAACGCGTTCTCAAAAGTATGAGCGATTAGACGAACGGCCGTCAAATCCTGCAGCGCTGTCAAAAGCAAAGCCAGGCGTCGCAAGCACAGCAATGAGTCCGTTTGGTGCCCAGCGCAACCCAAAGCTTCCACAACACCTCGCGCCCCTCTTCCCCCGGACCACATCACCTGCCATAATAGGAGAAACTCAAAAACAAGAGCAGCACCCATGCCCGACGATCTGTTGACGCCCGAAGCGACCAATACCTATGACGCCTCCTCGATCGAGGTGCTTGAAGGGCTGGAACCGGTCCGCAAACGCCCCGGCATGTATATCGGCGGCACCGATGAGCGCGCGCTGCATCATATGGTGGCTGAAATCCTCGACAACTCGATGGACGAGGCAGTGGCGGGCCATGCCAACCGGATCGAGGTCGAGCTGCACGCGGATTACGCGCTGACCGTGCGCGACAACGGGCGCGGCATTCCGATTGATCCGCACCCCAAGTTCCCCGACAAATCCGCGCTTGAGGTTATCCTGTGTACCCTGCACGCGGGTGGTAAATTCTCGGGCAAGGCATACCAGACCTCGGGCGGTCTGCACGGTGTGGGTGCATCCGTGGTGAACGCGCTGTCGGATTCAATGGTCGTGCAGGTGGCGCGTGACAAGACGCTTTTCGAACAGCGGTTCTCACGTGGTGTTCCGCTGGGCCCCGTGGAAAAGGTCGGCGCGGCCCCCAACCGGCGCGGCACGACCGTCACCTTTCACGCGGATGCGGACATCTTCGGCCACCACAAGTTCAAACCCGCACGCCTGTTCAAATCCATCCGCTCCAAGGCCTACCTGTTCTCGGGCGTCGAAATCCGCTGGAAATCCGCCATCGACGACGGTGAAACACCGACCGAGGCCACCTTCCACTTCCCCGGCGGCCTGTCGGATTACCTGAAAGAGACGATGAACGGCTCGTCCACCTATGCCGAGCAGCCCTTTGCAGGTACCGTCGATTTCAACGAAAAATTCGGAACCCCCGGTAAGGTCGAATGGGCGATCAACTGGACGCCCTCGCGCGATGGGTTCATCCAATCCTACTGTAACACCGTGCCCACGCCCGAAGGCGGCACCCATGTGGCGGGGTTCTGGGCCGCGATCCTAAAGGGGATCAAGGCTTACGGAGAACTGATCAACAACAAGAAGGCCGGTCAGATCACTCGCGATGACTTGATCACCGGCGGCTGCGCGCTGGTATCTTGCTTTATCCGCGAACCGGAATTCGTAGGCCAGACCAAAGACCGTCTGGCCACGGTCGAGGCCCAGCGGCTGGTCGAAAACTCGGTCCGAGACCATTTCGACAACTGGTTGGCCGCCGACACGAAATCCGCCGGCGCGATCCTGGATTTCCTCATCCTGCGAGCTGAGGAACGCCTGCGCCGACGGGCCGAGAAGGAAACACAACGCAAGTCCGCCACTAAGAAACTTCGTCTTCCCGGCAAGTTGGTGGACTGTAGTAGTTCAACACGGGACGGCACGGAATTATTCATCGTCGAGGGCGATTCTGCGGGCGGTTCGGCAAAAATGGGTCGGGACCGAAAAACGCAGGCCCTACTGCCCCTGCGCGGTAAGATTCTGAACGTGCTGGGCGCGGCCAGTTCGAAACTGGGCACCAACGCCGAGATCAACGATCTGACCCAAGCGCTGGGTGTGGGTCTTGGCACCAAATTCAACGTCGACGACCTGCGCTATGACAAGGTCATCATCATGACCGACGCGGATGTGGACGGGGCGCATATCGCCTCGCTGCTGATGACGTTCTTCTTTACCCAGATGCGCCCGATGATCGACGCGGGCCACCTGTACCTCGCCTGCCCGCCTCTGTACCGCCTGACCCAAGGCGCCAAACGCGTTTATTGTCTGGATGAGGCCGAGCGCGACGAGTGGCTTGAGAAAGGTCTCGGCGGCAAGGGCAAGATCGACGTATCGCGTTTCAAAGGTCTGGGCGAGATGGACGCCAAGGACCTGAAAGAGACCACAATGGACCCCAAATCCCGGAAATTGATCCGGGTCACCATCGACGAGGACGAACCCGGCGAGACCGGTGATCTGGTCGAGCGCCTGATGGGCAAAAAACCCGAACTGCGGTTCCAGTATATTCAGGAGAACGCGCGGTTTGTGGAGGAGTTGGATGTTTGACCAACTATCTTGATACACGCCGGAATCGACTGCCCTTTTCAAAAACTGAGAAGATTGCATCTTTTGCTTTCTCCCAAGCATCCGAACTGGAGTAGATCAAGTCGTAGTCTTTGAGAACTACCTGCTCCACATCAGCGCCGAGCAAAAACTCAGCCCGTAACTGCTCGCGCTTAAGACCGATAGAATTTGCCGATTTGGCAAACAGATTAACAACTCCGGGGGGTAGCATTGACCTTCTGGGTTGGAATGCGGCTTCCGTCGCATCGAAAGGCTTACCGTTTGATAGCGCAACGTTGTTTGGACCATTGAGAGAAATGAACAAGTGTCGTGCGGAGCCTGTCAAAACCGCCTGGTAGTTTGCAGTCTTTCGCGCCTTCTCTATCTCAACAAACAAAGAATTTGCATAAAGTCCAAGCTGACGGTTTTTCAGATGCAAGGCTATTTGGCTTGTCAAATTACAGCTCCAACTTTGGTTTCGTAAGATGCGTGTTCGCACCCGGTACTTTGCCTGCAATGATTTTGGTGTAAACACCCTTCCTACCTAAAACGAAACTTCGCGCCCGGCCCGAGGGCGCGTGCTTGATGCTGCGCATCTAGCATTGTTTGGATAGGAAGACGCACCAACCCCACACACGCCTTCAAAAAACCAAAATCTACTGCAATTCAAATCCCTTCGGTTTACTAATCAAACCAAGACCCGGCTTCCTTGTGACAAGCTGGCTTGGATTTAACGATTAAGGATTTGCAATGGCCCGCCTTTATGACAGTCGAAAACGTGTTCTCGTAACCGGTGGGGCCGGTTTTCTGGGCTCGCATCTGTGCGACCGGCTTCTGGATCAGGGGCACGAGGTTTTGTGCGTCGACAACCTGTTCACCGGCACCAAGCGCAACATTGACCATCTGCACAACAACCCGCGGTTCGAGTTCATGCGCCATGATGTAACCTTCCCGCTGTTTGTGGAGGTCGACGAGATCTATAACCTCGCCTGTCCGGCCTCACCCGTGCATTACCAGCACGACCCGGTGCAGACGACCAAGACCAGCGTGCATGGCGCGATCAACATGCTGGGGCTGGCGAAGCGGCTGAAATGCAAGATCTTTCAGGCCTCAACTTCTGAGGTCTATGGCGATCCGACCATCCATCCGCAGACCGAAGATTATTGGGGTAACGTCAACCCGGTTGGTCCGCGCTCTTGCTATGACGAGGGCAAGCGCTGCGCCGAGACGTTGTTTTTCGACTATCACCGGCAGATGGGGTTAGAGATCAAGGTGGCTCGCATCTTCAACACCTACGGCCCCCGAATGCACCCTGCCGATGGGCGCGTCGTGTCGAACTTCATCATGCAGGCCCTGACGGGTGAGCCGATCACGATCTTTGGCGACGGTACACAAACCCGGTCTTTCTGTTATGTGGATGATCTGATCGAAGGGTTCATCCGGTTGATGGAGACCGACAAAGACGTCACCGGCCCGGTCAATCTGGGCAATCCCAATGAATTCTCGATGAACGAGCTGGCCAGTGAGGTTCAGGCGCTTGTGGGCACCGACACACCGATCAGTTTCAAGGACCTTCCGCAGGATGACCCCAAGCAACGCCAGCCCGACATCACTCTGGCCCGGACCTTGCTGAACTGGGAACCCAAGGTGCAGTTGAAGGAAGGGTTGGAAGCAACAATCAGCTATTTCAGAAAGCTACAGTCCGAAGCCGCGTCCCACTGAACAAGGGGGTGCATTCCCCCTATTGGACAGGATAGCTCAGGTCTGTGCCTGGGCATCAACAGGCTGGCACGCAGGAACGGTGGCAACTTCTTGTTGCCTAAACCTTTGACCCCGTTCACACTTACCGCAACATACCAACAATGGCTTGAGGTCCGGGCGTCCAATAATTTTTTACCGACTACGATTTTAAGACGGGAGGACGACATGAAAACTTTAACCTTCGGACTGGCCCTGACCCTGCTGGCCTCACAAGCCCCTGCGCAGCAGATGCTCAGCACTGCATCCCCCATTCCGGACGGGGCCGAAAGCCGGTTTTGTTATTACGAAGGCATGGCCTATTCCGAAGACGCCTTTGTCTTGATGGTCGGCGATAACACAGTCACGACCACAGTCAGCACGGTTCAGGAACGCTTGCTGCGCTGCCACCGCAACAGCGACGGCACTTTGAAATGGAAACCACAGAGCACATTCTCGACCAACAACTAAGCGCTGCGCCCCTGATCAGACAGCGAGTCCAATCAAAGCAACCCCAGCGGCCATGAGCACGGCGGCCCCCAGCCGTCGTATCCAATTGCCTTCTTTGAGGAAGATGAACCCGATCAGCGCAGCAAAGATGACCGAGGTTTCCCGCAGCGCCGAGACAGCGCCCAATGGGGCAAAGTTCTTGGCATAAAGCACCAGCCCATAGGCGGTCATCGAAACCAGCCCGCCCAGAATGCCTGTCATCCAGACCTTGGTCGGCAGGTATCTCAAGCTTGCACGCTTCTTAATCCCGACAAAGCCTGCAATGAACAGATGCAGGAAAGCCCCCCAGGCCCAATAGCTGAGCGTATTGCCTGACAGCCGAACGCCGATCCCATCCACAACCGAGTAGATCGAAATACAGAACCCGGTGCCCAGCGCAAAGCCCAACGCGCTGCGCCCCACGCCCGAGCGCAGCGCCTTCCAACTGCTTAGCTGAATGCCAAATGCAATCAGGGCAATGCCACCCCAAGCTTGCAAGGGCAGCACCTCCCCTACCAGAAGCATCGCCCAAAGCGAAACCAGTGCCGGAACGATGCCCCGCGCAATGGGGTAGACCACACTCAGATCGCCATGCTGATAGGCTTTGCCCAGCATGAAGTAATACCCGAAATGCACAACGGTCGAGAGCAGGATGTAAATAAAGCTTTCAGCACTGGGCAATGGCAGGACCATCACCATCACGGCTGCCGGCAACACGTGGCCCAAAGCAACAAGGCCCAACATCGTCGTGCGATCCGCCGCTGTCTTGACGATGGCGTTCCAGACCGCATGCAGCAGTGCCGCAGACAGAATGATAAGGATGACAAACAGGGTCATGCCCGGACCTTTCCCGCAGATACTATGCGCAAAAAGGGTCTCTGGCCCTATTCACTTGGCGCGATCTCGGCCAAAACGCCGATTTTTGTCAACCCGGTTTCACATGGGCTGTTGACCAAGCCAGCTTTCGATTTGCTCAGCAGGCCCCTGCCAGCCCGGCTCCATAAACAGAAAATGTGCGTGGTCCGGAATCAGCAAAAAGGTTCCGCGTTTCCCGTACCGCTCTGCCAATGCGCGGCAGGTGTCGGGGTTTACCGCCCGGTCTTCTGCACCGGAAACGACTAGAACCGGGCAGTCGACCTTTTCGAAATCGACCTTTATCGCGTGATCGTCATCAAACATCCAAAAGAACATTTCGAACATCACGCGCCCGCTTTCAGCCCCCAATTGATCGAACACGGCGTGTTGCTGGGCCACGTCCATTTTATTTAGGGCAAAGGGCGCCATCAGGTCGAACTCAACCCGCATGGGCTGTTTCCAGAAGGCCCCGCCTTCCATCAACGCCCGCGGCACGGCGCGTTCGTCGTCTGTTTCTGGCAACGTGCCCCAGGGTGCATTCGGATTAATCAACACGATAGCGTTGGCCAAACCGCGTGAGGCCACCTGCTGCGCGACAACACCCGCGATGGCGTGACCCAGCAGAACCGGCTTGCTGTCCAGACCCTGTACAATTTCCGCTATGTCATTGGTGTAATCCAACACGCTGGTTTCAGTCAGCCCGGGGTCAGGGTCTGCTTTCGGATCACCGCCATGATGGCGCAAGGCGGGGGTGTGTACAGTCCATCCCCGATCCCGAAAGAAGGTCGCGTAATCTTGCATACACCAGGGTCCGGCAAATGCCCCATGAATCAGAACAATTTCTTTTGTCATCGAAATCTCCCGTGGCTCTTCGGTCAGTATGAGCATCCGGTAAGATGTTACAACTGCCCGTGATCCCTGTTGCAGGACGCAGGTCAGGTCCTAAGATCGAATTCATGAGTTTTGTGACCGACAACCAACTGCCTTTGCTGATTCTGTTTTTTGTAGTGGGATCGATCGGAACGGCATTTCTGTTCCGCAAACCGGCGGGGCATCGGGCTTGGAAGCTGGCCGACCTGGTTTGGGTCGTTCTGGGCGGCATTGGGGCGCTGGTCGCTGTTCTGGCCGGGCTGTACACCTCGGACAGCTCTCGGTTGGATCGTCAGATCGACGTGGCCTATGCGGCCACTCTGGCTTTTGATCGCGACGCGGCACGGTTTCGCCTGCGCTTTTGTGATCCTGCCTTTGATCCGGACACGGCCGTTTTGTGCGACAAGGTCGAGTTCCTGTCGGCTTCAACGGCCAGCAATTCAGAATTGCCGTTGTTCATTGCCGTCACCAATGAGGTCGCCCCATTACAAGGCCTGCATTTCCTGTTCGGACGTCAAGCCAAGGATGACATGGATGAAATGCGCAGCGCTGCCGCGCAGGCTGACGCCTTCGATATCGACCAGTTTCTGGTCTTCACCTCGCTGGACGACGAAACGCAGACCGCTATCGACAACATGCGCCGGAAAGTACCAGCCATTGCCGGGGACTACCTGATCCTGGCCCAAAGCTATGATGATCTGATCGATCAGGTCGGCAAATTGAAAGACGAATGGGAATATTTGCAGGCCAATGCTCATATACTGGTTCTGCAAATCGTGGCCCTTTGCCTTGTCAGCTTTGCGGCCCCGTTTCGGTTGGGGAAATCGCTGGTCGAGCTGCGTACGACACTTATCGCCGATACGCCTGCGCCAACACCTGCGGATCCGTCCCCAGAAAATAACGCAGCAGAGTCCACAGATTCCGACTACCCCGCCGAATCCAGCCCGCCTGCTCATACCGCTCCGCGCTCGTAAAGGCACGCGCATCCAGAAGTGTGATCCGGGGTAAACTACGTACCAGCGCCACGTCCTCCATCAAAGGTTGGTCGGGATAGCCGCCTGCAGCGTGATAGATTTCGCGTGGCACCAAAAGCCCCTGATCCCCATACGGCAGCCTGAAAACCCGGCTGCGCAGATTGGCCCAGCCCGAGACCCATCCCGGCGCAATACCCCGCGCTCGGAAAGCCAACCGGAAAGCCGCAGGTCCTGTGCTGGATAGATGGGCGCTCACCGCCTCGCTCCAGCCCCTTTCCAATACGGTGTCAGCATGCAGGATCAGCACCCAATCCCCACCAGCCTCTGCGCAACCCCGTCGCAACTGCCCGCCGCGCGAAGGCGTACCTGTCACAATCCGGGCTCCGGCCTCTTCCGCGATTTCCAGTGTTAGGTCGGCAGACCCGCCATCGCTTATGATTAGGTCCCGGATTAGCCCGGCGTGCAGCCCTTCCATCAATGCCCCAAGGCATTCGGGCAAGGCATCGGCAGCGTTCAGGGTCGGAATAACAACAGAGATCGGGGCTGGCACGTCTGATACCCTCTGGTCTTGGCGGCGGATCTTCCTATATCACGAGGCCAAGGGAAATGACGAGGACCAAGCCATGCCCACCCGCCGCATCCTGCGCCTGACCGGCTCGGACACCGAAAGCTTTTTGCAGGACCTGATCACCAATGACATTCAGGGTTTAAATGACGGGCTTGTTTATGCCGCGCTGTTGACGCCGCAAGGCAAGTATCTGGCAGACTTCTTCCTCAAGCGCGATGGCGATGGCGTTCTGCTGGATGTGGCCGAGCACCTTGCCGATGATCTGATCAAACGTCTGAGCATGTACAAGCTGCGTGCAGATGTGGCGATCGAAAGCACCGACCTGAACCTGCACCGCGGGTCAGGTTGCGCGCCAGAGAACGCGTTGCCCGACCCGCGGCACCCTGCCTTGGGCTGGCGTATGTATTCTGCGGCACCCGAACAGGATGATGGCACCGATTTCGATGCCCTGCGCGTTCAGCACTGCATTCCCGAAGCGGGTACTGAGCTGACCCAGGACAGCTATATCCTCGAATCTGGGTTCGAAGCGCTGAACGGCGTGGATTTCAAAAAGGGCTGCTATGTAGGTCAGGAAGTGACCGCGCGCATGAAGCACAAGACCGAATTGCGTAAGGGCCTGCGTCGCGTTGTTGTCGACGGCACCGCGCCCGTGGGGACCGAGATCACAGCCAACGGCAAATCGGCCGGCACCCTGTTCACTCAATCTGGGGGCCACGCCATCGCCTATTTGCGTTTCGACCGCGCAGGCGGCGAAATGCAGGCGGGCGAGGCGACGGTGCGACTTACCGACTAAGTACCGCTTGTTGCCTAATCAGCACGAACTCCTCGTCGACACACATCCCCAAGTTTGAACCTGTTCCCCAGCCCTGCCAAACTGAGGGAAACAGGTCAAACCGGATACACCCATGTTTCGACTATATTCCGCGATCTGGCGCGCCAGTGCCGGACGGCAGATCATCCTTATCGTACTGTCCATCGCCATTGCGGCGCTTGCCGCCGTTCCGCTGGAGTTTCAACGCGATATCGTCAACCATCTGACGGCGGATGATGTCGGCACTGAAAAGCTGATCCAATTGGGTATTGGTATGATGGCCGTTATCCTGCTGAGCCTGGGGCTGAAATGGGTTTTAGGGTACCGCGCGGGTACCTTAGGTGAAGACATGATCCGACTGATCCGGCAGCGCCTGCTATGGCGTTCAACCGATCTGAAGGAAACGGGCGCGGACCTGCGCAAAGGCACCATGACCACGGCCATTTCCGCCGAAGCCGAAGAACTGGGGAAATTTGCGGGCGGCGCATTCTCGGATCCGGTGGTTCAGATCGGTACGCTGATAAGCGTAATCGGCTATATTTCATCCACGCAACCGGGACTTGGGCTGATCGCCTTCTCGATGATCGTGCCGCAGATCATCATCGTTCTGGTTTCGCAACGCAAAGTGAACACTTTCGTGGCAGAGCGTGTCCATATCCTGCGCGGCGCCACAGACCGGCTGACGACCGAGGATATGGAAGCGGTTGAGCGGGACATCAACATTATGTTTGACGACATTTATGACACGCGGCGACGTATGTTCCTGTGGAAACTGTCGGCCAAATTCCTGCTAAGCGTGATCAACGGAGCGGGAACCGTCGGCATTCTGATGTTGGGCGGTTATCTGGTGTTACAGGGGAAAACGGATGTGGGCACCGTTGTGGCCGCCGCCAGTGGCCTTAGCCGTATACAGGGGCCGACTGCATTTCTGATCGCTTTCTATCGCCAGGTCAGCGCCAATCGCATCAAGTATGAACTGATGCTGGAACTGTTTGGACCCGACCCAACACGGTATCGTCATCGCCCTAACGCATAAAAAAAGACCGCGCGGCGAATGCCTGCGCGGTCTCTTGTAAAAAGTGACGAAACGTCACGCGCGTTCGGAATACTCCATCGTTTCGGTATTCACGACGATCATTTCGTCCTGTCCGATGAAAGGCGGCACCATGACCTTCACGCCGTTGTCCAGTACCGCAGGCTTAAACGAATTTGCCGCCGTCTGGCCCTTTACGACAGGCTCGGTCTCGACGATCTGGCAAGTCACTTTCTGCGGCAGCGTCGCGTTCAGCGCTTCGCTTTCGTAGAATTCAACGACGATGGTCATGCCATCTTGCAGGAACGGACGACGTTCGCCCAGCAAATCTGCTGGCAATTCAATCTGTTCGTAGGTCTCGGTATCCATGAACACCAGCATCCCGTCGGATTCGTACAGGAATTGCTGGTCCTTCTGTTCCAGGCGGACGCGTTCAACCTTGTCCGCTGACCGGAAGCGTTCGTTCAATTTCGAGCCATTGCGCAGGTTGCGCAGTTCCACTTGGGCAAATGCCCCGCCTTTGCCGGGCTTTACATGGTCTACCTTGACCGCTGCCCACAGGCCGTCGTTATGCTCAAGCACATTGCCGGGGCGAATTTCGTTCCCATTTATCTTGGGCATTACATAAATCCTTCACAAACGGTTGATGCATCAGTTGCGGTCCCTATATCTGGCGGGACCACACCTGACAAGACAACGACACCTAGTGCTGCACTTGCAGCAAGCCATGCAAGTGACGCAACGCAACTATGCATTTTAGCTGTATCCGAATCGCACCTAATAGGTCATAAGGACCCTCACGCCGAAAATGCAAGAGCAAGAACAACAAGGAAGACGAGATGAGAGATTTCGTTGACGGCACTGCCTTTAACAACGAGCAAGGCAATCGTGCGCGCAAACTTTTCGCGGCCGTTGTGTTGGCTGCACTTGACGATGCTATCGCCGACGACAAGAAATACGGCAATGGCCCCGAACAAATCGCCCGCTGGGCACGTTCGCGCGATGGTCGCGAGGTGCTGTCCTGCGCAGGTATTGACCCTAACGAACGGGTTGTCAGCGGACTGATGGAGTTCGTTGGCCGTGGCGTGCGGACCTCGGTCGCATTGTCACGCGAAGAAAGCGAGCGTCGCAATGCCGCTCAGCAGGCTGAAGCCGCCTGATCCCAGGCGATTTCGCACCAGAAAAAACGCGCTCTGCCCGTCAAAGCGCGTTTTTCTTTGCTTTGTTTCGCGGTTTTCGCGCCTAAAAAAACAACAGCCACTGGCGCGCCACCCAAATTTCAGCCGCCAACATGATACCAAACATGGCCCTGCCCCAAACAGGCAGGCCACGCTGCCAAAGCACAACATAGGCGGCCAAACACACTGCCGCAGAAACTGGTGCCACCCACAAAGCGTGATGGCTGCTGTCCCAATAGCTGACTGCGCTGTGAAACACCCAATCGCTCAGAGGCCAGAACTGGGGTCGTCCGTCACCGGCGTGCAGGAAGAAGTCTGTCGCTAGATGCAAAAGACCTGCCGCAGCCCCGACAGCGACAAAGTGCCAGCGACGCCAAACTGCCAATATCAGTGCACACCCCCAGATGATAAAGGAGTTGTCGATGGCAAAGACGGTCTGCCAGGCCTGCGAATAGTACAGTTGCCCAAAGACCACCTGTTCCGGAATACCCAGAACAAACAGCGACACCGTCGCCATGAGATACAGAGACAGATCCGGCAGCACCGCCCCGAGCAAGGCGGCCAACAAGATACGCCCCTGCGGCGGCCGGGCAAAAGCGGCGGCACCGATCAAAAGATGCGCTGGCGTGTTCATCCGGGGCTTTCCCTTCCGGTTCAAATCAGGTCATCTGCGCCCCGACATATAGGAGACAAACCATGGTTCGCGCCATCATGATTCAAGGCACTGGCAGCAATGTCGGAAAATCGGTTCTTGTGGCCGGGCTTGCGCGGGCCTTTACCCGGCGAGGCATGCGGATTGCTCCGTTTAAACCACAAAACATGTCGAACAACGCAGCGGTCACCGAGAACGGGGGCGAGATCGGCCGCGCGCAAGCGCTTCAGGCCCGTGCAGCGCGGCGGGCGACCCATACTGACATGAACCCCATCCTGCTAAAGCCCGAGACGGACACTGGCGCTCAAATCATCGTGCAAGGGCAGCGCGCGGGAACTATGAAGGCCGGAGATTACCGCAAGGACAAGTCCAAGCTGCTGGGGGCCGCGCTGGAAAGCTTCGACCGGCTTTGTGCAGATGCTGATCTGGTCCTGATCGAAGGCGCGGGAAGTCCAGCCGAAACCAATCTGCGCAAGGGTGATATCGCCAATATGGGCTTTGCCTGTACCGCAGGTATTCCGGTGGTTCTGGTCGGTGACATTCATCGCGGCGGCGTGATCGCGCAGATCGTCGGCACGCAGGCCGTGCTGGACGACGGCGATCTGGCCCAGATTCGGGGCTTTGCCGTTAACCGGTTCAAAGGGGATGTGTCCTTGTTCGACGAAGGGCGCGACGACATTGCCGTCCGCACAGGCTGGCCGTGTTTGGGCGTGGTTCCATGGTTTCACGACGCATGGAAATTGCCTGCCGAGGATATGATGGACATTCGGTCCCATACCGGAGGTAAGTGCAAGGTCGTCGTGCCTCAGCTCGAACGTATGGCCAATTTCGATGACCTCGACCCGCTGTCAGCTGAGCCTGGTGTGAGCGTTGAGATCATTCCCGCAGGACGCCCCCTGCCCGGCGACGCTGATCTGGTTCTGCTGCCCGGCAGCAAGTCCACCATAGGGGATCTGACTTACTTCAGGGCGCAGGGGTGGGATATCGATCTTTACGGCCATGTCCGGCGTGGCGGGCATGTTCTGGGACTGTGCGGTGGGTATCAGATGCTGGGCAAGACCATCTCTGATCCAGATGGCGTCGATGGCAGACCCGGAAAGGTCGACGGGTTGGGTTTACTGGACGTTCACACCGTTATGGGCGGACAGAAACAAGTCATTCTGCGTTCGGCTCATGCCCTGCCTGACCGGGAACCGGTCAGCGGGTATGAAATCCACATGGGTCACACCAACGGCTCTGATTGCGACCGGGCGTGGCTGGAGGTCGATGGAAAACCGGAAGGTGCCGCCAGCGCCAATGGACGGATCAAGGGCAGTTACCTGCACGGCATCTTTTCGTCCGACGCGTTCCGGGCACGTTATCTTTCAAAGTTGGGCGTGACCTCTGACGTCACTTATGAGGACGGCGTGGAACAGGCGCTGGACGATCTGGCAGATCATCTTGAACGCCACATGGACCTTGATCTGCTGCTAAGCCTTGCCCAGCCGCCTCAGCGCGGTTGAGGTTCAATCCAGTTCTTTTGCGGCCAAGGCGCGCGCAATCTCGCGTCTGACCATCTTGCGAACATTTCGCGTTATCCGCTCGCCCATCGTGCCCTGCAATTCCTGCCGGACAACTTCAGCGATCAAAGCGCGCAAATCGTCTTCATCCATATCGATCGTTCGATCTTTGTCGGCAGCCTCTGCAACCACCTCGGATTCTTCCCGCGGCGCGCGGATGAACTCTGCCTTTACGTGTGCGTCGCCCTCTTCCTCGATGCCGCCAGTTAGGTTGACGTCATTCGAGCCTATGGACTCGGCTGCAGCAAATTCTTCTTCCACATTCCAAGGCAAAGATTGCGACCGCGTTCCGGAATAGGCGTCTTCGCTGTCACCATCCGGTTCCCATTGATCTTCTGTCTGCGCGATCGCAGCTTCTAGGGCTTCGATCTTGGCGCTCAGGCTGGATGCAGCATCCGCCGATCGCGCAGGCTTTGGCGCGTCGGACTCGTCCTGTGCAGCATTGGCCGACTGCTTGCCCGCCTGCACAATATCACAGGACCGAAGCAACATAGGTTTGGCCGAGTCGGAAACCTCAGAATCCGAGTCGGCCTGAGCAGAAACCACATTGGCCTGATTGGAAGAGCTGACACGCAAAGCATCCGTCAAAACCAGCCGTCCTGGCTTTTTTGTTGCAGGCTGTTGATCCAAGACGGATTTATTGCGGGTGTCTTCGCTTACCAAACGTTTGACCGAAGACAGAACGTCTTCGATCCCTGCTTTTACGACATTATCAGTCATTGTTCTCTACCGCTCTATCCTTGGATCGAGTGTAGCTAAACAATCCCAACCTCACAACAAATAGTATAGTCGATCAGTCCCGACGCAACGCTTTGAGGACGCGATCCAGATCCTTGCTTTGTTTGCTGACCCGTGCTGGTGCATTTTTCACCAAGTTATAGTATAAGGTCGGATCATAGATCTGAACCGCCAGACCCAAACGCTCGGCCGTCAACAAACCTTGCGCTTGCAACAACTGATAGGCCGCGCGGGACCGCTCGGTGCGCGATGCCACTTCGGCCAACTGCGCATCCAGCAGGTCTTGCTGTGCGTTCAAAACATCCAAGGTCGTCCGAGCACCCAATGTCGCTTCTTCGCGAATGCCGTCGAAAGCCACTTGCGAGGCGCGAACTCGTTCGGTTGACGCCCTAAGGCTGGCACTGGCGGCCTGAAACGCCGCGTAGCGATCGGTGACACCTTGAGTGATGTTTTTCTGCACATTCAGCAAGTTTGCACGCGACGCATCCCGTGTCGCCATTGCCCGACGAATATTCGCCGCTAACCGGCCACCCGCATAGATGGGTTGATTGAAATTCAGCGAGATGGTCGCATCGTTGATGTAATCATTGTTGTCGTAGCTTTCTGTCACCCCTGCGTCTGCGTTCAGGCTGACATTCGGACCAAGATTGGCCCGTTGTTGCTCCACGATCAGGTCAAAAGCGCGAACCTGATGTTGCGCCGACAGGATCGCCGGATGGTTGCGTTGGGCCAGGCTGATGGCCTCAGCCTCGGATCGCGGCAGGTTGGGCAGGCTCGGCTGACCCGCTGTGCGCCCCGGCGCTTTACCAACCGCATTCACATATTCGGCCTGCGCGATGCTCAACTCACCACGGGCGACCGCCAGATCCGCCTGCGAGCTCGCCAATTGCGCTTCGGACAGGGCAACGTCTGTCCGGGTCACTTCGCCAACTTCAAATCGGTCATTCGACGCCCTGAGTTCTTCAGCTGAAACCTCGACGTTGTTCTGGCGGATTTGAACGGTTTCTTCCTGCAGCAGCACGCCCAAGTAAGCGTTTGCCGCGCGGATCAAAATCTGCTGCTCAATATCGATCAGGCTTTGTCGGGTCGACAACACCGTTTCCTGCGCAGACTGTTTGCCCAGAATCGACGCGCCGCCATCATACAAAAGCTGACCCAGGGTCAGACCCGTAAAGAACCGAGAAGGTTCGTTGGTCGTAACCACATTGTTAGTCCGTGAACGGGTATAGTCCTGGCTGACCTGCACGGTCCAGTTGATGATGGGCCGCAACGCCGACAGCGCAATAGCTACATCTTCATCCGCAGCCCGCAACAGCGCCCTGTTCTGTTCCAGCAAACCACTTGTGTTATACGCGCCAATGAAGGCGTCTGTTATGTTGTCTGCCCACGCTACACGCCCTGGCATCACGCTGATGGCAAGTCCTGCGGTCACTGCAAGCGCCCTGACCAGCTTACCTGTCGCCGTACCACGCATACCGAAATCCTCTCAAAACGAAATTACACTGCCCTGCAGGCAGTTTGCGGCCTTGTTTTCAACTAATCAAGGCGGCAGTAGAATCTATCGGCGGACTATAGCGAAAATGCACACTCGGCCGAAAAACCCTCAAGAACAGGTGCGCTGGCGTTAAACGCATCGCGCCAGCTGACCTGACCGCCCGACTTCCGACCGATCCGCACAGTGCCGAGGTTGCCTTCGACGAACAAACAAGCGATTCGACCATGTTCCTTGAGCTGGTCCAGCAATTCTGCGGGGATCTGCTCAACCCCGCCTTGAACCATGATCACGTCATACGGTCCATGTTCAGCAACGCCCTGCTCAAGCGGCCCCACATGGATAATGGCATTGTCGACATCCGCCTCGGCCAGAAGGCTCTGCGCCTCAGCGGCAAGCGCCTCGTCGCTTTCCACTCCTACGACCAACTGCGCCATCCGCGCAGCCACGGCCGTGGAATATCCCATGGCAGGCGCGATATCGAGCACCATCTCATCGTTCGAAATGTTCAGCGCATCCAGTATCTTGGCCAGGGTGCGCGGCTCAATCATCGCGCGCCCGTTCCCCATATCGATCACTGCATCGGCATAGGCCGCTTCACGCTGAGAATTTGGCACAAAGTTTTCGCGAGGGACGTGCAGCATCGCGTCAATGATCGGGAATTTGGTGACGTCAGAGGGTCGAACCTGTGTATCAACCATTGTGCGGCGCCGGGCTGCGAAATCTTTCATTGGATATCTCGTCTCATTCCCAAGGATGTCCGGCTTGTGCCACATCCTGACCCGGCCAGCAACGGCCCTGTTGCCGCAACCCAACTTCATCGTTGTCGAATTCAGTCATGAGGTACCGCGAATTTCAATCTTGTCGCCAAATTTGCACGCAATCCACTGGACGACCCTGAGGAAAGCTGCTAAAACCCCACGCACACCACGGCAAGTATTTGATTTTACTTGAAAAGGCGAGTTGGCGGAGTGGTGACGCAGCGGATTGCAAATCCGTGTACACCGGTTCGATTCCGGTACTCGCCTCCAAATCAGTCAACCACTTTCGTGACGCCTTGCCGCGTTCTTGCGCCCACAATTAGCGGTGCGATTATGTTTTTGTGCCTTTAGGCCGCGATTTTGCTCGATTGGGTTTAGGCAATACCGTGTCGTTTTCATTCGGAACTGCCTGCATGTAACACTCGATAACTTGCGCTATGCAGCATGCCGACCAACCCCGATAACATCGCGAGTTGGCGTAGTGACAGAGCTGCGTTCAGCAATCGGGTCGCGGCTGTCACGTGTGCAACTAATAGTTAATAGTGCCCTCAATCAGCCATTGATCCATCGAGGTGTCCCAACCTCGTGCCGTTACTTTGCAATTTGGGTCGAAGCCACCATGCAAGGTCCTCCGACCTTGGTTTCAAAATGCGATGCAAATCAAATGGGTACTTCAGGCAATCAGTTTTGCCAATATGGCCAATGACTAAGGCAGGTGATTCCAAATACACGCCCCATCCCAAGCTTAGACTTGAATTGCCGGGCCTGTCTAAATTTGAGAGCCCATTTCACGCATTGCTTCTATTATGGTGTTCGCACGAAGTTTTTTTTGACCATCAGGCTCCTTAACCTGGCTCGCCATCGTCCAAGCCTGTAGCAAGCGGTCCTCCAATTCTGGATCATGTATCTTTTTCAAGTGAGGATCTGAAAACAGGTCTGGATCATTGGCGGGAAGAAGCTGTTCCACATTGTCTTCTTTCAATTGCTCCCAAGCGCCAATCCAACGTGCATCACGCCCCTGTTTGATTGCTTGTTCGGTCTTTTGGAGAAAGTTCTCAAGCACGCTTGGCGTTAGACCTCGATAACGCTCAGTATCTTTAAAATCCAAACCTTTTGTAAGCTCGATCAGTTTCGCTCTTTGCAGCTGAGAAATCGTATCTCCTGCTTCAGCGCAATTGAATCGCACCCATTTCTTAAAGTGTACCTCTCTCGGCCCGGCGCCGACATTAAGACGCTGCTCGGATGCCGCCGCGCCAAAGTCCGTGATTCC
Source organism: Ruegeria sp. HKCCA4633 (assembly GCF_013034605.1). NCBI lineage: Bacteria > Pseudomonadati > Pseudomonadota > Alphaproteobacteria > Rhodobacterales > Roseobacteraceae > Ruegeria > Ruegeria sp. HKCCA4633. Next base: position 82,045 of record NZ_WQGJ01000003.1, read on the forward strand.
CAGCTCTTGCAAAAAACGTTTTGCGACTCCTTCACACTTCACTTCCCTAGTGTAAGGCAGCACTCTCACTTCGATTTCAGGAAACCTATTGAATGAGCCCCATAAGGGCAGTCTAGTAAATTGCAAAGACCGTCGATCTGCAAATTCGCGGAAACTATCAAAGCGTTGAAAGGCGGAAACCATTTGCGAATACGCCGAGTCTAATCCAGTGGCAGGGTGACGCAAAAAAAGAATACATGTTATTCTATAACCCAAATCCTCAAAATAGTTCTTAATTCGTTCCAAGCAAAGCGGTTCGCGCATAATCACAAACATTGTCTCTGAAGAAATTAGGAGATCTGGGAAGCCTGCGCCCGTTATCTCTGCGGTTAGGCTTTGAATTAACCCGGACAAATCTGTCCGCGCTGGCAATCCAGATATCGCACGCACAAGCTGGTGGTGTGCGCCATTCGTGTTCTGCCCTGCACTCGGAACGAACAGCCCGTGGTGATTAAACCAATCTCTATTGTCCAGAAGAAGTGTTTGAATTGACGTCGTTCCAGTCTTAGGCGCGCCAATATGCAGATAACAGTGCCGTGAGATGTCAAACTACCTTAACTATCAAGTCTTTGCCCGAGTTCGTGTTGTGAAAGCCTGACACCAACGTCACTTTGAAGTCAACTGGCACATATAGCACCTTCGGGTGGCGTTTATGATCGGGCTTTATAGAGAGCATTCCGGGCCATCCAGCCTGAAGCCGTTCGACCCTATAGCACATGTCAGAAGCTGAGATATCGGGTCTGGTAGCGTGTTGCCGCGCATTCGAAGAAGACAGTCATCGCCACCAAACACACCCAACCCAGTGCGAAGTATTATGTCCCTCATTCGGTCTAAAACGAAATTTCATGACAACGCGAACGGAATGGACTAAGGACTAATGCAAGAGAAGCCAAAATATCTGGACGAATTGTGGAATACATAGCATTTACCTTCGAGATGGGGGTCGTTTGCGCCCTTCTCGCTTTCACTGTTTTCCTGTTTGTGTCCGAGATCGTCAGAATTGATCTTTCCGCAATATTGGTTTTGGTTCTTGTCGGCTTGCTAAGCTACGCGCCCGGCCTTGAGAATCTGGCGGATGTGCCGCGTCTGTTTGATGGATTCGCGTCAAACGCAGTTATCTCGATCATTGCGGTCATGATTGTTGGCGCTGGACTGGACAAAACTGGCATCATGAACAAGGTTGCGGCTGCTATTTTGAAATATGGCGGCAAGTCGGAAAACCGGGTTCTGCCGATCATATCCGGAACCGTTGGCGTCATTTCGTCTTTCATGCAGAACGTGGGCGCGGCCGCATTGTTTCTGCCGGTTGTCAGCCGGATATCCTCGCGATCTGGAATACCTCTGTCGCGCCTGCTTATGCCGATGGGGTTCTGTGCGATTCTGGGCGGCACGATGACGATGGTGGGGTCTTCACCGCTGATCTTGCTTAATGATCTGATCCAGACAGCAAATGACGGATTGCCGGACTCTCAGAAAATGCAACCGTTCGGATTGTTCTCGGTAACGCCGATCGGTGCGGTATTGATCCTGACCGGCATCGGGTATTTTCTGTTGCTGGGGCGCTGGGTTCTTCCCGAAGCGGAAGGGGAAGACAACACTGGCACCGGTCAGGGCACACAGGAGTATTTGCAGAGGGTCTACGGGCTAAAGGCAGATGTATTCGAAGTTGTTGTGCCCGCGGAAAGCCCGCTGGTGGGAAAAATTCTTGCCGATATCAACCACGAGAGCCACCTGTACATCATTTCAACTTTCTATCGCGGTAAAACCTCGATGGTTCAGGTTCTGACCGCAGAAATCGCGGCCCCTTGTCGGCTGGCTATTGTCGGACGACGTTCTGAGGTTCAGGAATTTGCCACGAAATACGGTTTGACCGTTCTTCCTGATCTGGACATTTTTGTTGAAGAGTTCGCCCCCACCAATGCCGGCGTGGCCGAAGTGGTTATCACCCCGGACAGCAAACTGATCGGGAAATGCCCGCGTGAGCTTTTGTTCCGCAAGACTTATGGCATGTCGCTGCTTGCCATTCACCGAGGGGAAGAAACGCTCAGCCACGTTGAGACTGAAGATCACGAATCCACTCAGATAGGGCTTGAAAAGTTCCATGCCGGGGACATGCTTGTTGCGCATACCCGTTGGGACAACCTTATGCGGATCACGCGCGATCCCGATTTCGTTGTGGTGACAACCGATTTTCCACAGGATGAACTGAGGCCGCAGAAGGTCGGGTGGGCCCTTGCCTTTTTTGCCATTTCATTGTCCCTAATCCTGTTCACGGACGTGCGCCTTTCGCTGTGTCTTCTGACCGGGGCAGCCGGAATGATGTTGACCCGCGTGCTTAGCGTGGATGAGGCCTATCGTGCCGTTGGATGGAACACCGTCTTCCTGCTCGCCTGCCTCATACCTTTGGGACAGGCCGTGCAGAACACCGGCACAGCTGCATGGATCGCACAGCAAATCATGGTCATTCTTGACGGCTGGCCACTTTGGTCGCTTCAAGCAGGCATTGCCGTTCTGGCAACAGCGTTTTCATTGGTCATGTCGAACGTTGGCGCCACCGTTCTGCTCGTACCACTGGCCGTATCAATTGCCGTGGCTGCAGGAGGCAACCCAGCAGTCTTTGCACTCACAGTCGCCATATCAACCTCGAACAGCTTCATCATCCCGACCCATCAGGTCAACGCACTGATCATGGGTCCGGCCGGATACAAGGTCATGGATTTCGTACGCTCGGGCGGCATTATGACTGCTTTGTTCCTGATCGTTTCGTTGGTGATGATCAACGTCCTGTACTAGCGTAGCAATCGGGGCCGGATTTATGGGCTGACCAACCCCGACTGCCAATGACACCTCACTGGAAAGCCCAGGCTGGACCTTTACGCCGGACCTCGCCCTTGCGGAACAACCTCGTACCCTGGCTCTTCCGGTTCATCATCTTCCATCTCCGGCGGGAAACCGGGGGCTGTGATGTCCAGGCCTGTCGCCTCTTCCAGTCGTTTGATGATATTCGGCGACAGCTCGCGATCCCCATACCGGGCAATGCCATCTTCAAAAATCTTGATCATGACCGGGTTCATTTCCAGAGGCACCCCGGCGCGGTCAGCGACCTCTTGAAACAGACCAATGTCCTTTTTCACCAAGTCCATAGTGAAAGAAATATCGCGCGATCCGTTCAGGATGACCTGACTTTCCGTTTCATGCACAAAGGACGTACCGGACGAGATTTTTATCGCCTCGTATGTTGTGTTCAGATCCATCCCGGCAGCCTTTGCCGTGACCAGCGCTTCGGCGCAGGTGATCAGGTTGGCCGTGGCCAGATAGTTGGTCATCACCTTCAAAACCGAGGCAGAGCCCAATTCACCAGTGTGCAAAACACGCCGCCCCATGGTGGTCAGAAACGGCAGAATTCGCTCAAAAGTCGCACGATCACATCCCGCGAAGATCGAGATATTGCCGGTGGCCGCCCGGTGGCACCCGCCCGAAACCGGGCAGTCCACTGCCGCGCCTCCGCGTTCGATCACCTCGGCCCCCAAACGCTTGACTTCGGCCTCATCGGTTGTCGACATCTCCATCCAGATTTTGCCGGGGCCCACTTCGGGCAGCATCTCTTGCATGACCGCATCTGATGCCGCAGGCGATGGCAAGCAGGTGATGACGGCATCGCAATCGCGCATCAACTGTGCCGGACCTTCGGCTGCCTTTGCGCCAAGGGCGACGAACTCGCCCACCAGATCCGCGTTCAGATCATGCACTATCAGATCAATCCCGTTTCGCAGCAAGGAACCCGAAAGCTTGCCGCCAACGTTTCCCAACCCGATGAATCCTACTTTCATATGTCGCCTCTCCCTGCTGGCTTGTACCCGTCATGCGATCACGGATTTATCTGACCATTCATGCCGCCCAACGACAACCACAGGTCGCTTTTCACACCCACACCCTGATGTTACGCGCAACGCGCTTGACAAGCGGGCCAGCGGTGCCGCATGACCCATTCGTTGGTGTCGGCAAGAGCCGATGAAAAGGGAATGCGTCAACGGATCTTCCGCCAAACGCAGCCGCCCCCGCGACCGTGACCGGAGAGGGTGCCCAATGCCACTGGCCAAGGCCGGGAAGGCGGGACATCCGACAGAGGACCCTGACGTACCGGGCCTCTGACATCCGCAAGCCGGGAGACCTGCCAGCACCCGAAGTTGAAACCGGGCGGGGTGTTCCGGTATCGGGTCCATGTTGCAACACGTGGCCCGCTTGAAACCCCGTCCCCCGCGAAGAGGATTTGGGGGGATGAGAGACATGACTGAGACCACACCGGTCGAACTGCTGGTCTGCACGACCTGCCGCCGCGGGCTGCCCATCGAAGACGATGCGCAACGCCCCGGCACTTTGCTGCACCAGGCATTGGAACAAGCCGAACTGCCTGAAGGCATCACCCTGAAACCTGTCGAATGCCTTTCGAACTGCGATCAGGGCTGTTCTATCGTGCTGCGTGGTGGTCCCGATCGCTGGACCTTCGTTTACGAGAACCTGAACGAATTAGACCATGTCGATGTAATCGTCGACGGCGCAACCAAGTATCTGGCCACCGAAGATGGCCTGGTGAAATGGCGCGAGCGCCCTGAACATTTCCGCAAAAACTGCGCCTCGCGCATTCCCCCGATTGGAGCCTGACATGTCGAATCTCGAAAAACTTCCCGTCACCGTGATCACCGGCTTTCTGGGCTCGGGAAAAACAACGCTGGTCAAACACCTGATGCAGAACCCTCAGGGCAAACGTCTGGCCGTCGTCGTCAACGAGTTTGGCGATGTGGGCGTGGATGGCGATATCCTGAAATCCTGCGCCATCCCGGATTGCCCTGCGGAAAACATCATGGAGTTGGCAAACGGTTGCATCTGCTGCACCGTCGCGGATGACTTCATCCCGACCATCGAGGCGCTGATGGCGCTGGAACCGCGCCCCGAGCATATCCTGATCGAAACCTCTGGCCTCGCCCTGCCAAAACCGTTGTTGAAGGCGTTCGACTGGCCGGATATCCGCTCAAAGATCACTGTCGATGGCGTGATCGCTCTGGCCGATGCCGAGGCCGTCGCCGCCGGTCGCTTTGCCCCGAATGTCGAAGCTGTCGATGCCCAGCGCCTCGCCGACGACTCGATCGATCACGAAACGCCGCTGTCCGAAGTGTTCGAAGATCAGATCTCGTGCGCCGACATTATCCTTCTGACCAAGCCTGATCTTGCAGGGCCCGAAGGTGTGGCCAAGGCCAAAGAAGTGATCGCCGCCGAAGCCCCTCGCCACCTGCCTGTTGTCGAAGTCGCCGAGGGCGTTGTGGATGTCCGCGTTGTACTGGGTCTGGAAGCCGCAGCCGAGGACGACATGGATGCGCGTCCGTCGCACCACGACGGTCACCACGATCACGAGCATGACGATTTCGAAAGCACCATCGTCGAGTTGCCGGAACAAACCGATCCAGCTGATCTGGTCGCCAAGATCGAACGTCTGGCGACCGAGCTGAACATCCTGCGGGTCAAAGGTTATGCGGCAGTACAGGGCAAACCCATGCGCCTGCTGGTTCAGGCTGTGGGCGCACGCGTCCGTCACCAATATGACCGCCCATGGGGACCAGAGGAAGAGCGCCGTTCGCGTCTGGTTGTTATCGCCGAGCATGACGACATCAAAGAGGCCGAAATCCACGCGATCCTCGCGGGCGTCACCGAGGCTGCCGAGTAAACCATGCACGTCGTCTTCCGCGAAAGCCACGGGCTCGAGGAAACCGAGACCCCAACCGATCTGGGCCAAAGCCCGGCGGATCTGGTTGTTTTGTCCTTCTCGGACAGCGACCTCGGCGCTTTCGCGGCGGGCTGGCATCGTGGCGGCGGAACCGAGGGGCGAATGCCGACGCTTCGATTGGCCAATTTGACCGCGCTCAAACACCCTCTGTCCGTCGACACCTATGTCGAGCAGACGTTGGACGGCGCCAAGGGCATTCTGATCCGCCTGATTGGCGGCGTGCCTTACTGGTCCTACGGCTTGCAACAGGTTCTGGCGCTGGCGCATGCTAAGGGCATCGCGCTTGCCGTTCTGCCCGCGGACGGGCGAGAGGATACGCGGCTGGATGACTACTCTACCCTGCCCGTTTCAACGCTGCGCCGTTTGGCCCATCTGTGTGACACCGGTGGTGAGGTCGCAGCGCAAGCCGCATTGGCCCAGATGGCCTTGGCAGCAGGGCTTTATGCCGGGCCGGTGATGGGCGCAAAGACCCTGCCTGAATGCGGCGCATGGTGCCCGGATCGCGGTGTAATCCCAACGGATACCGCGTTCGAAGGCGACGCAAAACGTATCGTCGTCACGTTTTACCGCGCATATCTGACGTCGGCCGACACTGCCCCAGTCGCAGCTCTGATCCGCAGTTTGCGTGCGCGCGGATTTGCGGCAGTGGGCCTGTTCGCACCTTCGCTCAAAGCGCCAACTGCTGCCGATTGGTTGCGCGAGACGCTTGGGGCGTTGACCCCCGCTGCCATCATCAACGCAACGTCCTTTTCGGGCAAAGGCGCGTCGGGCACGTCTCCGCTGGATGCCGCCAATGTGCCGGTGTTTCAGGTCGCTCTGGCCACCTCGCGCCGCAAAGCCTGGGCTGAGGCGGAACGCGGTCTCTCGCCTGCCGACCTTGCCATGCATGTTGTCTTGCCTGAGGTAGACGGACGAATTTCGGCGGGCATCGCCTCGTTCAAAGAACCGGGCAAACGCGATCCTCATCTGGAATACTCCCGCTTTGCCCATCGGGCCGAGGCCGAACGGATCGAAGCCATTATCGACCGGGTATCAGGCTGGCTGCGCCTGAACGACAAACCAAAGACGGATCAGATCCCGGCGCTTGTGCTGTCGACCTACCCCGGGAAAGACTGGCAGATGGCCCATGCGGTGGGTCTGGACGCGCTGGCATCCGCCGAGGCGATGCTGTCCGATCTCCAGAACGAAGGTTATGACACCGCGCCAGCAGAACCGATTGCCGAGACTCTTTTGGACGCTCGGATTTCATGGCCGCTGGACGAGTACTTGCAAGCGCTGACCTATCTGCCCGAGCAATTGCGAACCGACCTTCGAACGGTTTGGGGCAAATGCGAAGACGATCCGGCCTTTGCAGATGGCGCGTTTCACTTTACAGCTCTACGCCGGGGCCAAGCTCTGGTCGCGCTGCAACCCGAACGCGGAACACCGGAACTGCGCGATGACGATTATCACGACCTTTCGCGCACGCCCCGTCACAGCTATGTCGCCTTTTATTTGTGGCTGCGCAAAGGTCTTGGTGCGGACGCGCTGATCCATATTGGTGCGCATGGCACATTGGAATGGTTGCCCGGGAAGTCCGTTGCACTGTCTGCTGATTGCTGGCCCGAAGCGCTGATCCGCGACCTGCCAGTGATCTACCCCTTTATCGTCAATGACCCCGGCGAAGCCGCGCAGGCCAAGCGTCGGATCGGGGCCGTCACGCTGGGCCATATCCCACCGCCGATGAAGGAAAGCGGGACGCCGGACCGGATGGTGCGGTTGGAGTCGCTGCTGGATGAGTTCTCGAACGCAGACGGGTTAGACCCCAAGCGCCGCGACCGTTTGCAAGAAGATATTCGGGACGAAGCGCAGGCCATCGGGCTGGAAAACGATCTTGGGCTCGATCAAGCCACCTGCACAGCCGAGGCGATCACCCGGATCGACCGTTTTGTCTGTGACATCAAGGAAAGCCAATTCGGCGACGGGCTACATATCTTTGGCCGCGTGCCCGAAGTGACAGGCAATCTCGACCCAACGGCTTCGGCCCATGCCGAACGAAGTGCTCTGATCGACGCGCTCGGGGGCAAAAGGATCGAGGCTGGCCCATCCGGCTCTCCCTATCGTGGGCGGTCGGACGTGCTGCCGACAGGGCGGAACCTTTATACAACCGACCCACGCTCGGTCCCAACCCGCGCAGCATATGCGCAGGGCGTCAAACTGGCTGAAGAGCTTGTGCGCCGTCATCTGCAAGAAGAAGGCGATTACCCCAAAGGGCTGATTGTTGACCTGTGGGGCTCAGCCACCATGCGTACTGCGGGCGAAGAATTCGCCATGGCGCTGCATCTTCTGGGTGTAAAGCCTGTTTGGGACAAAGGTTCAGAGCGTGTATCTGGCATCGAGGTGCTTCCGATCACGGATCTCAGTCGCCCGCGACTGGACGTGACGTTGCGCGTGTCGGGCCTGTTCCGTGATGTGTTCCCGACCCTTTCGGCGCTGTACGGTCAGGCCGTTCGTGCGCTGTCTGCGCGCGACGAAGCGCCGGACTGGAACCCCTATGCAGGCTTGGCCCCTACGGCCCGCGTCTACGGCCCGGCGCCCGGCAGTTATGGCGTCAACATGACCCAATTGTCCGAAGTCTACACCGACGAAGCGCGCGTCCAGGCGGGCGAGGCTTGGCTGGAAGCCAGTTCTTTCGCGCTGGAAGGCGAACACATCGCACAGGACAAAGACGGTATCACCCAGCGCGTGGCCAATGCTGACAGCTTTGTTCACCTGCAGGATCTGACCGAAACCGATCTGCTGCTGGCCAATGACTACGCTACGCATGAGGCCGGATTTGCGGCAGCCAAGAAAATCACCGGTGGTAGCGTGCAGCTTTACCATCTGGACAACACAAACCCCGAAATCCCCCGCGCCCGAACCCTGCCGGAAGAGATCAGCCGTGTCGTTCACGCTCGCGCCGCAAATCCCAACTGGATCGCAGGGATGCAACGGCATGGCTTCAGGGGCGCAGCTGAAATCGCGGCGACGCTGGATCACATGGCATCCTTCGCCCATCTGTCCGGGACGGTCGCACCACATCTGTTCGATCTTTACCACGATGCCACTTTGGGCAACGAAGAAGTGGACACCTTCCTGCAAGAGGCCAATCCCCTGGCCCATCAAGCAATGCAGGACCGGTTCCGCGCGTTGCTTGAGGCCGGGCTTTGGAACACCCGTCGAAACTCGATCCGGGCGGATCTGGAGGGCCTGACATGAGCGCTCCTATCGTGCAGGGTTGGTGCCCCGGTGCCCATCGTCCAATGATGTCTGGTGACGGATTGGTCGTGCGGGTCCGGCCCCGGCTTGCACGACTGACAGCGGATCAGGCGCTGGGTCTGTGCGACCTTGCAGATCGGTTTGGCAACGGGTCGATCGACTTGACCAACCGTGCCAATCTTCAATTGCGGGGCGTGGAGGACTATGACCATCAGCCGCTGCTTAAGGAGCTTGCAGCGCTGAACCTTCTGGATGCGGAACCCGGCATCGAGGTGCGACGCAATATTCTGGTCACACCGCTGTATCAGGCTGGTGATTTGACTGCGCGCCTCACCCAGGAACTGATCGACCGGTTGGCAGAGTTGCCTGCCCTGCCCGCCAAGTTCGGCTTTGCCATCGACACCGGACCCGCGCGGCTTTTGAACGCGGATTCAGCGGATATTCGTCTGGAAACGGGCGTTGACGGCCTGATCCTGCGCGCCGATGGCTGCGAAACTGGGCGACCTGTGACCGAGGCCGACGCCATTGATCATATGATCGCGTTAGCCATGTGGTTTTCAAAGATATACACTTCCGAAACTCGCCGCATGGCGCGGGTCATCGACGCGTTGCCGCAGGAATGGCAAGGACATGCGCCGGGCCCCGTCGGCTCAAAACTGCAACCTGGCCCATGTGATCTGGGCGCGCTGTATGGTGCAGCTTTTGGATCGCTGCCTGCGCGCAAGCTTTATGATCTGATTGACGACGGCGGCGCGACTGCCCTGCGTGTCACGCCGTGGCGGCTGATCTTACTGGAAGGCGGGGCGGCGATACCCGCAACAAAGTTTGTCACGGATGCCTCTGACCCGCTGATGACCACCGACGCCTGCCCCGGCGCACCGTTCTGCCCACAGGCGCAGGTGGAAACCCGCGACATCGCCCGCGCCTTGGCCGCGCGCATACCCGGACGACTGCATGTCTCGGGATGTGCCAAGGGCTGTGCCCGGATGGGGCCTGCCGACATCACATTGGTGGGCGCAAACGGACGATTTGATCTTGTAAAACAGGGCCGCGCAGGGGATGAGCCCTGCCAGCGCGGGCTCGACCCCGAAACACTCATGACTATGGACTTCACCTGATGCCCTACACATACGAAACCGATGGCGCGGCGATCTACAAGGAAAGCTTTGCCACCATCCGGTCCGAGGCTGATCTGGCCCGTTTTGATGCCGATGAAGAGCAGGTCGCCGTCCGGATGATCCACGCTGCGGGTATGGTCGGGCTGGAAGAGTTCATTCATTTCTCGCCTGGTTTTGTGACGGATGCCCGCACGGCGTTGGAAAATGGCGCACCGATCCTGTGTGATGCTCGTATGGTCAGCGAAGGTGTGACCCGTTTCCGCCTGCCCGCCGATAACGAAGTGATCTGCACCCTGCATGACGAACGCGTGCGCCCTTTGGCCGCCGAGATGAGCAACACCCGCTCTGCTGCCGCGCTGGAACTGTGGCGTCCGCATCTGGACGGGGCATTGGTCGCCATCGGCAACGCGCCAACGGCCCTGTTCCACCTTCTGAACATGTTGGAAGACCCCGACTGCCCGCGCCCTGCCGCGATCATTGGCTGCCCCGTGGGCTTTGTCGGCGCAATGGAATCCAAGGATGCGCTGTGGGAGGCACAACCGGTGCCGTCCTGCATTGTCAAAGGTCGTCTGGGCGGCAGTGCCATCACCGTGGCAGCCGTCAACGCCATCGCAAGCCGGGCAGAATGAGCATGGGCACCATATACGGCGTGGGTCTTGGCCCCGGCGACCCGGATCTGATGAGCGTCCGGGCAGATCGTCTGTTGCGCAATGCCAAGCATGTGGCCTTTTTCCGCAAGCCGGGCCGCAGCGGTCAGGCCCGCAAGATCGTCAACGGCATGATCCCTGAAGGTGCGGTGGAATTTCCGATGGAATACCCCGTAACCACCGAGATCCCCGTCACGGACCCGCGTTACAATGAGTTGCTGGCCGCATTCTACGAGGATTGCACTGCCCATCTGAAAACACTGTCCGAACAGGGCGAAGACGTTGTGGTTCTGTGCGAGGGCGATCCGTTCTTCTATGGCTCTTTCATGCATCTTTACAACCGGTTGCGCAATGAAACTCCGGTTGAGGTTGTGCCTGCAATCACCGGCATGTCCGGTGCGTGGACCGCGACAGGTGACCCGATCACATGGGGTGATGACGTGTTGACCGTGCTGGTTGGCACCTTGCCGGAAGACACTTTGGCCGAGCGTATGGCGCAAACTGATGCGCTCGTTGTGATGAAGATCGGGCGGAACATCGAGAAGGTGAAGCGGGCTTTGAAAACCTCAGGCCTCTATGACCGGGCGTGGATCGTCGAATACGCACAGATGCCGAACCAAACGGTGACAAAACTGTCGGAGGCATGCGAAAAGATCACCCCGTATTTCTCGATCATCGTGGTGCATGGTCAGGGACGGCGGCCATGAGCGGTTGGGTCAAGATTGCAGGGCTGGGGCCGGGCGACGAGGCATTGGTGACACCAGAAGTCACTGCGGCGCTGGCTGAGGCCACCGATGTGGTAGGTTACATCCCGTACGTCGCGCGTGTGACCGAACGCCCTGGCCTGACCTTGCACGCAAGCGACAACCGGGTCGAAATCGACCGCTCGCAACACGCATTGCAAATGGCTGCCGAGGGCAAAAAAGTTGTCGTCGTATCCTCAGGCGACCCCGGTGTGTTTGCCATGGCCGCAGCCGTCTTTGAGGCGCTGGAGAGCGGCCCGTCTGAATGGCGCGAACTTCAGATCGATGTACTGCCGGGCATCACCGCAATGTTGGCCGCATCTGCGCGGGCGGGTGCGCCCATGGGACATGATTTCTGTGCCATAAACCTCAGCGACAATCTGAAACCGTGGTCATTAATCGAAAAGCGTCTGCGTCTGGCGGCACAGGCCGATTTCTCGATGGCCTTCTACAATCCACGCTCAAAGTCTCGTCCGGAAGGCTTTGTAAAGACATTGGAAATCCTGCGTGACGAATGCGAGCCCGAGCGCCTGATTATGTTCGCTCGCGCGGTTTCGCGGTCAGACGAGGCGATCCGAATTTCGACGCTTGCCGAAGCCACGCCCGAGATGGCGGATATGCAGACAGTGGTCATTGTGGGTTCGTCCCGCACCCGCGTGATCGAGCGCAAAGGCACACCAATCGTCTACACCCCACGTTTTACCCCTGATAAGGATCAGGGATGAGACAGCCAGTCCAGAACCTGTGCGACAGTCGTAAGCTCGGTCCGTTGCGGCAGAACCGGGCGGTCGATCATCAACACGGGCAAGCCCAGCGCGCGCGCCGCATCCAGCTTGGCCCGCGCGCCGGTGCCTCCCGCGTTCTTGGAGACGACAAGCTGCGTCCCATGGCGCTGCATCAGCGCGCGATCGTCGGCTTCGGTAAAGGGCCCTCTGGCAACGACAACTTCGGCATTCGGCAGGGGCAAGCTGTCGGGGTCATCCACCAGACGCAGCAGATAATTGTGCTGGGGCTGGGCGGCAAAATCCTCAAGATGCATGCGGCCAACGGCCAGGAAAACCCGCTGTGCGTCCCCGGACAGTGCATCGACAGCCGCCGCGATATCAGGGACGTGATGCCAGTTATCGCCGGTCTGCGGCGTCCACGCCGCGCGGGTCAGCGCGGCCAGGGGCATCTGCGTTGCCCAACACGCCTCGATCGCGTTTCGGCTCATCTGGGCCGCAAACGGATGGGTTGCGTCCACGACATGAGTGATGGCGTTGTCGCGGATGAAATCCGCCAAACCTTCCGAGCCGCCGTAACCGCCAACACGGACTGGCAAAGGCTGCGGGCGTGGCGTTTCCACCCGTCCTGCGTAGGAATAGACAGCCGTAATTCGTTGTTCCACAAAGGTTTTAGCCAAGGCGTTGGCCTCGGTCGTACCGCCCAGAAGCAACACATTGGGGATCAGGAGATTAGTCATGTCTGATGCTCCGTGGCTGACCGTTCTGGGATTGGGCGAAGATGGGCTTGATGGCCTGTCGCCAACAAGCCGTCAAGTGCTGGACCGGGCCGAAGTGATCATGGGGCCACCGCGCCACCTGTCGCTGGTGCCCGAAACCTGGGCGGAACGCATTGAATGGCCGGTGCCGTTTTCGGATGGCTTGCCGATCCTGCAAGGTTTGCGCGGGAAACAGACCGTTGTTCTGGCTTCGGGCGATCCGTTCTGGTTTGGCGCGGGCTCGGTCATTGCTCGCAATTTCGATGCCGGTGAATGGACCGCCCTGCCCGGCCAATCCACCTTTTCGCTGGCCGCTGCACGGCTCGGCTGGCCCTTGGAAAGTACTTTGACCTTTGGCCTGCACGCCGCGCCGCTGACCCGTTTGCGGCCCCATCTGGCCCCGGGTCTGCGCGCGATTCTGTTGCTGCGCGACGGAAAGGCTGTGGCGGAACTAGCAACATATTTGACTGAAACCGGTTTTGCAGATTCTTCTCTGCACGTTATGCAGGCTTTGGGCGGTCCGCGCGAAAGCTCCAAAACCGTCACTCTGACCGAGGCCCTTCTTGGCACGTTCGACCATCCCGTCTGCGTTGGCCTGGACGTCACTGGCTCAGGTCCGGCCCTGTCCAAAGCGTCTGGCAAACCCGATGACATCTTTGAAACCGACGGTCAAATCACCAAACGCCCCATCCGAGCGCTGACCCTTTCAGCGCTTGCCCCGCAACGGGGCGAACATCTGTGGGATATCGGCGGCGGCACGGGTTCAATAAGCATCGAATGGCTGATGTGTGATCCGACCCTTTCCGCAACGTGTTTCGAGCCCCGTGCTGACCGGGCCGAGCGTATCCGCCGAAATGCAGATACGTTGGGGCAGGATCGATTGAATGTAGTACACGGAACCGCACCAGAAGCGCTGTCCGGTGTCGACCTGCCGGATGCCGTTTTCATCGGCGGAGGGTTGAGCGCCAATCTGCTGGCGTGGCTGCGCGATGCGCTTCCCAAAGACACACGTCTTGTCGCCAATGCGGTCACATTGGAAAGCGAGGCCCTGCTGGCACGTTGGCACGAAGACTTGGGCGGTGACCTGCTTCGGATAGAACTTGCACAATCAGCCCCGCTGGGACCAAGGCGCGGCTGGAAATCCGCCTATCCGGTGGTGCAGTGGAGCGTGACGCTATGATCGTTGCTGGCCTCGGTTTCTCCTCTTCTGCGACAGCCGACAGCTTGCGTGAAGCGTTTGACGCGGCGACTGCGAACCATGATGTGGCAGCCTTAGCGACTGTCGCCGACAAGGAAGGCCATTCAGCACTGACATCCTTTGCAGAAGAGGTGTCTCTGCCCGTGCATTTCGTTGCCGCAGCTGATCTGGCCGGGCAACGCACGCTCACTTGCTCGACCCGTAGCCGGGCCACCTATGGCACCGGAAGCGTGGCCGAAGCATCCGCATTGGCTGCCGCCGGAAAGCTTGTTGGCTCGGGCGCGCGGTTGCTCTCACCCAGACAGATTTCAGACGACCGGCTGGCGACCTGCGCCATAGCCATCGGAGGACAAACATGACCGTTCATTTCATCGGCGCCGGACCGGGCGCCGCCGACCTGTTGACACTGCGCGGGCGCGATATCATCGCATCCTGTCCTGTGTGCCTTTACGCTGGGTCTCTGGTGCCGGAAGAGATCCTGAGCCACTGCCCCGAGGGCGCAAAGATCATCAACACAGCGCCGATGGATCTGGATCAGATCATGGCCGAGATCGACGCGGCCCATAAAGCGGGTCAGGATGTGGCGCGCCTTCATTCCGGTGATCTGTCGGTCTGGTCGGCTATGGGTGAGCAAATCCGCCGCTTGAAAGAGATGGGCATCCCGGTCAGCGTCACACCGGGCGTGCCTTCGTTTGCCGCTGCCGCTGCTGCGCTGGGTACGGAACTGACGTTGCCGGGTCTGGCGCAATCCGTGGTGCTGACCCGAACACCGGGACGAGCATCCTCGATGCCCGAAGGCGAAACCTTGGAAAACTTCGCGCGCACAGGGGCGACGCTGGCTATTCACCTGTCGATCGGCAATCTGGACAAGGTCATCGCCGATCTGACACCGGCCTATGGGGCAGATTGCCCGGTAGCCGTAGTTTACCGCGCCAGCTGGCCGGATGAGCAGATCATTCGAGCAACGCTGGAGACGCTGAAAGACGCGCTGGACGAGAAAATCTCGCGCACTGCATTGATTATGGTCGGTCCGGCGCTGGCGGGCGAAGGCTTTGACGAAAGCTGCCTGTATTCAAAAGATTACGACCGCCGCTATCGCCCGCAAAGCGCAGAAAGCCCTTGGTCCAGCTGGAGCCACGGCGATGACTAACCCCCCCGGCGTTCTGATTTCAGCGCCGTCCTCCGGCACCGGCAAGACAACGGTGATGCTGGGCCTGTTGCGGGCTTTGGCCGAGGATGGTCTGACCGTGCAACCGTTCAAAAGCGGACCCGATTACATTGATCCTGCGTTCCATCGGGCGGCAGCGGGACGAGCCTCGTTCAACCTGGACAGCTGGGCGATGGGTGATCCTTTGCTGAGCGCAATTTCAGCGCAGGCCGAAGGTGCGGATATCGTTGTGGCCGAAGGTTCGATGGGGCTGTTCGACGGTGTCGCCAAGCCCGGAGAGCTGGGCCACGGGTCAAGTGCTGAAACCGCTGCGCGGATGGGATGGCCGGTGGTGCTGGTTCTGGACGTCGGCGGTCAGGCGCAATCGGCGGCAGCGACGGCGTTAGGATTCAAGTTGTACAATCCCGATCTGCCTTTTGCCGGAGTGATCCTGAACCGCTGCGCCAGCCCCCGGCACGAGCGTTTGACCCGACTGGGCATGGAACGCGCAGGATTGCCGGTACTGGGCGTGCTGCCCCGTCGCGGAGATCTGACATTGCCGGAACGGCATCTAGGTCTGATTCAGGCGGTTGAGCATCCGGATCTGGAAAGCGCAATCGTCGGCTATGCTGCGTTTCTGCGCGAACATGTTGATCTTGAGGCGATCAAGCGGGCGGCTTCCTCAGGCCCCGGCGGGCCATCGTCAGCCGCGCTGCCGCGCCCACCTGCTCAGCGGATTGCGCTGGCTCGGGATGCGGCCTTTTCGTTCACCTATCCGCACCTGTTGGAAGGCTGGCGCGCGGCTGGGGCCGAAATCCTGCCTTTCTCGCCACTGGCCGATGAAGCCCCGGCGACGGATGCCGATCTGATCTGGTTGCCCGGTGGATACCCTGAGTTGCACGCCGGAACCTTGGCCGCAGCGAACACGTTCCTGACGGGTCTGCGCAAGCATGCCGAGACCAAGCCGGTTCATGGGGAATGCGGGGGCTATATGGCGCTTGGGACAGCGCTGATCGACAAGGATGGCGTGCAGCATGAAATGGCAGGCTTACTTGGGCTTGTGACCTCTTACCAGAAGCGAAAATTCAACCTTGGGTACCGCAAGGCTGAATTGCTGGCACAGATGCCCGGTTTTGCTGAAGGCGCTGCACTGCGCGGGCACGAATTCCACTATTCTTCGATTGTGGAGCAACCTGATGCCCCGCTTGCGCGTGTGTTTGATGCAGAAGGCGCAGAAGGCCCGCAGACAGGCTCGGTGCGCGGCAATGTCACCGGCACGTTCTTTCACCTGATCGCAGAGGCCTCGGCATGAGCGGCTTTGTCTCTTTCATCGGTTCGGGCCCCGGAGACCCTGAACTGCTGACACTGAAGGCCGTGGACCGGATGCAGAAAGCGGATGCCGTGCTGTTTGATGACCTGAGCAGCGGGCCCATTCTGAGCCACGCGCGCGAGGATGCGGATCTTGTGGGGGTCGGCAAACGGGCTGGACGCCCCTCGCCCAAACAGGACCACGTCAGCCGGTTGTTGGTGGATTATGCCCAGACCGGCCAGCACGTTGTGCGGCTGAAGTCCGGCGATGGCGGGATGTTCGGGCGTCTGGAAGAAGAGCTTGTGGCCCTGCGTGAAGCAGGTATTGCCTATGAGATCATTCCTGGCATCCCCTCAGCCATTGCGGCGGCGGCTGCAGCCGGTATTCCGCTGACACGCCGTCTGACCGCACGGCGGGTACAGTTTGTCACCGGTCATGACGTCAGCGGCGAACTGCCGGACGATCTGAACCTGACTGCTTTGGCTGACCCTCAGGCCACCACCGTTGTGTTCATGGGCAAGCGCACCTTCCCGCTGCTGGTTCAAGCGTTGAATGCTCATGGCCTGCCACTGGACACTCCGGCGTTGATGGCTGAATCCGTGTCGACCCCGGATCAAAAGCTCCGGCGCGCTACCATCGGCGCGTTGGCGGATCAGTTGAAGTCCGAGATTGGCAAAGCTCCGGCGCTGATCCTGTATGGCCCACTGGCGGAGTTCGTAGATGATTGACCTAAGCCTGATCGGCATCGGCACGGGAAACCCCGATCATGTGACCTTTCAAGGGGCGAAGGCGATCCGGGCGGCGGACTTGATTCTGATTCCGCGAAAAGGGGAGAACAAAGCCGATCTGGCCGGGCTGCGCGAGGAAATCATTGCCGAAGTAACCGATACCGCGCCCCAGATCGCTTACTTCGATATCCCCAAACGCCGCGCTGACGATGGCTATTTGCGCGGAGTTGACGAATGGCACGATGCCATTGCCCTGCGCTGGCAAGAGGCTATGGATACCCACCCAACGGCACAACATGTGGCCTTGCTGATTTGGGGAGATCCGTCGCTTTATGACAGTTCGCTGCGCATCGCGTCGCGGCTGGACCCCAAACCCAACACGAAAGTGATCCCCGGCATTACTGCCTTGCATGCGCTGACTGCGGCCCACGCGATCCCGATCAATGATCTGGGTGCGCCTTATGTCGTCACAACAGGCCGCCGCATTCGGGATGAAGGGTGGCCCGCAACCGGCTCAAAAGTAGCGGTTATGTTAGATGGAGAATGCTCGTTCCAATCCCTTGAGATGGCGGAATTCGACATCTGGTGGGGCGCGTATGTGGGTATGAAAGAAGAGCTGCTGATCAGCGGTCCGCTGGATCAGGTCGCGCAGCGGATTCTGGACACCCGAGCCAAAGCCCGCGCCGATCACGGCTGGATCATGGATATCTACCTGTTAAAGAAGCGCGCCGCATAAAAGCGCGAGCCGAACACGGGTTTGTGACTGCGCTACACGGCCAAGTCTGGCACACATGATTCAGCAAGTTTTCGGAGACGTGATGATGAAAGCGCTCATACCCCTGTTCTGCCTGATCGCTTTGCCCGTCTGGGCACAAGACATACCCAAGGGTTGGGTCGTACACCCATCAGACAAGCCCTATGCCGAACTGGTCGATGCCACCAAAGCCGCCATCAAGGAAAACGGGTTGATCGTCGTAACTCAGGCTGGCCCCACCAAGGCGGCGGCTGCGCGCGGGATCACCATTCCGGGCAACCGGGTGATCGGGGCCTTTAACAATGACTATGCAGTGCGGGTGCTTGAAACCTCGACCCATGCGATGATCGAAGCGCCCATCCGCTTTTATGTCACCGAAAACGAGGACGGCTCTGCCACTCTGTCCTACAAAACTCCCAGCTTTGTTTTTGCCCCATACGCATCGGAAGGTGGGCAAGCCTTGCTGGACATTTCCGCAGAACTTGACACAAAGTTTCAATCTGTCGCCGAAGACGCAGTCAAATAGTCACACTGGCGTGAACCGGCTTGCGTCTGTGGGCGTCCTCCGCAATCTGCTTTGAAACGGTTATTTCGGAGCATGACTGATGCAGGACTCTTCGCCCCGCGCTGCGGATCTTCTGGCCCAACGACTGTACGAAGCGGGGTGCCGCCACGCATTTGGGATGCCAGGGGGTGAGGTTCTTACGCTGGTGGACGCACTAGAGAAGGCAGGCATCACCTTCCATCTGACCAAGCATGAAAATTCTGCCGGGTTTATGGCAGAGGCGGTGCATCACCGCGATGGCGCACCTGCGATATTGGTGGCCACACTTGGTCCGGGAGCGATGAACGGTATCAACGTCGTTGCAAATGCGCTACAGGACCGCGTGCCCATGATCGTTCTGACCGGATGTGTCGACGCAGATGAGGCCCTGACCTACACGCATCAGGTCATGGACCACGCCCAAGTATACCGCTCGATCACCAAGGGTACCTTCACGCTGACCGCCAACGGCGCGGACGTGGTGGCCGACAAGGCGGTATCGCTGGCCATGCAGCCGCGCCCCGGCCCGGTTCATGTTGATGTACCTATCTCGGTTGCTGAAACGCCAGTGATCGGTGTGAAACGCCGCCGTCTTGCCAAGGTCGCGCCAGTAAGCCCGGGGGGGGAGTGTCTGGAAAAGGCCCGCCGATGGGTGGCCGAGGCCGAGCGCCCAATTGCCATCATCGGTCTGGATGTCCTCTATGATGACTCGCGCAGTGTGGTGCAGGCGTTTTTGGAACATTTTGGCATTCCCTTCGTGACGACCTACAAAGCCAAAGGCGTGGTGCCCGAGGATCACCCCCTGTGTCTGGGCGGTGCGGGCCTGTCTCCTTTGGCGGACAAACATCTGGTGCCGCTGGTCGAACAATCCGATTTGGTGCTGTGCCTGGGCTATGACCCGATCGAAATGCGGCCCGGTTGGCGCGAGATTTGGGATCCCGAAACCAAGCGCGTCATCGACATCTCTGCCGTGGTGAACGATCATTACATGCATCAGGCGGGTCTAAACCTTGTTGCCGATACAGGCGAAACGCTGGAAGCCATCGCCAAAGGCAACCCCGCCCGTACAACTTGGCCAAATGGCGAGCCCTCACAGGTCAAAACTGCTTTGGCAGAGGCTTTCCCAAATGACGAATCCTGGGGACCGGCGGCAGTCATTGCTGAAACCCGGGCGGTTTTGCCCCCTGAAACTCTGGCAACCGCAGATAGCGGCGCACATCGTATTTTGCTGAGTCAGATGTGGGGGTGCAGTGAAGAGCGCGGGCTGATCCAGTCTTCGGCGCTGTGTACTATGGGCTGCGCGGTTCCGATGGCCATCGGCCTGAAACTGGCCGAACCTCAACGCCCGGTCATCAGCTTCTCAGGCGATGCCGGTTTTCTGATGGTGGCTGGTGAATTGTCGACCGCCGCCGAAATGGGAGGCAACCCGATCTTTTTGGTCTTTGTGGATGCAAGCCTTGCTCTGATCGAACTGAAACAGCGTCAAAGACAAATGGGCAACAAGGGCGTGGACTTTGGCCACCATGATTTCGCGGCCATGGGCCGAGCCTTTGGTGGGAATGGCCAAACCGTTCGCAACAGGGCAGAGTTGCGCGCAGCGTTGGAAGCTGCTGTAAAGGCCGAGACATTTACCGTCATTGCTGCTGAAATTGAGCGCGGAGGTTATGATGGCCGCATCTGAAGGCCCCCTGAACGGCGTCAAGGTTCTGGATCTTAGCCGGATTCTGGCAGGGCCCACATGCACGCAGTTGCTTGGCGATCTGGGCGCAACCGTCATCAAGATCGAAAACCCCGCCACAGGCGGCGACGACACAAGACAATGGGGTCCACCCTATGTGACAGATGCCCAGGGCAACCGCTCGGACCTAAGTGCGTATTTCATGTCAGCCAACCGCAACAAGAAATCCGTCGCTCTGGATATCGCCAAAGCCGAAGGCCAGGCGGAAATTCGGCGGCTGGCGTCACATGCGGATATACTTATCGAAAATTTCAAGCCCGGCGGGCTGGCGAAATACGGTCTCGACTACGCCACCCTGTCGCAAGAGTTTCCCGATTTGGTCTACTGCTCAATATCGGGCTACGGACAGACAGGCCCCAATTCCAGCAAGCCCGGCTACGATCTGATGGCACAGGGCTATGGTGGGATCATGTCACTGACCGGCGATCCGGAAGGTGCGCCCATGAAAGTTGGCGTCGGAATCGCAGATGTGATGTGTGGTATGTACGCAACCGTCGGCATCCTTGCCGCACTACGTCACCGCGACCTGACTGGCGAAGGGCAGCAGATTGATCTGGCTTTGGTGGATGCTCAGATCGCGTGGCTGATCAATGAAGGCGTAAATTATCTGACTTCAGGCGATGTCCCGCAGCGGCGCGGCAACGGGCACCCGAATATCGTACCCTACGACGTCTATGAAACCGCTGACGGGCACGTCATTCTCGCGGTTGGAAATGACGGTCAGTTCAGAAAACTCTGCAGCTTTATCGAAAGAGCAGAACTGGCAGACGACCCCAGATTTGCAACCAATCCAGCCCGTTTGGAAAATCGAGATGCGCTGAACGCGGTTCTTCGTCCTGCGGTTAAAACGTTGAGCACACAGGCCGTTATTTCTGGATTTGAAGCCGTCAAAGTTCCTGTTGGTCCGGTTCAGACGCTTGATCAGGTCTTTGATACTGAACAGGTGGCCGCGCGGCAGATGCAGATCGCAATGCAAGCCCAACCTGGTCAGGTCAACCTGATCGGGAATCCACTCAACTTGTCTCGTACGCCTGTAACATATCGCAGCGCGCCACCGGTCTGCGGGGCGGATACTCAGGCGGTTCTGAGCGCCGAAAACCCTTTCGAAGATTGAAATACTTGCACATTTAGGCAGCAACTCGCTGAAACATGCTCTTGAATCGGCGGTTTTTTTCGCCTTTTTCGCACACGGCATTTCACCAATTCGAGAGCAGGGTCGATACTGTTACGCCCCTCCCTCACACTCTGTTACATCGAACAGTGTGAAGTACCGCAATCAGATTGGACCAAAGTATGAAACAAGACGTTTTTGGACAGATGAACACCCTGACGCAGCCAGCGGCTGTGGATGCATGGAATGGTGTTCTGCTTGGGTTCATGGCGCATGCGGCAGTCACGCCCCAACATCTGGGCAAGGTGCTTGAGCTTGAGCCCGACTTTGCGCTGGGTCATGCGGTCAAAGGTCTGTTCATGGCTCTGCTGGGTCGGCGCGAGATGATGGCGGTCGCGGTAGAGGCTCTGGCTGCGGCCAATGCCGCGTCCGAGCGGCAACCGATTTCGGCCCGAGAGCAGCTGTACGTAGACTCGTTGGCGCTGTTTCTGACAGGCCAACAGACGCAGGCGGTTCAGAAATTCGAAGCCATTCTGCGCGAACACCCGCAGGACACATTGGCGATGAAACTGAGCCATGCGACACGATTCGTACTGGGTGATGCCGATGGGATGCGCCGGTCGATTGAACGCGTGATGCCATCCTATGATCCCGACCATCCCGGTCGGGGTTATCTGTTGGGCTGCCACTCCTTTGCGCTGGAGGAAACTGGTGCCTACGAAAAAGCCGAGATCGCTGGCCGTCAGGCGTTGTGGATGGTTTCGGATGATGCGTGGGGTCTGCACGCGGTGGCCCATGTTCATGAGATGACCGGCAACGCACAGCTGGGTCTGGATTGGTTGGCCGGACGCGAAGACGCCTGGGCGCACTGTAACAATTTCCGCTATCACGTCTGGTGGCACAAAGCCCTGATGCATCTTGATCTGGGCCAGGTCGATCAGGTGATGGAGCTGTATGACGCCCATATCCGCAAGGATAAAACCGACGACTACCGCGACATTTCGAATGCAACCTCGCTGTTGTCTCGGCTTGAGCTTGAGGGCGTAAATGTTGGAAACCGCTGGGAAGAACTGGCTGATCTGAGTGCTGCGCGCACCGAAGATGGCTGCCTGATCTTTGCGGACCTGCATTACCTGCTGGCCTTGACGGGCGATAACCGCGCCGATTCCACCGCCAAGATGCTGAGCCGGATGAACCGTGATGCCGCCCAAGCCAATGATGACGCCACCCGTCGTATGGCTGATCCGGGTGTTTCAGCAGCCATGGGATTGGAAGCCTTCGGAGACGGCCATTATGGCACCGCCTTCGATCACCTGCTGACGGCGCGTGGATCGATGCAACTGGCCGGTGGCAGCCACGCGCAACGTGATGTATTTGAACGCATTACCATCGATTCTGGCCTGCGCGCCGGACGCCTGGACGCGGTCGAGCGCATTCTGGACGACCGTCGTGCCAAACGCGCCGGAGGCGAAGACAATTACGCCGTCGCGCGCCGTGCCCTGATCGACGCGGCCCGAGACAGCGGCGACGTTCAAAGCGTTCCCGCAGAATAACAAGACGACCAAGAAGGACAGAAAACGTATGGCGACCATATCGCCCGCTTCTGATTTTGCATCTGCATCGGCCCCGGCCGCAGCTCCTGCCCGCACGCGTGATCCGCGATTGGATTTCTATCGCGGCATCGCGATGTTCATCATTCTGATTGCCCATATTCCCAACGATCCCTGGGCCAGGTGGATACCCGCGCGGTTCGGTTATTCAGACGCGACCGAGATCTTTGTGTTCTGTTCGGGCATGGCCTCGGCCATTGCTTTTGGCGGCGCATTTCTGCGCAAAGGTTGGTGGATGGGAACAGCGCGTGTCGCCTTCCGTATCTGGCAGGTCTACTGGGCGCATATCTGCCTGTTCTTCTTTGTAGCCATGACCATGGCCGCGCTAGATCAGACAGGGTGGTTTGAAAAGACCTATATCTCATCCCTCAACCTGCAGCATTTCTTCAACGATCCGGCCCCGCAGATGGTTGGAATTTTTACGCTGACTTATGTGCCAAACTACTTTGACATCCTGCCGATGTATCTGGTGGTCCTGGCGCTGATGCCGCTGTACATGGCGCTCTACCGTGTCAGTTTCTGGCTGATGGCAGCGGTTTGCGTGGCGATCTGGTTTATCGCTCAGACCGGTGCGCTGGCATTGCCGGCCGAACCGTGGTCAGACCGTCAGTGGTTCTTCAATCCATTTGGTTGGCAGCTGCTTTTCTTCACAGGGTTCGCTTTTATGCGCGGCTGGATTCCCGCCCCGCCGATATCAAGGGCACTGATCTGGGCGGCAATCGCCTTTGTTGTCTTGTCGGCTCCGTTCGGGTCGTGGAAGGTCTTTACCTGGATCAACACTGCCGCGCCCGAGCTTGGCGCTGTGATCCGCAAGGGCTGGCCCCTGACTGAAGAGCTGCGCGGCAAAACCGAGTTCGGCCTTCTGCGCTATGTCCACTTCCTGTCACTGGCCTATCTGGGCTGGGTTGCAGCCGGTGAACACGGCCATCGCCTGATCGCAACCGGCCACAGCATGGGCGCGCGTGTCTGGCAATTCCTGCTGGCAGTTATCACAAAGGTCGGTCAGCAATCCCTTGCCGTCTTTGTGTTTTCCATGGCCGCAGCCCGCTTGATCGGCGTGGCGCTAGACCAATCTGGGCGGGATGTTGCCAGTGTCTTTATCGCCAACATGATTGGCTTTGCGATGATCATCGGCGTGGCCTATCTGGCCGCGTGGTTCAAGTCACAACCCTGGAAGACAAAGAAATGAACTTTACCCGTCGCGCATTCCTCGTCTCGACGACCGCCTTGGCCTTTGCCCCGTCTGCCTATGCAACGGGCGGTGAGGTTCCGTTTGACCGCGACTATGTGATCAAAATGGCCCGCGACCTAGCCAGCCGCCCCTATGCAGAACGCGAGATGGTGCCGCAGGAATGGCAGGATCTGACCTATCAGCAGTACCGCTCGATCCGGTTCAGGCTGGATCGTGCTCTATGGTACGAAACCGAAACGCCGTTCAACGTCGATTTCTTCACGCCGGGTCTGTATTTCCCGCGCACTGTCAAAGTGGAAACGGTTGAGAATGGCATGACCACGCCGGTCGCATTCGATCTGGCGATGTTCGATAAATCCGAAGACGTGCCACAACTGCCGATCGACGATACGCTGGGTTTTTCGGGCTTGCGCCTTCGGACCGAGATGCACCGCCCCGGCAAGACAGATGAATTCTGCGTCTGGCAGGGAGCCAGCTATTTCCGCGCCATCGGCCTGCACGAGGTTTATGGCCTGTCCGCGCGTGGTCTGGCGCTGAAAACCGGCGATCCGGATGGTGAGGAGTTCCCCGAATTCATCCGCTTCTGGCTGGAACGTCCCGCACCCGGCCAGCGTAATATGGTCGTCCACGCGCTGATGGACAGCCCCAGCGTGACCGGTGCCTATCGGTTCAACGTTACCGCAGGTGCAGACTGCATCATGGATGTTGAGGCAACGCTGTTCCCGCGCGAAGATCTGTCTCATGTCGGTATCGCACCGGGAACGTCGATGTTCCTGTTCGATCAGACCAACCACAGCCGGTTCGACGATTTCCGCCCGGCGGTTCATGACAGCGACGGGCTGCTGATCCGCAATGGCGCAGGCGAAGTTCTGTGGCGGCCGCTAGCCAATCCGACCCGTCTGCAAATTTCGTCTTTTGTGGACACGAACCCACGTGGTTTCGGTCTGATGCAACGCAAGCGCGAGTTTTCGGATTACGCAGACCTTGAGGCCAACTATCACAAACGTCCCGGCCTGTGGGTCGAACCCAACCAGGATTGGGGCAAAGGCACCGTGACGCTGGTTGAAATCCCGGCAGATCAGGAAATCTATGACAACATCGTCGCCTATTGGCGCCCATCAGAGCCCTATGCGGCGGGCAGTCAAGTCGACCTGTCCTATCGCCTGATCTGGGGGGAAGAACCCCAACGCACTCCAATGCCACGTGTCATCAACAGCGCGATGGGCGAAAATACCTTTGGTGAGGGTCGTCTGGCAGTGATCGACTTTGAAGACAGTGAACTGTTCGAGGACATCGACGCGATCTCGATCTTTGTTGACTCGCCTCATGCCGAAACTTCTGAAGGTGTTCTGCAACGCAATCCCGATACCGGTGGTCTGCGTCTGGCCTTTTCTTTCCAGCCCGAAGATCGCAATCATGTCGAACTGCGCGCTCAGCTTCTGAAAGACAAACAGCCTGCCTCTGAGGTCTGGCTTTACCGTTGGACCACATGAGCCGCGATCTGCATATCATGCCGCCAGAAGCCCCTCTGGCGATGCCCGCGCAGAACTTCAGCGCGCGGTTCCGGGATGCGGATGCGCCTTCCGGCAAGCGCGGCTCGTCGGCTGGGTTCTGGCGTGCTTTGGCGTTTTCCCCGGCAATGGCGGCAACACTGGGTCTGCTCTGGGTGATGAGTGACTGGTTCAGCGCCGAGGGGATCAATCTGGTCGAAGCGATACTGCTGGCGCTGATCTCGTTCAACTTTTTCTGGATCACTTTCACGGTTTGCACGGTGCTTTTGGGTATGGTGTCCCTGTCTAGGCAGGACCGTCCCCAAAAGAGCCATCGCGCGCAGCCGCTGCGTGTGGCCTTGCTGACCCCGGTTTACAACGAGGTGCCGTGGAACGTACTGGGCAACGCCCGCACCATGCTTGAAGATTTACAAACCCGTGGTGGGCGGCACCACTATGCCATGTTCATTTTGTCGGACACGCGGGACCCCGAGATAGCAGCGCAGGAACAGGCCAGTGTCGAGGCGTTGCGCACCACTTTGGCACCGGGGCTGGAGTTGTACTATCGACGCCGTGAACAGAATACTGACCGAAAGGTAGGCAATATCGCCGATTGGGTGAGCCGCTGGGGTGCGGACTGGGATGCGATGCTGGTGCTGGATGCCGACAGCCTGATGACCGGACGCGCGATCTATCGTCTGACCGATGCGTTGGCGCGTGATCCCGGTGCGGGATTGATTCAAAGCTACCCGCAGCTCATTGGCGCGCAGTCAGTTTTTGCCCGGATGCAGCAATTCGCCAACGGTGTCTATGGTATCGCCTTTGCCGAAGGTCTGGCGCGCTGGTGCGGGCAAGAAGGCAACTATTGGGGCCACAACGCCATCATCCGCACCAAGGCTTTTGCCACAAGCGCTGGCCTGCCCAAGCTGCGTTCATTCAGCGGTCAGGACAAGCTGATCATGAGCCACGATTTTGTCGAGGCGGGATTGCTGCGCCGCGCGGGTTGGGCCGTGCGCTTTCTGCCGCGTATTCGCGGATCATACGAAGAAACACCACCCACCCTCATCGATCATGCCATGCGGGACCGCCGCTGGTGTCAGGGCAACCTGCAACACCTGAAACTGCTGGGGTCAACCGGGTTCCGCGCTGTGTCGCGCTTTCACATGTTCCATGGCGCCATCGGATATCTGATGTCACCCTTGTGGTTCGCACTGCTCTTGATGTGGGCGCTGATTGGTCAAGGTCAGGACGCATCCGTCCTACACTATTTCAGCCCTGACAATCCGCTGTTCCCCCAATGGCCCGAGATGTCGGAAACCCGTCATGTGCTGATTATTCTGGTCATGTACGCCATGCTGCTGGCCCCCAAAGTGCTGGGTGTTTTGGCTCTGCCACTCAGCGGTGTGCGCTATTCCGACTTTGGTGGTGCGCGCAAGTTTCTGACGTCGTTCCTGGCCGAGGTTCTACTTTCTATTCTGTACGCGCCTATTCTGATGGTGCAGCAGATGATTGCGGTCTTCCGCACGGCCTTTGGCATCCAACGCGGCTGGTCTCCGCAAGCCCGCGATGGCGGCAGCTATGGGCTCGGTACGTTGGTGCTGTGCCACGCATTGGAAACGATCAGTGGCATCGCGCTGAGCGTCGGTATCCTGTCCGGTCTGGTTTCGATCTGGTTGGCCCCGATTGCCATTAGCCTCGCGCTGGCCATACCGCTTTCGGCCCTCAGCGGTGTTTCGGCAAGCGCGGCCCGGAGAATGGTCGGAATGCGCGAAGACTTCAGCGAACCCGCCATCACTCGATCAGCCCGCCGTTATCGGGATGAGTTGAAGCGGTTGGTCGAAGGCAAAGGCAACATGACCCCGGCAGAATAATCAGCTGCCGGGTAACCCCTCGTACCAATCGACGATCATGTCTGCCCAACCGGCAGGAACATTGTGCCCCCCGGGAAACAGCGCGAATTCTAACGCGCTGCCTTCGGCGCAACCGGTCCAGCGGCGACGCATGAAGTCGTCCGTCACAGTGAAACTGCTTGGTTTGTGATCGACGCAGCCATTGGCTTCACGCCAGATTTCAAGCCCGGCAAAGATGTCGCCTTGTTGAAAGCGCCCACCGCCCAGCAATCGCCCTTCAAGCGGTACGACATTGTCTGTCCAACCGTGGGTGTGGAACATGCGGATCGGGCCTTCACATGTCTCAGGATGCGGACGCCAGAACCCTCCGGACACCGGTACGTAAGCGGAGAATGTATCCGGTGCGTCACAGGCCAGGTAGTTGACCATAAAGCCGCCTGCCGAAAATCCACCCAGCAGAACCCGATCAGGATCGACGCCAAACCGGTCTGCGGCATCTTGCATGACTTCGGTCAGAAAGGCGGTTTCGTCCCGATCACCAAAACCCGGATAAAAGTTCCAGCTTTTGGTGCCGCCACGGTCCGGTCGCTCCAAACCCTCAGGCGCCATAACCGCATAGCCACGCTTCAGCAGAGGTTCGACCATCGAGCGATTGCGCATCGTGCCCGATCCGCTGCCACCATAGCCGTGCAGGAACACCACCATCGGAGGGTTGTCCCCCTCGGGCAGCTCAAGATGATACGCGCCCATCGGTGTTTCGCAAACCATGTCTTGACCGGCGCATCCGGCCCAAGCGGCCTGCCCGGCGGCGGCAATGAGTGCCGCCAGACTAAGTGTTCGGATCATCCTGCATCCTCGTTAAACTTTCGAACCGGCAGCCCGGCCCTGACCCAACCCGGGCCTGCGGCCGAGCCCAGCATACCCTCGGGCACGTCAATGATCTGGGTAAAACCCGCTGCAATAAGTTGGTTGCTCAAACGCGCTGAGCGCACCCCCCGCGCACATATGAGCGCCACTGGCGTATCCAGCCTCCCACCGGTCATCTGCTGCAAGGTCTCAACGAAGTCTTCGCGCCGCATATCAAGCGGCGATGCACCTTCGCCAATGCCCGATGCGCGCCATTCCCGCGGAGTTCGTATGTCGACCAACAGTATTTTTCCTTCGCGGGCCTGTTCATGCGCCATTTCAACGCTGATCCGCCCGCCGCCGTGATCTTCTGGGATCAAACGATATTCCCGGATCGCAAAGCCCGCGGCGATCGCGACACCACCGCCGATCAACACCCACCTTCGGGTTCGGTTCACTTTTTCGATCACCGATAGCCTCCTGTTCGATGCCCATTCATCTAGCACATTTGGGTGGAAACGGATGCCTTAAAACCTATGCACAGGATCAAGATTGCGTCATTTTTTCACAGGGCTACCGTACAGTTAAATGTTTCGCTAGTTATCAGTGAAGAAGTTACAAAATCTGGACAGCCTAGGAAATATCTTTACAAAATAGGCTTCATCCTGACCGCTCAGACCGGAGTATCGCACTTGTCCCTATTCCTTATCGCGGCCCTTCCTTTCCTTGGTGCTGTATTCCCTGCTCTGCTGATCCGAGCAGGCAGAAACGCGGCAGCATCCGCTGCGGCGTTAACCACGTTTCTTGCCCTAATGGGTTTGCTGATCCACATCCCATCGGTCATGCGCGGAGACGTCGTGACCGCCCGCTTCGATTGGATTCCCGGTCTTGGCCTGAATGCCAACTTCATGTTGGACGGGTTGGGCTTTCTGTTCGCCCTACTGATATTGGGTATCGGTCTGCTGATCATCCTTTACGCGCGGTTCTACCTGTCGCGCGAAGATCCGATGGGGCAGTTCTACACTTATCTGCTATTGTTTCAGGGTGCTATGGTCGGGATTGTTCTGTCAGACAACATCCTGCTTTTGCTTATTTTCTGGGAACTTACATCGCTCAGCTCGTTCCTGCTGATCGGTTATTGGAAGCACCTGCCCGAAGGCCGTCAAGGTGCGCGGATGGCGCTGGCCGTCACCGGAGGCGGCGGGTTGGCAATGATCGCCGGGATGCTGATCCTGGGAAACATCGTGGGCTCATATGACCTGAGTGTCATTCTACAGAACAAAGAGCTGATCCAAGCTTCGCCCTACTACCTTCCCGCACTGATCCTGATCCTGCTGGGCGCTTTCACCAAATCGGCGCAGTTCCCTTTCCATTTCTGGCTACCGCACGCGATGGCGGCACCGACACCCGTATCTGCTTATCTGCACTCGGCCACCATGGTGAAGGCCGGTCTGTTCCTAATGGCGCGGATGTGGCCGGTTTTGGCCGGGACGGATGCGTGGTTCTATATCGTGGCCACTACCGGTCTGGTGACGATGTTGCTGGGCGCGGTGATTGCGCTGTTCAAGGATGACCTGAAAGCGCTGCTGGCGTTTTCGACTGTGTCGCATCTGGGCCTGATCACCATGTTGCTGGGTTTCGGCACGAAATTCGCAGCCGTGGCAGCGGTGTTCCACATCATCAACCACGCGACCTTCAAGGCAGCGCTGTTTATGACAGCTGGGATTGTCGATCATGAGACCGGAACACGCGACGTCAAGCGGTTGGGCGGTTTGCGTCATTTGATGCCGATCACCTTCACAATCGGCACCATCGCCGCGCTTTCAATGGCTGGTTTGCCACCCCTGAACGGCTTCTTGTCGAAAGAGATGATGCTGGAAGAAACCGTGCACACCACATGGCTGAACTCAGCCTATCTGGTGCCGGGCCTGGCCTTGCTCGCATCTCTGTTTTCCGCAGCTTATTCCTTCCGTTTCGTGAGCCACGTGTTCCTTGGCCCGCAGCGCGACGATTACCCTGCACATCCGCATGATCCGCCGGTTGGGCTTTGGATTGCCCCCGCTTTCCTTGTCGTGCTGGTCGTTCTGATCGGTCTCTATTCAGCCGCCATTGTCGGTCCGTTGGTCGCCGTGGTGTCCAGCGCTGTGATCGGTGGGGAAAAGCTGCCATACTATTCGCTTAAACTGTGGCACGGCTTTGTGCCCGCGCTGTACATGTCGATCGTAGCAACGCTGGGCGGTCTGTTCCTGCTGTCGATGCACAAACGCGGAGAGCAGCTTTGGAATGCCCTGCCACGCCCTGAAGCCAAGGTGATATTCGAAACCATCATCCACGCCTTCACGCGCCTCAGCCAATGGGTTACGGATGAGCTGCACAACGGTGTCCTCAGCCGTTATGCGATCATCTTCATCGCCTTTACGGTCGGGCTGGGCTACTACGCCTATTCGACCGGTACCATTGGGGTTGAAACCCGCGTTCCACTGCCTGCGCAAATCATCCCGATCGTCGGCTGGCTCTGTCTGGTCGGCGCGACGCTGGGCATCATGTGGTTCCACCGCAACCGCCTGCTCTCGCTTGTTCTGATTGGCGTTGTGGGCCTGATCGTGTCAGTCGCCTTCAACTATCTATCCGCGCCGGACTTGGCGCTGACGCAAATCTCGGTTGAAGTTGTAACCATGATCCTGCTTCTGCTGTCGCTGAACTTTCTGCCCACGGAAACGCCGTGGGACAGTTCAGCCGCACGGCGGTGGCGAGACGCTGCGATTTCTGTCGTCGCGGGCATCGGGACCGGCGCACTGATCTACGCGATCATGCTGCGGGATTTCGCGTTCCCAACGATCTCGGACTTCCATTTGGCGAACTCCTACAAAGGTGGTGGCGGCACGAACGTCGTGAACGTCATTCTGGTCGACTTCCGGGGCTTTGATACCTTTGGCGAGATCATCGTACTGGGCATCGCGGCGCTGATCATCTTTGCCCTGACCGAAGCGGTTCTGGGTACAAATGTGCGCGGCTATTTGCTGAACCGCAAACCGCACTGGCCTCAATCTGGGGACTCACATCCGCTGATGATGGTTGTGGTCACTCGCGTCATGATGCCAATCGCATTGATGGTGGGCGCCTACATCTTCTTCCGCGGACATAACCAACCCGGGGGTGGCTTCATCGCGGGCTTGATTGTCGCGATTGCGTTCCTGATGCAGTACATGGCCAGCGGTTACACCTGGGCCATCGAACGGCAAAGGTTCTACTATCACGGAACCATCGGCTGGGGCGTGCTGATAGCTGCGGCGACCGGATTGGGGGCCTGGTTCAACGAACGCCCCTTCCTGACCAGCGATTTTGGCTACATCAACTGGCCGCCGCTGGAAGAGTTCGAGTGGGCCACGGCCATGCTGTTTGACGTGGGCGTCTTTCTCGCCGTTCTTGGGGCGGTGATGCTCGCGCTGGACAGCCTGTCACGCTTTGCCTGGCGGCCGGGCATGGCACAGGAATTCCCAATGGATATCAACCCGCTGCGGGATTCCTCTGAAGATGAAGACAAAGAGAAGGAGCAGGCCTGATGGAAGCGCTCGTAGCCTCTGCCGTAGGCATTATGACCGCCGCCGGGATTTTCCTGATCCTGCGTCGTCGGACATTCCCGGTCATTCTGGGCCTGTCACTCATCACCTATGCTGTGAACGTGTTCTTGTTTGCCACCGGGCGACTCGCGCTGAATGCGCCTGCCGTTCTGAACAAATACGAAGACGTGCCCTATACCGACCCGCTGCCACAGGCGCTGGTGCTGACGGCCATCGTGATTTCTTTTGGAATGACAGCCGTAATCGTGATGATCGCGCTCTCGGCTTATTTGTCCTCGAAGGATGACCATATCGACATGAGCCCACAGGACAGCGTAGACGCGCCGGGAGAAGACGCATGAACCACTGGATCGTTGCGCCGATCGTCCTTCCCGCGATCCTGGCCCCGTTTATCATCATGGTCCTGCGCTATCATCTGGACCTGCAGCGTATCTTCTCGGTCTCGGGCGTTATTGCCCTGCTTGGCATAGCGCTGACCATTACCGCGCAAGCTTCGGGCGGTGAAATTCTGGTCTACGAGCTTGGCAACTGGCCAGCGCCATTCGGCATCGTCATGGTGCTGGACAGGCTGTCGGCCATGATGGTTCTGCTAACGGCACTGCTAGCCCTGCCGATTGTGCTTTATGCCATCGCGTCGGGCTGGGATGAGCGCGGCAAACATTTCCACGCGCTGTTCCATTTCCAGCTTATGGGCGTCTGCGGAGCTTTCCTGACAGGCGATGCGTTCAACCTGTTCGTTTTCTTCGAGGTCCTTCTAATCGCCTCTTACGGTTTGATGACCCATGGAGGCGGTTCGGTCCGGTTAAAATCCGGCGTGCAATATGTTGCGTACAACCTCTTGGGTTCGACCCTGTTCCTGTTTGCCTTGGGGACAATCTATGGCGTCACCGGTACGCTGAACATGGCAGATATCGCTGTGCGCGTTGCCGAAATCCCCGCCGAGGACACCGCCCTTTTGCGGGTTGGCGCGGTGCTTCTGCTTTTGGTGTTCTGTATCAAGGCCGCCGTTTTGCCGCTGCATTTCTGGCTTCCAGCCAGCTACGCCAATGCGCCATTACCCGTGGCTGCCCTATTTGCCATCATGACCAAAGTTGGTGCTTACTCGATCATTCGCATGTATACGCTGGCCTTCGGACCCGAGGTCGAAGCGACGCAAGGTTTGGTGGGCGATTGGCTGCAACCCGCAGCGCTTGTGACTTTGGCCGTTGGGGCCATCGGAATTTTGGGATCGCAACACATAGCTCGCATGGTTGCGTTTTGCGCCATCGCCTCGATGGGGACCTTGCTGATCGCGATCTCACAATTCACGCCAGATGCGACGGCTGCAGCACTCTATTATGTGTTCCACTCGACCTTGGCGACTGCGCTGTTGTTCCTTGTTGCTGATCTGGTGATGGAGCGTCGCGGCGGGGCAATTGCACCAACAACGCCCATGCCGCAAAGCGGCCTGATCTCGGCCCTGTTCTTTGTCGGGGCCATCGCGATGGCAGGTATGCCGCCACTTTCAGGCTTCATCGGCAAGTTGCTGGTATTGGACGCGTCGCGGGATGCATCGGACGCAACTGCGGTCTGGGCTGTTATTCTGATCGGATCTTTTGTCACCATTGTTGGGCTGGCGCGCGCGGGCACATTGATCTTCTGGAAAAGCCACGACACGCAGGTGGTTACCGTAGAAGACCCTGTCGATGGTGAAGAGGTACCCGCACCGGTTGCCCCGGAACCGCAACCGGGCCTTGCTATCACAGCCGTGTTTGGGTTGGTGGCAGGTCTGATCCTTCTGACCCTGTTTGCGGGCCCTGCATTGGAATACACAAGCAAAACGGCAGGCCAGTTGTTTGCGCCTGAAAACTACATCTCTGCCGTATTGGGAGGGGAAGAATGATGAAACTGCTGCGCCGGATTTTTCCGCACCCTCATCTGACTTTCTTGCTGACATTCGTGTGGGTTTTGCTGGCCAATAATGGATCGTTGAATTCGTTGGTTTTTGGCCTGATCCTGGGGATCATCATCCCCTTCATAACGCAGCCCTATTGGCCGGATCGCCCCAAACTGCGTAATTGGCGGATGGTGGCAGAGTATATACTGGTCGTGCTTTGGGACATTGTGGTTGCAAACGTGACCGTTGCCCGGATCATCCTGTTCAAGCGGGATGCCGACCGCCAACCCAACTGGATCTGCGTCCCGCTGGAACTGCGCACCCCCGAGGCGATTACCGTGTTGGCCGGAACAATCACCATGACCCCCGGCACGGTCAGCTGCGATCTGTCGGCACAAGGGCATAACCTGCTGGTCCATTGCCTTGACGCCCCCGACCCCGAGGCGGTTCGCGATCAGATCAAACAACGCTATGAACGCCGCCTGAAGGAGATTTTCGAATGATCGAATACGCCATCTACTTCGCCTTCGCCTGTTTTGGCGCCGCAATCATGATGTGCCTGTGGCGGATCATCACCGCTGACGGCGTCGGCACGCGCGTTCTGGCGCTGGATACGATGGTGATCAACACCATTGCCCTGATGATCCTTTATGGTCTGGATCAAGGTACCGAGATCTTTTTCGAGGCCGCCATGATCATTGCCATGCTGGGTTTTGTTTCAACCGTGGCCTATGCGCGCTTCATGCTGCGCGGCAACATCATCGAGTGAGGGCGACATGACATTTCTCGTCGAATTGCTGATCGCCGTCTTCTTGATCATGTCGGGTATCTTCGGGTTTGTCGGCTCGTTTGGGATGATCAAACTGAAAGATCCAATGTCGCGCCTGCACGCGCCGACCAAGGCGACAACGTTGGGAGTGGGCGGCGTCTTGCTGGCTTCAATAGCGCATTCGGTGCTGCTGGAGGGTAAACTGTCCATGCACGAGCTGCTGATCACGCTGTTTCTGTTCCTGACCGCTCCGATCACGGCCCTGTTCATTGCCAAATGGCACATTCACCGTCATGAAAAGCCCGAAGGTCTGCCGGATGCCGGTGAGGATGAGCTTTGGGCCACCCACGCGGTCGAGCAGGTCGAAGACGTCCCGGACCATAGCGCGAACTAATTCCTATGCATTCACCTCCGCTGCCCCTGACCCGCGATTTGGTTCTTGTTGGCGGAGGTCATACCCACGCGCTGCTTTTGCGAAAATGGGGGATGACTCCTCTTGCAGGTGCGCGGGTCACTGTAATAAATCCAGGCCCTACTGCTCCTTATTCCGGTATGTTGCCGGGATATGTCGCCGGGCACTACGACCGATGGGAATTGGACATCGATCTGGTAAAACTGGCGCGCTTTGCAGATGCGCGGGTCATACTGGGTGCCGTCGAAGGGATCGATACTGATAGCCATCAGGTGCATGTTTCCGGGCACCCGCCAGTCGGGTTCGATGTGGCTTCGGTCAATGTTGGGATCACCTCGGACATGCCCGCTCTGCCGGGCTTTGCCGAACATGCCATTCCAGCCAAACCTCTGGGCCGATTTGCCGCGCGATGGGCTGACTATCTGAATCATGATGGCCCTGCGTCTGTCGCGGTGATCGGCGGGGGCGTTGCCGGGGCCGAATTGGTCATGGCCATGGCCCACGCTCTCAAAGCAAAGGGGCGCGCGGCGCGGATCACGCTGATCGACAATGCCTCAATCCTGGCGGCTACCAAACCCAAGGCGGAGGCCACGATCCGTCGCGCCATGCAGGATCTGGGTGTGAAAGTCATCGAAAACGCAGTGATTACCCGGATCGCCGCTGATCACGTCCAACTGCAGGACGGCCGCGCTATCCCCGCCCATTTCGTCACCGGAGCCGCCGGGGCGCGCCCATATGACTGGATCGCACGTACAGGGCTGGATCTGCAAGACGGGTACATCCGGGTGAACAGCTATCTTCAATCCAGCGATCCTGCTGTCTATGCCGCCGGGGATTGCGCTCATCTGTCAGAAAATCCGCGCCCCAAGGCAGGCGTTTACGCGGTGCGCGAAGCACCCGTTCTTTTCGACAATCTGCGTGCTGCACTAAGTGCGGGACGGATGCGCAGATATGTCCCGCAGAAGGATTACCTCAAACTGATCTCGTTGGGCGGCAAATCCGCGCTGGGTGAGCGTTTAGGTACATCCTTGAGCGGCCCGATCATGTGGAAATGGAAGAACCACATCGACCAAACTTTCATGAACAGGTTTCGAGACCTGCCGCAAATGAAGCTTTCTGCATTGCCACACGACCGGGCCTTCGGGCTGGATAAGGCGCTTGGGGAAAAACCCATGTGCGGAGGATGCGGCGCCAAGGTCGGGCGCGATGCGTTGCAGACAGCACTGAAATCCCAGCCCGCGCCTGACCGTTCAGACATCATCCCCCTGCCCGGAGACGATGCAGCCTTGCTACAAACAGGTGGCGTTCAGCAGGTCATGACATCAGATCACCTGCGGGCTTTCACCAATGATCCCGTCCTGATGGCGCGTATCGCTGCTGTTCACGCTTTGGGGGATATCTGGGCCATGGGGGCTGCACCTCAGGCCGCAACTGCGACGATCATCCTTCCTCGTATGTCTGCCAGTCTTCAGGGCCGCACCATGTCAGAAATCATGGCAGTGGCAGGCGACGTGATGAGAGAGGCCGGGGCTGAGATCGTGGGTGGCCACAGTTCCATGGGCGATGAGATGACCATCGGCTTTACCATAACCGGCCTGTGTGAAACGCCGCCCATCACTTTGTCGGGCGGGCAACCGGGAGACCGTTTGATCCTGACCAAGCCCTTGGGCAGCGGCGTTCTGATGGCTGCCGAAATGGCCGGTCTGGCAGATGGAGCCTGGGTCGCGGCCGCTTATCAGCACATGACCCAATCGCAAGGGAAAGCATCAAGAATACTGGCCAAGGCCCATGCGATGACCGACGTGACCGGGTTTGGTTTAGCCGGGCACCTGCACGGTATCTGCGACGCGTCAAACTGTGGTGCAGTACTTGATCTGAACGCGGTCGAGGTAATGGACGGCGCGTTGACTTTGACAGATCAGGGCGTGCGCTCGACCATCTTTGCCGACAACCGGGTGATTGCCATGGACCTGCCCGCCGAAGGCAAAGCCGCTTTGCTGTTTGATCCTCAGACGGCTGGTGGTTTGCTTGCCGCTGTCGATCCGTCAGTGGCCGATGCCCTGATCAAGGATTTGAAGGCCGCGGGTTATCCGGCTGTAATCATAGGCGAATTGACTGAAACACCGGGCCTGCGGCTTCAAAGTTGATCCAGCAGGCTTTCGATTTGGGACGCGGCCGCTGAAAGGCCGCCGTCGTCCAAGGACGCAATGTCGAGATTGGCCAGCACCTCAACCGACCGGGATTGCCGTGATTTGGTGTAGGCCGGGTCGTAGTGCTGTTCCATCAACGCCTGTGTCAGCGCGTGTTTTTCACCCGCATCGATCAGGCACATCCACCCGTCGACGACCTCGTGACCGCGATGAAAACGCAGCGGGGACAACCGATCCCGCAAACGATCACTGTCGGACAGGATATCGTCATAGGCCCTCACCAGATAAGCGGTCCGCGCTTCAATCGGCGCTGTGATTTGCACCCTGGGGGCCGCACACAACGCCGTCCAAAGGCTGGGCGGCAGGATCAGACTGCCGATTTTCGAAGACTCCGCCTCGACTACAACAGGACGCGCTGGATCTATTGCGCACAGCGCGCTGGACAATGCCGATTCAAACGCCTTTTGCGCAGGCTGTCCACCTGGCCTTTCCCCCAGCAAAGATCCCCTGTGATTGGCCAATGCCTCAAGGTCCAGAACCTGTACGCCGCGCCTTTGCAACAGAGCCAACAGATCCGTCTTGGCCGTTCCGGTATAGCCATCCAAGGCGATCAATCGATGCGGCAGAGGATCGTCGTACAAATACGCATTCACCAACCGGCGATAGGTGCGATAGCCGCCTTCGACCACATCAGCGCGCCAACCGATTTGCTGCAACATCCAGGTGAACGATCCGGAACGCTGGCCACCGCGCCAGCAATAGACCAAGGGGCGCCAACTGCCCTCGTGTTGGCTCAGGTGCTGTTCGATGTGATTGGCTGCATTGCGGAACACAAGCGCCGCCCCAAGTTTCCGTGCCAGAAAGGGGCTTTCCTGCACATAGATGGTCCCGACGCGCGCCCGTTCCTCATTATTCAGAACCGGCAAGTTGATCGCACCCGGCAAATGATCCTCGGCATACTCAGCCGGGCTGCGCACGTCGATAACCGTGTCAAAACCATGCGCGTAAAGTTGGGACAGATCGGGGAATTTCAAAGCCATACCAGAGGTCTAGCTTGCTGTGTTTCGAAAGGAAAGGCCACGCGCCCTCACCCGCCAAAAGGTTCATTCAGTTCAGGTCCGCTGGCCCGGTTCGAATTCACTGCCGGGTCGACGCGGTGAAAGGTCAGCACATCCTCGGCCCCCGGCTGCATCAATCGCGCGGCCCCTTTTCCCGCCTCGCCCAGCCATAATGGCCAATCTTCAGGCTCAAGGATCAAGGGCATCCGATGGTGTATGCCCTTGAGGCCTTCATTTGCACCTGTCGTCACGATCGCACAGGTGCCCTGTCGGCTTTCCTGAGGGCCCCAGTCCTGCCAAACCCCAGCAAAGGCAATCGGTGCCCCATCCTTGCGATGGATGTACCACGGCAAGCGGGTTCCCTGTTCGGTCTTGGTCCATTCATAGAACCCCGTAGCCACGATCAAACAACGGCGCGATCGGCAAGCGTCGCGAAAGGCTGGTTTGTCAGCCAAAGTCTCTGACCGGGCGTTGATCAACAATGGTCCGGCTGTTTCGGATTTGTACCAATGTGGCAAAAACCCCCAACGCAGCGCATCTAAATGACGACCGGTCTCGCCATTGCGCACCACATGTACCTGATTTGTCGGACAAACATTGTAATTTGGAACAGCCGGTAAGGCATTTGCAGGCCGGGCAGAAAACAGCTGTGCCATGGCGTCATTGGGAAGAGTTATTGCAAACCGTCCGCACATAGGTAATGAACCATCGATATATTCTTGATACAGGCGCAGGATCTTTCGGGTCACATGAAAAACCAAACCGCTCAAACCCTCAAGAGCAAAGCAATTTCCCTTTTGGAAACAGGCAAACTGCAACAGGCCTTGAAGAAAGCCCAGTTTGGGGTCAAGAAATTCCCCAAGGACTCGGATTTTCATGCAATCGCCGGTTTTGTTCTGACAGAGCTGAAGCAGTATAAGAAATCCATACCCCACTTTTTGGAAGCCTCGCGCAAGAAACCCGATGATCCGCAATTTGCCGAAAACCTGGCAAATGCCCTGATGCAAACGGGGCAAATCACGCGCGCACTGACATATGCCGAACAAAAGGTTGAACAGTTTCCCAACAACAAAGAGCTTCGCCGGGTCATTGACGAGATT
The DNA here is from genome assembly GCF_013034605.1 of Ruegeria sp. HKCCA4633. Taxonomy (NCBI): domain Bacteria; kingdom Pseudomonadati; phylum Pseudomonadota; class Alphaproteobacteria; order Rhodobacterales; family Roseobacteraceae; genus Ruegeria; species Ruegeria sp. HKCCA4633. Next base: position 121,551 of record NZ_WQGJ01000003.1, read on the forward strand.
CAGCGCGAAGGCCGAAACTGGCGTTCGATTGTAGAGTTCACAACGCATAGCCTTGCTTCGGACCCTGACAACCCGGAACTTCTTGCAAAAAGGGCGCGGGCTTATCTTCAGATGGGCTTTGTCGAGGAAAGCACGCGTGACATAGAACGCGCTTATGACTTGGCACCGGAAAACATCATGGTCGCTTTCCAAAAGTCGCTCAATCTGCATCATTCTGGCGACAAGGAAATGGCGTTCAGTATCTTAAACGACATCCTGAACACTCAACCCCATCACGCAAATGCTCTGCTGCAAGCGGCCACAATGGCGTCAAAAGAGAACGTGCCGCAATTGATGTCTGCGGTCGAGGCTGCGGCGGCTGAAAAAGATGAACCCCTGCAAGAGCTAGAATTTGCCAAGGCGCATCTTGTCCAAAAAACCGACGGTATCGCCGCGGCTTTGCCCCAGTTTGCAAAAGCAAATGCCGTACAACACGACGCGGTGCCTTATGACTTTGCAGCAGAAGAAGAAAAGCTGCACAAAATCATCGAGCTGTTCCCCGAAGGAACATCATCCTTTGAAGGTATCCAGTCCGAAGCGCCGCTGCCGATTTTTGTGATTGGACAGCCGCGATCCGGCACGACCCTGATGGAAATGATGCTGAGTTCGGCCCCCGACATCGCCGGGTGCGGTGAGTTGATGTTGATCCCGGAACTGACAAACAATTTCCACGCAACCGACAAGGTGTTTGACGCGGAAGCCGCAAAAGACATCGCGCGCTCGTATCGGGAAAACATGCCGAACATACCGGAAAACTCGATTGGGTTTGTCGATAAGCTGCCGCACAATTACCAGCGCGTTGGGTTTATTCTGGCCGCCTTCCCCAACGCCAAGATTGTCAACATGCTGCGCGATCCCAGAGACGTCGGTTTGTCGAAATGGATCAGACGTTTTCCCGCAGGCGGCATGAACTACGCCTCAAGTCTGGACGCCATTGCACATTCCGCCAATCTCTATCGCCGCTATATAGCGCACTGGGACACGGTGTTCGAAGGTCAGATCCTAACTTTGCCCTACGAAGAGTTGGTGGCAGATCCCAAAACCCACAGCCAGCGCGTGGCTGAATTTTGCGGAGTAGATTGGCACGAGTCGATGGTACACCCCGAGAAAAACACAAAACAGGTTCGCACGGCCAGTGTGGATCAAGTGCGAAGCAAGATCTCGACCAAGTCAATTGGCGGCTGGCGCGAAGTGGCCGATCACATAACGGCAATGCTGGACGGCTTTGACCCGAAACTCTGGCCGGAATACGATTTCAGCTGACACGCAGCGAAACAAAAAAAGCCGCATCACCTGGATGCGGCTTTTTTGTTTCAGACGGTAGATTTACTTCTGCTTGATACGCCCATCCAGATAAGGCTGATACGGCGCGTTTTCCGCCAGATATTCAGCTGTGACATCGGCCAGATCGGGGCCGAAATCATAGGCATTCTTGTCGTCGCCTTCGAACATCGAGTACCCGTCGCCGCCGTTGCGCACATAGTTATTGGTCACAACGAGGTAGGTCTTGTTCGGGTCAATCGGAACAAACCCATCACCTTCGGCCACCATGACCTCACTGATGCGGCCTTCGTTCGGGGCCATGCTTGGGTCCCAAGTGTAGCTCAGGCCCGCGACTTGCGGGAAGCGGCCTTTTACTTCTTCAACTTGGCTAACACCATTCTCCAGCGCATCAATGACGGTTTGACCGGTGATCTCAAAAGTGGACAACGTGTTCTGGAACGGCAGCACCGTCAGAACTTCACCCATGGTCACGTCGCCCTCATCGATCGAAGCGCGCAGGCCACCTGAATTGGCGATCGCAATCTGCGCACCCTGATCGGCGACACGGGCCAGCATCGCGTCGGCCACAAGGTTGCCCATTTCGCATTCCTGTACCCGACAGACCGACCTGTCGCCCTGAATCGCGGCGGCCGAGCTTGCAACAACGCGTTGCTTCATCTCTTCAATTGGCGCGCCCATTTCGGCCACGCGGGCCGCGATGCCTTCGTCAGGTGTGACTGAGGCGTCCAGCAGTATGGGCTCTCCTTCTGCGGCGATCAGATTGCCATCGTCATCAAAGGTCAGTGTGATTTCGCCCAGGTATTTGGAATAGGCATACGCCTGAACAACCGGCACATCGCCGACCATCGTCGGGTATGCCCCGGCGGCGCCTTCCTGTGTATTTGACAAAAGCGTGTGCGAATGGCCACCGACCACAATGTCAAGCCCCGGCACCTGTTCTGCAATTTCCAGATCCTTGGCCAGTCCCACATGGTTCAACGCGATGATGATATTGACGCCTTCATCCTGCAAAGCGGCCACATCCGCTTTCAGGCTTTCGATCTCGTCCTGAAACACGACATCTTTGCCGGGGCTTGACGTTTCGACCGTATCCGTAGCCAACGCCGAGATGATGCCCACTTTCTGTCCGCCGACATCAAGCACCACATGGTTTTCAACCTTGCCCTTCAGCTCGGCCGACGATGACAGGTCCAGATTGCCTGAAATCACCGGAAAGCTGACCGTTTCAATAAACGACGCCAACCCTTCCGGGCCGTCGTCAAATTCGTGGTTGCCCACGGCCATGACGTCATAGCCGATCGCTTCCATAAATTCGGCTTCTGCTGAACCTTTGTAGGTGGTGTAGAACAGCGATCCCTGGAACGGGTCCCCGGCGTCCAGCAGCAGAACATTCTGATCCGCCAGCGCATCACGGCGGGAATCAACGATCGTCTTGAGGCGCGCAACCCCGCCAAAACACTTACCTTCTGCTTCATCCTCAGCATCGCAGGTCGAGTCGTATTTGTTTATCGACTCGATGCGGCTATGAATGTCGTTGGTGTGCAGAATGGTTAGCTTGTATTCGGCCGCTGCCACGCCGGCAGTCAGGCCAAGAATTGCTGTAGACGCCAGAAATCGGGTCAACATACTGAATCTCCCTGTTTATATTTTCAGAGATCGTGCGCCTATGACGCCCAAGAGTCAAAGAGGAAATCCAGCTTGATTCCAAGCGCTGCGCGGGGCATCAGATCGATATGCTGATTTACAAAATTTTCCGGGCCGATGAATGGGCCGCCTTGCAAGACAAGGGCGCGACAGATGGCGCGCCAATTGATGTCACCGATGGCTTTGTCCATTTTTCAACGGCTGAACAAGCTGCTGAGACGGCGGCGAAACACTTCGCAGGTGTGGATGATCTGACGTTACTGGCCTGTAATGCCGACGCCATGGGCGAAGATCTGAAATGGGAAGTATCGCGCGGCGGTGCCCTGTTCCCGCATCTCTATCGCCAGATCCGGCTTAGCGACGTTGTCTGGTCACGCCTCCTGCCGTTTGACGGTGCTGTTCACCAGTTCCCCAAGGATATGGAATGACGTCCTTTATCGACCCGGAACGGGATCAGTTCGAGGCATTTAAGGCTCTGGACCGGAACCAGCCAATTGAAATGCTCAATCTGGTGAAATTCCGGGCCACAGCGCAGTATCCTGCTGCGCATGAATTGGCGGGCGCGGGGCTGACCGGGGCACAAGCCTATCAGAAATACGGCGCTGAAACTGGGCCGATTGTTGCACGTATCGGGGCAAGCATTTTGTGGCGTGGGGTGTTTGAAACAACTCTCATTGGGCCGTCGGATGAAACATGGGATGCCGTCTTTATCGCACGCTATCCGACAGCACACGCGTTCCTTGAAATGGTGACAGACCCGGTGTACCGGGCGGCGGTGATCCATCGTCAGGCTGCGGTCGAAACCTCGCGCCTGATCCGGTGCGGATCAGGGGAAAGCGGAAAGGCCTTCGGATGAAACTGATTGAAAAACTGGGGCTGAACGCTCTGCACCGCATGGACCCCGAAGCTGCTCATGGCATGTCGATCAAGGCGCTGAAATCCGGTCTAACGCCCGCGCCGGGGCCTGTGACAACACCGCGCCTGAAAACCAACTTGGCGGGTGTGGATCTGCCAAATCCGGTCGGCCTGGCCGCTGGTTTCGACAAGAACGGTGAGGTCCTCGCACCTCTGTCGCGCGCCGGGTTTGGCTTTATCGAGGTGGGCGCAGTCACGCCCCGTCCGCAGCTAGGAAACCCCAAACCACGCCTGTTTCGTCTGACCGAGGACAAGGCAGCCATCAACCGCTTTGGTTTCAACAACGAAGGCATGGAGGTGATGGCCAAACGGCTGGCAGAGCGCCCCAAAGACGCTGTGATCGGCCTGAACCTTGGGGCCAATAAAGACAGCGAAGACCGAGCAGGTGATTTTGCGAAAGTTCTGGCACATTGCGCGGCACATCTGGATTTCGCCACCGTAAACGTATCGTCACCGAACACGGAAAAACTGCGCGATTTGCAGGGCAAGGCCGCGCTGACCGCGCTGTTGAATGGTGTGATCGAAATACGCGATGCACTGCCCCGCCCGCTTCCGATCTTTCTGAAAATTGCGCCTGATCTGACCGAGCCTGAGTTGCAGGACATTGCTGAGGTTGCTCGCGAAACCCGCGTGGATGCGGTGATCGCCACCAACACCACCCTGTCGCGTGACGGGTTGCGTAGCGCGCATAAAGGTGAAGCCGGAGGATTGTCTGGCGCGCCTTTGTTCGAAAAATCCACCCGCGTGCTGGCAAAGCTGAGCCAGTTGACCGGTGGAGAAATCCCGCTGATCGGCGTCGGCGGCATCAGCAACGCAGAACAGGCTTACGCCAAGATCTGCGCCGGGGCGTCTGCTGTACAGTTCTATACCGCCATGGTTTACGGTGGGATCTCACTTGCTGCTGATATCGCGCATGGGCTAGATCAATTGCTGGCGCGTGATGGCTATGACAGCGTTGCCCAGGCCGTGGGCAGCAAACGAGAGGACTGGCTGTGATCGAATACTGGCATAACCCCCGCTGTTCCAAATCCCGCGCCGGACTGGCGCTTTTGGAAGAAAAGGGTGCGCAGATCACATTGCGAAAATACCTTGAAGATGTGCCCTCGGCCGATGCGTTGCGGGCCGCTCAGAAAGCACTGGGACTGCCTGTAATTGACATGGTGCGTACCGGCGAAAAGCGGTTCAAGGAATTGGGGCTGGCAAAAACCGCATCGGATGACGAGCTGATCCGCGCCATGGCCGAGAACCCCATTCTGATCGAACGGCCTCTGGCCATTGCCGCTGACAAAGCTGCCATCGGGCGTCCGCCGGAGAACCTGTTGGCTTTGCTTTAGGCCACTTGCGCTTCCAGCTTGGGATAGCGCCAGCCCATCGTCGCACCCCGCGCGATGTTCAGAACCATCAGTGCGGCCCAAAGGCCGTGATTGCCAAAGCTCGGTACCAGAACGAACAGAGCGACCACATAGATCGCTACGGATTGAATCATTGCGTTGCGCATGGCGCGGGTCCAAGTGGCACCAATGTAGATGCCATCAAACATCCAACTGGCCACACCGACAACTGGCGCTAACGCCGCCCAAAACAAGTAGTCACGGCTGGCCAAACGCACCTCGGGCGAGGTTGACATCAGATCAATCAGGGACGGGCCAGCCAGGAAGAACACAGCCCCCAGTAATATGGCTCCACCAAGCCCCCATTGCGATGCCATGATACTGGCGCGTCGCAGCTGGTGCCGATCCCGCGCACCGACTGCGCCACCGACCAAAGCCTCGGCCGAAAAGGCGAACCCGTCCAGGGCGAAGGCTGTGATCTCAAGGAATTGCAGAAGAACCTGATTGGCGGCCAGGTTCACGTCGCCCAGATCCGCGCCCACGAAAAGGAAGGTCGTAAACGAGCCCGTCAAAAGGACCGATCGGATCATGATGTCACCGTTGACCTGCATCATTCGGCGTAGGCGCGCAGCATCGAAAATCCTGGCCCGGTCGCGCCAGATTTTACCTTCGAATCCATCCCGACACAGCCAAAGGCCCAGCGCCAAACCAGTCCACTCTGCGATCAGGGTGGCCACAGCGACGCCCTCCACGCCCCATCCCAGCCCCAGAACAAACCACAGGTCCAGAACGATATTCAGCCCGTTCATCCAAATTTGCAGAACGAAAACGCCACGCGTCCGTTCAACCGCGATCAGCCATCCGGTCACGGCATACAAAGCAATGGTGGCCGGAGCACCCCAAATACGAATCTCGAGATAGGCGCGCGTCAATGCCTCAACTTCGGGGCTGGCAGGTGACAGGGCAAATGCCCCGGCAAAGACCGCTGCTTGCGCAAGAACAAAGAACACACCGGCCGCTGCACCCAACATCAAGCCCCGGATCAGCAAAGCACGGGTTTCCACTACGTCACCTGCCCCGCGCGCTTGGGCAGCCAAACCGGTCGTGCCCATGCGTAGAAAACCGAATATCCAATAGATCGAGGCCAGAATGACCGCACCCACACCCACGGCACCGATCGGTGCGGCCTGCCCCATTTGCCCCACAACGCCCGTATCGACCGCGCCAAGAATGGGCACGGTTGCGTTCGACAGAACAATCGGGACTGCGATCTTCAGCACCCGCCTATGCGTGATGGGCGCCGAGGCGTCCTGCATGGTCAGCCCTTATCTCTGGGAGGTTGAGGCATCAGGAAATGCCCGGACGCCTGCGCAAAAAGTTTTGCATGGTTGTCCTGCCAGGCTTCAACCCGGACCGAGGCATAGCGCCGACCGGATCGGCTGATAAAGGCCCGCGCATAGGCATCGCGTGGCAAGCCTGAGCGTAGGTAGTCAACGGTAAAGTCGATTGTCTTGGGAAAGCGAATGCTCTTGTCCGTCACGATGGCTTCGGCGTCTATCTCTCCGCTTTCTATGCTTGGGAACATGTGTTCCCAGCTAAGCGTGATGACGGCTGTCACTTCGAGAAACGCAGCTGTCACGCCGCCGTGAATCGCAGGCAGAAACGGATTGCCAATCAGCTTGTCATCAAAGTGCAGAACACCGGTCAATTCATCACCGCGTCGGTCGAAGCCGATGTTGAGAAAACGGATGTAAGGAACACCATCAACCAACGCGCGCAATGCCGCATCACGCCTTTGCTTGACCACCTGCACGGGTTCTGGACGCGGTCTTGCCATGTTACTTCCCCTCAACCGTGAAAGAGCCGGCCGCAGTCGCCACCGGTAAGTCCTTGTCGTTATCCACTGCAGTGGCCCGAACAAAGGCAACGTTCCGCGTGATGTGATAGCAGGTCGCGCTGGCGGTAATGGTCTGACCTGGCTTTGCCGCTCGCATGTAGTCGATCCGGAGGTCGATAGTTGCTGTCCCGCCGGGCGCGGAAGGGTGGCTCATGACAGCAGCGCCGCAGCATGTATCCAAGATGGTCGAGATCGCCCCACCATGGATCACGCCGGTGCGCGGATCTCCGATCAGGTCCTCGTTGTATGGCAGGGTAATCTCTGCCTCACCCTCGCCGATATGGGTCAGCGTCAGGTTCAAAGCCCGCGCATGAGGGATCGCCTCGATAAACTGGCGGGCTAAAACTGTCTTGTCGACCATCGTTATCTGTCCTGTTCTCTGCGCCCCCTTTATGAGCCGCTGCATCGGCAAAGGGCAAGCCCACCTGTTGCGCTTGGGATCGGGACCGCCTAGGTTGCTGGCGAGGAGATCAGGAATGTCCAACAATCGTTTGTCATTCAAAGAGATGTGTGCCGAGTTCGACGTAACGCCGCGCACCCTGCGCTATTACGAATACATCGAACTTTTGCAGCCGGACCGCGAAGGTCGGTCCCGCTTTTACGGTGCGCGGGAATGCGCCCGGATGAAGCTGATCATGCGTGGCCGTAAGTTTGGCTTCCCACTGGAAGAGATTCGCCAATGGCTGTTGATCTATGAAGATCAGGGCAACGCGGCGCAAATGGCCACATTTGTCGAAATGGCTGATCGTCAGATGAGCGAGCTTGAACAGCAGCGCCAGCAACTGGACGAAGCGATGGATGAGCTGAAGCGTCTGCGCGATCAGACGGCAAAGTCTCTGGAATAACCCCCCGTATTCTTAAGTCTGCTTCGCCAAGTCAGCGCGGCTCAGCACACCTCATGCGTGTGAGAACAACTTTCACACACGCAAAAGGCTGAGTTTTCGCGTGACCTTAGGGAAAGAAAATTTCATCAATCAGCGTTTACGCGTTCGGATGTTACGTCAACTTTGAAATGACGCAGCGTCTGAATTACGTAAACGTCACTCACGTGTTGTAAAGCGCAAAGCAACTGCGCAACTCATGTTTCATGACGCCAGTGACGAGAGTATGACGAATGACCGAAGATGTGATGACAATCAGCGAGATGTGCGAGACCTATGATGTCACACCACGCACATTGCGGTTTTACGAGGCCAAGGAACTTTTGTTCCCGATCCGCGAAGGCCAAAAACGTCTGTTCACCAAGCGTGACCGGGCGCGGCTGAAACTGATTCTACGCGGCAAACGCTTTGGCTTCAGCCTGGAAGAAATCCGCCAACTTCTGGATCTGTACCATGTGGGCGACCAGCAGGTCACTCAGATGACCCGCACCTATGAAATCGCGTTAGAACGCCTGGCCGACATGGAAGAACGCCGCCGCGAACTGACGCAAGCCATCGACGATCTGAAAGAGCAGTTGCGCTGGGGCGAGAAGGTTATCGCCTCGATGAAACAGGAAAAGAAGGCGGCCGAATAACCTCGACCCGCCATCCGGACATATGAATTAAGGGAGCTTCACATGCCCGTTTACAACGCGCCAACCAAAGACACGCAGTTCATCCTGCATGACGTTCTGAAAATCTCGCAGTCGGATGTGCCCGGCTATAACGAATTGGAAGCCGAATTTACCGGCGCGGTTCTGGAAGAGGCTGGCAAGGTTGCCACCAACGTACTGCATCCGCTGAATGTCGTGGGTGACACAGAAGGGTGCCGGTTGGAAAACGGTATTGTGTACACTCCTACCGGTTTCAAAGACGCCTTCGAGCAAATGAAGGAAGGTGGCTGGACTGGCCTCGACATGCCGGAAGAATATGGCGGCCAGAACATGCCTTATGTAATTGGCACCGCCGTCGGCGAGATGTTCTCAGGCTCCAACCAGGCATTCACCATGTATCAGGGCCTGACCCATGGCGCGGCCTCGGCCATCCTGGCGCACGGGACTGACGAACAGAAGAACAAGTACCTGCCAAACATGGTCAGCTGTGAATGGACCGGCACCATGAACCTGACCGAGCCGCATTGCGGCACCGATCTGGGCCTGATGCGCACCAAGGCCGAACCACAGGGCGATGGCAGCTACAAGATCTCGGGGCAGAAGATTTTCATCTCGTCCGGCGACCATGACATGGCCGACAACATCGTCCATCTGGTGCTGGCCAAGATTCCCGGCGGCCCCGAGGGCATCAAGGGCGTGTCGCTGTTTATCGTGCCAAAGTTCATTGTCAACGAAGACGGCACACCGGGTGAGCGTAACGGCGTCTCTGTCGGCAAGATCGAAGAGAAAATGGGCATCCACGGCAACTCGACCTGCGTCATGAACTATGACGAGGCCACCGGTTGGCTTTTGGGCGAAGAACACAAAGGCATGCGCGCCATGTTCACCATGATGAACGAAGCGCGTCTTGGTGTGGGGATGCAAGGTCTGGCACAGGCCGAGGCCGCGTACCAGAATGCTCTGGAGTACGCCAAGGACCGCCTGCAAGGTCGCGACGTAACCGGCGTGAAGAACCCGGACGGTCCTGCCGATCCGTTGATCGTACACCCTGACATCCGCCGTAACCTGATGGACCAGAAAAGCTTTACCGAAGGGGCGCGGGCGTTCATCCTGTGGGGCGCGACGATGCTCGACAAAGCGCACCGCGCGGGTGACAAGGACGCGGATGGTCTGATCTCGCTGCTGACCCCGGTCATCAAGGGTTTCCTGACGGATCAGGGCTATGACATGACCGTACAAGCTCAACAGGTCTATGGCGGCCATGGCTACATTGAAGAATGGGGCATGTCGCAATATACCCGCGACGCCCGTATCGCGATGATCTACGAAGGCGCGAATGGCGTTCAGGCGCTTGACCTTGTCGGCCGCAAACTAGCGCAGGATGGCGGCAAGCACGTCATGGCATTCTTTGAGATGGTCAAAACATTCTGCAAGGAAAACGGTGGCAAGGACGAAGCATATGACAAGGCCTTCATCGAACCGCTGAAAGCTGCATCCAAGGACCTGCAAGCCGCTGGCATGTACTTCATGCAGGAAGGTATGAAGAACCCGAACAACGCGCTGTCTGGTTCGTACGACTTCATGCACATGTTCGGTCATGTCTGCCTGGGCCTGATGTGGGCGCAAATGGCAAAAGCCGCACAGGATGCGCTGGACCGAGGTGCGTCGGACAAAGAGTTCTACGAAACCAAGATTAACACCGGCCGCTTCTACATGGCTCGACGCTTGCCTGCGACGGCGATGCACCTTGCGCGCATCCGGACAGGCGCGGACACGGTCATGGCACTGGACGCAGCGAATTTCTGATCTCAATCTTGGCTCAGGCAAAGCTGCCCAAGCCCGCACCCGGAGGAGAAAAGATGCCAAAACGCTTTCGCCTGACCCGCCGTTTTCCCGTCGCCATGACGGAAGACGGATATCGCAAACTCAAAGCCTTCGCGCGTGAGGCCGGTTTGGACGAAGGTGAAGCACTGTCTTTTCTGTTCGAAAATTTCAACAGCGTGATTGATGAGGAAAACCTGACCCATCGCTTGCGGATTTTCAACTCTGAACTTGAAGCGCGCAAGCGGTGACGTCGGAACGCCAAGTCTATGGCACACACAAGCCAACCGATCACTCCGCCTCCGGCGGCCGTATTTGGAACAAGAGGAAGATATGGATGCGCGTCCACCCCGCCATCCGGGAACTGATCTCACTAGGTGGCACTCAGCCGGGACGGCGGGGCTTCTCCTCGTACGGTCATCGGCTCGGCAGCCTGTACCGCAAGAGGACGAAACCGCATTAACCTTAAGAAACCGTTACGAGAAAAGTGTAAACCCGCCCTTCTTCTCGTTTCAAATACGGAACTACCGACCTATCCACAAACGCCACGGGAGGGGCGATTGAATGACCATAAAGCTGCATTGCTTCGGAGAAAGCGGAAATAGCTACAAGGCCGCACTCGCTCTTGAAATGTCCGGGTTGGACTGGGAACCGGTCTTTGTCGACTTTTTCAACGGTGCGACGCGCACCCCGGAGTTTCGCGCCGAAGTGAATGAGATGGGCGAAGCGCCTGTCCTGATCGACGGTGTTTTTCGGACCAGCCAGTCCGGCGCCATTCAGGCTTACGTGACCGAGAAGTCCGGTAAATTCGGTGGCAAGGATCGGGATGAGAACTACGACATCCTGCGCTGGGTTTTGTGGGACAACCACAAGCTCAGTTCAATGGCCGGGCTGACACGGTTCCTGATCAATTTCCTGCCCGAACAGCACCGGAACCCGGACGTAATTGCTTTTAACCAGGGGCGCCTGAAGACAGCTTACCAAGTTTTGAACGCCCATTTGGACGGTCGCGACTGGATCGTCGGTGACGGCGTGACGAACGCCGATCTCAGCTGCTGCGGCTACCTTTATTATCCCGAACCATTCGGCTTTGACCGTGCCGACTGGCCCCATATCGACGCCTGGCTGATCCGGTTATCCGAGCAGCCCGGCTGGAAACACCCCTATGACCTGATGCCCGGCAACCCGTCGGATCGAGCTTAAGGAGAAGACCCATGACCGAAGCTTATATTTATGACGCCTTGCGCACCCCGCGCGGCAAGGGCCGTAAGGATGGCAGCCTGCACGAGGTTACCACGGTGCGCCTTTCCGCCCTGACCCTGAACGCGATGAAAGAACGCAATAACCTTGAAGGCCACGCCGTCGAGGACGTGATCTGGGGCAACGTCACGCAAGTGATGGAACAAGGCGGCTGTTTGGCCCGCTCGGCGGTTCTGGCCTCGGACCTGGATCAGTCGATCCCAGGACTGGCGATCAACCGCTTCTGCGCCTCAGGCATGGAAGCCGTGAACCTGGCGGCAAACCAAGTCAAAGGCGGCGCTGGCGATGCTTATATCGCTGGCGGTGTTGAGATGATGGGCCGTGTGGCTATGGGCAGCGACGGCGCGGCGATTGCAGTTGATCCTTCGCTGGCAATGGAGACCTACTTCGTTCCGCAGGGTATTTCAGCGGATATTATCGCTACTGAGTATGGCTTTAGCCGCGACGACGCAGACGCGCTGGCCGTCGAATCGCAACGGCGTGCGGCAGAGGCCTGGGAAGACAACCGGTTTGAGAAATCCGTCATCAAGGTGACTGACCAGAACGGCCTGACCATTCTCGATCGCGACGAATACATGCGCCCCGGTACTGACATGCAGAGCCTCGGCGCGCTGAACCCGTCCTTCCAGATGATGGGCGAGCAGATGCCCGGCTTCGACAAGGTGGCGATGATCAAGTACCCGCATCTGGAACGGATCAACCACATCCACCACGCGGGCAACAGTTCGGGCATCGTGGACGGCGCGGCGGCTGTTCTGATCGGCAACAAAGAGTTCGGTGAAAAATACGGCCTCAAGCCGCGCGCCCGTATCAAGGCAACCGCCAAGATCGGCACCGATCCGACCATCATGCTGACCGGCCCGGTTCCGGTGACCGAAAAGATCCTGGCCGACAATGGCATGAAGATCGGCGATCTGGACCTGTTCGAAGTGAACGAAGCATTTGCCTCGGTCGTGCTGCGGTTCCAGCAGGCATTCGACGTCGATCCGGCCCTTGTGAACGTGAACGGCGGCTCGATCGCGATGGGTCACCCGTTGGGTGCAACCGGCGCGATGATCATCGGCACACTGCTGGATGAGCTTGAGCGTCAGGACAAGGAAACCGGTCTGGCCACGCTTTGTATCGCGTCCGGCATGGGTGCAGCAACGATTATCGAGCGGATCTGATGCCTAAGCTGGATCTCTCTCAGATCCCGTTCAAGGGTGGCTCGTCCTATCCTGGCAAGCTGGCTGAGGCGGTCGGAGGCCGTTTCAAAAAGGGCGTTGGAGATGCGGGTGGGCTGACCCAGTTCGGGGTCAACATCGTGCGGCTTGAGCCACAAGCTCTGTCCTCGCTGCGTCATTACCACATGGAGCAGGACGAGTTTGCCATCATGCTCAGCGGTACATGCGTGCTGATCGACGACGATGGTGAGCATGAGATGCAGCCCGGTGATTGCGCCGCCTGGCCCGCTGGTGAAACCAACGGCCATCACCTTGTGAACAAAACCGATGCGCCTGCGACCTTTCTGGTGGTGGGCACTCGGACCCCGACCGAGACCTGTTTTTACAGCGACTTAGACATGATGGTGAAGGATGATGAGAACGGATTCTCTTTCACCCGGAAAGACGGCAGCCCGCTGACGGCTGACCAGATTGGAGATGACAATGACTGATTTCACTCTGAGCAAAGACGCGGACGGCGTCGCCTTCGTAACCTGGGACGCCCTGGGCAAATCCATGAACGTGCTGACCCGCGAGGCGTTTCAGGAGGTCAGCCAGCTGATCGATCAGGCCCTGAACGATGATGAGATCAAGGGGATCGTCATCACTTCGGGCAAAGAGGGCTCGTTTGCAGGCGGCATGGACCTGAATACGCTGGCCACCATTCGCCAGGAGGCGGGTGAAGAACCGGCGCAAGCGCTGTTCGATTTCGTCATGGGTGGCCACCACATTCTGCGCAAGCTGGAATTGGCAGGTATGGACCCCAAGACCAAGAAGGGCGGCAAGCCTATTGCCTGCGCAATCAACGGCACATGCGCCGGGATCGGGACCGAGATCGCCCTTGCCTGCCATCACCGCGTGATGACCGACAACCCGAAATCCAAGATCGGTCTGCCCGAAATTCTGCTGGGTATCTTCCCAGGTGGCGGCGGGACAATGCGCTATAGCCGCATGGTTGGTGCGATGGCGGCGGCTCCCGTCCTGCTGGAAGGCAAGATGATGGACCCGAAGAAGGCTAAGGGTGCACAGCTGATCGACGCAGTTTCAGATGACCCGGTTGCTGCAGCCAGGGAATGGGTTCTGAACGCCAAGGATGCCGATTTGGTAAAGCCTTGGGACGCGAAAGGCTACAAGATGCCCGGCGGCGCACCTTACCACCCTGCTGGCTTCATGACCTTCGTGGGTGCAAGCGCGATGGTGAACGGCAAGACGCAGGGTGCGTTCCCGGCGGCCAAAGCTCTGCTGAGCTCGATCTATGAAGGCGCATTGGTTGACTTCGACACCGCCCTGAAGATCGAGGCGCGGTGGTTCACCAATGTCCTGATGAACCCGTCTTCGTCGGCCATGATCCGGTCGCTGTTCCTGAACAAGGAAGCGTTGGAGAAAGGCGCTGTGCGTCCCAAGGATGTACCAGATCAGCGCGTTAAAAAGGTCGGCGTTCTGGGCGCGGGCATGATGGGTGCCGGTATCGCTCTGGTTTCCGCCCAGGCCGGGATGGAGGTTGTTCTGATCGACCGTGATCAGGAAGCCGCCGACAAGGGCAAGGCGTACAGCCAAAGCTATATGGACAAGGGCATCAAGCGTGGTAAAGCCACGGCTGAGAAGAAAGAAGCCCTGCTGGCCCGCATCACCGCGACCCCCGATCTGGAACATCTGAACGGCTGCGATCTGATTATCGAAGCCGTGTTCGAAGACCCCGGTGTGAAAGCTGAGATGACCAAGAAGGTAGAGGCCATCATCCCCGAGGATTGCATCTTTGCCTCGAACACCTCGACGCTGCCGATCACGGATCTGGCGAAAGCCTCGGTGCGGCCCGAACAGTTCATCGGCATCCACTTCTTCTCGCCGGTTGAGAAGATGTTCCTGGTCGAAATCATCAAGGGCAAGGAAACCGGGGATCGCGCAGTGGCGAAGGCGCTGGATTATGTCCGTCAGATCCGCAAGACACCGATCGTGGTCAACGATGCGCGCTTCTTCTATGCCAACCGCTGCATCATCCCCTATATCAACGAAGGTGCGCGCATGATCACCGAGGGCGTCAGCCCTATCCTGATCGACAACGCCGCGCGTCAGCTTGGCTTCCCGGTCGGCCCGATCCAGCTGACCGATGAAACTTCGATTGATCTGGGTGCCAAGATTGCCCGCGCCACCAAGGCGGCCATGGGCGATGCCTATCCCGAAAGCCCCTCGGACGATCTGATCTTCTGGATGGAGGAACAGGGCCGACTGGGTCGCAAGGCCAATGCGGGTTTCTTTGACTATGACGACAAGGGCAAGCGCGTCGAATATTGGAAGGGTCTGCAAGACAAGTACCCGCTGGCCGCCGAGCAGCCTGACCTGATCGAAGTCCAGGAACGCCTGATGTTCGCGCAGGTGCTAGAAGCGGTGCGCGCGCTGGAAGAAGGCGTTCTGGAAGACATCCGTGAAGGTGACGTGGGCGCGATTCTGGGCTGGGGTTTTGCGCCTTGGTCCGGTGGCCCGCTCAGCTGGCTGGACATCATCGGCACGCCCTATGCGGCCGAGCGGTGCGATCAACTGGCCGCAACCTACGGCGAGCGCTTCACCTGCCCGCCGCTGCTGCGTGAAATGGCCGAAAAAGGTCAGAGCTTTTATGGCCGCTTCAATCCCGAAGCAAAAGCCGCTTGAAACAATGATGCAGGCGCGTGAAACCACGCGCCTGCATCGTTCTTGTCAGTGTTTGGTTAGATCTGCCATTCGGGCCGCAGGAACAGAACCGGCGCGTTCGGGCGCCCCGGTCGACCAGGCCGTCTGACCCCAGATGGCGGGCGGATCGGAAATATCGGGTCCTGCGGAATGGGCGCAGGCAGTGCACCCAATGGGTTTGCTAGGGCCGACATGTCGCCCTTGATAGCAATCGAATTGACAAGGTCTTCTGCGGCAGTCTCGTCCACGACCTTGTATGCTTGCACTTGGGCTGTCCCCCGCATCGAAAAGCGACCCGAAGGGCAAAACGCTTGCAAGCCCCCTTCGACAAAGATCACCTGATCCTCGTCAAAGAACAGCGAACTGACTTCAAAAGATGATCCCGGAGCTTGAGACATCATGCGCCCAGCCCCATTCAGAACACGTGCGGGCACCACCGAAATTCCTTCGGCCCCTTCATCAATCTTGGACAAGCTAAGTGCCATACCTTGTTCAGGCATCAACCAAACTGGTCGCCCGTTAAAGGCAGCACGGGCCGGTACAAAGATCGGCAGATATTCAGCGCGCCGCTCATCTGCTGGAATGACCACGGTACTGGTCGAGATGCGGCGCACCTCTTTGAAACCGTGGTCGAGTGTTCGAACCAGATCACCTACAGCGATCCGTTCGACTGGCTTCCAGCCACTGGTGGTGGCAATCTTCGTGCCCTGCAAAAATCCGCCACGGCGCGCGTTCATCGCGTGACTTGGATTGATTGGCTCAAACTCGGGCGATTGATTTAGATAAACAGAAATACTCGTAACTTCAGACACGTGCCGAACCCCCTTTGGCACAAATTGGTTATGCCCAATAGCTAGCACCAAAAAATGAAGGCTGTCTTATTTCAGACATAATTGCGCCTGATTTGAGCAATATTTGCCCCATCCCCTTGTATTTTTGTAAACATTCACTCCGTAAATTCGAGCTTTTTTGCCATTTCTGAAACGAAAGACCCGTGCGGGCTGTGGCGAATCCTCGCCATTCGGCCCTTTGTGAGCGTTAGGCCATCTCTTGCAAGGAGGAAGAGCGTTTAGCCCGCCATCCCAACAATGCGCCCGCCAATGCGATCAAGGCAATGCCCGAAACTTGCATGACGCCGATGGACTGCCCAAGTGCTACAAAAGCAAAAAGCGGGCCAAAGATCATGACTGAATACTCGAAGACAGCCACATAAGATGGCTCACCCACCTGATACGCCTTGATCAACATGAAGACCGCGACCGTCGAACCAACGGCCTGGATACCGATCCAAAGCATCGCAGGTCCGAATGCCCAAACCCAGCCCCGCGTGACAAAGCCTTCCGGTCCGTCAGGGGTGTCAACAGGGGAAAGCGTGAAAGCCATGGCGCCAATCGCTCCGGCTGTACCCAGTGTGATAACCATGGCCGCCAACATGGCCACCGTGCTTTCTGACGAGCAATGTGTGCGTGTCAGGATCGAGCCCAACGCATAGAAAAAACCGGCCACAACCGGCAACAGCGTCCGCGTATCAAAGTCGCTCGGGTTTGGCTGCAGCACCAACAAAATACCGGTGAATCCCATCAGAACGGCCAGAATGCGCCAGGGGCCAATCGTCTGCCTGAGCGCCAGAGATGAAATCAACAGCACGAAGATCGGCGACGTGAACAATCCTGCCAACGCTTGCGCAATGGGCATCATCGCCAAAGATGCAAAATAGCACAGCATGGCGACCGTCATCAAAACACTACGTAAAATGACGGATCTCCAACGGCGTGGGCGCAGCCGACCCAAACCCACAACAGAAAGACCGACAATCAATGGAAACATCAGCAAGGCACGGGTCAGATGGAACTGCCACAAGCCAACCGTTTCGGCCAACAGCACCACCACATTGTCGATCACGCCAATGATCGCCATGGAGCCAATCATCAAACCCGAAGCCAAAACCGGCGAAGTTGTTGAATGATCCTGCATGTAAGTGCCTCGATTGCGATCAAAGTTCTGGGACTTTTTCTTGTCGGGTATCCAGCACATTTTGCTTTAGCTGCGCAACAGGTTTGCGCCTAACGAATGCACCATGCTAAGCTGTAGCAAAACAATTCTGAGCAGACCCCATCAAGATGACGGCCCTGAAAAAGTACCAGCGGATCGAAGCCACCGGTCTGTGGCGCCCTTCGCCCGATGAACAGCGGCGAGAGGTTGTGGTATCGATCGGTGAAGCCACTCTGACGATTTCCGACTTCAATGACAGGGCCTTGACCCATTGGTCTTTGGCTGCACTGGAACGACAGAACCCAGGGTCTTTTCCGGCCGTTTTCAACCCCGACGGCGACCCGGACGAAACGCTGGAACTGGCGGAAACCGAAACCACTATGCTGGACGCCATTGACCGCTTGCAACGCGCCATTGATCGCGCGCGCCCGCACCCCGGTCGTCTGCGGTGGTTGAGTGTCGGGGGCGTTGTTGTCTCTGTATTGGCCCTGCTGCTGTTTTGGTTGCCCGGCGCATTGCAGAGCCACGTCGTTTCCGTCGTTCCTCAGGTAAAACGGCAGGAAATCGGTGAGACCATACTGCACAGGATCGAACGTGTCTCAGGGCGCGCCTGTTCTTCGGTGGATGCGCAGGGGTCGCTGGATCGGCTGGCCAAGCGGACTGGTGTACGCCAGATCATTATCCTGCCTGCAGGCGTACAGGACAGTCTGAGCCTTCCCGGCGGCACGGTTGTGTTGAACAAATCGTTGGTGGAAGACTATGAAGACCCTGCCGTCGCCGCGGGTTATGTCATCGCGGAACGCGCCCGCATGGAACAGACGGACCCGCTTGATGATCTTCTGGATCGAACCGGTGCATCTTCGGCCTTCCGTTTGCTGACAACCGGCGGACTGACGCCTGCCATCATCGACAACTACACCGAACAAGTTGTATCAGACCCTCGGCCTTCGCTTTTGGATGACCAGCTTTTGGTGGTCTTTGCACAAGCCGCCCTGCCCTCGACGCCTTATGCATATGCCCGAGATATAACAGGTGAAACTGTCTTGGGACTGATCGAGGCGGACCCGATGGCGGGTCGCACCCTTGAACAAGTTTTGCCGGACCGCGACTGGGTCCGACTTCAGAACATTTGCGGCGAATAATCAGGCTTATTTGGTGCCGAACATGCGGTCGCCCGCATCGCCCAGGCCCGGCATGATATAGCCTTTCGAGTTCAACTCGCGGTCCAGTGCAGCGGTGACAATATGCACATCCGGGTGCGCTTCTTTCATTCGCGCCACACCTTCGGGTGCCGCCAGCAGGCAAAGGAAGCGGATATCCGTTGCGCCCGCCTCTTTCAGCAGATCAATGGCAGCGGCCGAACTGTTGCCGGTGGCCAACATCGGATCCACGGCAATGACCAAACGGTCTTTCAGGCCTTCGGGTGCCTTGAAATAGTACTGTACGGGCTTCAGGGTTTCTTCGTCGCGATACAGCCCGACAAAGCCAACGCGCGCGGAGGGCACAAGTTCCAAAACCCCATCCAACATCCCATTTCCTGCGCGCAGGATTGACACCAAAGCCATCTTCTTGCCCGCTAGGATCGGGGCGTCCATCTCTTCCATCGGCGTTTCGATATGGCGCGTGGTCAACGGGATTTCGCGCGTGACCTCGTAAGCCAGCAAAAGCGTAATTTCGCGCAGCAACTGCCGAAACTCAGCCGTTGAGGTGCCCTTGTCTCGCATGAGCGTCAGTTTGTGTTGAACCAACGGGTGATCGACGACGGTCAGGTGTTCGCTCATGATGTCTCCAGTCTTTTCTTGACCCGCGTACGGGTATCTTCATCGCAGAAGGCCGCGTTCAGGGCCATCTCATTCAGTGTCGCAAAATCCTCGGCCTCCCAGCCGAAAGCTGCGTTCAACATCTCATACTCCCGCCGCATGGTCGTGTGAAAGAACGGAGGGTCGTCTGTGGACACCGTGACCTTTACGCCTGCGTCGCGTAAGCGTGCGATCGGATGCGCTGCAAAATCCGGGAAAAGGCCCAGAACCACATTCGACCCTGGGCAGACTTCAAGAGTGATGTCCCGATCCACCAATTCGCGAACAAGGTCGGGGTCTTCGATGGCGCGAACGCCGTGACCGATGCGTTCGACCCCCAGATCACGGATGGCATCGCGCACGCTGTCAGGGCCACCGAACTCACCCGCATGTGTGGTCAGACGCAGACCGGCTTCGCGCGCACAATCGAAGGCCCATTTGAAATCACCTTGCGCACCGATGGATTCGTTCCCGCCCATACCGAACCCGGTGATCCAGTCGCCAGCGGTCTCAGCTGCACATTGGGCGCTGCGCTTGGCCTGTTCGGGGCCGAAATGGCGCACGCAGGTGATCACGCCCCTCAGCGTAATGTCAAACTTGCGCTCGGCCTCGTCTGCGGCATCCTGGATGGCGTTCAGATAATCGCACCACGCGTGCAGATCGCCGCCACCGCAGAAATCCGGGCTGAGAAAAGTCTCGGAATAAACCACACCATTCTCGGCGCTTTCTTCCAGAATGGCCAAAGTGAGCCGTCGAAAATCTTCGGGCGTTTTCAAAACTTCGCAAGCGGCCTCGTACACGCTCAGGAAATGCGCGAAGTCGCGGAAATCATAAGATCCGTCCGACTTGAAGATACCGCCCAGGTCCACGCGCTTTTCATGCGCGAGTTGACGGATGAATGCCGGAGGCGCTGCGCCTTCGTGATGCAGGTGCAGTTCGATTTTTGGAAGGTCGGCGACGTTCATAAAAAGTTCCTACCCGGCCCTTGCGCCGGAATGTTCAGGTGATGAGCAATGCTGGCGGCGACATCGGCAAAATCCACTTGTCCGATCTTCCCCGCGCCCTGCCCTGCAATCAGAACCGGCACCTGTTCACGCGTGTGATCCGTTCCGGTCCAGCTGGGGTCATTGCCATGATCGGCGGTCAGCAGCAACAGGTCTCCAGGGCGGAGTTTCGCCAGAATCTTCCCGATTTCCCGGTCGAACCATTCAAGCGCGCGGGCATAACCGCTGATGTCGCGGCGATGGCCATACAAACTGTCGAATTCTACGAAATTGGCGAAGGTCAGACTGCCGTCTTCCGCCTCGTCCACGAGATCAGACAGGTGCTGCATCAATTCGGCATCAGATCCTTTGCGCAGCGTGTCGATGCCCTGCATCGAAAAGATGTCGCCGATCTTGCCCACGGCGTGCACCTTCCGTCCCGCATCCTGTGCCCAATTGGTCAGCACTGGTGCGGGCGGCAAAATAGCGAAATCCCTGCGATTGGTCGTGCGTTCAAAGCCAGTCTCTGGCGTGCCGATAAAGGGGCGCGCAATAACACGACCCACTTTCATCTCATGCAATCGCGGCGCGAGCGTGCGGCACATGTCCAGCAGCCGGTCTAGCCCGAAGCTTTCTTCGTGGGTAGCGATTTGAAACACGCTGTCGGCAGAGGTGTAGCAGATCGGCCAACCGGTCCGCATGTGCTCGGCACCCAATTCGGCGATGATCGCAGTGCCCGAAGCGTGACAATCCCCAAGGACGCCTTCGGTCCCTGCCGCTTCAGCCGCGGCACGGCTCAGGTCCGCTGGAAAGGCTGGAACCGTGTCTGGAAAATAATGCCAGTCCCACGGCACTGGCAGGCCTGCCAGTTCCCAATGGCCCGAGGGCGTGTCCTTGCCGGGCGAATGCTCGCGCGCGCAGCCCCACAGGCCGGTGGGTTCTGCGCCCAACCCCGGAGTTTCGTCCCCGGACGCCAAGCGCACAGCCGCACCCAGACCCAACGCATCTAGATTCGGCAAGGTCAAATTGCCTGATCGCCCGCCTTCTGCCCGCCCCTCGGCACAAGCCTGTGCGATGTGGGCCAGAGTATTCGCCCCTGTATCCGGAATACTGCCATTGAAGAACTGACTGGCATCAGGTGCACCGCCTATACCGACGGAATCCATGACAACAAGGAACGCGCGGGTCATACGCTGATCCTTTCGCGCACCAGATCAGGAACCGATGGAGGTGTATCGCTGATCGTAATAGCGCTGAGAACGCTTTTTGCAGCCCGAAGCGCGGCGTCCTCCCGTGCTGAATGGATTACAGCGATGGGTGCCCCTTTGGATACACGATCCCCCAGCCGGAGAATACCAGAGATCCCAACCGCTGGATCGATCTGGTCGCTTTCGACCTGACGACCACCGCCCAGCGCCACCACGGCAAGACCCAGCGCTTCTCCGTCGATGGCCGAGACGTAACCATCCCTGGGGGCGGGAACCTCTTGGATGACGTTGGCCTCTGGCAGGAACCGGGCCCAGGTTTCGACAAACTGTACGGGGCCGCCGACCGCAGCCATCATGCGACCAAACCGTTCTGCGGCGCGCCCGTCCCGGATGACTGCGGCGATCTGTTCGCGTCCTTCCGCGACCGACCCGCACATTCCGGCATCCGTCAACAATACCCCTCCGAGCTCGGCAGAGATGTCTGCCAACGGTGAAGATTGCGATCCGGTCAGGACCTTCATAACTTCTGCAATTTCCAAGGCATTGCCCAACGCGGGGGCCAGTGGCTGGTTCATATCCGTAATCACCGCCGACGTCCGGCACCCCGCCGCGTTTGCAGTCTCGGTCAATGCTGTGGCAAGCTTTTGAGCATCTTCCATCGTTTTCATGAAGGCACCGCTGCCGACCTTGACGTCAAGAACCAGTGCGTCCGGGCTGGCCGCCAATTTTTTGGAAAGGATCGAAGCCGTGATCAGGTCCAAACTTTCGACAGTCGCGGTTACATCACGCACCGCATAAAGTCGCTTATCGGCCGGAGCGATCTGCCCCGTTGCGCCAACAATGGCAGCACCGGTTTCACCCAAGATCTGTGCAAGACGATCTTGCCCGATCTGCGTGCTGACGCCCGGTATCGCCTCAAGCTTGTCCAGTGTCCCGCCGGTGTGCCCCAACCCACGGCCCGAGATCATTGGAACATATGCCCCGCATTCCGCCAGCGCCGGAGCAAGTACAAGGCTAACGCTATCCCCGACTCCGCCGGTCGAGTGTTTATCGATCACCGGCCCGTCGACATCCCAAGTAAGCACATCACCGCTGTCGCGCATCGCGACTGTCAAATCCGCGCGCCCCTGCGGGCCCAAACCGCCCATGCAGACGGCCATGGCAAAGGCCCCGGCCTGCGCGTCGCTGACACTGCCATCGGCCAGCCCCTGTGCAAACCAGATCAATTCTTCGCGCCCCGGCACCTCAAGCCTGCGCAGCTTTGCAATGATCGAACGGGCATCCATGCGTCAGACATCTTCCATATGAGAGGCATCAAACGCGCCAGGCAGCAATTCTCCGATGGTGGTTTCGAACTCGGCACCATCCACGGTTGCCAAAGTGACTTTCACATCACGCTTGCCGAACTCGGCCAGTTTCTGTCGGCAACCACCGCAAGGCGGCACGGGTTGCGGGCTCGAGGCGACCACATAGACCTCAGTGAGGTGCTGTTCGCCTGAGGCAACCATCGCGGCAATCGCACCGGCCTCGGCACAGGTGCCTTCAGGGTATGCGACGTTCTCGACATTGCAACCAGAATAAATCTGACCCGAGGAAGACCGCAGCGCCGCGCCTACCTTGAAGTTCGAATAAGGCGCATAGGCGTTTTCCCGGACGGACAAGGCAGCGTCTTTCAGCGACATGGCGATTCCTCATTTTTGATCATCTGGTCAGAAAATTGGACCCTACCGGAAAAAGGCGGGGGAATAGAAGCCCCCTTACCTTGTTTTTCAGTCACCCCAGTGTTGTGTTGAAGGTACCGGGCAAGGTGACTTCCAGCAATTCCATATCATCCGATGGTGCGGACAAACGCGTACGCATGCCCGGTGGAATGACAAAAGCATCCCCTTGTTCCAGCCGGTAGGGTTCGCGACCTTCGCCTTCCAGTGTAACTTGGCCGTCCATCACGAAGGTGAAATGGATATCGGTGTCATGGCTGGCCCATTCCGGTTCACCCTGCCCTTTGCGCACGACCTGAACCCCGGCGACCCCCTTAGTGTTTTCGGCAATCGTTGTGTCGCGGCAGATGTAACCTGGCAAACGGAACGGCACCCATTCGGCATCCTTCGCCTGATTGTAGACAAAGCGTTGCCCCTGCCATTCCCGATCGGGACGAAAATGCGGGGTTGGGAGCTGCATGTCATGGTCGATTTCCGTGACATGTTCTGCCGGCACACCGATCTCGATGACCTGAACATTGTCGGATGCTTCCAGCACGCGATGGCGAATTTCCGGTGGTTGGATAAAGCAATCGCCAGCCGTCAGCCGCATCTTTTCGCCCTGGTCTTCATAGACCACATCGACCCAACCGTGGATGCAAAAGATCAGTTGAAACCCAACCTTGTGAAAATGCACCATGTCAGGCACGGGGCCGCCGTCTGGAATACGAATATGGCTTGCGATGATTGAACCGCCGAGCCGATCCGGCACCAGATCGCGGTAATGCATTCCGGCGCGCCCGATGATCCAAGGAGCCTGATCCTTTAGCCTGCGCACCACAAAGGAATGAACCGTTTCAGGCATCACAAGCGGCGGGCTACGCTCTTCGATTTCGACACGGGTCCCGTTTGGCGCAACAAGAACCCGTTCACCGTTGGCGAAACCTTCTGGGTCATCGGTCAGAATACGCAGCGTTCCGGCGCTTTCGGGTGCATCCTTTTCGATGCGCAACCGCAAACCATGCCCTGAGAACACCGCAATGCGCGGATCGTCTGCGGGATAGATCATGTCCATCTTCATCCCCAATGTCTTTGTGTAAAAGGGGATGTCGTCACGCAGCTCTTGCGTGGGCAGGCGAAATTCAGCGTATGTCTGCGATGGCTCGGCTGTCTTGGTCATGGGGCGTTCCGTTGGATTGCGTTTTCGGCCATCCGATCAGAACAGAGGCCAAAATGCCAATCGAAAAGAACATCTCGAGCGTTTCTTCCAGAACAAAAAGCCGCACTTGCATGAGGTCAGACAAGGCACCGCTGTACAGCCCGACAAATTCTTCCAACAGCTGAGCAGTCACGGCCGCGCATCCCGCCGCAACGAACACAATCAATGACAGGTTGCGTTGCTTGAACGCACGCCACCCTGTTGGAATGCCGTGCCAGATCGCACCGCCCAGCACCAACAGGATCAGCGCAACCCTGACCCATACGATATCCAGAAACACGTCCAACCCATGAAGGATCGCAAATGGCAGACTTCCTTCGGAATAGATGTCAGCCTCTAACTCTCGCTCAGCAAGCAAAAGGCATGTGAGGCCGATATAGGCACGGGTCACGCCCCGGTACCGCCACAGCGCCGCAAGACCCGCGACAAACAAACCTGCGGCCGAGACTGTTTCTATCGGGCCGCCTTCATGGTTGAACTTTGCCGCGAACTCGGGCCACACAAGAATAACGCTGACCAGAGCACCCGCCAACAACGCTGCACCCCACAGCACCAGCCGAGCATACTGGGCACGCGACATAAAGCCGTAGGACAGGCCACCGACCTGCTCATTTAACTTGATTGTCATAACTGCTTGTTCTTGCCTGAGTGGTGTTATGGGTTGCAAAGTTGCCTAGACATAAATGTTTTGTGACAAAAATCAAGCTTTATACACTTCACGGTTGCGACAACTCGCCGAAGTGACGCAACGTAGCCAAGCTAAAAGAAATAGTTTAAGGTTAAATTATATTTCCCAGGGAGAAGAAACGCCAATGTCCGACACCCCTAGCCTGCGACAGGCTTCGCTTGATTATCATGCCCATCCCAAACCCGGAAAGCTTGAGATCAAGGCGACCAAGCCGATGGCCAACGGGCGCGATCTGGCCCGCGCCTACTCGCCCGGCGTGGCCGAGGCCAGCCTTGAGATCAAGGCAGATGCAGCAAATGCAGAACGCTACACCGCACGCGGCAATCTGGTTGCGGTAGTGTCCAACGGCACAGCGGTTCTGGGGCTGGGCAATATCGGGGCGCTTGCGTCCAAGCCGGTGATGGAGGGCAAGGCCGTCCTGTTCAAAAAATTCGCAGGCATCGATTGCTTTGATATCGAAGTCGACCAACCAGACCCTGAAAAACTGGCGGATATCGTCTGCGCGCTTGAACCAACATTTGGCGCAATCAACCTGGAAGACATCAAGGCCCCCGATTGTTTCATCGTCGAAAAGCTCTGCCGTGAGCGCATGAACATTCCTGTGTTCCATGACGACCAGCATGGGACCGCCATTGTCGTTGGGGCCGCTGCCAAAAACGCCCTGCACGTGGCCGGAAAGTCCTTTGACACCATTAAGGTTGTCTCGACCGGAGGTGGAGCTGCGGGGATTGCCTGCCTGAACATGCTGGTGAAACTGGGTGTCAAGCGCGAGAACATCTGGTTATGCGACATTCATGGGCTTGTCTATGAAGGCCGCGCCGAGGATATGAACCCGCAGAAATCCCAGTTCGCCCAGAACTCGGATCTGCGGACATTGGATGAGGTCATCGGAGAAGCAGACCTGTTTCTCGGCCTCAGCGGTCCGAATGTCCTTAAACCCGAGATGGTTGCAAAAATGGCCAGCCGTCCGATAATTTTTGCGTTGGCCAACCCGACGCCGGAAATCCTGCCACAGGCCGCGCGCGACGTTGCCCCAGACGCGATCATAGCCACGGGTCGCAGCGATTTTCCAAATCAAGTCAACAATGTACTGTGTTTTCCCTTTATCTTCCGAGGCGCGCTGGATGTGGGCGCGACCGAGATCAATGATGAGATGCAGATCGCCTGCGTTGACGGCATCGCGGAAATGGCACGCGCGACAACAAGCGCAGAAGCCGCGGCCGCTTATAAAGGTGAACAACTGACTTTTGGCCCGGATTACCTGATCCCCAAACCTTTCGACCCTCGTTTGGTTGGGGTCGTTTCATCATCCGTGGCCAAGGCCGCCATGGAAAGCGGTGTCGCCAAACGACCAATCGAAGATTTTGAGGCATACAAAGAAAAGCTGAACCAGACCGTTTTCAAATCCGCCCTACTGATGCGCCCTGTGTTCGAGGCCGCTGCGGTCGCATCCCGCCGGATCGTTTTTGCCGAAGGCGAGGATGAACGCGTGCTGCGCGCCTCGCAAGCCATCCTGGAAGAGACAACAGAGACACCAATCCTGATCGGACGCCCGGAAGTGATCGAAGCGCGCTGTGAAAAGCTGGGCCTGACAATACGCCCTGGAACGGATTGCCAGATCGTAAACCCGGAAAACGATCCGCGCTATTACGATTACTGGAACTCGTACCATCAGATCATGCAGCGCCGCGGCGTGACACCGGATCTGGCCAAGGCAATCATGCGCACCAACACCACCGCGATCGGCGCCATTATGGTGCATCGCGGTGAAGCGGACAGTCTGATCTGCGGTACATTCGGCGAGTATCGCTGGCACCTGAATTATGTCGAACAGGTTTTGGACGATGGCGACCTGCGTCCGCATGGTGCGTTGTCCCTGATGATTTTGGAAGACGGGCCCCTGTTCATTGCCGACACCCATGTTCGTCAATTGCCCACCCCTGAAGAGCTGGCCGAAACCACCATTGGTGCGGCACGGCACGTGCGCCGGTTCGGGATCGAGCCCAAAATTGCATTCTGTTCGCAATCCCAATTCGGCAATCAAGCCGAAGGGTCCGGCAAACGGCTGCGTGCGGCGCTGAACATTCTGGATCAACAGCCGCGTGATTTCGTGTACGAGGGTGAAATGAACCTGGATGCCGCTTTGGACGGAGACCTTCGGGCGCGCATTTTCCCGGCTTCGCGTCTTGAAGGCGCAGCAAATGTGCTGATCTTCGCTCATGCGGACGCTGCCAGCGGGGTGCGCAATATCCTTAAGATGAAAGCTGATGGAATCGAAGTTGGCCCCATTCTGATGGGCATGGGCAACAAAGCTCATATTGTAACGCCGTCGATCACCGCGCGCGGCTTGCTGAATATGGCTGCCATCGCTGGCACTCCGGTTGCGCATTACGGCTGAGCAATCGCAATGATAACCCGGACCGCACTCTGGAATGGGGTGCGGTTTACCAGCAATTTACGAATGGCCGATAACTTGTGGCCGTCTAAAGGTTGTTCTGTCGGCAGTAGTCAAACGCGCTTAACACTTCGAGTTTTGTTGAGTCGTAGCCCGTTCCTGTTTTTGCAGCGCAGGGTTTGCAGATTTGCAAACTCGACCTTGAGATCTTTGTTTCCCGCTGGCAGAAAAGGGGTTTGCAAAACTTTGCAGCCTCTTCAGTGGTTTCCTGCAAATATTTTGCGATAAACTGACGCGTCGCCATTTGACACGCTTGCCCGAAAGTTTTCTGGGTCCTAACACAATATTCAAGTCGTTGTGAGGAGAACGAGATGGCGTATCAGGACGTTTATGACAGCTGGAAAACTGACCCCGAAGCGTTCTGGATGGACGCCGCCAAAGGGATCGACTGGGTAAAAGAACCCAGCAAAGCGTTGTTCGACGACAATGCCCCACTGTATGAATGGTTCAGCGACGCGCGGGTAAATACGTGCTGGAACGCGGTAGACCGTCACGTGGAAAACGGTCGCGGAGAGCAAACGGCCATCATCTATGACAGCCCCATCACTCATACCAAGCGCGAGATTTCGTATGTTGAGCTACGCAACCGTGTGGCCAACCTTGCCGGTGCGCTGCGAGCCAAAGGTGTCGAGAAAGGTGATCGCGTCATCATCTATATGCCGATGATCCCCGAGGCGCTTGAGGCAATGTTGGCCTGTGCACGACTGGGCGCGGTGCATTCGGTTGTGTTCGGCGGGTTTGCCAGTAACGAATTGGCCGTTCGTATTGATGACGCCAAACCCAAAGCGATCATCGCCGCGTCGTGCGGGATGGAGCCCGGTCGCGTGGTGCACTATAAACCTCTGCTGGACGGCGCGATCGACCTGGCTGATCACAAGCCAGAATTCTGCGTAATATTTCAGCGTGAACAAGAGGTTGCTCAACTGATTGAAGGACGCGACTTCAACTGGCACGGTTTTCAATACGGCGTTGAACCTGCAGAATGCGTACCGGTCGATGGTAACGATCCGGCCTATATCCTTTACACCTCTGGCACCACGGGTGCGCCCAAGGGTGTTGTGCGCCCCACTGCCGGACATCTGGTGGCGCTGAACTGGTCGATGAAGAACATCTACAACGTCGATCCAGGCGATGTGTTCTGGGCGGCATCCGATGTGGGCTGGGTCGTAGGACATTCGTATATCTGCTACGCACCGCTCATCCATGGGAACACAACTATCGTTTTCGAAGGAAAACCGGTTGGCACCCCCGACGCTGGCACCTTCTGGCGCGTGATATCAGAGCATAAGGTCAAAAGCTTTTTCACCGCACCCACGGCGATCCGCGCCGTAAAACGAGAAGACCCAAAGGGTGAACTGATCGCCAAATACGACCTGTCGCATTTGCGCGCCCTGTATCTGGCAGGCGAACGTGCCGATCCCGATACGATTATTTGGGCGCAAAATGCGCTGAACGTTCCTGTGATCGACCATTGGTGGCAAACCGAAACCGGTTGGGCCATCGCTGGCAATCCCCTGGGCATCGAAGAACTGCCGATCAAGCTGGGCTCACCCGCCAAACCGATGCCGGGCTATGACGTGCAAATTCTGGACGAAGGCGGCCACCCGATGAAAGCGGGAGAACTGGGCGCCATTGCGGTCAAGCTGCCGTTGCCTCCGGGCACGCTGCCGACCCTCTGGAACGCAGAGGAACGGTTCAAGAAATCCTATCTGGAGCACTTCCCCGGTTACTATGAAACGGGCGATGCAGGCATGATCGACGAGGACGGATACCTCTATATCATGGCGCGAACTGATGATGTCATCAACGTGGCGGGTCATCGCCTTTCGACCGGCGGGATGGAAGAGGTTCTGGCCGCCCACCCAGACGTGGCCGAATGTGCTGTGATCGGTGTATCGGATCAGTTGAAGGGTCAGATGCCTGTCGGGTTCCTATGCCTGAATGCCGGCGCCGACCGGGACCACGGTGATGTGGTTCAGGAGGTCATCAAGATGGTGCGCGAAAAGATCGGCCCCGTTGCAGCCTTCAAACTGGCAGTGATCGTCGACAGGCTGCCCAAGACCCGTTCGGGCAAGATCCTGCGCGGCACGATGGTTTCGATTGCTGACGGTCAGGACTATAAAATGCCTGCTACCATCGACGATCCTGCCATCCTTGATGAAATCAAGGACGCCTTACAAACAATCGGTTACGCAAAGTGATCTTGGGGCGGCGCAGGCCGCCCTTTTCACGTCTGCCCTTGCAACCGGAACAAAGCCCCCTACTGTCGCTGTAACACAGTGAGGGCCCATGACAGATTCCGACATCTGGCGTCTCAGCGCCACAGACTTGACCACCCTGACGCGACGCGGTGATCTAAGTGCGACTGAGGTTGTACAGGCTTCGATTGACCGGATGGATGCAGTCAACCCCGACCTGAATGCCGTGGTCGAAGATCTGCGCGCAGAGGCGTTGGAACGTGCACATTCCTTGGATAACGCCCGTGCAAGCGGGCGACCAAGCGGAGCACTGCATGGTGTACCGGTCACGATAAAAGTGAATGTGGATCAGAAAGGTCACGCCACCACCAACGGCGTCGTGGCATTGAAGGACGTCATCGCGCCGGATGACGCACCGGTTGTCCGTAATCTGCATAAGGCCGGGGCCATTGTAATCGGGCGAACCAATACACCAGAATTTTCGTTTCGGGCCGATACGGACAACGCGCTTTACGGGCGCACACATAACCCATGGGGCAGCCATATCTCACCCGGTGGATCATCGGGCGGAGCGGGCGCGGCCGTGATGGCAGGTATCGGGGCGCTGGCCCATGGCAATGATATCGGCGGCAGCCTGCGCTTTCCCGCAGCTGCCAATGGGGCGGTCACAGTGAAACCAGGGCTGGGGCGTGTTCCCGCCTGGAACCCAAGCCAAAAGGTCGAGCGCGGCTTGTTGGCCCAGTCAATGTCTGTTCAGGGCCTGATTACCCGGACTGCAGCAGATTTGCACCTTTCGATGCCCAGCCTGATCTCGGCAGACGCGCGCGACCCATTCCATGTGCCAATGCCTTGGCGCGGTGAATCCCCGGCTGGTCCGATCAAGGTGGCATTCACGAAAAACACTTTTGGCTATGCTCTGCATCCCGAAGTCGAAAAGGCCCTTGATACGGCGCGCGACGCGTTGGTTGATGCTGGCTATGCCGTAGATGAGGTCGATCCGCCGGACGTTTTCGAATGTGGGCGGGTCGGTTATCGCGCACTTATGGGCGAAGTGCTGACCCTGATGAAATCGGATATCGAAGCGGCCGGTTCGCAAACCATCCAAGAGATTTTCAACGTCTACTTTCAGGAATTCCCGCCGATCGTCGAAACCGAGCTGGTAAAAATGCTGGCCAAACGCAGCCACTACGCGCGCGAATGGTCGCTGTTCATGCAAGATTATCCGCTGGTTTTGTCACCCTTCTTGCCGCAGCCCTTCTTCAAGCCCGACCGCGATACGGAAGGGGCTGAAGGCGTGCATGAGGTTCTGGGCTGCGCGGTGTATTCTTACGCGATGAACTTCCTGGGGCTTCCGGCAGCCTGCGTACCCGCGCACTTGGCCGATCTGCCGAAGGGGCCACAACCGATTAATGTTCAAATTGCAGCGCAGCGATGGCGCGAAGATCTGGCGGTAGACGCCGCTGCGGCAATCGAAGCCCGCGTGGGTCAAATGTGCACCGCGCTTTGGGATCAAATGAAAAGCGTATAATTGGCCCCAAAAAGAAATAGACCTCGGGTCATTGTGCCCGAGGTCCAACTGCTAAAATACGCCCGGAAATCTGATGACGAGCGTAGCACCACCCACCCTCGCCAGCGCAAAATTTGCACAATCATTCGAAAACGCCGTTCAGGTGGCCACTCACTCCCACCTTGGCGTGTTCTCCAGGCAAGTTGAGATTACTAAAACGGCAATCAATTCCATGTGAACTGGTTCACATAAACCGAAAAAAAGTGCACGGCGGCCCGCTTTTATGTGAATTGCTCAGAAATCAGGCGTTCTTCGAGCCCGTGGCCCGGATCAAATAGAATGCGGTGCTCTATTGCCGGCTCCGACCTGATCTCGACCCAGTCGATATCCGGGAAAGAAATGGAATCGGCATCCGCCATGACCGGGCGCTTTTCGGCATCAAGAACGTCGAATCGAACCTTTGCGATCTTGGGCAGCAGCGCGCCACGCCAACGGCGGGGACGGAACGAGGCAATCGCAGTCAACGCCAAAACGTCCGAACCAATTGGCAGGATCGGCCCGTGTGCCGAATAGTTGTAGGCCGTCGATCCGGCGGGTGTCGACAGCAAGGCTCCATCGCATACCAGTTCCGACATCCGCACGCGACCGTCAACGCTGATCTTCAGCCTTGCAGCCTGTGGGCCAGCCCGCAGCAGCGACACTTCGTTGATGGCCAGCGCCTCGTGCAACTTGCCTGATTGATCCATTGCGCGCATCGCCAGCGGATTGATAACCTCTTCTTCGGCATCCTCGAGACGCGCGATCAGGTCGTCTTCGTGGTATTCGTTCATCAAAAAGCCGATCGTGCCCCGGTTCATACCGTATACCGGTGTGTCGAGATGCTGCATGTTGTGCAGGGTGTGCAACATGAAGCCATCCCCGCCGAGAGCAACCACAACATCTGCGTCGCGCGGTGCAGCGTTTCCGTGTTTAGCCACCAGAGCATCCCGGGCCGTCTGCGCCACTTTGACCTCACTGGCAAGAAAGGCGATTCTCTTTTTCATATTTTACGGTTTCCGGTCCTACGCATTTGGTTCCGAAACAAACATACCTTTCCCCAATAGGCCAGTCTTGACGCGCCAGCTTAGAAATTCGTCGCTTTAAGCCTTTTGGAGAAGCAACGTTTCCGATAGGAAATCCGCAAGATTTCACCCAGCCATGTGGAGCGCCCATGAACGCCAATCTTCGTGACACCGGATTTTTCACCCAATCCCTGTCTGACCGCGACCCTGAGCTTTTTGGCTCGATCACATCGGAACTGGGCCGTCAGCGCGACGAGATCGAGTTGATTGCCTCCGAGAACATCGTCTCTGCTGCCGTAATGGAAGCGCAGGGTTCGGTGATGACCAACAAATATGCCGAAGGCTATCCCGGTCGGCGCTATTATGGCGGTTGCCAGTTCGTCGACATCGCCGAAAACCTGGCCATCGACCGCGCCAAGCAGCTCTTTGGCTGTGAATTTGCCAACGTGCAGCCCAACTCGGGCAGCCAGGCCAACCAGGGTGTGTTCCAGGCGCTGATCAAGCCCGGCGACACCATTTTAGGCATGAGCCTGGATGCAGGCGGCCACCTGACCCACGGCGCGGCCCCGAACCAATCGGGCAAGTGGTTCAACGCGGTGCATTACGGCGTGCGCAAGCAGGACAACCTGATCGACTATGACCAGATAGAGGCGCTGGCGAAAGAGCACCAGCCCAAGCTGATCATTGCCGGCGGCTCGGCCATCCCGCGCACCATCGACTTTGCTCGCATGCGCGAGATCGCCGATATGGTCGGTGCCTATCTGCACGTGGACATGGCCCATATCGCCGGTCTGATCGCGGCAGGCGAGCATCCCAGCCCCTTCCCGCACGCGCATGTGGCCACAACGACCACGCACAAGACCCTGCGCGGCCCGCGCGGCGGCATGATCCTGACCAATGACGAGGCGATCGCCAAGAAAGTGAACTCGGCCATCTTCCCCGGCATTCAGGGCGGCCCGCTGATGCATGTGATCGCGGCCAAGGCCGTGGCCTTTGGTGAGGCGCAGCGCCCCGAGTTCAAGACCTATATCCAGCAGGTCATCACCAACGCGCAGGCGCTGTCGGATCAACTGATCAAGGGCGGTCTGGACACCGTGACCCACGGCACCGACACCCATGTGGTGCTGGTCGACCTGCGTCCCAAAGGCGTGAAGGGCAACGCGACCGAAAAAGCCCTGGGCCGGGCGCATATCACCTGCAACAAGAACGGCGTGCCGTTTGACCCCGAAAAGCCGACCGTGACATCGGGCATCCGTCTGGGCTCACCCGCCGGCACCACCCGCGGCTTTGGCGAGACCGAGTTCCGCCAGATCGCCGACTGGATCATCGAAGTGGTCGACGGCCTGGCCGCCAATGGCGAAGACGGAAACGCTGCTGTCGAAGCAAAGGTCAAAGCCGAAGTCGCAGAACTCTGCGCACGCTTCCCGATCTATACGAACTTGTAAGAAGTTCAGCACATCAGAAAACGGCGCCCCCGAGGCGCCGTTTTTTTTGTCATTATCCGCAGAACTACTGTGCGCGTCGCTGGTTCACTTGAGGGCCTTTTCAAGTCTTTTCTTCCCGCTGGGCTACAGTACGCAGCTTAAAACCCAAGATCAGATCAAGCCGCGCCACCACAGAAAGACCAGCAGCAGTGTCGTCAGGGCCAGCAGGTTAAAAGCCAAGCCACCAAGCATCCCCAGAAACCACCCCCATCTGCGGTCGGCCAGGTTGATCGCGCTGAGATGCCCCTGCACCACATCTGCTGCCCGGATCAACTTGGGTGTGTCGAGAACCTGCCTCAGTTTCGGATGTGCCGCCATCGCCTCGGCTCGGGCCAGCACCATAGCCTGTTTGTAGACACGACGCGGTAAGCGCCGCTTGGCCTTTCGGATTGATGCCTCAAGGGTTTTGTCTCGCACGCCCAGCTTGGCACGCAACAAGGCCACGGTATCGGCGATCCGGGTCTGAATGTCTGGGTCTTGCGACATGGGTGGCCTCCTGCCGCGCAATCTAGCGGCTGGTTCGTAGACCTACAATGGGGGTGGTCGTCCGCGATGTGCGCGAGTATCACTCGGGTTATGCTAAATACGATTGTACATGGCGCACCAACCGCCCTTCCCCCACTCATCATTGCACATGGCCTGTATGGTTCTGCCCGCAACTGGGGTGTGATAGCCAAACGGCTATCGGACGAACGGCAAGTTGTGGCCGTGGATATGCGCAACCACGCCCGCAGCATGTGGAACCCGCAACACGACTATCCCCACCTGGCGCAGGACATCGCCGAAGTGATCGCACATATCGGCGGCAAGGCCGATGTGCTTGGGCATTCCATGGGTGGCAAAGCTGCGATGACCCTAGCGCTGCACCATGGGGCCTTGGTGAACAAACTGGTGGTCGCCGACATCGCGCCGGTAAAATACACGCACAGTCAAATCCAGTTCATCGAGGCCATGCAGGCGGTTGATTTTTCACGCATCGAACGCCGTTCGGACGCAGAACAACAACTGGCTGAACAGGGTGTTGAAAAAGCGTTGCAAAGCTTCTTTACGCAATCCCTGGACATCAATGGCAAACGTTGGTTGCTGAACCTGGATGTATTGGCGGACCAAATGCCCAATATCATGGGCTTTCCCGAGCTAACTGCATCATGGACCGGGCCTGCATTGTTCCTGTCCGGTGGTGCATCTGATTACGTCCTGCCAGAGCATCGCGACAAAATCCGCGCGCTGTTTCCCAGCGCACGGTTTGCCAAAATCCCAGGCGCTGGGCATTGGCTGCACGCCGAGAAACCGCGCGAGTTCGAAGCGGCCGTCAGAACGTTTCTGAATGCTTGATCAAGCGCCCTGATACAGCCGCTTGGCTACCATCCAAGACGCGGGCGCGGCAATCACGGCCCCTGCTGCTGCTGCCCCAACAATTGCGCTGACCGAAACCATCCCAGCAGTCAAAACTGCGATCACAGCCGAACCCGACAGGGCAGTTGCAATCAGTGAATACAGCATTGCGGCAAGACGAAACATGTCCGGATTTCCTTTAGGTAACTTCCGGCCATATATCATGCGATTCGAATGTGTTTTGCCTTGATTTGTGTCAGATGCAGAACGGTTTTGTATCAAGCCCCCACAAGTTCACCGCCCCCGTTTACCCAGTCCGCCAAGCCGCCAAGGTTGTAGACCTGTCGATATCCCATGTCTTTCAGCAGCTTGCCAGCCAACGCCGCTCGGCCCCCCGAGGCGCAATATAGAACGATAGGGCGATCTTTACGCAGTTCCGGGTCATGGGATTGCAACGTGTCATCAGCCCGGAATTCCAGCATTCCCCGTGAGATATGGTGCGCGCCTGCGGCGCGACCCGTGGCTTGCAGCTCTGCCGCGTCTCGAATGTCCAGCAGCAGCCCGCCCTGCTCAAGAATAGTCTTTGCCTGCGCGGTATCGATCCGCGCGACCACCGCATTAGCGGCCTCCATCATGTCTTTGACCGTCACCGGCATGTATCTTCTCCTTCACCTCACCGGCAAAGGGTAACATGCGGAATTTGGAAGGTGTAGAGGTGACCTGAAAGCCCTACCCTAATGCTCGCGAAACGCGCGTGACATACTGTCTGACACGGGCTTGGCGATATAAGCGGCAAAAGTTCGTTCTTCGGTCTGGATCATAATTTCGGCCGGCATCCCAGGCGTAGGAATAAAGCCACTGACCCGTTGCAACTCATCCGGTGTCAGAGAAATGCGCGCCAGATACACTTCCTGCGGACTGCCCGAGGTCTGTTCGGGCAAAGCGTCAGCAGAAATATAGAAAACCTCGCCATATAACACCGGAGTCGTGCGTTGGTTCAAAGCAATCAGACGGACCGAGGCAGTCTGCCCGGTTATTACGCTGTCGATTTCCGTGCGGGGAATCTGTGCCTCGATGATCAGGGGCGCATCGGCGGGCAAAATTTCGGCAATGGGTTCGCCGGTTTCAATAACACCACCCGGCGTGTGATAGTGCAATCGCACCACCGTACCGGTCACAGGGGCCCGAACTACGGCTCGCTCTAGAACGTTGCGCGCTTGACGAGACTTTTCGCGCACACTTTCCAGATCGGCCTCGATCACGCCCAGTTCATCCAGCGCAGCCTCGCGATAAGCAGACCGGGTGCGCGTGATCTGTTCTTCGTATTTCAGTAGCATCTGGTTGATCTCGGCTGCCTCAGCCTGCAACCGTGCTTGTTGCCCTTCAGCTTCGGCCTGAACGCGTCGGATCGCGTTGAGCTCTCCTTTGCGAACAAGACCTTTTTCGTAAAGCTGGCTTTTGGCCTCATATTCTTCCTGCAAAATCTCGGCGCGCCGCACCATGCTATCCAGCTGAGCCTCAAACCCTCTTGACCGGATCTTCAGCGCCTCCATGTTCCTCTCAAGCAAGGCGACATCGTTCAGAAGCGTCTTGCGCGATACATCAAAGCTGAGCCTTTGCCCGTCCAGAATGGCCATGACTTCGACATCCTGGGAAGCTTCAAGAAGGTCCGTAGAAAAGACAAGGCGTTCGCGTTCACCATATTCCGCCAGCAACCGTTGGGTCATGGCTTGCAGGCGTATCTTGCGGATGAACAGTTCACGCTCGTTGGCCTGCGCCGAGGTCTGGTCCAACGTCATCAGCACTTGCCCGGCCTGAACCGACTGCCCCTCGACTACTTTAATTTCTTCGATGATCCCGCCCTCAAGATGCTGAACGATCTTGTTTCGACCGGTTGCAACAAAACTGCCCTGCGCAATCACCGCAGCCGCCAGAGGGGCGCTGAAGGACCAGACCCCGAAACCGCCAAAGCACACCAGTAGCATGACCAGTCCGATGGCAATCAGCCGGTTGATTGAGCGTGGAACCTCGGCATACCAAAGTTGAGGTTCGTCGGCAGAATTCTTCACAGGTACGAGGTCGTTCATGCTCAGCCCCCCTGCTGGCCTTCAATTCCGGTTTCTTTGCGCGGCGCGTTGATTTGTTGCAGAACCTGATCGCGTTGACCGAACAAGGCCACGCGCCCATCGGTCAGCAACATGATCTTGTCGACTACGTTCAACAGCGTCGGTTTCTGCGTGATGACAACTACGGTGATCTTGCTTTCGCGCGCCTGCTCAATCGCCCGGGCCAGCGCTTTGTCACCGGCAACATCGAGGTTCGAGTTCGGCTCGTCCAGCACAACCATTCTCGGGTTGCCGAAGAACGCCCGCGCCAGCGCTATACGTTGCTTTTGCCCACCAGACAAAGGCGCGCCATCTGCGGCCACCACCGTCTCATACCCTTGCGGCAGGGTCGCGATCATGTTGTGAACATCGGCCAAAACGGCAGCATCGTGGATCTGTTCGTCGGTCGCATCTGCCCGCATCCGACCAATGTTGTCCTTGATCGTGCCGGGGAACAGTTGGACATCCTGCGGAAGGTAGCCGATGCTTTCCCCAAACTGGCGCGGATCCCAGTTGCGAATATCCATCAGGTCCAGCCGCACACTGCCCGAAGTGGGCAGGATAGACCCGACCAGTGTTTTCCCCAGCGTCGTCTTCCCCGCACCGGAATTGCCGATAATGGCCAACGTTTCTCCGGGTGTCAGCGAGAATGTGATCCCGTTCAAAACCACCCGTTTGGTCCCACCGGGCACATACAGCAAGCGTTCAACATCCAAGCGGCCTTCGGGACGCGGCAGGCGCAGCTTTTCGTATTGCAGGGCAGAGGTCGACAGCAAAGCCTTGATCCGCCCATAAGCGCCGCGTGTCAGCAGATAGCTGTTCCAACCCTCGATCGAGCCTTCGATGGGTGCAAAGGCGCGCCCCGCAATGATCGAGGCGGCAATCACCATCCCGCCGGTGATCTCTCCTTGCAACGCCAGATAGGCACCCCACCCCAGAATACCGATTTGGGTTAGCAGCCTGACAGCGCGCGAAACCGCTGCGAAGATCACGTTGCGGTCCTGAGCGCGCACCTGCCAAGTCAAAGACTGAGCGGTGTCCCTGCCCCAGATCCGCACAGCTTCGGGGATCATGGCCAGCGCGTTGATGATCTGGCTGTTGCGTGACATCGAATCCAGATGCTGGTTCGCCAGCGACTGCGCCTTGTTGGCTTCGGCAAAGGGTTTGGCCGTCATTTTCTGGTTGATCAGGGCAATCGTCATCAAGAGCAGCGCGGTTACGACAACGATCATGCCCAACTGCGGATGCACCAGGAAAATCATCAGGATGAACAAGGGCGCGAAGGGGACGTCCAGGAACGAGATAAGAGTGCCCGAAACCAGAAAGCCACGTAGTTGCTGCAAATCGCCTAACGTCTGGTATTCGCGCCCGTTGCCATGCAGCGACGCATGGGCCGCCGCGCTGAGAACCGGCGCGCCCAAACGGGCTGCCACTTCGACCCCGGTGCGCATCAGCATGAAACGGCGTACCGCGTCGAAGGCTGACTGAAAGATCACCGCGCCCGCAACAATTGCGGTCAGCATGATCAATGTATCCAGAGACCGGCTGGTCAGAACGCGGTCACTGATCTGAAACAGGTATATCGGGATCGCCAGGATCAAAATGTTCGTGGCGCAAGTCAGAACCAACACAAAAGCTAGGTTGCGCCAGATCGCGCGGATCGACACCCGCAGGGTGCGCTGAAAGTCCTCGGGCGGGGTGCGCTTGTGAAAGGTTTGGGGTGGCCCTTTGCCGTCTCCGCCACCAGTCTGATTTTGCGGCAGAGGTTGGTTTGCCTTGGCCTCGATCGTGGTGCCCATGCGGTTTTCGCCGGCCGCGCGCGCAGAGGGGGTCTTGCGCGCAGTCGTTTCCTCGGCGGTTACCTGACCAGGGCCATCAGCATCGGCCACCCCATTGCCGCCACCCGTCGGGTCTTTGTCATGCGCGGGTTGCGGCTTTGCACACTGATGGGGAGGATCAGCGCGCAGTTGTTCGCGTGAGTGGTCGTGATCTTCGGATTGCTTCAGTTTCTCAGGTTTCACTGATTGTTTTGCTTTCGGGTCCGACACGCGCATTTGCTTTGTCAGATGCAGACGCGGCGCAATTTTGGGCCCTGCGGGCGTGGCTTTCACCTTCTCACCAAGATTTTGGCTTTGCGGCCTTCCTCCGCCCTGCCTGTCCAAGGGGCTGGATAAGTACGGGCGGTGCGACGTAAATACGATCGACATCTACTAACCTTCTGGTCACTCGGTAAAAAACGAAAAAATCAAGCCAGCACGGTTTGCAGGCCATCGTCGTTGGTCGTGGTATCAGTTGTTGGAGCGGTCAAAGCCAACGCTGCATCAGGCTGCGCGACACTCATATCGCTCATGATTGCGGCGATGGCTTCATTGGTCATTGCCGTTATGTCTTCATTGGTGGGCATGTCGAGCAGACTGGCCTGATGCAGAAGCAGATCCGAGTACGCTCCGTTTGCGGCCATGATTGTCGAATCCACACCCATCTTGGTCACGCTTGCGCTGTTCAACAGGGCGTTGCTGCCAGCAACCACTTCTGTCTGGGATGCATCGGGGCCGGATAGCTCTATGTCGTCCTGATCCTGCACCACGGTTGTCTGTTCCACGACATTGACCTGCACCAAATCGCCGTCGATCTTGAGAACGCGTATTTGCTCCATCCCGGCGAAATCAGGATTATTCATCAAGGCATCCTCAAGCGCGGCTATGTCGTCATCAGCCAGCGCCATAGTGTCCGACATTTCTTGGGACATGTCCTGATAGGTGTCATCCCCTACCGTTTTGACAGAGGCTTCGTTCATCACGAGGTTTTCGTCGCCACCCGCTTCGTCTTCGTCCATTGCCGGGTCCATGCCGCCGCTAATGACATCGTCGTCAACCAACACGAGTGTCTGGTTTACAACGTCCACAGAGATCATGTTTCCGTCGATGATGATCACATCATAATAATTGCCCAGCTGAATAAGGTCCGAGACGTTGTACATCTCGTTGTCGCCCAGCGCATACATGGTTGACGAAGCAGAAATTTCGGTCTCGATTTGGTCGATATCCGTGGCATCGATATCCTGCTTGATGAAATTCGCGACGACCAGATCACCCTGAACATGGTCCACGATAACAATCGGTGCCGCAGACGCAGCGCCAGATGATGCACCCAGCCAAGGTGCCGTTTTGGATTCGACCTCGATTTGCGAGGTCTGCACGATGTTTGTGCCACTGCCCGTTCCCGGCTCACCTTGATCCCAGTCGGAAACAACTGCGACCTGACTAATGGCCGTCAGGCTGACCGCCTGCCCTCCGACCGCGATGATTGGGGCATCCACCCAAGCCACAGTGGCCGCCATTGCATTGATCGCAACGTTGCCACCGGTCACAACCAGGTGCCCGTCATCAAATTCTGGGTCCTTTGACTGATCCCATTCTACAGGATACGGCAGCTCAGCCGTGTTTTCCGTGTCATCGGGCTGATGATATTTAGGAAGCAGATCTTTCCATTCCGGAGCGTCCGTGACGTATTCGCCGTTGACGATCACACCCATCGCATCGCCGCCGTGGAATTGATGCACCGTTACGCCTTCAATGTCCGAGATCATCGGGTTCGCCATCTGATCGGCGAGTGCCGCGAGCATTTCGGTCGATTGGTAGTCCGCGAGTGAAAATGATGGCGCGGCAATGGCGTGAAGCGACAGAGCCATGTCTAGCATCTGCTCGCCCTGCACCATTAGCGCTTCGGGGTCTCGAAAATCTCCGTCGCCCACAACGTCATTGTCGCGCATGTAAACCGTCTGCACGGTAACGGTCACGGCCGATCCCAGCGGCACGGTTTCCGGTTGCAGAATGATCAGTTGGACAAAGTAAGACGGGCCCGTATCGCTTATTTCGTTTTCCGGCACATAACGCACAGGCTCTCCGGGACCGTCCAAAACAATCACCGCCTCTGACACCGGCCCAAGAGGTGCAGCCGGCAGCGGCATTTCGGGTTCAGAGGGTTGAAAACTGTAGGGCAGAGCTTTGTACTCGCCTGCCGGAATATCCAAGTCTGCCTTGATATGGATCGAGGCCGGATCGTCCAGCCCTTCGACATCGGCTTTGCGCCTCAGCGCTGTGAATTCCTCGTACTGATCCCGCAACCGGGACTGTTCGATCGTAAGCTCAAATGTTCCAACAAAATGCGCTATCGTCTCGGAAATACTGTCAAGGGCCATGTCGGTTTTCCTTTACACCCGCACCGGCCAAAATTTCCGCTTTGGGTTCAGTTGGGCCGAGGCCGCGATGAACGGCCTCGGCAGGTTTCAAAAGACATACAGGGCCCGGAAATGCGGGCCCCGCTTTTGTGACTTAGGTGTCGGTGTCGTCGCTTGCGTACGAGGACG
This sequence comes from Ruegeria sp. HKCCA4633, assembly GCF_013034605.1. Taxonomy (NCBI): domain Bacteria; kingdom Pseudomonadati; phylum Pseudomonadota; class Alphaproteobacteria; order Rhodobacterales; family Roseobacteraceae; genus Ruegeria; species Ruegeria sp. HKCCA4633. Next base: position 163,242 of record NZ_WQGJ01000003.1, read on the forward strand.
TCATCGAACCGCCAACCATGGTCGTATCAACCGAGTTGCCAAGTACATTGGCACCCATGACGATCGACTGGTTGAAGGCCGAGGTGTCGACAACCGCCGCAGCCGAGGCGTAGGATTCGCCGGTCACGATGCCATCGCCACCATTGTTTGCGCCCCAGTTGCCGCCCGAGCCGCCTGCGCCACCGTCACCCGAATAGGCTCCGGCTGCGCTGCCGCCCGTAATGGTGCCACCCATGGTGTCACCCGAGGTTGCGCTGCCCATCGAGGCTCCGCTGGTTCCGCCGTTTGCAGCAGACGCGCCACCGGCACCAGCATTCCCTGAATCAGCCGAACCCATTGCGTCACCGGATCCGGTCGAGGTCGAGTCGTTGTCGGAACTACCCGCGCCACCGTAACCGGCAATCGCTTCGGCCAAGCTGTCCGCCGCACCGTTTGTGTCCGCGTCTCCGAAGACATCCGCTGCACCGCCGCCGCCTGCAGTATTGGCTGCATCGGCAGATCCAGCTCCGTTGCCGCTGGAAGTAGACGTCGGAGTGGTGCTGCCACCTGCACCGCCGTCACCATCTGCAGCTGATGTTCCGGAACCCATCGCATCGGCCGCGCCGTCAGCCGCATTTGAACCGCCGTCACCGCCGCTGCCATCCGTTGCTTGCGAATTGCTGGCTGAACCGTTCACATCGCCTGGGCTTTGATCAATATCCGGACCACTTGCCGATTGATCGCCAACACCCTGGGCGTCGGAATCTGCATCTGCAGTGCCACCCGAACCATCGCCGCCCGAGCCATCGCCAGCCGTTCCGTCACCACCAGAGCCGTCTCCTCCGGTTCCGTCGCCGCCGGTTCCGTCACCGCCTTCGCCAGGTTCGGCATCAATCATGCCCAGCTGTTCCTGCAACTCCATGATCGCAGCTTCAAGCATCGCGGCAAAGCCACCTTCGCCATCACCGCCGGTTCCGTCACCACCAGTGCCATCACCGCCGGTTCCGTCACCGCCTGTGCCATCACCGCCGTCACCATCAGCAGAACTGTCCGCACCACTGTCTGCAGTGCCATCCGCCGTGTTGTCGCCTGCCGAGGCGTCATTGGCTTCAGTGTCGCTGTCGCTGCTGTTCGAAGCTGAACCTTCTGTCGCAGCACTGCCGTCACCACCATCAGCTCCGGACGCATCCGTTGCGTTATCCGCTGTACCGGTACCGGTGCCGGTGGAATCGGAATCGCTGTCTCCACCGTCGGCGTTACCTGAAGAGCTTGCACCGGACAGACCCAGACCCAGACCCAGACCAAACGAATCCGCGCTACCACCAGCGCCACCGGTTCCATCACCGTCTACGCTTGTGCTGCCGTCGTTGTCCGACGAGGCCGAGCCGTCAGCATCTCCGCCATTGCCACCCGAGCTATCGCCGGTCGAGCTGGCATCGGATGTACCCATACCCATACTTGCGTTGGACGCGTCACCCGAAGACCCACCGTCACCGCCTGCCGAATCCGCATCGGCGCTGCCGGTGTCTCCACCTGCGGCCCACGCGTGGCTGCCAAGCGTTGACGAGTTTGCCGAACCGCCTACTGTGGTTCCACCGTCACCCGATGTTCCGCCATCTGCATTCGCCCGGATACCTTCTGCAGCCGTGGCTGTGCCGCCATTGGCGTCGCCGTTCTGGTAGAAACCTGAATTGTTCGCAACGCTCGCTGACTCCAGCGTGTCGTCATCGCTCAGGCTGGCAACCTGGTTGTTAACTGATGACATCGCGGTGCCCGCACCATCCATTGAGATGTCCAGATTCATGTCATCGCCGGGATCATAGTTCAGATTACGGCCTGCGGTGATCACATCGCCAACTGTCGCGGAATCCCCAAGATCCAGATCAACTTGATCATCGTCGCGCGGAATCCACTCGCCACCACCAAAATCGATATTGATGGCGTTGTTGTTGGAGTTGTCGTTGCTGTCGTCACCGGCATCCAGCGACTGAGACTGGTCTTGTCCCTGACCCTGATCCTGACCTTGGCCTTGGTCCTGACCCTGATCCTGGCCTTGGTCTTGTCCCTGACCTTGATCCTGGCCTTGACCTTGGTCTTGACCCTGACCTTGATCATTCGAGTTGTCGACATTCTGGTCTTGCTGCTGTTGTTGTGCTGTCAGATCGGCCTCGACAAAGGCTTCTTCTACAGGGATCTCAACATTGACCGGTGCATCCAGATTTTCGACGTTAATTTCATCGACGGTCGTTACGTTTGTATTATTTACATTACGTCTCATGACAAATTCCCATTTCTGGAACGCCAGACCGCCATTCATCTACAAAGCGGTATCAGGCGCGGTTGAAACAAAAAAGCACACACAGCGAAAAAGACGCTGAATGCGGTATTCGTTTTCTTACTCTGGGCCACCTCCTTTCCCGGCCAAGCCGAAAACGTGACCCTCCAAATCAAAGCAAAAATACGCTGAGGGCGATCACGTCAGGGATAGTCACTTCTGAAATTGAAGCCCGCCCATGTTTGCAGCGACCCCGATTCGCGCCTAGCTAGTGAAAAGTTCTGACAAGTTTATTTTATTGTTTTTATTGTATTTTTTACAAAAACAATCTCAGCCAGCACATAGCCGGGGCAAAAGTTCTAGACGGAGATACTGACAAAAAATAAACACAATTGTTTCCGCCGGTTACACAAAAGAGACCGCAAAATCCTAAACGAAAGTTCTATGAATCCCAGTGTGGGCTTGCGCCATCAGGTTGTAGGCATTCAAGATTCGAGTTATAATAAAAGGACCATAATTTATTGATTAGTTAACGTTTTTTACTCGTTCCATTTTTTAAGAATCAAATTCCAGTTACGCCTGTTTTGTAGGGGGCAATAATGAGTAAGTCTTTGCAGAATGAAACTGCCACTCAGGGCAATTATTCCGAAGATTTGTCGATCGTCTTTGTCGGAAAAGAATTGTTCTATTCCAACCAAACACTCAGAAGCGTTCAAACCGAATTTGGCGTCCGCGCCGAACGCTTTGAATCCCTCGAAGCGATGAGCGCGAATGCGCAAAACAGCAACAAGATCATAGTTGTCGACCAGATGATGATCGAAGATCTGCTGTCGCGTCCCGACGTCTACACCAATTGTACAGGCTCGGGCTGTATTGCATTTGCCTATCGTAAGGAAGGTTTGGCGCGTCGCCTGTTTCAGCAGTGGGATCGGGCCCGGTTGGGTGAGATCGGTTTTCTACCTATGAATGTTGCACCGGATGCCTGGCGCGCGATCCTCAGACTGCTGATGCATGAAGAATTGTACTTGCCCAGCTTTCTGGCCGATTGTGTACAAGTTACCCCCCAGAACCCGACACCGGCAGCTGTACATTCGCCCCCAGTCACACAAAATGGTACCGATCTGAATTCACGCTACGCCAAGCTGACGCGCCGCGAGAAACAGGTGCTGCAATTGGTCTCGCAAGGCAAAAGCAACAAGCTGATCGCAGCCAAGCTGGGCATCACCGAACATACGGTTAAGCTGCACATGCACAATGTCGTCGGCAAGATTGGCGTCAACAACCGAACTGCAGCAGCTCATTTCTATTTCGAGGTCGCACCTCATGCGGTGCAGCAGCCCGCCCTTGACTGACACGTTCGAAACCCGGTTCGACCGGTTGATCTTATTGGTTGGTAGGTTGAACTATATGTGGACCAACACCGAAAGCCTGTTGATCCATCTGATAGCTGGCCTAACAGGGGCATCCAAAGACGTCTCCGTCATCATCTTTCTAACTCTGAACACCACCCGTGCCCGAATTGATTTGGTCGAACGCTTGGCCAAGATGGAGGGGCGTCCGCCACAAATCCGCGACCCGATCCTTGCGCATACGCAGCGTCTGACAAAGCTGTCGGGCATCCGCAACAAATACAATCATTGTATCTATTCCTTCGACCCCGAAAGCGGTAATCCAAAGACCATCCTGATGCGCATCGCGGATCGCAAAACCGACATCAAACTCGGCCGCGAAGACACAGTAGACGATAAAGCCCTGCGCGAGATCGAAGGGGTTGTTGATCAGTTGTCTGCGGCAAACAGAGACATTTGGAAGTTAATCCAGGATCTTGGGTATCCGGTCTAGATCAGACAGGTATGATCGGTTTCAGAGCAACGATCGAACTATAACAATAAAAAATGAAATTTGCGTGGTATGTGTGGCAAGCACTGCGTTGATATTTTCACGAACTGATTAAACTTGTAAACCACTGTATCTGAACATTTTTCTACTCCAGATTGTATAGAAACGAGTAAACACGCCGCCAACCAGCCCGACAAAAGTTTGAGACAGACAAATGACGGCTACCTGGCTACTTTTCCTCGCGACTAAAAGCCTTCTGTTGGGGCAAGCGCATCCAGTAGGTCGGAGTACCCTGGTGGCAGCAATGGCTTGAGGAAGAACATCGTCGGTTCCATTGGCAGAGCGTCAGCGATGCTCTCCTCGCCACGCAAACCCTCCAGCACAATGCGGATCTTCTCCTCCGCAGAATGATGCTTGCGCGTCTTGCGGCGAATGTCCTTGACGACCCGTTCAGGCGTCGGTTTGTCTGTTCCAGCTTTCCGTCTCATCTTCACTCCTTAACGGTTCAGATGAGCCAGAAACCTTCCGTTATGCAAATCCTTCAATCAGGCCTACAGGTGCGGATGTCAGACATCCCAGAGGTATCTCTGGCCGACACAAGAAAGCAACGTGTGTATTGGGCTGGTGTTCTAGCGCTGGGGGCAGATCCAATTTCGGAACGTTAGCGTCAGCGGCTTGAGACGGAGAACAGCCAAGCGGCGCATCCTCATGCAGTAGTGGGCCGATTATGCGACCCAGACTGAGGCAAAGGTCGTGCAGCTTCGCGGTTAGATCGGTGGCGGCTCGGTTCGTTTACGGAGCAATTTTAATGCACTCTGGGGGCAAGACCTAAAAACAAGCATTTTCAACTGCAGTTTCACACGAATCTGCGGACGTTCGACAAAATTTGTGCTGCGACTGAATTGCGGACAAAGCTGTCGTTTGCACCAGTGCGGCACCATCAAATTTTTTGATGGAACGTTTAACGGACAAAGGCGTCCCCTTATTGGGGACGCTCGTTGCGGTGCCAGCTAAATTCTGAGTTGATACACATCAAAGACGCTTCTGGCCTAAGATCATTAAATCATTGGCAGTTCACTTCACTTTTGAGCCAAATAACAGTGGCTGTGAATGAAAGGGGGATTATGCCTTTTGATTTTGCCAGCAAAGTAACAGGGGTGGCAATGTGCATACTCTTAGCCGGCTGTGCTCAGCCAGCGCAAAAAACGGCCATGGTTCCGGGTTCAATTGCACCAACACCAAGTTCGGCAAAATACCACAGTTCAGTCGGAAAGGTGACTGGATATGGTGGGGAAGAAACCAACCCCATGTGGACATCGGAAATATCAAAAGAAGATTTTCAGGCGGCTTTAGAAACTTCTCTTCGTCAAGCTGGAATTTACTCTACTTCAGGCCAGTACACGCTACGTGCTGATATTCTTAGTGTCGAACAACCGCTTGTTGGCTTCGAATTGAAGGTCGCAATGACCGTCCGATACAACATTATTGATACTAATAGCAGGATACTTTTCGACAGAACTATAAAGTCGGAGTACACGGCAGATTTGTCGGAGGCATTTGTTGGCGTTGAAAGGTTGCAAAAAGCTAACGAAGGTGCCGCAAGAGCGAACATTGATTTACTACTAAAGGCATTGGGTTCTACGTCATCCGGTGGACAAATAGGTGCAGTCTCCTGAAGGCTGAGCAGCCTGATCTGACTGGGCCCATTTTTTTGTTCCTTTTGTCCAAAAAGGACGTTGGTTGAAGGTTGGTTGAATGACCGGTCTGCAGACAAAGCTTCCATTTGTTGCGGCAACGATCAATCGGGGAGATCAACCCATCAACCCAGAAAGAACTCGAGCGGGTTTTCTTAAGGCGTCACAAACCAGGCAAAATTGACTAACAACAAAATATTTACAGCAAAAGGCGCGGTATTCTTGTTCTTGTAGTGCTAAGATGAAGAGATATCGCTTGGTCTTCTTTTTTCTGGTAAATGAGCCGATACCTTGAGACGAATTCTTGCTTTCGCCGCACTGTCGGCTGCAAATACGACCAGTCCAACCTTTGCTCAAAGTATAAACCCTGATGCCTCCGAGGCCGCTGCACAAGCGGCTTTGTCTGTCTTGAGTATCGCCGCCACCCCAAATGAGACTTTATCCTCGTTTTCTTTTCTTGATGCTTCCGGAGGTACCAAAAGTCTACGCTCGACCCAGCTGCGAGGAGGGCACAAGCCATTTGAAAACGGGCTTTATTTAGAGGGTCTTGTTGCCTACCAAAAGTACAACCCGGTAATCTTCTTCCCGGGGATCGCTACCGGCACTGAGTTGGATGTAACTTGGTCAAGCGTGGCAGCAACGGTTGGCGTCGGCTGGGAGTTTCCCTTGATAAACGAGTGGAAGATTCGGCCGGTCGGACATTTCTCACTTGGCCAAGTGACTGCAGATGCCATTTTTGCCGACTTTCCACTGCTGGGCCCGAGATCTAACTCCAACGAACTGATCGATGGGAATTTAAACGCATTCGGGATCGGTGCTTCGCTTGGCATTTTCCGAGAGGCGCAATTTGGGCCGTGGCAAGTGGAATACCGTTTCCGTCAAACATTCTTGGAATTTAACCCGATCAATGAGCCGCAGGCTGGGAACGCAAGTGCGAGTTCCAATCAAACAACCTTGTTCTCACGTCATCGCTATCCGCTGAACAACGTCAGACTCTTCGAACTCCCAACGCAACTTGTTCTGGATGCCGGTGTCGTGCTGTATCACGGTGACAGCGCAACCGTTCTTGATACCGATTGGCTAGCAACGGCTGGTTTCGGACTTGAGATTGATACTCGCTTGACCGGCCTACCGGCCGTTCGAGCGGGACGCTTAATGTTAAACGGTATAGTTGCCGAAGAATTTTCCGGTTTTTCGATAGGCTTCGGTCTACGGTTCTAAGTCGAGGCTGCTCTTGCCTGACAATAACAATTAAGCTCAATTTCATTTTGAACCGCCACTTGCGGTTGTGCTGAGTAGAAAAATGACCGAATTGGGTTCAATGCAGGCGTTCGCATAATCGGGGCGGATGCCCACTTTGCAGGGCTGAGCAGACTATTCATTGAGTTCTTACAGTCTTGGTCAAAATTGGCCGCAAAGGCCAATCGGTAATAGATTTTCTGGAAAGAATTTTTAATAGCAAGCCCGAGTTGGAGGAGACAGTCCGGCGAGCCCTATCCAAACTGGGAATGACTTTGTTGTCGACGTGGCCAGTAAATTCGGCGTCAATGTCCTCAACCAGATGAGTCTGGATCAAGGTATTTCGACGACTTGAATGCTTTACGCGCCCGCTTCGGACATTGACCGTTACAGCGCACTCTAGGGTTTTCAAAAAGTGCTTTATCTAATTGGCGTTCAGGATCGGACCATCCAACAACCTGACCAATTCTCCAAAATACCCTCCAGAACGCGCCGGATGCGTAGGATCAGATGTAATTGCGACAGCAAGGTTTCGATCAGGATGGGCCGCTATTATTTGGCCCCCATACCCACGCGCCAACTCATATCCTGAAGGGGACAGAAACCAGCCATAGCCGTAATCCAATCCAGAGAAAGGCGAACGGCCGTGTGGCTTGGTCGATTCCAAGACCCAACGCTCAGGAATGATCTGCCTGTTGGCAAAAGCCCCGCGGTCCCGAAGCAACACCGCGATCTTCAACATCGACCTCGGCGTAATCGCCATCTCATTCCCACCCAAGTAGTAACCCTGTGGATCCTTCGTCCAAGCAGGTATCTCGATACCAAGCGGTGCACCCAGCCTCTCACGCGTCAATCTCAAAAGACTTAGGCCGGTCGCCACAGTCAATGCTGCGCCAAGCAGATGGGTCGATCCGGTAGAATAGAGCATCTGTTGTCCTGGCTCTGCAACCATGGGTCGTGTCAAAGCATCCGCTATCCAGTTGGGAGAGTTGACCCATTCTCCATAGTTGCTGCCAGAGGTTCTTTCGAGCCCTGCCCGCAGTGTCACCAGATCTTCCATTGTAATGCTCTCAGAACCGGGTGTGGCATTGGCGGGCAAGAGTTGCGGAGCGACCTCCTGCAAGGTGGCATTCACAGACGGGATTTCCTGCCGGTCGATCGCCGTCCCAAGCAACAAAGCCACAATGCTTTTCGAACAAGACTTTATATTCGCTGGTTTATCCAGGCCTGCACCCTGTCGAGCCTGAGCAAAAATGACGTCGTCTCCGCGTTGAATTTGAAGTGAATGCAACTGCTGAAGATCGCTGATTGCATCATTCAGCGCCACCGTTTGTCCCCGTCCAATATACGGCGCACAAATTGCGGTTGTCGTTACCAACAGGAACTTTCGACGTGTGATCATGGCAGTCATTTGGAAGCAAATATCCGAATGTCCAGTTACTAAAGCAACATCAAAGCTTTTTTGTCGAAGATGCTCAAAATGCCTCCCAAAACGAACACCGGGATTTCAGGCAACAGAAAGCTTCGTCACACACTTGGCCGGCATTCTCGGGCGTAAGAACTGTGGTAGGCTGACCTTGAGGACATTCTAGCAGGAGATCTCCCGTTGCTACAGAATTCACTCCGTCTCACACTCTCTGCCGCGGCAATTGCCATCTCGGTAGGCTTCTTGCCGGACCGCGTCGAAGCATTTTCGCAAGATATACCAGCGTGGTTACAAAAACACGTGGGAACAGGTGATGGGCAAATCGCACCAATTGTTCTGAACAGGGCGCGTGCGCTTTACATCGAGAAAGTACGACGAGGCGAAGTAAAGAACCCCTGCTACCTTGCCAAGGATGCAACCCGCCCCAGCACTGCAAGAAACGGCAATCCGGGCAAGCGGTTTTACGTCATTTGCGAGTCACAAAAGTCCTTCCGAGCGGTTTCGTCCGGCTATGGCAATGGCAGAAAACTAAAGAACGCCAATTTTTCGAATGGTCGGCAATGCGCGAAGAACTTCAGCAATGCAGAAGGGTCTAAACTTACCGCCGGCGGTGCCTATGTGACGGCTGAAACCCGCACGTCGTTCAAAGGTTATTACAGTCACTCCGGCAAAACGCAGCCGTTCTACCGCACTTTTCTTTTGTTCGATGGGGAAGGAGAAACGAGCAATGCTCGGGAGCGCGCCATTGGAGGCCATCCAGCTGTCTTCCTTAAGTGGCAATGTAGATTCAAGAATCCTAGAAGCACACATGCAGACAACGACGGCTATGTCCCCTACGGAAAACTTGTGAACTATACGGGTGGTCGTAGCAACGGTTGCACAACCTGGTCTCAGTCCGACTCAAAAGAGATTTTGGCACTTGTTGAGGGGAACCCGACGACGCTCTACATCTACCCAGAATCCAAAGACATAAACGCTGTCGCCAAGGTGGTAAAAAAAGGAAAATCACTGTCTCGAGCTGGAGTTTATTGGAACGCAGTTTGCCTACAAGCAATTGGCGCCCCAAAGTTCTGGCCCAAAAGCAGCCTCCAACCGATTATAAATAATTGGAGAGCATCCTTGCGCAAACAGCCGCCATTGGAGTTACCTATCTGCAATTAATCTGCACAGCAGACCCTGGGCGCGCTGCCCCTCAAGCATTTCTGTTAAGGGCTCAAATTAGTCTTTCGCCGCGCTTTGCTCGAACGTCCGATGCGGCTCTTGCGTTCAGGCATGTATCAACGCTCGGCAACGGCCGTTAGCGGATCGGCTTAGCCGCTTGGGATCCAAAATAACCAATTATTAAACCTTTTCGCACCGCACAGAACCCTACGCAGACTTCCGAAAAACGGTTACCCACGCTCGAATTCAATAATAGCGGTTCACTTGGCGTTGCATTTGCTTGCAATGACGCAAGATACGCACAACTGGGTGTATCATGGTTACAGCGTGTTCGGTGCGAGTGTGCCTAGTATTTAAAGCCTTAAGAAGCATTTCGACCTCCTCTTGTGACGCTACGTTAACCTGGATGAATGAGCGGTTCTGTGAACTGGGACACAGAGCGCCATTACAAATTTCCGCTACGGACCCCACCCGCCAGCACTAGCGAACACCCGCCAGCCCCCGTAACGACTCGTCAGCAGCCCGCTCTTCCAGTCACTGGCACAAGGATGGCCGAGCCTTTTCGAGTTACGCAGCCGCGTGGGATCGCAGCCTTGCTAAAGTGCGACTGGGTGGCGTCCGCTCTGCGGTACGATTCAAACGATCGATGCAACACACTCTTCGAACGTCTCTGCGGGTGAGAAGTAACTCAAGGTCTTTCTTGGCCGCTCGTAGAGTTCGCGGGCGACGGCATCAAAACGCTCTTGGGCGTGCACGGAGAGGTCAGTACTTTTCGGGAAGTACTGGCGCAGGAGTCGGTTAGAGTTCTCGTTTGTGCTACGTTGCCATCGCCTGACCCCAATAAGCTGAATTGGATATGTGGTATAGAATGAATGGAACCCATGCTTGATTTGAATGCTAACTAAAGCAAACCGCAGTCCTGCTCGAAAACCCCGCGTCTACCTTTATTGATCTAACAGGCAATTCTTCGGTCTATTGCGGTTCAACTTCGAATGCGCCCTGACCAAGTCAGCCAACTCTGGCCTGCATGAACCGCAGTTCTTTCCAGCCTGAAGAGCATCTCCGATATCGTCCACATCGATCAAACGTTTGTCGCGAATGGCGTCGATGATGGTTTTTAGTCCGACCCCAAAACACGAACAGACGATTGGTCCACAGTCTTCAGAAGCAGCAGATGACCGGCCAGACAGAATCTGATGGAGTGAGACCTCAGGCAAAGTTGCCAAATATTCTCGCATTAGTGTGATAGGTTGGCGGGAGATGAAGAGCGCCGCCAAAAGGCGCTTTCCGTCCGACAGCGCGATCCTGTGCGAGCCGCGTTTGGAATCTTTGATTGAAGTCACTACGGCATCGGGCAGTCCAAACCACTCGCGGGCTTTGTGTTCCCAATCGTCAATGTCTTGCATCCCTGCTAACTCGATCCTGTAACCTTTGGCCGTTTTGCTCATTGCCCAGTATTCTGCCGTTGGTGAGGCCGCGTCGACGGACACGGCGAAACCGTACCACGAAGCATTCACACGTCGCACCGAAACAGCCGCCGCCTTGCTCTCAGGTTGTCCAGAGACTGGATCAACTACACTTGGAACAAGCGCATCCACACGGGCTGTTGGCGCCGTTTCACCTGTCCAGTGAATAGGAGCAAACACTTGACCTGGCGCGACTGCGTTTGTGATGCGAAGTCGAAAGATACCGCTTCCTACTACGCTGTTGAGTTCGACCAAATCTGCGGCAGCAAGGCCCAACCGATCGACATCATTCGGATTTACCTCGACATATGGTTCGGCCAAATGGGCCGAAAGACGGGGTGACAACCCAGACCGGGTCATAGTGTGCCACTGATCCCGGTTTCGTCCCGTATTCAACATAAACGGGTATTGTTCAGAAGTCGTCGCTTGAGGTGCACGATGGGTAACAGGGACAAAACGTGCTTTACCATCAGGATGAAAAAATTGCGCATCACCGAAAAAACGACCATCCGATTTGCGAGATGTCGTCGGCCACCGTGTCGGGCTCAGCGCTTCGTAGCCCGCGTCATCAATGTCCGAAAATTCTGTAATGTCCAGGTCTTTGCCAAATGCCACGGCAAGCGAGGTCATATTTGCGAATTCTCGAAAAATCTGCGCCGGTGTCTCATAACTGAATGCCTCGGCCCACCCCATGCGGCGGCCCACCTCGGCCATAACATCCCAATCTGCGCGTGCTTGTCCCGGAGGTGACAGAACGGCGCGTTGTCTGCTGATTGTGCGGTCTGAATTGGTTACTGTACCGCTTTTTTCGCCCCACCCCGCAGCGGGCAACAAAACGTCTGCACCGCGTGCGGTGTCTGTTTGGGCAGTCAGGTCACTTACAACTGTGAATGGACATTTTTCGATAGCCGCCATCACTCGGTCTGCATCAGGCATGGTAGCCGCCGGATTGGTGTGGATGATCCAAAGTGCTTTTATCTGACCGCCTTCGACAGCGCGAAACAGGTCAACAGCTGTGAGCCCCTGCTTCTCTGGCATCTTTGGCGCCTTCCAGAAGTCCTGGACGGCTGATCTGTGTGCTTCGTTTTCGATATCCAAGTGACATGCGAGCATGTTGGCCAAGCCACCGACCTCTCGGCCCCCCATAGCGTTAGGCTGACCGGTGACCGAGAACGGACCCATCCCTGCGCGCCCGATCCGCCCGGTGGCCAGATGGCAGTTCAGGATCGCGTTAACCTTGTCTGTTCCGCAAGAGGATTGGTTTACGCCCTGACTGAAGATCGTAACAACGCGCTCAGTCCCAATCCACAGGTCACAAAAAGCCTCAATCTCATCGGGGTTGAGCCCGGTCGCGTCAGAATCGTCAAGCTGCGCCAGCTCGAGTGCTTCGAAGAATCCAGTGCTGCGATCCAGAAAATCCACTGCCACATGCCCGGTCTGGTGAATTCTGCTCAACAACCGGTTAAATAGCGCGACGTCGCTGCCGGGTTGCAATGCCAAATGCAAATCGGCTTGATCGCAGCTAGCGGTTCGGCGTGGATCAACGACAACAATCTTCGTGCCGCGCGCCTGACGCGCAGCCTTGACGCGTTGGTAAAGAACGGGATGGCACCAAGCGAGATTCGAGCCAACCAAAACAACCAGATCAGCCTCGTCCAGATCCTCATAGGTTCCGGGTACTGTATCTGTCCCGAAGGCGCGTTTGTGCCCGGCCACGGTTGAAGCCATGCAAAGCCGCGAATTGGTGTCGATATTCGCCGAGCCCATGAAGCCTTTCGTCAGCTTGTTGGCAACATAGTAGTCCTCGGTCAGCAACTGTCCTGAAACATAAAAAGCCACGCTGTCCGGACCATGCTTCTTGATAGCTGCAGAGAACCGATCTGCGACCAATTGCAAGGCATTGTCCCAACTGGTGTCTTGGCCAAAGACGCGAGGAACCAGCAACCGGTGTTCCAGCCCGACGGTTTCACCCAAAGCCAGTCCTTTCGAGCACAAACGACCGTAGTTCGCCGGATGATCCGGATCGCCGCGAACGGTCAAACCTCCGACCCCATCGGGCCGTAGAAGCACACCGCAGCCGACCCCGCAATAGGCGCAGGTCGAGCGAACCTCGGGCAGACCACTTCCATCCATCAGGCTGCGCTCCGCCGGGTAATCGCGCCGTCGTTCAGTAGAATACGGCCATCCTCAAGGCGCACCGGATAGGTGGTGATGCGGCCATCATCAGCGCCCTGCGCTTCGCCGGTATTAAGGTCGAAGACCCAATTGTGCAAAGGGCAGGTCACCGATTGCCCGTGCACGATACCCTCGGATAGTGGACCGCCCTTGTGCGGACAGCTGTTGGTCGCGGCATAGATATCCGCCTCGGCTGTGCGGAAGACCGCGATGCAGCCGATATGCGTTTTCACCAGACGTGCCCCGCGTAGGGGCACCTCGTCGATATGTCCGATGTCGATCCAGCTCATTCCGCGGCCTCCAGTGTGAAATCTGCAATCGGCGCGTAGGACTGCGCTTTTTCTTTGACGTGTTCTGCCCACGGGTCTTTGCGGTAGATGCTCTGCGACAGTTCGAACCGGGCGACCAGGGCGGCGCGGTTTTCAACGTCATCGACGACCTTAGCTTTGACCCAATCCATGCCCACCTTACCCAGCCATTTATACAGTCGATCCAGATATTTACCGCCTTCTCGATAGGCCTGCGTGACGGCCATCACGACCTCGGTCGCTTCTTCTTCGGTGGGAACTTGACAGAGTAACTCGGTCTCTTTGACATCCATCCCTGCGGCCCCGCCGATGCTTATCTGATAGCCAGAGTCGACGCAGACGACGCCGATGTCCTTACAGGTCGCCTCGGCGCAGTTTCGAGGGCAGCCGGATACGGCCAGCTTCAGCTTATGCGGCGTCCACGACCCCCAGAGAATTTTCTCTAGCTTGATACCCAGACCAGTGCTGTCCTGCGTGCCAAACCGGCAATGATCGGTTCCAACACAAGTTTTGACCGTGCGCAGACCCTTGGAATAGGCATGGCCCGAGACCAGACCGGCCTGGTTCAGATCCGACCAGATCGCAGGCAGGTCTTCCCCTTTCACGCCCAGCAAATCGATGCGCTGACCACCTGTAACCTTCACGGTCGGTACATCGTATTTGTCCGCCGCATCGGCGATAGCGCGCAATTCATCGGGGGTGGTGATGCCACCCCACATACGCGGCACAACGCTGAACGTGCCGTCTTTCTGGATGTTGGCGTGCTTGCGCTCGTTGACGAAGCGGCTTTGTGGGTCGTCTTGATACTCCAGTGGCCAATCGGCCAGCAGGTAATAGTTGATCGCCGGCCGGCAGACATGACAGCCATTGGGCGTTTTCCATCCCAACTCCTGCCAGACAGCGGCCTGGCTTTTCAGCTCTTGGCCCTTGATCAAACGCCGCACATCCTCATGCTTGAGGTCGGTACAACCGCAGATCGGTTGCGCGGTCGGTAATTGGAAAGCGTCGCCCAAAGTGACTTGCAAGACCTGTTCGACCAGCCCCGTGCAAGTTCCGCAAGACGCGCTGGCCTTGGTGTTTGCGCGCACCGCGCCCAGATCCCCGGCCCCGGCATTGATCGCCTCGACAATCTCGCCTTTGCATACGCCGTTGCAGCCGCAAATCTCCGCCTCAGGCGGCAATGCTGCAACGGCTGAGAGAGGGTCCGCGGTGTCGCCCCCCTGATAGGCCGGGCCGAAGATCAGCGTTTCTCGCATCTCCTCTATGCTTGTGCCATCTTTGATCAGGCCGAAGAACCAACTGCCATCGGCTGTGTCCCCATACATGACAGCGCCGACGAGACGATCCTCTTCGATAACAAGGCGCTTATAAACACCGCGTGAAGGATCGCGGAAGACGATGTCCTCACGTCCAGGTCCGTCCGCGAAATCCCCCGCGCTGAACAGATCACAACCGGTGACTTTCAACTTGGTCGAGAGGGTCTTTTGAACGAATGCCGCCTCTTCCTCGAGCAACGACTGCGCTGCTACCTTGGCTTGATCGTAGAGCGGCGCAACAAGGCCGAAGACTTCTCCGTCATGTTCGACGCATTCGCCGACAGCATAGACATCCGTGTCCGAGGTCAGCATCTGGTCATCCACATGAATGCCGCGCCCGGTGGCCAGACCAGCCTCTTGTGCCAGCGCCGTATTGGGGCGGATGCCCACCGCCATGACCAGCAGATCACAGGGCAACTTGGTCCCGTCATCCAGCAACAGAGCGCGGACCTTGCCGTCTTCCCCAAGGACTTCCTTGGAATTCGCTTGCAGGCAGATTTTGATGCCTTTGTCTTCCAGCGACTTCTTCAACAGATAGCCTGCGGCCTCATCCAGCTGACGCTCCATCAGATGACCCATGATGTGGACCACGGTGACGTCTACTCCATGCGCGGCCATACCCGCCGCAGCCTCGAGACCCAACAAACCGCCGCCAATCACAACGACCTTGTTGTCCGGGCCCATGCCCATCATCCGCTGGGTGTCTTCCAGATCGCGATAGGCGATCACGCCTTCTAGATCATGACCGGGCAAAGGGATCATGAACGGGGTCGACCCGGTGGCAATTACCAGCTTGTCGTAAGGCACATGTCCGTTCTCGCCCTCGACCACCTTCATCTCACGATCGATTTTCTCAACCTTCTCACCAAAGCGACAGGCGATACCACGCGCGGCGTACCAGGCATCGTCATGGGTTACGATCTCTTCGTATGTCTTCTCACCCGATAGAACCGGGCTAAGCATGATCCGGTTGTAATTCCCGCGCGGCTCGGCGTTGAACAGGGTGATGTCGAACGCATCCGGCGCGGCGTCGGTCAGGTGCTCCAGCACCCGGCCCGAGGCCATACCTGCGCCAATGACTACAAGTCTTTGCTTCATGATTTCACTCCGCTGCAATCGCTTTGGGGGCGGGTGTTTTGGGTTTGGCGCCATGTTCGTATTCTTCCAGAAAATAGAGGACTTCCTGCCGGTACGCGTAGTAATCTGGGTGCTCCAACAAGGCTTTGCGCGTGCGTGGGCGTGGCAGGTCGACCTTGGTGATCTTGCCGATGGTCGCCTGTGGGCCGTTGGTCATCATCACCACGCGGTCGGCCAGAAGGATCGCCTCGTCCACATCATGGGTCACACAGATCGCGGTGACTTTGGTGCGGGACCAGACCTCCATCAGCACTTCCTGCAATTCCCAGCGCGTGAGGCTGTCGAGCATTCCAAAAGGTTCATCCAGCAACAGGAGTTTGGGAGATAGGGCAAAAGCGCGGGCGATGCCGACGCGCTGCTTCATGCCGTTCGACAGGTCGCTTGCGGATTTGTCCATCGCATCGGCCAATCCGACGCGTTCCAGATAGTACTCCACCACGTCCTGCCGCTCGGCCATGCTGGCCCTGGGATAGACCTTGTCGACACCGATCGCGACGTTCTCCTTGGCGGTCAACCAGGGGAACAGGTTGGGCGATTGGAACACCACGGCGCGTTCGGGATCAGCCCCTTCGACGTGACGACCGTCCAGTTTGATCGCGCCTTTCGAGATGTCGTTCAGCCCAGCGGCCATGGTCAAAACGGTGGACTTGCCGCAACCCGAATGGCCGATCAGCGAGATGAACTCGCCCTTGTCGATCTTCAGGTCGAAATCCTCGACCACGGTCAGAGGACCTTTGGGCGTCGGATACACCTTGTGTAACTGTGAAAAGTCGAGGAAGCGGCTCTCGATCATCCCCTTTTGGGCCTCGGCGACCGCCGTTGGAACTCCGTGGATCGGGGTGACATCCGGCAAGATGCGCGAGCCTTCGACCTTGGCCTCGATCCCCACATCCATCAGGTATTTAGTGACTTCAGCGCGCAGGTGTTTGAAGGTCTCATCGTTGTTCATCGCCCCACGTTCACGTGGGCGCGGGATCGACACGCGGAACTCTTGCCCCAATGTCCCATCAGGGTTCAGAGCGATGATACGGTCCGCCAGAATGATCGCCTCATCCACGTCATTGGTGATCAGCACGCAGGTCTTCTTGTCGGCTTCCCAGATATTTTCGATCTCATCGGCCAGATTGGCGCGGGTCAGGGCGTCGAGCGCCGACAGCGGTTCATCCAACAACAAAACTTCGGGGTTCATCGACAAGGCGCGCGCCACGTTGACCCGCTGACGCATCCCGCCGGACAGCTCAGCCGGGCGGCGCGAAGCGGCGTGGCTGAGGCCTACCATCTTGACGTAGTGCGCGACTTTCTCGGCTTTCTCGGCCTTGCTGAGGCCGGGAAAGACCGTATCCACTGCCAGACCCACATTGCCGCTGACCGTCAACCACGGCATCAAAGAGTAGTTCTGGAAGATCACGCCGCGTTCGGGACCCGGCCCCTTGATCGGGTCACCTTTAAAGGTGACCTCGCCATTCGACGGCATATCCAGGCCGGCCATCAAGTTGATCAGGGTCGTCTTACCGGTGCCCGAAAACCCGAGGATCACCAGAAACTCGCCCTCTTGTACGTCCAGATTGATGCCCTTCAAAACATCTGTGCGCGCGGTGCCTACACCAAAGGATTTCGAGGTGTTTTTGAAGCTCAGAATGCTCATCGCGCTCACCGATTATTCGTGAAGGTAAACAGGGATTGCAGCGCGTACATCACCCGGTCCAGCAGGAAGCCGATAATGCCGATGGTGAAGACTGCAACCATGATCTTGGCGAGCGAACTGGAGGAACCGTTCTGGAACTCATCCCAGACAAATTTGCCCAGACCGGGGTTCTGCGCCAGCATTTCCGCGGCGATCAAGACCATCCAGCCTACGCCCAGTGACAGGCGCAGGCCGGTGAAAATCAGCGGCAGCGCTGAAGGCAGCACCAGCTTGGTGATCTTGGTATAAGTGTTCATTTTCAGAACCTTGGAGACGTTCACCAGATCTTTGTCGATGGATGCCACACCCAGTGCAGTGTTGATCAAGGTGGGCCACAGCGAACACAGCGTCACGGTAATGGCCGAGATCAGGAAGGATTTGGCGAACCAGCCGTCATTGGTCACGTATACCGCCGAGACGATCATGGTCACGATCGGCAGCCATGCCAGCGGCGAGACCGGCTTGAAGATCTGGATCAGTGGGTTCAGAGCCGCATTCGCAGTTGGGGACAGACCGGCGGCGATCCCCAAAGGCACGGCTACTACGGTCGCGATCAGGAACCCGAAAAACACGGTTTTGATCGAAGTCCAGATTTGCTGATAGTAGGACAGCGCACCGGTGTAAGCGACTTGCTTGACCTCATCTGCGCGGCCTGCGTCGATCAGTTTTTGATTCCGTTTCTCGACCATCGCCTCAAACTCGGCGCGTTTGACAGCCTTCGCCTGCGCGTCCTCGTTCAAGTTGATCATTTCTTCCCAGACCTGAGCCGGTCCGGGGACCGCACCCAGAGAGGTTTGCACTTTCGGGGCAAGTGTCCCCCAAAGCAGCAGGAACGCGCAGATCGACAGCAGGGGGACGACCAGAAGACGCCATATCTCGGTCATTTGGGCGCGCGGGTTGTCCCCGGCGGCGGCTTTCAGAACAGGCGTGGCCCAGCTGAGGCCCAGCACTTGGAACCATTTGTCGGCCGCGTTGATGCGGGTGAAAAGGCGGGCGCGACGTTCCTCTCGGGCTGCGTCAGCGTTGAATTCGGGATCGACCGTTGTCATCTGATGTGTCCTTGCGATGGCGGGGCACTTTGGAATCCGCACCCAGCGCTGGCCGGGCGCGGCGCTTCGGGCTTAGCCTTGTACGTCCGAGCCGACGATCTTCTGATCGCCTTTCAGACCGATGGACAGGCTTTCGAGATAGGCGTTGGGGGTACGACCGTCATAGGCGATGCCGTCGATGATATCCTCTGCCGGGGTCGGCGCTTTGTAACCATCGCTTTCCCAGGGGAAGTCGGCTTCATTCGCAAGGCCTTCGTCGACCAACAGGCGCGCGGCTTCCAGATAGATTTCTGGCTTGTAGACGGACTTAGCGACCTCGTCATACCAGCTGTCTGGCTTCGCGTCGGCGATCTGACCCCAGCGGCGCATCTGGGTCAGGTACCAGACCGCGTCCGAATAGAAGGGATAGGTCGCATTGTAGCGGAAGAACACGTTGAAATCGGGAACCTCGCGTTTGTCACCTTTTTCATATTCAAATGTGCCGGTCATCGAGTTGGCGATGACGTCGTAATCCGCGCCCACATATTCCGGGCGGCTCAGGATTTCGACCGCTTCAGGGCGGTTGGCGTTGTCGTTCTCATCCAGCCAAATCGCAGCGCGGATCAAAGCCTTGGTCACGGCCAACGTGGTGTTGGGATACTCTTCGGCGAACTCGGCAGTGATGCCAAACACCTTTTCAGGGTTGTTCTTCCACAGCTCATAGTCCGTGATCACCGGTACACCGATACCCTTGAAAACAGCCTGCTGGTTCCACGGTTCACCCACGCAGTAACCGTAGATCGTGCCGGCCTCCAACGTGGCAGGCATTTGCGGTGGAGGCGTCACGGACAGGAACACATCCGCGCCAATCTGACCGGTCACGTTTTCGGGGCTGTAATACCCCGGGTGCAGACCACCGGCGGCAAGCCAATAGCGCAACTCGTAATTGTGGGTCGAAACCGGGAAGACCATGCCCATGTTGAACGGCTTTCCTTCGGATTTGTATTTCTCAACCACCGGGGCCAGAGCCTCGGCGCTGATAGGGTGTTGCGGGCGGCCGTCATCCATCTTTGGGATGTTGGGCTTCATTTCTTCCCAAATCTCGTTCGAGACGGTAATGCCGTTGCCGTTCAGGTCCATCGAAAACGGTGTGATGATATGGGCTTCGGTCCCGTAGCCAATAGTGGCCGCCAGCGGTTGACCGGCCAGCATATGCGCGCCATCTAACTGGCCGTCGATCACGCCATCCAGCAGTACTTTCCAGTTGGCCTGCGCCTCAAGCGTGACGAAAAGGCCCTCGTCCAGAAAATAACCGTTCTCATAGGCCACGGCCAGCGGCGCCATATCGGTCAGTTTGATAAAGCCAAAGGTCAGTTCGTCTTTTTCCAGTTCCAATTCAGCCAATGCCGGAGATACAATCGCTGTAGACGCTGCGAGGCTCAGAAGAAGCTTTTTCATATCGATCCCTTTCGGTTTAGCCCAACCCCTTGGGCAAACAAAAAAAACCGCCGACACACACCGCCAGGAGGAGTTGGCAGTTGGTCGAGCGGCTTTGCTCTCGTGAGGTGCCCAATACTTTGGGCGAATTCTGTCGGTGGGCGTCGTTGCCTGCCGATGTCCTGATTTAGGCATCCCTGAACCGGGCCGTCATCCGCTTTTGGGCATCAGGATGCGAATTTTCTGCGATGCGGCATGAATTCATGCTGCATTGCAAAAAAATTAGGCACTCTCAACCAGCGGGCTCGAAAATGCGACGGTCGAAAAAAACATTGGGCGGCAGAATCAGGCTTCCGTTTACCGAGGCCACCGCGATCGACTCGGGCAGCGCACCTTCGAGCTTCTCCGACGCGCCGGGAGTTTCGACACCCAAGCCGACAAGCTCGCGTCGATACAGATCGCTGCGAAAGACTCGGGCGGCCTGACGTTCGGCAGTGCTAACATCGATCCCATTCCGTTTCGCCAGTTGATGCGCGATCCACTTGGCCTGACTGCGCCATGGGAAACTCGCGGCACCGTCAAAGAATTCAACAAAACCGTCCACCTGTCGCTGCTCACCGCTCGCCGAGATGGTGAACTCTCCCATAAGGGCGCGGTCAATCAGTTCCGGTGACACGTTGAGGTATGCCTTGCGCGACAACATTTCGGACGCGGTGGTCCGGCTGTCGGCCTTCGACAGCCAGCGCCCGGCTTTCCAAACCGCGCGCATGAGGCTACCCAGCAGGTGCGGTTCGGTCTCTGCCCAATCGTTTCGGACCGCCAGCACCTTTTCCGGTGCGCAGGTCCAAATCGCTTTACCCGGTAGCAACAGTGCACCAACATTATCGTCCGCGGCGTAAGAGCCCCACGGCTCGCCCACGCAGAACGCATCGATCTCGCCACCGGCAAGGGCCTGCGCCATCAATGGCGGCGGGACGGTGCGGATTTCGACCTGTTTCGAGGCCAACTCGGTTCCCGCAACCCAATAGCGCAACAATTCGACGTGCATGGAAAATGGAAAAGGCACACCAAAGACCAACACGTCACCGGTGGCTTTTGCCAACGCGGACCCAGCCGCAGCGGCATCTGAGAAATCGAAGCCGTAGCCTTGGTCGGTTAACCGCCCAGCCAGTCGAGTTCCAACGCCTATAACATTGCCATTCAGTGACAGGACGGACACAGCAGATAAAGGTGTCGCAATGCCACCAAGACCCAAGGCCATCGCAACAGGGACCGGTGAAAGCAGATGCGCGGCATCCACATGCCCAAAGGCAAGCATATCTCGCAGAGATGACCATGACGGAGCTGGACGCATATCCAGCGAAATCCCTTCTGCATGATCAAACCCCATCTCGCGCGCAACGATCAGCGGGGCCGCGTCGACCAAGGGCATGTAGGCAACAGGCAGAGTTACGGTTCTCATGATAACAACCCCGAAGCAGTGACCAGAGCTTCTGCCACATCTGCGACCCGGCGGTTCTGGTTCATCGCGGTTTTGCGCAGCAGGGCATAGGCTTCGTCCTCTGACACGCCCTTTGCTTTCATCAACAGCCCTTTGGCACGGTCGATCACTTTTCTCTCTTCCAGCGCACGGCGGGTTTCGGCCAGTTCGGTCCGCATTTGGCGTAGGACCTGAAAGCGGGCGATAGCCGTATCGATCACAGGTTTGATGCGTTCGGCCTGCAATCCGTCGACCACATAGGCTGACACCCCAGCCTCAACAGCGGCTTTCGCCAATCCGCCCGCTGCGCCCGAGACGAACATAGCTACTGGACGTTCCAATGGACCCGACGCAACGGTCAGCTCTTCCAGCATATCGCGCGAGGGATTGTCGATATCAATGAGGACAATGTCTGGGCCATGCGTTGCGATTTTGCGTGCCAGCCCAGAGACGTTGCCGATCACAAAAACCTCTACGTCACCGGACTCTTTTAAGGCATCTACTATTGCAAAAGCACGATCTTGATTCTGCTCTACTACAACGACAGTCAGGTGTTGTTTCATAGAAACTCAAGTGAGCCCAAGACTCATTGATCGCAATTACAAGGTCATTGAATGCAGTCATCGGACTGCCGGTTCGCCCAATATCTCAGCTCATTTTTGCGTGTAGCGGAATATTTGCTCAGTTTTCTTGCATGCTATCAAAGAAAGCTGCCGTGAACACCGCGGTGGTGCATTGGAACGACTCATTGTTTTTTCATTTGGGCAACTTGTTGGTTCTGGGGTATTCAAATGCACTTCCATAGAAGATCCAATTCGAAGGCCAGCTTTGACAGCTGGAACCATGTCATTCCGCGCGCGCAGCGACCCCCCGCTTTCCGCCCTAAACGACACATGCTGCGCTCATCACCTAAGTCGCCTTTGGACTCCAACGCTGTCATTCGCTGCACTTGGCATGGACGACCACTTTGCGGACAGATTGGAAATCGCAATGCATATCGACTGGCTTTCGCTGCCGTTTACTTGGCAAAGCAGCCATTCGCTGAGGATGCCAGAACTTGGTTCAACAAAACTCGTGGCCTGCGGGACAGCTGTTACGTCACCTGTCGGTTCAAATGGCACTGAGCGGCCCGCAGAAATTTATTCGCACTACTTTCTTGGGGAAAACAAACCCTTGGATTGCTTTTCTAAGTAACCTTGTCACTTCATCCTCAGATTGGTGAAAACCTCGTTCGGTACGCGGTCAGAAAAACTCTGACTTTCAGATCATTGAACACGGACTAAAGTCATCACTTTAAGCCGTTAGGCAATTCCTCGCTCCACTTTCGCAATTCGTCGAGAAACCCAAGTGCCGTGCGGCCAAGGTCAGTGATAGAATACTGCACGGAAACCGGCGCGGTATCCATCACGTGTCGGCTCACCAACCCCTGATCCTCTAGCTGGCGCAGCCGCTCGGCAATCATCTTTTTACTGGCCCCACCCAGCAACCGAGCAAGATCGTTGAAACGCACCGGACGATCCTTCAGGTGCCATAGGATGGACCCGGTCCATTTACCACCGATGATCCGCATGCCCCGTTCAATTGCGCATGGCTCCTGGCAGGCCTCTGTCACAATTCGGCGCCCTTTCACATCTTCGTCCACCCGCGCCCGCATCGTTATCCTTCCCCTTATTTTTTAAGGTTACTAAAAGTATACTGGTTGATTTTCCACACCTCAATACTCAAATGCTCCCGACCCCCTCCTACGTCAAGGGGTTCACACAGTGCACATATAGGATATGGACATGAGTAAAATCCTCATCGTGAACGGCACCCAGCCCTACGAATTCGCCCCCGGACAGTTGAACGCCAGCCTCGTCGAACGCGCACGCAGAACGTTGGCCGCAATGGGCCACGAAGTACGCATTACCACCGTTGCTGATGGCTATGACGCAAATTCAGAGGTCGAGGCGCATGTTTGGGCAGATACGGTCATCATGCAGTTCCCGGTAAACTGGATGGGCGTCCCATGGATCTTCAAAAAATATATGGATGAGGTCTACACAGCCGGAATGGATGGCCGCTTATGCGCTGGCGACGGTCGCACCGCCGACGCACCAAAAGCCAACTACGGCATGGGTGGATCACTGCACAGCAAGACATACATGCTGTCGGTGACATTTAATGCGCCGAAAGAAGCATTCGACAACCCCGCCGAGCCGTTCTTTGCCGGAGCAAGCGTTGACGATCTGCTGCGCCCGATGCATCTGAACGCCAAGTTCTTCGGTATGCAGGCCCTACCGACATTCGCGGCATTCGATGTTATGAAGAACCCCGAAATCGAGGCCGATTTCGCTCGATTTGACGCGCATCTGAAATCCACTTTTGTCGAGGTTGAACATGTCCCAGCCTGATATTCACCTGTATACCGCAGGCACGATGAACGGCTACAAGCCGGTCATTTTTCTGGAAGAGGCAGGTATCCCCTACGACCTGACCCATATCAACTTTTCCAAACAGGAACAGA
This sequence comes from Ruegeria sp. HKCCA4633, assembly GCF_013034605.1. Taxonomy (NCBI): domain Bacteria; kingdom Pseudomonadati; phylum Pseudomonadota; class Alphaproteobacteria; order Rhodobacterales; family Roseobacteraceae; genus Ruegeria; species Ruegeria sp. HKCCA4633. The sequence continues at coordinate 187,392 of NZ_WQGJ01000003.1, forward strand.
AGGCGCCGGATTACCTGGCGCTGAACCCAAACGGAAAGATCCCAACGATTGAGGACCGTTCGGAAGGCCGTGCCATCTTCGAATCCGGTGCGATCCTGTGGCATCTGGCCGAGAAATATGGAAAATTCCTGCCGTCGGACCCGGTCAAGCGGTCCGAGGTTGTGCAGTGGATGCTGTTTCAGGTCGGCCATGTGGGGCCGATGATGGGACAGGCAATGTATTTCCAGCATATCGCCGCGCCAAATGGCCACGAAGAGCCTTTCTCGATCCGTCGCTACGTGGACGAAAGCCGCCGATTGATGGAGGTGATGAACACACGGCTGGACGGGCGTGAATGGATTGCAGCGGACGAATACACCATCGCTGACATGATGCTGTACCCGTGGGCGCGTGCCTATGTCTGGGCCCGGGTGGATGTGTCGGACCTTCCGCATCTGAACGCCTGGTTTGAGCGTATCGATGCCCGGCCCGCTGTGCAGAGAGCGCTGACCATCCCCAAGGCCAACCCACAGTTCTGGGATGCTAACGCGGATGCCAGCGCCTTTGCCAAGGAAAACGCGGCGCGTTTTTCCGGAGATGTGAAAGGAACCTGAACCGTGCCAGATGCGCCCTCTTTCCGTGTCGATGTCGTGTCAGACGTTGTTTGTCCGTGGTGTGTGATTGGCTACCACCAGCTCGCCAAGGCCGCACGCGACACCGGCGTCGAACTGGATATCCGCTGGCACCCGTTCGAGCTGAATCCTCAGATGGCAGAACGCGGAGAGAACCTGCGCGACCATCTGGCATCGAAATACGGGACCACGTTGGAAGGGTCGATCCAGGCACGAGCCCGCCTGACCGAGATGGGCGCAGCACTGGGGTTCACGTTCAATTACGCCGATGACATGCGGATATATAACACCTTCCGCGCGCATCAATTGATTGACTGGGCCGCCGAGCAAGGCAAGGGCCGCGAAATGAAGCAGGCCCTTTTTTCGGCGTTCTTTACACGCCGCGAAAATGTCTCGGACATACAGGTTCTGGCCGGCGCGGCTGCTGGCATCGGGCTGAACCGCGCGGATGCGCTGGACATGTTGCAAAGCCAAGATCGGGCCAATCACGTGCGCCAGAAAGAGCAAATCTGGATCAACCAAGGTGTTCGAGGCGTGCCCGCAATGATGTTCGACCAACGCCACCTTGTGACCGGCGCGCAGGGCGTAGAAAACTACACCCGCATCCTGCTGCAACTACGAGACGACAGGGCCGCGTGACACCCGTGAATGCCGTGTCCTTCCGGCACAAAAAATCCACGAACGGACGGATGTTGCCCGGCATGCCCTCGCTGAACAACCATTGTGGGGGTTGCATGACGTAGGTCTCCGCGACAACCTTCCGTTATAGAAAAAATTCAGTCGGGGTGGCTGCATGTCGGCCACTACAGCCTTTCAACCTTGAAGAGTTCTAATTTATGGCACTGCATGACCACCCCATGTGGCGAAAGCCCCAACATCACCGGGACCTTGACCACGCACATGATCATGTCCACTGGGCCGAGCTGTTCTATGACCTGATCCATGTCGTGACGATCTTTCTGCTGGGCAATTACCTTTCGCATCATCTCGATCTGCATGGGTTTCTTGTGTTCGCCGGGGTGTTCATTACGCTCTGGTACGCGTGGGGCGAACTCAGCATATTCAACTCGATCTACGTCAGTACGGATTTTTGGCATCGCCTGATCATGTCCGTAATGATCTGTACCGTGATGTTTATGGCAGCGGCGATCCCGGCTATTGACGGAAAGGGTTGGGTTTTCTTCGCGTTAGGATTTGCCGCGAACAGGGCCATGATCGCGGCGCTGTACTATCGAGCCCGGCGGGCCAATTCTTCAGGCGAGTCGATGTCGACGGCCCAGATCCGCAATTTCTCGGTCTTTGCGGTAATCTTTGCCATCGCGGCTTTTTTGCCCACTCCGCTTGCCTATTGGGTATTCGCGGCAGCTATGGTGGCCACGCAGGCAATGTACATGATCCCCGGTGTCACCGTCCTGCGTTTTGAGCGGTTCGTTCCCCGCCTTGGCCACATGGCCGAACGGTTTGCTCTGCTGACACTGATCGTTTTGGGCGAAGGGTTCTTCAAACTGGTCGTCACCCTGTCCGAGAAAGGCATCTACAAAGTTTCGCCCGACGTGCTGGTCAATTTTGTCATCGGTGGTGTGTCGATGTTCGTCATGTGCTGGATCTATTTCGACTTTGTCGGCAATGCCAAACCAAAGGACAAAAAGGTGTCGACATTGGTCATCTGGTGGCTTGCGCATCTGATCTTGATGCTTTGCGGCGTCATGGTCGGCGTCGCTCTTGCTGCCGAGGTCAAAGTCGGATTTTGGGAACCATATCCAACCGAATATGCCGCCATTGGCTGTTTCGGTCTTGCTGGTTATATCGCAATGCTTTGGGTGCTTCAGAGCGTCACAGAACACCGTTTGGCATCGGATTTCGGCCGTTGGGATGTACGGGTGTTTGGGATTGTTCTGGCTATTGCCTGTTTCTATGTCGTCCCACATGTCCCCTCATTGGTTGGCAATCTTATTTGGGGGACCGCTTTGCTATCGCAAATCGCAATCCCCTTGACACGCGCCTGGACGAAGTTTCGACATGAGTGAGGCTGTGACAAATTCAGGCTTTCTAAGAAGGAAAGTCTATTGGTGGCTCGAGCGCCCGGACCGGGCGGCCACCGGTCCGTGGTTTCTTGAAATAGCTCTAATTGCCCTAATCACGCTGAACGTGGCCGCCGTTATCCTGGAAACGGTCGACTCCATATATTTCCGTTGGGGCCTGGCGCTGAACCTCTTTGAGGGTCTTTCTCTGTTTGTTTTCGTGGTCGAATACGCGGCAAGGCTGTGGGTCGCCACCGAAAATCCAAGTTACAAAACGCGCGCCGCCTGGGCCGTCTCGCCGATCGCCATCATCGATTTACTAGCGATATTACCTGCGCTGCTTTACCTGATTTTCCCGGTTGATCTGCGTCTTCTTCGGACATTTCGTATGCTTCGACTGCTCAAGCTCACGCGGTATTCGCCCGCACTAGGCATGTTGCTTGCCGTGTTCGAGGAAGAGGCCGGCGCTTTTTTTGCAGGTTTCTTCATCCTGATGGTGATGCTGATCTTTGCCGCAAGCGGCGCTTGGCTGGCAGAGCACGAGGCGCAGCCAGAAGCGTTTGGCTCCATCCCCGCGGCTATGTGGTGGGCCATGGCAACGCTGACGACCGTTGGCTATGGCGACGTGACACCTGTTACTGTGGCCGGAAAGATCTTCGGTGCTGCGATCACAGTGATTGGCATTGGAATGGCGGCATTGCCGGCAGGTATCATCGCCAGCGGCCTAAACGACCAGTTACACCGCCGACGTGCGAGCTTGGAGCTCGAATTTCGAAAAGCACTGGAAGATGGCGATATCTGCGAGGCTGATGAGAAGGAAATTGACGCCGTTCGCAAGCAATTGGGTCTGTCGCGCCGCGCTGCAGATCATATCCGAAACCGCGTGCACACCGAAGCAATATCACAGTTCGATCACTGTCCCACATGCGGTCAGCCAACGGGGCAAAATACAAAGCCCTAAACGTTCACTTGCGTTCTGCACTCGTCCGCTTTCCGGCCCCCAACAAGCTGTCTACCGTGACCGAGATTTGCTTGGAAACCCAAGCCATCTATTCGGACGTTTCGAAGGTGCGTTACACCGATTCAACACGTGAGTCGAAGAAATGCCGGCAAGTTAAAGACATTTGACCCTCTTGTTAGCGGCCTTGAAACGCACGGTTACGTCGGGCTCGAAGCGGTCGTTCGGCAGAATTCAATGAATGCCTGCTAAGCGGACAAAGCTACCGTTCGAAATCTAGTCATTTCCAAAAGACAGGGAAATTGAGGCAAGGTGACATAGTCCACCTTGCCTTTAGCTGAGTTATTCAGGGATTGTCGCGCCGGGAACAGCCTCATACGCATTGGACGCCACGACTTGGGCCTCCCCAGCCGCGGTGCCGGGCAAGATCTCGAACAATGGGTCAAAGTCAACCATGGTTGAGGCAAGTTGTGAGAGAACGTTGGCATCGCCTTCAATCTTAGCAGTGCCATCTGCAATCTGCTGCTCCAGCTCTACCGCACCCATCATCGTCATTTCGAGGTCTGAGCGATTGATCACAAGCGTCAGGTCCGGATCATTCGCTTGATACCCCTCGATGTTGGTCAGGGTGGCATTTTCCAGTTCGATGATGAACTTCTCTCCATTGTCCGGTGTGACCAAGTTGATGGTGAACCGCATGCCTTCGGCTTTGCGGCTGTCCATCTTGATGCCGAGGTAGTTCAGGAACAGCTCGGTGGACATTGCGCGGACTACGTCGGGGCTGGTCGAGCTAAGCACCGGCGCATCTGAGATGCCGGAGCGTAATTCATAAGCACCCGACAAGAAGCTATTCCGCAATCCGGGATTTTCTTGTTGGTAGCCAAGCTGTTCATAGCAATCTGCCAAGAGATCACGAGCTAGCTGATTATCATTTTCAGCCAGGAAAAGCCTGTTCAGGATTTCGACGGCCATCTTGTACTCGCCCGCACCAAAAAGTTCCTGCCCTTTGGCCATGATCTTGTCCGATCCGCCCATCATCTCGACATAGAGCGGCGCTGAGTCTTCCGGAGACGGCGGGATAAGTGTCGCGGGATTGGCATCCCAAAACCCGAGGTACCGCTGGATTACCCCTCGGCTGTTGTGCTCGGGCGAGCCGTGATAGCCGCGGCAATGCCATTCGTTCTGCAAGCTTTTGGGCATCTCGTAGACGTTCTGGATCTGGTTGATCGTTACGCCCTGATTGGCAAAGTGCAGCACCTGATTATTGAAATGCGCGTACATATCGCGCTGCGCCCGCATGATCTCTTGAATGCGGTCGTTGCCCCAACGAGGCCAATGGTGCGATTGGAACATCACCTCTGCTTCTTCGCCAAATAGGTGCAACGCACGCGAGATGTACTTAGACCAGCGCAGCGGATCACGCACCGGCGCGCCGCGTAGGGTGTAAATGTTGTGCAATGTGCCGGTAATATTCTCGGCCATCCAGAGGGCCTTCATATCAGGAATGTACGTATTCATATTAGAAGGCGCTTCAGTGCCCGGTGTGTTTTGGAAGACCATTCGCACGCCATCGACGTCGATGTATTCGATGTCTTCTTCGATTATCTTTGTCGGCGCGATCAGCCCAAGAGCGCCCAGCGAAACGCGATGCCCTAGACCCTGACCGGCAAAGCCAAACGGGTTAATAGGAAGCTGTTGTCCATACTGGTAGGACAAGCGGCGGTTCATCGCGTTACCAGCGTAGACGTTTTCAGAAATTGTGAACTGCATGAAGTCGCGTGGTGCGATAATTTCTACCTTGCCCGCGCGTACGTCGGCTTCGTCAACTATCCCGCGGACGCCCCCCCAGTGATCTCCATGTGAATGCGAATAGATAACGGCTGTGACTGGAAGGCCATCACCGACATGTTCTTGAAAAAGGTTCCACGCTGCGCGAGCGGGCTCAGTCGTGAGAAGCGGATCGATGACAATCCATCCGTTGTCACCACGTACGAAGGAAACATCGGATAAATCCAATCCGCGCACCTGATATATGCCTGGTACCACCTCATAGAGGCCATAGTTCTGATTGAGCCGTGAGACACGCTGCAAAGAAGGGTGAATGCCGGGCCAGTCCTTGTCCTCGTCGAAAAAGCGGAAGCTCGCCATGTCCCAAGCAATGTTGCCCGCATCCGCCATTATCTCGTCTTCGGGCATTGCCGCGATAAAACCACGAGCCTGCTCGTCGAAATCTCGGGTATCTGAGAACGGCAGCGCCTCCCGCGCTTCGGCGAGGATTTTCAAAGTGTGCTCGGAAGGTGCTTTGCCTTTTGGATGAAAGTGCCCTTCGGCAGGTGTGGCGCTCTGAGCTTGCGCGGAACCTTCCTCTGAAAGGAACGTTGGCGCGACGGCAAAAGCGGCTCCCATCGCCGGAACGGTTTTCATGAAATCACGTCGGGTCGTCATTAGTAATCCCCTCCCAATTACTTTTGGATTGGAGAAGATTGAGGTACAAATAGTTTCGGCGCCTTGATCCATGACAATCAAATTTGAATTTTAGAATGACTGCTCAGGACTCGAAGCGATCGTTCGTTGCTACTTGTTTGTATGAATGATTTGCGGACAAGTGCAGACCCTTAGTTTTCTTAACCTGATTATCACAGTTAAGGCATGACGCACGTTGCGCTCAACCAAAGAGATCATTGACCGATAGGCCATTCGAACCTCAATATGATCACGCGCTGGCCCCGCGGCGAACACCATTGAAAACATGGGCGGAGCATCGGCCAAAGAACGACTGGGAGGGGCGCATGACTGCCAATGTGGAGACCCTTTTCACCGAAAGCGACGGGCTTTCCATCGCCTATCAAGTTTGGGGCGATGGGCCACGCAATCTTGTTTTGGTCCCCGGAATGATTTCGCACCTGGAAGCGTCCATGGAAAACCCGGGCTATCTGCAGTGGATGACAGCTCTCAGCTCGGTGGGAAGATTGGTTACTTTCGACAAGCGCGGCAACGGCATGTCAGATCGCATTCAGGGGACACCAACCCTTGAAGAGCGCGTCATGGATATAGAGGCTGTGATGGATGTCACTGAAATGACCTCAGCCACGGTCATTGCTTTTTCCGAGGGGGCCTCCCTTGCCTGTGTCTATGCCGCGATGCGCCCCGAGCGCGTTGAACGTCTGGCTTTGTGTGGTGGGTACGCTCAAGGCCGTCTAACTCGCGGTTACCTGACCCCCGAAAGCCTTGAAATCGCGTTGAAACAGTTCCGTGAGAATTGGGGGAAGCTCTATAAACCTCACCCATTTTCGGCTTTCGGCCCAAGTGAGGACGATGCTGAAGCTCAGGAAGCATGGGCGCATTTCCAAAGGATGAGCGCGACCCCTATTACAGTCGCCAACCTGTTCGAATTGGCGGCCCGGATAGATATCCGGGAATTGCTGCCTTCTATTTCACAACCCACTTTGGTCATACATCGCGAATTCGAAGAACCCAACGGGGCTGATTGCGCCCAGGATTTTCTGCGTTTGATGCCATCCACTAAATACAAAACCATACCCGGCCACGAGCATGTGCCATGGGAAGGCGACGTGGACAGTTATTCGGCCTCAATCGTCGAGTTTGTCACCGGCGAAGCACCGGCGACGATCCAACCCAAGCGCACCCTTGCTACCGTTCTGTTCTCAGATCTCGTCGCGTCCACTTCGCAACAAGCACGCATCGGTGATGAGAGTTGGCGCAACTTGATGAACCGCCACGATGACATTTGCGCAAACCAGATCTCTCGACACGGTGGTCATCTGGTGAAATTCACTGGCGACGGCGTGCTGGCGACGTTCAGTTCTCCTACGAACGCGCTGGCCTGCGCTGGTTCTGTGAAAGAAGCATTGTCTGCAATCGACCTTAACGCACGCTTCGGCGCTCACACTGGTGAGATTGAAATTCGCGGTGAGGATATCAGCGGCCTTGGCGTGGTCATAGCAGCGCGGGTGATGGGCCAAGCCAAGGAAGGACAGGTTCTGGCATCCGATCTCACGCGGCAACTGATGCTTGGTGCGCCGTTCGAGTTTCAAGACTGCGGTGAGCACGAGTTGAAGGGCGTTCCAAATACTTGGCGACTGCACGCGGTCAGTCCTGCGAACTAGACAACGCGGAACACTGGCCTTGCCTACTGTTCTTTACCACGGGATCCGATTGTGGGCTTTGCGCTCGAAGCGGTCCTTCGCCAAGTCGCAACGGATGTCCATTTTGCGGACCTTTTTGTCATTGGCGTGTGGGGGGCCAAGGGCGGCGACCAGCCCAAAACGGAGGTTGAACAGTTGTCTATTTGCCAGCAGTTTTAGGATAAAGTCGGCATCTGAATCATGCCTCAGTTTTTTGGCAAGTACCGATCCAAAAGAGCGTCGACCAACCCTTTCTGAAGTTGGTAACCAGTAGCTTCGTCCACACGTAAAATGTCTTCAAGAATGACAAGTTGTTCCATGCCCGTCGTCATGGACAATCGCTTTGCTAGGTCGTCAATTTCCTTCGGCTCCATCAATGGGTGAACTGGCGCAAGTGCTTCCGAAAAAGCCGCTAATCTTCTGGCCCCACGCATTTTGACCGTTCCATCCTCAAGAGATGCCTTGAGTGATTCCGCCAGAAACTGCCGGAAGTGCGCCTCATTAACCCGAGAAAATTCCAGATAGTAGCGCGCGACCACATGTACACGGCTCCTAACGTCATCCAGCCCCTCAAGAAGTTCCGACGTGGGAGTGACGTCAAGATCCAGCGTCGCATCCAAAGCCAAGACACTTGGGTCAGAAAAGTAGCGATAGACCGTCGCACGACTGGTTTTGGCGCGTTCAGCGACTTTTGCTAGCGTGACCTCCTTGCCTTCCGACATCAGGTCACGTGCAGCCGAAAGAAGTACTTCTCGCGTTCGGTTGATTTGATTTGTACGAGGCGCCAATTCCAAACCCTTTATAATACACTTGTCTCATAAGTGGATATGTGTATCATAAGGGCAGTTTGTTTCAAGTAAAGGGAGTCGCAATAATGACTGAATCTCGCCCGCGAATTTATCATCTACTTGGGAACCTTTTGACCTTTCATGCCTTTCCCAGTGAGACTGGAGATCGTTGCACAATTGTTGAGATAAAGACGGCACCGGGTGCCGGTGCACCGCCCAATCATCATGCTGGTGAAGATGAGAGTTTCTATGTGCTCGATGGTGAATTCGAGTTCTTTTTGAATGGTGAGACAGTCAACGTCAAATGTGGTGACTTCGTTAAGGTTCCGGACGGCGCAGTGCACGCCTTTACATGCACCGGAGAGCGGCCTGGCCGGTTACTTTGCATTAATGCCCCCGGCGCGATGCATGACACTTTCTTTACTGAAGCCGGTGAAGCAATGCCTGACGGCACGACCGATATTCCGGCGCCAGATGCACCACCAGACATTCCGGCGATCATGTCCGTGGCAGGTCGAGTGGGAATGACGATCCTGGCGCCTGCGGACGTTCCTAGCTAACTAGTCTGCTTAAAGTGCGCCAGCCTGCGAACCGGAGGCTTTGAACTAAAGATTCTACGGTACACCATATCTGCTACTACTAGCTCATTACGAAGGCGACATTCACGAATAGACCTTGCATTTCGGATAGCGGACATTCGCTGCGCTTCCGGAGAGTGTTATTTGCCTGAACCAAAGCAGTCGAATAGGTGCAGGCGATCTAATGCTTGGGTTTGTCCGCCATCAAAGGTGGGTCGTGTTTGTTTTGTCCCGAGAACGATCATCTGAGCATTCTTTCCGAAACGTCCTCGAGAAGAGTACGCAAATCGAACTCTCCTCCTTTATCCGCAAGTCCTTTGTCATGCAGAATGAACGACAGCCCGTGCACGAAACTCCATAGCAAAAAACCGCGGCGGCGAACTTCGTCTGTGATTCCCGGTTCGCCGAGACACTTTGCAACCTCAGCTAGCAGAATCGCAAAGCTTTGCTGGCCGCCTTCCTTCAGCCGGGGATCCGCGATGCGGTCTGTGAAGCCGCCAAATTTCAGCCTGAAGATCCCGGGCTCATTTAAAGCGAAGGCTATATACTCCATCCCGATGGCGGTAATGCGGTCGGGGGATCCTTCAGGAACGCCTTCCAGTGCGGCAAGCATTTTGTCTCGGTACCGATCCATTCCCTCAAGGACAGTGGCGACCAGCATTTCTGTCTTGTCTTTGAAGTGCTTGTACGGTGCCGCAGTCGAGACGCCCGCGCGTCTGCACGCCTCAGATACGGAAAAACTGTCAGGTCCTTTCTCTTCAACCAACTGTCGGGTTGCTTCGATCAGCGCAGCACGGAGATCGCCGTGATGGTAAGCCTTCTTGCTCATTGAATGACCGGTCGCCTGGATGGTTGTTGAGTGATTTTTTTCTGTGCTGCTCATGATCCAAGATGTGCCAGATCACGTACCCCTTGTCAAAGTAAGAACTTCTAACATATGTTAGAGACGCTAACTTGATGAGGTTCCCAAATGCCGAATCCTGCAAATTCATCTACTAAAGCGATCAAACCGAACCTATTTTCGCTTTTGCTGCGCGGCACTACGCGTCTCGGCATGACCGTCAGCTTCATAGCCGTCGCAGCGGCCGCAGTTTACTTCGGCGCGTCCGAGCTCACTCGCAGGGCAGATGCTGTTCCCTCACCGGAAGCGGCCGCAGTGACCCCGGTTTCCGCAACGCTGATCACGTCGGAGAGCGCTTACACGGTCGGACGTGTATTCATCGGACAAGTCGAACCTCAACGTTCAGCGGATATCTCTTTCGAATTGAATGGCACGCTTGACCAAATCCTGGTGGATGAGGGAGACGAGGTCGCTAAGGGCCAGCTTCTCGCAACATTGGACGTCGCTCTGTTGGAGGTCGAACGCGACCGTCTCACAGCGTCACGTGATGCCATTGCAGCCCAGCTTGCATTTGCCAAGAAAACGGTCGAGCGAAACGCTAAACTCATCGAGCAAGGCTTTACCAGTCAAGCCCGCCTAGATGAGGCAGTTTCCCAACAAGATGAATTGCTTTCCAGAATTGGCGAACTGGATGCGGCCTTGCGTGATGTAACCGTTCGGATCGAGAAATCCAGTATAGAGGCTCCGTTTGCCGGTCAGATAACCGCTCGAAACGTGGACGGTGGAGAAACTCTGCGCTCAGGCGAGCTGGTTCTGGGTATGGTCGAGGTCGAGTCGCCGCAGGTTCGGATCGGTGTTCCTCTCGATGTTGATCCGGTTCTGCTGACTTATGTTGAGATCGAAGTAGCAGGTCAAAGATATAGGGCTGAGCTTACAACTTTGCGGCCTGATATTGACCCGGTGACCCGAACCCGAACCGCGCTGTTCGACCTTAAGAAAGCGCCGGACGTTGCTTTCGGACAAACCGCACGTGTGCATGTACTCGAACCTGTCCAAAGTGCGGGAACCTGGGTGTCCACAACTTCACTTAAGGAAGGAACGCGCGGGCAATGGACCCTGCTCGTTGCCGACGCGCAAAAGACTGTGCGGCTAGCGGCGGTCGAAGTGCTGCATGCCGAAGACGACCGTGTCTTTGTGCGTGGAGTGTTTCCGGAAGGCACAGTCCTGATCGATCAGGGGCCGCAGCGATTCAGCGTTGGTCAGCGCGTCGCCTTCGACACTGGCGAGTAACGGAGCGATCTGATGGAAACCCTTACCTTTCGCCACCCCCGGCTGGTTGCCCTCATCATTTTGGTGCTTGTATCTGCAGGCCTGTCTTCGTTCCTATCTCTTGGGCGACAGGAAGACCCTACGATCACCAACCTCTTCGCAACTGTAACGACACAGTTCCCGGGTGCAGACCCAGAACGGGTTGAAGCGCTGGTTACAGCAGAAATCGAAGAAGAGATGCGGAAAATCGCCGAGGTGGATGAGATCAGTTCAGTCTCCCGCTCGGGTGTGTCGGTCGTTTCGGTAGAATTGCTGGAAACGCTAGACGAAGCCACCATTGAGCAGGTTTGGGCCGAGGCTCGGGATGCCGTCGAAGATGCGCGCCAGAATTTTCCCATAGGAGTTTTGCCACCGGAATTCGATGCCGAGGGCATTTCTGCCTATTCTGCGGTCATTGCAGTTGCGGCCGAGGATCCAGACTTCCCGTTAACTTTGCTGTCGCGTCATGCCGAAGCATTGGGTGACAGATTGCGTGCGATACCTGATACACGCGCAGTGGACTATTTCGGTCAGCCAGAAGAAGAGGTGCTCGTAAGCGTCGATATGGACAAGGCCGCTGCGCTTGGGCTTGGCGTAGCCGAGATTTCCCAACGGATCGCCGAAGCAGATGGGAAGGTCCAGTCTGGGCGTTTGCAGTCCGATGTCGACCTGACAATAGGCATCAGCGGAGAAATTGAGACTTTGGACCGCATTCGAAGCATCATCCTGCGAGAAAACGCAGACGGTGCCGTGGTGCAGCTCGGAGATATTGCCAGCGTAGACCGGGGCGCGCGCGAACCGCAGTCCTCAATAGCGTTTGCCAACGGAAAGCCCTCGGTTTTGGTAGGTGTTCTGGCGCAGGACGGCGTACAGATCGACCGTTGGACAGGCTTTCTTCGGGATGAACTTGAGGCTGGTGCTGCATCGGTGCCTTTGGGCATGCAGGAAATACTGCTGTTTGATCAAAGCCAGTACACAACGGATCGTTTGTCAGAGGTTGGGGTCAACATGGCCATTGGCGTGGCTCTGGTCGTGGCAGTTTTGTTTGTTACGTTGGGGGTTCGGGCGGCCGCGATTGTGGCTTTGGTATTGCCGGTCGTCTCATTGGCAACTCTGGCGACGATGAACATGATTGGATTGCCAATCCATCAGATGTCCGTGACGGGTCTGATTGTTGCCCTCGGTCTGCTCGTTGACGCAGCTATCGTGATGACCGATGAAATCCGACGTCGTCTGCAGGATGGGATGGAGCGACTTGCAGCCGTGCGAGATGCCGTACGCCGGTTGGCCGCGCCACTGCTGGCATCGACCGTGACAACAGCGCTTGCCTTCACGCCGATGATCTTGCTGCCGGGACCCGCAGGCGACTTTGTAGGTGCCATCGCTATCGCAGTGGTACTTATGCTTGTCTGGTCCCTGGTTGTGGCGTTGACGGTTACACCGGCGATTGCTGGCTGGTTACTGTCCGATCGCTCAGACGCAGGAATGCTGAGCCGTGGTATCGTCATCCCGCCGCTTTCCCGCTTGTTTGAGGCCTCAATCCGATTGTCTGTTTCTAATCCCGTGCGATCCATCGCGTTGGCATTGGTCTTGCCTGTGCTGGGCTTTGCGGCCTTTCCAACGCTGACGGCGCAATTCTTCCCGGGTGTCGACCGAAACCAGTTCTATATCGAGGTCGACATGCCGGGTGGAACATCTATTGCCACCACTGAAGCAACAGCGCGCCAGATTGACGAAATGCTTCTGGCGGATGACGGCGTCAAGAGTGTCTACTGGACAGTTGGAGAGTCCGGCCCGGCATTCTACTACAACATCGTTGGCAACCGTTCACGCGAGCCCGGTTTTGCACAAGCCATGATCACGACCGACACGGCTGACGACGCGGCTCGCCTTGTCGGAGCGTTGCAGCGTCGTCTGGATACCGACTTTCCTGACGCGCAGATCATCGTTCGCAGTCTTGTTCAGGGCCCTCCGGTCGCCGCACCGGTTGAAGTCAAAATTCAGGGCCAAGACATCACGGTATTGCGCAATCTGGGCGACGAGGTGCGTTCAGTCATGGCCAATCTCGATTTGGTGACTCAGGCGCGCGCCAGTGTGAACGGCGGCACCCCTCAAGTCCGGTTCGAGATTGATGAAGTCAAAGCCCGTCTGTTGGGGCTGGACGTGGCGGATATAGCTGGCCAGCTGGACACGGCGCTGGTTGGCATTACCGGTGGATCGCTGATCGAAGGAACCGAGCAGTTACCAGTCCGCGTTCGCTTAGGTGACGAGGTGCGTTCAGATCTAAGCACGATTGTCAGTATGCCTATCCTACTGCCAAATGCAGCTGCGATATCTGCGACTGGAGCCTTCCCAGCGGTACCGCTGTCGGAATTGGCCAAGCCCGTGATTGAACCGGCAGAAAGCGTAATAACTCGAACGGATGGCGTGCGCGAAAACACCATACAGGCGTTTATCGTACCCGGTGTTTTACCCGAAGAGGCATTGCAGGACATACTAGAAGCGCTTGATGCGTCCGGGTTTGTGTTGCCGCAAGGCTATTCGATGTCCTTAGGCGGCGACAGTGATGCCCGATCCAACACCGTGGGCAATCTGCTTGCCTCTGTTGGTTTGATTGTCACACTCTCCTTCGCGACCATCGTTCTGACCTTTAACTCGTTCCGACTAACACTGGTGACCTTGGTCGTGTGCGTGTTGTCTGCAGGCCTTTCAATGCTGTCGCTGGCGGTTATGCAATTCCCGTTCGGTATAACAGCAATCATCGGGGTCATCGGCTCAATCGGGGTTTCGATCAACGCGGCGATAATCATTTTGACCGGGTTGCAACAAGACGTTGACGCAAACCAAGGCGACCGTGCGGCCATGGCGCGAGTAGTGACTGGATCAAGTCGGCACATCATCTCGACAACGGTCACTACCTTCGGCGGGTTCCTACCCCTGATCATGGGTGGAGGCGCATTTTGGCCGCCATTCGCCGTTGCAATCGCCGGAGGCGTTTTGTTGTCGACCGTCGTATCCTTCTATTTCACCACACCCGTGTTCGCGTTGGTGTATCGTGGCAAGCTCAACAAACCGCTTGAGGCAAACAACCAACATTCCCAGCCTCGAGAAGCAATTGTCGCACTTGTGGCAGAATGAGGATTGAGACTACTTCTCCTTGCGAGTTGGTATGTTTCGAAGCCGTCGTTGTTCGAAGCACGGTTCAAGTTCTGTTATGGGCCGCACACGGACTTAGCAAATTCTGGTTTCTGCGCATTACCGCCATTCACCACTGGTGCAGGATCTGACGCTCTTGGGCTCCAAGTAGACCTTAACTGCACCGGGCATGAATGACTGCTCTGCGGATTAAGCGGCCGCTAATCCCACTGAAGCGCATTGCAGGCTAGTCTCCGTTAAGATTTAGGCGACCCGCATTAAGCCAATCCGACAACTCTGTTCTTTCGCTGGGGTCAGGTGGGCCCGCAGGAGTTGGAGGGTCAACAGGCAATGGACTGTCTGATCCGACGATCTCTCTAACACTTACGGCATCTTCCGAAACATTCCAAACAAGCATGTCCTGAGCCAAAGTGAGCGGGCCGTCATACGTCTTTCGGATTGCTGCAATTGTGTCCGGAGCAATATCGAAATCGGCAAATGTATGGTAGGCAATCGCATGCCGCGGCTCAATCATCGCGAATAGTTTTCCGCACGCGTCTGGTGGCGTGTGAACCACCGTTGCCACCAATCGGGCGCGTTCAGGGTCGTAGTTTTTGATATCAATGAATTGTTGGATCGTTAAGTAGCATTCGTGAATGACAAGATCCGCTTCTTTAGCGTTTTCCACGAACCACTTGTTTAGGTTGGTGTCACCTGAGTAGACGAATTTAAGTCCTTTCCACTCCAAGCTGTAGGACACTGAACCGTCTATGCCGTGAATCGCGGGCCAAGATCGAATGACAACACCATCGCTTTCATAAACTATCTGTGTCTTAGAATAGTCGAACTCAGTCACCGAGAGGTGTCCACCTGCCGAGGGCATATTCCCGCGCCGCCCTGCCAAGTCCCAGGCCAACATTTTGAGGAGGCCATCCATGGCCGCAGCGGTCCCGTATTCTGGCTTTAAGCCACTTGGTCCCCATACCTGCAGGGGAACCGTTCGGTTTGACACCCAGCCACCCACAAAAAGTGCATCGAGGTCTCCAATATGATCTACGTGCAGGTGGCTAATGAACACTTTGTCCAGATAAGTGTATGGGATTTCCAACGCGGCCAAATTTGCTAACGAACCAGTTCCGACATCGAAGAGGAACTTGTCGCCATTGCCAAGTTCAACCAACCACGACGCTGACGCTTGAGAGTGTCGAAAATTAGGTGTTCCGGTTCCCAGCGAGATAACTCGCATCTCCGCTTCACCGAGCGGCTCTGCGTTTGGATAATAGAACTTTCGCTCTCCGGACGAACCAGCTGAAGCTGCGCCGCACCGAATCGACGCAAATACAAAACTCAATACCGGCAACAACCTTAGGCGCACGGTTTTCTCCGATTTGCTGATGAAATCTATTGTACAAGAAAATTGCTTCTGTCCAAAATCGCGCGTCTGCATTGGGCTAAATGCGGTCAACTTGCTTAAACCTCTACTTAGCGGAAAAACCCGACATTTGCTTTTTTCCGCCAAACGCCTTCACAATGCTCATATGCAAGATAACCAAGCACAGGCTGACTACTGGAGTTCGAAGAGCGGACTTAAGTGGATAGATTTCGAAAGCGAACTTGATGTGGTATTTGGCGCGGTCGACAAAGCGCTGGTTGAGCGGTCGAAGCCTTCGCCAGGCGAGCGCGTCTTGGACATAGGTTGCGGTACTGGAGCTACGAGCAGGACGTTTTCTTCGCTTGTCGCACCAGGCGGAACAATATGCGCAGTCGACATTTCTGCACCCTTGATCGAACAGGCCCGCCAGCGTGCAAAAGAAGCAACGGTTGAAGCACAGTATCTGTTAGCGGATGCGCAAACCGACCAGTTTCCTGACGCGCCGTTTGATTTGGTGATCTCTCGCTTCGGATCAATGTTCTTTGCCGATCCCGTTGCTGCCTTCGTCAATATTCGGGGCCAGATCAAGCCATCGGGCCGAATGGCTCTTGCTGCATGGGCACCGGCCAAGGGAAATCCTTGGTTTGACGTGCCCAAAGACGGTGCGGTTGACAGGCTGGGACCTTTAGAAAGCTCAGACCCCAACGCCCCTGGACCGCTGGGCTTTCAGAACGCTGGCCATGTCGCTGGAATTCTAGAAGAGGCTGGTTTCAAAGACGTGAACGGCGAAACGATCAGGGTAAACCTAACTCATCCCGGGCCCTTGGAGCGTGCTGCGGCTTTGGCTTCGAATATCGGCCCGGCAGCGAGGATACTCAAGAAGTACTCCGGGAGCGAGGAAGATATCGAGGCGATAACCGATTATGTAATCGCCAATTTTCGCTGCTTCGAAGTCAACGGAGGCATCCGCATCCCGGCAAATCTGAATTTCTTCACAGCCAGAAATCCGGGCTGATGACCTCAACTGCAACTTTGCGAGTATTGGAGCCAGCCCCCAATATTTTGGCGTTTTATGACGGTCGGGTTGCAGGGGCCCGACTTCATTCTCCGTCGTGGAATTGGATGGACGACGCGGCATATACACTCGGGGTCGCCAGCTATGCCATCCTCAATGGCACTGACGCTGTGGTCTATGACACGCACATCTCGCTTGATCACGCTCGTTGGATACGAAGCGAGCTGCAACGTCGTGGGGTGACATCAATTCGGGTTGTGCTTAGCCATCATCACAAGGATCATATCGCTGGAACCGAGGTGTTTGCTGATTGCGAAATCATTGCGGGCAACAAAACGGCAAAGGCGCTGGTTGAAAAAGAGGAAAGTTATTCGAAGAGCGATCCGCCGATCAAGCCGGTAGTGATGCCCACAACTGTGTTTGACGGTGAAATGGCGTTGAGTGTTGGGACGACCGACATTGAACTACGTCCTTTGGATATTCACAGTCACGACGGTGTCGCGCTCTACCTTCCAAAGTCCAGGATCTTGCTGGCGGGTGATGCGCTGGAAGATAGCGTGACCTATGTCGCCGAACCAGATCGCCTTGATATTCACCTGGCCGAACTTGACCGGCTTTCCACCTGGGATATTTCGGCCATCCTGCCCTGCCATGGTGACCCCGATCGGATCGCAAGAGGTGGATATGATTGCTCATTCATAACGGCTACGAGGCAATATGTTGCAAAGCTCTTGCAGTGCCGCGATGGGGCAGGATGGAGCAATCTTACGCTTCGGGAATTTGCGAAAGTCTGGTTCGAAGAAGGCTCGTTGACCTACTTCGATGCCTATGAGGGCGTGCACCAAGACAACCTGCAGTCTGTGACCGGCGTCTAAAAACGACGAACTGTATTGGTCCTGAATGACGTCCGATGTGGGCTCGAAGCCGTCATAAGGCGGTGCAGGCGCGAGGCTGTGACCTCTGCCGATCCTTCCGCATATCCGGCGCAGATTGCGGGGGCTAGTTGGGGGATTGATGCGGAAGGTTCTTTTATTTTTTTACAGAGTGTTAGATAAAATTTTGTTGCGGGCGGTGGGCACCATGTTTCTGGTGCAACATGTTGCAAACTGTCGCTAACACCTTAGCCCTGTTGCAAAATGCAACTGGCACCTGTAGCACACTGTTGCAGAATGTCGCAAAATAACGCGGCGCAAGTGTGGGGCAGAATGTGGGGCAGGCATGGCAAGAGGCATATCGCCCGCCAGCGACCGAAACCATCATCCCGATGGATCAAAGGCCGATGATGCACTAACAATCAACTTGGACCAGTCAGATGAGGCTGCTCATGAGCGCTATCGTTCGCGCAAACGCGTTGTTCAGTCATTACTGTTTCCTCCGGTTGTGATATTGATAGAAATCATATCATCACGAGCAAGGCAAATGTCAGTAGAAATTCTATCAATTAGGCAAATCAAAGCCGCTAGGGCATTATTGGCTTGGTCTCAAGTAGACTTGGCGGAACGGTCAGGTGTGTCCTACCCTACAATAGCCAGACTTGAGACAAACGACGGCCCCATGGGTGGCAGAAAGGAAACTGCACAAGCCATCCGATCCGCCTTAGAAGCCCAAGGCATTCAGTTCCTTGACGAAGGCGATACGGCAAGCGGGGTTGGGGTGGTTTTGTCCAGATAACAAGACTTTGCCGTTTCTGAACGCAGACCAAATCACACTACAAACAACACCTGTTTCCTCTGCGAATAGCCTCCCAGAACACTCCAGCGACTTCCGTGGCTCTCGGGAAATACAAACTTGGCGTCTATTTGAGGACCAACACAGCACCAGTAGGGCGATGGGTCGGTGCCAATCGCATCTGATTCCCGTCCAATTGCAACAACGGCCCAGCCAAATAGTCTTCATCTTGAAGTCCGATTGCCCAAACAACCGGAAGAGTGTCGTCGATTTCGGCGGCAATCGCAGCGACAATCACCATCATATCAAACGAACTGACACTTGATATTGATGATGCCAGAAACGTTCGATAGTCCTCTCCGCTACCAATACGGAAAATGACATTTCGCTGCGCTGCTCGGAGTGACAGTCCAGAAATCCCCGGAACACTTTGAGTGTCACCGGATCTCGGGCGCTCCCAAAATGCTGGTCCAGTTTGAAACGCGTCCGAGCAGTTTTCTGTCGCATACTTGTCAATCGCTGAGTCAAGTACTTTTTCGTTTGAAGTCGGTACACCTAGCTTTTCAGCAAGCCAATCTCGCTCTAGCAAATCAAGTCCATTTTGGCCAACGCAAAGAACGTGGCGGCCCGAGAAATTCCGATACTCACCAAGCTTCCCTAAGGTCTTCGATAGAATGATCCCAATAGGTTCTTCTCCATCTTTTGTTGGGCGGAAAAAGGGTCCGCTGACCAGTAGCCTAAATTGACTGCTATCTGGAAAAAGGAGTTCATTGTTGTTCACTAAGAAGTCAATTGACGAAGACAGGAAGAGTTCTCGTCCCGACTCTAAAAAAAGAACAATATCTCCGATCCTTTGAATGTTGGATCCTTCGGATTCCAATGCAGCATTTGTCAAGTTTCTAATAGGTAGTACAGAATATTCCTCATCATTGGGTAGCTCAATTAACCAAGTGAAAGCGCGGTAAGCCGGGTACGCTTGTTGGCGAGTGACACTGCAACGAAAGTTAGTTGCAAAAAACTCTGTCTGACTAAAAGCCACCTCATAAACAACGGGGATCAATGCCCCCTCTAAAGGCATCGGTGAAGAGACTGCCGCCACCGAACCCGCACGTTCATTGTACTGCCGCTCAATGCTATCTTCTGGGCACTCGGCGGCGAACAAAGGGTTGATGGTGCCAAAAAGAGCCGTGGCAAAGGAAAGCCAATACAGGTATCTTTTCAAATTAACCTCCTAAGTTCTTTTTCATGAAGGATTGTATCGTTCTTCCAAGGCCTCCAGGCTGAAATTCCCGAGGGTTGTCTCGAACATAGATCATTATCTCAAATGAACAGGATGAAAGAGCAGTTGCGCCTACCGCTCGCCGTTCCAGCGCTTCTCGCGCAGTTATTCCTTCTGCGGCACCACGCTCGGGAAATATCTCCAACACCAGAGATAGTTGGCGTAGGTCTGAACCGGTCTCTGTAGGCACCAAATTGGAGACACTTATTCCATCAAGGTCCAAGTCTTGATAATGTTCTCCGATCCCGGAACGTGACAGTTGAACCTGATCAACTTTCATCGAATAAGCGACCACTTCTTTTGTGGGGAAGTTAGAGACATTGTGGCAGTTTACATTGTGCCATATCGTAACTAGCGCGTCGATGGCTGCCGAAAATGGGAAGTTCTTGAATACTGTTTGATCAATTTCAATGTTGGCTTTGCGCAGCGTATTTATGTCATTTCTTACACGAAGGATTAACTCATTGGGTAAGTTCCCACCTTCGGCAATAGGTACAAACTCATCAGTTTGCGATTTCGCGCGCTCTTCGTTAAGTGCATTTCTCCAAAATTCTTTTAGTGTTCCTTCCAACCCATCAATCTTATTTCTATCCAAAAGGTTGATGACCGGCTCGGAAATTCCATAGAACGCGAGCATGTTCTCTTCATCTTTCAAAGATGGTATTTGAAATTCAAACTGGTGATAGAAAACGGTATCTTCAGAATGCGCGACACTCTTCTGAAGTTCAACAAGGTAACGCTCGATTGCCGTTATTCCTAAAGCTGCTTTAATTTGGTTCAGGAACAACAGTGCAAGAGCTGCGATAGCAAGAGGAACGAGTAATTTTGATAAGAATGAAATAGTCGTTTTCTTTGCCTCGGCGACCCATTCACTTTGCTGGTTTGTGGTTTTATTTGCTTCAGCCGAATCAGGTGATACGGCGGATGGTTTCTGATTTGCTGGGTCCGATTCTTCAACCAAAGTACTTCTCCTGAAATCTGTTTTTCAAACAGTCAGAAACTTCAACAATGCTCGAACTTACCTACAACTCTAAAAAGTTTTTTCTAATTTGACTCACCTTGCACAATTGGCATGAATCGCGCAAGTGCTGGCGCAAATGCACTGTGCTTAAGGCATTGTTGTGCCCTACGCCGGTTCTCTCCCTACCTCTAGAAATTGGCGTCGCGCTGTCCAAAGCGCCTCAGCCCCTTCGGACTGCCACTTGCGGTCCTATGGGGTCTCGGAATCCGCCGATAAAGCACCATGCAGTCGGCAGTGTGTCTCGCTGGGCAAGTGGGTTCGATGCAAACACCGCCCTTTGTCTTGGCTGTACAAGTCTTGGTCTCGCCGCTCACTACTTGCACGCTATCTGGAATAAAGCGAATGCGCCGGCAAACAGGCTCAAAGTGTTGGCGGGCTTTAAACATGAATCCTTGGTGCCCATCTTGTACCTGGATCGCAAGAACGTCTTGATTGCTGACGAAGAACAGGCGAAGGGCACTGTTGACCATGTGCCGGTATATCCGCGTGAGGTCGTTAAACGTGCTTTGGAACTCAACGCCAGCTCACTAATCTTGGTCCATAACCACCCATCAGGAGACCCGACCCCCAGCAAGGCAGATATCGAAGTGACTGAGCGCGTACAGGACGCCTGTGAAACATTGGGCATTTTGATACATGACCATGTTATTACCATGTTATTGTCGGGAAAAAGGAGGAATACTCTTTCAAGAGCAACGGGTTTCTGTAGAGATTTCCTCAAGTAGCTCTTAAGGACGGAAACTTTATCGACTTATGAAATACTTGATATTCACCACTTCCGTTTTTCTTGCTGTCCCAGCTTTTGCGGACTCTCTACACGTCCGAGATGCTGACACAATCGTTGTAGACGGCACCCCTGTTAGGCTGAACGGTGTTGACGCGCCGGAGTTGGGCACACGCTCAGGGCAGAACGCCAAGCGCTGGATGATAAACTATCTGCGTGGCAAGTCTATCTCCTGCCAGTTGAACGGTGAGCGCACCCATGACCGCTGGGTAGGGGTGTGTTACGCAGACGGACAGGACATAGGAGCGGCTGTTATCGCCGCAGGGCACGCGCTAGACTGTCGTAGGTATTCAGGTGGCCGCTATAGGCACCTGGAGACGTCAGCAGCCAAATCACGGCTCAAGCGGGCCGGTTATTGTCGTTGATGAACTGGAGCGAGTGTCTGCTGTGCGGACTTTCCTGCCGTTCGCATTGATCAGACCAGCTGCTGCTTTCGGCCCATTGTTACCGTTTCCCGACGTTCCTGTCGCCGCAATGCAGCTGCGCCAGACCGGCCATTCACTCGAGGTGGACAATCAAGGCACCCGCGAATTTTCGCTGTGTGAGACAAAGCGGAATTTAGATTCGGCGGGGATCCAATCGATTGCGGGACCAGACCTGTTGACCAAACGCGTGGCGCGAATGCTCCTGTCTCGGCGATTTTCTGGACGCACGCTAATTGCCTTTTAAGAGCCTCCTTCTGAACATCGCGAACGCGTCGTAAGAAATAGACGCATTTTAGATAGTCCAATGACGCCGGGGCAGACACCCTACGGACATCGCCAAGCGATACTGGATGTACATCAGCAATTCAGAATGCAGGAGCGAAAGCCATGAAACATGTCAACACACTCATCATTGGTGGAGGTCAAGCGGGTCTCGCCATGGGCCGGTGCCTCGCTGAACACAACATCGACCACGTGATCCTCGAAAGGGGGCAAATCGCTGAACGGTGGCGCAGTGAACGCTGGGATTCGCTGCGCATGCTGACCCCCAACTGGCAAAGCCGCCTGCCGTACTGGCACTATCAGGGCGACGACCCTGACGGTTTCATGTCCATGGGCGAGTTTATCCGCCATCTGGAAGCATATGCAGAGTCCTATGAAGCGCCCGTTGAAACGGGAACGACTGTATTGGCGGTCGAGTGCCGAAAGGACGGAGCCTTTAAGGTTGCCACGGACAGAGTCGAATGGATTTCTTCAAACCTGGTGGTTGCAACCGGTTTCTGCGATATCCCCCGCGTGCCAGGCTTTGCGGCGGATTTGCCCAAAGACATTGCTCAAATCGTGCCCGCGCAGTACCGGAATCCCGGGCAAGTGCCCAAGGGTCACGTTCTAATCGTCGGCGCTTCGGCCACGGGGCTGCAAATCGGCGAAGAGTTGTTGGACGCCGGACACGAAGTCACCGTTGCGGTCGGCACTCATATACGGGTTCCGCGCCGTTATCGGGGCAAAGACATCCTCTACTGGATGGACGCCATTGGCGCTTTTGCGGCACAGGCCGATCCGAAGGACGAGCGTTCAATGCCGCCCCCCCAGTTGGTTGGATCACTGGACAACCACGATCTGGACCTGAACGCTCTCCAAAGTCGCGGCGCCCGCCTGGCTGGTCACGCAACCGGGGTAACCGGCCGTTCCATTCGGTTTGCCGGCGATCTTGGCGAGACCGTTCGCAAAGCCGATGCGCAGATGTTCGATATCCTCGGAAAGATTGACGGGTACATTGCCGCCAATGGCATTGAAGCGCCGCAATCCGAACCTGATGCAATCCAGCCGGTAACGTTGCCCGTTGCCCCGGAAACTTTGGATATCGACGCAGAAAACATCCGCTCTGTCATCTGGGCGTCGGGATATTCCCGCCAGTATCCGTGGCTCAAGGTCCCGGTCGTGGATGAACGTGGCGAGATCGAGCACAAGAACGGTGTGACACCGGTCGAGGGCTTGTATGTTCTCGGTATGCGCTTTCAGAGAACAAAGGGCTCCAATATCGTTGACGGTGTCGGCCGCGATGCAGAGTACTTGACCGACCATTTGATGGCGAGAAAACAGGCCCGTGCCGCCTGACCGGGCGAACGCGGCCCCTAAATAACCGAACGTAGCGCGTCGAGGATCAATTCACTGTCCTCGGCGCGCTCGTACGGCAAGGTCTTTGCAAACACTTCAGCGTCAAAACCCGGCAGCGCGTTGCGGAGCGTGTCCAGGGCTTTCTGCGTAAGACGTTTGTCCCCCAGCTTCGTGCTTGCCACGATGCCATATACCAGGTCGTCGCTTCTTGGCCTTCCGATCCGATCCAAAATGTCCAAAGCTTCGCTGTAACGTTCAAGGTGGACCAGCGCGCGGGCCAAATGGCTCCAGTATCGTTGAGGGTGGTAGGGGTTCAGTTTCAAAGATTTTCGCACCCACATCTCGCCCTCTGCAGCTTGTCCCGCAAAGGTCAAAAGCTCTCCCATCGCGCAGATCGAACGGTCATCATTCGGGTTGAGAAACAATGCGCGTTCCTGGTGCCAGAGCGCGCGACGCAGATTGCCACGGGTTAGGTAGACCTGTGCCAGAACACGGTGGCACTCGCTTTCATTCTCATCCAGTTCCAAGCCCCGTTCGGCCGCTGCTTGCGCCTTGTCGACGAGTTCTGCGATGCCGCCCAAATTGTGGACCATCGCCTGACCATAGCCGCACGCCAACCAAGCATGCGCGATCGCGTAATTCGGTTCGCGTTGGATCGCGAGCTCAAAGCAATCGATGCAGGCCTGGCAATCTTCGGCCGTAAATAGGTGGTGGTGATACTTCCCTCTGAGCATGATGTCATAGGCTTCGAGCCGTTCGACCGGAACAGAACGCGCTTGTTTGAGCCTTGCAGTTTCAACCCGGCCCACAAGCGTGGCAACCAGGGTCGACACGATGTCGTTTTGGATTGCGAACACGTCCTCCAATTGGCGGTTGTATTGTTCCCCCCAAATCGTTCGTTTGTTTTCAATGTCCAGCAGTTGCACGTTGATACGTACTGCTGCATTTGATCGACGAACGCTTCCCCGTACCAGATAATTTGCGCCAAGGGCCGCTGCGGCTTCGTTTTCAGGGACATCATTGCCGCGGTAAACAAAGGATGAGTCGCGTGCTATCACTTGCAGATCGTGAAACCGTGACAGCGCGGTTGTCATATCCTCAGTTATCCCGTCTGCAAAGTACAGATCGTCCTCTCCGGAAAGGTTGTCGAATGGCAAGACAGCTATGATTGGCGAGGATTCACCGGGTTCAGGGGGCTCGTATTGCACATTTTGCCCGCACTCCTGACTGTGGCCGCCGGTACGTATCTCTTCGTACATGGCCAAAGTTGCAGCCTCCGGTTTCACCCCGAGTTCGCGCTCCAGCGCATCGACGCAAATCTGATACTGCCTGATTGCTTCCGAGCGGTGCCCGCGTCGTGCAAGCATGTTCATCAATGCGCGATGTGCACTTTCGCAAGCCGGATCCATTTGCAATCGCTTCCGAACAACCCCTTCGGCTTCTTCGGTTCTGCCCTCTTTGAGCAACACCTCCGAGAGGCGATCAATGATCGTGCAGGCGCTCTCATGAAGGCGTTGACGCGTGTCGCGAAGCCAGTCCTCGAACGCAGGGGCATTTATCTGAATACCTTCCAGAAGGTCGCCTTTGTAATGCTCAAGGCACGAAAAAAGCCTTGTCGGGTCATCGCTTTCGACACCATCGAGAAATTCGGCTATGTCCGACGAACACACGTTTCTGTCGAGCTCAAGATACTGACCGTTTGAAGCAATAACCGCTCCACAATACTGCTTGATGTTCGACAATGTCTGGCGCAGGTTATGTCGGGCCCGGTCGTCGCCAGTTTCACCCCAAAGAAGCGCAGCCAAATGTTCCCTGCTTTTCGGGCCGGCATTTTCCACAGCGAGATAAGCCAAAAGCGACTGCGCTTTTTTTGCGATAGGACCACGTGGCTGACGTGCAGATACAACTTCAAAACGACCAAGAAAGTTCAGGTTTACTTGCTCTTTCATTACCGAAGTATACTCTGAATATGTTGAGCGAAAAGAAAAACAGATTTGGCTAGACGGGCATTCATAAAGAATGCAGCTAAATTTTTTCGCAACAGCCCAATGTTCGCTTCGGACTCTTACCTATCATCTGAGCCAACTGAGCTTGTAGATTTCAGCGCACCTGACAAAGACGAAGAGGTGCTTCTTCTCGAGGCGTTCCGTGCCCTTTCCCCCGAACAGCGAAAAGCTTGGCTCGAATGGGCGAAAGTAGCTAAGGGATCCGCCCTGGATAAAGAGTAAACGTTCTACACACCATGCCAATCGGATCAACCGATCTTGTGCACAGAAAAAAACGGCAAATCGAATAGTCACCGGGGCACGGGCTGCAAGACGGTGAAGGTCGAGGATCTGAAAAACCTGATCGAACGAAAAGCGGCCTGAAACCGCAGGTACGAATAGCCAAGTGTGGGGCAGAATGTGGGGCAATGAAAGTTGCCCCATTTTTTTATTGTTTATTTATAATCGTTTAATTTACTTTTGTGGTGCGGGCGGTGGGACTCGAACCCACACGGGCATACGCCCTTCAGATTTTAAGTCTGATATGTCTACCATTCCATCACGCCCGCACGGCGCGGCCTTGTCGGGCCCTGCATTCCCCTTACAGTCACAACCGGATGAGAACAATGCACTTTGATGCAAATGCGGCTGTAAATGTGTCGGGAAATCCAGTTACAAGACATCCCTCTTCCCGATTAATAAGGGCGTGGCGCTGCCCCGCCCCTTTGGAAGGCTCACATGCCCAGCGCTTCTTTATACATTTCCAAAACCGCCTCTTCCTCGGCGATGTCATCCTTGTCCCGCTTTCGCAACGCGATCACCTTACGCATGACCTTGGTGTCGTAGCCCCGCGCCTTGGCTTCGGCCATGACTTCCTTCTGTTGCTCGGCCAGGTCCTTTTTCTCGGCATCCAGACGTTCAAACCGTTCGATGAACTGGCGCAGCTCGCCTGCTGTTACGCGATAGTTGGCGGCGGCCTGATCTTCGGTGATATCTTCCATATGCGTCTCTCCCAAAGGCTGAAAATCTGATGCAAGATGCCGGATACAGTGCTGCCGCCCGGGTCGCAAGCACCCAATCCCCGGTCGCACTTGTACGATCTGATTCGATCCGTTAAGCGCGGTGTCAGTTCACGATGAGATGTGGGGAACCATGTTCGAATTCATCACCTGGGGCGGTGCAGCCCTTTCCCTTGCCGGGCTCTTTGGTCTGGTCTGGTGTATTCTTCGCGTGATGAAAGCGCGCAAGGCCGGTTTGTCGGATGACGAGTTGCGCGCGGTGGTTCAGGGCGTTCTGCCCTGGAACCTGGCCTCTTTGTTCTTGTCTGTGATTGGACTGATGATGGTTATCCTAGGGATTTCCTTCGGATGACCCCCCTTGTCAGATCGGCAGGTTGTCGAACTGCGCTTCCATAGCGTCTTCACACAACGCCGCATCGAGACGCCGCAATCGAGATGGCACATGCATCCCCTGCTGGCGCATACGATCTACAACCTTGCTTACACTCGGTTGAAGCGCCAACCGCGTGTCCAGACACGCGCCTTCCAGTTTCTGCTCAAGCTGTTCTGCTTCGGAATACAGATTAGTTGCTGTCATAACCATCCTCCCAAGTGTTGCCAGTATTCCAAATATAGGTAACGGGAATACGACCCACAGATATTAACCTGAACTTGTGCGGGAATTTGCCTGACGTATTCGTAATTTCGGCAATTCGGCGCAGATAGGTTAAAGTTTAAGCCAATTTAACCGAACCTGCCTTGACGGGCATCAAATTCAGATTGGCAGTTGTGTCACATTCCAAATTACATATATGATATACACAACGGAAACGGAGGACCTCATGACGCCCGCAGTGAAAGCGTTTTTCGACGATCAGACCTTTACGGTGTCCTACGTCGTTCACGAACCACAAGGGCGCGCCTGCGCCATCATCGACAGTGTTTTGGATTTCGATCATGCCTCGGGTCGAACAGCGACCACATCTGCAGATCAAATCATCGACTATGTGCGCAGTCGCGATCTCAAGGTCGAATGGGTTTTAGAAAGCCACGTTCACGCCGATCACCTGTCTGCGGCCCCCTATCTGCAACAGGAACTTGGCGGCAAGATCGGGATTGGTGCCCAGATCGTTACTGTTCAGGACACGTTCGGCAAGGTCTTCAATGAAGGAACCGAATTCCAACGCGATGGCAGTCAGTTCGATGCGTTGTTCTCGGAAGGTGACAGTTTCCACATTGGCCAGATGCGCGGCGACGTGCTGCACACTCCGGGTCACACACCTGCCTGCCTAACCTATGTCATTGGCGACGCCGCCTTTGTGGGCGACACGCTGTTCATGCCTGATTTTGGTACAGCGCGCTGCGACTTCCCCGGCGGCTCTTCGGCAACCTTGTATGAGTCGATCCAGAAAATTCTGGCCCTGCCTGATGAAACGCGCATCTATGTGGGCCACGATTACAAAGCGCCGGGCCGTGAAGAATACGCTTGGGAAACAACGGTGGGTGAGCAAAAGGCGCTGAACGTGCACATCGGACAGGGGCGTAGTATCGAAGAATTTGTGGAAATGCGCGACGCACGTGATGCGACCTTGGCGATGCCGCGCCTGATCTTGCCCTCCTTACAGGTGAATATGCGCGCAGGGCAGATGCCTCCGGCGGATGAGCAAGGTGATGTCTTTCTGAAACTGCCGGTCAACAAGCTCTGACGCGAGTTAAAAAAGGATATAACTTATGGAAATAGAATGGGTCTGGGGCCTGTGCGGCGGTTTACTGATTGGGCTGGGCGGCGCAGTTTACCTGCTTGGGAATGGCCGGGTTATGGGCGCAAGCGGCATTCTGGGCGGCCTTGTTGACGGCAGCGCCCGCGATACGAAGGCCGAGAAGTTGGCCTTTGTTGCAGGCCTGATCGGCATGCCTCTTCTGCTGCGACCGCTGATCGCGCCCGAGGCCCAAACGCATCTCACCAGCAACTTGGGCCTTGTTGTCATAGCTGGTTTGCTGGTTGGCATCGGCACACGTATCGCCAATGGCTGCACATCTGGTCACGGGGTCTGCGGCATCTCTCGGTTCTCACTCCGCGGCATTGTGGCCACCGTCTTCTACATTCTCGCCGGGGGCGTGACCCTTGTTCTGCTACGCCATATCTGGGGATTGATCTGATGCGCCTTCTTGTTGCCCTAACAGCTGGATCACTATTTGGTGCCGGATTGTTGATTTCTGGCATGACCGATACGACAAAAGTTCAAGGATGGCTGGACGTATTCGGCAACTGGGATCCGACTTTGGCGTTTGTTATGGGGGGCGCCATTTTGCCAATGCTGGTCGCATGGCGACTGACGACCGGGCGCAAGCCTTTGACCGGGAATGAATTTCCGCCTCCTGCGAAGCCCGAAGTGGATCGTAGACTGGTTGTGGGTTCAGTCCTATTCGGCATGGGTTGGGGGCTGGTTGGGCTCTGCCCCGGACCGGCCATGGCCTCGCTGAGTTATGGTGGGCTTGGAGGACTGGTTTTTCTGGTCGCAATGGTGGTTGGTATGTTCCTGGCCCCGACCTTTGGCGCGCAACTGGACAGAGCAGCAAACGCAGCCTAAGGAATTGGCATGGAGATTCGACCGATCACCCCCCGCTATGCCGTCTCACCGCAGATCACAGTTGATGATGTGCCAGCGATAGCTGCTGCCGGCTTTGTCAAAGTGATCTGCAACCGACCCAACGTCGAAGTTCCACCCACAATGCGATCCGACGCGATCGGTGATGCAGTGCGCGCTGCGGGCATGGAATACGAAGTGCTTGAGTTGACCCATCAGACCATGACGCCCGAGAATGTGCAGCGTCAGCGCGATATGGCGGAAAATTGTAGCGGACCGGTCTTGGCCTATTGCGCTTCGGGCACGCGATGTTCAGTGATTTGGGCTTTGGGTCAATGCGAACATATGAGCACGGATGACATCCTGACCGCGACCACAAACGCCGGATACCAGTTGGACGGTCTGCGCCCTGCTCTCGAGCAACTTCGCAGTAAGGCTGGTTAGACCTAAAGCGTTATTACTGTTCACCCAGCCCTGGTTCTGATGCGTTCAGACCGGCCAGCTGCGAGATTTCCGCCACCATCTGCTCAGAGTCGCCAATGACCAAATCCCCCGCAAGGGTCCCACCGGTCTCGGCCAAGGGCACCGGGGGCGTGATTTCAACGGCGCTGTCAATTGGCGCGTCCAGGCTGCCCTGAGGGTTTAGCCCTCCCCGGCTTTCGATAAACTCCTGGGCTTCTGCTCCGCTCAGCGCTGGTAAAGCAGCATGCTCGTTTAATCGAATGGCCCTTAGACCACCGCACTGTCCCAAGCGACCAACACCTGCTCGCGTTCGTTCAATCGTCAGAACCTCAGCTCGATCCAAGCGCGCGCCGCGCAACGGCAGGACATCACCAACCTGCATCCCAGACAACGCGGACAATGGCAACGTCATCCGACACAAGGCCGCATTCAAATCCGCCCTTACCATACCCGAAGACTGTTCAATGCGGGGGCCTGCAGGGCTTGGGGTTTCCTCCACAACTTCTGGCGCAACCGGTGCTTCGGGTAAAATGACCGAAATCTGCCCTTGCCGTACCCCGTTGGCCAAATCGACGGTCAGGTCGAAGATGCGATACTCATCCTCGGTCATGGTCAGAGACAAGCTCTGCAAATCTGCCGCGCGTGACGAATACTCGTTTCCCTCAAGGCAAACTTGTTCTGTCGTCGGGTCGATTAGACCCGCAGATCGAGCCAAGGCCGCTTCGACCAATGGCGCAACCATGGCGGCGTCGGTATCTGTAAAGGCCCGTGGTGTTGGCGCGTCCGACATCACCTCACCGATGGTTTGCGTTTGAACGATGGCGGACACCAAGTGCGAGTCCAAGCACGTGGCTGCACGTCCCTGTGGCCCATCAAACTCCAATAGTAACCAGTCTTGACCAATCGCTTCAACCAGATGTTCAGCAGACTGACTGGTTTGTCTGGCCCCGATCACTGCAAGCGGCAAGTTCAGGCGATCCCCCGCGGCCCGCGCGAACCCCAAGCGCAGCGCCCGCAGAACCGAGCGCGGCCGGTCGTCCAAATCCTTTTGCCCAGCGGACAGTTTGCGCACCAATGCGGCATTGACGGGTTCTGACATAACGCCTGATCACCAATTGTTTCAGCAATTGGCAACAGGTTTACACCGTCGGACGTTACGAAGTTCTTTATGTCCGCTTCACTGGGCGGCCTGTCGGTGCGCCAATGGCAGGCTGACTCGGAACGCCGCCCCGCCCTGCCCCGGTAAATAGCTGATCTCGCCCCCCAACCGCTGCATGATTTCGCGGCAAATTGCCAAGCCCAGACCTGCCCCTCCGGCCTTGTCGCCGCCGACGCGGGCAAATTTCTCGAACACCATCGAGCGCGCGCCGGGCGGAATGCCACTGCCATTGTCGATGAAATCTATGATTACGCGCCCGCCAACATCATATGCGGAAATGGTCAGAACGGGCTCGTCCGCGTCACAGTATTTCTGTGCGTTTGAGATCAGGTTAATGAACACCTGCCCCAACCTGTCCAGATCCGTGTGCAAGACAATCCGTTCGGCCGCACGGGCGCGACGCACGCTTATCTTGCGCCCAGCACCAGCCAATGCGCTGGACACGGCCCGATCCAGGACCGAGCGCAGACTATCATCACCCAAGTTGAGATTGACTTGCCCGTTTTCCAGCACGCTCAGATCCAACAGATCATCCAGCAAGCGGGTCAAACGCAGCGCTTCGTCATGGATGATCGTCGCGTATCGGGTCTGCTCATCCCTGCTCAGCCCTTCGGTATCGCGCATGATTTCAGAAAACGCGCGGATCGAGGTCATCGGCGTCCGCAACTCATGACTGACCTGACTCAAAAAGTTGTCCTTTTGCGCCGAAACCTGCGTGAGTTTGGCATTTGCTTCGCGCAGTTGCCGTGCCGTCCGGCTGAGTTCAGAGGACTTCACCTCAAGCTGACTGGAATACTCCAGCAATTGCGCTGACTCATCCGCAACAGCCAAAAGGTCTTCGACCGAAACCGACGAGCCGCCGACGATCTGCCCAATCATCGCGTGAGCCGTGGCCGTTCCAACTGATCCGCTCAATTCGCGTTCAAGGCGGCCCAGGAATGCTGGCGTGGGCTCGGGCAGATGCGATCGACCTCCTTGTTTCTCGGCCTCGGCCTGGAAAAACTCCTGCGCGGGCCCGGTGCCCAGAATCCGCTGGGTCATGATCATCAAATCTTCGCTTTGCGCGACCGATCCGGACCAGCCACGCGGCGCGACCGAATGATCGAAAACATTGACAAATTGCGCGCCCTGCAACCGTTCCAACGGGCTGGGAAAACTCAGCAAAGAAGCCACACAGAACGCGATTGTGTTCAGCAACAGTGACCACATCACGGAATGGACCATTGGGTCGATCCCCTCGATCCCGAACAAGGCCTGTGGGCGCAGCCAGCTGATGCCGAACAATCCGTTCTGCAACACCGTTTCCGGCATCGACGCGCCGCTCATGCCGGGCAACAACAAGGTGTAAATCCACAAAACAAAACCGACCGTCAGCCCAACCAGAGCCCCGGTTCGCGTGGCCCCGCGCCAAAACAGACCGCCGACCAAAGCGGGCAAAATTTGAGAAATCCCCGCAAAAGCGATCAATCCGATTGAAGCCAGCGCTGCACCGCCTCCGGACAGGCGGTAGTAGAAAAAGCCCAACGCCATAACAACCGCGATGGACACACGACGGGCCATCAATACGATATTGCGCACATCGCCAGAGACCGAGCCCGTACCTTCTTGTGTGTTCAGCCAGATGGGCATGACAACATGGTTCGACACCATCGTGGACAAAGCCATGGCTGTTACGATCACCATCGATGTCGCAGAAGAAAACCCGCCGATGAAAGACAGCATCGCCAGCCAGTCATTGCCTTGCGACAACGGTACGGTCAGGACGAAAAGGTCGGGGTTAGCCCCTTCGGGCAGCAGGTCCAGACCCACTACGGCAATCGGTACTACAAACAAGCTCATTAACAGCAAGTAGAGGGGGAAAGCCCAGGCAGCAGTTCTTAGATGGCTTTCGTCGTCATTCTCGACCACCATCACCTGGAACATGCGCGGCAAACAGATAAAGGCCGCCGCCGACAGGAATATAAAGGTCGTCCACCGCCCGGCATCAACATGCCACTGCCCGATTTCCGACGCGTCGATCCGCTCCATCATCGGGCCGATACCGCCAGCGATGCCCCACACGACAAAAACGCCGACCGCAATCAACGCAAACAGCTTGACGATAGCCTCCACCGCGATGGCCGTAACCACCCCGTGGTGGCGTTCGTTCACGTCCAGATTGCGCGTTCCGAAGAGGATGGCAAAAACGGCCAAGCCAGCCGCAACCCAAAATACACTGGACCCTTCGCGATACAGGCCCGATGGGTCAGCTTCGGCAAAGATCGAGAAAGACAGGGTAATCGATTGCAGCTGTAGCGCGATATATGGCGTTCCGCCCAATACCGCCAGAATGGTTACGCAGACCGCCAGCGTGTTTGATTTACCATATCGAGACGACAGCAGGTCCGCGATTGAGGTCACTCTTTGACTGCGCCCCACACGCACCAGTTTGCGCAGCCCCCACCACCAGCTGACCATGACCAGTGTCGGGCCAAGATAGATCGTAACAAACTCCAACCCTGACCGCGCGGCGTTGCCCACGGCGCCATAGAAGGTCCAGGCGGTGCAATAGATCGACAGCGACAAGGTGTAGATCAGCGGCGAGCGCAACCATTTCCCACGCCCAGCAGCAGCCATGCGATCCGCAGCGAAGGCGACGGCAAACAGAAAGACCACATAGCCCAGACAAACCAGAATCAGAACGTTTACGGTGGTCATCACTCGGCCCCTGTTTCAGGGTCCTCGGGCGTGCGCATACGGCGCGCGGCAAAGCCGAAAATCACGCTGATCAAGATCAGCGCGCCCCAGCAGACGAAGATGTAGAAAATTGCCGAAGAAAGCGGTACGGCCGCATCTCCGCTGGACCGGTCGGGCCAAAGAAGCGGCAGTGCGAACAAGAGCGCCCCAAGAAACGGCAAAAACCGGGCCGCATCCGTCAGTCTGCGACGGCGATAGCTTTGACGTTCCAGAAAAAGCGAGGGTCTGGGGCTGGATGGCTGACCTTTGTCGCTCTCGTCTGACATTACATTTGCGTCGCCTGCGCGTGAAGATCACGCACAGCCGTCAACACTTCGGCGTTGGAAAACGGTTTGGTCATAAAGCGGCTAACGCCTGCATTTTCCGCCATTTCCCGGTCGCGCGACTGCCCGCGCGCCGTCAGCATCAAGACCGGAAGGCTTGCCAGTTCTTCCATCTCTCTGAGATCGCGCAGAATATCCATGCCGTTTTTACCCGGCAACATAACATCCAGAATAACCAAGTCGGGCTGAGCCCCCTGGATAACCTCAAGCGCATCGGAGCCATCGCCATGAATCTCGACCTGCCACCCCTCGCGGGACAACAGAAACCGGATTGCTTCGGCAATGTTCGGCTCGTCCTCGATCAACAGAACCTTGCGGCTCATATTTTCTGTTCCTCCCCAAAACCGGTCGTCCGTCCCGCAACCGATTAGGATCAGATTAAGCGTTCTGTCAGGAAAGTGTCAAAAACCTTCGCTCAAAATCGACGGTTCGCGGCGAGCGGTGCATTCGTTGCGGGGGCAGACCCGGCAGTTCGGCCCAACTTGCGTAACCGGTGCATCACCGGCTTGCTCTTGAACCGGCCGTACCAACATGACGGATCGATAAGCCGGATCCTGATCATAGCCCGGCACCGCATGGGGCCACGCATAGGCAAAGCACTCGAACTCAGCCGAAGCCCGCCCGGTTTGCTCGACTTGCTTACGCACCGGAACCAAAGGTCGGTTCAGCGCCGTGAAAACAGGCCAAAGCGGACAAGCCTCGCCATGTCTGGGCATGGCAAATCCTGGTGTTGGTTTTAGAAACAAGATGCTGCCGGATGCATCGCACAACACCAACCCCGCCGGTTCAGAAACAACACTTTCTGGCAAAAAAGCCAAACGCCGCAGCACGGTCGCCATGTCGACAGAAAAATGATGGGCCAAATCAACAGGGTCTGGTTGGGCGCCCCGAACACGAGCGGCGACAGCATCCAGTGGCATTGCCCGGGCGTCAGCCCTGTAAATCTCCAACATCTCGCGTGCCAAGGTTTGGGCTGCTGTGGTATTTAGGCTGCTCAGATCGACGGCATCCGTAGCGCCCCCCTCTTCCAGTTCCGTGAAACTATAATCGCGGGCCTGGAAAAACGCTTCGACCTCCTCCAACGGAACGCCACGCGGGTCGACGGCTGCGTCGCTTTCATCCAGAAATGTCACCAACGCCTTGGAGCTGTCCGCCAACCGCTCGGCATCCTGGTGCAGGTTTTTATGGAACCGTTCGCGCCATTCAGCCTCGATGTCTTCAGTATCCGCAAGAATCGCGGCCGTAGATCGAATCGCTGCCGCGGTCGACAAAACCTCGTGCATCGAGGCCGCCAGATGGGGGTCATGAGTCAGCCGGTCCGATAGGATCTCAACATTTCGTTCGAGCGAGACGACACGGCGATGCATCTGCGCCAGAACACCTGCCCAGCCGGTAAAGCGCCCGGCGAACTCCTCCAAGCTGTCCAACTCTGCATTCTGGCCAACCGCGTCATCTGCCGCTTCGCGCAAGGCCGACACCAGCGTGGCTTCTATCCCTCGCGTCAACACCGATGGTTCAACCGACAGGGCCGCAGCAATATCCACCAGCAACTTACCCCCGATCCGACGGCGATTGTGCTCGATAAGGTTCAGGTAAGAGGCCGAAATCCCCGCCAAACGGGCCAGTTCCGCTTGCTTAAGCCCGGCAATCTGCCGCCGCTCGCGAATGCGGCTTCCAGTCAAAGCGTCACGCATGTTAGTTGCCTCCTGACCCGCGACAAGCTAAGCACCCCAAATTATTTTCGAAACATACTATATTTCTCATTTAGTTAGGTCAAAATTTTCTATTTCGATTTACATAGTTTACACAATCCAGACACACTCCACGACAGCGCAACTTGTCATCATCATGTAAGAAGTTGCTTCACCCCTTCTCTTCCGTGCTGTT
The DNA here is from genome assembly GCF_013034605.1 of Ruegeria sp. HKCCA4633. Lineage (NCBI taxonomy): Bacteria > Pseudomonadati > Pseudomonadota > Alphaproteobacteria > Rhodobacterales > Roseobacteraceae > Ruegeria > Ruegeria sp. HKCCA4633. Next base: position 223,096 of record NZ_WQGJ01000003.1, read on the forward strand.
TCCCGGCACGATACCCACATGAGCGACCCCGCCTTTGAATACGCACCCATCGGCCTTGTAGAGCTGGAGAACCGGATTATCCGGCGCTGCAATCTGCAGTTCTCGCGCACGTTTGGTGGTGAGGAAGCTGACTATCGCAATATGCCTTTGCTGCACCTCTATCCCTCGGTCGCCGATTGGGAGCGGATCGGAGAGCGCAGCCTGCAGGTGATGCGCGACACCGGATACTACACCGATGAACGCGTCATGCGGCGGCGCAATGGCGATCTGTTCTGGTGCCGCGCTCGGGGCCGCTCACTCACCCCTGATGACCCGTTCCGACACGGTATCTGGAGCTTTTCCGACATCTCGGAAGAACGGCCTCTGGTTGAGTTGACGGTACGTGAACGCGAGGTGGCCATCCTGTCGTGTCGCGGCTTGTCGGCTAAGGAAATCGGTGGGGAACTGGGGCTGAGTTATCGGACAATCGAAGCCTATCGTGCCCGCTTGCTTGAAAAGTTCGGCGCTCGAAAACTTTCTGAGTTGGTCGCAAAGCTGTCGGGAATGCCATTGTGACCCATTCGGCCCCTTAATTTAAGCGGCAAACCAGCTCGCAATGGTGCGAGTCGGCGCTTTTCATGCACGGCTGCTTGGCCTATAACGCTGCGTAATTTGATTAGAGCCCGCAAAAACAGACGGGCCAAAGGGGAACCGTCGAGGACACTCATGACAGATACCAAACACGAAGCGGATGTGGCATTCATCAAGGCTCTGGCTGAATTGCTGCGCGAAAACGACCTGACGGAACTGCAGGTCAAACGCGAATATGGCGAGGAAGACAGCCTCAACGTGCGCGTCAGCCGCATGACAAAGGCCGCAGCCGCTCCGGTTCAGGTCGCAGTACCCGCCGCGGCCCCCGCACCAGCCGTCGCCCCTTCGGCTGCCCCTGTCGCAACCGAAACCCCCGCAGCGCAAGAAGACCCGGCCAATCACCCTGGCGCTGTCACCTCGCCTATGGTTGGAACGGTCTATATGCAGCCCGAACCCGGCGCGCCTGCATTCATTAGCGTCGGTGCTTCTGTTTCTGAAGGCGACACACTGCTGATCGTCGAAGCGATGAAAACCATGAACCACATCCACGCCCCCAAATCGGGCTCGATTAAACGCATTCTGGTTGGCGATGGCGACGCAGTGGAATTCGGCACCCCTCTGGTCATCATCGAGTAAGGCGGGCCCATGTTCGACAAGATCCTGATTGCCAACCGAGGCGAGATCGCCCTGCGCGTCATCCGCGCCGCCCGCGAGATGGGGATTAAGACGGTCGCCGTCCATTCCACCGCTGACAGCGACGCGATGCACGTGCGCATGGCAGACGAATCGGTCTGCATTGGCCCCCCTCCTTCACCGCAAAGCTATCTGTCCGTACCGGCGATCATCTCGGCTTGTGAGATTACAGGTGCGCAAGCGATCCACCCTGGCTATGGCTTCCTGTCAGAGAATGCCGAGTTCGTGCAGATCGTCGAAGATCACGGCATTACCTTTATCGGCCCCACCGCGGAACATATCCGCGTGATGGGCGACAAGATCACCGCCAAGGACACGATGAAGGCGCTGGGTGTGCCCTGCGTGCCCGGCTCGGACGGTGGCGTTCCCACGCTGGAAGATGCCAAGCGTATCGGAGAGGAATTCGGCTATCCCGTCATCATCAAGGCTACCGCTGGTGGCGGCGGTCGTGGCATGAAGGTCGCGATGAACGCCGACGAGATGGAAAGCGCCTTTATGACCGCGCGCGCTGAGGGCAAGGCCGCCTTTGGCAATGACGAGGTCTATATCGAGAAATACCTGACCACTCCCCGTCATATCGAAATTCAGGTCTTCGGTGACGGCAAGGGCAAAGCCGTGCATCTGGGTGAACGCGACTGCTCGTTGCAGCGCCGGCACCAGAAAGTGTTTGAAGAGGCCCCCGGCCCCTGCATCACCCCCGAAGAACGCGCCAGGATCGGCAAGGTCTGTGCAGATGCCGTGGCCAAGATCAACTATATCGGCGCGGGCACCATCGAGTTCCTCTATGAAAACGGCGAGTTCTATTTCATCGAAATGAACACCCGCCTTCAGGTGGAACATCCTGTCACCGAAGGCATCTTTGGCGTCGATCTGGTGCGCGAGCAAATCCGTGTGGCCGCAGGCGAACCGATGTCATTTGGGCAAGAGGATCTGGAAATCAACGGCCACGCCATTGAGGTTCGGATAAACGCCGAAAAGCTGCCGAACTTTTCACCTTGCCCGGGCAAGATTACGGCCTATCACGCGCCGGGCGGTCTGGGCGTGCGGATGGATTCAGCTCTCTATGACGGCTACTCGATCCCACCCTACTATGACTCGCTGATCGCGAAGCTGATCGTTCAGGGCCGCGACCGGGCCGAAGCTCTGGCGCGTCTGGATCGCGCGCTGGGAGAGTTGATCGTGGACGGCATCGATACCACAGTCCCTCTGTTCCATGCCTTGTTGCAGGAACCCGACCTGCACAGCGGCGATTACAACATCCACTGGCTGGAGCGCTGGCTTGCGGAGAATATGGAATAGTAACCTCCAAGAACCGGAGGGCGCACGCCTTCCGGTTCCCTCTTACCCAAAATGAGCCTATCCGCTGAACTTTTGCTGCACGGGTACTCCATCGGCATTTTCCCGATGGCCGAACATCGCGATGATCCCGAGTTGTTCTGGGTCGATCCAAAGTTTCGCGGCGTCTTTCCGTTGGACGGGTTCCATGTCTCGCGTAGTCTTTCACGCCGCATCCGCAATTGCGGGTTCGATATCACGATCAATCAGGACTTTTCAGGCGTCGTGGATGGCTGTGCCGACCGGGCCGACACCTGGATCAACGCAGAGCTGCACGATCTGTACCGCCAATTGCACCAAACAGGTTATGCCCATTCTCTTGAAGTCTGGGACAGAGCCGCACTTGTGGGCGGTGTCTATGGTGTAACCTTGGGGGCTGCATTCTTTGGGGAAAGCATGTTCTCACGCCGAACGGATGCGTCGAAAATCGCCCTTGCCTATCTTGTGGACCGCCTGCGACAAACCGGATTCCACCTGTTCGATACGCAGTTTCTAACCGCACACCTGGCTTCATTGGGTGCCATCGAAATTCCACGCAGCGCTTACAAAAAGGAACTGGAAGAGGCTCTGAATCTCAGCGCCGATTTCACAGCATCAATAGATCAGTCCGCAGCAGGTGTAATACAGCGGATCACCCAGACATCATAACGCGCATGATCCAGCGCGTTCAGGGCTGGGGATGTTGCAATCATCCAGCCGTCAAACAACTGATCAGCTTTCCCCGTTTCCCAAATCGTCAAATAGGCAAACGCGTCACCCGTCGGGTTGTCAACCGGATAGCGGCAATCCCCCAGGGCAACGTCCAAGCCAAAAACAGCTTCGGTCTCACCGCTTTGCATTTCAACATCGACGGTCTGACCGCTGACTTTGTCCAATCCGCGCAACATGGCCCCCGGACCGGACTGGACCTTTTGCTGAGCAACAGCGCTGGTCCCGACCATAAGAAGGGCAATTAAAGCAGCGCGGATCATTCGCTGCCATCTCCGGCCACAAACTTGACCAGCAGAGAGATCAGACTGACCGCGCCTTGCGTATCCTCAATCTCGTCTCCGGGTTCGAAATAGAATGGTGACCCGCCGGGCATTAACTCGACGAAATTTCCGCCCAGCAGCCCCTCGGACGAGATCACAATGGCGCTGTCATCCGGCACCAGGACGCCATCGGCAATGGTGAAGGTCGTGTCTGCGCGATAAGTATCCGCGTTCAGCGTCACGCCGGTCACGGTTCCAATCTTGACACCTGCAAGACGAACATCCGTCCCGACACCGACCCCTTCCAACGATCTGAAAGACGCGCCAAGTTCATACCCGGCCGCGCCCTTCGACAGGCCCGTCGATTGGCTGGCGTAAACACCAAATGCCAGCGCACCGGCCAACACGACGCCACCGACAACAACTTCGGTCCAATTATGGCTCGACATCTTTGCCTCGCTTATTCCGGGCTCCAGGCCTCATAATCTTTGCGCTCAACCGGTTCGGCCCGACGCAGCGATCCGGCCGGCGTATAAGCCAGCGCAGTACCCGTCAGGTTTTCCTGATGTGGTTTTTCCCAGGATTTATGCGGTAAAGGTTTGTCCGTCGGAGGTTCGTCCCAGGTGCGGTGCAACCAGCCGTGCCATTCCGGGTCAACTCGACTGGCTTCAGCCTCGCCGTTGAATATCACCCAGCGCTTGCTGTCATCCGCCGTTCGATAAAACACATTGCCTTCATTGTCTTCGCCAACTTTGACGCCCTTACGCGACGTATAGATCTGCGTGTTCAGAGTGGACCCGTTCCACCAGGTCACGGCTCGCAAAAGACTGTTCAGGATTCCCATCGGGTGCCTCCGGCATTTCGGTCGAGGAAAGGTATGGACCAAAGGCTCGCCAAGGTCCAGTGCCACTGGGGTCGCCTGCGTCACTCCGGCAGAAACGCGGTCACTTCAATTTCGATCCTGTATTTTGGGTCGATCAGCCCACACTCAATCATAGTCGCAGCCGGAGGATTTGCGCCGAAGGTTTCAGCCAGAATGGGCCAACACGGCTCAAACTCTATACGATCCGGCAACATGTATGTCACCCGCACAACATCTTTAAAACTTGCCCCGGCATTTTGCAGAGCAGTTTCGATGGTCGCCAGCGCGGAACGGCACTGCGCAACAATATCTTCACCTTGCCCAACTGTGCCGGCCACGTGAACCCACCCGCCGGCAACGACCGCGCGGCAGTAACCAACTTTTTCCTCAAATTCGCCGCCTGATGAGATCCGCTGGATCGCCATATCGCTCCCTCTTTGTTGTTGGCAATCCGCAAACCGCCATGCCCATCGCAGGACCCCTGCGTTCATTTGGCCTGACTTTTTTCCAAGAAAATCAACTGCGGCGGCGGGGGCAAAGCCCCCAACCGCATTGTCAAAAACAATAGCCGCGACAGGGCAGCTTACCCAGCAGAAGCTGATTCAGGAGCCGCATCCGCATAGATGAACAAAGGTTGAGACTCGGACGCGACGGCCTCTTCGTTCACCACAACTTCGCTGACATTCTTCATGCCGGGCAATTCGAACATGGTATCCAGCAGAATGTCTTCCAGGATCGACCGCAGTCCCCGTGCACCGGTTTTGCGCTCGATGGCCTTCTTGGCAATCGCTTTCAATGCGTCATCGGTAAAGTCGAGTTCGACGTCTTCCAGCTCGAACAGGCGCTGATACTGCTTGACCAAAGCGTTCTTGGGTTTTGTCAAAATAGTGACCAGAGCATCTTCGTCGAGATCCTCCAGCGTTGCCAGAACTGGCAAACGCCCAACAAATTCTGGGATCAGACCAAATTTAAGCAGATCCTCGGGCTCCAAATCCTTGAAAATCTCGCCAACGCCACGATCATCATTGTCGCGCACATCGGCTCCGAAACCCATGGCCGAGCCTTTGCCACGCTGCGCGATGATCTTATCCAGGCCCGCAAACGCGCCGCCGCAGATGAACAGGATATTGGTGGTATCCACTTGCAGGAATTCCTGCTGAGGATGCTTGCGCCCTCCTTGCGGCGGAACGCTGGCCACGGTGCCTTCCATCAGCTTCAGCAGCGCTTGCTGCACGCCCTCGCCCGACACGTCGCGCGTGATCGATGGGTTTTCGGACTTGCGCGTGATCTTGTCGACCTCGTCAATATAGACGATGCCGCGCTGCGCGCGCTCAACGTTGTACTCACTGGCTTGAAGGAGCTTGAGGATGATGTTTTCGACATCTTCGCCCACATAGCCAGCTTCGGTCAACGTCGTTGCGTCAGCCATGGTGAACGGAACATCCAGGATGCGGGCCAGTGTTTGAGCCAGCAGAGTCTTGCCGCAACCGGTGGGACCGATCAGCAAAATATTCGACTTCGCCAGTTCAATATCGCTGCCAGCTTTCTGAGCATGATTCAAACGTTTGTAGTGGTTGTGAACCGCCACCGACAAAACACGCTTGGCTGTGGCCTGACCGATCACGTAATCGTCGAGAACCTCGCAAATATCCTTTGGCGTTGGAACGCCATCAGACGACTTCAGCCCGCTGGCCTTGGTCTCTTCGCGGATGATGTCCATGCACAGCTCGACACATTCATCACAGATGAATACGGTCGGGCCTGCGATCAGTTTTCGCACCTCGTGCTGGCTTTTCCCGCAGAAACTGCAGTAGAGCGTGTTCTTACCGTCGCCGCCTGAATTCGTCGCCATGATCTACCTTTCGGGCCTCGTCCCTGCACCCCGTCAGGGATGCGCTTACGCCTGTTTGTGCAGCTTAGGCCAGCACTCTGGCGGCTACAATCTCAAAATGAACCCCGCGCCCAAGGCGCGGAGTGTCGGTCTCAGGCCTCATCTGTGTCCATTTTTGCACGGTTTTCGACGATTTCGTCGATGTGGCCCCAGTCTTTCGCCTCTTCCGGGCTCATGAAGTTGTCACGGTCAAGCGCTTTTTCAACCGCCTTTTTGGTCTGCCCGGTATGACGCACGTAAATGTCATACAGGCGATCCTTCAGCTTTTGCGTCTCGGCTGCATGAATCATGATGTCGCTGGCTTGGCCTTGGTAGCCACCGCTGGGTTGGTGAACCATGATACGGCTGTTGGGCAAGGAGAAACGCATTCCCTTCTCGCCGCCAGCCAACAAAACCGACCCCATCGACGCCGCCTGACCGATCACCAATGTGGAACATTTCGGCTTGATGTACTGCATTGTATCGTAAATCGACAAACCGCTTGTCACTACACCACCAGGCGAGTTGATGTAGATCGAGATTTCCTTGTTCGGATTCTCGGCCTCAAGGTGCAACAGCTGCGCGACGACCAAATGGCTCATTCCATCATGAATCGGGCCGTTGATGAAGATGATCCGCTCTTTCAGCAGACGTGAGAAAATATCGTAAGCGCGTTCGCCCCGGCTGGTCTGCTCGACGACCATGGGAACGAGCGTATTCATGTAGGTATCTACGGGATCGAACATTCGGAACCTGCCTGCTTTGCTATGGATCGGGACACTACCCCAACAAGTATTACCCAAGTCTTAGTGTTGGCTCGGGGGGGCTGCAAGGGGGGGCAAGCGAGAACGATGAAGGAATGTAGGATGACACCAATTCCGCACAGCTCGACCCGTTGTTCGCGATCCGGAATACTTTTGAGCCACCGCCTAAACCACACAGCCTTAGTATACGGGGAAAAGCGGCGAGGGTTCCCCTTTCACTCATCACGGTATTTTGATTTATACATATGGAACAAAATGCACGAAACATGTAGGTGAGTGAACGGCGTAGTTGCGCCGTAATATGATAACGTTACCCATTGACGGGGTTAGCAAGGAACTAGAACGATGGCACTTCCACAGTTGTCCCAGGACATGCCCCAAGAAGACATGTATCGCATGGTAGAAAACGCCGCGCTTGCATCTAATTTTCTAAAGGCAATTAGTCACGAAGGACGCCTGATGATTTTGTGCCATCTGGTATCTGGTGAGAAGTCCGTCACAGAACTGGAAGGGCTTTTGTCCGCGCGGCAAGCCGCCGTATCCCAGCAGTTGTCGCGTTTGCGCCTTGAAGGATTGGTCGTACCTCGGCGGGAAGGCAAAGCAATCTACTATCGTTTGGCAGACGATCGTCCACGTCGGATTCTTGAAGTTGTCTACGAGCTATTCTGCGACAGAGACGCCTCCTAACTACTGGTCTGGTCAGTAGAAAGCTGCTACCGAAAATTTATCGAGCACCAAGGAGACGACTATGATCCGTGTATTTCTGATTGGCCTGAGCCTGTTTGCCCTGACCGCCTGCGAAACTGCAAAAGGCGCTGGCAAAGACATCGAAAAAGCCGGGGATGCCATCCAGAACGCTGCAACAGACGTGCAGGAAAACCTGTAAGCGTTTCTGACCCTGATCACCAAGCATCGGCATTTCAAGAAAGACGGGCTCCGGTGTCACTACCAAGCATCCGCGCTTGGACGCTTGGCCCTACGACTTGATCACAAGCCAAATACCGGGGCTCTTTTGTTCGCGCAAAAGAGCCCCGTTCCCGTTCAGAAGAGGGGTGAGTGGTAGCCTGTATGAAACCGTGATCCGGCAAAGGAAAAGGCGTCAGGTGCGCAGACGCGGTCTTTGCATGTACCCTTTCGGATACGCCTGACGCCTTACCGGGTCGGCGCGCCCCGAGGGACGTTCCGATCCTTTTGCCTCAGCCCCACAGGGGGCTTTGGCGATTGCTGCGAACCCATAGGGAAACACAGCATGCATCGGTAAACCAAGAGGATGATCAACTGACGTGGGCGGGTTGCCCGCAATCACCTGACCTCAACGGTAAGTCTTTGAAGTTCAGAGAAAATCCCAAGACCCTCTCAATCGCTCCAACCCTCCGGCCCTTTGCGTACCGCCTTTGGCTCCGAGGATCCTGGGCGGTGTCAGGACTTTGGCATTCCGGCCGGCTTCGGACAAGAAAATAGCACTGCAGCATGAAAAATTGACGGGGATAAAATGTTGATATCCGCAGGGACATTTCTGTGGATAATCCGAGAAAGCGCGGCACTGCGCAGGGTTGATGGAGCATTTGCCAATACGGGTAGAAACCGCCCTTTTTCCGCGCAATGCTGCAAGCGCGAACGCCAACATGCACTCTGCCGGGCGAAAAACACCGGGTTTGACAAGTTCTCTGCGCCTCAAACTATCGAATCGCGCACTCAGACGCGAGAGAAACACACTATCGCATGAACTGGGACCGGATGGCGCGTAAGTCACCGCACGCAACGCCGCGCTGAAGGTCCGCGAGGTCCAGATGCCCATGGGTCGAGGAACACCGCATTCTGACCCAAAACCAACTGAACCCTGTCGCGGGCAATGTGCGCCACCCGGCCCACCTCCCCTGGTGGAGACAATGGTTGCTTTACTGAGAAGCGGCCCGGCCCGGCTGGCTAACCTACACCTCCGCCGCGCAGACAATCGGGCGGCGGTCCATACCCCCTACTGTCCGACCGGGCCGGAACCGCTTCAGTTCACCTGACGTTCCAGAACGGTGCTGTAGGTCGTTCCATTCCGCAGGCTACGGAAATCCGCATAGATCTTGCCATCCTCATACCGCGCGTCGATCAGCGCATTGGCTCCGATCACCAGCGGTGAGGTTTCAACGATGCCAATAGACCCCGAGCCATCGAGACTTATGGTGCCGGTGGCCTCGTACTCATTCCATTCTGTATCGCCATCACGGCGCCACTTGCTGGGCCCCCAGAAGACATTGTCTTCCTGCATCTGGACGTCGAGCATCCATTCGGCCTGATTGAACCGGGGCTGATCGCCCTTGTAGTAGTGGCTGGGTTGAACGGTCGTGTAAGACCCCAGCCACGTGCCGCGCAGGTCGGGCGTGGTATCGGCCAGAGCGGCCGTTCCAAGGGTGAGTGTCGTGGCCAAAGCGGCTGCTCCGGCAGTCATGTATCTGGTCATGGGCTCTCTCCTTTTCGTCTGGTCAACAGATTGGGAGGGCGCGCACAGGTTACAACTTACCTAAGGGAAACTTCATGATTGGTTCACCGGGAGCTTAGAATGGGGCTTCAGGCCCATGCCAGAGCTGTCCCGACAATGACCAGCGCGATGCCGACCCCCTCGCGATAAGAAAAGTTCTCGCCAAACAGGAAATATGAGGAGATGGCGATCAGCACGACCTCGGCCCCGAGAATACCGGTATAGATGATGCCCAACCGTTCATTGCGCAGCGCGGCAAGTTCCAGCGTCGCGGCGGCCAACAGCGTGGCAACGATCAGAAGGGTCAGGCCAACACCGGGGATCTTCCACCAGAACTTCATCGAGATCATGGCCACGGAATAAAGACCGGCCGACCCGAGGGCAATGAGTGGGAGCATGGATATGGACATAGGGGCCTCCCGCCGGGGTTGCCGTTAGGTCAACATTAACAGGAGAACGGAGTTGGGGCTGTGAGGTTGGTCACAGTTAGTCGGTTATTTGAATTGCGGGCAGCGCCGGCCCGAGGGGGTGAGGGCGTCTTGGAATTCGTCCAGTGGACGAATTCAGCCGCGAACGGGCGGAGCCCCGGGGCGCAAACGCGCCTCCCGTTTTGCCGGAGGCAAACCTACGGTTTGACGGGGGCGGATCATGCCAGAGGCATGCTTTCAGCATGACGTGGCCCGGCGGTGCCGCCGGGCGGGTGGGTTCGGTTCGGATAAACCCGATCGACTACGTTACTATTCCACGAATTCGCATTCAGAACCGCTAACCGTCGCGTTATCGAAGCCATAATCATTCAACAAAATCTCTACAACTCCCCTATCAGACCGATTGTTAGGACCAATGATGACTTCTGCGATTGATGGCCTCGAACCACCCCCTCGATCAGCATGCACCAAGTCAAGACCAGCGAAAGCTCGAATGTTGTTTCGGGTGGCTCTGAACCCAACATCGCCGTTTTGAACAAATGGTTCTGGATCACCAAAAATCTCAAATGTGCTCGGTTCACCAGCCATTGAGCCAAACGGTATTAAAAGACGCGTTTCCCGCTCATTTTCCCAAGACTTGTGTTTATATGAAGCAGTCAAAGAGACCAAATCGATTGCGCAAAAGACCGGCATTTTTTCCTTCATGTTCGCATCGCAACCGGAATACTCGCGCATATGCTCTTCAAAAGTTTGCGCAATACTTTTTGAGAATAGTTGCGGCTCGTAAATTACACTGCGCCACCAATGCCGAGGAAAATAGTCTTCTTCTATTGCGATAGAAAACCCTTTACCGCCATCAGAGTAGTTCATCCAAGAATACAAATCGTCCTTTCGCTGAGTAAATGATGCGCCTAGAAATTTGATTTTTTCTTTGTAGTTATCGAAAGCGGCGCGCACTTCTTCCAAAAACTTTTGGTTTTCTGAACCCTCAGCAAATGAAAGGCTGTCTAGGTAGTCTTTGACTACAGGAAGGCCATTCTTTACTTCGCGCGGATCGTTCATCGATTCTAAGTCAGAAGCCCAAATCTCACCGTTTTTGACGATTTCAAGAAATGCCGCCGCGCTACAATAGTGATAGTATCGCGGAGAAAGACCCGAAAACAGGCCAGTAAGTGCGTTCTGCAAAATGCTACCTCGAAAGCTATTCGAAACAAGTTTATTCACCAAAACAAGATTATCAACTCTTCGGTTCTCGCGCTGAGACCCTGTGGGCAAGCAGTTGGCTGCGCCAACCGCTTTCGCCTACCCGCCGTAAAATGGCCAGCCTTTAGCTGTCCACCAGCACTATTACTGCACCGGGTGCCGCACGCAGTTGGCTGCGCCAAACGCTTTCGCGCACTCGCACTTAAAATGGATTAAGAATCCATTTTAAGTGCGGAAATAAACGCTTCCTGAGGGATATCCACCTTTCCGAACTGGCGCATCTTTTTCTTACCCGCCTTCTGCTTGTCCAGCAGTTTGCGCTTCCGCGTGGCGTCGCCTCCGTAACACTTCGCGGTCACGTCCTTGCGCAGGGCCGAGAGGGTCTCGCGGGCGATGACTTTGCCTCCGATGGCGGCCTGGATCGGGATTTTGAACATGTGGCGCGGGATCAGTTCCTTGAGCTTTTCGCACATCGCCCGGCCCCGCATCTCGGCCCGGTCGCGGTGAACCATGGTCGACAGCGCGTCGACCGGTTCGTCATTCACCAGCACCGACATCTTGACCAGATTGTCCTCGGTATAGCCGGTCATCTGGTAGTCGAACGAGGCATAGCCTTTGGTCACTGATTTCAGGCGGTCGTAGAAGTCGAAGACGACCTCGTTCAGCGGCAGGTCATAGACGACCATGGCGCGGCTACCGGCATAGGTCAGGTCCAGCTGGATGCCGCGGCGATCCTGGCAGAGTTTCAGTACGTCACCCAGATACTCGTCGGGCACCAGAATAGTCGCCTTAATACGCGGTTCCTCGATATGGTCGACCTTGGACGGGTCGGGCATGTCGGCGGGGTTGTGCAGCTCGATCATCTCACCGTCTTTCATGTAGACGTGATAGATCACCGACGGCGCGGTGGTGATGAGCTCGATATCATATTCGCGTTCGATGCGGTCGCGGATGACCTCAAGGTGCAGAAGCCCCAGGAAGCCGCAGCGGAAGCCAAAGCCCAGCGCGGCCGAGGTTTCCATTTCAAAGCTGAAGCTGGCGTCGTTCAGCGCCAGCTTGTCGATCGCATCCCGCAGGTCTTCGAATTCGGCCGAGTCCACAGGAAACAGGCCACAGAACACCACCGGCTGCGCGGGTTTGAAGCCGTCCAGCGCGTCCTCAGTCCCGTTACGGTCATTGGTGATCGTGTCACCCACTCGGGTGTCGCGGACCTGTTTGATGGATGCGGTCAGAAAACCGATCTCACCGGGGCCGAGGCTGTCGACCATCTCCATCTCGGGACGGAAAACGCCGACGCGGTCGACATGGTGCAGCGTGTTGTTCGACATGAACTTGACCCGCATCCCCTTTTTCAGCGTGCCGTCCATGATGCGGACCAGAACGATGACGCCCAGATAAGCGTCGTACCACGAATCCACCAGCATCGCCTTGAGTGGCGCATCCAAGTTGCCCTGCGGTGCGGGCAGCTGTTTCACAATGGCTTCCAGCGTTTCGTGGATGCCCTGCCCCGTCTTGGCGCTGACCTGAATGGCATCAGTCGCGTCGATGCCGATCACATCCTCGATCTGTTCGGCCACACGGTCACAGTCGGAGGCAGGCAGGTCGATCTTGTTGAGCACCGGCACGATCTCATGATCGGCGTCGATGGCTTGATAGACATTCGCGAGCGTCTGCGCCTCGACTCCTTGAGTCGAGTCCACAACCAGCAAAGAGCCTTCGACCGCGCGCATGGACCGGCTGACCTCATAAGCAAAGTCCACGTGACCGGGCGTGTCGATCAGGTTCAGAACGTAATGCTCACCATCATCCGCCGTATAGTCGATGCGGACCGTGTTGGCCTTGATGGTAATGCCACGCTCGCGCTCGATATCCATGCTGTCGAGCAGCTGTTCCTTCATGTCGCGATCCTTGACCGTTCCGGTCTCTTGGATGAGCCGGTCAGCAAGGGTGGATTTGCCATGGTCGATATGCGCGACGATGGAGAAATTGCGGATATGAGCGAGGTCTGTCATGGGTTGGGGATATGTAGAGGAATCGTGGGTTGGTCAAGGTGGATTGAGTGCGCCGACGATACTATACAACGTCCTTCGACTTGTTCACCTCGGCAAGCCGTTTGACAATTGCTTGAGCCTACGATGAATTCCCGCAATCTGAAGCCAGCTTATAGTCCCGCTCTCGATCAAGAACGCCAGGCCAATCAGCTTTCAAAATTAGGTCCCTAAGCAAAGGAACATGGCAAGTTCGATCCCGAGCATAGAAGTGGCGCCGGTTAATCACGAGGATTGGGAATGGTGTTTCATCCCCCTCAAACTCCGCCGTCAATACGGTTAGAAAATTGTCTTCATCATTACTTTGAAAGTCGCTTTCGACAAATCCGAGCGCCCTTACGATTTCTTCATCGAGAGCCTCAAAAAAATGGTCGGTAAAAATTACCATAAGGTCAAAATCAGAAAGTTGTTTTGAAGGATAGTTGAAGTCGATCTTCTGATTGAAATCCCCGCCGGTTACTTCAGTGGCGAGTTGACCGGAGATGCCTGAAATGAGCACTCTGACAGGTCTATCCAGGTCGTCTGATCGATCTTGAGCAGTGCTTTGCTCTGCCATGCCGAACACAAACATCAAAGTCGCGATTAAGAATAGTCCTGTTGTTTTTAGTTTCATTAAAACTTCCGCGTTCATAAACTTGAGTGTTGGAACAACCGTATAGCCAATAGTCCAGCAATCAAGCTATGTCGCGATGGGTGCGGGTTACACTCTTTCAGATGAATGCCGAGTTGAAGCCCGCCCTGCGGGCTAGGCGTTTCCGACTCGTGCAATCACTTTTTTGCAACGTACGATTGATCCGTTAACCACTTTGATTCATACTCCCGCTCAGACTGAGAGGGGCACAAGATCCCTCAGGGCAGGCAAAAACGAGGCATGAGCATGAAACAGTTCCTCTTAATCGCTTTCTGTGCCGCAACGATGACGGCCATCGCTCCGCAGGTTGAGGCCGCGCAGATCAAGCGCGCCTGCCTGGCGTCGGATCGGGCGGCGGCCACACGTGATCGGTGCAGCTGCATTCAGCGCGTGGCAGATCAGGCACTGACGCGCAGTGACCAGAAGACCGTCTCGAAGTGGTTCGAAGACCCCCATCAGGCGCAAGAGCTGAAAATGTCGCGCACGGCGCGTGATGATGCGCTGTGGGATCGGTATCAAAACTTCGGCCAGATGGCGCAGGCGATCTGCAGCTAACGCACCGCAAATCCTTGACCTGATCCACGCTGCGCCTCAGAAAAGGCGCAGCGAAAGGGATGTGCGATGGTGATGAAAGGGCTGACCCTGCGGGGCCTTGAGGTGTTCGAGGCTTTGGCGCGGACGGGATCGGTAGCGCAGGCCGCCGAGATCACCGGGCTCAGCCAGCCGTCCGTATCCCAGCAACTGCGCAATTTGGAAAAGGCGCTAGGCACCGATCTGGTTGATCACGGGCGGCGGCCTATGCGGCTGACCCAGGCCGGGCGCAGCTTTCTGGCGCGGGCCGAGGCTGTGCTGGCCGAATTGCAGGTGGCCCAAAGCGAGCTTTCGGTCATGGAGTTGGGTCATCTGACCACGCTTTCCATCGGGTTGATCGACGATTTCGACAATGATCTGACTCCACGGTTGGCCACATTGCTGGCCGATAGCCTGACCCGTTCGAAATTCAAACTGATCACCTTGTCGAGCCTCGATCTGTTTGAAGCTTTGGCCGAGCAGCGCCTCCACATGGCGATCACCGCCCATAGCGGTGAGGCGCTGGAAGGCGTGATCGAGTATCCTTTGGTCCGCGATCCGTTTATTCTGGTGGCCCCAAAGGGTTCGGGCGCGGTCGAGGCCGTGCAAGAGAGCTTGCCGTTTCTGCGTTACGCGCGCGAGCAACTGATCAGCCGCCAGATCGAAGCGCATATGGCGCGCGACGGGAAAGAGTTCGAGGAACGGTTCGAGATCGGCTCACACATGGCTTTGATGGCCATGGTCGCGCGGGGTTTGGGTTGGGCAATCACGACGCCGCTGGGCTTCATGCGCGCGGCACGCTTCCATGACGGGTTGGAGGCGCACCCTGCCCCGTTTGGAGATTTCTCTCGCACGATCTCGCTTTTGGCCCGCACCGATTGGTCGGATCAGGTCCCGCAGGAGGTCGCAGGTATGACACGTCGGCTGATGCAAAACCAGATCATCGAACCGGCCCTTAACAAACAGCCCTGGCTGAACGGTCAGTTGAAGGTGATCGGCGGCTAGCGCTCCAGATGAGCGGCCAAGCCGGCTACTGCTGTTTCGATCAGATCCAGCGCACCATCGAAATCCCGCGTATAATAGGGGTCAGGCACATGATCAGACTGGGTTTCATGGGCAAAGTCGGTCAGCAGGCGCACAGGCGTGGCGTTGCCCGTAGGACGCAGATCCTCAATATCCGCGATGTTGTTGGCATCCATGCCAATGATCAAATCGAACCGATCAAAGTCGGCGGCTGTAAACTGTCGGGCACGCAGGTCGCTAAGGTCAAATCCTCTGGCTTTTGCGGCGGCCTGCATGGGGCCGTAAGGCGGGTTGCCTGCGTGCCAACCCATGGTTCCGGCACTGTCGGTTGCGTGATGCGGCGCGCGATCGCGAAAGACGCCTTCGGCCGCAGGGGACCGGCAGATGTTGCCCAAACAGACAAAGAGGATACGGTGTGACATATGCAAGCTGTACCGTGTGGAGAGGACATGGAAAAGATTGTCATTCTGACCGGAGCCGGAATTTCCGCTGAAAGTGGGCTAGGTACCTTTCGCGATGAGGGCGGATTGTGGGCCAAGCACCGGATCGAGGATGTGGCCACGCCCGAAGGCTTTGCCCGCAATCCGGCCTTGGTTCAGGGATTTTACAATGCCCGTCGCGTTCAGGCGGCTGGCGTGAAACCCAATGCCGCCCACAAAGCACTGGCCCGGCTTCAATGCGACTGGCCCGGTGAAGTGGTGATTGTCACTCAGAACGTCGACAGCCTGCACGAAGCCGGTGGTGCACGGAATGTCATTCACATGCACGGCACCTTGGCCGGCGCGTTGTGTTCGAACTGTGGGCACCGCTGGACTGCCCCGCCCGAGATGGCGGTCGCAGAACCCTGCCCCTCCTGCAACCGGCCAACAGCCCGTCCTGATGTAGTCTGGTTCGGAGAAATGCCTTACCACATGAATGCGATTTACGACCATCTGGCCAGCGCGTCGCTCTTTGCGGCTATTGGCACATCGGGTCAGGTCTATCCAGCAGCAGCCTTTGTGCACGAGGCACAAGCGGCAGGCGCGCAAACCGTCGAGATTAATCTGGAGCCAACGCTTGGGGCCTCGGGGTTTGACACATATATCCTTGGCAAGGCGTCAGAGACGGCGCCTAACTGGGTTGAGCAATTGCTGGCACGACCCTCATAAGATGCAGACAACACTATATTTTTTGCTTAGATTGCGCCCGAAACGATTGGAGGATCAGCCATGGCCGACCAAGAACCCAAAACCGGCGAAATCCTGGAGGATGGCAGCATGGCCCAGCGCGACTTGCTGGGCGAGCAGCTATCCAATCTCTGGTGGACCTTTTTACTGCGTGGAGCGTTGGCGGGGATTGTTGGCATTGCTGCGCTGTTCTGGCCCTCTGGCAGCATCGCCGTGCTGTTGCAACTGGTCGGAGTACTATTGATCCTGGATGGCGGCCTGACTCTTTTGGGGGTTGGACGCCGTGGTGTTTTAGGAGGTGCCGCGATCGGCGCGCTAGTGATCGGTCTGATCCTGCTGATCTGGCCGGAAGGCACGGTCAAGCTTGCCTTTTTCCTGTTGGGTGCATGGGCGCTTATCATCGGGATCGGTTCACTGGCCGCCGCTCAGCAGATGCACCAGCGAGACCCGCAACGCGGATCAATGCGGGTTTCGGGCTTTGTTGCCCTGGTTGTCGGGCTGGTTCTGATGATCTGGCCAGCGGTGGCATTGGTGGCGCTTGGGTGGGGTATCGCCTTTTCGGCGCTTGCAATCGCTGCTGTCATGTTCTGGCTGGCCTCCCGGTTCCGAAAAGCGGGTGATCGGGTCGGACTAAAGACCGTGAATAAATAAAAGCCACCCCCCTCAACAAACGCACTCAGGCCGGGCAATGCCCGGCCTGATGCATGGAAAAGGTGCAACGTGGCGCAAAGACAGGCGCGCTTTAATCCGTGCTCTCTCCGTGAGATCCGTGACCGCCATGACCACCTTTGTCTTGACGTTCCAGATCAACGGGTATCTCGATCGCGACCTCGCCGGCATTCTCGAAAATCAGAGTGACGGGCACCATTGCGTCTTGCTCGAAAGGCGCTGTCAGGCCCATGAACATCACATGAGCCCCGCCGCGTTTCAGCATGTAGGTTTCGCCAGCGGGAATGACAAAGCCTTCTTCCACATGCACCATCTTGGCCACGCCGTTATCGTCGACCTCGTGTGTATGCAGCTCAACACGGGCCGCGGCGTCCGAAGTTGCGCCGATCAGGCGGTCATCTGCGACGCCCTGATTCTCGATCATCATGAAAGCGGCACCAGCCTTGGCCGTTTTGCCCGAAGAGCGGGCATAAGCGTCATCCACCTTGATGGTGCCATCGGCCAGAGCGGGAACGGCCAGCGTGACTGCGGCCAAGGTTGCAAGCAGTTTGGATTTGAGGGACATCGCGCCTCTCCTTGTTGTTCAAAACTTTAGAAAAGATGGGTTTCAAACAACAGAAGGCGGCGCGCGGGCCGGAGCGCGCGGCACCGGCAATGCGATCTGGTTGCCCACATCTCGCAATGGCGCGGGTTGCGCAAGTTCCGGCGCTGCGGGCAATGTGGGATGGGTCGCGGCAATTGCCCCCATGAGGGACAGCGCGTAATCCGGGCAATAGTGCGGTGGCGCAATAGGTTGCCCACTTTCATCCATGTAGACAACGACCGGGCCATTTCCGGTGCACAATACCATCTGGCCAACAGCACTATTCATGCCGCGCGACATGGCAAGACCCTGCCCGGTCAGCACCAGAAGCAGGGATAAAACAAACGGCAGAATACTGGCGGTCTTAGGTCTCATCCTGACCTTGGTATAGGTCAGCGTGCAAAGGCGCTTCAAGCGCTAAAGGGTCGCGCTTGAAGCGGTTCTCAGTAGTCCACCCCAGGTCGTTTCACTTCGCTTGCAGTAAAGCTGGTGTGCGACTGGTTCACTTTGCGCTGTATCTGCGCGCAGGCTGCAATTGCCTTGCGGAGCACAGCGGCCAGAAAAAGAAAAATGTAGAAACTTTTTAACGACATATTCGGGCCCCCGCCTGATGAATGACCTAACGTTAAGTCAGATTCGAATCTCTGTATGTGAAGAAATTCACCAATCGAGAAAAATTATTTCGAATTCGGGAACAATGCGAATTGCCGCCATATAGCCACAGAGCAAAAAAGCCCCGCACCAAAAGGGTACGGGGCCTTGAATTACGTAAGAGAATAAAGGCTTAGGCCGAGGCTTGCGCCTTGGCGATTTCCTTTTTCACTTTCAGAGCGTTTGCCGACAGCTCTTCGTCCTTGGCTTTAGCCAGGAACGCGTCCAGACCACCGCGGTGGTCTACCGAGCGCAGCGCAGCTGCCGAGATGCGCAGTTTAACACCGCGACCCAGGGTCTCGGACTGCAGGGTGACGTCGTTCAGGTTCGGCAGGAAACGACGTTTGGTTTTGTTGTTGGCGTGGCTGACATTGTTGCCAGTCATCGGGCCTTTTCCGGTCAGTTCGCAACGGCGCGACATGGTTTCTTCCTTTGTTTCTGGAGGCCGGGCTTCAGACCCTTGGCCAAATCACAAGGGGCGCAACCCGAAGTCGCGCCCGAAAACTGGTTGGATGCGTATAGTGGGAATCGCCGGGAGGGTCAAGACAGGCCGCGCGAAATCTTTTATTTTGCACAGCCCGTAGGCTCCCCGACCAAACCCGACCATCAGGTCAGCGCTCCGAGCAGTTCCTCTGCCGCTTTTGCCGGGTTCAAATGCCCGGCTGAGACTTCGGCGTTCAGACGCTCCATCTCGGCCTTGGCCTGCGGTGTGTCGAGTCGCGCAAGAAGAGCATGACGCACCTCTTGGTCGAACCAATACCGTGCTTGCGCCGCGCGATTGGCTTCCCAAATGCCATTGTCCCGACGCCATTGGGTCAAGGATTGCATTTCGTCCCACGCCTGCTCCAGCCCATGTTCTTCAACCGCTGATACGGTCATGGCCTTGGGAAAACCTTCGGGATCTTGCGGACGTTTACGCAGCAATCGCAACGCGCCCGCATAGTCCGCGCAGGTGCGTGTGGCAGTGGCCTTCAGGTCGCCATCAGCCTTATTGATCAGGATGATGTCGGCCATCTCCATTATGCCGCGTTTCACACCCTGCAATTCGTCTCCGCCCGCAGGGGCCAACAACAGCAGGAACAGATCCGACAGCTCGGAAACAACCGTCTCCGACTGCCCCACACCAACCGTTTCGATGAGCACCACATCATAACCCGCCGCCTCGCACAGGGCGATGGCCTCACGGGTACGACGGGCTACGCCGCCAAGGTGGCTTTGGCTGGGAGAAGGCCGGATAAAGGCATTTTTTTCCCGACTCAGGCGTTCCATCCGGGTTTTGTCGCCCAGAATCGAACCACCCGAACGTGCCGAGCTCGGATCGACCGCCAAAACAGCCACGCGCAGTCCTTGCCCAGTCAGCATCATGCCGAAGCTTTCAATAAAGGTGGACTTGCCAACCCCGGGCGTCCCCGACAAACCGATCCGCAACGCCTGACGTCCCGATCCCGCAAGCTGAGTTAAAAGCTCGCTGGCTTGCGCCCGATGATCAGCACGATTGCTTTCGACAAGAGTGATGGCACGCGCCAGCGCACGACGCTCGCCGTTCAATATCCTGTCACTTAAACTGTCTGTCTGCATGCTTGTTCCGTTCCCTGAGGCAGGAATAGTTGCCGTGGTCGGGGGGTATTTGTCCAGACCGAAGAGCACGGGAATTGCGCGCAAAACAAATCCTGCGGCATTTCGTTCATGGCCTGCAGCTTGTGCAAGTGCGGGAACTGGACGCCGCCAGCACGATGGCGGATAAGGTGCACATGACCAATCGCCTGCCAATAGATGAAACCGTTCCCGCCTTGCTGAATGCCTTGCGTGCCCGTGGACGCGCAGTGCTGCAGGCACCGCCAGGCGCAGGCAAGACCACGCGGGTGCCGTTGGCGATGCTCGAGGCCGATCTGTGCGACGGCAAGATCGTGATGCTGGAACCCCGAAGGCTGGCTGCGCGGGCAGCGGCAGAGCGGATGACCGAAACTCTGGGAGAGCGCGCGGGGCAGACCGTGGGCTACCGTGTACGTGGCGATGCGAAAGTGTCCAAGGACACGCGGATCGAGGTCGTCACCGAAGGCATCCTGACCCGAATGCTGCAATCAGACCCTGACCTGCCCGGTATCAGCGCGGTGATTTTCGACGAATTCCACGAACGCTCTTTGAACGCTGATCTGGGGCTTGCGCTGTGCCTCGAGGTGGCAGGTGCGCTGCGGGATGACCTAATCCTGCTGGCCATGTCTGCCACCTTGGATGCCGAGCCCGTTGGCCAATTGATGGACGCCCCGCTGATCACGTCCGAGGGGCGCAGCTTTCCTGTCAAGACCCGCTGGCTGGATCGCCCCTTGGGGCTACAAGCACGTCGTTTGGATGCGCTGGTAGAACTGGTGGTACAGGCCGAACGTGAAACGCGCGCCACAGGAGGTGGTCTTTTGGTGTTCCTGCCCGGTGAAGGCGAAATCCGGCGGGCCGAGGCCGCCTTGAAAGCCAGACTATCTGAAGCCTGTGCCGTGTATCCATTGTTCGGGGCAATGCCCTTTGCCGCCCAGCGCGCAGCGATTGCCCCCGCTAAAAGCGGGCGCAAAGTGGTGCTGGCGACGTCGATTGCCGAAACCTCTTTGACCATCCCAGATATCCGCGTGGTCGTGGATATGGGGCAAGCGCGGCGGGCACGGTTTGATCCGGGCTCGGGCATGTCGAGGTTGGTCACAGAACGCGTGACGCGGGCCGAAGCGACGCAACGCGCGGGTCGCGCGGGCCGTGTGGCCGAAGGCGTGTGTTATAGGCTGTGGTCAAAAGGTGAAGAAGGCGCGCTGGCCGCCTACCCGCCCGCCGAGATCGAGGCAGCTGACTTGACCGGACTGGCGTTGGAACTGGCGTTGTGGGGCGCGGACGCCAATGATCTGGCCTTTTTGACACCGCCGCCCGACGGAACACTGGCCGAGGCACGGGCATTGCTGACGATGCTTGGCGCACTGGACGATAAGGGGCGGATCACTGATCACGGGCGAGCCTTGGCCGCGTTACCTCTGCACCCCCGGCTGGGTCACATGTTGGAAAGCGCAGGTTCGCAAGCTGCGCCATTGGCGGCACTTATGGCTGAACGTGACCCCTTGCGCGGCGCCCCGGTCGATATCGCGCTACGGCAAGAGGCGTTGCGCGACGTGCGTGCGTTTCAGCGTAACCGCGTATGGCAGGTGAATATGGGCGCCATAGACCGTATCCAGGCCGAAACCAAAAGACTGCGGGCGCAGGCCAAGAACGGGTCCGAGCGCCTGAGCCCTGCGGCCATGGTCGCCCTGGCCTACCCTGATCGCGTCGGACAGCGGCGCAAAGGAGAAGCACCGCGCTATGTGCTGTCGGGCGGCAAGGGCGTTGTTCTGGACAATGGTGACACGCTGGCGGGCGCGCCTTACTTGGTTGTGAACGATACGGATGGCAACCCGCGCGAAGCAAAGGTACGCATGGCCACGCAGATCTCGGAACAAGAGATCCGGGATTTGTTTTGCGATCAAATCGCCTGGGTTGACAGTTGCACGTGGTCGAAACGCGAACGCCGGGTTGTGTCACGACGACAGGAACGGTTCGGTGCGATCACCTTGGATGATCGTATCTGGAAGGAAGTCCCGGATGAAGATGTCGCGCGGGCCATGCTGGACGGGGTCCGCGACCTAGGGCTGCGACTGGACGGGGCCGCCGGTCGACTGGCAGCCCGGGTCGAACTGGTGCGCGCAGACGGGACCGACCTGCCCGATTTCTCGGTCGAAGGCCTGATGGCCGACTTGGAGGATTGGCTGCTGCCGATGCTCTCAGACGTCAAAAGCGCGGAAGATTGGAAGCGTTTCGACCTGTTACCCGCCCTGCGCGCCCGTTTGGATTGGGCACAGACGCAAGAACTGGACCGCCGTGCACCGGGATCGTTTGAAACACCGCTAGGACGCAAGGTGCCGATTGACTACAGTGCAGCGGTGCCAGAAATCTCGGTCCGGTTGCAGGAATTGTTCGGCGTTTCGAGTCACCCGGTTGTCGGGGGCGCGCCGCTGAAAATTACCCTTCTGTCACCTGCGCAACGTCCGATCCAGATCACCCGCGATCTACCCGGATTCTGGGCTGGCTCTTACGCGGACGTGCGCAAGGATATGCGGGCCCAGTATCCAAAACACCCGTGGCCGGAAGACCCAACACAAGCCGACCCAACGCTGAGGGCAAAGCGCAGACGCGGCTAAGGCAAGATCGACCGGGGCTGAAACAGTGTTCAGCCACTCGAACCGAAAACTGCTCACGAATACGGAAAATCTGAAGATTTAATTGAAATTCAACATTTCCACTGTTACGTCCCTTCAGTTCCGATGACAGGATATGGTTGATACGCTGCGGATGGGTTCAAAACTGCGAAATATCTGGGAAGAGGTTGGTCGGCCTTTGTTCCTGCGCCCCAGACGGGTGCAGTTCGCGGCTTTGTGCACCCGAAAACACAAAGGGCAGAATGAGGTTCTGTTGATCACCAGTCGGGATACCGGGCGCTGGATCATTCCAAAGGGCTGGCCGATTGACGGTCTGGACGGGGCCGAAACGGCGCTGCAGGAGGCTTGGGAAGAGGCCGGAGTGCGGGCGGACAAGGTGGACAAGAAACCCATCGGTCACTTTACTTACGACAAAATCCTCAAGGACGGGTCGACGCAACCGGTGCTGACCAATGTATACCGGATTGTGGTGCGCAAGCTGGTCGAAGACTTCCCCGAAGCCCATCAGCGGACACGAAAGTGGTTTTCACCGGCCGAAGCCGCCACGCAGGTGCAGGAACCTGAACTACAGTCGCTGCTGCGTCAAATGTAACAACTTCGCAACAAATTGATGACATGCGGCTTGTCCTTGCAGCATCGAAACGTTAGCTGCGGGCCGTCTTTGAAAAACTGATCAAGCCCATGTCTGACACAAACCCCAAGCCGCGCTGGCAGGCGCTGGACAGCGACCTGCATCGCATTTCTCGCGTTGAAAACGCCAACATACACGTTTCCCGTCCTTTGTTGGCACCGGGAATCGCGTTGGCGTTCATGGTCGTTGCAGGACTGACAGCGGCCGTTCTGTTTGGTCAGGCCGATGGCAGCTACATCGTGGTCGCCGCTGCCGCTTTTGGGGCCTATATGGCGATCAACATTGGCGCAAATGATGTGGCCAACAACATGGGTCCAGCCGTTGGTGCAAACGCACTGACTATGGGCGGGGCCATCTTGATCGCGGCCATCGCCGAAAGCGCAGGTGCGTTGCTGGCAGGTGGTGATGTGGTTTCGACCATTTCCAAAGGGATCATTGATCCTGCGTCTGTTCAGAACAGCAACGTTTTCATCTGGGCGATGATGGCAGCACTGATTTCGTCGGCCATGTGGGTCAATCTGGCAACTTGGGTCGGCGCGCCTGTGTCGACTACGCACTCGGTTGTCGGAGGCGTCATGGGGGCCGGGATTGCAGCAGCGGGGCTAAGTGCAGTCAGTTGGGGCACGATGAGCGCAATTGCGGCCAGTTGGGTGATCTCGCCTGTACTGGGTGGTTTGATTTCCGCCGGTGTTCTGGCGCTGATCCAGACCAAGATTCAATATCAGAATGATAAGATCGCGGCGGCCCGCAAATGGGTGCCCATCCTTGTGGCAGTGATGGCAGGGGCCTTTGCCACTTATCTTGCCGTAAAGGGGCTTAAACGCATCGTTAAAATCGAACTTGAGATGGCGCTGCTAATCGGGTTGGCCGCAGGTCTGCTGGCCTGGTCCGCCACCATCCCATGGGTGCGACGCAAGTCCGAAGGGCTTGAAAACCGAACGCGGTCACTGAAAGCTCTGTTTGGCTTGCCGCTGGTCATCTCGGCCACGTTCCTGAGTTTCGCACATGGCGCAAATGACGTGGCCAATGCGGTTGGCCCTCTGGCCGCGATTGTGCACGCGGCAGAATTCGGGGATTTCGCGTCGAAGGTCTCAATTCCGCTTTGGGTAATGATTATCGGCGCGTTTGGGATTTCCTTTGGTCTGTTCTTATTTGGCCCCAAACTGATCCGGATGGTCGGTAGCCAGATCACCAAGCTGAACCCTATGCGGGCTTTCTGTGTCGCCCTTTCGGCGGCGATCACCGTGATCGTGGCCAGTTGGCTGGGGCTGCCTGTCAGCTCGACCCATATCGCAGTTGGCGCAGTTTTTGGTGTGGGCTTTTTCCGCGAGTGGGACTCCGAACGGCGACGTAAACGCGCCAACCTGCTGCGTGCAACAGGGCATAATCTGGCACCCGAAGAGTACCGCCGTCGTAAACTGGTGCGGCGCTCGCATTTTATGACCATCGTAGCGGCCTGGGTCATCACCGTACCTGCTGCCGCGACCATGTCAGCCATAATCTTTTGGATGCTAACTGCTTTCGCCTAAGGGGTCTTACAACCTGATCTGATCCGGGGTCAGCGGGTGATCAGGCGCGTGTTTGATCAGGTCGGACACTTGTATGCAGATGGGCGTCGGCACCCCGGTTTCATGGCCCAACCGTATTATGTGGCCTTGCAAACTGTCGATTTCCGTTTGTCGTTCAGCCATCAGATCATAGGCCATAGACGTCCGGGCACTGGGATCAATCGTCAGCATCCGGGCGGCGACGTGGGTAAACAGCGGAGTCGGCAGCCGCAGGATATGCGGGGTCATCCAAACCGGAAGCGGCGTGGTCGATGCCACTGGGTGCCCCGCCGCCTTGAGAACCAAAAGCGCCTCGGCCATCTGATCCGCAACAAGTAAACGCCAGTCGCGGCTTTTCAGTTGATCCACGATCGTCAAACCCGACAGTGCATTCAGCGCGTTATTCAGATTGATCAACAGTTTGCCCCATTGCACGGCCTCGATCTGATCACTCGCCAAAACAGGCAGATCCGGGCTGCTGAGACGCTCGGCCAGATCTCCGGGCCCATTTTCGATGACGACTTCGCCCGAGGTGGCCCGGTGATAGGTCGCAGGCCCACTAGGCACCACGTTAAAGGGCACCATTCCGGCACGGACATCTCGCCCCGGCAAGGCAGCACGCAAGGTCGCAGCGTTTTCGATCCCGTTCTGCCAGGACAGAATCGGCGCGTCCGACGGTGCCTCAGCGGCGATCTGTTCGGCCATATCCGCAGTGGCACCCGATTTGACAGTGACGATGACCAATTCTGCATGAGCCAAACAAGCTGGATCTTGGCTGAGGTCTAGGGAATTGGCTGATGCTGTGTAATTAAGCCCATCGAAATCCGTAACAGTCAGCCCGTGTTGGCGGATCGGGTCCAGCACACGGGCGCGGCCCAGCAGGGTGACGGAATGGCCCGCTCGGGCCAGTAATGCTCCGCAATAACACCCAATGCTGCCCGCACCTGCAATGACGAGTTTCATAATGCCCCCTCAGAAATACCTGAAAGGATCACCGCAAACGACCTGTTACACAACCCCGCCGCTTTTCGGGGCGCTTGTCAACGTGCCAACCGAGGTTTGGTACGTTCAAGCTCTTCAGAAATAGGGATAAACTCCTGATCGTCACCCGGTGGCAAATGGAACGCACCATTGGCCCAATCGGCGCTTTTCCACTCACGCGTTGCGGTTTCGATCTTTTCTTTCGAAGAGGAAACGAAGTTCCACCAGATATACCGGTCCTCGTTCAGCGTCGCGCCGCCCAGCAGCATCAGCCGCGCACCCAAGGGGCCCGCTTTGACCGACAGCTTGTCGCCGGGGCGGAAAACCATCATACGGCCTTCGTCAAACGTGTCGCCTGCGATCTCGACCGAGCCTTGAGTGACATAAACGCCGCGATCCTCTTGATCATCGGGCAGCGGGAACGAGGCACCGGGTTCAAGCTGCACGTCCAGATAGAAGGTTTCGGACAACATAGTCACCGGACTGGTTTCGCCATAGGCCGAGCCCAGAATCAACCGGGCGCTAGCACCCGCGTCCTGAAGATGCGGCAGCGCGGCCTGTTTATGATGTTCGAAATCAGGGGCCATATCCTCATGCGCTTCGGGCAAGGCGATCCACGTCTGGATTCCAAAAAGACTATGCTTTTTACCACGCGTTTCGTCGCTTGTGCGTTCGGAATGTGTAACACCTCGCCCCGCGACCATCCAATTGACCTCACCCGGATAGATCATCTGATGGGTTCCAAGGCTGTCGCGGTGCTCGAACTCGCCCTGATACAGATAGGTCACTGTGCCCAGTCCGATATGCGGATGGGGGCGCACGTCGATACCGCCTTCGGTGATGAATTCGGCCGGACCCATCTGATCGAAAAAGATGAACGGGCCAACCAATTGTCGTTTCACTGAAGGCAATGCGCGGCGCACTTCGAACCCGCCCAGATCGCGGGCACGCGGGATGATCAGCGTGTCCAGCGCCGGGTTTTCCGAGACGCAATCAGGATTATGGGTCGGATTCCAACTCATTTCAGCACTCCCTTGGTTGCAGATGGCAAAGCCATCCATCGTTCGCTCAAACAAGAGATAGACGCTTATTCCGCCCAATAAAGTGCGCAAACGCACAGATTGGGTGCATTGCCCCCCCGCTTAGCGGGGCCATAAGCGGGGGAAAAAGGGGCCGTCGATCTTATCGCCTTCGCCATAACCCGCGGATTCGAACTGCGCGCGCTCGTCTTCGGCCCAGTCGCCGCGGTATCGGATGACTCCATCTGGTGCAGTCATGCGAAGGGTGAAACGGCGGACCGTTTCCGACGGGGTCGTCGCGGATAGCCCGCCATGTAACGTTCGCATATCGAAAAAGATACAGTCCCCAAGCTCCAGATCCCATTGCAACAGGTCATACGCTTCGGGGTCCGCGTTTACATCAGGTGGCGGGTGATAGGTTTGCCCGGCAACTTCAGTCGGTTCATAACTCGGATGCCCATCAGCAAAGCGCACCCGCATGAAAAGCTTGTTCCAGAGGTGTGATCCCTTGACGAAGGCGATACCGTTTTCCTTCGTCACCTGCTCCAGCGGCAGCCACAGCACGCACATTGTGCCCTCAAAATCGAAGTAGGACAGATCCTGATGAAAAGGTGGGCGCGAGGTTGATCCCGCTTCGCGCAAGAACCAGTTGTCCATGACAAGATTGACAGACGGAGCCCCAAGCAGTTCAGCAGCAAGTGGTGCACAGGGAGAGTGATGAACGAATTCGGTAAATTGGGGAATTTTGTTCCAGGCCCAGTAATCCTCGAAATAGCCGGGAGCGCTTGGGTCCTTGGTATGGCGTGTGAAATTGTCGGTCGGATTTTCAAGGTCGGCGTCGATGCCTTCGCGCAATAACGACAACCAGTCGTGCGAAAACTTTGACCGAAGGACAACAGCACCGTTGCGCCGGAAGGCAGCTATGTCCTCGGCTGAGACTTTATCCACTTGTGTCATGGCACGACCTTTCGTTTCAGACACGATGAATACAAACATCGCACCTTGTAAAACGAAACGTCAAAGAGATTCGGTGCCGCTGCCCCTGTCCGTCTCACAGAACCGTGAGAGTAGGATTTTATGATCCGGTGCGCCTCGGAATCCATCGGAACCATGCTATCTTGAGTATCGTTGTCGGACCGTAAAGGGTCGCGGATTGGAGGTTTCTCAATGGCTGACGCTTTGCTCTCCCGTCGTTCACTGATTACCCAAGCTGCCGCTGTTGTGGCAACTGGGGCCTCGGGGCTTTTGTTACCAGCACGTGCGAGCGGGCTTGCACCAACGCCATCGATGCGGGGCGGATCGAACAATTACCGTCCCGGAGCACCTATCGTGAACCAGATCGGTGGCGGTGGGTTCTGGATGACCGGCACAGTGCGGCGTGCAGGCGATGGAGCCCCCCTGCCCGGCCAACGCATTCAGATCTGGGCGCACACGACCGAGGGGCACGAGCGCGATCCGCACAGCCATGGCGCGACGTTGACGGATGCGAAGGGTGAGTTTCGGCTGGAGATGCCGCAGATCGTGCCCGCCTTCGGTCAACCTCACGGGCATTTGGCCTATGACAGCGGGGAGTTCGAGACCGTTTTCCTGCGCCCCGTGATGTCGAGTGCAGATGACTTGACGCTAGCCGCGCATTTTGTATTGCAGCCGCTTTAAGAAGTGTTGAGGCGCAGTTTGATCTGGGTGCTGTTAAGTGCCGCGCTTGCTATCCCGATCATCGCAGCGGCCTATAGCCCTTATCTGGCGTGGCGTGATCCGATCTACATTCTCGCCGGATTTGCGGGCATTATCGGAATGTGCCTTTTGCTGCTGCAACCGCTGCTGGCCGGGCGCTGGTTGCCTGGACTTTCCCCTGTGTCCAGCCGCCATTGGCACAGGCGGTGTGGTCTGGCACTGATCGTGGCCATATTGATCCATGTGGGAGGTCTATGGATCACCAGCCCGCCAGACGTAGTCGACGCCTTGCTTTTTGTTTCAGCCACCCCGTTTTCGAATTGGGGTGTCATCGCGATGTGGTCAGCTTTTGCAGCGGCTCTGTTGGGTGTCATGCGCCAACGTTTGAACCTGCGGTTTCGCCTTTGGCGGCTTAGCCATACCGGTCTAGCAATGGTGACGATTATCGGCAGTGTTGTTCACGCGATGCTGATCGAGGGAACGATGGAAACCATGACCAAGACCACGTTATGCGTTCTGGTTCTATTGGCGAGCGCACGGACGCTCGCCAAGCTAAAGGTTTGGGATATCCGCCGACGAGCCTAAACGCCCAGGCACCAACGCATGACAGCTTTTTGCGCGTGCAGGCGGTTTTCGGCCTCGTCAAAAATGACCGAGTTCGGACCATCCATCACCTCGGACGTTGCCTCTTCCTCACGGTGCGCGGGCAGGCAGTGCATAAACAACGCATCTGGTTTGGCGTGTGACATAAGTTCCGTGTTGACCTGATAGGGGCGCAGCAGATTGTGGCGGCGTTCTTTGGCCGATTGGGAATCATGCATGGAAACCCAGGTGTCCGCGACCACCAGGTCCGCTCCTTCAACGGCTTTGAACGGGTCGCGTTCCACCACGATTTGCGAGCCTTTCTGGCGCGCAAAGCCCATAAACTCTTCCTCGGGATCAAATTGCGCCGGACCTGTGAATGTCAGATCGAACCCGAACTGGCCCGCCGCGTGCAGGAACGACGCGCAGACGTTATTCCCATCTCCGGTCCAGACCACTTTTTTTCCTGCGATGGGGCCGCGATGTTCTTCGAACGTCAGCACGTCGGCCATGATCTGGCAGGGATGAGTCCGGTCGGTCAGGCCGTTGATCACCGGTACATCCGAATATTCCGCCATCTCAGTCAGGATGGTTTCATCAAAGGTCCGGATCATGATCATGTCGACATAGCGGGACAGGACGCGCGCGGTATCGGCAATTGTCTCGCCATGCCCCAGCTGCATGTCTTTACCCGAAAGTACCATGGTCTGTCCGCCCATCTGGCGCACACCCACGTCAAAGGACACGCGCGTCCGGGTTGAAGGCTTTTCAAAGATCAGCGCAACCATACGATCTTTGAGCGGTTGTGCCTCATCAAGTGCTGCCTTGGGGCGACCCAGGCGGGCCCGCTTCATTGCGCCCGCCTGATCAATCATGGCCCGCAGGTCGTTGGCGTCGGTTTTATGGATATCGAGAAAGTGGTTCATGTCGTTTCGCTTTTGGCTGAGCGGTGCGTGGGGGCCAGCCCCCACACCCCCGCCGTATTTGGAACAAGAAGAAAGGTCAGGCGCTGGTGAGTTGTGAGTTGACCTGTGTTGCCGCCTTGGCCAGGCGGATCAGGGCTTGGGCGATGTCGTCCTCGGACAGCGTCAGCGGCGGCAGCAAGCGGATGACGTTGTCGGCGGCGGGGACCGTAATGACCTCGTTTTCATAGCCCGCATTGACCATATCGATATTGGACGTCTTGCATTTGAGACCCAGCATGAGACCTGAGCCACGCACCTCTTCGAAAACGTCGGGGTGATCTGCGACCAGACCTTCGAGTTTCTGCCGCAACAGACCCGCCTTGCGATTGACTCCTTCCAGAAAAGCGGGTGTTGCGACCTGGTCAATCACTGCGCAGCCGACAGCGCAACCCAAAGGGTTGCCGCCATAGGTCGAGCCATGGGTGCCAGCGGTCATTCCGCTGGCAGCGTCTTCGGTGGCCAGTACAGCGCCCAGAGGGAAACCACCGCCAATGCCCTTGGCAACCATCATGATATCCGGAGTAATGCCCGCCCATTCATGGGCGAAGAGTTTGCCGGTGCGGCCAACGCCACATTGCACTTCGTCAAGGATCAGAAGCAGGCCATTTTTGTCACAGATCTGGCGCAGCGCCTTTAACTCAGCATCAGGCACGGGGCGGATGCCGCCTTCCCCCTGTACCGGCTCGATCATGACCGCGGCGGTGCGCTCGGTAATCGCGTTGGTAACGCCATCAAGGTCCCCAAAGGTCAGGTGTACAAATCCCGGCAAAAGCGGACCGAAGCCTTTGGTCATTTTTTCCGATCCGGCCGCGGCAATACCTGCCGACGAACGTCCATGAAATGAGCCGTCGAAGGTGATGATTTCAACCCGCTCGGGCTGACCTTTGTCATAGAAGTATTTGCGGGCCATTTTCACAGCCAGCTCGCAAGATTCCGTACCGGAGTTGGTGAAGAAAACCGTGTCGGCAAAGGTGTGTTCCACCAACTTGTCCGCCAGCGCCTGCTGCTGTGGGATGTTATAAAGGTTCGAGACATGCCACAGAGCATGAGCCTGTTCGGTCAGAGCGGCCACCAGCGCAGGATGGGCGTGGCCCAGCGCGTTGACTGCGATCCCGGCGCCCAAGTCCAGAAAACGTCGGCCATCCGCCTCGGTCAGCCAGGCGCCTTCGCCCTTCACAAATGTCAGGGGCGCGCGATTATAGGTCGGCAGAACGGACGGGATCATCGGATCATCCTTTTCGAATTGCTTGAGCCCTGTGAGTGATACACCAGAGCCTTGGTCGTCAACATATTTGGTGGGATTTGCGCGGATTTTGAACACGCAATAGATCAAAAGGGCCGGTTACGCGGTCAGGCGTCGGCGTCGGAGTCGCAGGATATGTGCGGTTTTGATCATGCTGGTCGTATAGCGGCGTAAGCTCGATCTGGGAACCCTCTAAATGAATCGTCGATAATTATCGCCACGCGGTGCTCGAAACAGGATTTCCTTCTTGTCTTTCGCGCCTATCTGCCGCACCGCTGAGACATGACGCCTGCACGCCAAGACCCCGCCCTTGCAGCCCTGTTGATCTTTGCCGCCAGCGCTCTGTTGGCTGGCACAACACTGCTGGCAAAGGCGCTTGGGACGGATGCGTTGGGCCCGCCGCTGCACCCTATGCAGATCAGCCATGGACGTTTTTTGTTTGCTTTTCTGGTGATCATCAGTGCGGTCGCGATATTGCGTCCACAGCTCAAACGCCCGCATTGGGGATTGCATATCGGGCGCTCCAGCTTTGGATGGTTGGGAATTACGCTTATGTTCGCATCGGTCGCGTATATCCCGATTGCAGATGCCACCGCGATTTCCTTCTTGAATCCGGTCTTCGCCATGGTTTTGGCGATCCCGCTTCTGAAAGAGGGGGTCGGTCCCTGGCGTTGGCTGGCCGCAGCGGTCGCCCTTGTAGGTGCATTGATTCTGTTACGCCCGACCCCTGCCAGCTTTCAACCTGCTGCCTTGTTAGCCTTGACCGCGGCCGCCGTGATCGGAATGGAGCTGATTTTCATCAAAAAGCTGTCTGGCCGCGAAATTCCAATCCAGATTTTGCTGGTGAACAACGCGATGGGATTGGTAATTGCCTCTGTCGCGGTGATTGCGGTGTGGCAGGCGCCAACATCGGAACAATGGGCAGCATTGGCTGGAATCGGTGCTTTGATGGCCTGTGCGCAAGCCTGTTTCGTCAACGGCATGGCCCGGGCGGATGCCTCTTTTGTGGCGCCGATCAGCTATGCCACGCTGGTTTATGCAGCGTTCTATGACTTTTTGGTATTCGATGTGATCCCGGACCGGATCAGCCTGATCGGGTCTTTAACCATTCTGACCGGAGGGTTGATTCTGGTTTGGCGCGAAGCGGTTAGGCGCCAAAAATGAACGGTAAAAGACAGTTTACACGGGGGGTTCTGTTCAAGCCTTCAATCTGTACCCCGTGCGCAGCATGTGCCAGGTGATCACTCCGATCAAAAGGGTTGCAAAGGTACAAACCACCATACCCACCCAGGGTGAGCTGTCTGAGACTCCGATCATGCCATAACGCAACCCGTCGATCAGATAGAAGACGGGGTTCAAGTGGGTCAGACGGTTCAGCACAGGTGGCAGCGCCTGAACCGAGTAAAATGTCCCCGACAGGAAGGCCAGCGGTGTAACGATGAAATTGGTAATGGCCGCCATCTGGTCGAATTTGTTTGCAAAAATCCCGGCAAACAAACCAAGCGCGCCCATGAAAGCCCCGCCCAGAACGACGAAGATCATCGCGATAATGATGTTCTGTGGCACGATGCCAAGAACCAGGGCCAGTGCAACAGCGACGACGCATGCAATCAGGATGCCTCGGGCAATTCCACCCGCCAGATAGCCAAGCAAGATCTCAAGCGGCGACAGAGGTGGCATCAGGGTATCCACGATATTGCCCTGCACCTTGGAAATGACCATCGAAGACGAGGTGTTTGCAAAGGCATTCTGGATCACGGTCATCATCATGATCCCCGGTGCCAGAAAGACCAGAAACGGCACGCCCATGACATCCGGTCGGCTGGGGCCGATAGCAATATTAAAAATCAGCAGAAACAACCCGGCCGTCACAAGCGGTGCCAGAATGGTCTGGGTCCAAACCGCCAGAAAGCGCAACGTTTCACGCTGCGCCAGCGTGTAAAGGCCCATCCAGTTGACGGCTCCAAAGCGGCGCGCGGTCTGATCTGCGGAATTCTGCATGATTTGCCCCAAACCTGATTCGAAGACAGCTTGTAACTCGGGCTGCAGTGTTTAGAATAGGGGGCTGAGACGATTTCCCAAGGCGGCCCGAATCCGGGGCCGCTTTCCGCTTTTGAAAGGCTAACGATGTCCTGGACAGACGAGCGCGTAGAACTGCTGAAGAAGATGTGGGGCGAAGGCCAGTCGGCCAGCCAGATTGCCAAGGAACTGGGCGGCGTGACCCGCAACGCGGTGATCGGCAAAGTGCATCGCCTAGGCCTGTCCAACAGGACAGCGGGCGCGTCCCCTGCCAAATCCGAGCCTAAGGAAAAACCGGCCCCCGCACCCAAGGCCGAGGCCAGGCCTAAACCTGCACCAAAGACTGAACCGGCGCGCCCGGCCCCTGCCCCTGCCGCCGAGGCGAAACCTGCCGTACCGGCACGTCGTCAGATCATCCCGGCCGGTCAACCACTGCCTCCTCAACCGTCGGCCAATGAGATCAGCCCCGAGGCGCTGGCCAAGGTCAACGAGGTCGAAAAGAAGGCCAAGAAGCTGACGCTTATGGAACTGACCGAGAAGACCTGCAAATGGCCTGTGGGCGACCCCGCGACCGAGGATTTCTGGTTCTGTGGTCTGCCAGTTGAAGCAGGCAAACCCTATTGCGAAGCGCATGTGGGCGTGGCCTTCCAACCCATGAGCGCGCGCCGCGACCGACGCCGGTGACACAGATGCGCCAGGATCCGACAGCAATGGAGGATACCTGGCTAGCCCGTGCAAAGCGCCTGCTGGCCCTGTCTGAAACCGGCCAGCATTTCACCAAAGACCCTTTTGACAGGGAACGTTACGACGAGATCGCCGCCATGGCCCGCGCCATGCTGGCTGATCTCGGTCAGGTGCCGATTTCGCGGATAGAAGGGCTGATCACAGACCATGCGGGCGGCTATGCAACCCCTAGTATCGACATTCGCGGCGCGGTGATCCGGGATGACCACATCCTTCTGGTGCGCGAACGTAGTGACGGTCGGTGGTCGATGCCCGGCGGCTTTGCCGATATCGGCAGCTCTCCGGCGGAAAACATCGAGCGTGAGGTCTGGGAAGAAGCAGGGCTTCGGGTTCAGGCACGAAACCTGTACGCCTTGCGCCATAAGGCGCGACACCCTTACCCGGCAGATGCGCGTGATTTCTATAAGCTGTTCTTTTTATGCGATGAGGTAGGACAGGACGACCCTAAGACGGGAAGCGAAACCAGCGCGGTCGGGTTTTTCCCAATGTCTCAGCTGCCTGACTTATCCCTAGCGCGAAACATCGAACGAGACATTGCAGAAGCATTTGAAACGCTATCCAACTCGTCTGCAACAGTGCTTTTTGACTAATCCCTACTGCGCAGGATGTGACGGCAGGTTCGGCATCGCCACCCAACTGGGCAGTTCGTCTGGTGAAACCGAGACGTGCAGACGCTCGGATTGGTCGCGGCCTACTTTGCGGTGTTTGCGCAGAAGGAAAATCTTGCCCCAACCGCGCCACGTGCCCACCGAACGCGCATGTGGATCAATGGGGAAGCGATCGCGCCAGCCCTCAGGCAGCGGCAGCCCGTGCATCTCGGCCTTGTCCAGCATCCAGATCAAAGAGATGTTGCTGAGCGGTCGCGCCTCTTCGTACCCGTTCAACTGCCCGCCGACATCGCCATGAGTTCCGCGGAACCAGACCTGTTCTACGTGACCCTTGAACTCAGGCGTGCATTTCCAAAGCACCGGGTCGAAAACCTCGCGTGTCTCGTCCAACGCCATCGCGTGATAGCCGTGGCGGGTGGAAGGGCCCAGTTGATGGTTGTGAAAGGCGTGGCGCTCTTCGGCCCAGCGCCACAACAGCGGCAGCCGCAAACCCAACGCCTTGACGGTGTCCCAGACCCCAATCATCTCGATCTCAACCCCGTCGTGGCAGAACTTGCGGCGAAAATCGCGCGCGGCGGTGCCACTGGGATTGCATTCATAGTGGCGATAGGCTTGCTGGATGTTGCGCTCGGTCGCGTGTTCAGCCTTGAGCAAACCGATCATGTCGATCACTCCGGCCAGACTGCGCACGCCATAAGCTCCACGCGAATAGCCGATGAAATAGATACGGTCCCCAGGTTTGTAGCGTGAGGCAAGATAGCCATAGGAACGGCGGATCTGGCGGTTGATACCCCGCCCCATCATCACATCAAGCGAGGACTTCCAGCTTTCCCACTGCACGCCCGCCTCATAAAAAACCGAAACCTTGTTGCCCATTTCGCAACACAGCCGCAAGGTTTGCCCCGCATGGGTCTCGAACCCCGGTTCGAGCGTCGACATGGTACCGTCGAGGATGATGACATGGCTGAGCGGTTCGCGGTGAAGAACCTCGGCAGAATGTTCGGACCGCAGGGGCCGTCCGAGCCATCCCAGAACCTTTCTACTCAGCCGCGACAGATTCATGCGTCAGCAATTCCCATACTCTTTGAGGTGTGAAAGGCATATCCGCCTGCCGCACCCCGTGATCCCAGAGCGCATCCTGAACCGCGTTTGCCACCGCGGCCAGCGCGCCCACTGTACCGGCCTCGCCGCACCCTTTCATGCCCATCGGGTTTGAGGTTGACGGAACCGGCACCGAGGTAAACTTAATCATGGGTATGTCAGCGGCACGGGGCAAGGCGTAATCCATAAACGAAGCCGTGAGCAGCTGCCCGTGTACATCGTGCACAACACGCTCGCTCAGCGCCTGTCCGATGCCCTGAACCACCCCGCCATGAACCTGCCCTTCGGCCAACATCGGATTGATAAGATTACCAAAATCATCAACGACCGTATAGCGATCAACCCACGTTTCCCCGGTGTAAGAATCGATCACGACTTCGGCAACATGCGCGCCATTGGGATAGCTTCGGGCATCCAGGTTGGCGCGGGCTTCATGCTGTAGCAAATCCATACGCCCGTCGATGCGCGCCATCTCGGCCGCCTCGGTCAGGGTTGGCGTCAGGTTGGACCCCGGCGCGCGGAATGTCTCGTGGTCAAAACTCACATCGTTTTCCTCGACCCCCATCTTATCGGCAAGATAAGGCGTGAATGCGGCGATCATCTGGTCGATGGTCGCCAGAGTCGCCGTGCTTTGCACTGTGACCGAACGCGAGCCACCCGTGCCGCCGCCATGAGCTAACCTGTCGGTATCGCCCTGAATGACAGAGATCTTGTCCATGGGAATGCCGGTCTGATCGGACAAGAAATGGGCATAAACCGTCTCATGCCCCTGTCCGTTCGACTGAGTGCCTACATAAAGGTTCACCGAACCATCCTCGCAAAACTCGACCTTTGAGTTCTCGGAAGGGTCACCCAAAATGCTTTCGATATAGTAACATAGGCCCTGCCCCCTGATCAGGCCGCGCTCGGCATCCGCCGTTTTGCGGGCCTCAAAGCCGATGGTCTGGCTGGCTGCGCGGCTGAGGATCATGTCGAAATCGCCGACATCATAGGTTTCGCCAGTGGCCGAGGTATAAGGAAAATCGTTGGGGTGGATAAAGTTCTTGCGCCGCAGCTCCCACGGATCAACCCCCAGCTCGCGTGCTGCACGGTCCATCGCACGTTCCAGCACATAGATCGCCTCGGGGCGGCCCGCACCGCGATACGCATCGACCTGCGTTGTATTGGTATAGAACCCCTCGACCCGCAGGTAGGTAGTTTGCACGTCATAGACGCCCATCAGCACCTTGCTGAACAGGCTTGTCTGAATTGCCTGCCCGAAATGGCTGTTGTAGGCACCAAGATTGACCTTGCTGTGGACACGGTAGGCCGTGATCTTGTGATCAGCATCAAAGGCCAGTTCAGCCAACGAGTGCAGATCGCGGCCATGGTGATCGGACAGCATCGCCTCGGACCTGTCCGACATCCAGTGCACCGGTTGGCCCAACTTCATCGCAGCGACAGCGACGCAGAAATATTCAGGATATGGCATCACTTTCATGCCGAATCCGCCGCCCACATCCGGCGTGGTGACCCGGATATCCTCAGCATCAAGATTCAGCTTTTGAACCAGTTGCGCCTTCATCGCCCAGACGCCCTGCCCGCCGTAAGAAAAATGCAGACGACCATCGGACCAATCGGCCTGACATCCGCGTGGTTCCAACGAGCTGATGATGACTCGGTTGTCCTCCACGTTCAGCGACACGGTATGAGCCGCGTCCTGAAAAGCGGCCTCGGTGGCGGCTTCGTCACCCAGCCCCCAATCAAAGGCCCGGTTGTCGGGGGTTTCTGGGTGCAGAATCTCACCGCCTGCCTTCACGTCCAGCTTGGCAGGGCGCTCTTCCGTGTCCATCCAGATCAACTCAACCGCGTCCTGCGCCTGTGTCAGCGTGTCCGCGATAACAACCGCCACCGGCTCGCCGACAAAGCGCACGCGGTCCTTGGCCAGCATGTGCCGCTCCGGAGCCGCAGCCTTCGATCCATCGCGGTTTTGTAAAACGGCGGCGTTTAGCACCGTGTCAATGCCCGAAGCTGCCAGATCATCCAACGTCATCACCAGTCGCACACCTTCGGCAGAGCGCGCATCCTCAAGATCTAAACTTGTAATTTCCCCATGGGCCACCGGGCTGCGGAAAAAGGCAGCAAACAGCGCTTTTTCAGGCACGGCATCATCCATGTAACGCCCCTGCCCAGTCAGGAACCGCTGATCTTCGGTCCGCTTTACGGGTTGGCTCCTGCCGAATTTTTCCATGGACGGTCCTCCTTATGGATCTTGCGGCCGAGCCTAGCCCGTGCCCCGACGATGTCCAGCGGGGCTCACGGAAATTCGTTTGTGCCTGCCAGATGTTGGAGTAGGTTTGGTCATGACCTGGACCCACGACACCGTTTTTCCTTTTTCCGCTCCGCTAACTGGCGGTCAGAGCGTGACACATGACGTCTATGTCGGCGGAGAGGGGCCACCGATCCTGATCCTTCAGGAGTTGCCCGGAATCGGACCAGAGACTTTGGCGCTGGCAGCAAAGCTGAACGCATCCGGTTTTCGTGTCTACCTGCCACATCTGTTCGGCACCTACGGCAAGGTCGAGATGGCCAAAAACACCGCCCGTCTATTTTGCGTTCGGAAAGAGTTCAACATCTTCGCCAGAGGCAAACAAAGCCCCATCGCAGGGTGGATGCGTGCCCTAACTCATGAGATCAAACAGCGCGAAGGTAGCGCCGGTGTAGGTGTCATCGGTATGTGCCTGACAGGCAGTTTTGCCCTGACTTTGATGGCCGAAGACGCCGTTGTTGGTGGGGTCGCCAGTCAACCTGCTTTGCCAATATTTGGTGGTAAGCATCTTCACATGAGCACGCAGGATATCGGCGCAGCGTCGGCAGGCATGGCCGCGAAGGGGCCCGGGCTGGCGATGCGGTATTCCAAAGACAAACTGGCACCTAAGAAACTGATGCACGCGTTGGAGCGGGCTTTCGGCGATCTGTTGGAGACAGTGGAATATCCTGGCAGGGATCACTCGCTGCTGACGCTGGATTTCCACGAACCTGCCTATCAGCGCGTGGACGCCTACTTCAAAGCCCGCTTTGGCATGAGCTAAGCGCGCAAGGCCTTCCCCTTCCTGCCTCCATTCGCTATTGCAGGCGCTGACCCGAATTTGTTGACGCAGGACGCACCCCATGGCGATGGAAAAGACATTCAACGCGGCCGAGGCCGAGGCCCGCATCTATGAAGCCTGGGAACAGGCCGGAGCCTTCAAGGCAGGCGCGAACAAATCGCGCGACGAGAGCTTTACCATCATGATCCCGCCGCCCAACGTCACGGGTGCGTTGCATGTGGGTCATGCGTTCAACAACACGTTGCAGGACATCCTGATCCGCTGGCACCGGATGCGCGGGTTCGACACGCTGTGGCAACCCGGTCAGGACCACGCGGGCATCGCCACGCAGATGCAGGTCGAGAAGATGCTGGCCAACACGCAGCAGCCCGGTCGGCGCGAGTTGGGCCGTGAGAAGTTCCTGGAAAAAGTCTGGGAATGGAAGGGCGAGTATGGCGGTACAATCATCGAACAGCTGAAGCGTCTGGGGTCATCGTGTGACTGGTCGCGGAACGCCTTCACCATGGCCGGTGCTGCAGGTGATCCACGCACCGGGCATGAGAACTCGGCCAACTTCCACGACGCCGTGATCAAGGTCTTCGTCGATATGTACGAAAAAGGTCTGATCTATCGCGGCAAGCGTCTGGTCAATTGGGACCCGCATTTCGAGACGGCAATCTCGGACCTTGAGGTCGAAAATATTGAGGTCGCCGGTCATATGTGGCACTTCAAATACCCCTTGGCCGGTGGCGAGACATATGAGTATCTGGAAAAAGACGAAGATGGGAATGTGATCTTCCGCGAGGAGCGGGATTATATTTCCATTGCCACGACCCGCCCCGAAACCATGCTGGGCGACGGCGCAGTTGCGGTCCATCCCTCGGATGAGCGTTACGCGCCAATCATCGGGAAACTTTGCGAAATCCCGGTTGGGCCGAAAGAGCATCGCCGCCAGATCCCGATCATTACTGATGACTACCCCGATCCCGATTTCGGCTCGGGCGCGGTAAAGATCACCGGTGCGCATGACTTCAACGACAACATGGTCGCCAAGCGCGGCGGCATTCCGATGTACCGCCTGATGGACACCAAAGGCGCGATGCGAGCCGATGGCGCGCCTTACGCCGAAGAGGCCGACAAGGCGCAGGAATACGCGCGCGGCAAAGCATTCACCGAAAACGAGATCGATGCGATCAACCTGATCCCCGATCACCTGCGAGGGCTTGATAGGTTCGAGGCTCGGGCGAAGGTGGTGGAAGAGATCACCGCTGACGGCCTGGCCGTGATGACTCGCGCGGATGACCCGCGTCTGGGCACCAAACTGGGCGAGGATGACGACCCGGCGGCGTTGGTCCCGCTGGTCGAGAGCAAACCGATCATGCAGCCCTTCGGCGACCGCTCGAAAGTGGTCATTGAGCCGATGTTCACCGACCAGTGGTTCGTCGACGCCGCCAAGGTCGTCGGCCCCGCGCTGGATGCGGTCAAGGACGGCACGGTCAAGATCATTCCTGAATCGGGCGAGAAGACCTATTACCACTGGCTGGAAAACATCGAGCCTTGGTGCATCTCACGCCAACTGTGGTGGGGGCATCAGATTCCGGTTTGGTATGGCCTTGATCTCTCGGCTGAGAACTTCGAGGACGACGAAAACGATGGCGACCTTGATCTCGTCGAACTGGGCCGTTTGCTGAACGAAGGCGGCATGCTGCACCGCGGCAACGTCATGGAGTGCGCAGCAAGCCTTGAGGCTGTGACGGAGAAATTCCTCGACGACAACGCAAACATTCCCAGTCCGCTGAGTCACGCGACGGTTATCGAAGTCGCTGACAAGCAGGAAGCCATCCATCAATTTGCGGAAAGCCTGGCTCAATATGCGGTCGACCAGGATCCAACCAAGCTGGTCTACCCTGTTTGGCGCGACCCCGACGTCCTCGATACCTGGTTCTCCTCCGGCCTCTGGCCCATCGGCACGCTGGGCTGGCCCGAACAGACCGATGAGCTGGAGCGCTACTTCCCCACGGACGTTCTGATCACCGGCTTCGACATCCTGTTCTTCTGGGTCGCCCGGATGATGATGATGCAACTGGCCGTAGTCGATCAAATCCCGTTCCACACCGTCTACCTGCACCAGCTTGTCCGCGATGAGAAGGGCAAGAAGATGTCGAAGACCACCGGCAACGTTATCGACCCGCTGGAGATCGTGGACGAATTCGGCGCCGACGCGCTGCGCTTTACCAACGCCTCGATGGCCGCGATTGGCGGCGTGTTGAAACTGTCGCGCGAGCGCATCACCGGCTATCGGAATTTCGGCACCAAACTGTGGAATGCCGTCCGCTTTGCCGAGATGAACGAGGTCTTCACCGACGCCGTTCCTCAACTAGACGTGGCCGATCTGAAGCCTAAAGCCGCCGTGAATCGCTGGATCATCGGTGAAACCGCCCGCGTGCGCGAAGAGGTTGACGCGGCGCTGGAAAGCTATCGTTTCAACGATGCGGCCAACGGGCTTTACGCCTTTGTCTGGGGCAAAGTCTGCGATTGGTATGTGGAGCTGTCAAAACCCCTGCTACAAGGCGACGACGCCGAGGCACAGGCCGAAACCCGCGCCACCATGCGATGGGTTCTGGATCAGTGCATGGTCCTGCTGCACCCGATCATGCCCTTCATCACCGAAGAGCTGTGGGGCCTGACCGGCGCGCGAACCAAGATGGTTGTCCACGCTGAGTGGCCGAATTATTCCACCGCTGATCTGGTGGATGCCGATGCAGATCGTGAGATGAACTGGGTGATCTCGGTGATCGAAAACACCCGTTCGGCCCGTGCGCAGATGCGAGTACCGGCTGGCCTCTACGTCCCGATGCTGGTGACCGAAATCGACGCCAAC
The DNA here is from genome assembly GCF_013034605.1 of Ruegeria sp. HKCCA4633. Lineage (NCBI taxonomy): Bacteria > Pseudomonadati > Pseudomonadota > Alphaproteobacteria > Rhodobacterales > Roseobacteraceae > Ruegeria > Ruegeria sp. HKCCA4633. The sequence goes on from NZ_WQGJ01000003.1 coordinate 264,889, forward strand.
GGCCAAGCCGCGTGGGACCGAAACGAGGCTCTTATCAAACGCCTGGCGCGGATCGACAGCCTGACCAAGGCCGACGAACTGCCCAAGGGCACCATCTCTATCGCCGCCCCCGGGGCCTCCTTCGGACTGCCGCTGGCCGACATCATCGACATCGGTGCAGAAAAAGAACGGTTGGAAAAAGCCAAAACCAAACTGGCCAAGGAACTCGGCGGTCTGCGCGGACGTCTGAACAACCCTAAATTCGTGGCCTCGGCCCCGGAAGAGGTTGTCGAAGAAGCCAAAGCCAATCTTGCCGCCCGTGAAGAGGAAGAGGCGAAACTGAACGAAGCGCTCGCCCGCCTGGCAGAAATCGCCTGATCTTCTTCTCGTTCCAAATACGGAATTCCCAGCCTCACCGCCCTAACCGGCGGTGAGGTTTTTGTTTGCGTTCAAAGCTTTCCCCTTGTTCGCAACACCAAGCAGTTGCTAGCAATTCAGCACCAAAACTCCCGAGGCCCCGATGGCAAAGCCCCTTCCCCCAGTGCAAACCATTTCAACCGGGCTGGTCGTTTCAGTGGTCGGGTTCTTCAGTTCCTTCCCCATTATTCTGCAAGGGCTTGAAACCATGGGAGCTTCGGAAGCCGAGGCTGCCTCGGGCTTGATGAGTGCAGCGATTGCGATGGGGTTGGCTGCGATCTTTCTCAGCCTACGCTATCGGCAGCCGATCAGCGTCGCCTGGTCTACTCCGGGTGCTGCCCTTTTGGCAGTGTCCGCCACCCCGGCAGAAGGCTTTTCGGGCGCAATCGGGGCCTTCCTCTGCGCCGGCGCATTGACGGTATTGGCCGGTCTCTGGAAACCGCTGGGACGTTTGGCCGCCGCAATCCCGACGACGCTGGCCCAAGCTATGCTGGGGGGTGTGCTGCTGCCGTTGTGCATCGTCCCATTTAAGGCGGCAGTCGAACTGCCCTGGCAAGCCCTTCCCGTTATCCTGACATGGTTCATCGCGGGGCGTTTCAACAAACTGTTCGCAGTACCCGCCGCAGTGGTTGCCGCAGCACTGGTTGTCGTCTTCAGCGCCGAAGTCACCTCCGTGCGGCCCGAAAGCTTTCTTGCGCCCCCCGTTTGGACGATGCCCACTTTCTCGCTCGCGTCGGCCATCGGCATTGGTCTGCCCCTTTTTGTCGTCACGATGGCCACGCAGAACATCCCCGGCATCGCGGTCATGCGCGGTTTTGGCTACACGTCTGAACCGGGTAAGCTGTTCTCGTCAGTGGGTGACGCAAGTCTGTTGTCCGCCCCATTCGGGGCACCCGCGACCTGCCTTGCTGCCATCACGGCCGCCATGTGCTCCAACGAAGACAGCCACCCGGATCGGGCCTTGCGCTATTGGTCAGCGATCATGGCGGGGCTGTTCTATTGCCTGTTTGGTGTCTTCGCCGTGGCCATCACTGGTTTCGCTGCTCATGCCGACCCACTGCTGATGGGGACGCTGACCGGTGTCGCTTTGATCGGAGTGATGGCCAACGCCACCTTCGCCGCGCTTGAAGTTCCAGCCGAGCGCGAAGCGGCAATCCTGACCTTTGCCATAACAGCTTCGGGCATTACTGCGTTTGGTCTGGGCGCGGCTGTTTGGGGGCTGCTGGCGGGCGGGGTCGCCTACCTGATCTCGCAACGCATCAGATAGATGGTTTGTCTGGTATCACAGATCGCTTAAAGTAAACCCATGTTTGGAGCATTGGCAAAACTGGTCGAACGCCAGATCAAAAAGGCTCAGGCTGAGGGCCAATTGCAGGGGCTGGAGGGTGAAGGCCAACCACTGCCTGACAGGTCGCCTGAAGCGATGAGTGATCCGGCCATCGCCGCAGGTCACAGGATCATGGCGCAAGCCGGTGTTTTACCGGAAGAGTTCGACATCAAAAAGCAGCTCGACGCAGCGCGGCAGACCTATGCCAATCTGACTGACCCGGCCAAGCGAAAAGCCGCGATGGCCCACATCGCCGATTTGGAAATGCGCTACAACATGGCCCGCGACGCACGCCGGGCCTTTATGCGCTGATTACTTGAACTCGGGCTTGCGGCCCTGCATCTGCGCCATCACAACCTCCATCTGGTGGGGCTTGCCGATCAGTCCGACCTGTTCGGCGGATTCTGCCATCAGAACGTCGGCACGCGCCTGCGACTCGGCAACTTCGATAAGGCGTTTGGCGGCGCGGATAGCCGAAGGGCTTTGACCGGCGATATTCTCGGCAAGGGCCAAAGCTTCGGTCAGCGGATCATCAGAAAGCTGCGTCACCAACCCCCAATCCGCCGCCTGCTGCGCGCCGATGGGACGCGCGGTGTAGGTCAGCAGTCGCAGCACATCCGAACGAACCAGGCGCGGCAACAGAACCATACCGCCCATGTCGGGAATGATCCCCCATTTCATCTCCATCACGGCCAGTTTGGCCTCTGGATGCGCAATTCGAATATCCGCGCCCAGTGCGATCTGCAGGCCACCACCGAAAGCCACGCCCTGAATGGCGCAAATTACAGGCACCGGGACGCGTCGCCAGATCAGTGCCAGCTCCTGCATCTCGTTGGCGTCCTCGTGGCTTCGGGTCATCAGCCATTCAGTTGGGTCCATGTGCGCCATCTTGGCAAAGCTCGCCATATCGAGCCCTGCGCAAAAGCTCTTGCCTTCACCCGATAGCACCACGGCGCGGGCGTCAGAGGCCGCGACTTCTTGCCCTGCGGACAGAAGCGCCTTGATCATCGCATCATCCAACGCATTCATCTTGTCGCCCCGGGTTAGGGTGACATGGGCAACATGATCTTGGTAGATGACGGATACGCGTGACATGGGGAACCTCCCGAAATTTTCGTGTTACAACCATGCCCGGGCCGACGGCCAAATACCACTGCGACGTCAGGGCAAATCGCTGACGGGCATCCGCGCAAACCACGGGGAATCGAGCGTCATGACGTAGAACTGATCCGCCACGATCTTACCCCCGGTCGTGATTCCCAAACGACCCTGCGGATCCTGCAACGTGAGCAAAATACGACCTTCACCATCGAACTGCACCATCATGCCACGATGGATCGGTGCAGGGCGGACGGCTGGACCCAGCCGCCAGATGATCTTACGCAAAAACGGATACGGCATCAGTGCCTCTGACGGTACACGTGGGCTGGCGAAGGCCATCCAATAGGTGCCATCGCCTTGCGCCTCGATGTTGTCTGGATAGCCGGGCAGGTTATCCATCAAGACGTTCTGCTTCCCGGCCTTCGGACCGGTCAGCCACAGTTTGTGCACCCGTGCCCGACCCGTTTCGGCGATCAGCAAAAAGTCTTCTTCCGGGGACAGGGCGACACCGTTGGTGTAGACGAACCCTTCGGCGATCTTCTGGGTGGTGCCATCGGGCGTGCGACGGGCGACATAGCCTGTTTCGGACTGTTCCCAAATGGTCAGAACCGAGGTTGGTTTTGTCCCACCCATGGTTTCGGGATCGAAACGGTCCGAAGAGTTCGAGAAATAGATCGTGCCGTCCTGTGCCACATCCAACTGGTTGGCATAGATCACTGGCGCACCGTTGATGTCACCTACCACCGTTTCCAAGGTACCCGGCCCAGTCCAGCGCATCACGCCGCGAAAGCTGTCAGCAACATAAAGCGCGCCGTCAGGCCCGGCCTTGAGACCCAGAGGGCGCCCGCCCAGACGGTCGACCTCTACAGGTTCTTCTTCTTCGATGCGGTAGAGGGTACCCGCCCGACTGGTGGTATAAACCGATCCATCGGGCATCACCGCGATGTCTTCGGGGCCGACCTCATCCCTAGGCAGGCGGACTAGCTGTGCGGAATCCAGCGCCGCATTTTCAGCGAAATCTCCTGTAAACCCAGCATCTTCCGGCATTTCAACTGCGACGGGCGTTACCGGAACGGGCCAGAACAAAAGATAGGCGAGGCCCAACAGAATGACAGCTATGAGAATGCGCATCTGCGCTCCTTTATTCAAAGTCTTTGCTAGCGCGCCGGATGGCACACGCTTGCTCAATCTTCGGGCTTAGGGTTATCTGCGCACATGACCGGACCTCGATACACCCCGCTTGCCCAATCCCTGCCAGCCACCGTGCCCTTTGTCGGCCCAGAAACGCAAGAGCGGCAACGCGGTGCGCCGTTTGGTGCGCGTCTGGGTGCAAATGAAAGTGTGTTTGGCCCCTCGCCACAGGCTATCGACGCGATGGCGCAAGCTGCATCTGAAATCTGGATGTATGGCGATCCCGAAAACCATGACCTGCGCGACGCCCTGGCAAAGCACCATGGCGTGACGCCAGAAAATATCGTCGTGGGCGAAGGGATTGACGGGCTTCTGGGTTATCTCGTCCGACTGCTGGTCGGTCCGGAAGATATGGTGGTGACATCGGACGGGGCTTACCCGACCTTCAACTATCATGTGGCCGGATTCGGAGGTGTTCTTCACAAAGTGCCCTACTCCGGCGATCACGAAGACCCGACAGCGCTGTTTGCCAAGGCGGCTGAAGTCGAGGCCAGGTTGGTTTATCTGGCAAACCCGGACAACCCGATGGGCAGCTGGCATTTGGGTGCCGATATCGTAAATGCGATGAAGGACTTGCCGGAAGACTGCCTGCTGGTACTGGATGAGGCTTATGTGGAATGCGCACCCGAGGGGACGGCGGCACCAGTCGACGCAAATGATCCCCGCGTCATCCGGATGCGGACATTCTCAAAAGTTTATGGCATGGCAGGTGCGCGCGTTGGATATGCCATAGGCGCGCCGGACCTGATTTCGGCCTTCAACAAAGTGCGCAATCATTTCGGCATGAACCGCGCAGCGCAGGCAGGTGCTTTGGCCGCACTCCAGGATGCAGACTGGCTGCCGCATGTCCAGAACCGGATCGCGGACGCGCGAGAGCGTATCGGCGCGATTGCACGCGACAATGGATTGCAGCCACTGCCGTCGGCCACCAATTTTGTTGCGATCGACTGCGGGCACAATGGGGATTTCGCCAAAGCGGTGTTGGATTCACTGGTCGAACAGGGAATTTTCGTACGCATGCCGTTTGCCGCGCCTCAAAACAGATGCATTCGAGTAAGTTGTGGAGAGGCGGCGGATTTGGACGCATTTGCAGAGGCTTTGCCCAAGGCTCTGGCGGCAGCTCGGGCGCAAACCGCCTGACCAGTGCCCTGATCAGGCAGCGAGCACAGTCGCTGCGGCCTCGAGCGCCCCAGTGCCACGGGGGATGTCCAGCGCGGCCAAAGCTGTTTCAACACCGCCCAGCATTGCCATGATCATCTGCCCGTTGACATGCCCCATGTGACCTAAACGGAAATATCCGTCATAGTCCGCCATCCCCAGGCCGATGCCCAGCGTCAAACCCAACTGGTTCTCCGTAAAGGCGCGCAGCGGGGTGCCCCGGCCATCACTAAGGCGCAGGGACGTGACCGCGCGGCTGCGATGGGCGCGATCTGTAACGTTAAGATGCAATGCACCGCCTTCTGCCCAAGTTTCGCACGCTTTCCAGATTGCTTTGGCCAAGTGTTCGTGGCGCGCCCAAACCTGCTCGATCCCTTCTGCATGGATCAGATCCAGCGCGGCACGCAGGCCATAGAGGTGGTGCGTGGGTGCTGTACCATTGAAATACTGGTAGAACAGGTCCGGGTTCGCGCGCGGCTGCCAATCCCAATATTGCGACACGCGCGGCATTGTAGCCCGTTTCGCCTGTGCTTTGTCGTTAAAGAACGCAAATCCCATACCTGCCGGGGTCATCATCCCCTTTTGACAGGCACTGACCGTCACATCGACACCCCATTCATCCATCTCGAACCGGTCACAACCCAGAGACGCGATGCAATCGGCCATCAGCAACGCCGGATGACCAAGATCGTCCAGAAGTTTGCGAAGCCCGGGAATGTCGTTGCGGATCGAACTGGATGTATCCACATGGACCGCCAGCACGGCCTTGATCTGGTGGTCTTGGTCGGCGCGCAGCGCATCAGCGATTTTGTCTAAATCCCACGCCGAAGCCGTTCCAAAGTCGATCAATTCAACCTTTGCCCCGATCCCTTCAGCCATTTCGGCCCAGCCGTGGGTAAAGCGGCCCGACGCCGGAGCCAGCACCGTTTCACCCGGTGCAATCACGTTGGAAAGCACAGCTTCCCACGTGCCATGGCCGTTGGCGATGTAAATCGCCACATTATGCCGGGTTCGTGCAACACGCTTAAGGTCGTTGGTCAGCGCGGGCATCATTTCTATCAACTCACCGTCATAGATATTCGGTGAAGGACGGTGCATGGCTTGTAATACGGCATCGGGCATGACCGACGGGCCAGGAATAGCCAGATACTCGCGCCCTTGCGCAAGCGAAACTTTGTTTGTCATGAGGTCAACCTGTTTGAATTGACGCCCAACCTAGCAAGGGTTCTGGCGGCGTCAATCCATCAGCTTGGATGCTTCGCTTGCCAGCGCCTCGATCCCAGCCCAATCGCCTGCTTCGACAAGATGTTTCGGTGCGACCCAGCTGCCACCGGCACAAATCACATTGGACAACGACAGGTAATCGCGCGCGTTAGACGGAGAGACACCACCCGTCGGGCAAAAGCTGATCTGCGGCAGAGGCGCGCCAATCGCCTTGAGCGCGGGTGCGCCGCCCGACGCCTCGGCCGGAAAGAATTTCAGCATGTCATAACCCTTTTCCAGCAAGGCCATCGCTTCGCTTGCTGTGGCAGCGCCTGGTAGCAGCGGCAGGCCTTCGGCCTCACAGGCCGCGATTAGTGTTTCGGTTGCACCCGGAGAGACCCCGAATTGCGCACCTGCGTCCTTGGCGGCGCGGACGTCTTCGGGCGTGACCAGCGTGCCTGCGCCCACGACGCCCCCCGGCACCTCAGCCATTGCCCGGATCGCGTCGAGTGCAGCCGGAGTGCGCAGAGTGACTTCCAGCGCGGGCAGACCACCTGCAACCAGAGCTTCAGCCAGAGGGCGCGCCTGTGCGGCATCATCGACGACGAGCACCGGAACGATGGGCGCCAGCGCGCAGATTTCGCGGGTGCGTTGGGTTTTAGACATGTCTTAAGCTCCGAATATGCTGGCACCTGTGTCGGCAGACCCGACGTTCTGCCGGAACGCACCGAAGAGGTCGCGACCGACACCGTGATGGTTGGATGAAAGATCGGCGGTGGCCGGTGCCCGGTCCAAAACGCCGGGAGTGAGGATTTTCAACGCGCCCTTGACCGCATCAACGCGCAGCATGTCACCGTCTTGCAGATAGGCGATGGCTCCACCGTCCAAAGCCTCGGGGCAGACATGGATTGCTGCGGGCACCTTGCCGGACGCGCCGGACATGCGACCGTCGGTGACCAGAGCCACCTTCTGCCCCCGACCTTGCAGAATTGAAAGGATAGGCGTCAGAGAATGCAGCTCGGGCATCCCGTTCGCCTTGGGGCCTTGGAAACGCACGACAACGATGACGTCATCCGTGAACACTCCGGCCTTGAAGGCCGCTTTGACGTCATCCTGATCATCGAACACACGTACAGGTGCTTCGACCACCTGATGTTCGGGGGCAACGGCTGAAACTTTCATGACACCGGTGCCCAGGTTGCCCGTCAGGCGCGACAGACCTCCGGTTGGTTGGAACGGATCATTGGCCGGGCGTAAAATCTTTTCGTTCAGGCTGCGGTCAGTCCCATCCTGCCAGACGAGGTCTCCATCGAGCAGCTTGGGTTCTTTGGTGTAGTTCTGGAGGCCCTGCCCCGCGACGGTCAGCGTATCGGGGTGCAACAACCCCTCGTCCAGCAATGTGCCGATTGTATACCCCAGCCCCCCAGCAGCGTGATAGTGGTTCACATCCGCCAGACCGTTGGGATAGACCCGCGCAACCAAAGGCACGACGGCAGAGATGTCGGAAAAATCTTCCCAATCCAACACGATACCACCTGCCCGCGCCATAGCGATCAGGTGGATCAGCAGGTTGGTCGATCCCCCTGTGGCCATCAGACCCACGATGCCGTTCACAAAGGCACGTTCATCAAGAATCTGGCAGACCGGTGTGTAGTGGTTGCCCAGCGCGCTGAGCGACAAGGCGCGGCGTGCACCTTCCTCGGTCAGGGCATCACGCAAGGGCGTGTTTGGATTGACAAAGCTAGAGCCCGGCAGATGCAGGCCCATGAACTCCATCAGCATCTGGTTGGTGTTGGCCGTTCCGTAGAAAGTGCAGGTGCCGGGTCCGTGATATGCGGCCATTTCGGCAGCCATCAGGTCTTCGCGGCCGACCTCTCCGGCGGCAAATTGTTGGCGGACCTTGGCTTTTTCGTCATTCGGCAAGCCACTGGTCATCGGCCCCGCAGGCAGGAAGACGGCAGGCAGGTGGCCAAAGGCCTGTGCGCCGATGACCAGCCCGGGGACGATCTTATCGCAAACGCCAAGGAACACCGCCGCGTCATAGGTGTTGTGGCTCAGCGCTACGCCAGTCGCCAATGCGATCACGTCGCGCGAAAACAGCGACAGTTCCATCCCGGCCTCACCTTGCGTGACGCCATCGCACATCGCCGGAACTCCACCTGCGACCTGCGCGGTGCCTCCGGCTGCGCGGATCGCCTGACGGATCAGTTCGGGATAACGCTCAAACGGCTGATGCGCCGACAACATGTCGTTATAGGCGGTGACAATTCCCAGATTGCCTGCCGTGCCAGTTGCCATCGATTGCTGGTCTTCCCCCGAACCCGCATAAGCGTGGGCCTGCCCGCTGCAAGACAGATGCGCACGGGCCGGGCCCTTGGATTTGGCCTGTTCCATTCGGTCCAGATGCGGACCGCGCAGATCGGCGCTGCGGTCGATGATCCGTTTTGTGACGTCGGCAATAACTGAATTTACCATGATTACCCTCCGATCTGACGCCACCGGCGTCCATCGCGATGCATCAGCATCAGTGCTTCTTCGGGACCTGAACTGCCCTGATCGTAGCGGGACGGGCGGTCTCCGCGCTGTTCCCAGCCCTGAATGATGGGATCGACCCAGGCCCAGGCGGCCTCGGCCTCATCACCGCGCATGAACAATGTTTGATCGCCTCGGATGACATCCATGATCAGACGCTCATAGGCATCTGGGGCTTGCGCCTCGGCCCCAAGCGCATCGGCAAAGCTCATGTCCAGCGCCACGTCCGACAGGCGGAACCCGCCCGGCCCCGGATCCTTGATCGTGGTGCGCAGGGTAATGCCTTCGTCGGGTTGCAGACGGATCACCAGCACGTTGCCGTGCAGAGGGCCGACATTGGGGAAAATGGTATGTGGCGGATCGCGGAAGAACACCGCGATCTCGGATTCGCGCGCGCGCAGACGTTTGCCGGTACGCAGATAGAAAGGCACACCCGCCCAACGCCAGTTACCGATATGAACCTTGAGTGCAATGAAGCTTTCGGTTCGGCTGGCGGGGTTGCCGACATGATCGACATATCCGCCCTCACCCTTGTCCGCCCGGTATTGGCCGCGCGCGATATCCTTGGGTTCGATCGGTTCCAGCGCTTCGATCACCTTGACCTTTTCATCACGTACGGCGTTGGGCGCATATTTCGAAGGCGGCTCCATCGCCGTCAGACAAAGCAATTGAACCAGATGGTTCTGGATCATGTCCCGCATTGCACCGGATTGATCGTAATAGGCCCCGCGCCCTTCAACACCCACGGTCTCGGCCACGGTGATTTGTACGTGATCGATATGGGTGGAATTCCAAAGCGGCTCGAACAGCGAATTCGCAAAACGAAGCGCCATCAGGTTCTGCACGGTTTCCTTACCCAGATAATGGTCGATCCGATAAATTTGATGCTCTTCAAAACAGGCGCGCAAACCTTCGTTAAGTGCCTTGGCCGAGGCGAGATCATGACCAAACGGCTTTTCAACGACGATGCGGCTGTCAGGCGTGGCCAAGCCGGTGTCATGCAAACGCTGCGCGATCCCAGCGAACAGGCTTGGACCCACTGACAGATAAAAAGCCCGGACAACCTCGTCGCGCAGCAACTTTTTGAGACCGGACCACCCGGCTTCACCCAAAGCATCCACGGGCACGTATTCGACATGTGCCAGAAACTGGTCCAGCGTCTCAGGAGAAAAGTCTGGTGCAAATTGCTGCATCGACTTGCGGACCTGATCACGGAACCCATCGCTGTCGATTTCTGATCGTGCCGTACCGATGATCCGCGCGCCTTCGGGCATCTGTCCAATCGCGAAACGATGGCACAGGCCCGGCAGTATCTTGCGTTGCGCCAGATCGCCGGTTGCCCCGAACAGAACCAGGTCGAATGGTTCTACCGGAATTACACGTGAAACCATCATGGGCTCCTTCTGAGTGTGTCGATACCAACCCAGCATGGTACAAAACTGCACAATACCGCGACTGTTATCGCTAACATTGCCCGCGTATTAGAAAGACCCCACGCAAAAATCAAGCAGAGTTTCCGAAAACCCGCGCGTTTTGCGCGTTATCCTTGATTGCGCAGCCATTCCATCACAGCCGGGCGTACGCTTTGCTCACCTCGATGCCGGGCATCGGCGATGATTTTACGTACCTCTGACAGATCACAGCGCAGCAACAGGCTTTTGACCGGGCCAATCGAAGCAGGGCGCATCGACAATGTCCGAATGCCCATCGCCGCCAAGCACAGCGCTTCGACGGGGCGCCCGGCATCTTCACCGCAGAAACTGAGCGGAGTGTCCGAGATATCGCAGCGCTCAACAATCCGCTCCATCAAACTCAGGAAGCTGACATTTAGCGTGTCGTAACGGCGCCGGACCAGTTCATTTTCACGGTCGGCAGCAAAGAAGAACTGCTTTAGGTCGTTGCCGCCGATCGAGATAAAGTCCACCTCGTCAAAGAACTTCTGGGGGGCAAAGGCCAGCGACGGGGTTTCCAGCATCGCGCCAACCTCAAGCGTTTCAGGCAGGATATGACCCAGCCGTTTTTCGCGATCGATGGTTTTGTTCACCTCCCACCGGGCTTCGCGGAACTCGTCCGCCTGCGCGACAAATGGAAACATGATCGTCAGCGGTCGTCCATTCGCAGCCCGCAGAAGCGCTTGCAACTGCATCCGCATGACCCCGCGTTTATCCAGCCCCACCCGAATAGCGCGCCAGCCCAGCGCAGGGTTCGGTTCAGCAACATGCTTCATATAGGGCAGAACCTTGTCTGACCCGATATCCAAGGTGCGGAACACAACCCGCTTGTCCCCTGCCGCATCCAGAACACGTTGATATTGTGTGACAAGCTCGGACCGCTTGGGCATCTTGTTACGGATCAGGAATTGCAGCTCGGTGCGGAACAGGCCGACGCCCTCGGCACCTGATGTGCCCAACGACGGCAGATCAGCCATCAGACCCGCATTCATCACCAGATTGATGCGTGCACCATCCCGTGTGACACAGGGAGTTTCTCGGATCGACGCATAGCGTTCCTGCGCCTTGGCCTGCATGGCGATCTTGTCGCGAAAGGCGCTGACCACGGTATCTTCGGGACGCAAATGCACCACGCCCTGATCACCATCGACCAGTATATGATCACCGTTCAACGCTTCGGTCGTAATCCGACCCACATGCACCACAAGCGGGATCGCCAGCGCCCGCGCCACTATGGTGGCGTGGCTGCCAACCGAGCCCTCTTCGAGCACAATCCCCTTCAGCGCGCGCCCATATTCCAGCAGATCACCCGGGCCGATATTGCGCGCGATCAGAATCGGATCCGGCGGCAGATCGGCACTGTCGGTCTTGCCCTGACCGGTCAGGATCCGCAGCAAGCGATTGCTGAGATCGTCCAGGTCCGCCAGCCGTTCGCGCAGATAGGGGTCCGTGACCTGCCCCATACGCGCGCGTGCCTGCGATTGTTCCTTTTCGACCGCAGCTTCGGCGCTGAGGCCAAGGGCAATGTCCTCTTCCATCCGCCGCATCCAGCCTTTGGAATTGGCAAACATGCGATAGGCTTCAAGCACTTTAAGCTGCTCGGTGTCACCGTCCCGAGAAATCTCGAGCATCTTGTCTACCCCGACGCGCAACTCATCTACCGCCCCGATCAGACGCTCGCGTTCTTTGTGTGGGTCTTCTGCTATTGGGTTCGTGACGACCACGCGGGGCTCATGAAGCCAGACATGTCCTTCAGCGGACCCTTCCTGCGCGGGACCACCACGCAGTAGAACCGATTGCTGGTGAAGCGGTGACAGTGCCGCGCCCTCGCCCACAAAAGCACCAAGCTCGGCCATTTCGGCCAAAACCATAGCAACCACTTCCAAGGCATAGACTTCGTCAGCGGAAAATTCGCGTGCTTCACGCGACTGAACCACCAAAACACCCAGCTTTTCCCCAAGGCGCTGTACCGGAACCCCAAGAAACGACGAATACCGTTCCTCGCCGGTTTCCGGCATATAACGGAACCCTTTTTCGGATGGCGCATCCGCTGTATTGACCACCTTACTGAATTTGGCAACGCGCCCCACCAGGCCCTCGCCCATACGCATCCGCGTCTTGTGGACCGATTCAGGAGAAAGACCTTCGGTTGCACAAAGCTCCAGCGTCTCATCATCGCGGAACAGGTAGATCGAGCAAACTTCGGCCCTGATGCTGTCGGCAATCAGGTGAGTGATCCGGTCAAGACGTTCCTGACCGGCGGCTTCGCTCGCCATCTCTTCGCGCAACCGCCGCAGCAGCTTGCGGGATTCTGTTTCGGTGCCGTCCGCCATGGCCCACCCAGTTTAGTGTGTCAGGCGAAACCCTTGGCTGAAAAGCTCAGGCCGCCTTGTCCAGTTCAAAGGCATCATGCAGCGCCTGAACAGCAAGTTCCATGTATTTCCTGTCGACCAGAACGGAAATTTTGATCTCAGAGGTTGTAATGACCTTGATGTTGATCCCCTCATCCGAGAGCACCTTGAACATTTTGGCCGCAACACCCGACTGCGAGCGCATACCGATTCCCACAACCGAAACCTTGCAGACGTCATTGTCCGCCACCAGCTCGGCATAGTTCAACTCGCCAGCTTCCTTAATTGCCATCAGCGCTTTTTCTGCGCGGGCCACCTGGTCGGTCGGGCATGAGAACGTCATGTCCGTGCGCCCCTCGTCCGAGATGTTCTGAACGATCATGTCGACGTTCACACCCTCATCACTGAGCGCGGTAAAGATGATCGAGGCGATACCGGGGCGGTCGGCCACCGATACGACGGTCATCTTGGCTTCGTCACGGGAATAGGCCACACCGGCCACAACATTGGATTCCATGATATCCTCCTCGTCGCAGACCAAAGTACCGGCCTCGTCGGATTGTTCTTCGAAACTTGAAAGAACGCGCAGTTTCACCTTATAGCGCATCGCCAGCTCGACCGAGCGGGTTTGCAGCACTTTCGCACCCAGCGAGGCGAGTTCGAGCATCTCTTCGAACGATATGCGGTCCAGCTTGCGCGCCTTTTCGCAGATGCGCGGATCGGTGGTATAGACGCCATCCACATCTGTGTAGATGTCACAACGCTCCGCACCGAACGCTGCTGCAAAAGCCACGGCCGTGGTGTCCGAGCCGCCACGACCCAACGTGGTGATACGGCCCTCGGGGCTGAGACCCTGGAAACCCGCGACAACCGCTACTTTCATACCTTCGCCGAATTTCTGGTTCAGGTTTTCGGTCGGGATTTCCTCGATCCGGGCCTGGCTGTGGGCGCTGGTGGTCAGCAGCGGCACCTGCCAGCCCTGCCAGCTGCGCGCAGGGATGTCCATTTCCTGCAAAGTCAGAGCCATGAGCCCAGCAGTGACGTTTTCACCCGAAGACACAACGGCATCGTATTCACGCGCGTCAAACAGCGGCGATGTCTCATTCACCCAGCCCACAAGCTCGTTGGTTTTTCCCGACATGGCCGAGACGATGACGATCACGTCATAACCCTTGGCAACTTCGACGCCGATGCGCTTGGCGGCACGGCGGATACGGTCCAGATTGGCGACAGATGTGCCGCCGAATTTCATTACGAGTAAGGGCATGGGGGCAAAAGTCTCCGCGCCTTGGATTGTAGGTTCCGTGCCTCATATGCGAGGGGCACACCAAGAGCAAGGGCGCAAAAGGCACCAGCCTGCGGCGCAGGGCCGCTTTACATTGTGCAGACGCAATGTCAGCCTACGGGCAACAACCATATCAAGAGGTTCTTCATGTTTCGCCTAGCCCTTGCCGTCGCCCTAATTTCGTCGCCAGCCTTGGCTCAGGTCGCAAGTGTCGCTGGAACCGACGGTCAAAACGCACTGGGCACGGTACCTTGCGCCGCAAACGCCGGTGATCCTCTGCAAAGCTGCCATGCAGAGTTGCGCCGCCACGACGACGGCAACATCACACTTGCAGTCGGCCTAGGCGGCGGGCAGGTGCGTAACATCTATTTCAAAGATGGTGTGCCTGAATCCAGCAGCTCGACCTCAAAAATGTCCTATGAAACGCGCGGCGATCTGTTGGTGATCTATATTGATCCTGGCGAAGTCTACGAAATCCCCAAGGCTGCGCTGAGCTCTCAGTAAGCGTGTGGCTGCCCATCATAGGTTTCGAAGCACCCTGTGGTGGCCAGTGACAAATCATCGAACCGCTCGATCAGGCCCGATACGGCCTGTTCCACGTCGATTTCTGCTGCGTCTCCGCCCATGTCCGTCTGGACCCAACCTGGATGATAGATTCCAACGGCGATACCGTCGTCTTTGAGGTCGGTCGCCAGATTGCGCCCCAAATTCAACACCGCCGCCTTGGACGCGCGATAGATATAGCTGCCACCCGGTGCGCGGGTATGCGAGGCCATTTGCGAAGATAGGATGGCCACCTTTCCGCGCGACGCTTGTAGATTGGGCAACAAAGCCTGAACCGTCAGGAATACCCCAGTAACGTTGGTTGCAAAGCTCTGCGCCCACATGTCGGCCGGGTAGTCGTTGATCGTGTGACCTTTGTCCAAATATACGCCCGCGTTACAGATCAGAAGATCAACGGGTTGGTTCCTCAATTGCTCTGCGAATGCAGCGTGTTGCGCGGGATCGGTTACATCAAGGCGCAGCTGTGCGCTGCCATCGCGAGAGGTTCCTGTAACGGTGTCGCCCCTGTCACTATAGCGCGTGGACAACGCCAGGCCGATTCCGCGATTGGCACCGGTAATCACGATGTGCATGTTTCAGTTTGTCTTTCTGCTGGGTACAAAGGGCAATGGCGCCACAGGCACGCCGTCTTCTATCAGCGACTTTGCCTCATCTGGCTTGGCCTCGCCATAGATTGCACGGTCCGGAGCCTCACCCAGATGAATTTTGCGGGCTTCACTGGCAAAGTCCTTGCCCACGTAGTCCGAGTTCTCTTCGACATGGCGCCGCATCTCGGACAAAACCTTCTCAATCTCGGGCGAAGGTGTGGCCACGTCGATCTTTTCATCCGCAGCAGGCGGCACTTGAAGCTTGGGTTTCGCGTTTCGAGCCGGACGGACACGCGGTGTCATGATCGCCTTTTCGACGTGCACGCACCCGCATACCGCGCAGGTAACCATCCCTGCCGCAGCCAATTTGTCGTAGGCTTCGGCGGATTGGAACCAACTGTCGAACGTGTGGCCTTCACTGCATTTCAACGCGTATTGAATCATGTTCAGTCCAAAAAATCGATTGGCGAATAGATACCGACCCGAATGACAATATCAAGCCTCTCTGGCCCGATCTTAATGTGTGCAAGGCTTAAAGTCTCGTAACAGTTCGGCAAGGCCCGGAGAATGAACCTTCAAAGCCGCCTTTTTGAGCGGATACCACTTGCGTTTTCGCATCCCCTGTTCCGGGAAATCCTGCGAAACGGACCGCACAAGAACCGGGAATACATCCACTAGAATCGGTACAGGCGGGCGATTCAGCCGGTGCTTGTGGTGCAGAAACTGCCCCACCTGCTCCCCAAAACTCTGACCGGCTACACCTGCTTCTTCCCACGCTTCCTGCAGTGCCGTGTCAGCCCGTGACAAGCCGGGGATAAGCCAGCCTTTGGGAATAATCCAACGTTGCGCCCTGCGTGTCGTGATTAGCAAGACCTCGGGGCGATTCCCCTTGATCCGGTAACACAGCGCTGCAGCTTGCTGCAAAACGGGTTGTTCCGCAGATTTGAGATGCTCAACACGCAGCAGCCGTGGCTTCATCGCTTGATGGCCCCTTCAGCCAGTACCATGTCCCTTCGCACATGAGATCCGAGTACACTCATTTTGTGGAAGGCTGCCACAAGTATACCACATGATGTGGATTTCGCCAAGCCAGGTGCGTCTGCTGAAGTGTGATCTACATGCGGGCCGCGAGTTGCCGCACCAGATCATCATGCGGAATATCGGCATCGATTGCCAGCCGCCGCAAACCGAAATGCACGCGCGCGATCTGCTGATAATAACGCGTGTAAACATAATTCGTCCCGCCGCCCGCCAAAGCCCCAAGTACAGGAACCGACTGAGCCGCCAGCTTTTGCCCCAGAACAATCGAAAAGCGCGGCGCAATAGCAGCGATCAGGCGCTGTATAGCCGGTCCTGTCAGGGTCAGGCGCACCGAAAAAAAGCCAAGATCCGCCCCATCGTCATGCGACAAAGGACCAGAAGCGGCTAAAACCCGCACGCAATCGAATTTCACATTCTCCGCAGCGGGATCGAACCCTTCGCGGGCTGCAGCCCCTTGAATGGCGCGCAGCAGCAAGGCGGTTGTTGCGGGCAGTTCCATCAAAGCTGTCGAGACACCACCCATCCCGCCAGCCGCACCCATGGCCGTGGTCACGGCTGTGTTCACCCAGGGCTGCTGATCAGGGACAGCGCGCCGCGAACCCTGTGCAGCGTGCATCGCGAGCCACAAAGCCTGCTCGGTTGCTCCGGTCAAGCCATGCCGCACCGGTTCCGGCAACTGCTCAAGCAAAGACTCGGCTGACCCGCCCAGCTTGTTCAAGAGTTTCACACCAGCACCACCGGCAGATCGGTAGTGATCCGCCAGACGATCCAGTTCGGCCTCGGCATCCACGTTTTCGACAAGAACCACGTTCTGCATCTACGCCCTCCTGCCTATCAACATCGGCGTTGCGCGGCGCCGATTCAATAGGTCAGCGGCTCCAACGGGTCACTGCACCCTGCACCCCGGACCATACGCCGGGTCTCAATTCCAATCCCAAAACCCTGTCAGGGTTGGTGGGTGGCGGCATCTCGACCCCACTCAAACGCGCGAATCCGAACCGTTTGTAGTAAGGTTCATCGCCCACCAGCATGACCCGCTGCCACCCGCGCGTGCGCCCTGCGTCAACACCTGCGTGGATCAGATACCCGCCCAGCCCCTCGCCCTGATGAGTAGGGTGTACGGCAACCGGCCCTAGCAGTAAGGCATCGTGGTCGCCGACATGAACGGGCCAGAACCGGATTGCACCGGCCAAAATACCCTGACCATCCCGCGCGACCAAAGACAGCCCCGCAACCGGCGGCACATCATCGCGCAACCGATAAGACGACAAAGCCTCACGACCCGGCGCAAAGCACAGGTCATAAAGGGCCTCAACCTCCCACCAATCGTCTGGCTCTTCCGGCCTGATCCCGAATTGCTGCACCCTGCCCTCTTTTCCTTGCTGGAAATCGCCCTAGCACTTCGCTACGCCTTGGGCAAACGCTTGGAGATCAGATGTTCTATCGCCCCAAAGACGGCCACGGCCTGCCGCACAACCCGTTCAACGCCATTATCACACCGCGTCCAATCGGCTGGATTTCAACCCGGGATGCAAATGGGATCAACAATCTGGCACCTTATTCCTTTTTCAATGGCGTCGCCTACACGCCACCGCAAGTGATGTTTGCCACAACCGGCACCAAGCACGATCAGAACGGAGGCAAGGACAGCATCGCCAATATCGAAGCGACCGGCGTTTTCTGTGTAAACGTGGTGGCTCATGCGCATCGGGATGCGATGAACGCCAGTTCGGCCGGACTGCCGAAAGACGTTGATGAGTTTGAACATGCCGGGTTGTCACCCATCGAATGCGAAACCATTCCGTGTTCCCGGATTGCAGGGGCTCCTGCTGCACTGGAATGCAAGCTCACCCAGATCGTCACTCTACCCGGTGAAGCCAATCGAGTTGTATTTGGCGAAGTAATCGGAGTGCACCTGCACGACGATCACATCCGAAACGGCAAGTTTGATGTGACGTCGTTTCAACCATTGGCACGCCTTGGGTACCGGGATTACTCGGTCGTGTCAGAGTTGTTCTCACTCAATCGCCCAGACGATTGACGTGATCCGGGGGCGCTGCCCCCGCCGCCCGTTCCGGGCGACTCCCCCGAGGTATTTGACGCCAGATGAAAAATGGATCCCCTGCTTCATCTGGCCAAAAATACCTCGGAGCGCGAGGCAGAGCCTCGCAAAAGGCCTAGTGTCCACCCAAAATGCCGGTACGGACAGAGTAGTCGACCGCCAGCTCGTAATCCGGATCGTCATCACTGTCGATCATCAGGTGGCCAGCTTTGTTCAGCAGCTTGTGACAATCGCGGCTCAGATGACGCAGCATGACCCGTTTACCTGCCGCCTCGTATTTCGCAGCGATGTTTTCGATGGCCTGCAGGGCTGACTGATCCACAACACGGCTTTCGGCGAAATCAACAATCACGGTTTCCGGGTCGTTCGGTACGTCGAACAGTTCGATAAAACCATCAGAAGATCCAAAGAACAGCGGCCCCTGGATTTCATAGACTTTCGCGCCTTTTTCAGTTTCCGAGTCCCGGGTAACGGCGTGAATACGTTTGGCGTTATTCCAGGCATAGGCCAGGGCCGAAACGATGACACCGACCACAACGGCAACTGCAAGGTCCTCCATCACCGTCACTACTGTCACCAGAACAATCACGAATGCGTCCATCAGCGGCACCTTGCGCATGATCTTGAACGAGTTCCACGCAAAGGTGCCGATCACCACCATGAACATCACACCGACCAGCGCGGCAAGTGGGATTTGCTCGATCAGGGGCGAGGCGAACAGGATGAAGATCAACAGGAAAACCGCAGCTGCAATACCTGCAATACGGGTGCGTCCACCGGATTTCACATTGATCATCGACTGACCGATCATTGCGCAACCGCCCATGCCACCGAAGAATCCTGTCACGATATTGGACGCGCCCTGAGCGATACATTCTTGCGAGGCCCCGCCGCGCTTGCCCGTGATCTCGCCCACCAGGTTCAAGGTCAGCAGGGACTCAATCAGGCCAATGGCCGCGAGAATGACGGCATAGGGCAGGATGATCTCAAACGTTTCCCAGTTCAAAGGCACCATCGGGATGTGGAACGCAGGCAGACCGCCCTCAATCGAGGCCAGATCGCCAACGCGCGGTACATCCAGACCCAGACCTATTACCAGTGCAGCGACCACCAGAATACCGGCCAGCGGTGCCGGAATGATGCGTGTGACACGCGGCATCACCCAGATCACAGCCATCGTCAGCGCCACAAGACCCAGCATGGTATATAGCTGCATCCCCGACAGCCACTCGCCGCCGCTCATGCCATGGCCGGTGTTTTCCATAGTGCCGGGCACTTTGAATTGACCCATCTGAGCCAAAAAGATCACGATGGCCAGGCCGTTCACAAAGCCCAGCATCACCGGATGCGGCACCAAACGGATAAAACGCCCCCAATGCATTGCCCCGGCAATGACTTGGAGAATCCCCATAAGAACTACGGTCGCAAACAGATATTCGACCCCGTGCTCGGCCACCAGCGCGACCATGACAACCGCCAGTGCGCCGGTCGCGCCCGAGATCATACCGGGCCGTCCGCCGATCAGTGCCGTGATCAGGCCCACCAGGAACGCCGCATACAGACCAACCAGAGGGTGCACGCCCGCCACAAAGGCAAAAGCCACAGCCTCGGGCACCAGCGCAAGGGCCACGGTCAGGCCGGACAAGAGTTCGATCCGCAGGCGAGAGAAGGTCAGCCCCTCATCAGGCACCCAGCGCAGATCGGGCATGGCGACGCGGTTGGCAAAACTTGCCAGCAAGGCTCGGGGCATTGGTCAGTCCTATAGGGTTTTATGTTCGCGCGAAGGCGACGTTGTAGCGGACACGAGGGTTTTAAGCTACTGCACCAAGTGGGATGCAGCCATGTTCTTGGCGCATACCTCATCCTCGCAGCAACGTGATTTGCGGGACTGTGGTCCAGCAACCAAATCTGAGATCATGCGCTGGATCATACTCTTTTTCTTCTCTGCCCTTCCCGCCCTTGCGCAGGACTTGCAAGGCAACGACACGGCCGGAAACTGGCGCGTGACACATCATGAGATTTTCGGGATCTGGAATTCAATCTGCGACGAGCGCGAAGAAAATGGTGCGTTGAAACAGCGGTGCTACATCCGGCGGGCAGAAGTTTTCTCATTTCGGCCGAAGTTTGCGGCACAGTTCGTGTTCATCACGCCTGAACCCGAAGGATTCAAAGTTGAGTTCGGGATGGAGCCCGGCACCTTTTTCAACCCGTCAGGGTTTCGCATCGACAAAGATAACGAAACGATATGGCGCACGCGGCGTCCGGGATGCCTGACGGGGCTTGGCTGTACCTTTGCAGACCAACGCGCACAAGACCTGCTGGATGCTATGCAAACCGGGGATGCGTATCGCTTTGTTTTCCGCGACAGGCACGGACAATCGCAGAATCTGACGTGGCCACTGGACATGTTCGACGCAGCTTGGGCTGACTTCACCGCGCAGTCTCAACAACGTAACCTGTTGCCAAAACAGGACTAGGCCTCTTGTCAAACTGTGCGCAAGCCCGCACAAATCCAATAGCATTGCAAGACGTGGAGCAGGACAGTGACCCAAACCAAGATTGCCGTCATTGGCGGATCAGGCATCTATGAAATTGATGGGCTGGAAAACGCCGAATGGGTCGCGGTTGAGACCCCATGGGGAACGCCGTCAGACCAAATCCTGACCGGATCGCTGGGCGGTGTCGAAATGGCTTTTCTGCCGCGTCATGGCCGCGGCCACGTGCATTCGCCGACCGATGTGCCCTATCGCGCCAATATCGACGCGTTGAAGCGGCTGGGCGTGACGGACGTGATCTCGGTTTCAGCCTGCGGATCGTTCCGCGAGCACATGGCACCCGGCGACTTCGTGATTGTCGATCAGTTCATCGACCGGACTTTTGCACGTGAGAAAAGCTTTTTCGGCTCGGGGTGCGTCGCCCATGTAAGCGTGGCCCATCCCACCTGCCCGCGCCTGTCGGATGCCTGCGAAACCGCCGGCAAGGCCGCTGGCATCACCATCCATCGCGGCGGCACTTATTTGGCGATGGAAGGACCGCAGTTCTCGAGCCTTGCTGAATCGAAAATGTATCGTGAGCAATGGGGCTGCGACGTGATCGGCATGACCAATATGCCCGAAGCCAAACTCGCCCGCGAGGCCGAGCTTTGCTATGCCTCGATCGCGATGGTCACGGATTATGACAGCTGGCATCCCGACCACGGAGAGGTGGACGTTGCGACCATCATTGCCACTCTGACAGGCAATGCCGACAAGGGTCGCGCTCTGGTCAAGGGTCTGCCCGCGTTGCTGGGGGCTGAACGTGAACCTTGCCCGCATGGCTGTGATAGGGCCTTGGAATACGCAATCCTGACTGCCCCTGAAAAGCGCGACCCGGCGCTTTTGGCCAAGCTGGACGCGGTCGCCGGGCGAATTCTCTGAAATCAGTACTGTGGCAGGCGGTCTTGAACGGTCTGCCACAGGCCGTATGACCACAACTCGTTGTGGGTTCCGCCGGGAATCAAGAAAAACTCGACCCTCTCGCCGCCCATCTTGGCAAGGCGCGCGCCGTGATGCACTGGAACGGTTTGATCACCTGTGCCGTGGAAGATCAACGTCGGCACCTCGATTGTCCCGATGATGTCGCGGGTGGCAAACTGGTCGTGCATCAGGGCCGATACCGGCAGCCACGGATAGCGTTCCGCCGCCACATCTACGGTTGCAGTGAAGGGCGCTTCCAGCACCAACATCGTGGCTTCGGGTCGTTGTGCCGCCACTTGCGCCGCGACCGCCGTACCGAGGCTTTGGCCGTGCAAAACAACCGCCTCTCCGGCGTCGTAAAGTTGGTCAAACAGCTCCAATCCGTCCGAAACCAAGGTCGCTTGGGAAGGTGTGCCTGTGCTGCCGGGGTATCCGCGATAACTGGGTGCCAGCAGCCCATACCCGCTGTTCAGTATCTCACGCAACCTGTCCGCGCGGTCACCCAAATTGCCGCTTTGGCCGTGAAGGAACAATACGGTCGGTGCACCTTGAGTGGCCGCGGGCGCTGCCCAGACGGTCAGTTCTGTCCCATCCTCCATGGACTTCGTCATGACATCGATATCGACCAATCCGACAGAGGCAGGCTCGGGAAGTACTCCCGAAGGTTTGAACAGCAGCGCGCGCTGGTTCAGATACATGTACCCGACCACAGCGGCGTAGAGCGTTGTGATCAGAACAATGGATACAATGCCCGCGATTTTCCATCGGCTGGTCATCAGACCCGTCCTGGGAACCTTACCGGGAGTTGCGTATTCGCTATGTTCCATCACAGCCTCATTTAGACTTGTTCGCACCATAGACTGGTAGAGGGCGTTTGCAATTCAAGGAAGATGGAGGAGACTTAATCTTGGCTTTAAGGCGAACCTAGCTGGCGTTGAATCGGAAGCTTCCTCCGCAGAACGCATCAATTAGCCGGGAACGAATACGCCCGGCGTCAAAAGAATGGGATTGCTTACTGGACAGGGATGCATTCTGTCCTCGGACAACTGGATTGAGCCTCGAAATGGTCAATGGCCTACTCGCCAACTGGGATCAAGCACGCGTCTGGCCTGCATGGCAGCGATCAGGCAACGGAATAGCGATACTATCCAAGCCGGATCAGCGCCAACTGGCGTTGGTAGCCAAGCTAGATGAAATCACAGGGCGGTCGTTTAGTCCCAGTTTGAGGCAATCAAGGGAATGCTTGCGACTAATGGATACGCACGATACCCCATTCGTCCTTGGACCGCGTCAACCAACCGGGATTGAGTACTGATTTGACCGGCACCGGCGCTTGGCATTCTGGTTCGCATCCGCTGAAGATTATCGACGTTTGCGACAATTGCACCATTTCCATGTCGTCAAGGGCCTCCTGATCGAAGAACAGTGTTTCGACCAAGAATACCGAAAAGTTCGGATCCCTGGCTAATTCCTCGACCTTTGAACGGCAGGACTCATCGAATGATGTACCGTTCTTTGCCTTCCAGAATTGTTTCTGGAATTGCCATTTGGCGTCAGCACCAGAGATCTGCATGGCTTCACCAATCTTGTCGCCGACATATTCCGTGATGGAATCCCATGCACCGTTCCAACCTAGGGCAATCAGACTTGAACTGTGGATCGAAACCGGATGCG
This sequence comes from Ruegeria sp. HKCCA4633, assembly GCF_013034605.1. Classification (NCBI taxonomy): domain Bacteria; kingdom Pseudomonadati; phylum Pseudomonadota; class Alphaproteobacteria; order Rhodobacterales; family Roseobacteraceae; genus Ruegeria; species Ruegeria sp. HKCCA4633. The sequence continues at coordinate 288,267 of NZ_WQGJ01000003.1, forward strand.
GCCCAACTTGGTTGCCACCGACAACAAGTTCACAAATCATCTGTGGTTCGAATTCTTCCGAAATGTGGTTATACGCAAAGGCACCACCCAGCACCGGACCGTTCAACTGACCTTCGGATACGCTGAACTTCTGATACCGCAAATCCGATTCGTTGGCGTTGAACAGGAGTGCTTTACCAGCACCAAACGCAGCTAAACCAACAACGACGACGGCGGCGTACCGCAAATTGAATTTAGGCATGTCATATCCTCTGAACTAGTTCTGAGGATTGGGGCAGCACAGGTCTCCGCCGCAATTAAAGTAGCCGTCCGGGCACGCAGAGGCGACAGTCGGGATCAGCAATATGCCCAACAGAAAAACGGAAACGATAAGTTTCATGACGAACCTCCTATTTTAAAATCGAAACAAAAAAATGCGGCGCAACCATAACACAAATTGAATGTTTTGTCGCGAAACTAATAAAACCCGAGTAAGCATTTGAGTATTTTTGTGTTTCACAGCCAAGCGCGAAAGGCATGCTGCTGATACGTCGTGCATATGCGACTTGATTCCTGAAGCTGATTCTCTCAATCTCAGACCGTCAAATCAGGACTTCTGCGATGCAATTTGATCTTTGGCTGGCCTTTGTTGCCGCCTCCACCGCTTTACTGCTTATCCCCGGCCCGACCGTTTTGCTGGTGCTTAGCTATGCCCTGTCCAAGGGGCGCAGCGTCGCGGTTGCTTCGGCGACCGGGGTCGCTGTGGGTGATCTGGTGGCCATGACAGCCTCATTGCTGGGGTTGGGCGCATTGGTGCTGGCCTCGGCGACCTTGTTTTCGGTACTCAAATGGGTTGGGGCCGCCTATCTGGTGTGGCTCGGGATCAAACTGTTGCGCAGTGCACCTGCCGGAGGGTTAGGCACAATTGATACCGCGCGCGACGTGACTGCGCGCAATGTGTTTGGGCACGCTGCGGCCGTGACCGCGCTAAACCCGAAATCCATTGCCTTCTTCATCGCTTTTGTTCCGCAGTTTCTGCGCCCGACCGAACCGCTGGGTCCGCAATTCGCCATCCTGATCGTGACATTCGTGGGGCTGGCCTGGCTGAACGCATTAGCTTACGCGCTGTTGGCCGACCGACTGCGGCGCCTGATTGGCCGTGCGAGTGTCATATCAGCAATGACACGGTTTGGCGGGCTGACCTTGGTAGGGATGGGAGTCGCCACGGCAGTTCTACGCCGCCCGGCCTGAGGTCATTCTAATCCTCTGCGTGTTCTTTCATAAAGCCACGGATAAACCGGCGAATTTCTCGCGCGGCTGAGGTATCCAGCTCTTTACACAGTTCGACAAAAGCGTCCCGTTCGTCTTTATCCAGACGCAGGACCAACTGACTGTTTTTCTTGTTTGATCCCTTGCCGTCTTTCTTTGCCACGCGCGTTGCCCCCCAGCAGACCTTGCAATTTTCGGCGATGCATTGTATATACATAGCATAGTGATTGTCGTTATCGGGCACTTAACAACAATAAAAGGAATATGGCAATGAACCTTCATACTGCTCAGGCATTTCTATTGCGAGATCAACGCAATTGGCGCAAACCGCACCTGTCCTGGTTACCCGCTGCGCTCTATCGCTACAAAAGCTTGCCTAGGGCCATCATGACCCCTCGCTCATGAAAGTTGCGCCGGATTAGAACCTTGCGCGGGGCTGTTTGATGGGCCAAACACCTTGGTGTGTTTTGACGCTAAAAGGGTTGGCCCATGTCCAGAAACAAATCTGTCAAAGATTACATCCGAACAATTGTCGATTTTCCCCACGAAGGGATCATGTTTCGCGATGTGACAACCTTGTTTGCCGACCCCCGCGGGTTTCGGATGGCGATTGACCAGATGTTGCACCCCTATGCCGGTGAGCGGATAGACAAGGTGGTGGGGCTGGAAGCGCGGGGCTTTATCCTGGGCGGTGCGATTGCGCATCAGCTAAGCGTTGGCTTTGTGCCGATCCGCAAAAAAGGTAAGCTGCCCGGCACCACAATCAGCCAGGACTACAAATTGGAGTATGGTGAAGCGATTGTTGAGATCCACGACGACGCCATCCAACCCGGCGAAAAGATTCTGGTTGTCGATGATCTGCTGGCCACAGGCGGCACAGCGGCGGCGGGCATCAAGCTGATCGAACGGCTTGGGGGCGAGATCGTCTCATGCGCGTTCATCATCGACTTGCCCGATCTCGGAGGTCGTAAAGTTCTGGAAGAGATGGGAATGGACGTGCACATACTGTGCGAATTTGAGGGGCTCTGACACAGAAATCTTCACAAAAGCGTGATTGGACTATGAAAGCCACGCTGGCTTAGCGCGGCTTTCGGTTCCTTCAACCCACAATTCGGCGCAAAACAAGTGATCTTGCTGTGAGGATGCCGCGTACCTCGGTTGATGCTGTTTCGAGCATTCTTACCAAGGGAGACCCTCATATGTTCCGCAAATTCGCCGCCGCTGGTGTCGCCACGATCCTGTTCAGCACTACCGCTTTGGCCGACGGCCATGGCAAAGACATTGTTGATACCGCTGTTGCCGCTGGCAGCTTTGAAACTCTCGTAGCCGCCGTGCAAGCGGCCGAACTAGTTGACACGCTGAAAGGCGAAGGGCCATTCACCGTATTTGCCCCAACAGACGACGCGTTTGCGGCTTTGCCAGAAGGCACAGTCGCAGACCTGCTCAAGCCGGAAAATAAGGACCAGCTTGTTGCTATCCTGACTTACCACGTCGTACCGGGCAAAGTGATGTCCGGTGATCTGACCGATGATATGACTGCCGCAACCGTTCAGGGCGGTGATATCACAATCGATCTGGACTCGGGTGTGATGGTGAATGATGCCAACGTTGTTCAGGCTGACATCGAAACCAAGAACGGTGTGATCCACGTGATCGACAAAGTGATCCTGCCTGCGTCGTAAAACCGTTTAAAGACACGGCCCGTATCATGGGCCGTGTTCACCCTTTGAGGACCGCGCCCGGGTTCATGATCCCCTGTGGGTCCAAAGCTGCCTTGATGGCCCTCATGGCACCCAGCTTTACCGGGTCGCCATAGCGTTCAAGATCGTCCGTTTTCAAACGCCCCACCCCATGTTCAGCACTGACCGAGCCGTCAAAAGCGTCAACCAGATCATGTACAGCCTGCTTGATCGCGCCCCTTTCCGTGTCAAACTCTGATCGGCTTTGCCCTTTGGGCGGGAACACGTTGTAATGCAGATTGCCATCGCCAAGGTGTCCGAAACAATTGATCCGAAACGGTCCGAGGCCAGCAATCACCTGCCCACCTTTGCGAATAAAGTCTGGAATCCTGGAAATCGGTATCGAGATGTCATGGCTCGAAACAGATCCGATCAGGCGGTTGGCCTCGGGAATGTGTTCGCGAACCGCCCACAGATCAGCGCGCTGCGCTTCGCTTTGCGCAATCACCCCATCTTGAACCAGACCGCGCTCTTCAGCGCGGATGTAAATCTCCTCCAACGCGGCTGACGATGATTGCCCCTTTGCAAGTCCCAATTCAATCAACACGCTCCACTCTGTCGGTGTGTTGAAAGGTTGGCGAACATCCGGAAGGACATCGGTCAGGAAATCGAGTCCTTGCCGATGGATCAGCTCAAACGTACTGACAGTCTCGCCCACCTGATCTCGGGCCAGCGCCAGCAGGTCGATGGCCGCCTCGGGCGAAGCCACCTGAAACATCGCCGTGCCCTGCGCAGCAGGTTTTGGAAACAGCTTAAGGGACGCTGCCGTGATGATCCCCAGCGAGCCTTCGGCCCCGATCAAAAGGTCCCGCAGATCGTAGCCCGTGTTGTCCTTTCGCAACCGGCTCAGCCCATGCCATATCTCGCCATTGGGCAACACCGCCTCAAGCCCCAGACACAGGTCACGTGCGTTGCCATAGCGCAAGACATTAACGCCCCCGGCATTGGTCGAAAGGTTGCCCCCGATCCGACACGACCCCTGCGCCGCCAATGACAGCGGAAACAGCCGATCCGCATTCTCGGCCGCTGTCTGAACGTCTTGCAAAATGGCCCCGGCTTCGGCGATCAGGATGTTCTCGGTCGGGAAAACAGACCGAATGGCTGTCATTCGCTCCAAAGAGACCAGCAAAGGGAGTGGGCCATCTGACATCACCTGCCCGCCTACCAATCCTGTGCCACCGCCATAGGGTACAACCGGCACCCGCTCCTCCGAAGCCAACCGCACCAGTGCGGAAACCTCTTCGGCGCTGTCGGGAACAGCCAACACCCCGATCTGCCCGGAAAACCGCCCGCGCGGTTCTTCCAAATACCGTTCTTCAACGGGGCGCAGGACATCGTCGCGTATTGTCGATTGGATCAGCGCGGCAAATCGGGCATCGGCGGGGTTTAAATTCATACGTTTTCAATGCCCAAGCGACGCGGCTGCGGCAAGCCCTATTCCAAATCAATCAGATATTGCGGCTCCAGAACAATCACCGTAGGTCGGTCGGGAAGATCGCGAAGCGAGACAGTGATTTCCGAAACACCGTTGCGTTCAACCGGAAAAGTATCCCGAATATCAACAAGGAACCGGTCAAGCGAGAATCCAGAAAACCAGTGCATCGGAATGATGACAGAACTTTTCAGTCGCTTCAGAACCGAGATCATGTCTGGCAAGGGCATTGTCGTCCCGCCATCAACCGCAGCCATTACAACATCCAGCCGCCCCAACGCGGCGAACTGCTCGTCTGACGGCACATGATGCAAATGCCCCAGATGACCGATACATAGCCCTTCAACCTCGAACACGAAGATCGAATTGCCCCGTTCTTCGACACCGCCATAAGCCGAACGAATATCGGTCGAGACATTCCGCACCAGCATCTCACCCAGATCAAGATGATGCTCAATGCCCTGACCAAACTCACCCCATCCCGGCAGAACATGTGGGATCGCCGGATCGGGATGGGCCGTCCAATGCGTGCTGTGGGCATGGTTCATCGTCACCACATCAGGGATCAAATCCGCACTGCCGATAAAACCGGTGAAATCGGTGACTGCATTCAACCCGCCCCGCGTCTGGATCAGAAACGACGCGTGCGCGATATAGCTGATCCGCACAGAAAATTCCGGCACCGGATCTTGCCACGCAGCTTTGTGAAGGTACTCAATCCCCGGCGCGGCATCAGCAATGGCGATGCAATGGCTTGGCCGCCGCTCTTGCGCTGCAGCTCCACCAGAAATCACCATCAATGCCGCAACCAACCAGCGCATAACTTAACTTTAGCGCAGAACACGCCCAAGTCATGCCCCTTGTTCATCTGGCGCCAAATACCTCGGGGGAGGCGCGGCCTGCCGCGACGGGGGCAGAGCCCCCTAACCCGCGTCGGTCTTTCCGCGCCTGTCGGACCGCAGGCTTGCATACAAAACATGCGTTCGCCATCGTCCGTTGATCTGCAGATAGGACTGCGCCACACCTTCGTATTTGAAGCCAGAGCTTTCCAGCAACCCGCGCGATGCCCGGTTTTCAGGCAAACAAGCGGCTTCGATCCGGCTCAGGTCCAGCCGAGTAAAGGCGTGATGGACCATGGCACCAATTGCCTCGCGCATGTAACCTTGGCGGGCAAAAGCTTGACCGGTCCAGTATCCTAAGGTTCCGGCCTGCGCGGGACCACGCCGAATGTTGTCCAGCGTGATGGCCCCAACCAGCGCGTCGTCTTCGCGACGAAAAAGGAACAGAGGTATCGCAGTCCCACTGGCGACCGAGCGCTGCGCCCAATAGACCCGATTGGTAAAAGACTTGCGGCTCAGGTGATCCGCTGCCCAGACCGGCTCCCACGGTGTCAGGTAATCCTTTGAAGCCCGCCGCAATGCGCACCAGGTATTGAAATCGGAATGTACAGGCGGGCGCATGCTGAGCCGCGCGGTTTCGAGTTTCAGCTTGCGTCTGCCCAACAGCATCACGCCGCCCGCCTCTCCTGCAGTTCGGTCAAGCTCGGCGCGCCAGCCACAGGCCCATAAAGCGCCAGAGCTGCCGGAGCCTGTACAGCCATGGTTTCTGCAAATGCTTTCACATCTTCGGTGCCGACCGCATCAATCTTGGCAACGGCATCCTCTAGCGAAGGCACCCTGCCCCAGATCTGCACCAGCCGCGCCAGACGTTCGGCCCGGTTTGAAGGGCTTTCCAATCCCATCAGCATCCCGGCCTTCATCTGAGCACGGGCGCGGGCAACCTCTTCCGCGCTCATGTCCTCGGCCGCGCGCTTCATCTCATCAATGGTGATTGTCGCCAACTCACCAACCTGATCCGCCGAGGTTCCCGCATAAATCGTGGTTGTACCAGTATCAGCGTAAGCACCGGTCTGAGCAAAGATTGTGTAGCACAGCCCGCGCGTTTCTCTCACCTCCTGGAACAAACGCGAGGACATGCCGCCGCCCAAAGCCGTCGAATAAATCTGCGCCGTATAAATCGCATCGTCGCGGTACCCGGGGCTTTCCAGCGCCAGGGCAAAGTGCGCCTGCTCCAACTCTTTCTCTTGCCGTGCCTCACCCCCGGTGAACCGTGCAGCGTCCGGGATCAGGCCCTTGCGCGGTTGCAGATGGCCAAACATCTCTTCGGCCATTTTCATCAGCGCATCGTGATCCACGGCACCGGCAGCCGACAGGATCATCTGCTCGGGGCCATAATGCTCGGCTACAAAGCCCGACAGATCCTCGCGTGAAAACGCACTGACCTTTTCAGTTGGCCCCAGAATAGTGCGGCCCAGGGGTTGGTCGTGATAGCTCTGCTCTTGCAGCCAGTCAAAGATCACGTCGTCCGGCGTGTCATAGGCCTGACCGATTTCTTGCAGGATCACCCCACGCTCGACCTCGATCTCACGCGGATCGAAAACCGGGTTCAGAACGATGTCGCCGATCACATCCATGGCCAGCGCGACGTCGTCTTTGAGAACACGCGCGTAGTAGGCCGTCACCTCGCGCGAAGTATAGGCGTTGATATAGCCGCCCACATCCTCGATCGCTTCAGCGATTTGCAGCGCAGAACGACGCTCGGTTCCCTTGAACGCCATATGTTCAAGGAAATGCGCGATGCCGTTTTGTTCGATCCGCTCATGCCGCCCACCGGCGGTCACCCAGATGCCGATGGCCGCTGATTGCAGCCCCGGCATATGTTCACTGACGATACGAAAGCCGTTCTTCAGTTGGTCTTGTCTGACTGTCACTCAGCGATATGCCTTCTGATATGATCCTCAAGGGTACCCAGTTCGTTTGCAATGCGGGTCACCCGTTCCGAACGTTCATACAGATCAGACATGCGGGATGGAAGAGGCGGATGTTCGCCGCTTGCCTTCTCGACCGCCGCCGGGAACTTGGCGGGATGCGCCGTTGCCAAAGTGATCATAGGTGTATCGGCGGCGCGGTGGTCTTCCCCAACCTTGACCCCAATAGCGGTGTGGGGGCAAACCAGCTCCGCACTATGCGCCAGCGTATGCTTGATCGTTTCCAGCGTCTCGTCTTCGGACATGCGACCCGAATCGAAACTCTCGCGCAGTGCCTCCATCGCGCCCTGGCTGACGTTGAAGCCACCATTCTTGAGCTCATCCATCAGCTGCGCCACAGCGCTACCGTCCTCGCCATAGGCGTAATACAGAGCCCGCTCAAAGTTCGAGCTGACCTGAATATCCATCGACGGGCTGATCGAGGGGATGGTTTCGCCCTTGAAATATCCCTCGCCCGACAGACAACGATGCAGAATGTCATTCTGGTTGGTTGCCACCACCAAACGGTCGATGGGCAGGCCCATACGTTTGGCCAGATAACCCGCGAAAATATCTCCAAAGTTCCCGGTCGGCACGGTGAAGCTGACCTTGCGATGCGGCGCGCCGAGACTGACGGCGGCAGAGAAATAATAGACAATCTGCGCCAGAACGCGGGCAAAGTTGATCGAGTTCACACCCGCCAGTTTCACCCCATCGCGGAAATCAAAATCGTTGAACATATCCTTCAGCGCGGCCTGGCAATCGTCGAAGTCTCCGTCGACGGCCAGAGCGTGAACATTGCTGTCCGCAGGCGTTGTCATCTGACGGCGCTGCACCTCGGATACACGGCCATGCGGAAACAGGATAAACACGTCTACCGCATCCAGCCCCCGGAAAGCTTCGATAGCGGCAGAACCCGTATCACCGCTGGTCGCACCCACGATGGTTACACGGTCGCCACGGCGTTTCAGAGCCACCTGGAAAAGTTGGCCAATCAACTGCATGGCAAAATCCTTGAAGGCCAGTGTCGGGCCGTGGAACAGCTCTAGCAGAAAATGGTTTTCGTTGAGTTGCTTCAGAGGCGCGCGGGCGTCGTGGCCGAAACCCTCATAAGCGCGGGCGATGATCGCCTTGAACTCTTCCTCGGTAAAGGAGCCGCTGACATAGGGCCACATCACGCGAAAAGCGATCTCTTCATAGGGCAAGCCCGCCAGCGCCGCGATCTCGTCTTGCGACATCACCGGGATCTCGGCGGGCAAGTACAAGCCACCGTCGCGGGCCAAACCCGTCAGCATCGCCTCTTCAAAAGTCAGTTCGGGCGCCTGCCCACGGGTCGAGATGTATTTCATATCGTGTCACTCTCAGAATTGGCACGGCTGCGCCATAGGAAGTACCCGGTCATTGCGGCCCAGACCAGAGCCAGACCAAACCAGGTGATTGCATATTGTAGGTGATCGTTGGGAATGCCCGCCGTATCTACCGGCAAAGGCGTAATGTTTGGGTCCGTTTCCGACCGGGCGATCAGAAGCACAGGTTCGGCACCCAAAGCTGCGGCCAAGTTCGGCACGTCGCGAGCAAACCAGATATTGGCGTCAATATCGGCTTCGGGCGTATAGCTGTCGATCTCGTCCGGCCAGTGCAAATTACCGGTGATCTTCATCGGGCCAGTCAATCGCTTTGCGTCTTTGGCAGTTGTTGGAACAAAGCCCCGATCCACCAATATTGTGCGGTCCCCGGCGGTGAAAGACTGAATGATGCGGTACCCTGCGCCAACCTGCTTTACGGAAACCAGAACGTGGATTTCCCCGGGCTCCATATCGCCCGAAATGGTGACTGGCAGGTATTTGTCAGCGTCTTCTGACACCTGCGCTGGTAAGTCCACAGGATCCGCCGAGATACGGCTTTCAATCTCGGCCAACACCTCTTGTTTCCATGACAGACGCTGCACCTGCCAAATGCCCAGCGACAGCAGCACACCCAAACCGGCAAGGCCGAAGATCAGCAGAAACAGAATGCGGCGCATGGCAGGATCAAACCTCGTTGCAGGAACCGGCGTCTTGTTAAGGGCGGAGCGGTCGAAAACGCAACCACACAATTGTATTGGGTGCAATCTTGCACCGGGAAAAGCAAAAAGCCGCCCCCAGGGGCGGCTTTCGCAATCGGCTCATTTGACCGGTTTTACATCAGCGGAGCTTGGCCCCAGATGTAGACGGCAAAGAACAGGAACAGCCAGACTACGTCAACGAAGTGCCAGTACCAGGCCGCGGCTTCAAACCCGACGTGCTTCTCGGGTGTAAAGTCACCCTTAAGCGCCCGTATCAGACAGACAGTCAGGAAGATGGTGCCGATGATCACGTGCGCGCCGTGGAAACCGGTTGCCATGAAGAAGTTCGAATAGAACTGATCACCACCGAACTCCCAGCCTTCATGGGCCAGCAGCTCGTAATATTCATAACCCTGCAGGAAGGTGAACAGCACGCCCAGAACGATACCGATGGCCAGACCGTTTATAAGCGCCTTGCGGTCATTGTCATGCACCAGCGCATGGTGGGCCCATGTGATCGCGCAGCCCGACAGCAGCAGGACCAGAGTGTTGATTAGCGGCAGGTGGAAAGGGTCAACCGCGTGGATGTCTGGCTGAATGTATTCGGTGCCCGCATAGTCATACATCGGGTACATGCGATGCTTGAAGAACGACCAGAACCAGGCGAAGAAGAACATCACCTCGGACATCACAAACAGGATGAAACCATAGCGCAGGCCGATGCGGACGACAGGTGTGTGATCGCCCTGACGGCTTTCAACAACCACTTCAGACCACCAGGCGAACATGGTGTACAGCACCGCGACCAAGCCAGCCCAGAACATCCACGGCGTAATGCCATGCATCCAAAGGACGGCTCCGAGCAGCATCACAAAGCCACCGACGGCTCCGATCAGAGGCCAGATCGACGGGGCCAGAATGTGATAATCGTGGTTTTTAGCGTGTGCCATCAGCGTCCCTCACCTACAGGCGTTAGTTCGTGTTTGTTTCTGCCTGCGTTTCAAGGGCGGCATAGCCCTCGGGCAGGTCGATTTCGTAGAATGTATACGACAGAGTGATCGTATGAACATACTTTGCTTCAAGATCCTCGACCAGTTCCGGGTCGACGAAGAAAGTTACTGGCATTTCAACCCGTTCGCCGGGTTGCAGCACCTGCTCTTCAAAGCAGAAACAGGCGATTTTCTGAAAATACCCACCGGCCGAATATGGGGCAACGTTGTACGAGGCCTGCCCCGCGATGGGCCGGTCGGTTGGGTTATATGCTTCGTAGAATGCCAGACCGGTCTCGCCGATGCGCACTTCCATCTCGCGTTCAATCGGCTTGAACTCCCACGCCATGCCTTTGGCCTTGGACGCGTCGAACCGAACGGTGATGGTGCGGTCCAGAATGTCTTCGGGCGCTGCTTCGGCTACACCCGTGGTGCCGCCAAACCCCGTCACCCGACAGAACCAATCATAAAATGGCACAGCCGCCCAGGCCAAGCTGCCCATCAGAACAACCACACCCACAGTCTGAACAACCGTTTTCTGGGGACCAGTCAATGCCATCAGTTCTGAACCTCCTGTGTTGCCATACCGAAATCCGTGCCCGACACCTTTACGACCGTCAGCCCAAAAATGATCACGATAAAGGCGGCCAGTGTCAGGCCAACCCCCAGATTGCGGCTGAATCGCCGTTGGTGCAGCTCGTGGTTCTTTCGAAGGCTCATGACCAGCCTCCCAACCCATAGGGTTTCAGCAACGCCTCAACCAGAATGGCGCCGAAATGCAGGAAGAGGTAGAGCAGCGAAAGCTTGAAAAAGCTGCGCTCGACCTTGAAATTGTCGGCTTCCGAGTCCTCCTCGGTCCGGCGTGAAATCCGCCATGCTCCGTGTAGGAACAGCGCGTTCAACACCAAAGCAACGGTCAGGTAAACTGGGCCACCGATACCAGAGAATGCGGTTCCCAATGCCAAAATGGCCAGCAGAGCCGTGTAAACCAGAATATGCACCCGCGTCGCACGGCGACCATGCGTCACGGTCAGCATCGGGACACCCGCGTCGTCGTAATCTGAGCGCATGAACAGAGCCAGCGCCCAGAAATGCGGTGGCGTCCACATGAAGGTCAGGGCGAACATCAGCCAAGGTTCAACTGACATCGATCCGGTTGCCGCAACCCAACCAATGACGGGCGGGAAAGCGCCTGCGGCGCCACCGATCACGATGTTCTGCGGCGTCGAACGCTTCAGCCACATCGTGTAAACGACAACGTAGAAGAAAATGGTGAAGCCCAAAAACGCGCCTGCAAACCAGTTGGTTGCGAGACCCAGCATGATCACCGAAAGGCCCGAAAGCGCTAGCCCAAGCGCCAGCGCCTCACCCTCTTCCACTTTGCCGGAAGGGATCGGACGACCCTTGGTGCGTTTCATAACGCGGTCGATATCCGCGTCCCACCACATGTTCAAAGCGCCAGAGGCACCGCCTCCAATGGCAATGAACAGAATGGCGCAAAAACCCACAAACGGATGCACGGAAACAGGTGCCGCCAGCAAACCCACCAGCGCCGTGAAAACAACCAGAGACATCACGCGAGGCTTCAGCAGGGCGAAGTAATCGCCAAAGCTGGCCTCGTCCGCCTGAGCGGTCGCAGTGCTGGCATTGATACTTGCGTCGGTCATTTCCGGTCCCTTTGGGCGAAAGCTGCGCGATCACGCGCGCAGCCTGCGTCATGTCTTAGGCTGGGTCTACCCCGCCCATGTCGCTTCGATTAGTTCGAGGCAACCTGATAGTTTTGCGGCAGACCCGCATATTCATCGATCGCGCCCTGCAGCCATTCGTCGTAGGCTTCCTGGCTGACCACTTTGACAGTGATCGGCATATAAGCGTGGTCTTTGCCGCAAAGTTCAGAACACTGACCGAAGTAGACGCCCTCTTTCTCGGCTTCGAACCACAGTTCGGCCAGACGTCCGGGCACACCGTCCTGCTTCACGCCAAAGGACGGAATGGTCCAGGAATGGATCACGTCAGAGGCGGTAACCTGCATCACGATGACCTTGCCGACAGGTACGACAACCGCGGTGTCGGTGGCCAACAGCCATTCGTCATCGCTGTACCCGGCATCGGCCAGCTTGGCACGCATGGCGTCATCCAGAACAAACGGGGTCACGTCCGCATCTGCTGGGCGCGCACCTTCATCCAGAGTTGCCGGGTGGCCCAGAAGATAGCTGTCGAAGGCAAAATCGTGATCAACATATTCGTAAGTCCAGTACCACTGGTTGCCGACGACTTTGATGGTGATGTCACCTTCTGGAATTTCCTGTTGCTTGAACAGAACCGGCAGCGAGAACGCACCAATGAAGACCAGAATCAGGATCGGACCGAGGGTCCAGGCAATCTCGACCGGGGTATAGTGCGAGAACCGAGCCGGTGTCGGGTTTGCGCGCTGGTTGTAACGCACGATGCAGTAAAGCAGCAGGGCCGCAACAAACAGACAGATCACGGTGATGATCACCAGAATCATTGTGTCCAGCCGCTGAATTCCATCGGCCAAGCTTGTGGCCGCAGGCTGGAAGCCCATACCGCCGTCGACCGGCTTGCCAATAATCTCTAGCTCCTGAGCCATGGCGGGAAGGCTGGAGAGGGCTGTCATAAACCCTGAAAGCATCAAAGCATTCTTCATTTTCTGTCCTGATCGTTTGATCTTTGCGTCCCTGGCGAAAAGGTGTGAATCGGTCGCACCTCTCCCGTTGTCTTTGGCCGCGTTAAAAACCATATTCCGTCGGGTAGATAAAGCAAAATGCTTGCGTCAAACAGACGCTATTTTTGATCTGGATCAAACCCGAAAGGTCACAACTCATGTCCGACGCCCCATTTCGCCCCTTTGAAAGCGCTCTTGCGCATGACGAAGCGCTGTCTGTATTGCAATCGGCGACCGCTGGGGCCGAGGACGGAGAACTGTTTGTCGAACGTCGAAAATCCGAGTCACTGGTGTTTGATGACGGTCGGCTGCGCACCGCATCTTACGACGCTTCCGAAGGATTTGGCCTGCGCGCGGTTCAAGGGGAAGTCGCTGGTTATGCACATTCTACTGATGTTTCCATTCCCGCGCTGAAACGGGCAGCCGAGACCGCGCGGCTGGCCGTTGGGGATGGCGGCGGAACCCTTGCCGAAGCACCTCGATCCACCAACACACGTCTTTATACCGACGAAGATCCCATCGATTCTGCCGCGTTTCCTGTCAAGATCGAAACCCTGCGCGAGATTGATGCATTTGCCCGCGATCTGGATTCACGCGTTGTTCAGGTCAGCGCAATGATCTCGGCCGCCACTCAGGAGGTCGAAATACTGCGACCTGATGGAGTGATGGTGCGCGATGTTCGCCCGATGACACGCGTGAATGTTTCAGTGATCGTGGAACAAAATGGACGCCGCGAAAGCGGTTCGGCGGGTGGCGGCGGTCGCGTGGGCCTGAGCGGATTGATTGATCCGGCAGACTGGCAGGCCAAGGCCCGCGAAGCCTTGCGCATTGCGCTGGTCAATCTGGACGCGATCCCGGCTCCCGCGGGTGTGATGGAGGTGGCGCTTGGCCCCGGCTGGCCCGGGATTTTGCTCCACGAGGCCATCGGCCACGGGTTGGAAGGGGATTTCAACCGCAAAGGAAGTTCTGCCTTCGCCGGTCTGATGGGGCAACAGGTCGCTTCAAAAGGCGTAACCGTGGTCGATGATGGCACGATCGCTGACCGGCGCGGCTCGATCACTGTAGACGATGAGGGCACGCCCAGCTCACGTACGGTGCTGATAGAAGACGGCATCCTCACCGGATATATGCAAGACCGTCAGAACGCGCGTCTGATGGGCGTTGCGCCCACAGGCAACGGGCGGCGGCAAAGCTATGCGCACAAGCCGATGCCGCGCATGACCAATACAATCATGCTGGGTGGCGAGTCCGACCCAGCGGCCTTGGTCGCAGATATCAAAGACGGCATCTGGGCCGTAGGATTCGGCGGCGGTCAGGTGGACATCACCAATGGCAAGTTCGTCTTCTCCTGCACCGAAGCCTATCGCGTTGAAAACGGAAATATCGGCGCCCCGGTCAAAGGCGCGACGCTGATTGGCGATGGGCCATCCGCTTTGAAACGGATCCGGGGGCTTGGCAACGACATGGCGCTGGATCCCGGTATGGGCACCTGCGGCAAGGACGGGCAATGGGTGCCGGTGGGCGTCGGACAACCCACCGTTCTGATGGATGGACTGACAGTTGGGGGGTCGGCAACCTGAGTCGCAAAAGACCAAGTTACACGGGCGCATGGTTAACCTTGCGCCCATGCGTAAAGCGCCCAAACAGTTGAAAATCCCTTTGCATCAAAAAGGCCGATTTTTATTTTTCCTTTTATTTCATAAGCATGCTTCTGTTGGATAGAACAAGTTCGAACAAAAACACATCTAATTTTCCACGATTTACAAGCTGTTAACCCGCCCGCCTGTAAACCAGTTTTGCAACAAGGCGGAGCAACGGATGACCGAAGAGCAGCTTTCTTCCAATCACCCCCCACTCCCACCCACCACGGAAGAGGACCGGTTTTCGTGGCTTCGCCTTTTGCGTTCTCGCAAGGTCGGTCCGGCGACGTTTCGTCGGCTTCTGCGGGAACATGGCTCGGCGCAGAACGCGCTGGCCGCGTTGCCGGAAATGGCACGCGCTGCCGGAATAGAAGGGTATGAAATCTGCCCCCCCGGCGTGATTGAGGCGGAGCTCAAGGCCGCAAAAGCCGCAAAAGCGCGGCTTTTGTGCCTTGGGTCCGCCGATTTCCCAGCAGCTCTGAGTGATCTGAATGATGCGCCCCCTATGCTTTGGGCAATCGGTGACGTGTCTCTCTTGCAAAAACCTGCGGTTGCAATGGTTGGTGCACGGAATTGTTCTTCGCTCGGTGCTCGAATGGCCCGGGGTTTGGCGACTGACTTGGGCAGCAAAGGCTATGTGATTGTCTCAGGCCTGGCGCGCGGCATTGATACGGCGGCACATATAGCGACCCTTACATCCGGCACCATTGCCGTCATGGCCGGCGGCGTGGATGTCGTCTATCCAGTCGAGAATACAGAGCTGGCTCATGACATCGCTTCCAACGGGTTGCGCGTGTCGGAACAGCCGATGGGCGTGACACCGCAGGCTCGGCACTTTCCCCGCCGAAATAGGATCATCTCTGGCCTTGCGCAAGCTGTTGTCGTGGTCGAAGCCGCAGCAAAGTCTGGCAGCCTGATCACGGCACGCGATGCCTTGGATCAGGGGCGCGAGGTTCTGGCCGTACCCGGCCACCCCTTCGATGCGCGGGCCGCCGGGTGCAATCTGTTGATTCGGGATGGGGCTATCTTGGTCCGGTCCGCGGAGGACGTGGTTGAAGCCTTGCCCCACAAGGACAACCTGCCTTCACACCGCCCCCAGCAGCCACCTATCCCGGTCGCACACCCTGCCCAAGACTTACACATTCAAATCCTTGAACGACTTGGCCCCTCACCCATCGCGGAAGACCAGTTGCTGCGAGACATCGCGGCATCGGCTGGCGAGCTTGGCCCCGCATTGGTCGATCTGGAACTGGATGGACGAATCCAGCGCCAGCCCGGGGGTCTATTGTCCCTGGCAGGCTGATCGAACCACTTCCATGAAACATGGTGTCGGCCCTTCCAGAGACACGGCACCTTGAATAATGACCTGAAATTAAGGCGTTTTTCGACCTGCAAAAGGAACGCATTGACAATTCCCGCTTGCCCCACACATTTTGCACCACCATAGAAGGCGCCAAATTCGTCGAGCGAGGTTTCCCCTTAAATGCCTGTAGTTGTTGTAGAATCTCCGGCCAAAGCAAAAACAATCAATAAATATCTCGGCCCCGACTACACAGTTTTGGCCTCTTACGGCCATGTTCGGGACCTTCCACCAAAGGATGGGTCGGTCGATCCCGAGCATGAGTTTTCCATGAAATGGGAAGTTGGCAATGACAGCCGCAAACATGTCAAAGCCATCGCCGATGCCCTGAAAGAAGATAACGCACTGATCCTCGCCACTGACCCTGATCGTGAGGGCGAGGCGATCAGCTGGCACTTGCAAGAAGCTCTGACCAAGCGCCGTTCGATCAAGAAAGATACGCCGGTCAGCCGCGTAACGTTCAACGCCATCACCAAAGAAGCCGTCACCCAGGCGATGCAGAACCCGCGTCAGGTCGACATGCCGCTGGTCGAGGCCTATCTGGCCCGCCGTGCGCTGGACTATCTGGTGGGCTTCAACCTTTCTCCCGTCCTTTGGCGCAAGCTGCCCGGTGCAAAGTCCGCCGGTCGCGTGCAATCCGTCTGTCTGCGCCTGATCGTCGAACGCGAGATGGAGATCGAAGCGTTCAAGCCGGTCGAATACTGGTCGGTTAAGGCGCTTTTCGAAACACCGCGCGGCCAGACCTATGAGGCGCGGCTGGTTACTCTGGCCGGCAAGAAACTGGACAAGCACGATCTGGCCAACGCCACACAGGCGGAGCTGGCGGTTCAGGCTATCACAAGTCGGGCGCTCAGCGTCACCTCGGTCGAGGCGAAACCGGCAGCACGCAACCCCAGCGCGCCGTTCATGACATCAACCTTGCAGCAAGAGGCCAGCCGCAAGTTCGGCATGGGTGCGCGCCACGCGATGCAGGTGGCGCAGCGGCTATATGAGGCTGGCTACATTACCTACATGCGGACCGACGGTATCGATATGGCCCCCGAGGCCGTGGCCGCCACCCGCGATACAATCGCGGAGCGCTATGGCGCCGAATATGTGCCGGACAGCCCGCGCATGTACAAGAACAAGGCCAAGAACGCACAGGAAGCGCACGAATGTATCCGCCCAACGGATATGTCACGCGATGCCAAGGCCCTGAAAGTCACCGATGAGGATCAGCGCAAGCTTTATGACCTGATCTGGAAACGCACCATAGCTTGTCAGATGGCCGCCGCCCGACTGGAGCGGACCACCGTAGAGATCGGCAGCGATGACGGTCAGGTCGGCTTGCGCGCCACTGGTCAGGTAGTCATGTTTGACGGGTTCATGCGTGTTTATGAAGAAGGTCGCGACGATGTAGCCGACGACGACGAAAAGCGCTTGCCGCAGATCATGCAGGGCGATCCGGCGCGTTTTGCCAAAACCTCACTGAAAGGTCAGTTCGCGAAGGCCGAGGAAAAAGCCGCAATCCTGTCCGAAAACGAATCCGTTCTGGCGCAGCAGCACCACACGCAGCCTCCGCCCCGCTATACCGAAGCCACACTGGTCAAGCGCATGGAAGAACTTGGCATCGGTCGCCCCTCGACTTACGCCTCGATCGTGACCACGATTCAGGATCGGGAATATGTGCGCAAAGACAAAAACCGACTGATCCCCGAAGAAAAGGGCCGGATCGTCACGATCTTTCTGCTGAACTTCTTCCGTCAATATGTGGGTTATGAATTCACAGCCAATCTGGAAGAAGAACTGGACGACGTCAGCGCAGGGGACCGCGATTATAAGGACCTGCTGGGCAAGTTCTGGCACGATTTCTCGGCCGCAATTGGCGAGACGTCCGAACTGCGAATTTCCGAAGTACTGGACAAGCTGGACGAAGCGCTCGCGCCGCAGCTGTACCCGCCGCGTGAGGATGGATCGGATCCGCGGATATGCCCGAAGTGCGGCACTGGGCAATTGCACCTGAAAACCTCGCGCACGGGCGGTTTCGTCGGTTGCGGCAACTACCCCGAATGCACCTATACGCGTCCCATCGCAGGTGAAGGTGCCGAAGGGGATGAACGCTTGTTGGGCGAAGATGCGGGTGATGAGATCTGGCTGAAGTCCGGTCGTTTCGGTCCTTACGTTCAGCGCGGCGAACCCACGCCCGAGAACAAGAAGCCACCGCGCGCCTCTTTGCCGCGCGGGTGGAGCAAAGATGACATGGACCTTGAGAAAGCTCTGACGCTGCTCTCTCTGCCACGTCAGATCGGCGAACACTCTGAGGGTGGCATGATCAGCTCGAATTTCGGGCGGTTTGGCCCCTACCTGATGCACCAACTGCCGGAAGACGCAAAGCCGGTTTACGCCAATCTCAAAGACCCCAACGATGTGTTCGAAATCGGCATGAACCGCGCGGTCGAGTTGCTGGCTGAAAAACGCGCCAATCCAGGGCGCGGGCGCCGCGCGGCTGCGAAACCGTTGAAGGAGTTGGGCGAACATCCTGACGGCGGCGCCATGCAAGTTCTGGATGGTCGCTATGGGCCATATGTCAAATGGGAAAAGGTCAATGCGACCATTCCCAAGGACATCAAGCCAGAAGACGTGACGCAGGAAATGGCCATCGAACTGGTGAATGAACGCGCCGCCAAGAAAGGCACCAAGAAAAAGGCGGCCCCAAAGAAGAAGGCCGCAGCCAAGAAGGCAACCAAGAAGGCGGCGGAATAGGTAGAAATACCAACACACCCTTGGTTTCATTGACTTCCCCATGACGTGGCGGCACAACCTGCCCATCACCATGTCATTGGGGGAGTTTTCCATGAAAAAAATCTATGCCAATGCCTCTGAAGCGCTCGATGGGGTGCTGACAGATGGTATGCTGATTGCCGCGGGCGGCTTTGGCCTGTGCGGCATTCCGGAACTATTGCTCGAAGCTATTAAAGAGTCTGGCGTCAAAGACCTGAGCTTTGCATCGAACAATGCCGGTGTGGACGATTTTGGAATCGGCATTTTGCTGCAAACGAAGCAGGTCAAAAAGATGATCAGCTCGTATGTCGGCGAAAATGCTGAATTCATGCGCCAGTATCTGAGCGGTGAATTGGAACTGGAATTCAATCCGCAGGGAACCCTGGCCGAGCGGATGCGCGCAGGTGGTGCCGGTATTCCCGGCTTTTATACCAAGACAGGCGTGGGCACGGTGATCGCCGATGGCAAGGAACATAAGGACTTCAATGGCGAGACCTACATCCTAGAAGAAGGGATCTTCGCCGATCTGGCCATCGTTAAGGCGTGGAAGGCGGATGACACCGGAAACCTCGTGTTCCGCAAGACCGCCCGTAATTTCAATGTGCCTGCGGCGACCTGCGGCAAAATTTGCGTAGCCGAAGTAGAAGAGATCGTTCCGCGCGGCTCACTTGACCCGGATTCGATTCACCTGCCCGGCATCTATGTGCATCGCATCATTCAGGGCGAGCACGAAAAGCGCATCGAACAACACACCACCCGCAAGAAGGAGGAAGCATAATGCCCTGGGACCGCAATCAGATGGCCGCGCGCGCGGCAGAGGAGCTGGAAGACGGCATGTATGTGAACCTCGGCATCGGCATTCCGACGCTGGTGGCGAACTATGTTGGCGACAAGGACATCACCCTGCAATCGGAAAACGGCATGCTGGGCATGGGGCCGTTTCCTTTTGAAGGCGAGGAAGACCCAGACCTGATCAATGCAGGCAAGCAGACGATCACGGAACTGTCCCGCACGGCCTATTTCGACAGCGCCACTTCTTTTGCCATGATCCGCGGCGGCAAAATCGCTGCGGCGATTCTGGGCGCCATGGAAGTGGATGAGAAAGGCGACCTGGCAAACTGGATGATTCCAGGCAAGCTGGTGAAAGGCATGGGTGGAGCAATGGATCTGGTCGCGGGTGTCGGCCGTGTCATCGTTGTGATGGATCACACCAACAAGCACGGCGACAGCAAGGTTCTGAAAGAATGCACCCTACCCCTGACAGGTAAAGGCGTGGTCGATCGCATCATCACCAATCTCGGTGTATTGGATGTGGTCGAAGGCGGCCTGAAGATCGTCGAACTGGCCGATGGTGTCAGCGAAGACGAGATGCGCGCAGCAACACAAGCGACACTTGTTTCTTAAAAGAACAAAGGCCCGCCGAATCGAGGCGGGCCTTATTTAGTTTGAGGTCTGGAACACGCAGCCGTCAGAAATCAGATCAGGCGGGGTGGCACACAAGGCCTTTGCGATCTGGAATGCAGCCAGAACTTTGGGCACATAGTCCCGGGTTTCCGTATAGGGTGGCACACCGCTGTGTTTACGCACTGCACCTTCACCTGCGTTGTATCCGGCCAATACCAGAATCGGATCGTTCCCGAACTCTTCCATCAGCCAGTTGAGGTATTTCACCCCTCCGGCGATGTTCTGTGCTGGCTGAAGGCTGTCTTTCACCCCGAAGCGTGCCGCCGTGGCGGGCATGAGTTGCATGAGCCCCTGCGCTCCGGCAGAGCTGATCGCATCCACCCGCCCGGCGGACTCGACCGAGATCACTGCCAAGACCAGCGCCGGTGAGACATTGGTACCGACAGTCGAGCGCAGAATCTCTTTACCCTGCTGCTGAGCAATGTTCTGCAGGGTTTGAAGTCGGGGAGACCGCACACTCGTGGCTGCAAGGGCCGAGATGGCGGCATCTAAACGTCCTGCACCACCCTGACCTATCTCGGGCGAGATCCTGTCCCAGAAAGCTTTATAAGACCCTTTGGGATTACGCTTGTTTTGTGCCTCTGGAGGAATCGGCTGGGCAATTTCTGTGCGCGCAATGACATCTGGCACCGATAGGTCGGCCCCTGTGCTGGGCGCAGAAGGTTGTGTTGCATGTTCCTCCGCAGTGATTTGTACGGTCACGCGGGGGCGTTCACCCGGCTGGGGTGCTTTGATCCGTTTGTACACGCCGCGCGGTTCTACTTCGGTTGCGTCTGCATATGTGACACTCGAAACTAGAAACGCGAGTACACCGGCGCATTGGAGTGCGGTCCGGAGATTCATTTGCCTGCCTCATGTTTTCTTTTTAGGCGATTTGAACCTCGAATCTTCGCGCAAAGCCAGAAAAACAAAGCGAAATGGGGCAATTTCGCCTCATTTGACGCAATTTTGCACCGTCCAAACAGGTATGATCTGACCATTGCGTTTTTTTAATCGTTTTATTTCAGTCTCTTATGCATTTTCTAACTAAAAAGTTACGCTGCACGAAAAAAAATCTGCGTTTGGCCCAATTCCTGCCACGCACCACAGGCAAACATAGATGCATACCGAGACGGACGGGAGCGGACTGAGAGAGGAAGCTCTGGAAGACGCCGAGGTTCATTAGACTTATTTAGATCCTTTAGGAGGGACGTAACATGATCAAGTTCATCAAGAACTTCCGCAAAGACGAAGACGGCGCAGTAACAGTTGACTGGGTTGTTCTGACCGCAGCAGTCATCGGCCTGGCCGCAGTTGCTTACCAGCAGATCGAAACCGGCGCCACTGGCCTGGCAACCGGCGTGAACGAAGCGCTGAACGGCGCGGCACTGAGCACCGGCAGCAACACCACTTCGGGCGGTATCACCACCGAAGGCACAAGCAACTAAGTTGTTGACATAGAGAATTTTCGAGGCCGCGCCAGTCTGGCGCGGCCTTTTTTGTCCAGGGCGACCTGCAAACTAACTTAATGCTCACATCAAGACTAAGCAGGCAACGTCTTGGATTAGAACTTGGAAACACCCGACACCACGCGCAACCTGGCTTTGTTCCCAAAGCGCCTTTAATCTCGCGCGAAAACAGCGTTTGTCCAAGTTCAATCCTAAAAAGCCTATTATTGCCCAATTTCCGCCATTACCGCGCAATCTTTTGAATAAAAGCTGCCAGCAATATGGTTAAAATCAATTGGAGTAGAGAACATGGTCAAGTTCCTAAAACGCTTCAAGTCGGAAGAAGCGGGCGCGGTGACAGTCGACTGGGTAGTGCTGACGGCTGTTGTCATTGGCCTGTCCGGTGCGACATACCTCGTCATCAGTTCCAGTGTTGACAGCTTAGGCGGAAATGCAAACGAAGCCATGAATGCTGCCGTAGTCAGCACCGGCTCAAACAGCGCTCCTGGCGGGATCGTCACCGAGGGTACCGCGGGTGGCGGCGGTTAAATCACGCAGCTTGGTGCTTTTGGCGGCCTGAGCAAAGCAATTCCCCAAATTAAAAAACGCGACGTCCATTGGGATGTGGCGTTTTTTGCGTCAAACTCAAATGTCGGGCGAAGCTCGATAGATCATGTGCAGAATTGTGTGGATTTTGGCAGAGAAACTGACAATCAGACATATTTGTCCCACATTTCGACACAATTTGCATTTAAGGATTAGGCTGTTTCAAAGCGCCCTTGCGGCAGCTTAGTATTCGACCAAACTAAATAAAGAGGTACTCGCATGCGAGCGGTATTCGGACTTGTCCTAATTGTCGGCGTAGCTCTGGCCGGAGGCGCAGTCTATATGGCGCGCAACTATATCTCGGCTTACCAAAACGAGCTGGCCCGTCAAAGGCTTGCCGCAGAAGAGGCTCTGGCCAACGCACAGGTCGAGGTAATTCCTACGGTAACAGTATATGTGTCGAATCGCGCACTTAAGTACGGCGAGCGTCTAACGCAGGAAGACGTCCGCGCTGTGGACTGGCCGGAAAACGCGATTCCGGAAGGCACCTTCACTGAACTCACAGCTCTGTTCCCTGAAAACGGTCCTACAGAACGTTTTGTTCTGAGAACGATGGAAAAAGACGAAGCGATCATGGGCGTCAAGATTACCGAGCCTGGTGAAAAAGCTGGCCTGACCTCGCGTCTTGAAAAAGGGATGCGCGCCTTTGCAATCAGTGTTGATGTTGCGTCGGGCGTTTCAGGCTTTTTGCGCCCTGGTGATAATGTGGACATCTACTGGACAGGCTCCAGCGGCACTCTTGAAGGCACTGGCAACGGGGGCATTACCCGCCTGATCGAAACCAATGTACAATTGATCGCCGTTGACCAAACAGCGGGGTCCGACGTCACCAACACAACGATCGCACGGACCGTCACAGTTGCGGTAACTCCGCAACAGGTCGCCGCTCTGGCACAAGCTCAAAATTCCGGCCGACTGTCACTGGCACTGGTTGGTGTAGCAGATGAATCTGTCGCATCTACGATTGAAGTTGACCAGCGCAAGCTGCTTGGCATTCAAGCTGCAGCACCGGAACCGGAACAGAAAGTAGAAGAAGTTTGCACGACCCGCATCAGACGCGGCGGCGAGATTGTCAACGTGCCTATCCCTTGCACAAATTGACGCTAATTCAGAACCTTACAAGATCAGAGCCGCGCCTAGGGTGCGGCTCTTTTTTTGTGGTTGTTGCCAATTCTCCACATAAGGAACATTCCGGAAACCATTGATTATTGCAATAAATTTGGAATTCGCGCAGTCTGCTTTGGTATAGGGCATAAGACCCAAAAAACGAGGCGTGATCGGAGAGGCAGGTCACATGACAATACGTTCCTGGATCAGCGCAACCCTGCTGGGGTTGTCGCTTGTTATTAGTCCGGTTGGCGACGCCGCCTGGGCTGAAACTTTGCGCGTGGTGAAAAAGGGTACGGTGGAAACACTGGATGTCCCTATGAACCGCGCAATCGTCGTTGAAAGCGAGCAACCGTTTGCTGAACTCAGCATTGCCAACGCAGGCATTGCGGACATCTCGTCGTTGTCGGACCGGACCATTTATGTTCTGGGTAAGGCTCCGGGCTTAACGACACTGACCCTGTTTGACGGGGCCGGCAACCTGTTAGCCAACGTCCGCGTACGCGTTTCACCCGATGTTTCGGAGTTCAAGGAGCGTCTGCGTCAGATTCTGCCTGAAGAACCCATTGAAGTTCGCACCGCCAATGATGGCATCGTGCTGTCCGGTACGGTTTCCAGCTCGGCCAAACTGTCGCGTGCACTGGAGTTAGCCGAACGCTATGCGCCTGATCGCGTCTCGAACCTCATGTCAGTTGGTGGCGTTCAGCAGGTGATGTTGAAAGTGCGCTTTGCCGAGATGAATCGGTCCGTTGCCAAGAGCTTGACCGCTTCACTGGGTTTCGGCGGCAGTGATGTGACAGGTGGTTTCAACACTCTCAACAACCAGCTTTCACTTAATAATGCCCTCAACAACAACATACCTGCGATTCAAACAAACACAGGCGCGATCCTTTTCGGGTTTGGTGCCGGTTCAACTCAGGTTCGCTTGTTGCTGGAGGCGCTTGAAAGCAAGGGGCTGGCCCGCAGCTTGGCTGAACCGAACTTGTCAGCCTTATCTGGTCAGCAAGCAACATTTTTGGCCGGTGGCGAAGTTCCGATTCCAGTACCACAGGATGAAGGCGTCATAACCATTGAATACAAAGCGTTCGGTGTCGAGATCGATTTCATCCCTCGCGTCGTAGATGGAGACCTGATCAACCTTGAAATGGCAACAGCGGTTTCAAGCATTGATCAAAGCTCTGACTTCACGCTTAACGGTGACCCCGTTCCCAGCTTCATCACGCGCCGGGCAACTACGACGATTGAACTGCGTGACGGCGAAAGCTTTGCTATAGCGGGATTGATCCAGGATGATTTTGCAGACCTGAGCAACCAAGTTCCATGGCTGGGCGACGTTCCGGTTCTTGGGGCCCTGTTCCGCAGCGCCAACTACCAGCGTGAGCAAAGCGAACTCGTTGTTATCATTACTGCGCACCTGGTCTCGCCAACGCGCGGCGAAGCGCTGGCCCTTCCAACCGACCGGGTCAAGCCGCCTAGCGAATTTGATCTGTTCGTGAATGGGCAGGTCGCACGCACTCAGCGTGCCGGTTCCGGTGGAGCATCCGAAGTTGCCAAACAAGATTTCGGCAGCTCGTACGGCTACGTCCTAGATTGATCAGGAGGATAGGACCAATGCAAAAGTGGATCATCACATTGGGTCTTACGGTCGCAGTTGCCGCATGTACGCGCGAGGCCGGATACGAGATCGATGCTGGAACTTTCGGCAACGCAACGTTGAACAACATTCAGGTACAAAACGGTGAACTGACTTACGCTCAGATCCTCGGCCAACGCTTTGCGGCGGATGTACCAAGCCAGGTGAACTTTGCCTTTAACAGTTCACAGTTGGACGCGTCGGCACAGCGAATCCTGTTGCAGCAAGCAGACTGGATCAAACAGTTCCCTGAAGCGCGCTTCCGGGTATACGGCCATACCGACGCTGTGGGTTCGACCAGCTACAACAAAAGCCTCGGCTTGCGCCGTGCCCAGTCGGTTGTGGCCTTCCTTGAGCGCCAAGGAATCTCGCGTTCGCGACTTGAAGCAGTTGTGTCCTTTGGCAAATCGCAGCCTTTGATTGCCACACAGCAGCGCGACCGCCGGAACCGCCGGACTGTGACCGAGGTTTCAGGCTTTGTTGACGGCAACCGGCAGCTTCTGGACGGCAAATACGCAAATGTGATCTACCGGGAATATGTGGAAAGTGCGACATTCAAGATCACGGTCCAAGAAGTGACCGCGTCAGATGGCGATGATGGATAATACATCCGAAATGGGCGGCATCGTCGCCCATTTCCCTACAATTGGTTCTTTTGCGCCCAATTCTTGCCCAACTTCAAAGCAACATTGTGAACAATAGGGTGACCTGCGGCCAAATTTGACCGTATTGGGGCGACAGCACATCAATCTGGCGGATTTCGTTCATATGACATGCTGAGCCCTCACGACGAGGATAGTGTTTATGACCAGCGCGACGCCGCAAGATGACAATACAGCAATTTTGGCCTGCACCATCAGCCGGGATGTCCAAAATTTCGATCTTTTGATCGAAGACATGGAGGCCATTCTGGGTGAACGCTGGGGAGATCTGGGCTTTGCCGAGGCGCTGGCCTTTTTCAGCCAGCCAGAAGCTGAATCTCTTGAATTTGTGGCGTTGGCAATTGATGGAGAGGACGAAGACAACCTTTCTTTGATGGGTGAGATCATCACCCAGGCCAAAGAAAAGAAAATCAAAGTTGTCCTGATCGCTGAAGACGTCACACCGGCCTCACTGCATCAGCTATTGCGCAAAGGCGCAGACGAATTCGTCCCCTACCCTCTTCCGGAAGGCGAACTGCAAGAAGCGATCGAGCGCATGAAGCAGCCCGATCCTGTCGCAGTGGCTCAAGCCGCCGCCGTTCCTTTGACAAGCGGCGAGGCAAAGGAAGGGGCATTGTTCGTTGTGCAGGGGCTGGCTGGCGGTGTGGGTGCGACCACAATGGCCGTCAACCTGGCTTGGGAGCTGGCCTGTGCGTCGGAAAAAGATACCCCTTCGGTCTGCCTGATCGATCTGGATCTTCAATACGGTACGGTTTCCACCTATCTGGACCTGCCGCGGCGCGAAACGGTTTTTGAAATGTTGTCAGATACCGAATCGATGGATAACGAGGTTTTCTCACAAGCGCTTCAAACTTATGAAGAAAAGCTTCAGGTTTTGACGGCACCATCGGATATGGTGCCGCTGGATCTGATTACACCAGATGATATTCAGCGCGTTATCGACATGGCCCGCACACATTTCGATTATGTGATCGTCGACATGCCCAAGACGCTGGTTCTGTGGTCCGAAACGGTCTTGCAAGCGGCGCATGTGTATTTCGCGATGATCGAATTGGACATGCGCTCTGCGCAGAATGCACTGCGCCTGAAGCGCGCCTTGCAGGCAGAGGAGTTGCCCTTCAATAAACTGCGTTTTGCTCTAAACCGAGCGCCCAAGTTTACCGATCTCAACGGAAAGAGCCGAGTAAAGCGTATGGGTGAAAGCCTTGGGATCTCGATCGACCTGCAATTGCCCGATGGGGGCAAGCCGGTCATGCAGAGCGGTGACCACGGTCTGCCACTGGCGAATTCGGCCGCCAAGAACCCGTTGCGCCGGGAAATCGCGAAACTGGCAAAATCGCTTCACAGCCTTGGTAGCGGCAGCGCCGAAGAAGCTGCGTAACATCTTTGCAAAGGGGTACCTGCCGTGTTTTCAAGATATAAGAAACCGTCCGCTGCACAGCCGGTAAAAGCGCCGGCACAAGCCACCGAACCGGCAGCGCCCGTTGCACAGGCCGCTGCCACAACGACAGCGGTTGCACGCAAACCCCAAAAAAAGAAGCCCGGCGAGGTCGTTGGATCCGATCGTGATCGCAAGCGAAAGGAACGACTGGGCGAAATCAAGATCGAGCTGCACAAGGAATTGTTGGAAAACCTGAACCTTGCGGCTTTGGAAAACGCGGGCGAAGCCGAATTGCGCGCAGAAATCAGCGCAATTGCCAGCGAGGTTCTGGAAACCAAGAACATCGTTCTGAACCGCGAAGACCGGTCTCAACTGAACAAAGAACTGTATGATGAGGTGACAGGTCTCGGCCCGCTTGAGACCCTGCTACAAGACGACACGGTCAACGATATTCTGGTCAACGGCCCGCAACAGATTTTTGTTGAACGCGCGGGTAAGCTGGAACTCAGCGACATCACGTTCAAGGATGAAAAACACCTGATGCGGATCATCGACAAGATCGTGTCCGCTGTGGGTCGTCGTGTTGATGAATCAAACCCTTATGTTGACGCCCGTCTGGCCGACGGCTCGCGTTTCAACGCCATGGTCCCGCCAATTGCGGTGGATGGATCGCTGGTCTCGATCCGTAAATTCAAAAAGGACAAGCTGGGCATTGACGATCTGGTCAATTTCGGCGCTTTCACGGAAGAAATGGCTGCCTACCTGCAGGCGGCGGTATCAACGCGCCTGAACATAATCGTTTCGGGCGGTACCGGTTCCGGTAAAACAACCACTTTGAACGCACTGTCCAGTTTTATCGACGATGTCGAGCGCATCCTGACCATCGAGGATACGGCGGAACTTCAGTTGCAGCAGACCCATGTGGGACGAATGGAAAGCCGCCCGCCCAACGTGGAAGGCAAAGGCGAAGTCAGCCCGCGTGACTGTTTGAAAAACGCCCTGCGTATGCGGCCTGATCGCATCATCGTGGGTGAGACGCGAGGCGCCGAAGTGATCGACATGTTGCAGGCCATGAACACCGGCCACGATGGGTCGATGACCACGATCCACGCCAACTCGGCGCGTGACGGTATTTCGCGACTAGAGAACATGATTGCCATGGCAGGGATCGAGATGCCGATCAAGGCGGTCCGCAGCCAGATCTCATCTGCTGTGAACCTGATTGTGCAGGCCAGCCGCTTACAGGACGGTTCACGCCGGATGACCTCGATCACCGAGATCACAGGGATGGAAGGCGATGTGATCTCGATGCAGGAAATTTTTCGTTTTCAACGCGTTGGACTAACACCCGACAACAAGATCATCGGTCATTTCACCGCAACCGGCGTGCGCAGCCACTATTCGGAACGCTTCCGTCTGTGGGGCTTTGATCTACCAGCGTCGATCTACGACCCAACCACGATGTAGGAGAAACACGCATGAATGTGCCTATGGAGGCGATTATCTATGTCGCCATCTTTGTGGGGGTTCTTGCCCTGGTCGAGGGCATCTATCTTGTCGCCTTCGGCAAATCCATCAGCCTGAACAGCCGGGTTAACCGCCGTCTGGACATGCTGGAAAAGGGTGCCGGGCGCGAACAGGTGCTTGAGCAGCTGCGCAAGGAAATGCAGCAGCATATGAAATCGCAGAGCATCCCTCTGTATTCACTGCTTGCTGACAAGGCTCAGAAGGCGGCGATTGCGTTTTCCCCGCGTCAGTTGATCATGATCATGGCTTTGGTGTCCGGCGTGGCGTTTGTCGGGCTCAGCATTGGCACTGCCACAGATACCGCACTGCGCGCCGTAATCTCTATCGCGATTGGCATCGGAGGCGTTTACGCATGGGTCAATCACAAGGCCAAGAAACGCATGGGTATGATTGAGGAACAACTGCCCGACGCGGTTGAATTGATGGTGCGTTCGCTGCGTGTGGGTAACCCGTTCGTGTCGACCATTCAGGTGGTTTCAAACGAAGTTCAGGATCCGCTGGGCACTGAATTTGGCGTCATTGCGGATGAATGTGCCTATGGCCGCGATGTCGGTGAGGCCTTGAAAGATATGGCCGAGCGGCTGGACATGCAGGACTTGCGTTTTTTGGCCGTCGCTGTGGGTATCCAACAGCAATCCGGTGGTAACCTCGCTGAAATTCTGG
Organism: Ruegeria sp. HKCCA4633; assembly: GCF_013034605.1. Lineage (NCBI taxonomy): Bacteria > Pseudomonadati > Pseudomonadota > Alphaproteobacteria > Rhodobacterales > Roseobacteraceae > Ruegeria > Ruegeria sp. HKCCA4633. Next base: position 317,441 of record NZ_WQGJ01000003.1, read on the forward strand.
CCGGTCTGGCTCAGGTCATCCGGGCCCGATTCCGCCTGTTCCGCCGGGTAAAAGCCATCACCGCCGAAGCGCAGTGGTCAGGAAAGTTCCTGTCTGGCTTTCCGATTGCCTGTCTGGTTTTCATCCTGGTTAAAGACCCAGGCTATTATGACGAGGTGTTGGACCATCCCTGGTTCATCCCCGCCTGTTTCGTTGTCGCCATCATGCTGACACTGAACCTGATCGTCATGAAGATCATCACCAACATTAAGGTCTGAGGGCGCATCATGGAATTTCTGACCAGCATCAATGACCTTTTGACACAACACCTGGGTGAATTCGGACCGCTTATCGTTGTCGGCATTCTGGGTCTGATAATGATTCTTGTGGCCGTCTCGCTGATGATGAATCAGCCCGAAGACCCGCTGAAAAAACTGCAAAGATCAAACTCAGCCCCTAAAAAGCAAACAAAAGACAAAAAAGAACGGCTTCGCAACTCAAGCCGTAACGAGCAGCTTGAGAAATTTGCAACGTTCCTTGAGCCTAAGAACGAAGAAGAATATTCGGCGGTCGAACTGAAACTGCGGCAGGCCGGGTATCGGTCGAAAGACTCGGTTCGGTTCTTCCATTTCGCTCAGTTTTCGCTGGGTATTCTTGGGATTCTCGTCGGTGTCCTGTTGATCACCGTCTTTTCCGGTGGACAGGAATTCACCGGTCAGCAGATGATCATCCGGGTTTTTGTTCCGGGCGCGATCGGCTACTTCGCCCCCAAATACTGGATCTCACGTCGAGTGGAAGAGCGAAAAGAAGCCATTACCGCAGGATTTCCCGACACGCTTGACCTGATGCTAGTATGCGTCGAAGCCGGGCAATCCCTGGATCAGGCAATCGTCCGTGTGGCCAGCGAAATGAGTGCCTCCTACCCTGACATCGCGCAAGAATTTGAAATCGTCGCCTACGAAATGAAGGCCGGTAAGGACAAAGATACGGTTCTGCGCGACTTCGGTACGCGGTGCGGTGTGCAGGATGTGAATTCATTCGTGACCGTGATGATCCAATCGGCGTCATTTGGTACATCCATTGCCGAAGCTCTGCGGGTGTATGCCGGTGAGATGCGCGACAAACGCGTCATGCGCGCCGAAGAGGCCGCGAACAAGTTGCCGACAAAGATGACTCTTGTCACAATGGCGCTGACAGTGCCGCCATTGCTGATCATTCTGATCGGTCCGTCGGTAAGGGTCATTTCGAGTTTTGGACGCGCGGGCGGATAGAACCCTATGAAAGCTGAAAACAGGTGCTTCCCTTTCGGGTTTCGCCGAATACTTTGGGCCACCACAGTTTGCGCTGTGGTGGCTTCCTGCACGGAAGAGTCGTCGTCAAACGGTTTGGACGCGCCGGGGTTTGATCCCAAAGGTGAGGCTGAAGACAACATAACGGTCGGAAACAGATTGATGGCCGCTGGCGAATACGAGCTGGCATTAGAGTCGTTTTCCCGCGCCGCGCTGGATCAAGGTATGACCACACAGGTGCTGACGTCACTGGGAACAGCCAATCTTGGCTTAAGAAGGGTGGGCCAGGCTGAGACACTTTTGCGCCGCGCTGTTGAGAACGAGCCCGACTGGCCCGTCGCCTGGAACAATCTTGGTGTCCTTCTGATGGAAAAACAGGAATATCCCGAGGCCGCACAGGTGTTTCAGCGAGCGTTTGCATTGGACAATGGCGAAAGTGACGCAATCCGCGACAATCTGCGCTTAGCACTCGCAAAAATGGAAAATCCTGTTAATACTACTACTCAAGAACAAGAATACACACTGGAACAGCGTGGCGACGGGCAATTTACGCTCCGCAAGATCCAGTAATTGAGGCAAGAGCAGTAAAGGACGCAAAAATGCGCCAGCAATTCTTGATTCCGACTGTCATTATCAGCGGTCTGATCCTTTCGGCCTGTGCAAAGGAAACCGAAGAGGAAAAAGTCGAACGCACGTTTCAAGAAGTGAACGTGATTGACGAAACAAACTTGAACGATGTGCTTCTGAACGCGGCTGACCCAAACGAAGCTGTTACCTATTTTCAGGGTGCCGCGCTAAAAAATCCCGACCGGATCGACCTTCAACGCGGATTGGCCATTTCTCTGGGACGTGCCAAGCGCACGACTGAAGCCGCAGCCGCGTGGAAGCGCGTGACGACAATGAAGGGCACGAACGCCGCGGACAGGGTCGAGTACGCGGATGCATTGGTCAGGAGCGGCGACTGGACAAAGGCCAAATCAGTTCTGGATACAGTTCCCCCAACCTTTGAGACCTTCAAGCGGTATCGACTTGAAGCAGTGGTCGCGGATTCGCGCAAAGAATGGAAGCGTGCTGACCACTTTTATGAAACCGCAGTCGGCCTGACCACCCGGCCCGGCAGCGTTATGAACAACTGGGGATATTCGAAACTGACCCGCGGTGAATATGCCGAAGCTGAGCGCCTGTTCACTGACGCCATCCGTCAGGATAGCTCATTGTTCACCGCCAAGAACAATCTGGTATTGGCCCGTTCGGCACAGGGCAACTATAGCCTACCAGTCGTTCCGATGACCCAGATCGAGCGGGCGCGGCTGCTGAACACAATGGCAATTTCAGCTGTTAAACAAGGCGACGTCACAACCGCAAAGAACCTGTTCCGCGAAGCAATCGCTACCCATCCACAGCATTTCGACGAAGCGGTCCGCTCGCTTCGTGCGCTTGAAGGGGCCTGATACATGCACATTCCAGCAGCCGCTGCGGCCTGGTTTCTGCCGTTTGTGCTGCCGATCTGTTTTTATGTCGCCTTCACCGATATGCGTGACATGCGGATCAAGAACCATGCCGTTTACGCGCTGACGCTGGTCTTTGTTGTAATCGGCCTGATCGCAATACCACCCTGGTCGACAGACTGGCTAAGCGGCAATCTGGGTCCTTTGTCGGTGTCGTTGCCGATTTATGCATGGCAACTGCTCCATATCGTGGTGATCTTGCTTCTGGGTATCATCCTGAACGCTGCAGGGGTCATGGGTGCGGGCGACGCCAAGTTCATGGCTGCGGCATCTGCTTTTATCTGGTTGGGTGATCTCAGGGTGATGATGCTGATCCTTATGGCCTGTATTCTGGCCGCTGTTGTGACACACCGGCTTGCTAAACATACACCGCTGCGGGCCATTGCGCCGCATTGGGAAAGCTGGGATCGCGGCAAACAGTTTCCAATGGGCCTTGCTCTGGCTGGTTCCCTAGCCATGTACTTGATTTTGGGTACTGTTCTCGGATCGTAAACTATCATCAGCACGCCTTGTCATTGCCTTTGTCCCGCCACAAAGCTGGGTCATTTTTCCTCCAAACCGCCCTCATTCGGGTATTTGGCGTGACACTTTGACAAACGAGCAACGCGCATGAATATGCAGACTTCCGCAGTTATGGCCCCCCCTGCCCCAAAAGGCCTGGGCGAAATGAAACTTCCGCTGGTGATGATGCGGGATATTCTGCTGAAAACCGTCTTCCGCAAAAATGCCAGCACCGTTTCCGAAATCGCAGCGGCCATTTGTCTGCCCGGTTCGGTAACGCAAGAACTGGTGGACATCGCACGCGATCAGAAACTGCTGGAGGCGACCGGGACCCTGAATGCTAACAGCGGCAACGAGATGGGGTATCAGCTGACCGATGCAGGCAAGGCCCGCGCCTTGGACGCGCTGAGCCAGTCAGAATACTTCGGTGCCATGCCCGTGCCGCTCGACGTTTACCGCGAGCAGGTTAAACGCCAGTCAATCCGCAACATTCAGGTCACACGAGAACAACTGGTTGGCGCAATGGGCCATCTGGTGCTGCCCGACAGCCTGCTGGATCATCTGGGCCCCGCGGTCAGCGCTGGTCGTTCAATCCTGATGTATGGCCCTCCGGGCAACGGTAAATCCTCAGTTTCGAACGGTATCCGCGACGCGCTTGGGGACAATGTCTATGTGCCTTACGCCATCGAATATGCCGGTCAGGTGATCACCGTCTATGACCCGATCGTACACACTGCGATCGAGCAAGAGCCTGACGACCCCAACAGCCTGCGTCGCCGCAAACGGTTTGATTCGCGCTATGTCCAATGTGAACGACCTACGGTTGTGACCGGTGGTGAACTGTCACTGAGCATGCTGGATCTGGTCTACAACCCGACCGCGCGGACCTATCAGGCCCCATTGCAGTTGAAATCGACTGGCGGCATCTTTATCGTGGACGACCTTGGCCGTCAGGCCGAACCGCCGCAGGCGCTGGTCAACCGTTGGATTGTTCCGTTGGAAGAGAACAAGGATATCCTGGGCCTGCAATCGGGTGAGAAATTCGAAGTGCCGTTTGACACGTTGGTCATCTTCTCGACCAACTTCCACCCGAATGAGATCTTCGACCAAGCGGCCCTGCGCCGGATCTTCTTCAAAATCAAAATCGACGGTCCGAACCAGGAAAACTTCCTGAAAATCCTTGCCATGGTGGCCCGCAAACGCGGCATGCCACTGGATGAGGCGGCACTGGTGCATCTGCTGAAGGTTAAATACCCGACCATCAACAACATCTACGCCAATTATCAGCCGATCTTCCTGATCGATCAGATGATCTCGATCTGCGAGTTTGAGGGCATCCCCTATCAGATGAGCCCCGATCTGATCGACCGCGCCTGGGCCAACATGTTCGTAAAAGACGAGAAAATCGTCAAATAACGCTGTGCCAATTCCTCTGCCGCGCGGGTAATCTGTGTTCATGACGCAGATTCCCGCTCGGATCGGTACGTGGTTTTCCACCAAAGGCTGGTCCATCCACCCGCATCAGCATGAGATGTTCGACCGGGCGCAAGACCCCGCAACCTTGCTGATCGCGCCCACTGGTGGTGGCAAGACCATGGCCGGCTTTCTGCCAACACTGGCCGAGCTGGCCGACGGTGCCCATACCGGTTTGCACACGATCTATGTTTCACCGCTCAAGGCACTGGCGGCCGATATCAAACGTAACCTGCGCACCCCGGTGGACGAGATCAACCTGCCCATACGGATCGAAGATCGCACCGGCGACACATCGGCCACACAAAAGAAACGTCAACGCGCCGATCCGCCCCATATCCTGCTAACCACACCCGAAAGCCTGGCACTGCTGACCTCTTACGAAGATGCGCCACGTATGTTCGATGGTGTGCAACGGATCATCGTCGATGAAATCCACGCGCTGGCAGAAAGCACGCGGGGTGATCAGCTGATGCTGGCGCTGGCACGACTGCAACGCCTCAACCCTGCTCTGCGTCGCGTCGGCTTGTCAGCCACCGTTGAAGACCCCGCAGCAATAGCCCGCTTTCTGGCCCGCCACCCAGACCCCTGCCAGATCGTGCAGGCAGATCCGGGGCCGGACCCGGATATCCAAATGCTGGAAACAACCGAGATGCCGCCCTGGTCCGGTGGTGGCGCAGCCTATGCGATTCCGGCGGTGCTGGATCAAATCCGGCAGCATAAAACCACACTGATCTTTCATAACACGCGCGCTCAGGCCGAAATCTTCTTTCACAACCTGTGGCTGGCCAATGAAGACGGCCTGCCCATCGGCATTCATCACGGCAGCCTTGACCGGCAACAACGCGAGAGGGTTGAGGCTGCGATGGTCCGGGGGGATCTGCGCGCCATCGTTTGCACTGGTTCTTTGGATCTGGGCATCGACTGGGGCGATGTGGATCTGGTGATCCAGATCGGTGCACCCAAGAATGTCAAACGTCTTGTTCAACGGATCGGGAGGGCCAATCACCGTTATAACGCGCCCTCAAAGGCGCTGCTGGTGCCTGCCAACCGGTTTGAAGTGGTCGAATGCGTCGCTGCGCTGGAGGCGGTAAAAGCCCATGATCTGGATGGCGAACCCCGCGGCCCTGGCCCCCGCGATGTCTTGTGCCAGCATATTCTGATTGCCGCCTGCGCCGGACCGTTTGAGGCTGGTGATCTGTACAAGGAAATGACGGCTGCGGGGCCTTACGCGCACCTGAACCGTGCCGAGTTTGACGCCTGTCTCGATTTCTGCGCCACCGGTGGTTACGCCTTGAAGGCATATGATCGCTGGCAACGGCTGCAAAAACGTGCTGACGGGAAATGGCAGCTGCGTGATCCCCGCGCAGCGTCGCGCATTCGCATGAATTTGGGCACAATTCAGGACACTGACACGCTCAAGGTCCGTCTAAAGCGCAGCCGGGGCGGCAAGCCGTTGGGAGAGGTTGAGGAAGCCTTTGCCGCCTCTCTGACGCCTGGCGACACTTTTTTGATAGGTGGACAAATTGTGCGGTATGAGGGCCTGCGCGAAATGGTGGTCGAGGTCAGCCGTCGTGCTGATCGCAAACCCAAGATCGCGACCTTCTCGGGTACGAAATTTGCAACCTCCACCCAGCTCAGCGACCGCATTCTGCGCATGTTTGCCCAAGAAGATTGGCCGCAACTGCCCTCTCATACCGCGGAATGGCTGGCCTTGCAGCGGCAGATCTCGCGCCTGCCTCAGCGCGACCGCTTGCTGATCGAAAGCTTTCCAAGCGACGGTCGGGAAAATCTATGTGTTTACGGATTCGCCGGTCGTAACGCGCAGCAAACACTGGGTCTGCTGCTGACGAAACGGATGGAAGATACTGGCCTGGCCCCGATGGGCTTTGTTGCAACGGATTACGCCACGCTGATCTGGGGGCTGGATGCAGTTACAGATCCTACCCCACTGTTTCAACGCGACGCGTTGCGCGACGGGTTGGACACTTGGCTCGCTGGCAATGCCGTGATGAAACGCACCTTTCGCGCCTCTGCCACCATAGCGGGCCTGATCGAACGCAACACGGTTGGCCAACGCAAAAGCGGGCGGCAGGCAACGTTTTCGTCGGACATTCTCTATGACACTCTGTGGAAATACGACCCGGATCACCTGTTGATGCAGATCACCCGTGAAAAAGCAATGCGCGGGTTGGTCGATTTTGGCCGGATTGAAGCCATGCTGGAGCGAATAGGCGACCGAATGGATCTGCTGCGGCTGGATCGCATATCGCCACTGTCAGCCCCACTTTTCCTTGAGGTCGGAAAAGTTCCCGTGAAAGGCGCTGCAGAGGAACGCCTGCTGGCGGAAGAAAGCGAGCGTTTATTGCAATCAGCCGGGCTAGATCAGCTTTGATCCTCTTGCGTCAGGCAACGAAACACGCCAAGAACGTATCATGAACGTGTGCGAGTTTTTCTTTGCAAGTCAGCGCCTCGGCGCTCTGTCTTCGGGTGCGCTGTGGTGGCCAGAGCAGCAAATGCTGTGTGTCTCGGACCTGCATTTGGGCAAATCCGAACGATTGGCGCGGCGCAACGGGCTTGCATTGCCCCCTTACGACACCCGCGAAACACTGGATCGATTGGCGGATGATTTGGAGCGCACCAACGCGGAAACTGTTCTATGCTTGGGTGACAGCTTTGACGACCTTGAAGCCGCCCAAGCGCTGCCTTCAGCCGAAAGACTACGGATCGCAGCATTGCAAGCTGGGCGCAAATGGATATGGATCGAAGGAAACCATGATCCCGGCCCAATTGAGCTGGGCGGAACTCACCTGTTCGAATGGCGCATTGGCCCGCTTGTCTTTCGCCATATTGCAGAGGATCAAGCACAAGGAGAAGTTTCCGGCCATTACCACCCAAAAGCGCGGATCAGGGTAAGGGGGCGGCACATTTCGCGACCCGCTTTTCTATTGGATCAAAAACGCCTGATCCTGCCGGCTTACGGTACCTTCACAGGCGGGCTGCGCAGTTCGGATCAAGTTCTGGCAGACCTCATGGATCAAAGCGCCATGGCTATTCTAACCGGCCCGCACCCGCAGATGATGCCGATGCCGCGCTAACGTCAGATCAAACCGTCCTGTTCCAACATCGGTTTGTACTTTCGGCTGACTGGCACCAGATCGCCGTTGACCAGCTTTAAGAACGTTTTGCCATTTGTCTTTTCAACACCGGTGATAGAAGCATCCGTCACCCAATGCGAGCGATGCGAGCAATGGCCGGGAACCGGTTCCATCTCGGCAATGGCGTCCGTGAAACGCGACCGGAGCGTGAAAACTCCTTCCGAAGTCACAACATCCACATTGTGATCCCTTACGGTCAGGCGATAAATCTGACCATTGAAACCAGCAGGTAAGCGTTTGGCAAGACGCGGCTTTTCAATGTCTGGCGACAACGCCACTGCAGCTTGCAAGTCGTTGCGTTGCACAAAAACCAGCCCTGCCACCAACAACACCCCATAAACAGCAACTGTTTGCGCACCTGGTGCCATATGACCACCGATAGTGAACAAAATCCACGCCAGCAACCAAAGCGACGGTGTGAAAAAGGACAGGATCAGACCGGCGTAAGCTAGATCCCGGGCTGGAATGTTCAAAAGCAATGGGCTGTTGAGCATCAGCTTTCGCACTAAACCGGTCACTGAAAGTGCCAAGACCATGACGCCGACCCAAAACAGAAGGCGCAAACCAAAGCTGAGTTCGGCAACCAGAAATGGTGGGAACGCATAGGCAAGCACAGGAAGAAAAACGACGCCCGCTGACACTCTTTGCGGGGTGCAAGCTTTTCGAATTGAATTTAACTTAGACGACATACTGCTTTTGTGCGTGCATAGCCCGAGCGCGATAGGCACAAGGGAAAATAAACCTGTAAACAACTGGAAATACAGGCTTATCAAGATAATTCAAGCTGGGAAACCCACTCATGAGTACGTCGCTCATGTTGTCTTGGGTTTAGTCCTGGCGTGTCACGCAGTCAGGTTAGGCGACGGGCCGTCTGTAGCGGCCCGACCCAAGTTGGTTTAGGCTGTCAGACCTTCCGGTTCTGGCAATCCGTTGGACCGGCAGCAGGCGGTCAGCGTGTTGGCCAGCAAACACGCGATAGTCATCGGGCCTACGCCGCCCGGAACCGGAGTGATTGCGCCCGCACGTTCAGCCGCGCTGGCGTAGTCTACGTCGCCAACCAGCTTGTTCTTGCCGTCACGCTCGATCCGGTTGATGCCTACGTCGATCACGGTGGCACCTTCCTTGATCCAGTCGCCCGGCACCATCTCAGGACGGCCAACAGCGGCGACAACAATGTCTGCGCGACGCACGACGTCAGGCAGGTCTTTGGTGCGCGAATGCGCAATCGTTACGGTGCAGCTGTCGCCCAGCAACAGCTGTGCCATAGGTTTGCCAACGATGTTTGAACGGCCAATCACAACCGCATCCATGCCCGACAGCGAGCCGTGATAGTCGCGCAGCATCATCAGGCACCCAAGCGGCGTGCAGGGCACCATCGATTTCTGCCCGGTGCCCAGCAGGCCCACGTTCGAGATGTGAAAACCATCGACATCCTTGGCAGGATCAATCGAGTTGATCACAAGATCTTCGTTCAAGTGCTTTGGCAGAGGCAGCTGAACCAGAATGCCATGGACGGCGGGATCGTTGTTCAGCTTATCGATCAGAGTCAGCAGGTCCTCTTCCGAGGTGTCGACGTCCAGCTTGTGTTCATACGAGTTCATGCCGACCTCGACGGTCTGCTTGCCCTTCGAGCGGACATAAACCTGGCTGGCGGGGTCTTCGCCTACCAGAACCACGGCAAGGCCGGGGGTGATGCCGTTTTCTTCTTTCAGCTTGGCAACCTGATCGGCCACTTGCGCGCGCACTTTTGCCGCGAATGCCTTACCGTCGATAACCTGCGCTACCATCCTTTGATCCCTTCTTTCAAAAAACGGATCGGGCGCAAGATGCGCCCGGTCAGTCAGTCAGAGCCGAGCACACGCTCTTCGCGGGCAATCGACCAATCTATCAAAATACGCCAGAGTTCTTCAGCAAGCTCAGGGTCCATACCCAGTTCATCGGAACTCTTGCGCACGCGCTGCACCACCTCTTCAACACGATCCGGGATTCGGGCGGGCAGCCCCTCGCCGGGTTTCAGCTGGGACGCACGGTCGATGTAACTGGCACGGTTCACCAGCATTTCGATCAGTTGGCGGTCCAGCCTGTCGATCTGAACCCGCAATTCCTGCATAGTGTCACAGTCTTGCGGCGGTGTCAGAGTGGGCATCGCGGTCTCCTCATGGCCCGGGGAAATCCCCGGACCACGAGATGGTTCAAAAAACGGCTTAGAACAAGCCCTCGATATCACCTGCGTCGTTAAGGCAGATGGTTTCTGCAGCCGGTTTGCGGGGCAGACCAGGCATGGTCATGATCTCACCGCAGACAACTACGATAAAACCGGCACCTGCGGACAGGCGAACCTCACGCACCGGAACCGAGTGGCCGGTGGGCGCGCCGCGCAGGGTCGGATCGGTCGAGAACGAGTACTGAGTTTTCGCCATGCAGACCGGCAGGTTGCCATAGCCCGCGTCTTCCCACTCGCGCAGTTGGTTGCGGATCTTGTTGTCGGCCAGAACCTCGTCAGCGCGGTAGATGCGCTTGGCGATGGTTTCGATCTTTTCGAACAGCGGCATTTCGTCGGGGTAGATCGGCGCGAAGTTTGCGGTGCCACCTTCAACGATTTCGACCACTTTCTCGGCCAGCGGAGCCGAGCCTTCCGAGCCCAGTTCCCAGTGACGCGACAGAACTGCTTCGACACCGTGATCGGCGCAGTAGTTCTTGACGGCCTCGACTTCGGCATCGGTGTCGGTGACGAAGTGGTTGATGGCGACAACAACCGGCACACCGAACGATTTCACGTTCTCGATGTGGCGGCCCAGGTTGGCGCAGCCCGACTTAACAGCGTCAACGTTTTCAGCACCCAGATCAGCCTTGGCCACGCCACCGTTCATCTTCATCGCGCGTACAGTGGCAACCAGAACAACAGCCGACGGGGCGATGCCCGCTTTACGGCATTTGATGTTCATGAACTTTTCGGCGCCAAGGTCCGCACCAAAGCCAGCCTCGGTCACAACATAGTCAGCGACTTTCAGCGCGGTCTTGGTCGCGATGACCGAGTTACAGCCGTGCGCGATGTTCGCGAACGGGCCACCGTGAACAAAGGCCGGGTTGTTTTCCAGCGTTTGCACCAGGTTCGGCTGCATGGCGTCCTTCAGCAGAACGGTCATTGCGCCTTCGGCCTTGATGTCGCGGCAATAAACCGGGGTTTTATCGCGGCGGTAAGCAACGATGATGTCGCCCAGACGCTTTTCAAGGTCTTTCAGATCGTTGGCCAGGCACAGGATCGCCATGACTTCGGATGCCACGGTGATGTCAAAGCCTGCTTCGCGCGGGAAGCCGTTCGAAACACCTCCCAAGCTGGCGGTGATCTGACGCAGGGCACGGTCGTTCATGTCGACCACACGACGCCATGCAACACGGCGCGTGTCGATTTCGGCTTCATTGCCCCAGTAAATGTGGTTGTCGATCATCGCCGACAGCAGCGAGTGCGCCGAGGTGATGGCGTGGAAGTCGCCGGTGAAGTGCAGGTTCATCTCTTCCATCGGAACAACCTGCGCGTAACCGCCACCTGCAGCACCGCCCTTCATGCCGAAGTTCGGGCCCAGCGAGGCTTCGCGGATACAGATCATCGCATTCTTGCCGATGCGGTTCAGGCCGTCACCCAGACCAACGGTGGTGGTGGTCTTGCCTTCGCCTGCCGGGGTCGGGTTAATCGCGGTCACCAAAATCAGCTTGCCGTCTTCGCGGTCCTGAACCGAGTTGATGAAGTCCTGACTGACTTTAGCTTTGTCATGGCCGTAAGGCAGCAGATCCGCTGAGTCGATGCCGATCTTGGCACCGATTTCCTGAATCGGCTTTTTGTTCGCTTCACGAGCGATTTCGATATCGGATTTGTAGCTCATTGGCCGGGGTCCCTAATTGAATGCCGTGCAATACCGACGCGATACGTCGGCGCTGCGCATTCCATACCCTTGTGTACAATCTCAATAGCCATGGATTCCGACATTCTGGTGTCGCGAAGCGTCGTAAGGTCATTTCATCGGTTTCTAATCGGAAACCTGACGCGTTTAAGGAGCCCAGGCGGGCTGGTCCGGAACAAACAACGTCAGATGATCCCCAAGCTGAATACGCCCCGGGCGTTCGACCCATCCGGTTATGCCGCGACGCCCCACCGCTGCCGGTTTGAACGCGGCACCATACCCGGGCTGATCCGCCTCGACCTCGCGCCCCGGTAACACGCAGGGAGCGTTTTCCATGTCGACGGTGATTGTTGCACCTAACGCGGCCTGCAAGCGTGATGATGGCGGAATGTGCGAGAAATCGGGAATGCCTTTCAGGACAATTGATGCGCCAAGATATGCGGGGTCTAGCGCCTCCAAACCCATACCCTGCGCGATCTGGTCAAGCTCTTCCACTGACAGAACCGACAACTGACGTACATTGCGGATTTCTGTCCCTGTGGGATAGAGGTTCTTGACCCGCACACAGGATGCCCGATTGCGCCCTTCGTGCCGTTCCCCAGCCACACCATCAAATGCCAGGTCCAACTCTTGCACGGCTGTCGCACGAAGCGACTTCCCAGCAGGAACATGGCCCAACCAAACCACTTCGCCTACATATTCAGTTTCACGCAAAAACGGCATAATGGCATCCCTTTTCCGCTGGAGTTCGAAAGGCATATTGCCCAGCAAACGTCAGATGAAAAGAGAAAAGACCCGAGCGTTCGCCCGGGTCTTTGTGATTTATGCGGTAGGTTCTGGCTCCATCCCACCCTCAGGAGGGGATTTCTTGGCCTTCGTCTTGGGAATGGCCGTAACGCTGGGTGCGCTGCCCTGATCCGGGCTGTCCCCTTCGTCATCGCCTTCGGTCGGCGATTCACCATTCATGACACGCTTGATCTCGTCCCCGGTCAGGGTCTCGTATTCCAGCAGGCCTTGGGCCAAACGCTCCCATTCTTCGTTCTTGTCGGTCAGAATCTTGTGAGCGCGCTCATAGCCTTGCTGGATCAGGCGCTTTACCTCTTCCTCGATCAGCTCTTTGGTATGCGCCGACACTGAGAAACCAGCAGTGTTGCCTGAATATCCCTCATGCGCCTCGGCATAATCGATATTGCCGACTTTATCGGACATACCCCAGCGCATCACCATGGCGCGGGCCAACTGGCTGGCCTGCATGATGTCACCGGCGGGGCCGTTCGAGACGTGGTCTTCACCGTATTTGATCACTTCGGCCGCTTTGCCCGCCATGGTCATCGCCAGCTTCTGCTCACACTCGTCCCGGTGATAGTTCAGCTGATCCATTTCGGGCAGGCTGACAACCATGCCAAGCGCACCGCCACGCGGGATGATCGTCGCCTTATAGACCGGATCACACAGCGGCAGGGTCATGCCAACGACGGCGTGGCCCGATTCGTGATAAGCGGTCTTTTCTTTCTGATCCTGAGTCAGCACCATCGACCGGCGCTCGGCCCCCATCATCACCTTGTCCTTGGCGTTCTCAAAATCTTCCATGGTGACAAAGCGACGACCCACACGCGCTGCCATCAGCGCAGCCTCGTTCACAAGGTTCGCCAGATCAGCGCCCGAGAAACCCGGAGTACCACGCGCGATGATGCGCAGATCGACATCGGGGCCCAAAGGTGTCTTGCGGGCGTGCACGCCCAGAATCTTCTCGCGGCCTTTGATGTCGGGGTTGCCAACTGTCACGTTGCGGTCAAACCGGCCCGGACGCAGCAGCGCAGGGTCCAGAACATCCTTACGGTTCGTCGCCGCCAGTATGATCACGCCTTCGTTGGCCTCGAACCCGTCCATCTCAACCAGCAGCTGGTTGAGCGTCTGTTCGCGTTCATCATTACCACCACCGTAGCCGGCACCACGGTGACGGCCCACGGCATCGATCTCGTCGATAAACACGATGCACGGCGCGTTCTTCTTGGCCTGTTCGAACATGTCGCGCACGCGGGATGCACCAACACCCACGAACATCTCAACGAAGTCCGAACCGGAAATGGTGAAGAACGGTACACCTGCCTCACCTGCAATCGCACGGGCCAGCAGTGTTTTACCGGTACCCGGAGGGCCAACCAAAAGCGCGCCTTTTGGAATTTTTCCACCAAGCCGCGAAAACTTCTGCGGGTTGCGCAGGAATTCCACGATCTCTTCCAGCTCTTCCTTAGCCTCATCAATGCCAGCAACATCATCGAAGGTCACACGGCCATGCTTTTCGGTCAGCATCTTGGCCTTGGACTTGCCAAAGCCCATCGCACCGCCTTTGCCGCCGCCCTGCATGCGGTTCATGAAGTAAACCCATACGCCGATCAGCAGCAAGAAAGGCAGCAGCGTGATCAGGAAGGACTGGAACCCAGACTGCTGTTGCTTGACCGCTTGAACCGGGATGTTCTCATCGATCAGCAGCTTGGTGACCTCGGCGTCGCCTGGTTTGATCGTGACATAGGTCGCGCCGTTTTCAGTGGTATAGCGAATCTGCTCTCCATCCAGCGTCACGTTTTTGACTTCACCGCTTTGGACGGCACCGACAAAGTCGGAATATGTTCTCTCATTGCTCTGAAGCGTTCCACCCGGTCCACTGAACAGATTGAACAGTGCCAGAATAAGCAGGAACAGAACGACCCAAAACGCGATATTGCGAGCGTTGCCCAAGGAAAATCTCCCAAAAGTTTCGGCAGGTGAGGAACTGCCAAGTTGTCTCTTAAAATAGAGAGGATTGTCCTATGTTCAATGCGATAAAAAAGATGCGTGAAATGCAGGCCAATCCGAGACCGGTTCCGCACGCCATCCATTGGCAAATCCCGCAAGCGGAGCCGCAACAACCGTTTCGCCCGCCCAAACCGCAGGGGTTGCAGTCAAAGCAAGCCTGGGACGCCCTGTGTTTTGCCAATTTACGACCTGGTGCAGCCCTTTTTCGCCCAGCGCTCGAATTTCCGCGCCTTCCGTTTCTGGGCCGGTCAGCACCCATTTGCTGTCCCAGGCGGTGCCAGATGCGGCAATTTGGCCCTCTACGGACTTAAATTCCCTGCAAATCCAAACACTCACGCCTTTCGGCACCAGCAGACACCCGGCAATTGACCCGGCTTGACCGCAGGCAATAGCATCCATTGCCTGCTCTACAGTCGCCTGACGCGGGGGATAGCCCTGCCCGGCAATCCATTCGAGAATTCCCAGCAGAACACGCCTTTGAATCTCTTTCGGCAGTGCAGCAAACCCAGCCCGGTCCACCCTCACATCGCTTTGATCGACCCGTGTCACTTTCCGCGCGGATTCCTGCGCAAAAACACCCAAAGCCTCATGCGCCTGCGCCAGATTATTTGCTACGCGTGACAAAGACAGTGCATCGATTCCCAAGGGTTCAAGACCGTGAAGAGCTTCACGAGCCTTGATCCGGTCAAATTGCGCGTCCTGATTCGATGGGTCCTCGACCCAACTCGCCTCGATTTCTGTTAGGTAAGTGCGCAGCCTGTCTCGGGTGATACCCAGCATTGGTCGCAACAACGTCACCCCATCCCGTTGCCGCATGGGCGACATACCTGACAGGCCTGTGACGCCAGAGGACCGCCCCAGTCGCATGAGCAAAGTTTCGGCCTGATCGTCTGCGGTATGCCCCAAAGCGATTGCACCAATACCATTGTCCTTTGCCCAATTGGTCATCAGGTTGTATCGCGCCTGACGCGCTTGATCTTGCAGGTTGCCCACACCGTCCCAGCCCGACCATCGCAGAGTGTCGTGCTGCAAGCCCAGGGTCGCAGCCTGACGGGCAACGGCCTCGGCCTCCTGCGCCGCTTCGGGGCGCAACCCGTGGTCGACTGTGACAGCATAGAGTGTGATCGCTTCTGTTTGGGCGACAGTGTGCAACAGATGCATCAGGGCGACGGAATCTCCGCCACCTGATACAGCAACCCCCAGCTTGCGGGGCAGATTGTCCGGCAACCTTTTGCGAAGATCGGAAATCAGGCTGTTTGGCTGAGTGCTCAAGAACACCCCAGCGCAGTCATCTCTTGCGTGGCGTTTGCCAGCGCAGGAGCAGAGGGGAATCGCACCCCGACCTCATTCAGTGTGATGCAAGCCTGATCGGTTTGTCCCAATCGGCCCAGCGCTGCGCCCAGCTCGTACAGGGCTTCGGGGGCAAAGGCACCTTCGGAATCGCCGGTGAAGCTGGCCAAAAAGGCGCGAGCCGCTTCGCGAGTGTCACCCAGTCCCTCAAGGGCGTGACCCCGTTTCAGGTTCGCTTCAGGGGCCAGTGGGCTGCCGGGATAGTTTGCCTCGAACTGCGCGAACATGGTGGCGGCCGTTTGGAAATCACCATCGACCAAAGCTTGCGACGCCGTATCGAAATCCGCGCGTTCGCCCACGGCAAGCTCGGTTTGATCCGTTGCTGGTGGCGTTGCAACGCTTACGGGGCCCGTGTCAGACGCCGTATCACCGCCCAATGTCGAGGTTTCCTCAAGCGCCGACAGGTCTCCGCCTTCAAGTTCGACCAACCGAAACTCCAGATCGCCAATGCGGTTCGTGCCATCGGTGACTATGTTCTGGACCCGTTGGTTCAATTGCTCGGTCTGGCGCGTCAGGCGCTGCAACTCAGCCTCGATCGCGTCAACACGCTCAAGCACCGAACTGCCGGACAGGTTGGGCGCAGGCGATCCTGTGGTGGAAAACTCGCGCTTCAGGCGCTGTATCTCGACATGCAGCACCGTCAGCTCCTGACGAATATCCGCCAGGGTCTGCTGATCCTGTGCCTTCGCCACACCCGCCGTCGCCACGACGGCCGCCAAAACCCATCCTGCAATACGCATCATCTTACCCCAGAGTTGACCCTGTCAGCACCGTCACCGCACGGCGGTTCTTGGCGTAGCAGTCCTCGGTGCTGCAAATCTCGATCGGGCGTTCCTTGCCGTAGCTGACTGTTTTAAGACGGTTACCCGCCACCCCGCGGGAAATCAGATACTCGCGCGCGGCATTTGCGCGCTTTGCGCCCAAACCAAGGTTGTACTCCCGCGTACCCTGTTCATCCGCGTGACCTTCTATCGTGGCGACAAAATCGGGGTTAGCCAACAACCACTCTGCCTGCCCCTGCAGAACGGTTTGTGCCTGCGGTGTAAGGGTCGACTGATCAACAGCGAAAAGGACACGGTCGCCAACTGTTTGCTGGAAATACGCCGGCGAACGTGGGTCGCTTGGCGAACCCGGCACGATAGCGCCAGTGCCACCTGCGCCACCGCCCCCCAAAGCGGAAGGGTCGTTATTTGAACAGGCGGCAATCACACTCAGCGCGCCCAGCGCCAGAACTTTGCTCAATACGTTCATTTCAAGTGCCTCGTGTTTTGTTTATTGCCGCCTGTCTACCACAGGCGCGATTCGTTGTGAACTTTGCTGCGATCAATTCTGCAACGGGCCCCATGACGGGTCGCTGCCACCATCCGGAGTGCGCACCGGGCGCAGATTTCGGCCCGATATATCCACTGAATATAGCGAGGCCCGACCGCTTGCCCCCTGCGTTTCGCGGGTGAACATGATAACGCGTCCATTGGGCGACCAGGTGGGACCTTCATCCAGGAACGAAGCAGTCAGCAACCGTTCTTCCGACCCGTCCGTGCGCATGACGCCAATGTGGAACCGGCCTTTGTTTTGCTTGGTAAAGGCGATTAAATCGCCGCGCGGCGACCAAACCGGGGTGCCATAACGCCCCGCGCCAAAGCTGATCCGCGTTGCCTCACCCCCATTTGCAGGCATCACATAAAGCTGCGGTGTGCCCGACCGGTCGCTTTCAAAAACGATGCGGCTGCCATCCGGAGAATAGCTGGGCGCTGTTTCAATCGCGGGCGTGTTGGTCAGGCGTGTACTTTGACCCGAGGCCAGATCCATCTTCCACAA
The DNA here is from genome assembly GCF_013034605.1 of Ruegeria sp. HKCCA4633. NCBI lineage: Bacteria > Pseudomonadati > Pseudomonadota > Alphaproteobacteria > Rhodobacterales > Roseobacteraceae > Ruegeria > Ruegeria sp. HKCCA4633. The sequence continues at coordinate 335,212 of NZ_WQGJ01000003.1, forward strand.
ATCCGTGTTACCGCCCTGAATCAGCGAATACACAATGGACCGACCATCGGGCGAGAAACGGGGCGAGAAGCTCATGGTGCCGTCCTGAGTCTTGAGTTCTTGCCGTTTCACGCGCCCCACATCCAGAACATAGATGCGCGGGCTGCCGCTTTCGTAGCTGGTATACAGCAACCGGTCGCCCGTGGGCGAAAAGCGCGGCGCCAAAACGATGGCGGAACTGTCGGTCAGGTATTGTACATTTGCGCCGTCGTAATCCATGATCGCCAACCGCTTGAGGCGTTGATCCTTGGGTCCGCTTTCCGACACAAAGGCCACGCGGCTGTCGAAATACCCTCCTTCACCTGTGATCCGGCTATAGACCTGATCGGCAACCTTGTGCGCCATGCGGCGCCAGCCCTCGGTTGTACCTGCCAGTTGCAGGCCGGTGCCCAGTTCCTGACCCGAGAACACATCCCAGACACGGAACCGGACCGTCAATCGTTTCCCCGAAACATTGACTGCCCCAGTAACCAACGCATCAGCATTAATCGCTTTCCAGTCAGCGAACTGAACCGGCGCTTCAAAACTGCTAACCCGACTGATGAACGCATCCGACGAGATTTCGCGAAACAGACCTGTTCCGGTCAGATCCGCTGCCACCACGCGCGAAATATCCTGCGCATATTGCGCGGCCGAAGGGCCATCGGGCACGAAATTGGGAACCGCAAAGGGCAAGGGCTCGATTATGCCTTGGTCCAATTCCAGCCGCAGGGGGCCGTTTTGTGCGTAAACCGGCGCGGACATCAATGTCAGGCCGACAAAGAGGCTGGTCAGAAGTTTCATCATTTGATCCGCATCCTCTCGGGATTGAATGTAATCTCAACATCCTGCCACTGAGCGTATTTGTCAGCAGGCAAGTCATATCCTTTGGCTCCACAGCGCAAAATCGCGCGTCGCGCGGCCTGGTATGCCTGATTGGCGGCACCGGCAGACCCGCCAGAGCTGTCCAGCATCCGAATACTGCCGCCTACAACTGTACCATCACGGTTCAGCGAAAACGCAACCACGACCACCGTTTTCAGCGCATCCGTAGACAGTGAACCTACGTTCCAACACCTGGATACAGCCAGTCGCATTGCATCTTTCTCACCGCTGGTGAGCGGCGGGCCCGAGGGCTCGGTGCCAGCACCCAGAGCTTCAGCCAAGGCATCGTTTATCGCAGTCTCGTCTGTCTGCGTTTCGGGTTCCGGGGTCGTCTCGGGCGTTTCAGCAACTTCCGGTTCCGGCGGCGGGCTGGGCCGATTGGGGCGTGTGCGCGGGCGGGGTGAACTGAGCAGGGGTTCCTTGGTTTCTTCCGCCTCGGTCACAATCTCTGGCGCGGCCTCTTCCGGGGCGGTTTGATCTTGCTGTTCCTGCTGCACCTCAGCGCCCTCATCCAAGGACACCGGAGGCGTTTCAAACTCATCCGGCGTTGCCTCGGGCGGTGGCGGCGCAATCGCCTCGGGCGCAACGCGATCGGCGGGGCGCGGCTGCGCTTCTGGTTCGGGCTGCACGGGCTGTGCAACGGTTTCAACCTCAGGCTCGGCCAATGAAGGCGGCTCCTCCGGAAGCTCGGGCTCGGGCGGGGCTTCAACGATAACGGGCGCGGGTTCAGGGTCGGGTTCAGCAGGCGCCACGGGTTCGGGGCGCGGCTGTTGCTCAACCACCGGTTCCGGCGGGCTGGTTTCCGCCTGCTCAGGGTCGGGCGGTTGTTGCAAAGCGGCAGGCACTTCGGAGACGTCGGGCGCGTCGCGCTGCGCGGTCATAGCCGCGAATTGTTCAGCGGTGATCACGGAAACATCCTGGACAGCCATCGGCAACGGCTCGGACCGAAAGGTGCCGCCAAAAAGTGCGACGCCAATCAGGCTGACATGCGCAATCGCCGAAATCTTGGTGCCGGTATCCACCGTGCGACCTCACTCTCCACCTTCATCCAGCGTTGGCCCGCCCGTATCGGTTACAAGGCCAACGTTAGAAAACCCGCCCGCATTCAGCGCGCCCATGACCTGCATCACCTGTGCATATGGAATCGCACCATCAGCGCGCAGGAACACACGGTCACTGCTCCGCTCTGCCGCAATCGCGCGCAGCTTGCCAATCAACTCTTCGCGCAAGACATCAGTCGTCTGGATTTGCACGCGCCCATCTGCGGTGAGCGTCACGGTCAATGGTTCCTCGTTGTCACCGGGCAAAGCGCTTGCCGCGGTCTTAGGCAGATCGACAGGAACACCCACGGTCAGCAGCGGTGCCGCGACCATGAATATGATCAGCAACACCAGCATCACGTCCACAAACGGCGTCACGTTGATCTCGGCCATGGGTTGAGCGCGCCCGCGACGCCGTCCGCGTCTGCGCCCGTTACCAACCGAAGATTGCTGAACCGCCGCGCCCATGGTCAGCTGTCCAACTGACGCGACAGAATGGTGGCGAACTCATCGGCAAAAGCTTCGTAGCCACCAACAATCCGGTCACTATCCGCGCTAAGCTTGTTATAGAAAATAACCGCAGGGATCGCGGCCAACAAACCCAGGCCCGTCGCCAACAGCGCTTCGGCGATACCGGGGGCGACAACGGCCAGATTGGTGTTCTGCTGCTCGGCAATCTCGATAAAGGCATTCATGATGCCCCATACGGTACCGAACAGGCCAATAAACGGCGCGGTTGATCCCACCGTGGCCAAAATGGGCAACCCTTTCTGCAAGGTCTCTGCCTCTTTTGCGATGGCAACATCCATCGATCGGTCGATCCGCGCAGTTGCACCGGCGATCAGCCCACCATCATTTCGGTGCGACCTTCGCCATTCGATCATGCCTGCGGCAAAGATCTTTTCAGAACTGCCGTCCGGTTGCGCTCCGATCTGCTCAAACAGCTCATCCAAAGGGTTGCCCGACCAAAAGCTTTCATCAAACACCTGCGCCTCACGACGTGCGGCCCGATAGTTGATCAGCTTTTGGATGATAATGCCCCAGGACCAGATCGATGCACCGATCAGCATCAACATCACCAATTTGACGATAAAGGTCGCGCGGGCATACAGCCCCCACATGGAGAAATCGATCTCCTGCGCCAGCGCCAGCGTTTCAGCTTCCATGAACCTGCTCTTTGTTTTTGCCTGACGGCCGTTTGTTTGGCCTTGTTTTGCCAAACGCTAACGCAATTGGGGTTGAAAAGCCAATAGAACCACCCTTGGCCCGCAAATTGTTACATCAATGCGCGAATCTCTGCCGGAAGGCGGATCGGCTTGCCTTCCTTGTTGATGCACACAGCCGTAACTGAAGCGCGAAAAATCTCGGTTTCCCCCCGCCGAACCAACTGCGCCATCGTCAGGCGCACGCCGGAAATCTCAGTCACTTCGGTTTCAACGATCAACTCGTCATCAAACTTGGCAGGCGAAAGGTAATCGGCCTCAACGCGCCGCACGACCCAAACAATGCCCTCGTCCCGCATGGCATTCTGATCATTGCCCAGATTGCGCACCCAGTCCGAGCGGGCACGCTCAATGTACCGCAGATAATTCGCGTGATAGACAACACCGCCCATGTCGGTGTCTTCATAGTAAACGCGAACCGGGTACACGTGTTTCATTGTGGCAGCTCCAGCCGGGCAAACAGCCTGAGTGCATGAGACGCATCCTGCGCCGCCCCAGGCAGGACCGGATCATAGGCGGCCCGGATCAATGCAGCAATGTCAGGGCGCAGGATCGTTGCCTCACCGGCGACAGCCAGCGGTGATTGCGTGCGAAACGCAGTATCGGACCAAAGCAAGACGGTCTGCACCACCTGGCTAAGGGCAAGCGTTTCCGCCGGAACCTTGGACAATTCCTTGTCCATACGCAGGAACACAAACGCCGCACGGATTGCGCCATCTTCTTCGAACCGGAATATTCGATACTGATTGGCATCCGCAGCCACCAGGCGTTCCACCAAAGGCCCAAGGTCCGGGACCAGCCGATCAAGATCAGGCACTTCCAGCAGTTCTTGCCAGTCGCGAAAAAAGAAGACCATGCAATTGGCACCAAGCTCGGGATCGGTCTCGGCCATCTTATGCCCAGCCAAAGTTACAACGGCTTCGAACGCGCCCTTGACGGTCACCAGCGTCTCGTCTTCGACACCAAACACGATTGGCACGATGGGACGTCCCCAACGCGCAAACAGGAACTCACCGCTTTCGCGTGTAAACAGCGCCTCAATTTCTTCTGGTGTCACACCCAGTCCTTCTTCTTGTTTCAAATACGGCCGCCGGAGGCACAAAACCCTGATCGCACCGCTTCAACCAAACAGATCGCTCTGCCGCTTCGGCGCAGTCATGCCCAAATGAGTCCACGCCTTCTGCGCCAACATCCGTCCACGCGGGGTTCGTTGAATCAAACCTTGCTGCAACAAGAAGGGTTCGATCACTTCTTCCAGCGAGTCGCGGCTTTCTGACAAGGCTGCCGACATTGTTTCAATACCGACCGGGCCGCCCCCATAGTTTTCGGCGATCAGTTTTAGATACCGGCGGTCCGCCCCATCAAGCCCCAGGTGGTCCACACCCAGCCGCGTTAAGGCTCCGTCCGCCAGTTCGCGTGTTATCCGACCGTCGCCTTCAACGATGGCAAAATCCACAACCCGCCGCAGCAACCGCCCCGCAATCCGAGGGGTGCCACGTGACCTGCGCGCAATCTCGCGCGCGCCGTCATCATCTGCCGGAGCCCCCAGCTTTCGCGCGTTGCGCGTAACGATCTCGTGCAATTCATCGACTGTGTAGAACTGCAATCGCGTCGGGATACCGAAACGGTCGCGCAAAGGGGTTGTCAGCAAACCCATTCGGGTCGTGGCCCCCACCAGCGTGAACGGCTGCAATTCGATCCGCACGGTTCTGGCCGCAGGTCCTTCGCCGATCACCAGATCCAGCTCAAAATCTTCCATCGCGGGATACAGCACCTCTTCCACCGCCGGATTCAAACGGTGGATTTCATCGATGAACAGAACATCGCGCGCTTCCAGATTGGTCAGGATCGCCGCCAGATCGCCAGCTTTGGCCAGAACCGGGCCGGAGGTCATACGAAAGTTGACACCCAACTCACGCGCCATGATTTGTGCCAGGGTTGTTTTCCCCAATCCCGGCGGGCCATGGAACAAGGTATGATCCATCGCCTCGCCCCGTTGCTTGGCGGATTGAATAAATATACGCAGGTTGGCCCGCGCCTCGGCCTGACCGATGAACTCGTTCAGCCCTTGCGGACGCAATGCACGATCGTTGTCCTCGGGCAGAGGATCCGGGCGCAGGGTGGGATCAGCATCTACCATTTAACTACCCTTTCGGAGCCAACAATCTGAGCGCGGCGCGGATCAGATCAGCCTCGCCCGCTTCAGGTTGGCTTGCCGCCGCCTCGGCCACGGCTGCTGCCGCGTCAGACGGTCCATATCCAAGATTGGCCAGTGCCGACAATGCACCGGCGGATGCCGCAGCAGCCCCCGATGGCGGTTTCGATGACCGTTTTGGAGCGGGCGCGGGTTCGGCCAGTTCCACTACCTCAAGCGCGGGCCCATCCAGCGCCTCGGCGACCGTCCCGCCCATGGCCATGACCCCCGGCGCTTTATCCTTGAGGTCCAGCACAATCCGCTGCGCCGTTTTCGGCCCTACGCCTTTGGCCGCTTTGACGGCGCCCCAATCGCCCAATGCAATAGCGCGGCTCACGCCATCCGGCCCTAAGGCGCTGAGGATGGCCAAAGACACTTTTGCGCCAACGCCCTGAACCGAACACAAAAGGCGATGCCATTCCTTCTCGACCAACGAGAGAAACCCGTAAAGCTGCATCAGATCTTCGCGCACGACCATGTCGGTATAGATCGAGACTGCCTCGCCGACGCCCGGCAACGCCGCCAAAGTCCGGTCGGAACAATAGACGATATAGCCAACGCCTCGCACATCGATCAGAACGTGATCTGCTGCGCGATAGTCCAGCCGCCCTGTCAGTTTGCCAATCATGCCCGCACCTCTTTCACACGCTCCTGTTGTGTCTTTCCGTAATAGGCGTGGCAGATGGCAATCGCCAGCGCATCTGCAGCGTCAGCTCCTTTTGGCAAACATCCCGGCAGTTGCAACTTGACCATGTGGATGACCTGCTCTTTCTCGGCATGGCCCACGCCAACCACCGTCTTCTTGACCCGATTGGGAGCATATTCGCCCACCGGCAATCCAGCCTGCGCCAATGTCAGCAACGCAACGCCCCGCGCCTGACCCAGCTTAAGCGTCCCTGCCCCATCCTTGTTCACAAATGTCTGTTCGATGGCGGCCTGATCCGGGCGGTGATCGGCAATCACTTCGACAATCTGGTTGTGCAGCGACAACAGGCGCTCACCCAGATCGTCCCCATCTGATTTGCATAACCCATTGGCTACATGGCTCAGACGGCTGCCATTTGATTCGATGACGCCCCATCCCAGGGTCCTAAGCCCCGGATCAATGCCTAGAATTCGCATGTTGTGCCTCGGCCTGCTCGGGTTTTGTGATCTTTTTTCAACGCCTAGCACGAAGCGTGAACATTTTCCAAGCGAATTGGCCCAAAGTCTGAAAACGACACCTATATCTCAGCCGCGACCCAGAGGCAGATTTACGACCCGAAAAAGGTCTGAAAACGGCACCTTTGTTAACGCAAATTTACCAATAAATTAAGGGGGTTTCAGCATTTCAGAGCATTGCAAAAAATGCATAGGACACATGCAAAAACTGAACTTGTGCACGCGAATTGGCAGCACTAGATGCCGCTCAGATCGCAAGATTGAAAAGTGAACACAAACCAGAAGGAAACAGGATATGGCTGCACTGGACACTACCCGCATCGCCACCACTGGCTCGTTCGGCCTCGTTGGCCGTATCGGCGTATTTTTCGTATCGGCCGTGAACGCCGCAATCGAATGGAATGACGCCCGCGTAACCCGCAACGCGCTGATCATTCTGAGCGACCGCGAACTGGAAGACATCGGCCTGTGCCGTGGCGACATTGACGCCATCGCCGAGGGCCGTCGGTAACTCCGGCAACCACTCACGCGCCCCAATCTCCTCCCTCGAGTGGGGCAAAGACAAACACCGCGCGCATTACGGCACGCGGTGTTTATTTTTTTCATGTTTCGAGATCAGAAGAGAATCTTGTTCATTTGCTGAGACAGCGCCTGCGACACAGGATCAATTTGCATCACCCATGCCCCTGCCTGTTCGACCTTGGTGCCTTCGTTCAAGCTGTCTATTCTATATTGGTATCCGGAGGGGCCAAGGTGTGACAGAAGGAACGCCTTGAACACAAAGAACGCGACAAGCGTGAACAGCAGGACCCTTACCGGCACGGCCGAACTGATTCGTTGCGGTCTCATGACAACCAGGCCATCTTTGCGCATCGTTGCGCGATAGCCCCGGCTCATCTTCTGATGCTTCTTGTTCAGGCGATTAACGCGCTGAGTGAACTCCAGTTGTTTACCCGTCATGGCAGCCTCCAAAAAACCGCCCCCCTCGACTTTGATCAGAAAACGGTAATTAGAGATTGCGACAAAAGCGTGGCAAAATTCCAAAAAACTCCTGCAAATGGCCTAATTCGCGCCCTGTTTGGTTAAGATTAGGGTCGTCCATTCACCAATCTCACCTCTATGAGCAAGATTGAACGCGTTTTGTGAATAAACTGAAACCACATCATCGGCCTGTTCGTTAAGGATTCCCGACAGGATCGCATACCCTCCTGGGCGCAGATTCGCGGAGATTTCAGGCGATAACGCCACCAGCGGACCCTTCAGAATATTGGCAAAGATCAGATCATACGGGGCGTGTGCCTTTAGGTCAGGATGATCGAAGCCAGCGGCTTCCACGCATTTCACCGCATCGGACATACCGTTTGCCTTCAGGTTCGCCTCGGCCACGTCAACGGCGACTTCGTCGATATCGCTGGCAATGATTTCGCCATCCCAGACCCGAGCGGCAGCCATGGCCAAAACGGCCGTACCGCAGCCAATATCGGCCACTTTTGACGCAGCAAATCCTTCGTCCAACAAGCGATCCAGCGCTTTCAAGCAACCCAATGTTGTGCCGTGATGCCCAGTGCCAAAGGCCATTGCAGCTTCGATAAGCAACGGAATGCGGCCTTCGGGCAGCTTGTCGGCATCATGGCTGCCGTAGACGAAAAACCGACCGGCTTCGACTGGTGCAAGCTCGCGACGCACATGTGCGACCCAATCTGTTTCAGGCAATTCCGAGACGACAAACGGCTTCGCTTCAAACGCCGCTGCCAGTACCGCCAGTGCAGTCTCGTCCGGGGCTTCGGTGAAATAGCCGCCCACTTCCCACAGGCCCGAACCGTCCTCAACCTCGAACACACCAACACCGGTGGGTTCCGGCTCCAAACGCTCCATGGCTTCGCCCAGACCTTCGGCGGCCTTCTTACCTGTCAGCGTAGTCAGCGCGGTGAATGTGGGCATCTGGGCCTCCTGTCTCAGTTGGCACAGCGCCTAGGACGCCGTGCCGCCAAGGTCAATCCGTCCGGCCTATTCCGCAGGCGCCGGAGCGTATTTGGTCAGGATTGTCTCATTGCCCGGTTCGGGATGGCGCGGGATCAACAGCGACAACAGAAGTGAAACAATTGCCATAGCCGCCGCCAAACCAAACACTGCGCCCGGCGAAACCACCCACAAAAGCCCCAGCAATGCAGGCAAGAACACAGCGGCGATATGGTTGATCGTGAAAGCCACGGCCGCTGTCGGTGCAATGTCCGCTGGGTCCGCGATTTTCTGAAAATAGGTTTTCAGCGCCAGCGCCAGTGCGAATAGCACATGGTCGATCACATATAGGATCGCAGCCAGCAACACACCCCAGCCAAACCAGTAGATACCGCCATAAGCCGCAAACACGATGGCCAGTCCGGCATATTCGAAGATCAGGGTGCGCCGCTCGCCAAACTTTGCCACAGCTTTGCCCAGCAAAGGCGCGGCCATCATGTTGATCATCAGGTTGATCAGGTAAAGGCTGGTCAGTTCATGCACTTTGAAACCGAACTTTTCGACCATCATGAACCCGGCAAACACAATAAAGATCTGCCGCCGTGCGCCGGCCATGAATTGCAGCGCATAGTAGAGCCAGTACCGGCGACGCAGGATCAGCTTTTTGGTCTGCGGTGTTGGGGCGTCAAACTGAGGATAGGCGATCAGGCTGAACAGGGCCAACAAGACCGTCACGCCGCCTGCGGCCATGAAAACGAAGTTATAGGAAAGATCAAAGCGCTCCCAGGTCAGAACGATCAACCCATAGACCACCGCCGTCGCTGCCGACCCCATCGCAACCAGCCATCCCAGAATTTGCGGCGCGCGATCCTTGGGCAGCCATTGCAGCTGCAGCGACTGATTTACCGTTTCATAGTAGTGAAACCCGATCGAGCTGAACAGGGTCACAAACAACAACCCACCCAAGCTGGGGAACCAGGCAGTTACAGCCGTTGCCACCCCAAGCATCATCAGCGAAATCATCGCCAGAACCTGCTCGCGGATGAAAATGATGACGGCGATCACGCCAATCGCAAGAAAGCCCGGAATTTCACGTACCGTATGCAGCAGGCCAATATCGGCCCCATCAAAATTCGCCACCTCAATGACGAAATTGTTCAGCAGCGCGCTCCACGCATTGAACGCGATGGGCATGGTCATGGCCATCACAAACAAGAGCGTGACAGGACGACGCCAGAACGGAAGGCTCTGCGCCTCGTTAAGGGGCATGGGTTTCAGCATATTGGTCCTCTACGCCCATTTTGGCGCTTTGGCGAGAGGTAAGCCGTTCGCGCACAGCCGACCTGCGCTGATGCAGAAGTCAGTAAAAGCTCTGCGGGTCGATATCGACAGTCAGACGGATGTCCCCTTTCAGACGCAAAGGCGCGATCCAGCGAGCAATCGCGTCCTGAATGGGGGCACCTTTTGGGGCTTTGACCAGCAGGCGCACACGGTGCCGTCCGCGAATACGTGCAATCGGCGCTGGTGCAGGGCCAAAAACTTGCCCCCCCACATCGCGCACAGGGGCATCATTGCGCGCCATCGCGTTTCCGATATCGAAGACAGGGCCGACCTCTGGCCCCGACAGCACGATACCGGCCATGCGCCCATAAGGGGGAACCCCCGCCGCCTGCCGCCCTGCGGCTTCCGCTTTCCAGAACCCTTCTTCGTCTCCAGACAGGATGGCACGTATCACTGGATGTTCTGGTTGGAACGTCTGCAACAACGCCTGCCCCGGCTTATCCGCCCTGCCAGCACGCCCGGCAACCTGCCGCATCAATTGAAACGTCCGTTCCGCCGCGCGCAAATCGGCACCGTGCAGTGACAAGTCCGCATCAATCACACCAACCAATGTGAGTTTGGGAAAGTTATGTCCCTTGGCAACCAACTGAGTGCCGATGATGATATCGGCATCGCCCTCGGCGATCTCTTCGATCTTGGCCTTCAGTGCGCGTGCTGAACCGAAAAGGTCGGAACTCAGCATCGCAATCTTGGCGTCAGGAAAGGTCGCCTCGGCCTCTTCTGCCAGCCGCTCGATCCCCGGCCCAACCGGGGCCAGCTTGCCTTCTACCCCGCAGGACGGGCAGGCATCTGGCATGGGTTTGGTCTCACCGCATTGGTGGCACATAAGGCGTTTCAGGAACCGGTGCTCAACCATTCGCGCGTCACAATGATCGCAGGCGATCTGTTCTCCGCAGGCCCGGCACAGGGTCACGGGAGCATAACCACGTCGGTTGATGAACAGCAGCGATTGTTCACCCTTCTCGATCCGCTGCTGCACCGCCTGTCGCAGGGACGGAGAAATCCATGTCCCGGGCTGCATCTGTTCGACCCGCATGTCGATGGGCTTCATTTCGGGCAGGACCGCCGCGCCAAAGCGCGAGGTCAGATCCGCCCGCTCGTATTTGCCTGCTTCGGCATTGGCCCAGCTTTCCAACGAGGGCGTGGCGCTGGCCAGAATCACCCGCGCACCACAAATGGCCGCACGCAGAACTGCCATATCCCGCGCGCTGTAGTGCACGCCGTCTTCCTGCTTGTAAGAGGTATCGTGTTCCTCATCGACCACCACCAGCCCCAAATCGCGGAACGGTAAAAACAATGCAGATCGCGCGCCCACAACCAACTGCGCATTCCCCTGCCCGACCATTCTCCAGACCCGTCGGCGTTCCGTCATGGTCGCGCCCGAGTGCCACTCGGCAGGTCGTGCACCAAACCGCGCCTCGACACGGGTCAGGAATTCAGCGGTCAGCGCAATTTCCGGCAGCAAGACCAAAGCCTGTCGTCCCATGCGCAGGGCTTCGGCCACTGCCTCCAGATACACTTCGGTCTTGCCCGAACCTGTAACGCCTTTCAGCAATGTCGTGCCATAACCCCCCGTCCGCTGCCCGGCTTGCAATCGGGTCACAGCCGCCGCCTGATCTTCGGTCAGATCTTTCCCGGGCAGGTTCGGATCAAGATGCGGGTACGGCAGATCACGCGGACTGTCCTCCTCCCGGACGGCGCCTTGTTTAACCAACCCTTTGACAACAGAGGAGGTTACACCTGCCTGCTCGGCAAGCTCTTTCAAGGTGAAGGCGAGACCACCATAGTCGCGCAAAACCTCCATCACACGGGATCGCGCATCGGTCATCCGGTCCGGTTCGCCACTGCCAAGACGATAGACCTTGCGCATTGACGGCGGGTCGCCCAACCCCGGCGCACGCGTCGCCAGCCTCAGCATGGCAGGCATCGGCGTCAGCGTGTAGTCGGCCACCTTACCTAGAAAAGCCCGCATTTCTTCACGCATCGGCGCGACTTCGAGTACCCGGATCACAGACCGCGCCTTGTTCAGATCAAACCCGCCCTGTCCCGGGCCCCAGACCACACCCAGAACCTTGCGTGGCCCCAAAGGCACTTCGACAAACGCACCCAGAAAGCACCCGCCTTCAGGCGCTTTGTAATCCAACGTCCGGTCCAGCGGCTGCGTTGTCAGCACCGCAATTAGCTCTCCTTGGTCGAAAAATCCGTTAGCGCTCACAGCATATCCTTAGCAGGGGGTTCCAGCATGGCTCACTTTGAGGTAAAGCCATCCGCGACCAAGGCCAACCCATCAAAGGACTGCCCTCATGAAATTCTTCGTAGACACCGCCGAGATCGACGCCATCGCCGAACTGAACGATCTGGGCATGGTGGACGGTGTGACCACCAACCCTTCGCTGATCCTAAAGTCGGGTCGCGACATTCTGGAAGTAACCAAAGAGATCTGTGATTTGGTCGACGGGCCGGTTTCGGCCGAAGTTGTCGCCACCGAAGCCGATGACATGATCGCCGAAGGCCGCAAGCTGGCCAAAATCGCTCCGAACATCGCAGTGAAAGTGCCGCTGACATGGGCTGGCCTGAAAACCTGCAAAACGCTCAGCGACGAAGGTCAGATGGTCAACGTGACGCTCTGTTTCTCGACCAATCAGGCCATTCTTGCTGCCAAAGCAGGTGCGACTTTCATCTCGCCTTTCATTGGTCGTCTCGACGACATCAACCTCGACGGCATGGATCTGATTGCCGACATCCGTCAGGTCTATGACAATTACGGGTTCGAGACTGAGATCCTTGCCGCCTCGATCCGCACCGTGAACCATGTGACCGACAGCGCCCGCATTGGTGCCGATGTCATCACTGCTCCACCAGCCGTGATCAAGAAGCTGGCCGATCATCCTCTGACCGACAAAGGCCTGGAAACCTTCTTGGCCGATTGGGCCAAGACCGGTCAAAAAATCCTCTGATCTTTAGAATAACTGCGCGGTGCTTTCAGGCACCGCGCCCGACCCAACGGCCCTATGCCTGATTTGTGATCAAGCATGAGGGGCGAGAGCCTCATCGTCACAGCACTCAAGGAAATCCACCTTTGCGTGCATTTTTCCCAAGGCAAAACCGGTCTGGTATGTTATAAGCCGCTCAACAAAAAAAGACCGGACGGGACATGAGCAGCAACCCCAAACTCGAGGATAACCTCCGCGCGGCGATTCTGGCTGAGCCTGACGTCGTGCTGGATGACAAGGACCTGATGCAGGCGCTGGTCAGCGCCAATGAACGCGCACGCGGCGACAATGTGATCGATCTGCGCGGCATCGCCATGCAACGGCTCGAAGCGCGGCTGGACCGGCTGGAAGACACCCACCGGTCTGTCATTGCGGCGGCTTATGAGAACCTGGCAGGCACCAATCAAGTGCATCGTGCGATTCTGCGCCTGTTGGAGCCCGTTGAATTCGAAGATTTCCTACGCGCGCTTGGTGCGGACGTGGCAGATATTTTGCGCGTTGATCACATCACTTTGGTTCTGGAAACAACAGTGGTTCAGGACGATCCAGCCGTCGACAAGCTGGGCGGCGTTCTGACAATTGCCGAACCCGGCTTCATCGACCAGTACCTGACCATTGATCGCGGCGGTCCCGCCCGCGACGTCACTCTGCGCGAGGTCCATCACCCCAACCGCCGCATTTTTGGCGCGCTTGCAGATCAATTGCGCTCCGAAGCCTGCCTGAAGCTTAACCTCGGCCCCGGCCGCCTGCCGGGAATGATTGTCATGGGTGCGCGTGACCCTCGGCATTTCACACCACAGCTCGGCACCGACCTTTTAAGCTTTTTCGCCGGCGTGTTCGAACGCTCGATGCGCCACTGGCTGTCGTGAGCCTGATTTCACCCGCCTGCCGCGATGCGCTGCAGCATTGGCTGGACGGCTTGGGTGCGCTGGCGGGACGGTCCGAGAATACGCAAACCGCCTATCGTGGCGATGTGACCGAGTTCCTGTCGTTCATGACGCTGCACCATGCCAAACGGCAAGGATTGAAAGCACTGGAACGGATCACCGTATCGGACATGCGCGCCTGGATGGCAGATCAACGCAGCGGTGATGTTGGTGCACGATCACTCGCTCGCAAACTCTCGGCCGTCAAAAGCTTTTACCGCTGGCTGGCCGAACGTGAAGGCTTTGAACCCACTGCTGTCTTGTCCACACGCGCACCAAAGTTCACCAAGAAACTGCCCCGCCCTCTGGCCGAAGACGCTGCCCGCGCCATGATCGACACGGTCGAGGTGCAATCCACTTCAGATTGGGTCGCCGCGCGGGACGTGGCAGTGGTGACGTTGCTTTACGGGTGCGGGCTGCGCATATCCGAGGCGTTGTCATTGACCGGTGCTGACGCACCTTTACCTGCAAGCTTGCGTATCATCGGAAAGGGCGACAAAGAGAGGGTCGTTCCCGTTTTGCCCGCTGCTCAGGAAGCCGTCGACCGGTACATGCAGCTGTGCCCTCACCCGCAGGCCCCTGACACACCCTTGTTTCGCGGCGTCCGCGGCGGGGCGTTGAATCCACGTGCGATACAGGGCGTCATGGCGAAAGCCCGGATGCAACTGGGCCTGCCTGCGACCGCAACACCCCACGCCATGCGACACAGCTTTGCCACGCACCTTCTTTCGGCGGGAGGCGACTTGCGCGCCATTCAAGAACTTTTGGGACACGCGTCGCTTTCAACCACACAAGCCTATACTGCCGTGGACACAGCGCGATTGATGGAAGTCTACAACCGCGCGCACCCCAAAGCCTGACACACACATGCATCAAAACCGCGTGGCTTTTGGTTTGCATCTCAGGCGTGCATCAGTCATGACGCGTGCATGACACTCAGATTCAAAGCTCTTTCCGTCCATCTCTTCACTGCAACTGGCGCCGTTTTTGCCATGCTCGCCATGCTGGCTGCCGTCGAAGAGAAATGGAGCCTTATGTATCTTTGGCTGGTTGTCTCATTCATTGTGGACGGCATCGACGGTCCTCTGGCGCGTCATTACCACGTCAAAAAGAACGCGCCCGAATTTGACGGCGTGCTGCTGGATCTGATCATTGACTACCTGACCTATGTGTTCATCCCGGCCTTTGCCCTGTTCAAGTCCGGGCTGATGGACGGCTGGACCGGATGGTTTGCGATAATCGTCATAACCTTTGCCAGCGCGATGTATTTCGCGGACACCCGGATGAAGACCAAGGACAACTCCTTTTCCGGTTTTCCCGGATGCTGGAACATGTTCGTTATCGTGATCTTCGCGCTCGAACCGAATTTCTGGATTATTCTGCTGTTGGTGACACTGCTGTCGCTTGCGATGTTCCTGCCGCTCAAGTTTGTCCATCCCGTACGCACCGAGCGTTGGCGCGGCCTGACCCTGCCCATGGCTCTGGCGTGGACGTTCTTTGCCGGTTGGGCGGCCTGGGTCGATTTTCACCCTGAAAGCTGGGCGCATTGGGGTCTGGTGATCACCAGCCTGTATCTGACCTTTGCAGGCATCGCGCAACAAATCATACCGCAGCGCCACGCCTGACGCAGCGCTGCCGACAGTCGAGCTACATGACGTCCTGCACCTCGAACTCGGTGCCGTTATGGGTAAAGACATCACCCTCTTGCAGGCCCACCATGGCCAAGTAAATCGGGCTTTGTGTTGAAATGCCCATATAGGTCTTTCCATCCACCTCGAACCGGGTGGTCGAAACGCACACGACAAATCTGCGATTGTTGAACTTGATCACTGCGCCGGGCTGAACTGTGTCCGTCAGACCGAAGTCGGTGTTTTCAATCACGTCGATCTTGGCGTGATGTGCGTGCACAGGGGCGTCAAACGCAGCCGCCAAGTCAGCGTTTTCGCGTGAGGCGGCAAGGTCATCCTTGTCGTGACCTTCCCGATCATCCAGTTGAGCGTCCTTCAAATACGCATCGTAATGCGCCTGCGCCGTTGCAAGCTCTTGCGCTTCAAGTGACATCAACCTGTCAATAATGGCCTTCTTTCGGGCGGCGCGATCTTGATCCGTGGTCATGCAATGCGGTCCTTCAAATTCAACAACACGTATATGGTGTGCCCGCCGTTGACGGATTGCAACCGAATTTCACGGATCAGATCAAAAGCCCGGCTGCGCGCTCATGGCGCAACAGGGCCACTTTGGTCTCGACCCCGCCCGCGCCGGAAAAGCCACCCAGACCATTTGCTGAAAGAACTCTGTGGCAGGGAATGATCACCGGAATGGGGTTTGCACCGCAAGCCTGCCCTACAGGTTGCGCAGGCTGCCCAAGCTCTTTTGCGATATCTCCGTAAGTACGCGTTTCGCCGAGAGGAATCGCATACATCAGATCGCAGACTTGTCGTTGGAAGTCAGACCCTGCGATGCGGTAAGGAAGGTCAAACCGGTCCAATTCCCCGGCGTCATACGCTTTCAATTGCGCGGCGGCTTCACGCAACAGATCCGTCGGTTCTCCCACATCCCGGCCATCCCAGACCAGGCGCGTGAGGGCTCCGTCTGTTTCTTCGACACCCAGACATCCAAATTGGGTTTCCACGGCAATCATCGGCATAGGCGCAGCGTTTCAGATCACCAAAGCTGTTGCAAGCAGGGAAAGAAAAACCCCCAGCCGATGGGCTGGGGGTAAGTGTTAACCAAGCGCGTCGTTACAGCGGCTGCATACACCCGGATGCGTGTGGCGGCCCACGTCGGGCAGGATTTTCCAGCACCGCTGACATTTCGCGCCCTCGGCTTTTTCAAAGACCACCGCAACGCCTTCGATTTCAGGCACGCGGAACGCCTCGGCAGGGGCAGGATCACCCGAAACCGCCAATCCGGAAGTGATGCACAGATCATCCACGTCAAAGGTTGCCAGCAGGTCACGGGTCTCCTGATCTTCGACATGCACGATCGGCGCGGCTTCGAGGCTCGATCCGATGACCTTGTCCTGGCGCTGAACTTCCAGCGCAGCGGTCACCGCGCGGCGAACGCGGCGCACTTTGGCCACGGCCTCTTCCAACTCGGCGTGACGCCAGTCGGCGGGTGTGTCCGGGAAATCCACCAGATGGACCGAGCTATCATCGCCCGGGAAGCGTTCCAGCCACACCTCTTCCATAGTGAACACCAGAACCGGAGCCAACCAGGTTGTCAGGCGGTGGAACAGAATGTCCAGAACAGTGCGCGACGCACGACGGCGCAGGCTGTCGCCATCGCAGTACAGCGCATCCTTGCGGACGTCGAAGTAGAAAGACGACAGATCAACTGTGGCAAACGTAAAGACGGCGCTGAACACACCCTGAAAGTCGAAGGACGCGTAGCCCTTGCGCACTTGTTCATCCAGTTCCGCCAGACGGCTGAGGACCCAGCGTTCCAGACGCGGCATATCCTCGGGCTCGACCCGATCCGCTTCGGTGAAGTCGGACAACGAGCCCAGCATGAACCGCATGGTATTGCGCAGGCGACGATAGCTGTCGGCAGTGCCTTTCAGGATCTCAGGCCCGATCCGCTGGTCGGCGGTATAGTCGGTCTGCGCCACCCACAGACGCAGGATATCGGCACCGTATTGCTTGACGACCTCTTCAGGCACAATCGTGTTGCCCAGCGATTTGGACATCTTGTTGCCCTTGGCATCCAGCGTGAAGCCGTGGGTCACCACGTTGCGGTACGGCGCGCGACCCTTGGTGCCGCAAGCCTGCAGCATGGACGAATGGAACCAACCGCGGTGCTGGTCAGTGCCTTCCATGTAGACATCGGCGATACCGTCCTCGGTGCCATCCTCACGATCGCGCAGAACAAATGCGTGGGTCGAGCCCGAGTCGAACCACACGTCCAGCACGTCGAAAACCTGATCGTAGTCGTCCGGGTTGGCGATGCCGTCGAGGATCTTTTCTTTGAAGCCGTCGGTGTACCAGACATCTGCGCCGTCTTTCTCGAACGCAGCCTTGATGCGCGCGTTCAGGTCCGCGTTGCGCAGCAGATAATCCACGTCGGTGGGCAGAGCACCTTTCTTGGTAAAGCAGGTCAGCGGCACGCCCCAGGCGCGCTGACGGGACAGAACCCAGTCCGGGCGCGCTTCGATCATCGAATAGAGGCGGTTACGGCCGGTTTGCGGCGTCCATTTCACCAGCTCGTCGATGGACCGCAGGGCCCGTTCACGGATGGTATCACCCATCTCGCCCATGCCATCGTCCAGCTTACGGTCAACCGAGGCAAACCACTGCGGTGTGTTACGGTAGATGATGGGAGCTTTCGAGCGCCATGAATGAGGATAGCTGTGCTTGATCTTGCCACGCGCCAGCAGCCCGCCAACTTCGGCCAGCTTGTCGATGACGGCTTTGTTCGCGTCGCCCTCGCCGCCCTTACGGGACAGGATGTATTTGCCGCCAAAGAACGGCAGATCAGCGCGGAAGCTACCGTCGTCCATCACGTTATAAGTGATTACCTGCTCGAGCATCCCCAAGTCACGATACAGCTCGAATTCTTCCATCCCGTGCGATGGTGCACAGTGAACAAAGCCGGTCCCTTCGGTGTCGGTCACGAACTCAGCAGCGCGAAAATCGCGGATGTCGTCCCATTCGCCATTGCCGCCTTCGGCCCCGGCCAGCGGGTGGGTCAGTTGAACGCCTTCCAGCTCATCCGCGGTCACGTCATGAACGCGGGTCCACTGGTCGTCGTTCAGACGCGCGCGACCCAGAACGTCAGCGGCCAGGTTGTCGGCCAGCAGGAACTTGTCGCCTACCTTGGCCCAGCATTCCTCTGGCGCGCCGGTGACTTCGTACAGGCCGTAAGAGATGTCTTTGCCGTACACGACTGCCTTGTTCGACGGCATGGTCCATGGGGTCGTTGTCCAGATTACGACAAACGCGTCATCCAAATCACCCGCATTCACAACCTTGAACTTCACCCAGATGGTGAAGCTTTCCTTGTCGTGATACTCGACCTCGGCCTCGGCCAGAGCGGTTTTTTCGATCGGCGACCACATTACGGGCTTCGAGCCCTGATAAAGCGTACCGTTCATCAGGAACTTCATGAACTCATCCGCGATCACGGCCTCGGCGTGATAGTCCATGGTGATGTAGGGATCAGGCCAGTTACCGGTGATGCCCAGGCGCTTGAACTCTTCGCGCTGGATATCGATCCAGCCCTCGGCAAACTTGCGGCATTCCTGCCGGAAGTCGACGATGTTCACCTCGTCCTTGTTCTTGCCCTTCTTGCGGTATTGTTCTTCGATCTTCCATTCGATCGGCAGGCCGTGGCAGTCCCAGCCGGGCACGTAACGCGCGTCGAAACCCATCATCTGATGGCTGCGTACGATCATGTCCTTGATGGTCTTGTTCAGCGCGTGGCCGATATGCAGGTGGCCGTTCGCATAGGGGGGGCCATCGTGCAGGGTAAAGGGCGTGCGGCCTTGTTTCTCGCGCAGGCGGTCATAGACGCCGATGGTCTCCCACCGTTCCAGCCATGCGGGTTCGCGCTTGGGCAGGCCAGCGCGCATGGGGAATTCGGTTTTGGGCAGGTTCAGCGTGTCTTTGTAATCAGGTGTCTGGATCGTGTCGGCGCACATTGGGGGCGTCCTTTGGATGATCTGGTCGTACTAGGATCGAAGCGGTCGGTGCGAGTTCTCAAACACCTTTGCCCGGCGTCTCAGAGGGTCAGAGCGCCGGGGATATAATTCGAATAATGATGGCCAAGCGGTCATGCATAGCGGGCTTATAAGACGCCCGCGCCTAATGGTCCAGAGGTTCTGCCTCATGCGGCGAATGGCGCAGTTTGGCCCAGCGGTTCAGCCATGCCAGACCAGCCAGCGCAAGGCCAAGCGCAAGCAGTGAGAAGACCCGGATCAACCCGCCTAGCCCTGCGATGTCGATCAGAAAGACCTTGGCAACAGCCAACCCGATCACAACGAGGCCCGCCTTCCGCATCAGGTCCGATCCGCGGGCCAGAGATTGATAGAACAGCGCAGCTCCGATCAGCAGCAGAACCAGAGTATAAGTGTAAAGCTCGGGCTGTGTGACGCCGTTTCCTTCAAACATGCCCGCAGAGCCCTGCCAGACGTGGCGGATTGTCAAACCCAACCACATGGCCGCAAGCCCCCCTGCCACGACATAGCTTGTCATCGTGATCTGGTTGGGCATATCTTTGATCCGCCAAGCGGACCCGGCGATAACCAGCGCGGGCAGCAGATACGCAATGGCAAGCGTGTTGAAAACCGGCAGACCGAGCACCGGATCAGCATTTGGATTCAAAAGCGGGTTTTGCTCGGACACGGCAAGCATGAGATAGAACAGACCATGCGCGGCAAAAAAAACCGCCAACACGTAACGCGCATAGTTCAGCTTACCGCCCAGCTCAAATCTCTGAACCTGAGCAAAAGCCAGCAGCAGCCAGATGACCGCCAGCAGTCCCAGACCCCAATGGCTGTTGTCGGCGCCGCCTTCGCCAAACCCTTCAAGCCAGCGCAGCAGCAACAGGGACAGCAGAATGCCACCTGTCGCCCACGCTGCGCTTTCCAGCAGCAATGACGCCACTGGGCGCTGCAAGGGGCGCTGCACCCACCAACCCGCCACAAACCCCACCGTGGCCGAGCCGTAAACCAATGTCATCTCGAGCACCGGAGCCGAATTTGCCCAATACAATCCTGGATCAAGCACCAGTCGAACGGTGACGGCAAAAACACCGGCCCAGATAAACCAGCTCATTGGCGGCAAGGTGAACTTGCGGTCCAAAGCCGCCGCCACAACCACGCTTGCAACAAGCGCCACCGTCAGCGCCGCCGCACTGAGGACTATGACGCAGGCAAAGACGAGGCAAGACAGAGCAGACAAAGTGGCCAACGCAGCACGCATCCGATCCTCTCCATCGACCCGTGCAAAACGTTCCGCAATCACCACCATCAAGACGGCCAGCGCAACCGCGTGCAAGGCCCAGGGGTAGGCCCCGATAACAGAAACCGGATGCCAGCCGACCTCCAGCCCGATAGCCATTACCGGGGCAAACAGAGCTGCCCCTCCGGCCCAGATGGCGCGAAACTGGGTTGCTTTCGCAGACCGCCACGCCATTAGGATTGAGATCAAAGCCCCCAAGGCGACCAGCACCGTGACGACCATCGGATAGTCGGCCTCAGCCGTTTCCGCATAGGTGGCTGCAAAGCCGAGAAAAGCTGCGCCTTGGTCAAGCCCGTGCATCAGGACGTTAAACACAAGCCCGACGGCCGGCAGGACGGTCAGGTCCTGAAGCGCAGGTGCATCCTTAGCCCAAAGAAGCAGGGCCAGCACAAGTGCGGACAGTAAAGTAACACCAAGCCAGAACTCAGTTTCCGTGTCGGCCCAATGCCAGGCCAAAATCGCCGAACTTACTGCAATGGCCCCGGCGGCCAATCGGGTCGGAAAATCCGGCCATGGGCGCGCCTTTGGATAGCGGATCATCTGCGAGATCATGGGCCCTGAATGATCCGGCCAGACGCGCCGCGCAGGAATGGCGATCACCAAAAGCGCCAGTATCAATGTGGCGACCAGATAACCCGGTTCCGTGTTTGGCGCGCCTGCTACCAGCAGAAGGTTCGCCGAATAGGCTCCAAACACGGTCAGAACGGACACCCAAGCCCAGCGCCGGACTGTGTCGATGCCAAGCCCCAAAACGGCAACCAGCAGGAAATAGGCATAAAGCCACGAGGGATCCTCGGACGCTCCGCCAACCAGAAATGGGGCCAAAAATGCGCCGATCAGGCCAACCGCGGCCAACAGCGGGCCATGGAACCACCCCAGAACAAGGCCGATCACGGCGACCGCGACCATCCCCGCCAGCGCCGCCTCGGCACCGATCAGGTCGTACAGCTGACGCGCCGCCAGAATGGCCCCGAAAAGGGTAACAAGCCCTGCCCCAGAAAAGACCGATGGTAAATAGGCGGTGGTCGCGTCCTCATCATCGCCGAATTTCCGACGCAAGGCTTCACCCGCAGTGATCAGAATCGAACCGAACCCAAGTGCAGCCAGAACCCTGGCAGCAGGAGGCAGCAATCCGTTTTCGACGCCGTATTGCACAAGAAATATCCCGGCCAAAGCCAGCGATACGGCTGAGACCGCATAAAACCAGTTCTCGCGCAGCCAATCGCCGAACGCTGTAAACCGGTCATGAGTGAATACGATGGCCGATGAAGTCACATCCGCCGTTCCAACCAAAGTTTCTTCTGCTGGCCTTTTGGGCGCGGCCCATGGGGCGGGCCTGCGGGGTTCCTGTTCAGCTTCCGACTGTGGATCAGGCACCTTTTCTAACGGCCCCTCAGAAACCACCGTATCAGCTGAAGACAGGGTTGAAATCTGCGCCTCCAAATCTGCTACGCGACGACGCAATCGGGTCTGCCCGACCACCAGCACAACCAGAGTCACCGGGATTGCCAGAACAATCAGCCCAACAAGAACAAGTAGCGATTCCAACGCGGTCTCCGATCTTTGTCTTGTGGCTAGGCTATCTTGAGAAGGCGAGCAATAACAGTCAGGAAAGCCGCGGCTTGGCTGACCCATACACCCGTTTCAGACAAGTCTACGCTGCCGGAGAGCGCCCGGCGGCAGCAACACCCCTGCTGCGACAACTATGGATGGAACAGAGACCCGACCAGATAAGCGATCAATGCGGCCAGCCCGCCGATCAACAGCGTCTCCATTCCCGATCGCCACCAAGGGGCCAGCGACCATCGGCTTTTGAGCGCGCCGATTGCGAAAAAGACCCCCATGGTCATCCAGGCAGACATCACAAATGCGTTCGGAATCGAGGCAAGGAAAGGCAGCAAGGGGATCATCCCGGCCACAAGAAACGCAAAAAACGTGGCCAAAGCTGCCTTCATCGGGTGCGGGTCAACACTGCCCAATCCATATTCACCCTCGATCATCAGGTTGATCCAATTTTCATGACTCGATGTAATCTCTGCCGTAGCTTCGTTCAAAACGTCGCCCGACAGCCCCTTTTGGGCAAGGATTTCGCGCACTTCCTCCCGCTCGCCATCCGGGTACAAAGCTATGTGGCGTTCCTCGACCGCGCGGATGCGTCGAATGTTGTCAAGTTCAGCCTTGGTGCCCGAATAATTGCCCGCAGCCATGGAAAACCCGTCAGCCAGCACATTCGCCAAACCCAGCGCGACGATAACAAACGGGGAAAGCCCTGCCCCCGCGACGCCTGCGACGATCGCAAAGGTGGTGACGGATCCGTCGATGCCGCCATAAACAACATCGCGCAACACACCTCGACCTGGTGGTGCATTGATCCGCTCGGCGATTTCCTGTGGGCTGTGACCGTGATCCGTCATGGCTGGCTCCTCCGACACTCCTAGTGTGGCGAAGGGCGGGCACTGACGCTTTGCTTTGGATCAACCCTTGGAAAACAGGCCTTGCAGAGCGCGTTTGATGATACCGCGCGTTGACGGTTTGTGCCGTTCAGAGAATGGCAGCGGGCGGCAAACCTCCATCGCGGCGACGCCCACACGCGCGCTCAGCGCCCCGTTCACCAGGCCCTCTCCAAACCGGCGGGACAGTTTGCTGAGAACGGACCCGCCCAGAACAGGCTCCAGAAGATCGTCGCCGACGGCCACAGCCCCTGTGGCGACCAGATGTACAAAAACGGCACGGGTCAGGCGCCAACTGCCAAGAGTACCGGCCCGACCGCCATAGATTTCCGCGACCCGACGGATCATCCGAAGTGACGCGGCCAGTGCGGTCACAACATCTGCCAAAGCCAATGGGACTAAGGCGGTCACAGTTGCAACTTGCCGGGCTGCGGCCTCAACCTCGCGGCTGGCGGCTTCGTCCAGCGGAGCCAGCAGTTCATCTTCGGCAAGGCTCAGCAAAGCCGAGGCATCAAATTGATCCCCCATACGCTCTGCCAGTCGGTCGCGGCCCCAGCGGGTCTCTTCCCGGCCTTTATAAAAGGTGATCAGACGATTGGTAACAACACGGGCCTGTGCCAGATCGGCATCCGCCAAAGCCGTATCCGCCGCGCGGCGCATTCCGTCGACCCGCGACAATCGCCCCAAAGCTGCCAATTCGCGGATCGCAATGATCAATCCAACCAGCACCAATGCCGCCAGCAAGCCAACTACGACCCACCCCAGAACTGGCGTCCGCGCCACCAGTGAAGTCGCAAAATCCCAAGCTGCAACAGAGATTGCCGCGCCAACAACAGCCAAAGCCAGCCCCCAAAACCAACGCGCCAAGGCGGATGGTTTTCGGGCGGCAAGCCTTGCAGCGCTCTGCATCGCCTGCCCCTGAGGTTGCGCGACGTCTGGCACCGGAGGGGCCTGCGCAACATCAGCAGCAGGCTCATCCGCTTCAAGATCGATCAGAACCGGGCCCTTAGCCATGGGTCATACCTTTGCTGCGCCAGACAAATTTAATGTCCGGCAGATTTTCGTCATTATCCGCGCCATTGCTGCGCGCTGCTTCGGCAAAGCCGTTGCGCTGATAAAATTTACACGCGCCTGTGTTGGCCTGAAACGCATACAAGCTAAGCCGGGTTTGACGGGATTTCGCGTGATCCAGCAGTTGCCGCCCGATCCCTTGCCCGCGCGCCTGCATGTGCAGGTAGAGTGAGTTGATCTCCGTTTCGTTCAGCGCCAGAAATCCGACCACGCCCACGTCACTTTCCGCAACAGTTACCCAATCCTGATCGATCATTTTACCACAAAAGGCGATGGTTTCAGCGCAACTGTGCAGATTTGGCATCCAGTCATTTTCCAAAGTGAAACCGTGCAGGATTGTCCCGATGGCACCGGCATCTGTGGTACGTGCAGGACGCAAGATAACGGTCACAACCTGTCTCCGATCAGGAACTGGGCTGCGCGATCCAGACGGATATGCGGCGGCCCATCGCCGGGTTTCAGGGTCAGATGCGCAGGGGCAAATGCCATGAACCCATAATCCTCATCCAACCAACTGTCCGCCCCATTTCGCGCCGGACCCAAAAGATGCGCTGGGTCTTCAGGCAATTCGCCGGGATAGAACGCAGCCTGTTTCCCGCTGTCCAACAAGGTGCCCCTCACGCATGGCAACTCCACCCCGTTGTGCCTGCGCATTTCTTCGGTCGTAGCGCGCAGCGAAGCCAACGACAGAGCTGCCGTCTGCGCCCCCGCGAAATTCGCGCGGTCTCGTGCCTCGCGTGTCAACGCTTCGATGATCGCCGTCATTCGGGGATGCTGCGTGTGGTGCAAGTGGTCGGCTTTAGTCGCCGCAAACAGGATGCGTTCGACCCGCTTGCCCAACAGCAACTGACTAAGCCACGCATTCCTGCCCGGACGAAAAGCCGACAGGATATCGGCCATCGCGCGGCGCATATCCTCAACCGCCTGCGGGCCTTTGTGGATCGCGCCCAGCGCGTCGACCAAAACCACCTGCCGGTCGATGCGCGAAAAGTGTTCGCGAAAAAAGGGTTTCACCACTTGATACTTATAAGCCTCAAATCGCCGCTCCATCTCACTCTGAAGAGTTTTACGGCGTGATGGTCCGGACAGAACCAAAGGCGCAAAGGTCAGCACCGGTGAGCCCGCCAGATCACCCGGCAACAAGAAACGCCCCGGGGTGCAGTCATAAAAACCAGCTTCACGCGCCTGATTGAGATAAGCCGTGAACGCCGTCGCCAGAGCCTGCGCGGTCAGCTCGTCATGCGCGCCGGACGGGTCTGTGGCCTTTACCTGCGCGAGGTACTCGGCGGCCTCGGCACGTGTCTCGATGCGCGTCAGTGTTTCCTGCGACCAATCTTCGTAGGATTTGTCCAAAAGGGCCAGATCCAGCAGCCATTCACCGGGATAATCCACGATGTCCAGATGCACTGTTCGTGGCCCCTGCAACCCGGCAAGCAACCCTGCGGGGCGCGCTTTGAACGACAAACGCAATTCGGACACAGCGCGGGTGCTGTCGGGCCAATGTGGCGTGGGGCCCGTCAGAGCAGACAGGTGGGTTTCATAGTCGAACCGGGGCACCGTATCGTCCGGCTGTGGTTGCAGATAAGCGGCGTTGATCCGCCCTTCTTGCTGCGCGGTCAGGCCGGTCATGCGGCCCCGATCCAGCAGGTTGGCCACCAGCGAGGTGATGAAAACCGTCTTACCCGATCGCGCCAGCCCGGTGACACCCAGACGGATGACCGGCTCGAAAAACGTCTCGGACACGCTGTCGCCGATGGTTTCGACGCCACGCACAAGACTGTCTGCCAGTGATGAGATGACCAAACTGTCGCCCCGCAATTTTCGTTTTACCCAAGATAGGTAGAGGGTGCGGCACATACCAGCGCTTTCGCCCCCTTGCCCGTTCCCGCGCTGCGCTGTACCAGCGACGCATGCCCAGATACGCGTTGAAAGTTGAATACCAAGGGGAACCGTTTGCCGGATGGCAGCGGCAAAAGGATCAGCCGTCCGTTCAGGGGGCCATTGAAGAGGCTCTGTCGCGTATTCAGCCGGGCGCGCACACAATCGCTGCCGCAGGTCGCACCGATGCCGGGGTTCACGCGCTTGGTCAGGTTGCCCATTGCGATATGGCCAAGGATTGGGACCCGTTTCGCCTGTCCGAGGCATTGAACTATCACCTCAAACCGCAGCCTGTGGCGATTGTGAAGGCCGCTCGGGTCGATGAGGATTGGCATGCGCGCTTTTCAGCGGTTGAACGGCAATACCTGTTCCGCATCCTGATGCGCCGCGCCCCGGCAACGCATGACCGGGGGCAGGTCTGGCAGATCAATCATCAGTTGGATGTCGATGCGATGCAGGACGGGGCAAACATGCTGCTGGGACGGCATGATTTCACCACGTTCCGATCCTCGATCTGTCAGGCTGCGAGCCCTGTAAAAACCCTGGATGAATTGCGGGTCGAGCAGGTTCCGGGCTTTTCCGGCCCCGAGATCCATTTCCACGTGCGCGCCCGATCTTTCCTGCACAACCAGGTACGCAGTTTCGTGGGCACCTTGGAACGTGTCGGCGCCGGTGCTTGGACACCCGAGGACGTGCGCGACGCATTGAAAGCTGAAAACCGCGCAGCGTGCGGACCGGTCTGCCCACCGCAGGGGCTGTATCTGGCGCGTGTTGGCTACCCGGAGTCCGTGTTCGACTAAATCGCGCGCATAAGCAAACCGCCGGCAATCACTGCAATGACAAGACCAGCGACCAGTTCGATGGTCGGGGCCAGAACCGAAGCAAAGCGTGTGGCCGAGGCAGAGGCCAGCAGCCCTCCACGCAAACCGAAGGAAGTCCAACCGACCAGCGTGGTTACTGTGGCCGTGCCCAGCGCCATAGCAAAAGCCCCGGCGACACCTACCATTGCAATGCCCATCTGCCAGGTCAGGATCAGCACGAACAAAGCACCCGTACAGGGCCGCGCGGCAATACCGGCGATCAGGATCATAGCCTCGCGCAGAGTGCCCACATTTGCGACCTCTTCCGCCGTTGGTCCATGCCGATGGCCACAATCCGAGCAGACACCGTCATCATGGTGATGTGCATGATCGTGGTCGTGGTGATGGTCATGACTATGTTGGTGGTCGTGAGCATGGTCATGATCATGCGTTGCCTGGCTTTTTTGCCGCCGCGCGAAACTGCGCAAAGCACGGAACACCAGCCACAGCCCGATCAAAGCAATCGCGCCATAACTGATTGGGGCCATGACCTGCTCGGTCGCGCCCACAAGGCTTTGGCGGGACATCTGAAAAACCAATACCCCGGCATAGATCAGAACTATGGCTGTCACGGCTTGCCCTAGACTGGAAAGCACGCTTATCGCTGACAGCCGCCAGAAAGCCACGCGTCGACCCAGCCCGTACCCGCCGATCAGAACCTTACCGTGACCGGGGCCGATGGCATGAAAAAAGCCATAGGCGAAACATACAGTCAGCAGCGTGGCGACGGCCTGGGGCTGTTCGGCGCGTGCGGCACGCAGCGAGCGGGCGATCTGGTTCTGAAATTCGCGTTGCTCACCCGCGGCCCAAGCCGCAAGGGAGTCAAACCCGCCGCTTCCCCAAAACCAAAGAAGCAACCCACACGCAAGCGCGACCGGAACAATCAGGTAGCGGGACATGAAACGCGAATCTCGGTGGCAAAGTTTTCTCCGACCAGGGGAATATCGTTTTCCTCAAGATCGTAATCTGCATCCAGCGTCAGCAGAAATGCCTGCATCTGAGCCAACTGGCCATCGATATCCGGGTCGAAACGCTCTATCTTGCAGGCAACGGGGCCTGACACGACAACCGGGCGTGTCACTTCGTAGGCCGTGTAATAAGTTTCGTCGAACGCCTTCGCCGACAAAGCGCTGGCGGGAACTGCCTCCCCTTCGACCGCACGCAGATGGGTGGTAACGATGCGGCCATCCTCGGTTGTGGCACTTGGTGAAAGCGGGCCGGACAGGGTGACCGGCATTCCGCCCGCAGTCACAACCAGATCGCCATTATATCCCTCGATCCATTGCGCATCGAACCCGGCCAGAAACTTTTCTTCGCTTTCGGTCAACACACCGTCGCCATCCTGATCCAGCCGCATATCTTCCAGTTGCAGCAGGGAAAACAGCTCATCATAGGCCCATGTCACGCGGATATGGGTCAGTTGACCACTTTCATCCACGATGAATTCAAGCCCGGTGTCGATAAAGACATGTGGGTGGGCCATGGCCGGGATCGGCAAGCAGCAGGATATAACTGTGAACAACCATCGCATGAACGCAAGATAGGTCCGGCTGTCCACCGCGGCAACGGCTTTTGCCATCAAACTGCAAAAACCGGCCGAGTGTCATCCCGGCGGAAACAGCACCAGCGTCTGCAACGCCGTGCCAACGGGACCTTGCGTGTCATAAAGCACCGATTGTGACATCCCGATGCCCGACGGCTGCCAATGCGAGACCGAGTTTGTGGCCAACCAATCGGAAATTGGCTCGCGGTGAATATTTACGGTCAGGTCCGTGTTCATGAAACCCATTTCCGACGTCGGCGCGTTCCACGAAATGCCGTTGCCGCAATCGGCCAGCGGACAAAGGGCCTGAATGGGCGATTGCACTTCACCCTGTAAAAGAAGCGGGGTCCGCATCCACACCGTTTTGGGCCCGGCCCCCTGCTTGCCGCCTGTCGGATACCGAATGTCGCTGTAATGGGCAAAACCGGGCAGGTCGTGACGAATCTCACCAATTGGAAACGGGCCGTCGACTGTATCCTCGATCCGGGGCGCGGTGGTTTTCACATTGGCAACCGGTCCAAGATCACGACGCACCAGGTGCATGGTCGAGGCCGTAGCACAGAGCGTGTCGTTCAGGTCGTGTACCGTAACCCGCGTGGTGGCCAGTGTCTTTGTGTGGCGCGTGGTTTCCGCTGCAACCCGCAAACCGGCCAACGGCAGAGGGCGCAGCAGGTCGACAGTCAGACGGGTCAGCATCTTTTCCGGACCGACTTCGGTTTCCGCCGCACGCACGATCAAACCACTCACTGGCCCTGCATGGCAGTGATCGGCAGACCATGGACCACGTGCGGGATCGTTGCCGACAAACGCCCCGTCTTCTCGTTGATGAAAATAGGTCTTGTCGGCGAAATCGAGCGCTGCTGCCATAGGCCCCCTCAGATCTTTTCCTGCGTGTATTTCTTTAGCTCGGCCCGCGCCACCTGACGGCGATGCACCGCATCTGGCCCATCGGCCAATCGCAGGGTCCGCACATGGGTCCAGGCCATCGCAAGCGGTGTGTCTTGGCTGATGCCCTGCGCACCGAACATCTGTACCGCTTCGTCAATCACCTTTAGAGCAACCCGAGGTGCGATGACCTTGATCTGGCTGATCCACGGCGCAGCTGCCCGCGCGTCGCCCTGATCCATGTACCAAGCGGCTTTCAGGCACAGCAGCCGGGCCATATCGATCTCCATCCGGCATTCGGCAATGATGTCGTAATTGGCCCCAAGCTGCGCCAGTTTCTTGCCAAACGCCTCGCGTTGCAGCGACCGTTTGCACATCTGCTCCAGCGCGCTTTCGGCCTGTCCGATGGCGCGCATACAGTGGTGGATGCGGCCCGGCCCAAGGCGACCTTGCGCAATCTCGAACCCGCGCCCTTCGCCCAGCAGAATGTTTTCAGCCGGAACGCGTACGTTGGTGAAACGGATATGCATGTGGCCGTGTGGTGCATCATCGTGTCCGTAAACCTGCATGGGGCGCAAAACCTCGATCCCTGGAGCGTCTGCAGGCACCACGATCATCGACTGCCGCTTGTACTTGGGCTGTTCGTCGCCGCCGGTTTTGACCATCACGATATAGACCTTACACCGTGGATCGCCTGCGCCTGAGGACCACCATTTTTCACCATTGAGGACATAGTCATCCCCGTCCCGCACACAGGACATCGACACATTGGTCGCGTCAGACGAGGCCACGTCAGGCTCGGTCATTAAATAGGCAGACCGGATCTCACCTTCGAGCAAAGGCTTCAGCCATTGCTCCTTCATCTTCTCAGACCCGTAGCGTTCGAAAACTTCCATATTTCCAGTATCCGGGGCCGAGCAGTTGAACACTTCGGCCCCCAGGGGGGTCTTGCCCATCTCCTCGGCGAAATAGGCGTATTCGACGGTGGTCAGCCCAAATCCCTTGTCACTGTCGGTCAGCCAGAAATTCCACAGCCCCGCCGCCTTGGCCTTGGCCTTTAGCCCTTCAAGAATTTCGGCTTGGCGCTGTGTGTACTGCCAGCGGTCGCCCTTGTTGATTTCGGCGTGATACTCTTCTTCCAACGGCATGACCTCATCCCGAATCATATCGGCAACACGTTGCAGAAGAACGCGATTTTCCTCGCGCAGGGTAAATGACATGTTCACGGGCGCATCCTCCTGGGACATCGAGACAGGGCTATACTTTCGCGGCAAGGATGGCTTAACTGCCCCAAGCCTGTCCACCGCAGTGACGGGACGTCACCACTTCAAAATCAAAGCAGGAGCTGCGCATGGCGTTGTTGATCGAAACCGGGTTGTCCGATTGGATAGGCGACAGTGAAATTGCCGCCAAATTGCAGGCTGCTGCACCCGATGCGGATATCCGCACCCCTGAAACGCTTGGAAACCCCGAAGACATCACGATGTTGGCCTTGGTCAATATGCAAAGCGACCATCCCACACGCTTGCCGAACCTGAGGCTTGTTCAGAAGTTGGGGGCGGGCGTGGAAACCATTGTAAGCCATCCCGACCTTCCAGCCCATGTCCGCATCGCGCGTCTAAAGCCAGATGCACCGGCACAGGGTATCGCCGAGTGGTTTGTGGCTTACATCCTGCGCCGCCAACGGCATATGGCGTTCCATGAGGCCGCCCAAGCCCGGTCGGAATGGTCGCCGCGAGAGCCGATCTTTACACCCGACACAGTCGTAGGTGTTCTGGGTCTGGGCCATATCGGTGCCCGCACCGCCTTGATGCTGCGGGCCATCGGATTTCAGGTCATGGGTTGGAGCCGCACACCAAAATCCATAGAAGGTGTGACCTGTCTGCATGGACAAGACACCCTGCCCGAGCTTTTGGGTCAATGCGATCATGTGTGTGCTATTTTGCCTTCGACACCACAAACCGTTGGTTTGTTCGACGCAAAAACGCTGGAGTCGATGAAACCCAGTAGCCAGTTGCTGAACGCCGGGCGCGGGGATCTGATTGACGAAGCCGCCCTGATCGAAGCGCTGGACAAAGGCACACCGGCTCATGCCGTGCTGGACGTTACATCAGTGGAACCTCTGCCGCAGGGCAGCCCGTTATGGGCCCATCCCGGCGTGACGATCACACCGCATGTCTCGGGGTGGCATCTGGGCGACGCGCTTTCAGACGTCGCCGAGAACTTTCAACGGCTCAACTCTGGCGCGCCCTTGCTGCATGAGGTGGATCGAGCTCAGGGCTATTGAGGCCCGTACCGCAGATCAGGGCGTGAGAATCCAGTTGCCATTGCCGTCATTGCACCGGCGGGTTCTGATCTCGCGGCTCTGATCCCCACCTTCCGGCTGAATTATGTGTTGAAGGCTGACGCAGTTCCCCTGCACATTTTGCACCCGGATCGTGCCTTTTGATCCGGTGTCGTCATTTTTCCAGGCCCGTTCCTGACCCACGGATGGCGTACCACTGGTCAGCAATGTGTTCGCGGTTACGTTGACCACTTCGAAATCCGCAGGCGACAAGCCCATCTCTGCAATGATTCGCGATAGGGGCTTGGCGTCTGCCAAACTGGTCATCAAAAGAACACCACAAGCGACGATTGCGGGCAAAAACTGGGCTTTCATAGCGGCCTCACAGAACTGAAATCATTTGTGTCCAAGGATATACCGCTGCCGCTGCAGGGCCAAGCCCCTGACGTCGACCTTCAAATTATCCCGAACAAACCTATCGCGCCGGTGGACCTATCTGCGCACGGTCTTTGCGCCCATAGTGCCGTACAAACGACCCAGAGGCTCATGATGACCAACCCAACCTATTTTGCCCCAACCGGGGGCCATCCCGGTCAGGACCAACTGTTGACCGACCGCGCCATGTTCACGGACGCTTATGCGGTCATTCCCAAAGGCACGATGCGCGACATCGTCACCAGCTCCCTGCCTTTCTGGGAAGGCACGCGCCTGTGGGTTCTGTCGCGTCCGCTCAGTGGTTTCGCCGAAACGTTCTCGCAATACATCATGGAGGTACAACCCGGCGGTGGCAGCGACCAGCCTGAAACCGAAGCACAGGCCCAGGCCGTTCTCTTTGTGGTCGAGGGGGCTGTCACCTTAACCCTGAATGCCGAAAAACATGTATTGGAAACAGGGGGGTATGCCTATATTCCACCGGGAAGCGACTGGGCATTGCACAACACGGGTGACGCAGTCGCCCGGTTCCATTGGGTCCGCAAAGCCTATCAGTCGGTGCCCGGGCTGCCTTTGCCCGATCCGATCATAACCAACGAGCGAGACGTGACACCGGTCGAAATGCCGGGAACACAGGGCCGCTGGTCGACCACGCGGTTTGCCGACCCTCAGGACCTGCGCCATGACATGCATGTGAACATCGTCAATTTCGAACCCGGCGGGGTCATCCCGTTTGCCGAGACCCATGTGATGGAGCACGGGCTCTATGTGCTGGAAGGCAAAGCCGTCTATCGCCTCAATCAGGACTGGGTCGAGGTTGAAGCGGGCGATTACATGTGGTTGCGCGCCTTCTGCCCGCAAGCCTGTTATGCAGGTGGTCCGGGGCGATTCCGGTATCTGCTGTATAAGGACGTCAATCGGCACATGCCGTTGTCTTTGCCCTAAGGTAAACAGGTGGCTCGCAAAGGTGTCCCGTGAATTTGTGGCTTCGGGGCTTCACACGCGCGCCGGAATTTGCTGAAATCCAAGCAAATTCTGATTTTAAGCATTGGAGATTGTTCCATGAAACTGCGCCCTGCCCTGCTGGCCATCGCCGCATTCGCCGCATCTGCGACCCTTTTCACCTCGCCCCTTTCCGCCAAGGAAGAGACCAAGTCCGTGTTCGTCATGAGCCGCACCTGGGCGGTGACACAGGTCTCTGACGCGCCGGTTGTGTACCGCGCCACGCGTGACAACAACAACCTCAACCCGTTTGGCCCCCCGCCACGTTTGCGCACGCTTCAGGCCATCGCCGCCATTCAGCAGGCAACCGGGTGCAAACCGATCGTGGCCAGCATGTATCAGAACATCTCGGGCCAGTTCTTTTCCCAGGTCAGCTGCAACTGACAGAACGTCAGTTAGGGCATTGAGGTCGTCCGACCACCCTGCCATAGCTTGCGCATGAAACTCGCGATTAACGGATTCGGCCGTATCGGCCGTACGATCCTGCGGCAGGTTCTGGCCCTGCCGGAGGGGTCAGATATCGAGCTGGTGCTGATCAATGACATCGCACCGCTGGAAACCTGCGCCTACCTGTTCAAATACGACAGCACGTTCGGCCCCTACCCGGGCGATGTGTCCCAAGGGGATGCCGCGCTGATTGTGGATAGGCGGACGATCCCAATGACGCACAGTGCCGATCTGACTCGCGTTGATCTATCGGGCGTGGATGTGATGCTGGATTGTACAGGCATTGCCCGCAGCTCTGACGTTGCGCGCCGTGGTCTGACCGCAGGGGCTGGCAAAGTCCTGATCTCGGGTCCTTCGCCCGCTGCCGATGTCACCATTGTTCTCGGAGCCAACGAGGAGCAATTGGGAAGCGCCCGGATCGTTTCAAACGCGTCCTGCACTACCAATGGGTTGGTGCCGCTGGTCAAGGTCATCGACGATATCGGCGGTGTTGCGGCAGGGCACATGACGACAATCCACTGCTACACCAATAGTCAGCCCATGGTAGACGCCCCGCGCGGCGACCTCGCCCGCTCACGTGCAGGTGCCCTATCGATGGTGCCCACCACATCGAGCGCCATGCACTTGATAGACGTCGTTCTGCCGCATCTGGCCGGGCGCATCTCTGGGGCGGCTGTCCGCGTTCCTACAGCAAGTGTGTCTGCCGTGGACCTAATAGTGACACTGGAACGGGGCCTGAGCGCGGATGCCTTTGAAGAGGCGCTGAAAGAGGCCGTTGCTGCATCCCCGGTCCTTGGCTGGACAGACATGCCGCTGGTCTCGTCCGACCTTCGCGCACGCTCGGAATCTCTAGTCATCGCCGGCACTGAAACCCGAATGGTCGGTGAAAACCAGGTGAGGGTCTTTGGCTGGTACGACAATGAATGGGGTTTCTCGACGCGCATGCTGGACGTGGCCCGCCTTATGGCTGCCCAATAGCCGGACCGCGCCCCGCAATTGCGTGTGCGATCCGGCGTCGGCTTGGTTATTTGTGCCCCGACAAACTACCGGAACCGTGCCCGGACATCCCACCAGATACTTCTTCTGTGGCCTCGTCCGTAAGCTCTTCCGGCAGAACGAGATTGAGTACGATGGCAATAACCGCCGCAGGCAACAACCCACTTTTCATCAGGATACCCAGCGTGTCCGGCAAGTGCTGAACTGCATCGGGTTCAAGCTGCAACCCGAATCCGATGGAAAGCGAGATTGCAAAAATCACCATATTGCGACGGTTCCAGTCGACGTCAGACAGCATCGAAATACCCGCAGCCACAACCATCCCGAACATGACGATGACGCCCCCGCCCAACACCTCAATTGGAATGGTCCGGATGATTGCACCGACCTTGGGAACCAACCCGCACAGGATCAGGAACAAGGCACCAATGGTCACGACATGGCGGCTCATCACGCCGGTCATCGCGATCAGACCGACATTTTGGCTGAACGACGTGTTGGGCAATCCGCCGAATACACCGGCCAGCGCTGAACCGAAACCATCGGCGTAAGTAGCACCCGAGATTTCTTCATCTGTCGCTTCTCGACCTGCACCACCTTTGGTCACGCCCGAAACATCGCCAACAGTTTCGATGGCAGACACAAAAGCCATGAGGCAGAAACCGATCACAGCTGCAAATGAGAATTCAAACCCGTATTTAAACGGAACAGGCAGAGCAAACGCCGAAGCGCGACCCCAGCTTGCACCAATCGCTTCAAAGGTCACCATTCCGACCATCAATGCGTAAAGGTATCCAACCGCCAGACCAATCAGGACTGCTGAAACTGAAAGCATACCCCTGGCGAAGAATTTCAACGCAAGCGTTACAACAACAACGACCATCGCCGCTGACCAGTTCAGCATTGACCCGTATTCTGGTGTGCCGATCGCCGGAACCCCTCCAGCAGCGTACTGGATGCCAACCTTGACCAACGCCAGACCGATCATTGTGACCACAAGACCGGTCACCAGCGGCGGCAGAGCGAAGCGTATCTTCCCGATGACAGCCCCCAGACAGGCATGGAACACACCGCCGATGATCACGCCCCCGAACAAAGCTGCCAACCCGTCGACCCCTTTGCCCGCCACAAGAGGGATCATGATCGGCAGAAAGGCGAAACTTGTTCCCTGAACAATCGGCAACGCTGCCCCAACCGGACCCACAGTGACCGTCTGCAACAACGTTGCCACGCCGGCAAATAGCATCGACATCTGGATCAAGTACAAAAGCTCTGGGAAATCAGGCGAGTTCGAACCAAACCCAAACCCAGCTGCGCCAGCGACAATGATTGCAGGTGTCACGTTTGAGACGAACATCGCCAGAACGTGCTGAATACCCAGTGGAATCGCCTTGTGCAGCGCGGGTGTGAAATTCGGATCCCGAAGCTGTTCGGGTGTTCCAATTGAAGTTTCGGCCATGGGCACTGTCCTCTCAGTCAGAGTTCACGGGGGTATTGCCGCTTATCCCGCGGCTTCGTTGGGTTTCGGCACCACCTCATAGGGTGTGTCGAACCAGTGTTCTTCCAGATTTGATCCGGTGCCGATCCTGTCCACCACCGCAAATAGACCCGGGCCATGTAGAGGTGTCAGAACGCCATGCCATGTACCGCGGTGGTAATTCACCATCTGGCCCGGCTTGGTTATGAACGCGCGCGGAACGCCCGGTTCCCCGGCATTGTCTGCCGCGACGACCACCAGAAAAGGCTGATGCGTCATGGGAATGAAAGCCTGACTGCCATCCGGATGGCGCTCGACCATCTCAAGCGTGTAGGGCAATGAACGGGGGTTGGCGTTGAACAGGCTCAGCCCAGCCCGACCATCAGAAAAATCCAACCGCGCGCGGTCGTGAAACCGCCCGCATTGCCCTTGGTTGATGATCTTGTCGGGCGGTCCAGACGCCTCGATCAAATCGCCAAAAGGGGCAAATGCGTCTGCCGAGATTATTTCTGTCACGATCTGCCGGGTCATGCGGGCAACACATCCCTCAGACGAAACTCGGCGATCCGTTCAACCTGACGGCAGGCTTCGGCAAATTCCGTTGTGCGATCCTGTTCAATGCGTCGCTGAAAGGCTTCGAGGATCGACGCTTTGTTATGGTCCCGTACCGCAATTATGAAAGGGAACCCGAATGCCTGCGTGTAGCGCTGGTTCAGATCGGTAAACGCCTCACGCTCGGCATCGGTCAGTGCGTCCAAACCCGCTGACGCCTGTTCAGACGTGCTTTCCTGTGTCAGCCGCTTGGCCTGCGCCAGCTTGCCCGCCAGATCCGGATGCGCGGTCAGAACGCCCAAACGCTCGTCTTCTGAAGCCGAACGGAACATGCGCGTCAGCGCGTTGTGCAACCCGCCTGCGGTGTCATGTGCCGGGCCCAGCTCCAGATCAAAGGCGCGGTCAGCAATCCAGGCCGAATGCTCAAAAACACCGCCAAATGCCTCGACAAACGCGGTGCGGTCCATCTGTGACGGACGCACGCGATGCACCGGCGGATGGGAGGTTGCCCAATGTTGCGCGATTTGCAATCGCGTTGCGAACCAGACATCGGCAAATCCCCGTGCATAGTCCAAGAACCGTTTCAGCGCCATCACACGCCCCGGTCGGCCAATCAGGCGGCAATGCAAACCGATCGAGAGCATCTTGGGAACGCCCGCCTCACCCTCAGCGTACAGTGCATCAAAACTGTCTTTCAGGTACGCGAAGAACTGATCACCCGAATTGAACCCCTGCGGGGTGGCAAAACGCATGTCGTTGCAATCCAGTGTGTATGGCACGATCAACTGATCCCGCCCACCTGTCTGCAACCAATAAGGAAGATCGTCCGCATAGGTGTCGGCGACATAGGCAAACCCGCCCTCTTCCGCGACCAGACGCACCGTGTTTTCAGAACAGCGCCCGGTATACCACCCGCGCGGGCGGTCACCGACAACTTCTGTGTGCAGACGTATGGCCTCGGCTATTTGTGCGCGTTCTTCGTCCGGGGTCATATCTTTGTGTTCGACCCACTTGAGACCGTGGCTGGCGATCTCCCAACCAGCGGATTTCATCGCCGCCACCTGATCGGGCGAACGCGCCAGAGATGTGGCCACGCCAAAAACCGTGATCGGAAGATCCTTCATCAGCCGATGCAAACGCCAGAAACCGGCGCGCGCGCCGTATTCATAGATCGATTCCATATTCCAGTGCCGCTGACCTGGCCATTGCGCGGCCCCCACGATCTCGGACAAAAACGCCTCGGACGCGTCATCGCCGTGCAGCACGCAGTTTTCGCCACCCTCTTCATAGTTCAGCACAATCTGAACGGCCAACTTGGCCCCGCCCGGCCATTTCGCCTGCGGAGGGTGTGCTCCGTATCCGATCATGTCCCGGGGGTAACGCGGCGGCTGCATGGTATGGTCCATTTCTATTTCCGTTTCCAACAGACTTACCCCAGAACGCAGCAGTTGATTATCAAATCAATCCGAACGCTGTTTCCGGTTCTTTCGGCATTTCAACTGTTTCGAACTTTGCGCCAGACTGTCAAATATCAAAAGGCACATGTTAGGAGAGACCCGTGGCTGGCTATTTGACAACCCATGTTCTGGATACCGCACGTGGCTGCCCTGCCGAGGGGTTGAAAATCGCGCTTTACAGCGTGTCCGGAAACTCTCATCGAAAACTGGTTGAGATGGAAACCAACGCGGATGGCCGTACCGACAGCCCGATATTGCCGCAGGACGCATTTAAAACAGGCACTTACGAACTGATTTTCTTTGCAGGCGATTACCTGCGTGCAACAGGTCAGGACGGAGACGACCCCTTGTTTTTGGATCAGGTTCCTATCCGGTTCGGCATGTCCGACGCAGAAGCACATTACCATGTCCCGCTTCTGCTATCGCCCTATGGCTATTCGACCTATCGTGGGAGTTAATTGAGCCGGGGGCGGCTCTTAGGCTGGGAGCTTGGCGCTTCGAACGATTTTTCCGATCCGTTCGATCATGAAATCCATAAATAAGCGTGCTTTCGGGTCTTGATGTCGCCGGTGGGTGTAAAGACAGGCCATTTGCACGGGAACCGGTGGTGTTGCGGTTGCAACCGGAACAAGACGCCCTGATTTGAGGTGTTCGGCGACCTCAAAAACGGGTTTCATTGCAATCCCTTGCCCTGACAAAGCCCAATCTGTCAGCACGTCTCCATCATCACATTCAAACCGACCCGACACCGCAAATCGTTTCGGTCCCTCGGGGGTTTCCAGCATCCATTGAAACTCAGCCGCTCCCGGAAAGCGCAGGTTCAGGCATTCATGTTTGTCGGCGACCAGATCAGCCCCGGTTGTTGGCATTCCACGACGCGACACATAGTCGGGGGCGGCACAAAGCACCCGCTGACAATCTGCGATCTTACGGATGCGCAGGGTGCTGTCTTCGGGTTGGCCAATAAAGAATGCCAGATCCAGCCCTTCGGTTGTCAAATCGACGGACCGATCCGTCAAGCGCAATCGCACGTCAACTTCGGGGTATTCCGCCAGAAAATCAGGAACATGCGGTGCCAGCAGTCGGCGACCCACCCCCAGCGGCGCCGCCGCAAACAATGATCCACGTGGGGCTTCGGTCAGATGGGTCACCTTAGCCTCGGCATCATCCACCGCGTCCAGAACCGCAACCGCACCGGGATAAAACGCTTTGCCTTGCTCGGTCGGAGACAGATTGCGTGTCGTGCGCTGAAACAGGCGTACACCCAAGTGATCCTCGAGCTGAGAAATCCGCGCCGAAGTCACGGCCGGAGATATTCTCAGGTCGCGCCCCGCAGCGGACATGCTGCCCAGATCGTAGACCCTGACAAAGGTGCGGATATTGTCGAGATAGGACATCTTTTCGTTTTTTTTGATACAGTTTGACAATATACGGGAATACCGAAGAAAAGCCTGTTTGCCTAGTGTGGTGGCAACCAATCGGAGACCTCTGACATGTACGACTTTGCCGTGTTCTGGGACTGGATGGCGTTTGCCGTGCGCTGGTTGCACGTGATCACCGCAATGGCCTGGATCGGATCCTCATTTTATTTCATAGCGTTGGACCTGGGGCTGAACCGCAATATTCCGGGTCCGGCGGATGGCGAGGAATGGCAGGTGCATGGCGGCGGCTTCTACCATATCCAAAAGTATCTGGTTGCCCCTGAACGGATGCCCGATCACCTGACCTGGTTCAAATGGGAAAGCTATTCAACCTGGCTCAGCGGTGCAGCGCTGCTGATGATCGTCTACTGGGTTGGAGGAGAGCTGTATCTGATCGATGCGGAAAAGGCCGATCTGGCCCTTTGGCAAGGCATTCTGATCTCGGCAGCCTCGCTGACCGTTGGATGGCTGGTCTATGATTTTCTGTGCAAGTCCGGGCTTGGGGAACGCCCTACTTTGCTGATGGTTTTGCTGTTCGTGCTGCTGGTCGCGATGGGTTGGGGCTACAACCAGATCTTCACCGGGCGTGCGATGATGCTGCATCTGGGCGCGTTCACCGCCACGATCATGACGGCAAACGTGTTCTTCATCATCATGCCCAATCAACGCATTGTGGTGGATGATCTGAAAAACGGGCGCACACCGGATCCGAAATACGGCAAGATCGCCAAGCTGCGCTCGACGCACAACAACTACCTGACTTTGCCCGTCCTGTTCCTGATGCTGTCGAACCACTACCCGCTGGCGTTCGCGACGGAATACAACTGGATCATCGCCGCACTTGTGTTCCTGATGGGTGTCACCATTCGGCACTATTTCAACACCCGCCATGCCCGGGCTGGCAATCCGACCTGGACGTGGTTGGCCACGGCGCTGCTGTTCATTGCGATCATGTGGCTGTCGACGGCCCCGATGTACCAGCCGCTGGAAGAGGCAGAGGCACAGTCCCTAACGCCGTACGAACAGAAATTTGCGGATGCAGACGGGTTCGAAGACGCCCATGACATTGTTCTTGGGCGTTGTTCAATGTGCCACGCGCGCGAGCCGGTCTGGGAGGGCATTCTTTGGGCCCCCAAGGGTGTGCTTTTGGAAACCGAGGCCGACATCGCCAGAAATGCAAATCAAA
The DNA here is from genome assembly GCF_013034605.1 of Ruegeria sp. HKCCA4633. Classification (NCBI taxonomy): domain Bacteria; kingdom Pseudomonadati; phylum Pseudomonadota; class Alphaproteobacteria; order Rhodobacterales; family Roseobacteraceae; genus Ruegeria; species Ruegeria sp. HKCCA4633. The sequence goes on from NZ_WQGJ01000003.1 coordinate 375,852, forward strand.
TCTATTTGCAGGCGGGCGTGACCCACGCGATGCCTCCGGCAAACGTAACTTATATGGAACCCGAAGACCGCCAGGCCATCATCCGATGGGTGCGTAACGCCGGACTGCAGCACAAACGCAATTTGCCCCAAAAATTCGCGTCAGGCGAATAATCTCTTTCCCAGATCGCATTCAGATGCTCTAACCTGAATGCAAAGGACCGTGGCAAACGCGGTGTATGATATTTGGAACTGGGACATTTGGGGCAATTCATGCAAAGGTGCAAGCCGCAAGGCCGTCTGAGGCGCTGGCTGAGTGTCGCTGTTGTGGCGTTGGCTCCAAACGTGTCACTGGCATTGGAAACCTCTCTGATTGCACCAGGTGCGTCCAAGGAGCTGGTGGATCGCCTGACAGAGACGTCATCCGTCACCACCGCAGAAGAGCGCGGCCTGGACACCCCGCTTGAAATCCTTTCCGCCGCGCTGTCGGATTACCGCACAATTGTGCAGATTCTTTATGATGAGGGGTATTTCAGCCCTGTCGTCAGCATCAAATTAGACGGTCAGGAAGCCGCCGAGATAAGTTCGTTGACCGTGCCTGCCAAAATCGACCGAGCAGCAATTACGGTTGAGACTGGACCCAGCTTTAAATTTGGCACTGCCACAGTGCAACCACTGGCCCCTGAAACCGTTCTTCCGGAAGAGTTTGCCACCGGCAAACTGGCCACAACAGGCGCCATTCAGCAGGCCACTTCGGCCGGTGTGCAAGGATGGCGGGATGCAGGCCATGCAAAGGCCGGGGTCGCTGGGCAAACCGTCATCGCGCGTCATTCACAGGCGCAGCTGGACGCTCAAGTCACTCTGGAGCCGGGGCGCAGGCTGACATTTGGCAAGATGTTCATCAAGGGCGACACAGATGTGCGCCACAGATCCATCGAAAAGATCGCTGGTTTCCCAAGTGGCGAGGTTTATTCGCCTGAAAAGATCCAAAAGGTCGGAACGCGTCTGCGCCGCACCGGCACGTTCAACGTCGTCTCGCTTCAAGAGCGCGAGACACCAAACCCGGATGGAACGCTGGACTTCGATGCCACGTTCGAGGACCTGCCCAAGCGACGGTTGACCTTCGGGGTCGAACTGGCCTCGCGCGATGGCGTTGACGTCACCGCGACTTGGACCCATCGCAACATGTTCAAACGTGCCGAGCGTTTGCGCTTTGAAGCGGCGATACGCAATATCGGCGGGGCCGAGGATATCGATGGCCGGATCGGGTTACGCCTGGATCAACCGGATCGCCTCGGGCCGGACGACAACACGTTCTGGAGCGCATTGCTGGAACGGCGCAACACGGAAAACTACAATGTATCGGTTGCGTCCTTGGCCTATGGTGCACGCCGCACCTTTTCCGACAATTTGTATGCCGAGGCGTCCGCCGGATTTCAACTTTCAAACGCCGATGACGCCTATGGCAGCGGTCGCAAGTTCAGGTATTTCATCCTGCCCTTCCGATCTGAATGGGACCAACGCGACAGCAAAGTAAGCGCCACGCGGGGGTTTTATTTGGATTCGCAAGTCATGCCCTTTGTCGGAATTTCCGGAACGGACACCGGTATCCGCCTGTTCTTTGATGGCCGGGCTTATACAAGCCTAGGAACCAGCGGTCGGATCGTTCTGGCCGGGCGGGCACAATTGGGCTCAGTCATCGGCCCGCCTGCAGATGGCGTAACGCCCGATTTTCTGTTCTTCTCGGGCGGCGCGGGCACTGTTCGCGGGCAACCCTTCGAAAGCCTTGGCATTCCAGTCGGAACCGGCATCGCAGGCGGCAAGTCGTTTATCGGTTTGTCTGGCGAAATCCGCGGCAAGATCACTGAGAGCCTGTCACTGGTCGGGTTTTATGACTACGGTGTTGTCGATACGTCCTCGTTCATTGGCAGCGGTGCAGAAGATCACGCCGGCGCCGGTATAGGCGTAAGATATGATCTGGGCGGATTTGGACCTTTACGACTTGATCTCGCCTATCCGGTGAGTGGCCCCACCGGGGACGGCCTGCAGTTTTACATCGGGATCGGACAGGCATTTTGAAACGTCACCTTTCATATACTCTGTTGATCGGAACGCTGACGTTTGCACCTGTCGCCGGACTGGCGCAGGAGGATGAAGGCGGCAGCATGATCGAAAGGTTCCTGCAGGACACGCTGTCAGGAGACGATCAAAACGTGACGGTCTCGGGTCTGCAAGGCGCGCTGAGTTCGCGGGCTACAATCGACGAGATCACTGTTGCCGATGACGAGGGGGTCTGGCTGACCATTAAGGATGCCGTGCTGGACTGGAACCGACTGGCATTGATCCGTGGCCGGTTTTCCGTCAACGCCTTGACTGCACAGGAAATTGACATCGCCCGCACCCCGGGCACAACCACCAAAGATACGCCGCCCCCAGCAGCCGAAACGCAAGCCTTTCAACTGCCCGAACTTCCCGTCGCCATTGAAATCGGTGAAATCAGCATCAGCGAACTGTCTCTGGGCGAGCCGCTGATCGGCGTTGCGGCAGAGTTGGCAGTGAATGGTAACCTGTCGTTGGCGGATGGTACGCTGGACACCAATCTTGATATCACGCGCCTGGACCGCGCCGGGGACGAAATCAAGCTAAGCGCAGGATTTCAGAACGCCGACAGCCAGATCGATCTTGACCTACAAGTGACCGAGGCAGCGGGCGGCCTGATTTCGACGGCTCTCAAGATCCCAGACAGCCCACCCATTGGGTTGACCGCAAAAGGGTCTGGGCCAGTAAGCGACTTCACCGCCGATATTGGTCTCAGCAGCGATGGCCAGCCGCGTGTGACCGGGCAGGTCCGACTCCGTTCAGCCCCGAACGCTGCGGCAAGCGCAGATGAAGGCATTGCCTTTACCGCCGATCTGGGCGGTGATCTAACACCCTTTGTCGCCGACAACATGGATACGTTTTTCGGCACCAAAACACAGTTGTTCGTGGACGGTCGAACCGAGCCGGATGGCGCGCTGAACATCAGTGACCTTGAGCTGACATCGCAAGCGCTGAACCTCGAAGGTGAACTGCAACTCGCTGCTGGTGGCCAACTGCAATTGGCCGCTTTGCAGGGGCGGATCACGCCGCCGGAAGGGCAAAGCGTGGTTTTGCCGGTTTCGGGCGGCGAAACATCTATTGAGGCGGCACAGATTTCAGCGCTGTTTGACGAGAAAAACGGCAACCTGTGGGATCTGAGTTTGACGGCCAACGGTATCAAGACGCCACAGATCGATTTGCAACGCGCGCAGATCTCGGCACAGGGGACGCTGGAACAGGGATCGGCCCTGCAACTGGATGGCGATCTTCAGGCTGCTCTGGACGGCATCGACCTGGCTGACGATGCGCTGAACGCAGCCGTGGGCGAGCGCGTCACGCTGGATGGTGTGTTCGCCTATGGCAGTGATCAAACGGTAAACCTGTCTGGCGTGGAGCTGGTTGGTTCTGATTATGAACTGGGGCTAGACGCGGTGATCAGCGGCCTGTCCACCGGTCTGGCCGTAGATGGCACAGCCACGTTGCAGGCGGCGGACTTGTCACGGTTTTCGGATCTCGCGCAGATGGAGCTTGGCGGTCGAGCCTCTGCCCGGCTTGTCGGGAAAGGCTCTCCTTTGGAGGGCAGCTTTGATGGCAAGCTCGAGGTCGAAGGTAATGACCTGTCCACAGGGCGCGATGACATCGATCCGGTCATTCGCGGCGACACCAAAATCACCATGGACGCTAAGCGCAGTGCAGATGGGATTACGATCCGGGACTTCACCCTGATCGGCGACACACTGCGCGCGCAAGCTGATGGCGCAGTGACGACCCCCGGCGGCAACCTGACCATCGACGGGCAGGCCACGGTTAATGCCCAGGATCTTTCCATCTTCTCCGGCCTTGCGAATCGTGAGCTTGGCGGTGCCATACAGGCACAGCTGAGCGGTAAAGGCGCAGTTCAGACGCTGGAATTCGACGGCACCGCCAGCGTAACAAGCCGAGACATCAAAACTGGTATGTCCGAGATCGACCCCCTGCTTGTTGGTCGGACCGAGATTACCTTTGATGGCGCGCTTAGCCAGGATCAAATCGTGATCCGGGACGCCAAGGTGAACGGAACCGCCCTAACGGCCCAAGCGGCAGCTACGATCGACGATCCGACAAATGCGTTGGCTGTGGATGGACAAGCCAGCCTGAATGTCCCAAACCTGTCTTTGTTCTCGGGCCTTGCCAAACGCGATCTGGCCGGATCGATCAAAACCGACCTATCGGGCAAAGGTGCTGTAGGCAGCAAGAGCTTTGACGTGAAAGGCAGTCTTGATGCGAATGATATCAAAACCGGAATCGACACTGTTGACAAACTGATCCAAGGGCGCACGACCTTGACCGTGGATGCGCAGAATGGCGATGAAGGGCTTGATATCCGCAGCTTCCGATTGAAGGGAACCGCCCTGTCGGCAGAGGCTTCCGGCAAACTCGACCGCGACGCCGGAGGGTTAAGCTTTACAGCCGCCCTGGACGATCTGGGCCGACTGTCTAAAACCGTTACAGGCCCATTGAAACTGGATGGAAACGTTGCGCCCACAAGCACTGGTTTCGAAGGCACTGCCAATTTGCAGGGGCCTGACAGCTCTTATGCCAAAGTCGCGGGTTCAGTTGACACGAATGGCGCAGCGGACCTGGATTTCGACGCAAAGTTTAACCGTATCGAAAGGTTTGTGCCTGAATTCCCGGGCACCATCGCAGCTTCGGGCAACGCAAAGCGGGACAATGGGCTTTGGACCATCGACGCCAAAGCCGAAGGGCCGGCTGACATCACCAGTACCGTAGCCGGAACCTTTGATGAAACCAGCACCCAGGCGGATCTGACCGCGCAGGGCGGTGTCAATCTTGGGATTGCAAATATCTTTATAACGCCCAACAAGATCGAAGGGTCGGCACGTTTCGACCTGGCCTTGAATGGCGCACCGTCTTTGGCTTCTCTCAGCGGGTCGATCACCACATCTGGCACATCACTTGCCATTCCCGGTGCTGGCCAGACAATCACCGGTATCAGCGGTCAGATCGATCTTGCGCAAAGCCGTGCAACCATCAACCTCAGCGGTGGTGTGCGGGCTGGTGGTGGTTTTACCGTCAGCGGCCCTGTTGACCTCGCGCCTCCGTTTAACGCTCAGATCACCACCGCGTTGAACAGTCTCGTGCTAACGGATCAGTTGCTTTACGAAACCACCTTGAACGGCCAGATCGCAATGACCGGGGCACTGGCCGGAAACAGTTCACTGGCCGGGCAAATCACGTTCGACGAAACAAACATCAATCTTGCAGCCGCCTCAGGCGCGGTCGGCGCAGCCCCAATCCCCGAGATAAAGCATATCAACGAAAGCCGCTCTGCTTTTGTCACGCGTGAACGCGCGGGGCTGGTTGTCACAGAAGAAGCTAGCCAAAGCAATTCCAGAATTGCGCTGGACATCAGCCTGCTGGCCCCCAAAGCCGTGTTTGTTCGTGGGCGGGGCGTGAACGCAGAGCTGGGCGGACGGATTTTCATCGGTGGCACCACCGCTGCTGTCGTTCCATCGGGTCAGATCGAATTGATCCGAGGCAATTTCGACATTCTGGGCCGTAGGCTGGCCCTGACCAAAGGCATCGTCACGCTGCAGGGCGACTTGACGCCTTACATCGAGTTCGAATCCTCGGCCAGCACCTCTGATGGCACCGCAACAATTGAGATTGCGGGACCGTTGGATTCACCTGAAGTGGATGTGTTCTCTAACCCCGAACGCCCGGCTGAAGAGGCGTTGGCAATGCTGCTGTTTGGAAACCGGTTCTCAGAAATATCGCCATTCCTGATCGCACAGATGGCAGCGTCGCTGGCACAACTCAGCGGCGCGGGTGGCGACGCAACCAAGGGTCTGCGTGAATCCACCGGCGTGGATACAATTGATGTCGGCGCATCGGAAAGTGGTGCTGGCCGGTTGGGGGCTGGCGCCTATCTGGGTGAGAACCTGTATACCGACTTTACCGTCAACACCGAAGGTGACACCGAAGTGAACCTGAACTTGGATGTGACTGACAACTTTACCGTCAAAGGCACAGTTGATGGCCGCGGCGAAACCGGCATCGGGGTGTTCTTCGAACGCGATTACTAAGGCGTCATTTTCGGCAAATACCAATCTGCTGCCCAATCTGGGGCGCGGGTGGCAAAGACGCGTGATCCGACACCATCCGTGCCAACCGAGTGACCGCCCAATCCGGATAGGGTTCAGAGCGACCTGTTCTGTGGCTGACATTCATGAACAGCACTTCTTGCGTGGCACATACAGTCTGGTCGGGGGCCGAGATCATCTGACCGAAATAGTGCCCACGTTTGTGATCTGCATCCAACAATCGAAACTGGAAATAGATCGTCATGTCGTCGGTCACCTCGCGCAGGAACTGCATGTGGGATTGCAGGACGTACGGCCCCTGCCCCAACGCGTGCACCTGAGGTTCTCCAAGACCCAATTGATCGACAAGCAGCCGTTCGAAGGCCAGGTCGAACGCGACGCCATAGTAGCCGACATTCATATGCCCGTTGTAATCGATCCAGTCTGGTTGCAGCGCAAACTCGTGAATTTCAACAGGCGCATCGTACGGGCCATCATGACCACCTAATGGCTGTGCATCTTGTGACATGGCTGAACAGTCCTCACTCGTCCGGATCTTCAAAGATCGCAACGGCGCGGATGAACCCTGCCGAGGCACCTTTGATCTTGAAAGGGAAACAGGAAATTTCAAACCCTGTCGGCGGAAGCGTTTCCAAATTGGTCAGCTTTTCCATGTGGCAATACCCAATCTCCATCGAGGCGCGGTGCCCTTCCCAGATGATCGAGGGGTCTTTGGTATCTGCATATTCCTGCGCGGTCAGCGGGAAGGGTGCGTCCCAACTCCAGGCATCTGTTCCGGTCACCCGCACCCCGCGTTCTGTCAGGTACAAGGTCGCCTCACGTCCCATACCGCAGCCTTTCATCAGATAGTCAGGTTGGCCATACTGTGTCCCTGCAGACGTATTGACCACCACGATATCCAACGGGTTCAGCGTATGACCGATCCGCTTCAGTTCGGCCTCGACATCCGCTGCGGTAACCACATAGCCATCCTCGAAATGACGGAAATCCAGTTTGACACCGGGGTTCATGCACCATTCCAGCGGCACCTCATCAATGGTGATCGCCCTCTCGCCTTTGTTCATTGTGGAATGGTGGTGGTAGGGCGCGTCCAGATGGGTGCCGTTGTGCGTCGCGATTTGCAAACGTTCCAGCGCCCAACCCTCGCCACCCGGCAGGTCTTCTTTCGCAAGACCGGGGAAAAAGGCCATGACCTGCTCGGCAGTTTGGTCATGTGTCAGGTATTCGATCTCGGGCAGCATGATCGGGGGGTCCGATACGATGCCGGTTTCCAGCGGAACGGACAAATCGACGAAACGGCGAGGCATATGCAACTCCATCAGAAGAACAGCCACAGGGTTGGCCGCGCGTAAGCTGCTGTCAAGACGCGAAAAAGGCGGCCCGCTAAGACCGCCTTTTCGAAAGAGTAAGTGGCGCAGAGGTTATTCCGCTGCGATGGCGTCTTCGATCTTTTCGACCTTGATCGCCGAGAACTTGAACTCGGGGATCTTGCCATAGGGGTCGATGGCCGAATTGGTCAGCATGTTCGCAGCCGCCTCGACATAGGCAAACGGGATGAACACCATACCCTCGGCAATTGCACGGTCGGCGCGCACCATGATCTCGATGGAACCGCGACGGGTCGTCAGACGGATCATTTCACCCGGTTCGATCCCCATCAGCTTGAGCGTACGCGGATTCATCGAACAGTTCGCTTCCGGCTCTACCGCATCCAGAACAGTGGCACGGCGGGTCATAGAACCCGTATGCCAATGCTCCAACTGGCGACCCGTTGTGGCTATCATCGGATACTCTTCATCCGGAGCTTCATCCGGTGGGATGATACTGGCCGGGGTGAACCTGGCCTTACCATCAGCCCGTGGGAAACCGTCGCCAAACACGATGGACTGGCCCGGATCGGTTTCGCTGAGCGACGGGTAAGTGATCGTTTCAGTTTCCAGACGCTCCCAGGTGATGTTGTCCAGTGACTGCATGGTTAGCTTCATTTCGTTGAAGACCTGAGACACATCTGTGTAATTCCAGTTCAGACCGATACGCTGCGCCAACTCGACAGTGATCGCCCAATCCTCGCGCGCCTCACCCGGAGGTGCCACGGCAGGACGTACACGCTGTACCTGACGGTTGGTGTTCGACACCGTGCCGTTCTTTTCATAGAGCGCCGAGGCAGGCAGGATGATGTCGGCATAGTTCGCCGTTTCAGTCAGGAAAATGTCCTGCACGATCATCAGATCCAGCTTGGCCAACGCATCGCGGGCGTGGTTTACATCCGGGTCGGACATGGCCGGGTTTTCGCCCAGAATATACATACCCTTGATGTTGCGCGCATAGATCTGATCGATGATCTCGGTAACTGTCAGGCCCTTCTCATTCGAGAAATCATCCGAGCCCCAGACCTCGGTGAACTGAGCCCGGATATTGTCATCCGTGACCGTCTTGTAGTCTGGCAGGAACATCGGGATCAGGCCCGCATCAGATGCGCCTTGAACGTTGTTCTGACCCCGCAGCGGGTGCAGACCCGCGCCGGGCTTACCGACGTTGCCGGTCATCAGAGCAAGGCTGATCAGGCAGCGCGAGTTGTCGGTGCCGTGGATATGCTGGCTGACGCCCATGCCCCAAAAGATCAGACCGGCCTTGGCCTGCGCAAAGGTGCGCGCGACGCGGCGTAGCTGATCGGGTTCGATGCCACAGATCGGAGCCATTGCCTCTGGCGTGAACTGGCGCAGATGTTCTTTCTCGGCCTCCCAGTTCTCGGTCCAGCGGTGGATGTACTGGCTGTCGTAGAGTTCCTCTTCGACAATCACGTTCATGATCGCATTGAGCATCGAGACATCAGCACCCGGGCGGAATTGCAGCATTTCGTCAGCGAATTTGCGCATGCCGACACCGCGCGGATCCATCACGATCAACTTGCCACCGCGCTTGGTGAATTGCTTGAAATAGGTCGCAGCAACTGGGTGATTTTCAATCGGGTTCGCCCCGATGATGATCGCCACATCCGCGTTTTCAATCTCGTTGAAGGTCGCGGTCACAGCACCCGAGCCGACGTTCTCGATCAGAGCCGCAACGGACGACGCGTGGCACAGACGGGTGCAGTGGTCGACATTGTTGTGCTTGAATCCCTGACGGATGAACTTCTGGAACAGATAAGCTTCTTCGTTAGTGCACTTGGCCGAACCAAAGCCTGCCACGCTGCGCGGATCTTCGTCGCGCAAGGCTTTTAGCTTGGTGGCGGCCAGATCCATCGCCTCTTCCCAGGTCGCTTCGCGGAAATGGGTCGACAGGTCTGATGGATCGACGTTCAGGCCCTTTTCAGGGGCGTCTTCGCGCCGGATCAACGGCTTGGTCAGGCGGTGCGGGTGGTGGATGTAGTCAAAGCCAAAGCGGCCTTTGACACACAAACGGCCTTCGTTTGCGGGGCCGTTGATGCCCTCGACATATTTGACCTTACCGTCTTTAACCTTCAGCGAGACCTTGCAGCCCACACCGCAGAACGGGCAGACGCTTTCGGTTTCGCTGTCGTAGTCTTTGCTATCGCCCAGTTGCTGGTCGTCCAGCACGGTGGCGGGCATCAGCGCACCGGTCGGGCAAGCCTGAACACATTCACCACAGGCCACGCAAGTTGATGCGCCCATTGGGTCGTTCTGGTCAAACACCACCTGCGCAGTGTGGCCGCGACCGGCCATGCCGATCACGTCATTCACCTGCACGTCGCGGCAAGCGCGGACGCAGAGGTTGCAGTTGATGCAGGCATCCAGATTAACGCGCATCGCGACGTGGCTGTCATCCAGCAGCGGGATTTTCTCGGCCTCTTTCGCCGGGAAACGGCTGTCGCTGACATCGTTCAGCTTGGCGATATCCCAGAAATGGCTTGAGGTGTCGTGCGCTTCCTTTGGCTGGTCCGCGACCAGCAGTTCCATGACCATGGCGCGGGACTTCTCGGCACGCGCGCTGTCGGTTTTCACAACCATGCCGTCCGCCGCAGGACGGATGCACGAGGCGACCAACGTGCGCTCGCCTTCGACCTCAACCATACAAGCGCGGCAGTTGCCGTCGGGTTTGTAGCCCGGCTGAGGCTTGTGGCACAGGTGCGGAATTGTGAAACCTTGCCCTTTGGCGGCTTCCCAGATGGTCCAGCCTTCGGGCACAGTGACATCTTCGCCGTTCAGGTTGAAGGTGACGGTCTTGGTTGGACTTGCGTCAAGCATGGCTCTGTCTCCCTCAGATTTCGTCAGCGAAATGTTTCATGACTAGGCGGATCGGATTCGGGGCCGCCTGCCCCAGACCGCAGATCGAGGCATCTCCCATGACCTGGCACAGATCTTCCAACAGTTCGGTGTCCCATTTGTCGGCCTGCATCAGCTTAACCGCCTTTTCGCAACCCGCACGGCAGGGCGTGCACTGACCGCAACTTTCATCTTCGAAGAACCGCAGCATGTTCAGCGCAGCGTCGCGGGCGGTGTCCTGATCTGACAAAACCACAACCGCAGCGGAGCCGATGAAGGTGCCCAGCGGTTGCAGAGTGTCAAAGTCGAGCGGGACGTCATCGATGCTGGAGGGGAGAAGACCTGACGACGGCCCGCCCGGTTGATACGCCTTGAACACATGGCCTTCGGCCATGCCGCCGGCGGCATCAATCACATCCAGAATGGTCGAACCTGCGGGCAGCAGGTAAACGCCCGGCTTAGCCACCCGACCCGAGACCGAATAGCTGCGCAGGCCCTTGCGACCGTTCTTTTCGGTGCTGTTGAGGCATTCCGGCCCCTCTCGGCACACTTTGGTGACCCAATACAATGTTTCGACATTGTGCACCAAGGTCGGGCGGTTAAAGACACCAACCTGCGCCACGAACGGAGGACGGTGACGGGGCAGGCCCTTTTTGCCTTCGATCGACTCGATCATCGCAGATTCTTCGCCGCAGATATAAGCGCCAGCACCCCGGCGAAGGTCGATGTAACCTTCTTCGACGATACCCGCCTGTTCCAACGCGGCGATCTCACGGCGTAGGATTTCCAGCACCGCAGGGTATTCGTCACGCATATAGATAAAGCAGGTCTCGGCCTCGACCGCCCAGGCGGCGATCAACATGCCCTCAAGGAAGACATGCGGCGTGCGTTCCAGATAGTAACGGTCCTTGAACGTGCCGGGTTCGCCTTCATCCCCGTTCACGGCCAGATAGCGTGGACCTTCGTTCATGCGAACAAAGCCCCATTTCTTACCAGACGGGAAGCCCGCGCCACCCAGACCGCGCAGGCCCGAGGACAGCACGTCTTCTTGCACCTTTTCCCAATCACCGCCGTCGCGCAGCTCCTTCAGCTTGGCGTAACCGCCATTGGCTTCGTAGGCGGCGAAGGCTTCATAATCGGGCAGATGGGTATGGGTATCTTCCGCGGCAATCGCGACCTGTACCTTTTCAGGGGTCGCATGATCGATATGGTTGTGACCGATCTCCAACACCGGAGCTGTATCGCAGCGGCCCATACACGGCGCGCGGACAACGCGAACCTCAGAGGCGTCCAACCCGTTTTCCAACGCTTTCTGCAACTGCTGGGCACCGGCCATTTCGCAAGACAGGGAATCACAGACCCGGATCGTCAGCGCGGGCGGAGGTGTTTCATCTTCTTTCACCACATCGAAATGGGCATAGAAGGTGGCGGTTTCATAGATTTCCGCCTGACCGATGCGCATCTCAACTGCCAAAGCTGCAATGTGGTCGGCACTGATATGACCGTGCGCGTCCTGGATCAAATGCAGGAATTCAATCAGCAAATCGCGGCGGCGCGGGCGATGGCCCAACAGGCGATGAATCTCGGCCTGCGCCTCATCCGTGAATTGACGGCCTTTGGGCGTGTGCCGCCCCTTGCCTTTACCTGACTTCCAGACGCCCTTGGGTGCGCCTGATGGCTTGATATCTAATGGTGCCATGATGCCCTCCGATTGAGGCTCCGTGTCTCATCAGATCAGCATATCGTCAAATCGCATTTGGCAATCGCACGATAACGACGGTTTATCACCGTAAAGACGTCACCACGCTACGCAACGCGCCGACCGTTGGCAGTTCTGGGTCGCGACTGAGGGTGGCCAGGCAAATGGGTTTGCTGACAATGGGATCGACCAGCGGCAACACACGGGTCCCTTTCAAGTCGCCCAGCGCGCGCACAAGGACCCGAGGCACGACAGTGGCCGCCAGCCCCTCTCTCGCCATGACCATTGAAGCGGTGAAGCCGCTGGTTTCGGCTACGACGTCAGGATGCAGGCCCTGTTCCGCAAAAATCCGGTCCAGGATACGACGATTCTGCATCTGCGGCTCAAGCAGGCTCAACGGAAAATCGGCGACCTGAGCCCAGGGAATCGGGCCAGTTTCCTCGGTCATGTGGGATGGCACCAACAGGACATAGGTTTCCTCGTACAGTGGCTGCACTTGCCGCAGGTCCGTACCGATGCTGTCGCCATAAGTTATCCCTGCATCCAGGCTGCCTTCGTCCAGTCGGTGCTGAATCGCGGTGGCGGACATGGTTTCAATCCGGGTCACGATCCGGGGATGGGCCATACGCAGACGTTTGATCAGGCGACCGGTGAACGCGATTGCTGTGGGGATCACGCCCAATATCAACGTCCCTGTGATCTCACCCTTGGCTGCCAGCACTTGCTGCTCCAGCGCCTTGGTGTCATCGAGGATACGTCGCGCCCGTTGGACAATCATCTCGCCCTCTTCCGTGAGACCCTGAAACCGGTTTGCGCGGCGGACTATGGATAGGCCAAGCCGATCCTCGAGATTGCGGATACGCATCGAGAACGCGGGCTGCGAAATCCCGCATTCCTCGGCCGCTTTGGCAAAATGGCGATGACGCGCCAAAGCGCTGAGCAATTGCAGGTCGCGGATTTCGATCATTTCTAGTCGGTCCAACTTGAGAGCAAACGGCAGACTAACGCGTTTTTACCTGCATAGAAATGCGCTTCATCCACGAACTTCGGAGAGTTTCTTTTTGAACCTGTCAGCGATACTATGAAAGACGCGGTGGATGCGAGTATTGGGATGATTAAGGGCAAATATCTCGATGATCTGATGCTTGGAGACTCCTTCGAGACCGGAGGCGTAACTCTTACAGAGGGCGCGATCGTGGATTTTGCCCTCGTGCACGATCCGCAACCATTCCACATAGACAAGATCGCTGCGACAGAGTCCATTTTTGGCGGCCTTATCGCAAGCGGCTTTCAAACCATAGCGCTTACCTTCCGGCTATTTCGCGACACTGGTGTGCTTAACGGTACAAATCTTGGCGGCCACGGCATGGACGAAGTGCGCTGGCTCGCACCGGTTTTCTCGGGGGATACTATCTGCGTGCGCGTAACGGTCGAGGCGATCACGCCTTCACATTGAAAGCCTGACAGGGGTACGGTGCGTTTCCGGTATCGTACATACAACCAAAAAGACATCGAAGTACTCAGCTTCATCATTGACCATGTGATGGCACGGCGGGGACAAGCAGACTCAGCAAAACCGACGAGAGAAGCGAAGCGCACAAAATGAATGTGATCCTAGAATTTCAGAAACTGTTTGATGGCTATGTCGAATGTTATCGATCCAATGACCCAGCGGGATGCGCGACCTATTTCACAGACAATGCAGAACTCTTCTCACCGTATGGGCCTGCGGTAAAGGGTCGGAAGGCGATCGAAGCGGCGCATGCCGCGTGGATAGAAGAGGATGCCAAGTCCAAAGCTATCGAGGTCGTACAAGCCGATATCAACGGCCATATTGGCTGGTGCCTTGCGCGTTTCAGCGAAGGCGAAGCCGATCATGGGACATTGCTCAACGTGTTATACAAACAGCCGGACGGCAGGTGGCTGATCACCCACTGCAGTCTAAACGAAACGCCCTGAAATACGCGTTTAACAAGCGACCTTAAGTATTAAACAAGAAATGCATCACATCGCCGTCCTTGACGATGTAGCCCTTACCCTCTGCCCGCATCTTGCCCGCCTCTTTCGCGCCCTGCTCGCCATTGGCGGCGATATAGTCGTCATAGGCAATTGTCTCGGCGCGGATGAAGCCTTTCTCGAAGTCACCGTGGATCACGCCAGCGGCCTGTGGCGCGGCGGTGCCGGTGCGGATCGTCCAGGCGCGGGCCTCTTTCGGGCCGACGGTGAAATAGGTTTCCAGCTTCAGCAGGTCGTAACCAGCGCGGATCAGACGGTCGAGGCCGGGTTCTTCCAGACCCATCTCTTCCAGGAACATCTGGGCTTCGTCTTCTTCCAGCAGGCTGATCTCTTCTTCGATCTTAGCGCTGATAATGACGTGGGAATTGCCCTGCGCCGCAGCCATCTCGGCCACTTTCGCTGAATACTCGTTGCCCTCAGCAGCTTCTTCTTCGGACACGTTGCAGACATAAAGCACCGGTTTGGTGGTCAGAAGTTGCAGCATCTTCCATGCCTTTGCGTCTTCGTCGCTCACTTCGACCAACCGCGCCGGCTTACCGTTTTCCAGCATAGCTTGCGCCTCGGCCAACAGGCGATCCTGCTGCTGCGCCTCTTTGTCGTTGCCCTTGAGCTTGCGCACCAGGTTCGCGCGGCGCTTTTCGATGCTTTCCAGATCGGCCAGCATAAGTTCGGTCTCAATCGTATCAGCATCGGCCACCGGATCGACACGGCCATCCACGTGGGTCACGTCGCCGTCTTCGAAACAACGCAGCACATGCGCAATGGCGTCAGTCTCGCGGATGTTGGCCAGAAACTGGTTACCCAGACCCTCACCCTTTGAGGCGCCTTTGACTAGGCCGGCAATATCCACGAACGTCATCCGCGTTGGGATGATCTGCTTGGACGACGCTATCGCGGCCAGCTTGTACAGTCGATCGTCCGGCACAGCCACGTCGCCCACGTTGGGCTCGATGGTGCAAAACGGGAAGTTCGCCGCCTGCGCGGCTGCGGTTTTGGTCAACGCGTTGAACAGGGTCGACTTGCCTACATTCGGCAAACCCACGATTCCCATTTTAAAGCCCATCACGGCCTCCTGCATAGAATACGAACGCAGCTTCTATGCAGGTCAGCCTCAATGCGCAAGCCATTGCTGGGCTTGCCACGGCTGAGTCCAAATCGTCACATCACAAAAACGTTCCAAAAACGTGTTCTAGGCTGAAATGAAAAAATGCCCCTTCGATAACCAACTAGCATTGAACGTCGAGAATTCACTGGCAGAATAAAACGAAACAGCTCTTACTTGCGACCGCGTTGACAGTATCCGCATATGCGACAGCCCAAGCCCAACAAGTCATATTTGCCGCTGGATATGCAGACTTCTCTGACAATGCATCCGAGGACCAAGCGCTTTTCTCCCTTGAATACCACCATAAGCCGTTTCATCAGGCGACCCGGTTCAGCGTAGGTTGGGGAACAGCATTGTCTCTTCATGAGAATGGCGATTTTCACATCGGCCTGGGGGTGGTCGGACTGTATGCGCTGAACGAACGCTGGTTTGTCGAAGGCAGCGTTATGCCAGGGTATTTTAACCCAAGTATTGATCTGAACGACTTGGGGGGTGACTTTCAGATCCGCAGTCTCCTTGGCCTTGGCTATGCACTGGACAACGGAAACAGCGTGTCGTTTGCGATCACACATAAATCCAACGCCAGCACAAACGACGATAACCCTGGCGTAAACGCGGTGCTACTGCGCTATCATCTGGGCTTCTGATCTATTCCTGCCCTGGCGGGATTGATTTTCGGTCAAAGTTTCTGCACACGGGTCGAAACCCGACTGCAAGGACATCCGATGACCCGTATCGACGCCAAGTTCGCCGCCCTGAAAGCCGAAGGTAAAAAGGCTTTTGTTGCTTATGTCATGGCAGGAGACCCCAACTATGACACCTCGCTTGAAGTGGTCAAAGGCCTGCCGGGTGCTGGAGTGGACATCATCGAACTGGGTTTGCCCTTCACCGACCCGATGGCCGATGGCCCCACGATTCAAGCCGCGGGGCAACGCGCGCTGGATGGTGGCATGACCTTGCAGCGCACCTTGGATTTGGCACGTGCGTTCCGGGAAACCGACGATACAACACCAATAGTGCTGATGGGGTATTACAACCCGATTTACAGCCGGGGCGTTGACGCATTTCTGGCGGATGCCAAAGAAGCCGGAATCGACGGTCTGATCGTTGTCGACCTTCCCCCCGAGGAAGATGAAGAACTGTGCCTGCCTGCACAGGCAGCAGGTTTGAATTTCATCCGTCTGGCAACCCCCACCACAGATGACAAACGTCTGCCACGCGTTCTGCAGAACACGTCGGGCTTCGTATATTACGTTTCGATCACCGGGATCACCGGAGCGGCCGAGGCGCAGGCGACGGATGTCGGCCCAGAGGTCGCCCGCATAAAGGCCGCAACAGATTTGCCCGTGATCGTAGGCTTTGGCATCAACACGCCCGAGAAGTCCCGCAATATTGCATCAGTGTCCGACGGTGCTGTGGTCGGATCCGCCATTGTCAGCCAGATCGCCGCGGGCAAGCCGGTCGCTGAAGTCTTGGATTTCGTAAAATCCCTGTCGGATGGGGCACACAGCGTCTGATCTCAGCGATACATCTCAAAGCTCAAAAAAAACCGTCGCAGTGCCTTGTGCGGCGGGTTTTTGACACCTAGGCACAGGGTCAATCCGTTGCAGGCGGCGCGCTGGATTGGTAAGAAAAAATAACCAGACAGCCCGGAGGTCCGCCGCATGCCCGTAATAACCAATATCGAAGACCTCAGGCGTATATACGAACGCCGTGTACCCCGGATGTTCTATGATTACGCTGAAAGTGGCAGTTGGACAGAACAAACGTTCCGCGAAAACAGCAGCGATTTTGAACAGATCCGCCTGCGCCAGCGGGTTGCGGTCGATATGTCCGGGCGCTCGACGGCCTCACATATGATTGGCGAGGATGTCTCGATGCCGGTCGCGCTGGCTCCGGTCGGGTTGACAGGAATGCAACACGCGGACGGAGAAATGAAGGCCGCAAAAGCGGCCGAGGAATTTGGCGTACCCTTCACGCTTTCGACCATGTCAATCAACTCGATCGAAGACGTGGCTGAACACACCATCAAGCCATTCTGGTTTCAGCTTTATACGATGAAGGACACGGATTACGTCAGCCGACTGATCCAGCGCGCCAAAGACGCCAAATGTTCAGCGCTGGTGATCACTCTGGATCTGCAGATTCTGGGCCAACGTCATAAGGATCTGAAAAACGGCCTTTCCGCCCCGCCGAAGCTGACTGCCAAAACCATTGCAAACCTAATGACAAAATGGGCTTGGGGAATAGAAATGCTGGGTGCCCAAAGGCGTGAGTTCGGCAATATCGTCGGCCATGTCGACGGGATATCGGATGCGTCTTCCCTTGGTGCCTGGACCGCAGAACAGTTCGATCCCAGCCTGGATTGGGCCAAGGTCGAAAAACTGATGGAACAATGGGGCGGCAAAGTAATCCTGAAAGGTATCCTGGACGCAGAGGATGCAAAAATGGCGGCCAAGCTGGGCGCAGACGCCATAGTCGTATCAAACCACGGCGGTCGTCAGCTTGACGGCGCACTCAGCTCGATCCGCGTCCTGCCCGAGATCATGGACGCCGTTGGCAGTGATATCGAGGTTCATCTCGACAGTGGTATCCGATCTGGTCAGGACGTGCTTAAGGCTTTGGCGCTTGGGGCCAAAGGTACCTATATCGGCCGTGCTTTTGTCTATGGCCTTGGCGCAATGGGTCAGAATGGCGTGACCACCGCGCTTGAGGTTATCCGGAAGGAATTGGACACGACAATGGCGCTCTGCGGTGAAAAAACTATCGAAGGGCTGGGGCGTCACAACCTGCTTGTCCCCGAAGACTTCGGAGGCCGTTGGCAAGGCTGAACCGGCTGGACATTGGGGGCTCTGCCCCCGTCGCCCTAAGGGCGCCTCCCCCGAGGTATTTTCCGCCAGATGAAGTAGGGATCCTGTATTCATCTGGCTAAAAATACCTCGGAGCGCGAGGCAGAGCCTCGCAAAACAAAAAACGGACTAAAACCCCCTTTCCAAACCAATTGAATCAAGCTAAGGACGCGGCTTCACGCGGGCATACAGCCTTGGAGGATGCCCGCCCTAACATTGGAGAATTATCATGGCTGGAGAGATTCCTGATCTCGTAGCTCTGGAACGGACGGGGACAGGCAAGGGCGCCGCTCGTCAGGCACGCCGCGACGGCATGGTTCCGGGCATTGTTTTTGGTGGCGATAAAGAGCCGCTTCCTATTCAGATCCCGTTCAACGAGTTGTTCAAGCGCCTGAAAGCGGGCCGCTTCAAGTCGACACTGTGGAACCTGAAGGTTGACGGCCACGAAGATGTCCGCGTCATCTGCCGCGATGTCCAGCGTGATATCGTCAAAGATCTGCCGACCCACCTGGACTTGATGCGTCTGCGCCGGACCACCAAAATCGCGCTGTTCATCCCCGTTGAGTTCATCAACGAAGACGAAGCGCCCGGCATCAAGAAAGGCGGCGTTCTGACTGTTGTCCGCCCTGAAGTCGAACTGGTCTGCACCGCGGGTGATATCCCTGAGAAGATCACCGTTGATGTGACCGGTCTGAACATCAACGACGTTGTCACCATTTCGTCGGTTGACCTGCCCGCAGGCACCAAGCCGACCATCGACCGTGATTTCGTGATTGCCAACATCTCGGCACCCACAGGTCTGTCCACAAGCGACGACGAAGAAGGTGAAGAAGTGGCAGCTGACGAGGTTGAAGTCGTCGGTCAGGACGCTGCAGAAGAATAAGCTCGAACTTCAAGAGTTCGGATTTGGAAACGGGGCCCTGTTGGGTCCCGTTTTCTTTTGCCGCTCGGGCTGGAAACAGGTGGCATTCCGTGCCATCAACCACCTGCATCGCACAAGGATGAGACTATGAAACTGTTTGTCGGATTGGGGAACCCAGGGTCGAAATACGCCCGCAACCGGCACAATATTGGCTTCATGGCCGTGGAGCGGATCGCCGAGGATCACGGCTTTGGCCCATGGAAATCCAAATTCCAGGCCGAAATCGCTGAGGGGCGTTTGGGCGATGAAAAAGTTCTGCTGATCAAACCGCAGACCTTCATGAACCGGTCGGGTCAGTCGGTGGGAGAAGCGATGCGGTTCTACAAACTGGATTCGACCGATGTGACCATCTTTCACGACGAGCTGGACCTCGCCCCTGGCAAAGTCCGTGTGAAGGCGGGTGGCGGCCATGCCGGGCATAATGGCCTGCGCTCGATCCATGATCATATCAGCCCGGCCTATGACCGCGTTCGGTTGGGGATCGGGCATCCAGGGCGGAAAGAGATGGTCTCACCCTATGTTCTGGGTGATTTCGCCAAGGCGGATGCCGACTGGCTGGATGATGTTCTACGCGGGGTTTCAGACGGCGCTGCATATTTGGCAAACGGAGATGGAGGCAAATTCATGAACGCAGTCGCGCTGCGCACTGCTCCGCCGCGATCTTCAAAGACCTCGACTCCGAAATCCCAAACAAAGCCTGATACACCAACCGAACCAGTGGTTGATGACCGCTCTGCCATGCAGAAGCTGTTGGACAAATTCAAATAGCAGATCCAAAACGTTCCGTTACGTAGCCATTGCAGAATGAAGGCGTCCGCGATCCAATACCCAAGAATAAGGGAGGCTATGCGATGAGATCCATCTTGAAATGGGTGCTGCGCATCGTTTTGGCGCTGGCTCTGGCCAGTGTTGTCGTTGGGCTGTGGAAACGTGAAGAATTGCAGCGCCTGATGGCTGTGAACTCTCTGTTTTCAGCAGAAAAGATCGTTCATAATTTTTCGCATATGGACGAGGCTTTTTTAACCGTTGACCTGCCTCGTGGCGACGCCCCTACTTGGGAGTTGCCTTATGGGGATGGGTTCGATCTGCCGGACGGCGCTGACGCCTGGATCGAAGAGCGCTCTGTAACCTCGTTGTTGGTGATGCAGGGCGGAAGTATCCGGTTCGAGGAGTACTATCTGGGAACAGGCCCGGATGATCGTCGAATTTCGTGGTCGGTGGCCAAAAGCTATTTGTCAGCGCTGTTTGGGATTCTGCTGGATGAGGGCGCAATCAAGTCGCTGGACGATCCGGTGGTGAAATACGCGCCAAAACTCAAGGGCAGCGCCTATGACGCCGCGACAATCCGCAATGTTCTGAACATGGCCAGCGGGGTCACGTTTGACGAGGATTACCTGGACCCAAACTCTGACATCAACCGCATGGGCCGCGTGATCGCCTTGGGCGGTGAACTGGACGATTTTGCGGCATCTTTGAAAGACAGCTTTGCGACACCGGGCGAAACCTGGCAATACGTCTCGATCGATACGCATGTGTTGGGCATGGTGATACGCGGCGCGACTGACCGGAGCGTGGCAGAGTTGTTGACTGAAAAAGTCATTCAGCCTTTGGGCCTGGAACACGGCGGGTATTACGTTACTGACGGTACTGGTGTTGCTTTTGTTTTGGGCGGCCTGAACTTCACCACGCGTGACTTTGCACGGTTCGGGCAAATGATCCTGCAGGACGGTAAAGTGAATGGGCTACAAATGGTCCCCGCCGAATGGATATTTGAGGCCACGCAACCCAGCGCCCCCACAGCACAGGGCAAGATCGGGTATGGCTATCAATGGTGGATACCCCGCGGCGCACATGAGGGTGAGTTTCTGGCACGTGGCGTTTACGGTCAGTATGTCTATTTCAATCAGCCCCGCGGCGTCTTGATTGTCTCAACCGGTGCAGACCGACTGTTCCGTGAACCCGGCGTTAATGATCAGAACATCGAAATGTTCCGCAAGATCGCAGAAAGCCTGTAAGGTAGCCTCATGCAAAAGCAAGACAGTATCAATGTGCTGGGTGGTGTCCTCGCCCCCTGCTCAAGAAACCCCTTAACCGGCTTTTTCCGCGACGGCGGGTGCAACACCTGCCCCGAAGATCAGGGCAGCCACACCGTCTGTGCAGTGATGACAGCCGAGTTTCTGGCATTCTCAAAATATGTCGGCAATGATCTGAGCACGGCACGGCCCGAATTCGACTTTCCGGGCCTCAAACCCGGTGACAGCTGGTGCCTGTGTGCCAGCCGCTTTATGCAAGCGCACGACGAAGGATGTGCGCCGCAGGTCCATCTGGAGGCCACACATCAGCGCGCGTTAGAGATTGTGCCATTGGATGTTCTGCAACAGCACATAGCCGAAGAGTAACGATTCTCTGCGGCGCACCTAAGTTGGTTCAGAAGGACATTTGCCAGATCAGGCTGAGGCTGTAGTTTTCGAACCCGCTTTCACCAATGCCGTCATAGAACACATTGGCCGCAAGCAAGCTGTTGTTTTCCAAGAGGTAGTCAAAGCCCAGATCCGCACGCGCACGCGCCGTGTCGCCAATCGGCGTTACGCCGGGGACAGTGCCCGTGCCCGAAGTCGTGCTCCATATGCCTGACAGGCCACCCGTCAGCATAAAGTCACCGCGCGAAACCTGAACGGGGTGTTTGAAATCCATACCCAACCGCGCCGTGGTTAGACTGAAGTCCTGCTGCGGTATCAGATTCCCCAGACTGTCGGTGTAGCTTTCTTGATCATCGCTGGCATAGCTGACGTCCAGCAGTGGCATCAGCGTCAGCGCACCGCGTTTGATTTCGCCGGTCACACGTGATTGCACCAACCAACGCTCGCTGTCGAAACTGTCAGTATAGGTCCCAAGCGGAGAGATGTCGTTGTCAGCCTGTCCATACAGAGCGCGCCCTTCAAAAAACACCGGCTGGCTGGGCAACTTGGCGACCACGTAAGGGCCAATCAGCCACCCTGTACCGTCCACGCTGGCCGGTCCGTTATCCGTTTCTGCATAGTCGAGTTGCAGCATTGCCCCGATCAGAAGGTTCGCGTTGATCTGACGATGTGCCCCCAAAACAGCCAGCGCATAGGAGCTGTCGAAATCGTCCTGAGAGCTCCAGTTGCCGGTCAAATTGAACCAGACCGGGTTGGATGGATCTGAGGCAAAATTCAGATAACCCGAACCTCGCGTCACCGACGTGTCCAACACGCCAGAACCCGACCGCTGCAAGAACCGGGTCAATCCCGGCTGGTTAGTTGCAAGGCTGGTGGCCCGCGCATTCTGAAACGCCTGTATCAGTCGCCTTGTATCGGCAACTATTTCGTTGACAACCGTAACTTGGTCCGAAGCAACACTTGGGTTACCCGCTAAATCCACGGCGGCACCTGCCAGTACGACAAGAGAAAGGTTGCCCGACCCAGATGGCGTTACGGTTGCCATGTAAGTTTGCGGCCCCCCTGAAACCGCACCAATCGTCCCGTTTGTCACTGAAATACCGGCGGTACTGAAATTTGTGACCTCTTCAGAAAACGTAAAGGTGACGGTGATTGGGTTTAAGTCAGTGAAATATGGCGGAAGGCCGCTAATAGTGACCTTTGGCGCGTTCGCGTCGTAGATCGCGTTGACGACGTTAGAAGCCAGATTTGCGTTTCCGGCCGCGTCCGTGAAGACCCCGGCAGGAATGGACAACTCAACAAGCCCGTTTGCTTGTGCTGTAAGTGTCGCCGTATAGTTGCTGCCCGACCCGGACAATGTCGCTGTAGCGTTGGTCAAAGCCAGATCGCCCACCGAGAAATCGGTGCTGGGATCGCTAAGAGTGATCGACGCTTGAAACGTATCGCTTCCGGTGGCTGTCAGTGCTCCGATTGTGGCGGTTGGCGCGTTCGCGTCGTAGATCACGTTGACGACGTTAGAAGCCAGATTTGCGTTTCCGGCCGCGTCCGTGAAGACCCCGGCAGGAATGGACAACTCAACAAGCCCGTTTGCTTGTGCTGTAAGTGTCGCCGTATAGTTGCTGCCCGACCCGGACAATGTCGCTGTAGCGTTGGTCAAAGCCAGATC
>NZ_WQGJ01000004.1:0-358051 GCF_013034605.1 Ruegeria sp. HKCCA4633
AATCAACCAACTTACCTCCCAACTCAACATGCAACGAATACAAGGGAGTGCGTTTCGGTGAAGTCATTGCGGATACCTTTTCCTACCTATGGGTCGGTGCGCATCCCAACAGTCTGCAACAAGCAGTGAGGATTGCAACGATTCCAGACAGCCTACGCCCGACGCACCGTTCCTGGGAACGTTCTGCATACGGATGTATGCACATAAATGTTCCTATAGGAAACTTTTTTCCCTTAAGCAACACGCCTTGTTTGAAACTCAGAGGCTCGAAACGTTTTCTGCCGGAATTTTTCCAGTCTACTTGACCGCAAGAAACAGAAAAAACAGTATTTTACCCTCACTTTTTGCTATTGCCCCGCAAGTGACTGAACAGCGGCGTCAAGCACGCTCAGGCCAGCAAGCAGGTCGCTTTCGGCGGTGTCTTCAGCGAAATCGTGACTGATTCCGTTGATCGACGGCACAAACAACATGGCAACCGGCATCAGGCGCGACACGTTTGTTGCGTCATGCAACGCGCCCGAGGGCATCCGGCGCCATTTCCCCGGAGCAACCTGTTGCGCGCCACCTTCCAACGCATCCTGCAATGCCTTGTCCATGGCCACAGGTTCAAGCCCCAGCATCGGGCCATACTCCAGCGCCATCGCCTGTTCATCGGCTACCTCTTGTGCTGTCGCGCGAATGATCTCTTCCATCCGGACGAGGCGCTCCGCATCGCCATCCCGCCATTGCATCGAAAACCGAACCCGACCCGGAACTATGGATGAGGCATTGGGGTACACGTCAACACGTCCGATGGTCCAGACGGTCTGAGGCGTCACCACATTTCGGAAACGTTCATTGAGACGCGTGTTGAAAAGGGACAACGCCTGAAACGCGTCGCGGCGCAGGTGCATCGGTGTGGTGCCTGCGTGGTTCTGCTGACCCTCAAAAGTGATCGACATGTCGCGGATGCCGACAATATCAGTGACGACGCCGACCTGATCTCCTGTCGCGTCCAGGGACGGGCCTTGTTCGATATGCATCTCGATATAACCTTTGAAGTTGGACGGGTCGATAAAGCCACCAGACAGTTCGGACATTGAGGACCGCGCGGCACCAAAACTGACGCCCGCACCATCTGTCAAAGCATCTGCCCGTTCCAATGGCAGGCCACCGGACCATACGGCTGAGCCTGTGGTCACGCCGAACCGACCTTCTTCGTCCTGAAAGCTGACGACCGAGATGGGCCGATCACTTGAACGCGCGATTTCCAGTGCTGCAATGACGCCAAGCGCTCCGTCCAGCCAACCGCCCTCGGGCTGACTGTCGGAATGCGATCCCATCAACAGCGACGGACCTTCGGCCAACCCAAACAAGTTTCCGACCGGATCGAAATGCGGTGTCAGCCCCGCGTCAGACATGCGTTCGGCAAGCCATTTGCGCGCTTGGATGTCTGCTTGGGAATAGGCCGGTCGGATCACACCCTTGCCTACACCCGAGGCCCCGAATTCACGCAGCTTGTGCAAATCCGCCAAGAACCGTTCGTGATTGACCGACATGACACCTCCAAGTTTTCGTTGGGCAGACCATAGCCACAAACCGGAACACAGCCAGGAATTTTTCAACCGCACATGAAACCCCTCTGGTCCCGGGGTAGAACCTGCCCTAAGACGTCTGCGCAAGAGGGACCGACATGTCACATATCACATTGGTGCGTCACGGGCAGGCCAATACCGCAGCGCGCGACGAAGTAAGCTATGACAAGCTCAGCGAGTTGGGGCATCAGCAAGCCCGTTGGCTGGGCGCGCATCTGCGCGACACACGCAGCCACTATACCCGCGTTTATTGCGGCACTCTGACTCGCCATGCAGAAACCGCCCAAAGCATGGGGCTGTCTGACCCGATCCGTGATGCACGATTGAACGAGATTGAATATTTCACCCTGGCACAACTGCTCGAAGAACAGCACGGGGTTGCGATCCCCACGGACCGCGAGGGTTTTGTCGAACATCTGCCCCAAACCTTTTCCGCTTGGGCCAATGGCGACATCAGGAACGCACCCGAAACCTTCGAAGCGTTCGAAACGCGTGTTCGTGATGCGCTGAGTGAAATCGGAACCGAAGGCGGACCCGCCATTGTTGTCACCTCGGGCGGGTTGATCTCGATGGTGGTGCGGCAGGCGATGGGGTTGGACATCCCGTCGATGGCACGTGTGGCCCTTGCCATCATGAACACGTCAATGCATCGTCTGCATCCGATTGGGGCGCAACTGAGCCCGGTTCTTTTCAATGCCGTTCCGCATCTTGAGGCACCCGACCGGCAGTTCGCGCAGACCCACCTGTAACCAGATCGGAGATACCCCATGCAGCTTTATTATGCCCCTCGCACGATCTCGGTCGCTGTTGCGATTGCTCTGGAAGAGGCCGGCTTAGAATATGAGGTGATCAAACTGGACTTTGCCGGGGGCGAGCAGAAGAAACCGGCTTACCGGCAGATCAACCCCAAAGGTCGGGTGCCGGCGCTGGTTGTTGATGGTGGTATCCTGACCGAAACCGGAGCGCTGCTGGAGTATGTCGCTGCCCAAGCACCTGCCGCAGGCTTGGTTCCTGCTGATCCGGTCATGGCCGCGCGCATGCGTGAGGTGATGTTCTATCTTGCGTCGACCATGCACGTGAACCACGCGCACAAGATGCGCGGAGCGCGATGGGCGGACAAGAAGCCAAGCTGGAAAGACATGAAGGATAAGGTCCCACAAACAATGACAGCATCCTGTGAATACATCTGTTCAAACGGCCTGCGTGGGCCGTTTGTTCTGGGTGAGGCATTTTCGCTGGCAGATGCCTATCTTTATGTGGTTTGCAGCTGGCTGGAAGGCGACGGCGTCGATGTCACGGCCTTCCCCAAAATTCTCGCCTTCCGCGAGGCGATGGAGGCGCGGCCTTCAGTTCAGGCGGTACATGCCGCCGGAATGCTCTGACAAAAGGAAATACTATGACACATCTCTGGGTCCGGGCAGAACAGCGCCCGAACGAGGAACGGGTTGGGCTGACCCCCGAAGGTGCCGCGGCGTTGATCGCGGCTGGCATCCGCGTGACGGTCGAGGAAAGCCATGTTCGTGCCATTCCAATCGACGGCTACAAGGACGCAGGCTGCGAGATCGCACCTGAAAACTCCTGGCCTGACGCTCCGGCGGACGCGATCATTTTCGGCCTCAAAGAGTTGCCCGAAGATGGCACGCCCCTGCCCCACCGACACATCATGTTCGGACATGCCTACAAGGGCCAGCATTCCGGCCGCGCTTTGCTGGAACGGTTCAAGGCCGGGGGCGGCACGCTGTATGATCTTGAGTATCTGGTGGATGAAGACGGTCGTCGGGTTGCGGCCTTTGGCTATTGGGCCGGCTATGCGGGTGCGGCAGTGACGCTCAAAGCATGGGCCGCGCAGCATCGGGGCGACCAATGTCCGCCTGTTGGGGTTTATGCCGGTAAGGACAAGCTTAATGCCGATTTGCTGGCCGAACTGGACGCCACAGGGGCCGAACGACCAAGCGCCATTGTCGTCGGGGCCTTGGGCCGCGTCGGCACTGGTGCTGCCGATCTGTGCGAAGCGATGGGTATCACTGTCACCAAATGGGATATGGCCGAAACTGCCAGCGGTGGTCCTTTCCCGGAAATCCTGGACCATGACCTGTTCCTGAATTGCATCTTCGCGCGGCCGGGTACGCCGGTCTTTGTTCCGCGTGACGCGCTGACCGCATCACGCAAGCTGACTGCCATTGGCGACGTCGCCTGCGACCCGGACAGCGATTACAACCCGGTGCCGGTCTACGACCGCGCAACCACATGGGAGGCCCCAGTGCTGCGCGTGGCCGATGATCCGGTGATGGACGTCATGGCCATCGACAACCTGCCGTCGATGCTGCCGGTCGAAAGCTCGGAAGACTACGCCGCGCAACTGCTGCCGTCTCTGCTGACACTGACCGATCTGGACAGCGGCGTCTGGGGTCGGGCAGAAGCAACCTACAAAACGCATATTGAAGGACTCTGAACGATGACGATTCACTGGTGTGGCACCGGCCTGTCGGCCATCCCCGGCCTGCGCCGCCTGATCGAGGGCGGGCACAAGGTCACTGTCTGGAACCGAACCATCGAAAAGGCCCAAGCCGAGGTCGGCGACCTGACCGACGATATCCGGGCGTTCGACATCGAAGCCCTTGCCAAGGTGCTGGGCAAAGGCGATGTGATCGTCTCGATGCTGCCGGGCGACTGGCATGTTCCGCTGGCAGAATTGGCGATCTCGAAACAGGCCAACTTCGTCTCATCTTCGTACATCGCGCCCGAGATGCGTGCGCTGGACGACAAGGCGCGCGAGGCCGGTGTGATTCTGGTAAACGAAGTCGGGCTGGACCCGGGCATCGACCACCTGATGGCTCATGCGTTGGTCGACGACTATCGCGCCTCAGATGTGTTCGATCCTGAAAACCACCTGAGCTTTATTTCTTATTGCGGGGGCATCCCGAAAACGCCCAACCCGTTCCGATACAAGTTCAGCTGGTCGCCTCTGGGCGTGCTCAAGGCACTGCGGTCGCCCTCGAAGTCGATCCGCGACTATGCCCCGCTGGATGTTGCACGCCCATGGGATGCCATCAGCAGCTATATCGCGCCGCTGCCCACACCGGAGAGCTTCGAGGTTTACCCCAACCGCGACTCGATCCCCTTCATGGCGCAATACCATTTCGAGGATCACTGGCCGGTCAAGGAATTCGTCCGCGGCACCCTGCGCCTGAACGGCTGGGCCGACGCGTGGTCGGATGTGTTCACCGAGATCGAAACTCTTTCCGGGCCCGAAGGTGACGCTCGCCTGAAAGAGATGTCGGATCAGTTCTGGGACGAAAACGCCTATGATAAGGGCGAACCAGACCGCGTTGTGCTGTGCGTTGGCCTAAAGGCCGAGAAGAACGGTATTGAGGTCTGGAACAAGACCTATGTCATGGATGCCTGGGGCGATGCGCGCGGCACCGCCATGGCGCGTCTGGTGTCGATCCCGGTATCACTGGCAATCGAGGCGGTCCTGAACCGAGCAATCCCGGCAGGGGTTCACGCAGCGCCCAGCGATCCGAAACTTGTGCAGGATTGGATGAGTGAGATCGATACGCTGGCACAACATTTGCAGATCGTTGATCACTTGGCCTGATTGAAAAGTGAAAGCCATCCCAGTTTTGCTGGAATGGCTTTCATAGTTCTTGGCTAAACATGACTTGCGTTCCCTTTCGGGCTTTCAGATGTACCGCTCAATCGTGTCTTCGATGTCGCTTCGATTGATGCCGAGCTCGGACAATTGTTGATCGCTCAAAGCGTTCAGATGCTGGGCCGCTCGGACAATGTCCGGGCTGATGGCACGGATGCGCATGGCACGGTCGAATAGCAGCAATGCACTAGCAGCCGGGGCCGGTTGATTGGTGGGCGGGATAACGTCAAACATATTGATAACCTCACTAACAATGAACTGGGGATGATTTAACTCAGGGGTTTTTCACCATCATTGCCGGTAGGGTTTGTTGTGATAAACACTCTCGTACGCGCATCGATTGATCTGGTCCCGCTGGACACCGA
Organism: Ruegeria sp. HKCCA4633; assembly: GCF_013034605.1. Lineage (NCBI taxonomy): Bacteria > Pseudomonadati > Pseudomonadota > Alphaproteobacteria > Rhodobacterales > Roseobacteraceae > Ruegeria > Ruegeria sp. HKCCA4633. The sequence goes on from NZ_WQGJ01000004.1 coordinate 5,592, forward strand.
TATCGGCAAGTTGTTGATCATCCAGCTTCTCAAGATCGCGCACAGTTTTTGCAAGAATTCGGCGACGGAAGTGCTCGACCTTTTTGTCGGCGTACTTCGAAAACAGACCATCAAGAAGGCCGTTCTGGGTGTTTACTGCTTGGGTATGTACCATGTCTTTGTCCTCCTAAACTTGATTTGCGTTGCCTTGGTGAAATCAAACTTGGGGACGCCGCCTTAACGTTATCAAAGCGCATCATTAAGGTTTGTTTAAGTCTGGGTCAGAGAAAGCACGTGGAGGATGAGTTATGCCGAGGCGTGTCCGCAATTTACGCCAGCAAAGTGTATCTCAGTAATAGATAAAGCCCAGATGGCGGCCAAACCGCCATCCTCGTATTTGGTGTGGAAAACGAACTACATCAGGTCGTTCTCAATATCCTCAGCCGAAATGCCCAAAGCATCCAACCCGTTCTCCAAGTGATCCGACAAGTGTGGGGTTCCAATCAGATAGTCGGCACAGGGGGTCGAAGCTTCGGACTTGGCGGTGGCGATGGCTTCGGCCAAATCCTCGGCGAAAAAGCTTTCGCGGCCGATCCACATGATGGCGACCAGCTCGGCCTGTTCGTCTTCGCCCATGCGGTCGATGAACGCCCGCAGCTCGCCCTCGGCCCGGTTCAGTTCGCGGCCCATCATGGCCACCTGGGCAACTTTCCTTGCCGAAATTTCCAACATGTCTTCAGCTCCTGTTGTTCGCGGTTGTCAAACCATCACAATCATCGACAGGGGCCTGAGTCTTTGATCTTACGCAAACTGGGGGTCAGTCACGCACACGCGACATTGGCTGGTCTGGTACAGGCTGGGATCGAAACGGGCGAAAGGTTGCCTTTTTAAGCCACAGTTTGAACGCTTGCCAAACAATCAGAGTAAATGTCCGCCGGGCCCCAAACGGACGCCGCAGCAAGGACCACAGGATCACCCGATTGGTTAGCGGCTGACGGGGTCCTGTCAAGGTGGCGATCAACCCACCGTCGGGTCGAGTATAGTCGATCCAAACACCAACCCTGTCAGGACGGAAATCAAATCGAAACGTATAACTGCCTTCGATCTTCTGGAATGGCGAAACATGCATCAGCTTGTCCGCCACCACCCGATCCGATGGTTCGATGGATGCAAAGTCTGGCTTGTGGCACAGATAACTGTGACGCGTCCCAAAGGTGTTCGTCACCTCGGCCACCACCGTATAGAGTTGGTCGTTGCCGTCAAAGCAGAACCAGAAGCTGACGGGGTTGAAGACATGCCCCAGAACCCGTGGCTGGGTCAGCAATATTATCCGCGCCGGTTGCGGCACGGCCATCTCGTCAAAGCGGGTACGCACCCACGCGGCACCTTCGCCCTGACCGGGCGCCCCGCCATGATCACGCGTACGCCAATTGGCGAGGTTTGCGCGGTCACGTGAAAACAACAGGGGTGTGGACAACTTGGCCTCGGGGTCGAACAGGATGTAATCGACCGAATACCGAAACGCGTTTTCGATCCCGCCCTTGCGCCCGTGATAGGTGTGGCCCGCGATATGATCAATTTCTTTTGCCATCGTGTGTTTTCAGACCTGCCCATAACCGCTTAAAACAGCATCGTTTTCCGCCGTATTTGTATAGTAGTGTTACGGAAAATAGCGCGCTTTGGATCAAAATGTCCCGATAAAGTGATCCGGCTTGGGGCGCAGCCCGTAATGTGGTTATGTTTACCGAGATCAATACTGCGACCTTGGACGAACCTGCGGCTGACACAGCCGCCCCTCAGCCTTGGCGCGGGAAGAAACGCATCAAGGGTAGACAGGTGAACGGAACGAAAGCAAGTTGCGACACCAGAACCGAGTGGGTGGAACACGTCAAACGCATCCGGGATGCGCAGGACCAGTCGGCCTTTGCCGAGCTGTTCCAACACTTCGCGCCACGCATCAAGGCGTTCCTGATGAAATCAGGGTCTGATGCCACCATGGCCGAAGAATGCGCGCAAGAGGTGATGGCGACCTTGTGGCATAAGGCCCATCTGTTCGATCCAACACGGGCCACTGTGGCCACGTGGGTTTTCACGATTGCTCGGAACAAGCGCATCGACGTTCTGCGCAAGCAACGCCGCCCCGAACCCGAGGAACTGGGATGGGGACCCGAGGCCGAGCCTGACCAGGACGACGTAATCGCGCTGCAACAGGAAACCGCGCAGCTGCGCACCGCCATGCTGGCGTTGCCTGAAGCGCAGAGAGAGCTGATCGAGAAGGCGTATTTCGGCGACCTGAGTCACCGCGAAATTGCGTCTCAGACCGGGTTGCCCCTGGGAACGATCAAATCACGTATTAGGCTGGCGCTGGACCGCTTGCGCCACGCGATGAACTGAGATGAGTAAGATGAGCAAGTCGATTAAACATCACCTTACAGATGACCTGCTGATGGCATATGCCGCAGGAACTCTGCCCGAGGCGTTCGATCTTATGGTCGCAACCCATCTTTCCCTGTGTGACCATTGCCGCGCACGGGCCGAGAGCTTTGACGCCGTTGGCGGGCAGGTTCTGGATGATCAGGCAGGCTCGGTTGCCATGTCTGATGCGTCCCTCGCGGCGACCATGGCCTTGATTGCGCAGGGCGCACCGAGCCCCAAGCCCGCGCGACCGGGCTGCGCCGTGCTGCCTACCCCCTTGCAGGACTATGTGGGCGGAACTGTCGCGGACATCCGCTGGAAATCCATCGGTATGGGCGTGAAGCAGGCCATTCTGCCGACCACCAAAGAGGCCATGGCAAGGTTGTTGTTCATCCCGGCCGGTGCTGCGGTCCCGGATCACGGTCATCAGGGCATGGAACTGACTATGGTATTGCAGGGCGCGTTTTCGGACGAGGTGGATCACTTTGCCCGCGGCGACGTTGAGATCGCTGACGAGGATTTGGAACACACACCTGTCGCGGATATCTCGGAAGACTGCATTTGTCTTGCAGTCACAGATGCACCGTTGAAATTCAACAAGCTTATGCCGCGATTATTCCAGCCCTTCCTGCGCATCTGACCTGCTGGTGATTTCCGGCTAAAGCGAAGCTTGAAAGGAAACAGACATGACAGGAAAACTTCTTTTGTCGGCCCTTCTGCTTGGTTTCGCGCCTGCGGCGTTAGCCCAGATGACCTCAGAGGTGCAATTTCAGTCCGGCAATTATGGCACCATGGTCAGCGGGGCTGTCACTGGCGACGAATACTTCGACTATGTGTTGGGTGCAAAAGCCGGTCAGGAGATGTTCGCCGACCTTCAGGTGAGTGACACCAATGGAAACGGCGTGGTCTATTTCAACATCCTGCCCCCGGGCAGTGATGGGGTTGCGATTTATAATGGCTCGATTGACGGCAATACCGCTCGGATCAACCTGCCAGAGGACGGAGACTATACGATCCGTGTTTATCTGATGGGAAATGACCGAGATACCGGCAAAACCGTCGGGTACAACCTGGACCTGTCGATCCAGTAAGTCTCAACCTTCGTGACGCGCCAATGGCACAACCTCTGACGCGGCATCAGGTGCGATTTCTTCAAAATCGAAATTGTGCAGACGCTGCGCCCGTCGGCCGGCTTTTTCGGCGCTGATCTTAATTTCCGAGATATCCTTTGCCGCCTGACCAAAATGACGATCCAGATTGGTCACACGATCACCCAGACGCTCCACATCCTTGTGCAGCAGTCCCAATTCTTTGCGGATCGCACCTGCCTGTTCGCGCATCCGGGCATCTTTCAGGATCGCGCGCATCGTGTTCAGCGTCGCCATGCAGGTGGTCGGCGAAACGATCCAGACGCGCTTGCTGAAACTTTCCTGAACCAGCTCAGGGAACTTTGCGTGAAGCTCGGCATAGACGGCCTCGGACGGCAGGAACATCAGCGCACCATCAGCGGTTTCACCATCCAGTATGTATTTCTCGGCAATGTCGTTGATGTGCTTACGCACCGTGCTGCGGAACATCTGCAACGCCGCTTTCAGCTCAGTGTCATTAGTCGCACCGATCAATGCTTCATACGCCTCCAGCGGGAACTTGCTGTCAATCACGATGGGGCCGGGCGGGTTCGGCAGATGGATCAGGCAGTCCGCACGACGCCCATTCGACAGGGTGGCCTGCAACTGGAAACTGTCCCTTGGCAGTGCCTTTGACACAATGTCTGTCAGCTGGATTTCGCCAAACGCCCCGCGCGTCTGCTTGTTCGACAGGATATCCTGCAGGCTGAGAACGTCACCAGACAGTTTGGTGATATTGTCCTGCGCTTTGTCGATCGCGGCCAGACGTTCCTGCAATTGGGTCAGGGATGTCGCGGTCTGTTTCGATGACCCATGCAGCGATTCTTTCATCCGCTCCTGCATTTCGGCCAGCGCGCGTGCAGACTTCATCGCGTTGTCCGCCAGCCGGTCATTCATCTGCTGCTGAACCGAGGAAAGGCGCGCCTCGACTGTTTGGATCACCTGCACTTGCGCATTGGCTTGCGTGTCCGAGACATGCTGAAGACCGCCGCGCAATTGTTCCTGCCCCTGCCCCAGTTGCTGCACATGCTGTCCCAGATGCGCCATCTGCCGCGCCAGAGGTTCCGCCATCCGGGCCGAGCGATTGGCCGCCCGCAGCGACAGGAACAAAAGCAAAAGGATCAGCAGGACAACCCCGCCACCGGTCAAAAAGACCGGGTCATCTACTGGGATCTGGGTGCCTGCAATCTGGATCATATCAGTCTTTATGTTCTCGTTTTGTTTCTGTCTTCTTAATTGGTTCCGAACGACGGATCAACTGCGTCCGAACAACCTTTCGATATCGCTGAGTTTCAGCTCCACATAGGTCGGGCGACCGTGGTTGCACTGACCGGAATGCGGCGTCGCCTCCATCTCGCGCAGCAAAGCGTTCATCTCTTCGGCGCGCATACGGCGACCAGAGCGGACAGAGCCGTGGCAGGCCACTCGGCTGAGGATCGCCTCGATCTTTGCCTGCACCATCTGGCTTTCACCCTGATCGGCCAACTCATCAAGGATATCCAGGATCATCGCGCGGGCATTGACCTCGCCCAAGATGGCAGGGGTTTCACGCACAGCAACGGCCCCGCCACCGAAGGGTTCGATGGTCAGACCAAAGCGCGTTAAGTTTTCAGCAACGGCCATCAGGCGCGCACAATCGCCTTCAGACAGCTCCACGATTTCCGGGATCAGAAGCGCCTGCGCTGCAACGCCGTTTTCCGCCATCTGCGTTTTCAGCTTTTCATAAACCAGCCGTTCATGTGCGGCGTGTTGATCCACGATCACCATACCGTCGGCGGTTTGCGCGATAATGTAATTCTCGTGCACCTGTCCCCGCGCAGCCCCCAAGGGAAGATCCTGCGGTTGAGATTCTTCTGCCTCGGCAATCGGCGCAACCGGGGTAGGCTCGACAATGCTGCCACTGTAGTCCTGGGCCAGTTCAGCAAAGCCCGGAGATTGCGCCCGGTAAGCGGCCTGTCGCGCTGCTGGCGAAGGTCGATCCATCTGGTACACCCGCGCTGTGGCAGATTGCGCAAGTTCGGGCCGCATCGCGCCCAAGGTCGCATTGGCCACGGTCGAGGACGCCCGATGCCCGGCCTCGGCCAATGCATGGCGCAGGCTGGACACAATCAAGCCCCGCGCAACGCCGGGGTCGCGGAACCGCACCTCGGATTTGGCGGGATGAACGTTCACGTCAACCAGCGTCGGATCACAGTCGATGAACAAAGCCGCCGCCGGATGCCGATCCCGGCTAAGAAAATCGAAATAAGCGGCCCGCAATGCGCCAGTCAACATCTTGTCACGCACAGGCCGACCATTGACGAAAAGATACTGCGCCACCGCAGCACCTCGCGAATAGGTCGGCAAGGCAGCGTAGCCATAAAGCCGGATGCCCTCACGCGTAGCGTCGATTTGCAGCGCATTCTCGGCAAACTCGCGCCCGATCACGCGGGCCAGACGGGCGTGGAGCGCGTCAAACAGATCTCCGTTCTCGCGATCCGCGCGGAAGGTCACACGACCCTCTCCGCCACCGGACACATCACGCAGGGTGAAGGTCACGGATGGCTCAGCCATGGCCAGCCGTTTCACCGTATCTGCAATGGCCTGCGCCTCGGCCCGGTCGGTGCGCATGAACTTCAGCCGTGCAGGCGTGGCAAAGAACAGATCGCGCAGCTCGACGACTGTGCCTGCGCGCAAGGCCACGGGTTTGACCGCGCCCATCTTGCCGCCCGCAACGTGGATCTGCGCCGCATCCGCACCCGGAACGCGGCTGGTAATGGTCAGACGCCCGACCGCACCCAAAGAAGGCAGCGCCTCTCCCCGAAACCCAAAGGTATGGATGTTCAGCAGGTCCGACCCATCAATCTTTGACGTGGCATGGCGGGACAACGCCAGTGGCAGATCACCTGCCGAAATACCGCACCCGTCATCCGTGACACGGATCAGGGTCTTGCCTCCATCCGCAATATCGATGGCAATCCGCGTGGCCCCTGCATCGATTGCGTTCTCGACCAGTTCCTTCACGGCAGAGGCCGGACGTTCCACCACCTCACCAGCAGCAATCCTGTTGATTGCAGCGTCATCCAATTGTCGGATCACCGGGCGATCTTCGCCGATATTGGGGTTTGCTTGCGCCATACCCCTAGACCTAGCACAGCCGCGCACGATTCTGCCACAGCTTTGCACAGGTTTTCTGATCAGAGAAAAGGCGTCCGGGTGGCCCTGAACGGTTTGGCCTTCGGGTCCACCCGGACGCACCAAGTGAGTGGTGTGAGTCAGCTAATGAATGGCTGCGTGTAACATGGGCCTGCCCAATAATCTGCTTAAGATTCATCTTTTGGGCATCTGGGCAGAGTTTGGCCGATGACGCATGGGAAGGTGCAGCGGGAACGTGCCGGGTCACGTAGATGTGTGCGCCCCGATATGCGCGCGGCACGGTCCGAACATGGCGGCTGCGGCAAGTATCAGACCAGACATCGTGGCAATCATGCCAGCCGCGCTGACTGCATCCGACCCGCCCAACCACAAGGGGCCGTATCCCGCCAATACATAGCCCGACACTGCCGAGGCCGTGGCGAACACAATGCTCCAGGCAATCTGTGCCTCAAGCCGGTTTGTCAGCATCCGTGCCGCCGCCGGAGGGCAGATGAACATGGCGATCACGATGATCGATCCCACCGCATCAAATGCAGCCACCGCCGCGATGGCCGCTGTTATGACCAATGCCATGCCAAGGGCACCCGTGCGAATACCGATCGTGCGCGCAAAGCCTTCATCGAAAGTCGAGATTTTCAACGGCCGCCAGAACAGCCAAGTGAACACAGACACACCCACCAGAGTCAGAGCAATCCGAGGCAGTTCAGGTGGCAGGCCCGCAAGAGCTTCGACATCCAGCAATGATCCCCAACCGGTTGCGTCCAGCCAGATCAGGCTTTCGAGATTGCCGTAAAGCGCATGTTCTACGTCCAGATGCACGGTAGAGGTGTCTGTTTGCTCAAGTAGCAAAACACCCGCTGCAAACATCGTGGTAAAGACAACACCCATGGCGGCACCGGGTTCGATCTGACCCAGTCGGCGAATGGCTTCGATCAGAACCACGGCCACAATCGCCGCCCCAGCAGCGCCCAGCATCATTGGCCATGTCGATATCGCCCCGGTCACCAGGAACGCCACCACGATACCCGGCAGCACCACATGGCTGATCGCGTCCCCAATCAGCGCCTGTTTGCGCAGCACCAGAAAGTTGCCGGGCAAGGCACAGGCAATGGCCGCAAATGTGCCAATCAGCAGCGGCGTCAACGACAGTGGGACAAACTCCTCGCCACTCATACCGGCACTCCTTGCGGCCCGCCGATTTGACGGTCGATTTCAGCGATCTGGTCATGCGTCAGGACCGTTTCGATATCCCGTAGCCCGTCATAGAGCGCAGCCGTCGCCTCATGCGCCTGATCCGCGCGGACGATTTCCCAGCGTTTTTCATCGCGCAGCGCCTTGGCCGCCCGCGCCTTGCCAGAGTCCGTGGCAACCCCGTCTGGCCGGACCAACCCCGCACGGCGCAACAAACGCAGCGTAAGAGGTTCATAAATTTTCTGCCCCTGCGCCAGCGCCAACAGACCCTGGCGGATATGCACCCGGCGCTGGAAGCGCAGATGCCGCAACACCGCCGCCAGCACCCCGCGCTTTGGGGCGCAGAACAGGGACAGGACGAAAAAGGCAAAGCTGACCAGAACGATGATAGGTCCCGTCGGCAAGTTGGGGGCAGAAGCGGAAATAGCAGCACCGATGTAACCCGCCAGACCTCCGGCAAGCCCGGCAAGCAGGACAACGTGCTCGGAACGCTCTGACCAGAACCGCGCCGTAACCGCCGGAATGATCAGCAAGGCCACAATCAGGATCAAGCCCACAATTTTCAGACCGACCACTGTGACAGCCATGACCAGCCCCATCATCGCAAGGTCGATGCGATGGATCGGCAAGCCACGGGCGGCAGCATATTCCGGGTCAAAGGCGACAAGAGTCATGGGACGGCGTAGGATCAGAACCAGCAGTAGCGTAGCCGAGCCACCGATGGCGATGATCATCGCATCCGCCCACAGCATTCCGGCGGTCGAACCCAACAGGAAACCCTCCAACCCCGCTTGACGCCCAACGCCCATGGTTTGAATGATCGTCAGTAAAACGATCCCAAAGCCAAAAAAGACAGACAGAACCGCTCCGATTGCTGCATCTTCAGCAAGTCGGGTGCGCCGTGTCAGCCAGTTCATGCAAAGAAGCCCAACCCAGGCCGAAATTGCAGACCCCGCAAGCAAGCCCAGCAGGTTTCGCCCATCCCCGCCCAGCGCGACCAAGACCATGAAGGCCAGACAGACGCCCGGCAATGTCGCGTGGCTGATGGCGTCGCTGACCAACGCGCGTTTACGCAGAAACAGGAACGTTCCTGTCACTCCGGCCGAAACACCCAGCAACGTCGCACCAATGGCGACCAGCGTGGCGTTATAGCCAAGCTGCAGGGTCAGAGCGTCCCAAATCATGTGTTATCCCAGCGCGCGCGATATCTGATCGATCTGCGCAGTTGCCAAACGCCCGCCATAGGCCGCTTGCAACGTTTCTGCAGTGAAAGCTTCGGACACCGGCCCTTCGGCCACTTTGCGGGTATTGATCAGGAAAACGTGGTCGAAATAATCGGTCACTGTCGCCAGATCGTGATGCACCACGACTACCGTCTTACCCGCCTCTTTCAGAGATTTCAGCACCGCGATAATGGCCTTCTCGGTGGCGGCATCCACCCCAGCGAAAGGTTCATCCAGCAAGTTCAGATCCGCGCCTTGCGCCAAAGCACGCGCCAGAAACACGCGCTGCTGCTGGCCCCCGGACAACTGGCCGATCTGACGATCCGCGAAGTCCCGCATCCCGACGCGATTCAGGCAATCCATCGCGCAGGCTTTGTGACGGGCACGTACGCGCCCCAGAAGCCCAAGCTCGCGCGACAGCCCCATCAGCACAACGTCGATCACGCGTGTTGGGAAATCCCAATCCACGCTGGCCCGTTGGGGGACATAGGCAATACGCGCGCGCTGCGCCTCCAGCGGCTGTCCAAACACCGTCACCTGACCGGACAGGGGATTGACGATTCCCAAAGCCGCCTTGAGAAGCGTGGACTTGCCTGCACCGTTTGGGCCAATGATGGCGGTCATGGCACCAGGCTGCACTGTCATATCAACCGAAAACACAGCAGGCTTTTGGCCGTAAGAAACGGTCAGGCCACGCACCGCTAGCGGGCTTTCACCCAGCCCGTTATCCTCAAGCGTCACACCATCATTGCTGACCAGACCCAGCATTGTTCAAAACCCCGCAGACAGTTTGCCGTCCATGCCTCGACCGGGGGCGTCGCCGTTCAACGCACTTCCAATGACTGTGATGTTGTGATCCAGCATCCCGATATAGGTACCCTCATAGGTGCCTTTTGCGCCCATCGCATCCGAAAAAAGCTCACCACCGATCGTTACTTTGTGCCCCTTGGCCGCAGCCCCTTCGATCAACGCGCGAATTGAGCGATCCGAGACCGAACTTTCGACAAAGACAGCCGTGATTTGGCGATCAACCAGCAGGTCAACCAATTCGCTGATCCGGTTCAAACCCGCCTCGGACTGGGTCGAAATGCCCTGAATGCCCAGAACCTCGAACCCATAGCTTTGACCGAAATAGCCAAATGCGTCGTGGGCGGTAAGCAGAACTCTGCTGTTCTCGGGCACCGAAGACAGGACATTCTCGGCATAAGCCGCCAAACGGTCAATATCGGCAAGATGCGCCTGTGCATTGGCTGCAAACACGCCTGCCGCTTCGGGACGAATGTCGGTTAGAGCGCCTTGAACCTCTAGCACAACTTCGCGCCAAAGCACGGGCGACATCCACACATGTGGGTCGTATTTGTCGGCGTAATCATCATGCGCACGCAGTTTGGACTTATCGACCCCCTCGGCAACCGCGACTACAGCGCGTTTGCGTTCGAGATCGTGGAAGAAGTCTTCCATTTGCGCTTCGAGATACAGACCGTGCCAAAGGATCAGGTCAGCGCGGGTCATGGCAACGATGTCGCTGCGGGTCTGTCGATAGGCATGAGGGTCAACGCCCGGCCCCATCAGGCCTGTGACCTCGACCTGATCACCGCCCACCTGGCGCGCTGCATCCGCGATCATGCCTGTTGTCGCGACCACTTTGAGTGGCGCTTCAGCCCAAGCGGCGACTGGCATCGAGAAGGTCAGCGCCAACGCTGCAAGAAAACTCCGACGAATCATCTTCGACCTCAGTTTTGCGTCCTGTTGAGACTGAATATGAGAACCATTCGCAACTAAGTCAACGCTAATGCGAATTATTCGCAAGAAAGCCTGCTATTTTTGTCCGAATGGTCAAAAAATTACCATTCAATTACATGCAGCACCTTCCATTCCCCGGTCTGCCGTGCGAATTTGTCGCAAACCTCCCAAAGGACGTGACTATGGATACGCAGAGCTCAGAAAGCCCCGTGCGCACCGCGCATCTGCCGCAAGTAACCGAACCCCGGAACCCAGGAATGGAACTGGATCTGGACTGGGTCCGCGCCGTTCAGGCCAATACCTCGGCCATTGAGCGCCGGGCGGCAACCCTGCCCGGGCGGCGTTCGGTCAAGAAGGATTATCAGGCGGCGTGGCTGCTCAAGGCGGTTACCATGATCGACCTGACGACGCTGTCAGGCGATGACACTGTAGGCCGTGTGCGCCGCCTTTGTGCGAAGGCGCGCCAGCCTGTGTCGTCATCGCTGTTACAGGCAATGGATATGCCGCCAATCACGACAGGTGCCGTCTGCGTCTATCATGACATGATCGAGACTGCCTTGGATGCCCTGAAAGGCACAGGCATTCCAGTGGCCGCCGTATCAACCGGATTTCCCGCTGGTTTGTCGCCCTTCCACCTGCGCGTTGCCGAGATTGAGGAAAGCGTAAAAGCCGGAGCGGAAGAGATCGACATCGTCATTTCGCGCCGTCATGTGCTGTCAGGGGACTGGCAGGCGCTGTATGACGAGATGAAGGCCTTCCGCGTGGCCTGCGGCGATGCCCATGTCAAAGCCATTCTGGCGACCGGAGAGTTGGGCAGCCTGCGTAACGTCGCCCGCGCCTCGCTGGTCTGCATGATGGCCGGGGCGGATTTCATCAAGACCTCAACCGGCAAGGAAAGCGTCAACGCCACCCTGCCCGTATCGCTGGTCATGATCCGCGCCATTCGGGATTTCTATGATCGCACCGGGTATCGCGTTGGGTACAAGCCTGCCGGTGGCATTTCGAAAGCCAAAGACGCGCTGGTTTACCTGTCGCTGATCAAGGATGAGCTGGGCGACCGCTGGTTGGAGCCCGACCTGTTCCGCTTTGGTGCGTCGTCACTGCTGGGCGACATCGAGCGGCAGTTGGAACATTTTGCCACCGGGTCCTACTCGGCTGGCTACCGTCACTCCATGGGCTGAGGAAAGAACTATGACAGTCAAAGAAATCTTCGAGACCATGGAATACGGCCCTGCCCCTGAAAGCGCTGCCGAAGCATTGGCGTGGCTGGTCGATCAAGGTGACAAGTTCGGTCACTATATCGATGGCGGCTTCACCAAACCGGGAAAAGGCTTCGACAGCCGCAATCCGGCAACTGGCGAGGTGTTGGCTAAGCTGACACAGGCGAAACAGGCCGATGTGGACGCCGCCGTGGCCGCTGCCCGCAAAGCGCAGCCGAAATGGGAAAAGCTGGGTGGCGCAGGGCGTGCGCGATACCTCTATGCCATTGCGCGGCTATTGCAGAAACACGCGCGCCTGTTTGCGGTGCTGGAAAGCATGGACAACGGCAAGCCGATCCGTGAATCGCGCGACATCGACATCCCTCTGGCGCAGAGGCATTTCTACTATCACGCCGGCATGGCGCAGTTGATGGAGGCCGAGTTGCCCGATGCGCAGGCTTTGGGCGTTTGTGGTCAGATCATCCCGTGGAACTTCCCGCTGTTGATGCTGGCATGGAAGATCGCACCTGCGCTGGCGATGGGGAATACGGTGGTTCTGAAACCGGCCGAGTACACCTCGCTGACTGCGTTGTTGTTTGCCGACATCTGCTCGCAAGCCGGGCTGCCGAAAGGTGTCGTCAACATCGTGACCGGCGATGGCGCGGTGGGCGAGATGATCGTGAACGCCGACGTGGACAAAATCGCCTTCACTGGCTCGACCGTCGTTGGACGGCGCATCCGAGAGGCAACGGCTGGCTCAGGCAAGGAACTGACGTTAGAGCTGGGCGGTAAATCTGCCTACATCGTCTTCGATGACGCCGATATCGACAGCGCTATCGAGGGTCTGGTCGATGCGATCTGGTTCAATCAGGGTCAGGTTTGCTGCGCGGGGTCCCGCCTGCTGGTGCAGGAAGGTATCGCCGACCGGTTCCACGAGAAGCTACGCGCGCGGATGGATGGGTTGCGGGTGGGTGATCCGCTGGACAAATGCATCGACGTGGGCGCGGTTGTGGATCCGGTTCAGTTGCAGACCATCAAGGGCATGGTCGAAAGCAACACGGCGGGTCACGTGCATCAGGCCGCCTGTGAACTGCCCGCAAATGGCTGCTACTACCCGCCGACGCTGATCTCAGGGCTCGAGACATCCGACCCGCTGATGCAGGAGGAAATCTTCGGCCCGGTTCTGGTCTCCTCGACCTTCCGCACCCCGGCTGAAGCGGTCGAACTGGCCAACAACACCCGTTACGGGCTGGCCGCGACAGTCTGGACTGAGAATGTGAACCTTGCGCTGGACATCGCGCCCAAGCTGGTTGCAGGCGTGGTTTGGGTGAATGCCACCAACCTGTTCGATGCCGCCGCAGGCTTCGGCGGCGTGCGCGAAAGTGGCTTTGGCCGCGAAGGCGGCTGGGAAGGTCTGACGGCTTACACCAAACCCAAGGATAAGGCCAAACCTCTTGCGAAGGTCGAAGCGTCAATGGGCGAAGGGTCCCCGGTCGATCCGATTGACCGCACTGCCAAGATGTATGTCGGCGGCAAGCAGGCGCGGCCCGATGGTGGGTATTCCAAACCCGTCTGGGGCAAGTCCGGCCTGCTGGGCCACGTGGGTCTGGCCAACCGCAAAGACGTGCGCAACGCCGTTGAGGCCGCAGCGGGTGCCATAGGCTGGTCCAAGACCACCGGCCATCTGCGGGCACAGATTCTGTATTACATCGGCGAGAACCTCTCGGCCCGTGCGAGTGAATTCGCCGCGCGCATCGACGCCATGACCGGCAAGAAGGATGGCGCGAAAGAGGTCGAAACCTCGATCCAACGCCTGTTCACCGCAGCTGCCTGGGCCGACAAATATGACGGTCAGGTGCATGGCGTTCCGATCCGGGGCGTGGCTATTGCCATGAAGGAACCCGTGGGCGTCATCGGTGCGCTCTGCGCGGACGAAGCGCCTCTGTTGGGTCTGATCTCGGCGATGGCGCCTGCGATTGCTATGGGCAACCGGGTGGTTCTGGCGGCATCCGAGCCCTACCCGCTGGCAGCAACGGATTTCTACCAGATTCTGGAGACCTCGGACGTCCCCGCAGGCGTGGTCAACATCTTGACAGGCAGCCACGCGGAACTGGCGAAACCTCTAGCCTCGCATCTGAACGTGGACGCGGTCTGGTCCTTCTCGTCAACTGACCTTTCGAAAGAGATCGAGACAGTCTCGGCCGGGAACCTGAAACGGACCTGGGTTAATAACGCGACGGCATTTGACTGGAGCGTGGACCATTCCCGCCGCTTCCTACAGGCTGCAACCGAAGTGAAAAACATCTGGGTGCCCTACGGCGAGTAGGGCCCCCGCGCATCACGGGAGGCCCATATGAACTTTGCAGGACAAACCGTCATCGTCATTGGCGGCACCAGCGGTATCAACCGTGGCATTGCCGAGGCTTTTGCAGCCTCGGGTGCCAAACTGGCCGTCGCCAGCCGTTCACAGGAAAAGGTGGACGACACCGTGGCCGCGCTGAAAGCCGCAGGCGCACAGGACGCCATCGGGGCGGCCTTTGACGTGCGTGATCCGGATGCTGTGGCCGCTGGTCTGAAACAGTTTCACGACGCCTATGGTGATTTCGACGTGCTGGTTTCTGGCGCGGCAGGAAACTTCCCGGCGCTGGCATCCGAGATGTCGGTCAACGCGTTCAAGACCGTGATCGACATTGACCTGATGGGTACAATCCATGTGATGAAAGGGGCGTATCCTTTCTTGAAACGCCCCGGTGCCAGCATCATCAACATCTCGGCTCCGCAATCTTACCTGCCTTATGAGGGTCAAGCTCATGTCTGTGCCGCGAAGGCAGGGGTTGATCAGATCACCCGGACGCTGTCGATGGAATGGGGTGTTGAAGGGATCCGCGTGAACTCGGTCGTGCCGGGGTTCATCGAAGGCACCGAAGGCGCAAAACGCCTGGCCCCTACCCCGGATGCCGGTGAAGCGCTGCGCCGCGATGTACCGTTGGGCCGCTGGGGTCAGCCGCAGGACGTGGCCAATGCCTGCCTGTTCCTCAGCTCGGATCTGGCCAGCTATATCAGCGGTACTGTATTGGCTGTCGACGGCGCGCTGTATCAACGCGGCTCGGGTAAGTTCGGCCAGATGATGGGTGAGATGCTGCGCAGCATGAAAAAGGGGTGAGACGCGCTCACCCCCTCATGCTCAGTTCGTGGTCTCAAGGCCGACGGGTTTGCCCACTACGGTAAAATGCAGCCCGTCCGGATCCAGCAATTCCGAGGCAACCCGGTTCACGTCTTCCAACGTCACGGCGTTTACCTTGTCATTGCGTGTCGCGATATAGTCGATGGGCAGGTTTTCCATCTGCATCCCAACCATGATACCGGCAATCTGCCCGTTTCCATCAAACCGCAGCGGATACGCACCGGTCAGATAGGTCTTGGCATCGTCCAGCTCTTTCTGGGTGACACCTTCCGAAGCGGCCTTGGCCCATTCGTCACGGATCACCTCAACTGCCTCGGCAATGCGGTCGTTGGCTGACGAAACTGACCCCAGATAGACAGACGCCAGATCCTTGGGCACAAGATACGTTGCCACACCGTAGGTCAGCCCGCGTTTTTCCCGCACTTCCTGCATCAGGCGGCTTTCAAAGCCACCACCACCCAGGATGTGATTCAAGACAAACGCAGCAAAGAAATCCGGGTCGTCCCGATCAATCCCGGCCTGACCGAACAGGGCCACCGATTGCGGCGTATCGAACTCGACAACGCTGATACCTCCGGGAATTGTCACGTCAGCCTTTTCCGGGATGGGTCTGGCGGTCTCAGGCAAATCGGCCAGCAACGCATCAAGCAACGCGCCCAGTTCCTCTGCAGTGATGTCGCCCACGGCTCCAACATAAAGGCGGTCTTTGGCGAACACGCTGTCATATGCAGCCACTACATCGTCCCGCGTCAGAACCGAAACGCTTTCGATCGAGCCCTTCCCTTCTGATCCGTAGGGGTGGTCGCCATAGGCCATCCTTGCAAAGTTCAAGCCTGCGATTTCATTCGGGTCGGTCTGATCCGAGCGCAATCCCGACAGTATCTGGGCGCGCACGCGATCAATGGCATCCTGATCGAAACGCGGCTCGTGCAAGGTGGTGCGCAATAGTTCGACCACCTCATCCCGGTTCTCGGTCAGAAATTGCGCCGAGATCGATACGGTGTCGTCGCCTGCATTATACCTGAATGATGCGGCCAGTGCTTCAAGCTCACGGGCATATGTCTGAGCGTCCATGTCGCCCGCGCCTTCTTCAATCAGACCGCTCATCAAATAGACAGCACCGCGCTTGTCCGGGTCGTCCAGAGAAGTGCCGCCCCGAAACCGTAGCTCCAGCGCGGTAAAGGGGATCGAATGATCTTCGACCAGCCAGGCCTTGATGCCGCCGGGTGAGGTCACTTCTTCGATCTCGATCTCGGCCAGGGCAGGCAGGGCAACCAGACAGGCAATCAGAGTTGCAAGGAACCGTTTCATTGAGTCACCTCATCATCTCGCATCAGCCAACCTGTGACAGATGCCTCGGGTTGCAGCACTTCGCGGGCAGCGGCGATGATCTCATCACCCGTCACGGCCTGAAGAATGTCGGGCCAAGCCTGTACATCTTCGACCGTCAAGCCGCTGGTCAGGGCGCGGCCGTACCGGTTGCCGATGCCGTCCACATTGTCGCGCGCATAGGTCTGAGCAGCGCGCAGCTGCATTTTGATGCGGTTCAGGTCGTCTTCGTTCACACCTTCAGCGATAAAATCAGCGACCGCCTGATCCATGGCATCTTCGGCCTCTTGCAGCGACACACCCTGCGCCGGAACTACCAGCAGGTCAAAGGTCGTGTCATCCAGCGATACGCCGCGATAAAATGCGCCCGCATAGACGACTTTTTGCTGATCGAACTGAAGCTTTTCGTTCAGGTATGATGTGGTGCTGCCACCCAACAGCTCAGCCAGAAGAAACAGGGCTGCCGCCTTTTCCTGCTCACCCGGATTGCGTTCGGGGGCCAGATAGCTGCGTTGCACATAGGGCTGCGCCACGCGCGGGTCCTTGTAGGTCAGGCGCCGTTCTGCCGCATGCGGTGGCTCCTGCGACCGCACCCGCTCGGGCAAATCCGGGTTGGCCGGGATCACGCCGTAGTATTGCTCGGCAAGGGCTCGGACCTCTTCAGGCTCAACGTCGCCAGTAACCACCAGAATGGCATTATTGGGTGCATAATGGGTCTGGTAGAACGACAGGGCATCCTCCATATCCAGCTCTTCCATCTCGTGCTTCCAGCCAATGATCGGCACGCCATAGCGATGGTTGAGATACTGCGCAGCGTTCATCTGTTCACCGAACAGGGCGCGTGGGTTGTTTTCCGTGCGCTGATTGCGTTCCTCAAGGATCACGTCACGCTCGGTCAGAATATCCTCTTCGCTTAGCCGCAGGTTCCGCATCCGATCGGATTCCATCCGCATCATCAACTCAAGCCGGTCGGCTGCGACGCGTTGAAAATACGCGGTGTAGTCATAGGATGTGAACGCGTTGTCATTGCCGCCATTGGCGGCGACGGTGGCCGAAAACTCACCCGGAGCCAGCGTGTCTGTACCTTTGAACAGCAGATGTTCCAGGAAATGCGCGACACCGGAGGCCCCTATCGGCTCGTCCGCAGATCCAGCGCGATACCAGACCATGTGTTGCACCACCGGCGCGCGGTGATCTTCAACCACCACGACATCCATGCCGTTGTCCAAAGTGAATGTAGTGACCGCTTCTTTCCCGTCCTCGGCGAAAACCGGGGTGGCAGCGATCAGGGCAGCCGACAAAGCCAGGGCCCGAACCATGGGGCATCCTCCGTTTCGTTTCTGGTATTCAAACTACGGTGGTGCGGCCCGGGTTCAAGCCCGATGACGGAAAGTTAAGAATTATTCATCAGGAGGCGATGATGGCGTTTCAATCCCAGCGTTACGCGCGGCGTTTGTTTCCGCATAGGGATTGATGGATTGCCGTTCATAGACCTGACCATAACGATCGACAGGGAACAGACGCAAACCGGTCCAGCGACCGCGGCGCTTGCGGAACGCGGCATCCTCGGCCTCGACCACCTGACGCGCATCAGGTGGCACACCATAACGGCTTGAGGCCGTGACCAGCGCCGCATCTGACGACGGCACCGCTGTATTCGGGTTCAGTGCAGCCGCATTGCCACCCAGCGCTGCCACGGCGTCAGCGTTCGGGTTCGGATCGGTCAAGTTGGCACCGCCCGGCGTCGGAGCAGGCAAAAAGGCGTAATCCTGAGGTTCCGTCAGTGGTTTGACTGGAAGAACAGAAAATTCATCCGGACCCTGCCCCGGAGGCGCCAGATCCCGCAGACCGGGATTCGAACATGCCGCAACCGCTGCGACAACAGTCAGAACAAATATGGCGCGCGGCATCCGCATAGGTGTCTCCAGCCTGTTTCTGGCGCTTTTATCTCATATAATTCGGCGCGTCACGAGGGCTTTTTGCTGTCGAACAGAACCAGCCCCAAAGCGCCTGCAAATATGAACACATCCGCAAGGTTGAACACAAACGGGTTGTTGATGCCGCAACATGACATGTTCAGGAAATCCAGAACATAGCCGTATAACAGCCGATCCACCACGTTTCCAAGCGCGCCGCCTATCAACAGACCTGCGCAGAAGAGCATGAGTTTTGATGCGGCTATACGGCTGAGCCAGATAAGAACGCCGACACAGATCGCAATCGAAATACCGATCAGCACCCAACGCGCGGAGTCGGAATTCCCCTGAAACAGACCGAAATTGATACCGCGATTCTCACCGTATTTGAAAACCAGCAGCGGTGGCAGAACATCAATGCCACCTGGTTTCTCGGCCACGCGCATGACATGGACGACCAGATACTTGCTGATCTGGTCGATCGCAAAGGCGGCCAGCGCCGCCCAGAGAAGCAGGCGTGACTGCATCAGTGACGGAAGTGCCGCATGCCGGTAAAGACCATGGCCAAACCGGCCTCATCCGCTGCGGCAATCACTTCGTCATCGCGCATGGATCCACCGGGTTGGATGACGCAGGTTGCACCGGCCTCAGCCGCTTCCATAAGACCGTCGGGGAAAGGGAAGAAGGCATCCGAGGCGACAGCCGATCCAATGGTCAGCGGCTGCGGCAGTCCCAGCACATCTGCCATGCGTTCAGCTTTCTTGGCGGCGATCAGGGCCGAGTCCACGCGGCTCATCTGACCCGCACCCACGCCCACGGTTGAACCGTCTTTGACGTAGACGATGGCGTTGGATTTGACGTGCTTCGCCACTTTCCATGCAAACAGCAGATCACGCATCTGCTCATCAGTCGGGGCTTTCTTGGTCACGACCTTCAGGTCGTCCATGCCGACAAAACCGTTGTCCTTGTCTTGAACCAGCAAACCACCGGCCACCTGACGTACTGTTTTGCCACCGGCCGATACATCTGGCAGACCGTCGGTCGTCAGCAAGCGCAAATTCTTTTTGGCCGCAAAGATCGCCTTGGCCTCATCCGATGCTCCGGGGGCAATCACGACCTCGGTGAAAATCCCGGTGATCTCTTGCGCAGTTTCCGCATCCAACGGCTGGTTCAATGCCACGATCCCACCAAAGGCCGAGGTGCGGTCGCAGTCAAACGCTGCCTTATAAGCCTCAAGCAACGTCCCGCCTGTGGCCACACCGCAAGGGTTGGCATGTTTGATGATCGCGCAAGCCGCGCCCTGAGTGGGGTCGAACTCAGCGACCAGCTCAAACGCGGCGTCGGTGTCGTTGATGTTGTTGTAGCTCAGTTCCTTGCCCTGATGCTGCACGGCAGTGGCCACACCCGGGCGGTTGGTGCCATCGGTATAGAACGCAGCCTGTTGATGGCTGTTCTCGCCATAACGCAGAGTCTGTTTCAACTCTCCTGCAAAGGCGCGACGCTTAGGGGCCTCCAGCTGCAGAGCGTCGGCCATCCAGTTCGAGACTGCCGTGTCGTAGGCCGCCGTGCGGGCATACGCCTTTTGGGCAAGCCACTGGCGGAAACCATACGACGTCTTGCCGTAGTTCTCTTCCAACTGGTCCAGCAAAGAGGAGTAATCTTCAACATCCACCACTACGTTTACAAAGGCGTGGTTCTTGGACGCCGCACGGATCATCGCCGGGCCACCGATATCGATATTCTCGATGCATTCATCATAGCCCGCACCTTTGGCGACCGTGGCTTCGAACGGGTAGAGGTTCACCACCAGCAGATCGATCGCGCCAATACCATGTTCGTCCATTGCCGCGACATGGGTGTCGTTGTCACGCAGCGCCAACAGGCCACCATGCACCATCGGGTGCAGGGTCTTGACTCGGCCGTCCATCATTTCGGGAAAACCGGTGATCTCGCTGACATCCTTTACCTCAAGCCCAGCATCGCGCAGCGCCTTGGCCGTACCGCCGGTCGACAGCAGCTCGACCCCGCGCTCGGCCAACGCCTTGCCCAGCTCAATCAGCCCGGTTTTGTCGGATACGGAAAGCAGCGCGCGGCGCACGGGGTGAAGATCGGTCATGGGTCCAAAGGTCCTTTTGGCGTCAGTCGAATTCTGGCTCGTCCCGGTGCGTATCGCGCACGGCATAGGCTGTGTCCTGTGCCTTGCTCAGCGTCCACCGGATGCGGGTCGCATACTCCATTGCGCGGCCAGATAGAACGATCTGTTTTGTCGCGCGCGGCTTTAAACGCCCCTTTTCAAGGTAAACGCTTGGCTCGACGGACAATTTTCCAATGCCATCATGGCGGAAAACCCAGATTTCGCCGCTTTTAAGGGCCATGGACACCGCCGCCCCGCCCAAATCCAGCGCCGCATCCACGTCCGGATGCAGGTGAAAACGGATATCATACCCGATCCCCTTGAGCCCTGAAGCGTCCATAGCCTTGTCGAACTGGCGCTTTGCCTTGTCGGTCGCAGTCAGCAGAATATCCTCGACTGCAAGTTCGCGCCCATCAAATCGCAACTCAAAGGTCCGCGCATGAGTCAGGCCGAACACTTTGGCATACCCGTCATGACCAGCCATGAAGCGGACACCCTCAAACGCGTCTTCGAAATCGACAGGCACATCCTGCGGCGCATCCACCAACGCCTGACTTTCGCGGCCCGGCAATGGATTTGCCAGCCGCGCGCTGGAAAACCCATCCAGACACAAGGTTGAATGCGACGGCGTCGCCCGCCCTGCGCGGCGCCATTCCAGGCCAAAACTGGCCCCTGATCCGCAATTCACGATCAACGGCCGCCGGCCCGAGGTCAGTTCGAATGCCAATGTGGACGCGTGCGCGTTGAACGAAGCGGCACCTTTGGGCGGCGCACTGGCATCTACAATCACAGTGGTGCGTGCAGCAGACAAGCGCGCGTAGCCCATAGGCAATTCGGTCGCTGCCTTATGCTTGACGCCACTTTGTGCCAAGGCCTGTTCCAGACGCCCCTCGACTCCGCGTCCACCACCGTGGAATCGTGCCAAAGCGCCATCCGCATGGCGGAGGCTGCGCAAGGTCGGTGCAATCCGCTTGATTGCATTGACCTGCGCGACGGGCGCACCGCGCCCCAGATCGTTCAGCGCCGCGGTTGTCCAACTGAGCAGTGTGAAAACTTCCAGCAACTCCTCCGGGTTGCGCGTGGGGATCCCCCCCTGCGCGTCCACCTGACGATCGCATTCGCTGGCAAGAGCCCGCAGGGCAGGATCGGCCATCTGCTCCAACCCTTCCAACGCCAAACCGGCTTGTACCAATCCGGCCAGAGCCTCGAATCGGGGTAGGCCCGGCGTCGCCGCCGGCCAGCGTTTGGACAGGAACCATGTCTGTTGTGCCAGCGAGCGGAAGAACAGCCTGCTTTGCTTTTCATCCACCCCACGCAGCAGAAAGATCGCGTGGTTGATCCAGCGCATGACCCGCCGACCAGTCAGGTCAGGCACCCAACCGGGGCCCTGCCCGCGACCATGCGCTTCGATCCAGCCCCAGACCCAGCGTTGCGCCTTTTCCCGCGCGCGCATGTCTCCGACTGCGGCCAGATCATCCAGCCACGCAAAGCCGTGGCGTTCATCATCGAAACCTGCGCTGGGGGCGACGACGTCCCAGAGCCCGGTATCTTCGGCCTCGACCAGATATCCGGCAAACAAGAGGTTTCCGGCAACCAATTGCCGTCCACGTGCGAACGACCCGACAGTGCGCGGATCGGGCTGTGCGACAAATCCCGTGACCGCCTTTTGCCGCTGGCTCAGGCGCGCGTAGAAACGGTTCTGAAACCGCATCCATCGACTGGTCATGGTGTCCGAGTTCGACATGTCTCGCGTTACTCTGCCCCTTGCGCTCTGCTGGCGCTTGAGACCCAACGATAGACCGCGTCGATCGTCAAGTCATCGAAAAGCGTGCGCTTAGGCGGATTTGTTCAGACAGGCGATATAGAACCCGTCCATACCACCCTGATCCGCCCAATAATCGGGCCGCAGCCGCAGACCGCCTTCTTCCGTCATCCAATCCGTATCAACACCCGCTATGTTCACTGCGTCGCGATCCACGCTCATGTCCGGATACATCTCAAGCGCCTCTTCAATCTGCACTTCGCCTTCGTCCGGCAACAATGAACAGGTGCAATAAACCAAACGCCCACCGGGTTTCAGCAAACCCCATGCATGGGCCAACATCTGCGTCTGAAGCTCGATCAAACCGCCGAATTCGGACCCATCCTTGGCAAAGGGCAAATCCGGGTGCCGCCGGATCGTACCTGTGGCCGAACACGGCGCGTCCAGCAGGATCGCGTCATACTGACCTTCATGTTCCAGCGCATCCCCGACAATGACCTTCGCCGTCAGACCCGTCCTTTGCAGGTTTTCGCGCACCCGCTCCATCCGAGCTTCTGAAACATCCAACGCCGTAACGTCCGCTCCTGCCGCAGCCAATTGCATCGTTTTGCCACCGGGAGCAGCGCAAAGGTCCAAAACCGTCTCGCCCGCTTTGGGTGCCAGAACGCGAACGGGCAAAGCCGCCGCCGCATCCTGCACCCACCAGTCCCCGGCTTTGTATCCCGGTAGGGTCGAAACCTGACCGGCATCCTGCAGACGAATTGAGCCTGTCGGCAGCACATCGCCCGAGGGACCTATCCCCCCCCGCTTCACGGTAAGATCAAGCGGTGCACCTGCGAAATGCGCCTGCTCCATCCCGGCCACGGCATCCGCGCCCCACGCCATAGTCAGGGGATTGCGAAGCCATTCCGGCAAGCGCGGGACTCGCATTTTGGGCCAGGCTTCAGGGCCTTCGGCTGCCACTTTGCGCAGAACCGCATTCACCAGGCCCTTAAGACGCCCGTGCTTGCGCGAGCGGCTAATGATCTCGACCAAAGAATTCACCACACCATGCGCGGCTTCTCCGTTACAAAGCTCGACTGTGCCCAGCCTAAGCGCGTTATGGACTGTTAGGGCGGGTGTGCGGTTCAAGTGATTGTCCAACAACCTGTCGGCGCGTTCCAGGCCGCGCAAGGTCTCTGACGCCAACCGTTGAGCCCGCGCGCGATCTTCGGGACCCAGCCGGTCCAATGCACCCGCTGCGAGACATTCGGACAACAGGCGACCCTCACCCAGAACCTGATCGAGCAGATAGATTGCGCTGCGCCGTGCTGCTGTTGCGCTGTTTGCCATGGTACCGCCTTACTGTGACTTGCGCCCGCATTGCCAATGGCGGACGCGGGCGTATATCAAGACACAGCACGGAAAGGAACCCGATGTCATGAGTGACGACCGCAAAGATTTGCCCCCCGCCGCCCGGCGCGCGCTGGCCGAAGCGGAAGAACGCCGACGCAAGTCCGAAGCCGAAGCCAAGGCGTTGCCCAAAGAACTGGGCGGGCGCGACGGACCTGACCCCGCCCGCTATGGTGATTGGGAAAAGAAAGGCATCGCCATTGATTTCTAGGCGCTCAGCCGCGCAGTGCCTTGAGGAAGTCGCCTATCAAAGCGCGCTGTTTCTTGGATGTCGCCCGGTCTTCGGGCCATGTCAGCCAGTACCCTTCTTTTGTTTGCAGCTCAGGTTGGTCCAGTCTGCGCAGCCGCCGCTCTTGAAGATCGGCAGAAGCCAGCGGAACTGACCCCAACACCACACCAAGGCCGCGCCGCGCCGCCGAGATTGCGTGCTCCATTGAATCAAAACTGATTTGGGAAGTCGGTACATCCTTCTTATCGCATTTCTGACACCATTCCCGCCACCCCGGGCGCTCACCACGCAGATCGATCAAAGGCGCACCCCATTCAACGTCGGGGGCCGCCATGGGCACAAGAACCTCGCGCGCGATCAAGGCCGCATCGCGCCCGGCCCACATACCGCGGCCATATCGGATTTGCAGCCAGGTCCGTTCTTCATCCAACGAAGACCGACGTGCGACCGAGTCGGTCATCACCTGCACTTTGGGTCTCAACTGGTGAAAGACAGGTAGAGCAGGCAGTACCAGCGCATGAATATTGGATGACAACCCGGCCACCCGCAACTCACGCGGGGACTTGCCGAACAGATCCTCTGTGTTGCGCTCCAACGCCTGCAGGCTGTCTTGCACCAAAGGCAAATAGCTCTCGCCTTCTACCGTCAGCGACACACCCCGCGCTTCGCGCACGAACAGGGATCGGCCCAACCAAGCCTCAAGGTTTCCGATCCGCTGGCTGACAGCGGCCTGCGTCAAACCAAACTCTTTGGCCGCAGCCGAGAACCCGCCCAAACGCCCTGCGGCCTCGAACACGCGCAGCCAGTCCAGCGGCGGTAATCCCACCTTTTTCTTAGCCATAAGATTTTCCAAGCCTCAGACGAAATAAGGATTAATTGTCGTAATGCCATGAACGGCGTATCTGCTCAACCAAAGCTCGCGCCGAACAGGAGATCCCCAATGCTGCGCACCGCTACTCATGACACCAACGTCGTGACCGTGACTTTCACCGACGATAGCCAAGCCCGCTTTCACGCCATCTGGCTGCGTGACAACGCGCTGGACCCGGACACCCGCGCGCCCGGCAACGGTCAGCGCCTGATCACTATCGGGGACATCCCCGCCAACATTTCGGTCAGCGCTGCCGATGTGTTGAACGGCGACCTCGTGATCACCTTCCAGCCCGAGGGCAAGACAGTGACCTTCCCTGCCGACTGGCTGGCCGATCACAGTTATGACAGCGCACAAGCCGCCGAGTTCGGCCGCATCGCCACCGGTATCACCACCTGGGAACGTGGCATCGACGCCCCCAGCGGAGATTGGAACGAGGTCCACGCCAGCCCGGTTGCTAAGCGCAATTGGCTAGCGGCGGTGGCCGAGTTAGGGTTTGCCAAGCTGACAGGCGGCCCAACCGAACCGGAATCGCTGCTGAAGGTGGCCGATCTGTTTGGCTATGTCCGCGAGACCAATTATGGCCCCTATTTCGAAGTGCGGACCGAGGTGAACCCCACCAACCTCGCCTATACCGGGCTTGGGTTGCAGGCCCATACCGATAACCCCTACCGCGACCCGGTGCCGACGCTGCAAATTCTGTATTGTCTGGAGAATTCAGCCGAAGGCGGTGACAGCATCGTGGTCGACGGCTTCCGCGCCGCCGAGAAGCTGCGCGATCAGAACCCCGAGGGTTTTGCCCTGTTGGCCGGCTTCCCGGCGCGGTTCGAATACAAGGGCTCGGACGGCGTCTGCCTGCGGTCGCGGCGCCCAATGATCGAACTGTCGCCAGATGGCGAACTGATCGGAATCCGTTTCAACAACCGCTCCTCCGCGCCGTTCGTCGATATCCCCTTTGAGAAGATGGAAGCCTATTACGCTGCCTACCGCCAATTGGGTGGAATCATCGACGACCCGGCGATGGGCGTGTCGTTCAAGCTGGAACCGGGCGAAAGCTTTATCGTCGACAACACACGCGTGCTGCACGCGCGTCTGGGCTATTCCGGTGCAGGCTCACGCTGGTTGCAGGGATGCTATGCTGACAAGGATGGATTGCTGTCCACACTCGCCGCGATGGAAATAACACAACCGGAGGCGGCTGAATGAAACCCGATTTCTCGACCCTGAACAGGGACAATATCGTGGCCTTCATCGGTGACATCTTCGAACGTCGCGGCGGCGAGGAGTACTTAGGCGAACCCGTCACCATGGCCCAACATATGCTGCAAGGGGCCACCATCGCCAAGCAGAACGGCCAGCCAGAGGAAATCATCGTCGGTGCACTTCTGCACGACATCGGGCATTTTACGTCCGAATTCGGCACTTATCACCCCGACGATACCGAAGACCGCCATCACGAAGACGCAGGCGCTGAGGTACTGGAACAGTTCTTCCCCTCGGTCATCACCGATTGCTGCCGCTATCACGTGGCGGCCAAACGGTATCTTTGCGCCACCAAGCCCGAGTACTTTCAACGCCTGTCGACTGCCTCGGTCCACACGCTGGAACTGCAGGGCGGCCCGATGAGCGCGGAAGAGGTTGTCGCATTCGAATCCAACCCAAACCTGAAAGAGATCATTCAGGTTCGCTATCTGGATGAGGCCGGTAAACGCGCGGATATGGAGACCCCCGATTTCCCCTATTTTGCACCCATGGTGCAGCGCATGGTCGACAAACATCTGGGCACGTCGTGACTGCACCTGAATACATCTTCGAGGCCAGTTCCAAGCCCTCGCTACCCTGGCACGAAGTTCCTCTGATCCGCGCAACAGATCAGACGGTCAAAGGCTATGGCTGTCTGGTCGATGACCCCGAGACCTTTGAAATCGAGATAGTCCGCTGGCCGCAACAAGGTTGGCGCCCCATCGACGAAGGCACCGGCGACGAAGGCGGCTGGGTCGAAGGCACGTTCAAATGTGACTGGCGAGGCGACGTGCTGTATGGCGAGAACGAAGCCGTCAAAGGGCATTACGTTCTTGGCTGGTCCACGGATCCGCAAACCGCGCAGACGGATCGGCAAACCGCGCCCCGTGATCAGGTGTTGCTCTGGCACATGAACTATCACCCCGACGGCGGTCAGATGTTTTGGCCTTTGGACAAAAAACCCTTCATCGTCCCCGCGGCCCTGCCCGGTGACAACCTGACGCCCGACAAGGTGGTGGCGTTCTGGTGCGACGGCTCGCGTGGCCTCTATATCCACCCGGGCATCTGGCACGAGGGGATATTCCCGGTCGAAGATGACCAACGATTCCTCGACCGGCAGGGTGCAGTTCACGCACGGGTCAGCGCGGATATCGGGAAAGAGTTCGGTGTGTACCTGGCCTGCCCATTGCGCGAAGACAGGATCAAGGGCTTTTAACCAAAGCCCCTTGATGCCCTGACCCTTTGCGCACGATCCAAATCTGCACAGCCAGCAAATAGGGCACGTAGAACGCAAAGTTCTGAACCAGATCGAAAGGGCCCGAGAAGTCGGGCTCTGACCCCAGCCCGCCGGTCAGCAGATACCACAGCGTGTAATGCACCCGGTAGAGCCATGATCCCAGCGCCAGCCAGAACAGCCGCAGCCCCCAGGCCCAGTGCCCCGCGCGGTCATTGCAAAGCGCCATGCGCGCCACCATCAAGGCTGCGGTGAACAGGCAAATCCCATATAGGAAAAACGCGGCAGACATCACCGGCCCACCAATCGTGCCTCGCAAAGGGATATAAGTCATCCCCGCCATCCCGGTCACAAGAGCCAGCGCGACCAGCACAGCACCCAAGGCGCGGTGAAACCAGTTGAAGCGCTGCCGAAGGGCGCGGACCAGTTGCAGCGGCACCAGCGTTACCAACACCGTTCCGGCAAAGATATGTAGAATCATCGCCGCGTTGCCGACGCTCTGACCGTCCGCAAACAAATAGCTTTGCGCAGGCGCATCATGCGACAGGCCGACGCCGATCATACCAAACCCGTGCGCCACAAACGGCAGCAGCGTCAGATAAAATAGTGCCAGCAGGACACCAGTTGCCAGACCGGAACGACGTAAACGCATAGATCAGAGCTTAGCGCCAACAATTCGGGCGTCTATGGCTTACAACCCCAGTACGTCCACCATGTCATACTGCCCGGGTGTCTTGCCTTGACCCCATAGTGCGGCCTTGAGGGCACCACGGGCAAAGATTGCACGATCACTGGCCAAATGGCGCAGGACGATGCGTTCTCCGGGGGCAGCGAACAGCACATCATGTTCACCAACGATATCGCCGCCGCGAATGGCGTGGAAGCCGATATCACCCCGCTTGCGCGCACCGGTGATGCCATCACGGCCTCGATCAGACACATCCGCCAATCTGACGCCGCGCCCCTCGGCAGCGGCCTCACCCAGCATCAGCGCTGTGCCCGAGGGCGCGTCGACCTTGTGGTGGTGGTGGCCTTCGATGATCTCGATATCGAAATCTTCATCCAATGCGGCAGCGACTTTCTTGGTCAGTTGCACCAGCAGGTTCACACCAAGGCTCATATTGCCCGCCCGCACGATCACGGCGTGGCGTGATGCCGGTTCAAGTGACGCGATTTGTTCGTCGGACATGCCCGTAGTGCCGATGACATGAACACAACGCGCCTGCGCAGCCAGAGCGGCAAATTCCAAAGTCGCTTCGGGCGCGGTGAAATCGATCACCGCCTGCGCTTGCGCAAACGCCTCCAGCGGATCGTCAGTGACGGTGACGCCCAGCGCCTGACCACCCATGGCCGTGCCCACATCCTGATCGATCCAATCGTGACCCTTGCGCTCGACCACGCCAACCAGACGCGCCTGATCACTGTCGGTGACAGTCTTGATCAGCATCTGCCCCATGCGGCCCGAAGCCCCTGTGATAACGATCCCCGGAATATGGGTCATTGCGCTGGTCCTTTTCGCTAAGTCGGCTCAAAGCCTCCTACCCCGTTCGCGCCCGCTTGGCAAAGCCCCGCTTTGGGCTTAGATCGGGGATATGGCAAAGAACAAATTCCACGATGGCCCCGGCCCGTCCCAACGACAGCTGCGTGTCGGCGAACTGATACGTCGCACCCTGTCCGAAGTTCTGGCGCGCGGAGATGTCCACGACCCCGACCTGAACCGCATGTCGATCACCGTGGGTGAGGTCCGTACCTCGCCCGATCTCAAAATCGCCACGGCCTATGTGCTGCCGTTGGGCGGCAAAGGGCAAGAGGACGTGATCGACCTGCTGGCCCGCAATAAAGGTGAATTACGACGCGTGATCGGCAAGAAACTGAACCTGAAGTTCTCGCCCGATCTGCGGTTCCGTCTGGATGACACGTTTGACCGTCTGGACGACACCCGCCGCATGTTCCAGCAGGACGCGGTGCGCCGCGATCTGGACGAGTGATCCGTACTTTAACAACATTGGGCGCGATTTTGTGGGCCGCGCAAGCCTCTGCGGTTACGTGTGAAAAGGTTACTCACGACGGTCTGCGCTACACCGTCTGCGAGGTCGATGCGACTGCAGCGGATCTGCGCCTGTTTCTGAATGGTGAAGACGGCGAAGTGTTGGGGCATTTCTCATCGGTTAACGAGACGCTTGAACCCGAGGGCAAACGGCTGGCCTTTGCGATGAACGCCGGCATGTATCACGACGACCGCTCGCCCGTCGGCCATTATGTCGAAGATGGGCAGGAGCAGATGCGGGTAATCGCGAACCCCGGCCCCGGCAATTTCGGCCTGCTGCCCAATGGCGTTTTCTGCATCCGCAACGGGCGCGCCGATGTGTTCGAGACGCTGGATTTCGTGGATCAAACACCGGACTGCCGCTTTGCCACCCAATCCGGCCCGATGCTGGTGATCGACGGCGAGCTGCACCCGCGCTTTCTGCCCGATTCGACCTCGCGCTATATCCGCAACGGTGTTGGCACCAGTGCCAATGGCGCGCGGGCCGTTTTTGCGATCTCAGAAGATTATGTCACCTTCCACGAATTCGGCAGACTGTTTCGCGATGTTCTGAACACCCCAAACGCGCTGTTTCTGGACGGCAATATCTCACGAATGTATGACCGCGCAGGCAACCGTTCGGATCTGGGATTCTCGTTGGGACCGATTGTGGGTGTAGTTGAGGACATGCCTGCAAATTGACAGGGCGGGTGTGATCCGTTAACCCGCGCGCCTCAGCAAAAGGCAAGGTGCAAGATGGGACGCAAACGCAAGGGTCGCGACATTTCCGGTTGGCTGGTTGTGGACAAGCCTGCGGGCATGACCTCGACCGCTGTGGTCAACAAGGTGCGTTGGGCGATGGATGCCAAAAAGGCGGGCCATGCGGGCACACTGGACCCCGAAGCAACCGGCGTTCTGGCCGTGGCTTTGGGCGAGGCAACAAAGACCGTTCCCTATATCACCGATGCGCTGAAGGCTTACACGTTCACCGTGCGTTTGGGTCAAGCCACCAATACCGACGATGCCGAGGGCGAAGTGATCTCAAGCAGCGATGCGCGCCCTTCGGATGAGGACATCAAACAGGCGCTGACCCCGTTTTTGGGCGACATCATGCAGGTTCCGCCTAAGTTTTCTGCCGTGAAGATCGACGGCCAGCGCGCCTATAAACTGGCGCGCGATGGCGAGGATGTGGAACTGACCGCTCGGCCCCTTTGGGTCGAGGAACTGATCCTTGTCGACCGCCCCGATGAAGACCACGTGGTGTTGGAAATGACCTGCGGCAAAGGTGGCTATGTGCGCTCAATCGCGCGCGATCTGGGTGAGGCACTGGGATGCCACGGGCATGTCAAGGAACTGCGCCGCATCTGGTCCGGCCCGTTTGAGGCCGAAGATGGCCTGACCATCGAACAGATCGACGATATGGCCAAGACAACCGCGCTGGACGCGTATCTGCACCCGCTGGAAACCGGCCTGTCGGACCTGCCCGAATTGAAATGCACCCCGGAGGGCGCCACCCGCCTGCGCAACGGCAATCCCGGCATGGTGATGGCATCAGACGTCGAATACGGCGATGAAGCCTGGGCCTCGTTGGACGGCAAGGCGGTGGCTGTGGGAATCTACAAATCAGGCGAGCTGCATCCGAGCCGGGTGTTCGTCGCCTAACTCACGTGTTAGGCGGTTGGCATGATCACCCGAACACATACCAAGGGCGATGCGCCCTCGACCGCCATCTATTCCGATTGCGAGAAGTATCGCTATAGCCTGACCCGCGTCTGGGATCCAAAGGGGCAGAAGGCATTGTTTGTGATGCTGAACCCCTCGACCGCGACTGAGGCAGTAAATGACCCTACGGTGGAACGCTGCGAGCGCCGCGCGCGGGCCTTGGGGTTTGGCGCGTTTCAGGTGACCAACATCTTTGCCTGGCGCGACACTGACCCGCGCAAGATGCGCGCTGCCACTGATCCAGTGGGACCAGAAAATGACAGGGCGATTCTGGATGGCGTGGACTGGGCCGATCGGGTCATTGCCGCCTGGGGCACCCACGGCGCACATCTGGACCGTGGCCCGGCAGTTGAACAGTTGTTGCGTCAGACGGGTCAACCCCTGTTCCATTTGGGTCTGACCAAAGACGGCCACCCCAAGCACCCCCTTTACATCGCCTACACTCAACAGCCTGAGCAGTGGTGATAAAGTATTAACCCTTTCAACAACTTATCTTTGACGCTGCTGCCTGCAGAATGAGACAATCCCCTCGGAGTTTTCTGCCATCGGAGGGTGCCATGTTTCTGGCCGGATTGATCGGACTGGCCGCCATCGGCGGTGCAGCTTACGCGATGAGCGACATGCTGATCGAAGACGAGGACGTGTCAGATGACATTCCCGAAGATGAGCCGCGATCCGAAGCCGAAACCGGGGAATTCCTGGATATCGGCGAAAATGTCGAAGACCCCGTCGAAACCGAAGTCGAACCCCTGTCCACCGGTATCGTCCTTTCCGAATTCGAAGGCGATCTGGTCATTGCCGGAGAAGACGGCCCGGACATCATCACCGGAGGGGACGGCGTGGATCAGATCAACGGCTATGGCGGTGACGATACGATCCACGGGGGCCAGGGGGATGACGTCCTGCATGGCAGCGACGGGATGGATACCATCTATGGCGGGCCGGACAACGATGTCCTGCATGGCGAAGCGGATGACGACCTGCTGTTTGGCGACATGGGCGATGACGCTCTGTTCGGACATTTCGGAAACGATGTTCTGGACGGTGGTGACGGGGAAGACGAGCTTTATGGCGGTCAGGGTGACGATACTTTGGACGGCGGGGCCGGTGACGACGCATTGCAAGGCGGCTTCGGGGATGACGTTCTGGTCGGAGCGGCGGGCGAAGATGCAATCTTTGGCGGCGATGGGGACGACTTTGTGTTCGGCATCGAAGAGGGTGCGGCCGAACAGGATTTTCTGAACGGCGGGGATGGTGATGACACTATTATTGCAGGGGACGGGGATGTTGTGACAGGCGGCCAGGGCGCGGATGACATCGTGCTGAGCCCGGGAGAAGACGATGTTACCGTCATGGGCTTCCAGCCCGGCGAGGACAAACTGCTTGTCACCTGGGAAGAAGAGACTGAACCCGAAATTTCGGTAGAACGCGACAGTGACAACACCA
This sequence comes from Ruegeria sp. HKCCA4633, assembly GCF_013034605.1. NCBI lineage: Bacteria > Pseudomonadati > Pseudomonadota > Alphaproteobacteria > Rhodobacterales > Roseobacteraceae > Ruegeria > Ruegeria sp. HKCCA4633. The sequence continues at coordinate 38,091 of NZ_WQGJ01000004.1, forward strand.
ACCTGACGCATGTGATCATCAACGGTCAGGAGGTGGCGCAGGTATACGGGGCAGAAGAATTGACTGTCGCCGATATTCAACTGATTTCAGAAGCGCAACTGGCACAGTATGGTCAGATGATCTGAGGCCGCAGATTCCCTTTGCCATTTGACAAAATTCCGCTTATACGCGCCCATCCGCATCGGAATCGGTGCGGTTTTCTCCATGGGCCTGTGCTGGACGACATCCCGGCCTGCGCCATCAACTCTAACCTTTGAAGGAGACCCCGATGTCGATCACTGCCGCTGAAAAAGCACGCGTCATGCAAGAATTCGCAACCAAAGAAGGCGACACCGGTTCGCCTGAAGTACAGGTTGCCATCCTGACCTCGCGCATCAACACCCTGACCGAGCACTTCAAGACCCACAAAAAAGACAACCACGGTCGTCGCGGTCTGCTGAAAATGGTCGCCCAGCGCCGTAAGCTGCTGGACTACCTGAAAGGCAAAGAAGAAGCGCGTTACCAGGACCTGATCAAAAAGCTGGGCATCCGCCGCTAAAGTCGGACCGCACCGCTTTGAGATTTCAGACGCCCGCCACTTTGGCGGGCGTTTTTCTTTTTCTAGGGCCGCCAAGCTGCCGTTCGCTGCATTTGCGGCATGGGTCTTAAAAAATGGTAGCTATGTGCAAACAACAAACATTCATCGCCTACGGATAGCTCATATCAACTTTTGGTCGGTTTTGTTGCTGACCGGAACGCTGTTTTTTGCTGTCGCTCAAAAAAGCTATAGCTGAATAAGCGAAGGCTAACCTGACGGATCGACACTTCAAGTTGCTAATCTTGCGTCCGTTTCGACCGGTGTGTTTTTCTTTTCTAGTTCTTTCTCAATCCGTTCCAGTAGCGCTTTGGAAACTTGATTTTCGGCGTGCAAATGCATGAAACGAGACGAAAAGAACAGCCCAATTACGATAACCAAAACCGATACAATGCTGGAAACAACAGTTAGAATCCACGCTGTTGAACTAGCGCTGGTTTGAGCATCTTCGGCACTTTGTAGTGCAGCAGAAGAATTATTTTTAACATCTTCCAACGCATCGTTTAATGCAGATGAAACCTCAATCGCTTCTAGCAATTCATCACGCAAAACACCCGTGGCTTCCACAGCAGTTTCGAGCTCGGAAATGCGATCTTCCAGCAAACGAAATTCATTCATTGAAGATTCAAGCCTATTGAGTTCTTCTGCCAACTCGGCATGCGATGCTCGGCTACCGTTTGCGATTTCATCTATGCGCCCATTTAACGATGTAAATAAAGTGCGTAGAGCTTCGCCACTAAAGGTAGTTTCTTGCGCACTGGCGAACGGCGCAAACATAGACAGAGCAACTAGAATAATTGCTGAAAATTTCATCAAATATCTCAACGGGCTTCTCCCTTAGTTACTTGATCACAGGCACCGAAAGTTGTTCGATCAGGCTGTCCTCGATTGCCGCGGGCTGCGTATAGGCCTGAAAGACAAAACTACCTTCGAGGTCCTTCCAAACTGTGACTTCAATATGCCAGCGTGTAACAGGAACGGTTTGGGACGGTCGCCAGCGATAAGCTGGCACATCCGGGTAAGATGCAACCAGCGTCTCCGTGCCATCCGGCGAGACATGTAGCCATCGAAGATAGATGTCTGGGTGCTGGCGAGCACCATCTGGAGCCCATGTCAAATCCGAATACACGTGAAGAACTTCCGTACCCAAAGCAGTGAATTCGATTTTGTCCAATGGGGTGCAAGACCGGAACTGACCTGATCGGTAGTTTTGACAAATCTTGAAGAATGCAGTGTCCGCTTCAGCAGACAAAGGGATAAGAAAAAAGAGCAAGCCAGTCCAAAAGAACTTTAACGTCATCACAATACCCAACCTGAATCGTCTTGGTTTTTGGTCCCTAAAACCTGTCTTACACATTAGACTGCGGCTATCAGTTATTTCAGTAATGTTAATGCTGTCTCGGGTCACACGAGCATCATGACGGAAGCCGACTTTAGGTTTGGGGTTTTGTTCGCTCGCCAGCCAACCGATACCTGATTTTGAACGTCCGGAACCTGCAGTTTGCAACTTGCCTCACAGTCAAATCCTCAATGTTCGGTGAAGGTCCGATAAGGGACTCAAAACGCCCGCCAAATGGCGGGCGTTTCGTTGTTTTCGCGCGTAGAACTTACATCTTCGCCTTCTCCGACTTTAGCGCCAGCCACAGGCAGTAGCACATTATCAGGACCACTAGCGTGAACGGTATCCCTGTTGAAACCGCAGCACCCTGCAGGGCGGACAACCCGCCTCCAAGCAGCAGGGCGATGGCCACCAGGCCTTCGAGCGTGCACCAGAACACGCGCTGTACAACTGGCGCATCCATCTTGCCGCCCGCCGTAATCGTATCGATTACCAGCGAACCCGAGTCGGACGAGGTGACAAAGAACACCACGATCAGGATCAACGCGATGGGCGCGACGATGCCATAAAGCGGCAGCTCTTTCAGGAAGCCGAACAGCGCGCCTTCGGGGGCGTAGCTGTCGATCACGGTGGCGCGGACACCTTCCGCTCCGCCTGCGTTCAGCATGTCGATGGCTGCACCGCCGAAGGTCGACATCCACAGGGCGCAGACTGCCGTCGGGGCCAGCAGCGCGCAGAGGATGAACTCTCGCACCGTGCGTCCCTTGGAGATGCGGGCGATGAACATGCCTACAAACGGCGACCATGCGATCCACCAGGCCCAGTAGAAGGTCGTCCAGCCGTGGAAATAGCTGGTGTCTTCTCGCCCGAACGGGTTCGACAGCGCCGGAAGGTGCGTCACGTAATCCACCATCACGTTGAAATACCGCGCGATGGCTGTGCCAACGCCGGTGACAACAATGACGAAAAGGAACAGGCCCACAGCCATGATCATGTTGATCTCACTCAGCCGTTTCACGCCTGCATCCATGCCCATAAGGACTGATCCCAGCGCGATCATGGTGATGCCGATGATCAGCAGCACGGTCACGGTCGGACTGGGTTCGATGCCGAACACCTCGTTCAGCCCCGCCGCAACTTGCTGCGCCCCAAGACCCAAAGAGGTCGTCAGGCCGAACAACGTCGCAAACACCGCAAGCGTGTCGATGATATGGCCCCACCAGCCCCAGACACGCTCGCCCAGGATTGGATAAAAGGCCGAGCGCAGGGTCAGTGGCAGATTCAGGTTATAGGCAAAAATCGCAAGGCTCAGACCCACAGCGGCATAGACCGCCCAGCCTTCCAGCCCCCAATGATGGATTGTGCCGACGATGCCGATGTATTCATTGCCCGGAACGGCAATATCAATGCCCAAGGGCCGCGCATTCCCGCTTTCGGCAAAGTTATAATAGACCGGCTCCATCACGCCAAAGAACAGCAGACCGATACCAATACCGGCGGCGAACATCATCGCGATCCATCCGGCATAGGAATAGTCAGGCTTGGCATCCTTGCCGCCGATCCGAACACTGCCGACCGGCAGAATGATCAGAACCAGACAAAACAGGGTAATTGCGTCGACCGAAAGAACCAGGAACCAGTCAAACGTGCTGGTCAGCCAGGGCCGGAGCCAGCCGAAGAAAGAAGCCGCAGCCTCTTGGTTGGCCAATGCGATCAGAACGAACGCAAAGATCAAAATACTCGAGATCAGAAAGACCGGGTTGTGAATATCCAGACCAAATGGCCGGACGTTATCCTGACCCAGCTCATATTCCGTTTCGAAGTCGTAAATCCGGGGGTCCGGATCCAGCATCTTCTTTGTTTGTGCCATTCGATTGCCCTTCTGTTCGCTTTTTGCAAACGCCAAGGTATTCGGTCGGCGGACGGTTATGAGATAGTTACCCCCTTGGCGCGTTTCCGTCATTTCGACCGCAGGCTGGTTCGTAAGAGCTTATACAGCCTTGCTATTTTTTCAATTGCATTCGATCTCACCTATGTTAGCGATAAAATTTTTTTGCGATTTATTATCCCCTGCCCGGAAAAAACGCCCTGTTTCACGACGTTCAGTTTCATGCCCTGACCTGAAAATTACGTACAAAAGGAAAGCTTCGATCTGTCTCAGCATGATCCGGCCGCCGGATGCGGTTTCTCTTTCCTTCCAACGCATTCTCATGTATGCGCGCGTTATCTGAGACGTTGTGCCCTGACCCTGGCACTCGAATGGAAGATAAAGTGGGGTCGGCGGCAATGGGGCCGCCATGCAAACCGGAGACCCGCAGGGGCGGGAGTGCTCCGTTCTAGGATACGCATATGTTTGATGTAACGAAGAAATCGATTCAGTGGGGCGAAGAGACGCTGACACTGGAAACCGGCAAGGTTGCCCGTCAGGCCGACGGCACCGTGATTGCCACGCTGGGCGAAACCAGCGTCATGGCCAACGTGACCTTTGCCAAGCAACAAAAGCCCGGTCAGGACTTTTTCCCGCTGACCGTACACTACCAAGAAAAATACTATGCCGCCGGTAAGGTTCCGGGTGGCTTCTTCAAGCGCGAAGCGCGCCCGACCGAAAAAGAGACGCTGACCGCGCGTCTAATCGACCGTCCGATCCGCCCGCTGTTCGTTGACGGCTTCAAGAACGAAGTTCTGGTGATGTGCACCGTGCTGTCCCACGATCTGGTCAATGACCCCGACATCGTTGCAATGATCGCTGCTTCGGCTGCACTGACCATTTCGGGTGCCCCGTTCATGGGCCCGATCGCTGGTGCCCGTGTTGGTTTCGTGGATGGCGAATACGTCCTGAACCCGACCGTGGACGATATGCAGGACCTGCGCCTGAACCCCGAACAGCGTCTGGACCTGGTTGTGGCCGGTACCAAAGACGCCGTGATGATGGTGGAGTCGGAAGCTTATGAACTGTCCGAAGCCGAAATGCTGGGCGCCGTGACCTTTGCGCATGAGCAAATCCAGCCGGTCATCGACCTGATCATCTCGTTGGCCGAAGAAACCGCGAAAGAGCCGTTTGAGTTCGTCGCTCCCGATTACTCGGAGCTGTACGCCGCTGTTTCCGCTGCCGGTGAAGAACAGATGCGCGCCGCCTTCGCGATCACCGACAAGCAAGAGCGCACCGCAGCTGTTGCCGCTGCCCGTGAAGCGATCAAAGAAGCGCTGACCGAGGAACAGCTGGAAGACGCCAATCTTGGCTCGGCGATGAAAAAGCTGGAAGCCGGTATTCTGCGCGGTGACGTCGTCAAAGGCGGCAAGCGCATCGACGGTCGTTCGACCACCGATGTGCGCGCCATCGAAGCCGAAACCTCGCTGCTGCCCCGGACCCACGGTTCCGCCCTGTTCACCCGTGGTGAGACACAGGCGCTGGCTGTAACCACGCTGGGCACCGGTGACGACGAACAGTTCATCGACGCGCTGCATGGCAACTTCAAATCGAACTTCCTGCTGCACTACAACTTCCCTCCATATTCGGTGGGTGAAGTTGGCCGCGTTGGTTCGCCCGGCCGTCGTGAAATCGGCCACGGCAAGCTGGCATGGCGCGCGCTGCAAGCGGTTCTGCCTGCGCCAACCGACTTCCCCTATACCGTTCGCGTGGTGTCGGAGATCACGGAATCCAACGGTTCCTCCTCGATGGCTTCTGTCTGCGGTGGTTCGCTGTCGATGATGGACGCAGGTGTTCCGCTGAAAGCACCGGTTGCCGGTGTGGCCATGGGTCTGATCCTGGAAGATGATGGCGACTATGCTGTTCTGACCGACATTCTGGGTGATGAAGACCACCTGGGCGACATGGACTTCAAAGTGGCAGGTACCGAAAACGGCATCACCTCGCTGCAGATGGACATCAAGGTCGCAGGTATCACCCCGCAGATCATGGAAACCGCTCTGGCACAGGCCAAAGAGGGCCGGATGCACATTCTGGGCGAGATGGGCAAAGCCCTGTCCGAGACCAACGAATTCTCGGTCCACGCCCCGCGCATCGAAACCATGAACATCCCGACCGATAAGATCCGCGAAGTGATCGGCTCGGGCGGTAAGGTCATCCGCGAGATCGTGGAAACCTCGGGTGCTAAGGTCGACATCAACGACGACGGTGTCATCAAGATCGCATCGCCCGACGGTGAATCGATCCAGAAGGCTTATGACATGATCTATTCGATCGTGGCCGAACCGGAAGAAGGTCAGATCTACACCGGTAAAGTGGTCAAGATCGTCGATTTCGGCGCCTTCGTGAACTTCTTTGGCAAGCGCGACGGTCTGGTCCACGTGTCCCAGATCGAAAATCGCCGCCTGAACCATCCGTCAGACGTTCTGAAGGAAGGTCAGGAAGTGAAGGTCAAGCTGCTGGGCTTTGACGATCGCGGCAAGGTCCGCCTGTCGATGAAAGTCGTCGATCAGGAAACCGGCGAAGAGGTCGTTCCCGAGAAGAAAGAAAAGAAAGAAGACGCAGAGTAATCTGTAACTTTCTTCAAGCTCGAAAGGCCCCGGCACTGTCCGGGGTCTTTTTTGTTTGGAGATGTCATCAATCACGCCCCCATACTCTGGCCTTGGTAAATCAACCATTAACGATTCTTAAACGTATTAGCACAACCTTAAGGGTAATTTTGTTGCTCTTAGGGATGTTGTGCGACCGTGGCCACGATTACCGTCTATGAAATCAGTGCAGACCCGTTCAGCACGCGCAACGTCGATATCACGGCCGCGTATTCTGTTGAAGTAACTGATAACGACGCGATCCTGGATGACCCGGACCCCGACAGCACCCAATTGGATCTTTCCGGGCTGCCGGGCTTTACCGCCTCGTCTCAGAATTTCAGTACGTTCGAGACATATTCCGGAACGATCAACGGCGCGCCTGTCAGTTTCACCCTGATCCAGTTCAGCAACCCGCGCTATATCATCGTCACTTCGGGGCAGGCTGCGCTGAATGACACCATCGAAGACACCAGCTTTGGCGGCACCGCAACTTCTACCCCGTATCAGAGCCTACCCTCTTTCGTGTGTTTCACCACGGGGTCGCTGATCCTGACGCCCTCCGGGCAGCGCCAGGTGGAAGAACTGGTACCGGGGGATCCTGTCCTGACCACAGATGGGCGCATCCGGCCAGTGCGCTGGATCGGGCGACGGCATTTGTCGACGCAAGAGCTGCGTTCGTCTCCGCATCTGTGCCCAGTGCGCTTGAAGGCGGGCTGTTTCGGGCAAAACGCCCCCACGCGCGATCTGCTGGTGTCGCCGCAACATCGGGTCGCCGTGACATCAGCGATGATGGAGCTGATGCATGGCGAGACCGTGATGCTGACCCCGGCAAAGGCGTTGATCAACGGGCAAAGCATTGTACAGGACCTGCCTGCGCAGGGGGTCGAATATGTTCACATCCTTTTAGATCAGCATGAGCTGGTGAATGTCGAAGGGATCTGGTCCGAATCCTTCTATCCCGGCGACACGACCCTCAGTGCGATGGAACCTGCCACCCTGCGCAGGTTGTTCGACCTGTTCCCAGACCTGTCGCGCGGCGCGCAAGATTACGGGCCAACGGTACTGCCGGTTCTAAAACCCTTTGAGGCCGAAATTCTGAAATCAGAGCTGATGGTTCCAAATTGGCAGACAAGTCCAAACCTGCAGAAGAGGGCCGCCTGACATCATCTAGTGAAAGACGCCACTCGGCCCATGTTTCAGGACGTGCCATTGGCCATAACTGTCTTTCAAATCCAGCTTGATCGCCGCATCTGCGCGTGTTGTGGCGCTGCCGATCTCGGCCACAGAGAATTCGATGCCCCCGGGAATTTCGATGCGTACGCGATGCGCGCCCCCGCCATGTGGGGCTTCTATGGGACGACCCGTCGAGCTCAGCACATCTCCGATGGACACGTGGGCAGTACGCTCTTCCATGTCCATCTCGAACTCAATCGGCAAATAGAGAGTCTCGTGCACCTTATCGCACATGGCACGGAACACGTACCAATGCGTCGCCATCTCTTCTGTTTCTTCTCCATGAAAGACCTTTTCCAGCGCAGCGCGCTGCGCAGGGCTCGCCGCAGGATCAACAATCACCTGCATTTCCCCGCCACCTTCGAAAATCGGCCCTGGCCAGGCATAAATCAGAGCAGCTTTGGCACCGCAAAGATCAGTGTCGCCAAAATGCCCCTTGCCAATCTCAAGCACCTCGAAGCCCCGGCAATCCCCATGCGTGGGCAGTTCTTCGAATTGGCAGGGACAAGCATAACCGCAATTGCAGTTACCGAAGCTTTCTCCTTCAACATACCAATCTGTAAACGCCATGGTTCTCTCCTGCAAAGTACAGTGAAATCCCGATGGCCTTCGCCTGTGGAACAGCCCCCTTCAGCCATACTAGCACATCCCTGCGCAGATCAGAAACCAACCTGCTGCTGTCGAGCGACAACAATTTGATAAAGCGAATTATTCTATCACACGGACCCAATTTAGAGTGATCCGATGTGACCGCCCAAGCCCTTTCCATGCAACGCCAGACACACGATTTACGTGTGGAAACGTTTTGGAACAAAGGACATGATCATGGTTAGTCGTTTCATCCTGACCTCCGCCGCCCTGATGCTGGGCTCAACTGCAGCAACCGCGCAAAGCCTGGGTGACGGCACCTATGTTCAAGGCTTCATTGGCTACAGTCAGTTGCAGGACAGCAATTTCTCTGGCGCGATTGGCGGCGCGACCCAATCTGTCGATACGGATTTTGATGCAGGTTTTGGCCTGGGTGTGGCTATCGGTAAAGAGATCCCGCAGTGGTCCAACGACACGGTCGGAACGCGTATTGAACTGGAATTATCATACCGCGAAAGCGACGTGGATGGTGTAAATTTCTCGGGCAACGGTCCGGCACCGGAAGGCAATATTTCCGGCGACGTGTCGCAAACTTCGCTCTTTGCCAACGTGCTGTTCGACTTCAAACAATCCGGTGCGCTGACCCCGTTTGCAGGCTTTGGTCTGGGCGCGACTTATTCGGATCTGGATTTTGCTTACGGCCCCGGTGTGGCGCTGGATGACAGCGACACTGCTTTTGCGGCTCAGGTGATCGCTGGCGTGGCTTATGACATCAACCCGTCAACCGCCCTTACCGTAGACGCCCGCTATGCCCGCGCCTTTGATGTGTCGTCGCAGCGGTTGGCCCCGAACGGCGCTTTGACGGGAACGGTTGAAGACGACCTGGATACATTCAGCGTTAACTTCGGGCTTCGTTACAAGTTTTGATAAAATCGGGGGTTAGGTTTCTCTCCGGTTTCCCTTCCCCGTTATGCCCTCGCGCCTCTGGTGCGGGGGCATTCTGAAAAAATCGACAAAATAAAGCGCAGATCAAACATTCTGCGGATTGCCATGCGATCAGCAACCGCCAGTTGCATCCGACGCTAAACACATTTTGGGAAAAATTCCTATAGACGCGATTGGGGAGCCAACGGCCCCCCAACTTTCAGCCCGCCTTAGGACGGTGCTTTGGTCTTGCGCAGATATGGGAAGATCGTCTCAAACTCGCCAAACTTGGCCTTGGCATCTTCGTTGGAAACGGTCGGCGGGATAATTACGTCCTCGCCCGGAACCCAATTGGCCGGTGTCGCAACACCCTTGGCTGACATCTGCAGCCCGTCCAGCGCACGCAGGATCTCGGCAAAGTTCCGGCCCACGGTCATCGGATAGGTCATCGACAGCTTCAGTTGCTTGTCCGGGCCGATGATGAAGACTGAACGCACAGTGGCGCTGTCTGCAGGAGTGCGACCGTCCGGCAGATACGCTTCAGCGGGCAGCATATCGAAGGCTTTGGACACAGCCAGTCCGTCATCGGCGATGATCGGGAAACCAGGATTGGCTTTGCCGTATTCTTCGATGTCTTTTTTCCACTTCTTGTGGTCCTCGACCCCGTCGACCGAAACACCGATCACCTTGGTGTTGCGCGCAGCCCATTCGTCATTCAGTTGCGCAACGGCAGAAAACTCGGTGGTGCAAACAGGCGTGAAATCCTTTGGGTGCGAGAACAGAATGGCCCAGCTGTCGCCGATCCAGTCGTGAAACTGAACGGTACCCTGATCCGTTTCTGCTGTGAAATTTGGGACGGTATCGTTGATGCGCAAACCCATGGGGCATCTCCTTTCCTGTTAAAAACCTGAGTCGGTTGCTTGGAACCTAATCACTTTGCGCGCAGGTTAAACCATCCTATGCGTCTAGGGATAAGGAATTTACAGACCTCCCAAGAAAATAATTTGATCAAATTCACTATTGCCCAGTCTAAGTATGGGTGACAGAGTGTGTCCGAAACACCGATTTAAGGCTGAACCTTCAGGAGGGCGCACGATGATCGAAAAACGGGATTTCTATATTAACGGTCATTGGGTCGCGCCGTCGCAGCCCAATGATTTCGAGGTCATAAACCCCTCGACCGAAGAACCCTGCGCAGTGATTTCGCTTGGCGCGGAAGCCGACACAAATGCAGCCGTCGCGGCGGCCAAGGCCGCCCTTCCCGGCTGGATGGAAACCCCGGTGGAAACCCGCATAGCGCTGGTTGAAAAACTGGTGGATCTTTATGCGGCGCGGTCCGAGGATCTGGCGCAAGCCATGTCGCTTGAGATGGGGGCGCCCATCGATCTGGCCCGTTCGGCGCAGGCTGGGGCGGGCATCTACCATCTGAAGAACTTCATTCGCGCTGCCAAAGCATTCGAGTTTGAGCGCCCGCTTGGAGATCACGCACCAAATGACCGGATCATTTACGAGGCTGTTGGCGTTGCCGCGCTGATCACACCCTGGAACTGGCCTATGAACCAGATCACGCTCAAGGTCGGCGCGGCGGCAATTGCGGGCTGTACGATGGTTTTGAAACCGTCAGAACAAAGCCCGTTGAACGCGATGATCTTTGCCGAGATGATGGACGAGGCAGGCTTCCCACCCGGTGTGTTCAATCTGGTCAACGGTGACGGGGTGGGCGTTGGCTCTCAGCTATCGGGCCATAAGGATGTCGATATGGTCAGCTTTACCGGCTCAACCCGTGCTGGCACGGCGATTTCGAAGAACGCAGCCGAGACGCTCAAAAAAGTGCATCTGGAATTGGGCGGCAAAGGTGCCAATGTGGTCTTTGAGGACGCCGACGAGAAGGCGGTCAAACGCGGCGTGCTGCACATGATGCAAAACACCGGCCAAAGCTGTAACGCCCCCAGCCGGATGCTTGTTCAACGCCCGATCTACGACAAGGCAGTGGAAACGGCGGCCGAGGTTGCAAACATGGTCAAGGTTGGTCCCGCAATGGAAGAGGGCCGCCATATCGGTCCGGTGGTGAATGAGGTTCAGTGGACCAAGATTCAGGATCTGATTCAAAAGGGCATTGACGAAGGCGCGCGTTTGGTCGCCGGTGGCACCGGACGGCCCGAGGGGCTGAACAAGGGCTACTATGTCCGCCCGACGGTTTTTGCCGACGCCAACAACCAGATGACCATCGCACGCGAAGAGATCTTTGGTCCGGTTCTGACCATGATCCCCTTCGACACCGAAGAAGAAGCCATCGAGATAGCCAACGACACGCCCTATGGCCTGACCAACTATGTTCAGACCCAAGACGGCGCGCGAGCCAATCGCATGGCGCGGGTCTTACGCTCGGGCATGGTTGAAATGAATGGTCAATCACGCAGCGCGGGCTCTCCGTTCGGCGGCATGAAGCAATCTGGCAACGGGCGCGAAGGCGGTGTCTTTGGTCTGGAAGACTTTCTGGAAATCAAAGCCGTCGGCGGCTGGGCTGCAGAATAAGCCAGATTGCAACGTGAACCAAGCGTGAGGCACCTTAGGATGCCTCACTCTATGACTCAGGCATCCGCCTGAGCAGCTTCGTACGCCAGCATGGCCCGCTTTACCGGTAGGCCCCAGTGATAGCCGCCAAGGCCACCCGATTTGCGCAGCGCGCGGTGACAGGGGATCAACCAACTAACCGGGTTACGCCCAACTGCCGTTCCCACCGCACGCACGGCTTGTGGCGAGCCTACGCGCTGCGCGATCTCGGAATAGGTGGTGACTTGTCCTGATGGGATATGCATCAACGCTTCCCACACTTTGATCTGCAGGGGCGATCCGATCAGGTAAAGCGGCGTTGGTTCCAACCGGTCGCTGGCAGCCCCAAAAGCGCTGAGCACCCAAGGACGCAAACGCATCGGATCCTCGACGAAATCCGCTTTGGGCCAGCGCGAAATCATGTCCTCCATCGCGGCCTCTTCCCCGGTCTCTGCCCCAAAGGCCATGCCGCAGATACCTTTGTCTGTTCCCATGACAAGCGCAGGACCAAAGGGGCATTCGAACCAACCCCAATAGATCGTGAGACCTTCACCCTTGCGGGCGTATTCGCCGGGACTCATGGATTCCCATTTCAGGAACAAATCATGCAGGCGTCCGCTGCCCGAGAGGCCAACGTTATGTGCCGTTTCCAGCGTGGTGAATCGTTCCCGCAGTAATGCCTTTGCATGGCCTAGTGTCAGGTACTGCTGGTATCTCTTCGGTGACACCCCAGTCCAACGCGAGAACAGACGTTGGAAATGGGCCGGGCTCATATCCATCTGGTGGGCCAGCTCATCAAGGCTAAGGCCCTCGCCGCCCTGATCGATCAGATCGATCGCGCGGCGCATGACGTTGTAGTGGTATCCGCTTTCCGGGGTCTGGACATTCATGGTTCCACCTCATTTCCTGACAAAACCATAGCGCGCAGGCCACGCCCAAGCGACCCGGAACTTGCGCATTGGCTTTGGGCTTGTGTCACGGGACCTTGGGCGGCATTAAGGCCCGGATGGCAAAGCAACTCGATTATCATACGATCCGCGAGATCTTTACGCGCTTTCAGGACGCCGACCGCGAACCCAAGGGCGAGCTGGAGCATGTGAACGTCTATACCCTGGTCGTGGCCGTGGCGCTGTCGGCGCAAGCGACCGACGCTGGCGTCAACAAAGCCACGCGCGAGCTGTTCAAGATCGCCGACACACCACAAAAGATGCTGGACCTGGGCGAACAGGGTCTGATCGAACATATCAAGACCATAGGCCTGTTCCGCCAAAAGGCGAAGAATGTCATCAAACTCAGCCGAATTCTGGTCGAGGACTATGATGGCGAGGTGCCCAACTCACGCGCCGCGTTGCAATCCCTACCCGGTGTAGGCCGCAAGACGGCCAATGTGGTGCTGAACATGTGGTGGCGGCAACCCGCGCAGGCGGTTGATACGCACATCTTTCGCGTAGGCAACCGAACCGGCATTTGCCCCGGCAAGGACGTAGACGCAGTCGAGCGCGCCATCGAAGACAACATACCTGCTGACTTTCAACTACATGCGCATCACTGGCTGATCCTGCATGGCCGGTACCATTGCAAGGCACGCAAGCCGCAATGCCCGACCTGCATCATCCGTGATCTCTGTCGATTCGAGGACAAAACCCAATGAAAACTTACCAACTGACCGGCATCGGAAATGCCGTCGTAGACGTGATTTCCCAGGCCGACGACAGTTTCCTGGAACTGATGGGCATCGAGAAAGGCATCATGCAGCTGATCGAGCAGGAGCGCGGTGAAGTTCTCTATGCCTCGATGGAAGGCCGCGTGCAGACGCCTGGCGGTTCGGTCGCCAACACGATTGCAGGTGCCGGTGCCCTTGGACTGGACGCCGCTTTTATCGGGCGCGTGCATGACGACGCGCTGGGGCGGTTCTATGCGGATGCGATGAACGAAGACGGCGTTGACTTCGTGAACCCCCCGGTCGCGGGAGGAGAGCTGCCGACCTCGCGTTCGATGATCTTTGTGTCGCCCGATGGCGAGCGGTCGATGAACACTTATCTGGGGATTTCGTCCGAGCTGTCTTCGCAGGACGTTTCGGATGATGTTGCAGGCAACAGCCAGATCATGTTCCTCGAAGGTTATCTGTTCGACAAAGAAAAAGGCAAAGCCGCGTTTCTTGAAGCTGCACGTGCCTGTCATAAGGGTGGTGGCAAGGCCGGTATCGCCATTTCCGACCCGTTCTGCGTGGAACGTCACCGGGTCGATTTCCTGTTGCTGATCGAGAATGAGCTGGATTTCGTGATCGGCAACGAGGCCGAGATCAAATCTCTGTTCGAAACCGACGACTTGGAGGAAGCGCTGGCCAAAACAGCCGCAATCTGTCCGCTGGTGGTCTGCACCCGGTCAGGCGACGGTGTCACTGTTCTGAGTGGTGACAACCGCATTGACGTGCCGGTTGAAAAGATTGTGCCCGTGGATGCAACAGGTGCTGGCGATCAGTTTGCTGCGGGCTTCCTGTTTGGCATGGCCACAGGTCGAGATTACGAGACTTGTGCAAAGATCGGCAATGTCTGTGCCCGCGAAGTCATCAGCCATATCGGTCCGCGCCCCGAGGCAAACATGCAGGAATTGCTGCGCGCCGAAGGGTTGCTCTGACCTCGGATCGAATCCTTTTCACAAAATGGATTGGGGCGTCAGCGCCCCAACCCTACCCTTTAGTTAGAAAACAGCGCCAGCCAGATTCCGACGAACATCAGAACCCCACCCAGGTTCACCCAGACGTGCCAAATCGCATAACGAAACGGCAGTGTCTTTTGGGCGTAAAACATCGTTCCAACGACATAGCTGACTGCACCGCCCGCAATGCACCAAAGGGTGGCTGCGGGAACGGTGGTCATGTCTGGGATTGCGCCTAAACCGATACCACCCAAACCAAGGTATGACGCCGTCGACCATCGCGACTTAACCGTCTCATTCGCGATCTTGTTCCAGACGGCTGCGATGGTCAGCCCCCAGCACACCCAAAGCAAGGTCATGGTCCATGCCGTGCCCGCCTGAACGAAGAATGGTGTGAACGTCCCGCAGATACTGGGATAAATCGCGGCGTGGTCGATACGGCGCAACAACTTGCGACGGTCATGCCAGGGCGCGAAATGATAGGCACAAGACGCAAGGTTCGACGCTAGCGCGCAAAGAACATAAACGATGACAGCAAAAAGCAGCGCGACATCCAGACGCTGATAGGCGTTCACGATCAGCAAACCCCCAGCCGTCAGGATCAAGGACAACCCGATCACATGGACAACCATGTCCGCGGTGCGATGCGCGCGTATTGGGCTGGGATAGGTTGTTTGCATCATGACTGGCCAGTTAAAAAACAGCTCTGCGCTAAAGTCCCGCCAAAAGGATGTCCAACTTTCCCAAGCGTCACTTATACGAGCCGAGGTGGTCTTCAAAAGCCGCCAGCACTTGCTCGTACACGTCCCGTTTGAACGGTACGATCTCGTCGATCAACCGATCAGGCGCTTGCCATTTCCATTGTGAAAACTCTGGGTGGTCGGTTTCGATGTTGATCTGGTCATCCTTACCGACAAAGCGCAGTAGGAACCATTTCTGCTCTTGCCCGCGATAGCGCCCTTTCCAGATCCTGGGCACGATGTCCTGCGGCAGATCGTAGAGCAGCCAACCGTCGGTTTCGGCCACGATCTCCACCAGGTCCGAGGTTACCCCGGTTTCCTCCCACAACTCGCGCAGGGCCGCATCGCGCGGGTCTTCGCCTTTGTCCACGCCGCCCTGCGGCATCTGCCACGCGTCTTTGTGGCGATCATTGCGCTGACCCACAAAAATCCTGCCGTCCGCATTTATCAGCATTAGCCCCACACATGGGCGATAGGGTAGCTTGGCGATGTCTTCGGGGGTCATACGGGGCCTCTTCGGGTTGTTCCGCCAACCTCTAACAACCACAGGGGCAACAGCAAAGAGGGTGACGTGGGGTTTCGCGTGACAAAGGTGACGCGAAGGTCAATCTAACTCGCATATTCGGGAGGGAGAGTTTCGCCATGACTGCGTACCCAAACATGCTGGCCCCGCTGGATCTGGGCTTTACTACCTTGAAGAACCGCGTGCTGATGGGCTCGATGCATACGGGGCTTGAGGAAACCGGTGACTGGAACCGGGTGGCTGAATTCTATGCGGACCGGGCGCGCGGCGGCGTGGCGCTTATGGTGACAGGTGGCATTGGTCCAAATCTTGAGGGCTCGGTTCTGCCCGGCGCGTCGATGATGACCAATGAAAAAGAGGTGGCGAACCATTCCATCGTGACCCAGCGGGTGCACGAAGCAGGCGGCAAGATTGCGATGCAGATCCTGCACGCA
This sequence comes from Ruegeria sp. HKCCA4633, assembly GCF_013034605.1. NCBI lineage: Bacteria > Pseudomonadati > Pseudomonadota > Alphaproteobacteria > Rhodobacterales > Roseobacteraceae > Ruegeria > Ruegeria sp. HKCCA4633. The sequence continues at coordinate 54,175 of NZ_WQGJ01000004.1, forward strand.
GGCCGCTATGCCTATGGCCCGAAATGCGTAGCCCCAAGCCCGGTGAAGTCCCCTATCTCTCCCTTTCCGCCAAATGAGCTGGATGAAGACGGCATCGAAAAACAGATCAGCGACATTGTAAACGCCGCCGTTCTGGCCCAACAGGCGGGCTATGACGGGGTCGAGATCATGGGGTCTGAAGGGTATTTCCTGAACCAGTTCCTTGTGACCCATACCAACAAACGCACAGACCGCTGGGGCGGGTCCTACGAAAACAGAATGCGCCTGCCGATTGAGGTCGTGCGCCGCACGCGCGAGGCCGTTGGCCGCGATTTCATCATCATCTACCGCCTTTCGATGATTGATCTGGTCCCCAATGGTTCAACCCATGAAGAAGTGGTGCAACTGGCGCAAGAAGTAGAAAAGGCCGGTGCCACAATCATCAATACCGGCATTGGTTGGCACGAGGCGCGGATTCCGACCATCGCCACCAGCGTCCCGCGTGCAGCCTTTGCTTGGGTGACGAAAAAGTTGATGGGCAAGGTTTCGATACCTGTGATCACCTCAAACCGGATCAACACGCCCGAGGTCGCCGAAGAGGTCTTGGCCACCGGCTGTGCCGATATGGTTTCGATGGCCCGCCCGATGCTGGCGGACGCGGATTTTGTCAACAAAGCAATCGCAGGACAATCTGCGCAGATCGCGCCTTGCATCGCCTGCAACCAGGCCTGTTTGGACCATACATTCAGCGGCAAACTGACGACATGCCTGGTCAATCCCCGCGCCTGTCATGAGACTGAGCTGGTGATTGAGCCCGCCACAACGCAGAAAAACGTTGCCATTGTCGGTGCGGGCCCCGCCGGTCTGTCCACGGCCATGACAGCCGCCCAGCGTGGTCACGACGTGACTTTGTTTGACCGCGCCGCAGAGATTGGCGGACAGTTGAACATGGCCAAACAGGTGCCGGGCAAGGAAGAGTTCTGGGGGCTGGTCGACTGGTATCGCACAATGATGGCCGATCTGGGCGTGAAGGTGGAATTGAACCGTGAGGTCAGCGCCGACGACCTGGCCGGCTTTGACGAAGTGATCATCGCAACCGGCGTCACCCCGCGTGATCCACAGATTCCCGGGCAGGATCGGAAAAATGTCCTCAGCTATATCGACGTGCTGCGTGGCAAGGCCGAAGTCGGCGAATCTGTCGCCGTGATCGGTGCAGGTGGCATCGGCTTTGACGTCTCCGAATTTCTTTTGGAGGACGGGCACAGCGCAACCACCGACTTGCCGCTTTGGATGAAGGAATGGGGCGTGACAGACCCGGCCGAGCACCGCTCGGGCCTTGCGCCAGAAGGGCCTCAACCCAGCGCGCCAGCGCGTCAGGTCACATTGCTACAGCGCAAGAAACAGGCGCACGGCAAGGGATTGGGCAAAACCACTGGCTGGATTCACCGTGCAGCGTTGAAGATGAAAAACGTCAACTTCGTGGGCGGCGTGAACTATGAGCGCATTGATGACGACGGCCTGCATGTCAGCTTTGGCGAAGACCGTGCAGACCCCACAGTGATCTCGGCGGATACGATCGTTTTGTGTGCCGGGCAGGTTTCAGACCGGTCGCTCGCGGACGCACTGATCGAACGCGGCGTTACCCCGCACGTAATCGGCGGTGCGGATGTAGCGGCCGAACTGGACGCCAAACGTGCGATCAATCAAGGAACACGATTGGCGGCCGAGCTTTAAGCTTGGTCAGTCGGACAGCGCAAGTTTTACCCCAAGCGCGCCGAAGGCTGTTGCAAAACAACGTTTGATCCAGGCCATCACTGACGGGCGGTGGATTATGTAGTCCCGCGCCAAAGCCGCGCAGGCCCCGTAGGCGATGAATACAACAAAGGTCATCGCCATGAACGCAAGCGCCAGTTGCACCAAAGCCAGCCCCGCATCGCTTGTGTCGGCGGGCAGGAATTGCGGCAGGAACGCAAGGAAGAACAAAGACAACTTAGGGTTCAAAACGTTGATAAGCGTGCCGGTCGTCGCAATCTTTAGGTAGCCTTTACCGGATTTTTCGGCGCTCACTTCCATCGCACCGCCCTCACGGACGATTCCCCACGCCATATAGAACAGGTAGAGCACGCCAAGGTATTTGAGCACCTGAAAGGCCAGCGCGCTTGTATGCAGCAAAGCGGCCAGGCCGATAATGCTGGCTACAGCGGCGGGCACGATCCCAAGTGTACAGCCTGCTGCTGCCGCGACGCTGGCGCGAAATCCTCGGCCAAGCCCAATGGCCAGCGTGTAGATGACGCCGGTACCCGGCAACAGAACAACGATCAAGGACGTAAGAAGAAACTCAAGCGACATGAAACCCCCCGAACACGCGCCGGAGAGTTCCCCACATCAACGCGAAAGTAAACAGGCCCGTGGTTGCTTATTCGACGGTAATCGTAATCACCTCGGACACAATCGGCGGGTTATGCGGCACATGGCCCGCGTCCCCCAGCACCAGTTGCAACGTGTGCTGACCAGGGGGCAGGTCCAGTGTCACCTCGGTCTGACCGCCTCCGAAGTGCATGTGGTTGTCGTCGGCGGGCAGGCCATAGGCCAGCTCATCTGCGCCGTCATCACCCTCACCAATTGGTGGGCGGTTAAGCAGCAAGTGGTGGTGGCCGGTGTTTTCCTTCTCGGTCCCTGCCGGAGCGACACCCATTCCGCTGAGGCCAAAGACAACCGTAACCGGCGATTGCACTGCGTCACCGTCTGACAAATTGACGAAATAGACCTTTGCTTCGGGGTTCGAAGGCGTTTCACCCCCGGCGTGTGCGAAACCCGCAAAAAGGCAAAAGGCAGCGATGGTGAAAACGGTCTTCATGGTCTCCTCCCTTGTCACAAAAATGCCATTCTCAAACTAATAGATTAGTCCAATTGGCCAAAAAACACAGCCACACAGGGGCTGCGGCGCATTTGGAAACCACTGTTTCTGCGTTTCCCATACGCAAACGATCCGATTCAAATCCCTGATATTATCCCATGTATGCCCCGTTTCCGCCCAGATTCAGCGCCATAGTCAGGGAGGAAATCAAGATCTGGGGAACAAGTATGGACCGACTGACTGAAATGGAAGCCTTCGCCAATGTGGTGGACCAAGGTGGCTTCACCGATGCGGCCAAAAAGATGGGCATCTCCAAATCCGCCGTGTCCAAACATGTCTCGAGCCTCGAAGCGCGTCTGGGGGCCCGGTTGCTGAACCGCACCACGCGTCGGGTGTCGCCGACAGAAATCGGCCTTGCCTATTATGACCGCGCACGGCGCGTTCTGAATGACGCGGGCGAGGCAGATTCGCTGGTCACCTCAATGCAGTCGGCCCCATCTGGCCTGTTGCGCATCAGCGTTGCCACGGATTTCGGCGTGAATCACCTGTCCCCCGTTCTGTCCGAGTTCCTGGCCGCCTATCCCGACATCACCGTGAACATGGTTCTGAACAACCGTTATGTCGAACTGATTTCCGAAGGATTTGACGTGGCCGTCCGCATTGGCGAGCTGGAAGACAGCACGTTGCGCGCCCGTAAACTGACTGAAACCGTGAAGCGCATGGTGGTTGCGCCCAGCTACATAGAGCGCTTCGGTCGCCCGCAGAAGATTGATGATCTGAACGAACACAAGCTGCTGCACTATTCCAGCCAGTCCTCGGGCAATGTCTGGAAACTGACGGCACCTTCGGGTGAAAAGCGTCAGGTGCGCACTGCGGGCTGGCTGAGCGTGAATGACGGGCAGTCGCTGCTGAACGCGGCCATCTCGGGGCTGGGGATCGCGTATCTGCCCAGCTATCTTTATGCCGATGCGCTTAAATCAGGGCAGGTGGTCGACGCCATGCCATCACTGCCGGATGAGGTTCAGGGCATCTATGCCGTCTACCCACCCGGCCGCTTCACACAACCCAAAGTTCGGGCCTTCATCGACTTCCTGGTCAATTCCTACCACGACAAAGGCCCGATGGACTGGTAATTCTCCCTGAAGACCAACCTATGACCCGCATGTCAAAGTGCGGGTCTTTTTTTGCCTTCAGACTCGGCGGCACAGTTTCAGTTGACCAATAAAACCGCCTCGACCCGGCGGTTCAGGTCGCGCCCTTCAGGCGTTGCATTGGACGTTATCGGAGCCAGATAGCCCACGCCTTGCGCCTCAATCCGCTCGGGGGCCACGCCATGCGCCTCGATCAATCGGGTGCGTACGGCCTCGGCCCGGCTTTTGCTGACAGAGATATTGGCCGACAGCGCGCCGGTGTCGTCGGTATGCCCCACCAGCGCCAACCGCGTCTCCGGGTTGTCGGCCAGATATCCGGCCAGCAGGGCCAGTGAGCCAAATGGCCCTTCTCCTAACGCCACCTCGCCCGTAGGGAAATGCAAATCATCCAGGATCACATGCCCAGTGCTAGTCAGAGCCTCGAGCAATCCGCCCGAACCTTCGACGGCCTGTTCGATCACCACCGGATCAGGGTCAGGAGCATCCTGCGGCGTCACACGGATAAGCTGAACATAGCCATCCGGCGGGTTGCGACTGACCAACAGGCTCAACACAACAGGCCCTTTGGTGGCCGACAGGAAGCGGTAATCCTGAATGGCGACATACATGTCCGGTGTCGGCACAACTTCGGTACCAAATCGAAAATCGAAGCCGCCACAGTTTTGAGCCTCGCATTCGAACAGGATTTTGTATCCCTGCGCCTCGATCTGGTCGCGCAGCGGGGCCAGAAGTTGCAGGGTCGTACTGGACCCGGCCTGAAGCCGCCATGTGAACCGTTCGACCTGCCCCTCAACGGTCTTTGCTGGCACTGCACCATCGGCATAAGGCCCCGTCGGTAGGTCATAGCTATCCAGCGGCGAGGTCCGGTCGCTGATCTGACGCGCACTGCTGGGCAGTGTCAGGTCCTGTGCCAGAACCGGACCTGTCAGAAGCATTGAAACAAGGGCGGCGGCGCGGATCATCGAAACTGTGCGTGATATTCTTCGTTGGGTACCATTGCGGTCGCGCTGGCCACCCGGTTGGACATGTTGAAGAACCCGGTGACATTGGCAATGTCCCAGATATCCCGGTCGGTGAACCCGGCATCGCGCAGTTTCTGGCGGTCAGGTTCTTCAATCTCGGCACTGGCAGTGGTCATCTTGGCGGCAAAATCCAACATCGCACGTTGACGCGGCTCCAGCGGCGCGACGCGGTAATTCATCACCAGCATCTCACCCAGTTGCGGATTACCCGATAGCTGACGCACCGCCGCGCCATGTGCGACCAGACAGTAGAAGCACTTGTTGATCGACGATACCACCACCGCAATCATCTCGCGCTCCAGCTTGGACAAGCCGCTGTCGACCAGCATCAGGTCATTGTACATCGCTGTGAAGGCGTTCAGCTTGTCGATGTCGAATGCGTTGGCTTTCAATACGTTCGGCACCATTCCCAGCTTTTCGACACAGATATCAAAGTATTTCTGCGTTTCCGGCGGCAGCGGATCGACCATGGGCAGGTTCAGCGCGGTGGGCATGTCTTTCTGTGTCACGGCGGCCTCTTCAGTTCACTCAAGGTGACGGTAATGGTATTCGCCCGCAAGCTCCATCCCGAGTGCGCGATAAAGACCATTGGCTCCCACGTTGGCCTTGGTGCAGATCACGCTGAGGGTCTGCGCGCCATTGTCCCGCGCCCAGATTGCCGCCGCGCGCATGGTCCAGTGGCCCAGACCTTGGCGGCGATGATCGGGCAGGATTTCAAGTGCGTGGACCATCGCAACATCCCCGTGCATCGCGACAAATGCTACGCCACTGGGCTTGTCGTTGTGGCGCAACAACAGACTGGTTTTGGGGCCCTTCGCGCGCGCCATCACCGCTTGGCGTTCTGGCCCAATCCCGGCCGAAGCCCAGATTTCACGCATGATCTCAAGCGGCTCCCAGACCGAGAAGACCATGATCGGAGGGATCGGTTGATCTGTCAGCAGGTCGACCGGACAGGCATAGATGTTGACCGGGTCCAGAACGCTGTACCCCCGATCAGCCAGTTTCGCGTCCAGAGCCTCATCACCCGGACGCAGACAGAAAATGCGTTTTTGCCCCATGGCCAGCATTGCGGCCTCGGCGGCGTCAATATCCGCGTCCCTGGCAGGACCCAGCGCGTTGGCGGCAGACACGCGTGACCCACCACCCTGCCCTTCGCGCAGTTGGAACGGGCCAAGCGCCTTGTAGCCTGCGGCGGGCCAAGTGCCGTCGACAATATCCGCCCAGTTGGTGCTCAAAGCTCCAACTCTTTCGCCAGACGGGTCATCGCCGCATCGATCTGCCTTCCGTCAGTGCCCCGTATCACAACGTTGGCACCGAAGGCCCCGTTGATCTGGAACGGATAACAGCCAATGGACAGGTCGCTGAACTCTTCGGCCAAGGCGGACAGGTTTGCGGCAATATCGCCCTCGCCCCGATCCACGCGCAGAGTTTGCGACAGCAAGGGACTGCCTCCGGTTAACGTTGGCAGAACACTGGCCACCATGGCCTGAAACACCGAAGGCACACCGGCCATCACATGCACGTTCGCAAGGATAAAGCCCGGTGCAGTCGAGACCGGATTGTCGATCAGCGCCGCACCATCGGGAATGCGGGCCATGCGCAGTCGGGCGGCATTCAGCTCCAACCCCGATTTGTCGTAATGCGCCTGCAACAGCGCCCGCGCGTCATCCCGAATATCAATCGGCGTGTCGAAGGCCCGCGCGATGCAATCGGCGGTGATATCGTCATGTGTCGGACCGATGCCGCCACTGGTAAAGACGGTGTCATAGGCATCAGACAGTGCTTTGACCGCCGCTTCGATGGCGGGGGCGTCATCGCTGACAATGCGCACTTCTTTCAGGTCGATGCCGTGTTTGGTCAGCTCCTGCGCCAGAAAGTGCATGTTGGCATCACGGGTGCGGCCGGACAGGATTTCATCCCCGATCACCAGCATTGCTGCAGTTGGATTGGCCATGGCGCCCTCCCCTCTTGATCGTTCTCAGGGGCAGGTATAGGCCCTGAACCATGCGATTTGAAACCCCTCTTGTCCCCGCCCGCCTGATCCGCCGCTACAAACGCTTTCTGGCTGATTGCACGCTGGAAGACGGGCAAGAGGTTACGGCCCATTGCGCCAATCCGGGATCGATGATGGGGCTGGCTGAACCGGGCGAGAAAATCTGGCTGGAACCCAATGACGACCCCAAGAAAAAGCTGAAATACGGCTGGCGTTTGGTGGATCACGAAAACGGGCATTTCACCGGCGTTGACACCTCGGTTCCCAATCGCGCCTTAAGGGCAGCGCTTGAAGCCGGTGAGATTGCAGAACTGGCCGCCTATGACACCGTCCGGCCCGAAGTGAAATACGGCGAAAACAGCCGCATCGATTTCCTGCTGACCGGGCCGGGCCTGCCCGACGCTTATGTCGAGGTCAAAAGCGTGACCCTCTCGCGCCAGCCCGGCCTGGCCGAGTTTCCCGACAGTGTCACGGCACGCGGCACAAAGCATCTGGGCGAGCTGGCAGCCATGGCCGCGCAAGGACACCGCGCGATCATGCTGTATCTGGTCCAGCGTACCGATTGCGACAGGTTTGCGCTGGCGGCTGATATTGACCCGGCCTATGCGGCGGCGTTTGAAACAGCACAGGCGCAGGGGGTGGAACGATTGGTGTATGGGACAGAGATTTCACCCTTAGGCGTCGCAGTCTTACCCAAACCGATCTAGAGGCCATTCAGCAGCACCCGCCAGAAACAAGATAACCTAGCGTCTCGGGTCAAACCTAAAGCTCACTATAAACATTCTTAAAACGCTATTTGTTGATTCATATCAAGGTTAATGAGCATACAAAAAGCTTTGCTATTCAGCACGACAATTTCGAGGGGAGATTTGTCATGCGATACAAAGCCATTGGTATGACCGTTCTGTGCGCCGCACTCCTATACACGGCCTCTTGCTCGGGCATGAGTTACGCGATGAAGACATATGGCGACGTCGACCCAATAAACTTCGAAGCCTTTGGCAGAACCTGGCGCGTCTTCGACAAGCCTGAAAGCGGCTTGATTATGCTGACGCCCAGCTTGGGAGATGCGGCATTGGCAGGTGCCGCCGAAGGGGCAACATTCGGCTTGGCTGGCAGTATGGACCCCACGCAGTTGGTCTTTCAATCGGCGGCGGCAGAGTACCTGAAGTCAACCGGCAGAACATGTGACATCCGTTCTGCCCAACTGGTCATCGACCCTCAGTGGGAGTTCACCTATACCTGCTGAGCCTTCGCGAAACTGTCGCCTTATGTCAGAAATCACTGAGTTCAGCATGCAAAAAAATTTAGTCACATTGGCCGTCCTTCTCGCCGTCACCGCGTGCGCGGAACAACCAAGTTCGATTGCACCGGTTCCAATCGGAGACGTCTATAACGACGTATCTTGCGCAAAGGCACGACAACTCTACCAACAAGAGGTTGCCAGAGTGCCTGCCTTGGTTTCCGCACAAAAACAAGCGGTTGCTGGTGACGCTGTCGGCGTGCTGTTAATCGGCGTTCCTGTATCCAGTTTATCTGGGGATGATTTGGAGGGCGAAATAGCCGCGACCAAGGGCAAATTGATCGCACTGTCCGCTCGTTTGGAAGTTTGCGGCACTCCACCCCCGAAAATAGCGTGGGATTGAGCCTGTCGCGACATAGGGTCGTAGTAATGGCATGAGAGAGCGGCTGTTGAAACTGATAAGCCGTCGAACTACTTCGCTGAAAGAGTGTGACCCTGCGCCCTCTGGTACTTTCTGCACAAGCAGCGTAAAAGGAATGCTGCGCGAAACATTTGGAGCTTAGCGTCGATGAAAGAACATCGTGGCCGCCTGACCAAAGACGGCATCCGCATCTATGAACAAAGCGACTTTGCCGGAATGCACGCGGCAGGGGCTTTGGCGGCACGCATTCTGGATGATATTGCAGAACACGTCTTTCCCGGCCAGACCACTGGCGCGATTGACGGGCTGATCACGCAGATGGTCGAAGACGCAGGCGCAACTTCGGCCACGATTGGCTACAAAGGCTATCAGCACGCCAGCTGCATCAGCGTCAATCACGTCGTTTGCCATGGCATTCCGGGTGAAAAAAAGCTGAAGGATGGCGACATCCTGAACATCGACGTGACTGTGATCGTCGATGGCTGGTTCGGCGACACCTCGCGTATGTATGTGGCCGGTAAATTGCCCCGCAAAGCAGAGCGGCTGATTCAAGTGACCCATGACGCGCTGTTCAAGGGCATCGAGATGGTGAAGCCCGGCAACACTTTTGGCGATATCGGCCACGCCATTCAGGCTTATGTCGAAGCGCACCGGATGAGTGTTGTGCGTGATTTCTGCGGCCACGGTCTGGGCCGCGTGTTCCACGCGCCGCCCAACGTTTTGCACTATGGCCGTCCGGGCACTGGCGCGGTTCTGGAAGAGGGTATGTTCTTTACCATCGAACCGATGGTCAACTTGGGCCGTCCTGAAACCAAGACACTGGCCGACGACTGGACTGCTGTGACCCGCGACAAGTCACTGTCGGCACAGTTCGAGCATTCGGTGGGTGTCACAGCGGATGGGGTCGAGATTTTTACACTCTCGCCGGGCGATAAGTTCCACCCGACCTATTCCTCCTGATCGGCAGCCTGTTCGCGCATCACTTTCAGCAGCATTGTCTCTGCCCCCCAAGGCGTCACCGCGTCGTGGATGAAAACAGGCGCGCGCATGGGTTTGCGCTCGGGGCCGGTCGAGGCTTCGGCGTCGTGGGAAAACGTCCAACTAAAGGGTGTCAGGGCGCGGTCCATGCCTGCACCTTAGCACAACAAAGGGTCAGAGTCCCAACAACTGGTGCGCTTGTGACATGTGCGTGATTACTTCGGCACCCAGATCTGCCAGCCTGCCGCCATGCGGTGCGTAGGCCAAACAGCGCATACCCGCCCGGGTGGCCGCAGTGACGCCGTTCTCGCTGTCTTCAATAACCACCGGGGCGTTTGCTTCGAAGTGCTGAGCGGCCAGCTTGAACATCCTTGGGTCCGGTTTGCCAGTTCCCAGAACATGAGCCGAGAACATAACGTCCTTGAACCGGTCCCAGAGCCCATTCTGACCCAGGGTGATCTTCATCTTGTCCGGGCTGCCGTTTGACGCAACGCAGAACGGGATGCCGTTTTGATCCAATGCCACCAACAATTCGGAAACACCAGGCACCAAAGGAACCCCTTTGCGAAGTCGGTCATAGGTTTCAGCATAGATCTGATCCACCCAGTCATCGGGTAAATCGGCACCCATGCTGCGTGCCTTGTCGCGCACCCCGACCATTGTTCCGCCTACAAACAGCGACATGCATTCAGGCAGTGTCAGGTGCAGGTCATAGCCAGCTAGATTTTCAACCAGCACCTGGTTCGAGATCACTTCGCTGTCTACCAGAACGCCATCGCAATCAAAAATCACCAGATCATGCATCCGGTTCGTCTTTCCATATCAAAGAGATATACGTGTCGCCATATTTCCGACTGCCCTGCAACGTGAACCCGGCAGGTGGCTGCATCGGAGCATTTTCTTCCCAAACCAGTAAGGCGTCATCAGCGACCCATCCACCGGCGGTTATTGCGGTCACTGCCTTTTGGCCCAACGCTTTGCCGTAGGGGGGGTCCAGAAAGATCAGATCATATGGGGCCTTCGGGTTGTCGCCCAGCCGGGTGGCATCGCGGCGGACCAGATCGGTACGCTCGGCGCTGTGGGTCAGGTCGATATTCTTGCGGATTAGCCCTTGGGCCACACGTCCGTCATCAACAAAGGTGACATGAGACGCACCACGCGACAGCGCCTCAAGCCCCAGCGCCCCGGTTCCTGCGAACAGATCCAGCACGCGCAGGCCGTCAAAATCGATCTGGTGGGTCAGGACGTTGAAAAGACTTTCGCGCACACGGTCAGTGGTGGGGCGCAGATGTGCCCCCGCATCCCCTTTGCCGACCGAGGCCAAGGCGCGGCCCCGGAACTCTCCGGCGATGATTCTCACGCTTTAAGCAGCGGCTTCAGGTCCGCGTCCGGATCCGCCACGATGGCCGGATCGGCCGTCTTGCCTGCGTCGATCAAGCGTTTGCCGACCATATACGCGCGGGGATCGTTCATTGCGTCCACAGCTATCAACTGATCGCCCTTGTAATACCAGAAGGACACGGTCTGCCCTTCGCCCTTGCGGGTCACAACGCGGTCATATCCGGTGTTCAGACCGGCGATCTGCAGTTTGACGTCATACTGGTCCGACCAGAACCATGGGGTCGCCACATAATCCCGGGCCGCGCCCAGCATGTTCTGCGCGACGATCTCGGCCTGATCGATGGCGTTAGGCACACTCTCTAGCCTGATCCGGCCTTCACCGTGTGGAAACGAGGCACAATCGCCTGCCGCCCAGATTGACGGATCCGAAGTGCGGCCATGGGCATCGGTCTTGATACCATTGTCCACCTCAAGCCCCGCCATCTCGGCCAATTGGGTTGCGGGCGCGATGCCGACACCAACCACGACAAAGTCAACCTCAAGCTCGGTGCCGTCGGTAAGCAGGGCCCCCGTCACCTTTCCGTTTTTGCCAATCAGCCGATCCAACCCGACGCCTTCGCGAATGTCCGCACCATACTCGCTGTGCAATGCACGGAAATAGTCGCTGGTCTCGGGTGCTGCAACCCGTTGTAGAATACGGTCTGCCATCTCGACCAGAGTCACCTTGACGCCTCGCTTGGCGCAGACGGCTGCGGCCTCAAGCCCGATATAGCCACCCCCCACGATCAACGCACGAGCACCTTCAGTGACCTTGGGCTCCATATCGTCGATATGCGCCAGATCGCGCACCACATGCACACCTTCCAGGTCACCACCAATTGCCGCGGGCAGACGGCGCGGATCGGACCCGGTGGTCAGCGCCAGTTCGTCGTAAGAAATGACTTCGTCCCCCAACGTCACAGTCTTGGCTTGCGGATCGATGCCCGTGACGCGCTGGCCCAGACGCAGGGTGATGTTGTTCTCGGCATAGAAACTCTCGGGCCGCAGGAACAGGCGCTCCAGCTCCATCTCGCCCAGCAGGTATGCTTTGGACAAAGGCGGGCGCTGATAGGGCAAATGCGGTTCAGCGCCGACAAGGGTGATGTCCCCGTCGAACCCATCCTTGCGCAAACGCGCCACCAAAGATGCACCCGCCTGACCGGCACCGATCACGACAATATGGCTCATGTTTTGCCCACCCTGCAGTTTTCCCGTGGTCTCCGTGTTTGGACCACCTATATTGCGGCTAAGCCCAATTCTGCAAATCCAAACAACAGGAGCTGAAAAATGATTTCAACAGGAGACGCCCTTCCCGAAGCGACACTGACCCAGATGGGCGCGGACGGGCCGGAAGAGGTTCGGATTTCAGAAAAGACCAAGGGCCGCAAAGTGGTGATCTTTGCTGTTCCTGGGGCGTTTACACCGACATGCCATTCCGCGCATGTACCCAGCTTCATGCGGACGAAAGATCAGTTCGACGCCAAAGGCGTAGACGAAATCATCTGCATTTCGGTCAACGACCCCTTTGTCATGAAAGCTTGGGGCGAAGCCACCGGCGCGTCTGACGCCGGTCTGACCATGCTGGCAGATGCCGCATCAGAATTCACCAAAGCCATCGGCATGGATTTCGACGCCCCGCCCGCCGGTCTGATTGCCCGGTCCAAACGCTATGCCATGCTGGTTGAGGACGGCAAAGTCACTGCCTTGAACCTGGAAGAAAACCCGGGCGCATGCGAAATCTCTGCCGGTGAAGGCCTGCTGGACGTCATCTGATAGAGTTCGGCCCCGGTTTTTCGGGGCCATCAAAACCCAAATTAACTTGATGCTCTTCCCTAATGCGCGAATACTTGATCCAGGCGTTTGGGGAGTTCTTTATGACACTTAAGACATTTTCACTTATCCTGACCGGCTCCGCCATTCTAGCATCCTGCGGACCGGCACCCACCCCACAGCAACAAGCCGCGCGCCAACACGAGATCGCGTGCCTGGGCGGAACTTTGGGCGGTGCGTTGATCGGTGGCGCCATCGGCAATCAATTTGGTGGCGGGTCGGGCAAGACAATCCTTACCGCTGCGGGTGCCGCGGCTGGTGGCTTTGAAGGCCAGAGATTTGCATGCTGAAAGGGTCAACCATGACACGCGGAATTATCATACTCATGATCACATTTCTGACCTCGGCAGCCGCCGCCGAAACCGTTGCAGAGCTGCATGAAAAAGAACTGAACGCCATTGATGCGAATAATGACGGGTTCTTATCAAAAGACGAGTTCGACGCATTCTCGGACTATGCATTTCAGGCCATGGATGAAGACAAAAACGGCACCCTGGGCCTGGAAGAGGCCAAACCGTTTCTGGACATCAAGCAGTTTCAGAATGTTGACCGCAACAAAGACAGCTTTATCTCAAGAGCGGAATATGATGCTCAGATGGATGAGGACTTCAACACGGCGGATCAGGATGGCAATGGCCAACTGGATTAAGCCTGTCACGACAGGAGCTTGGTATGAACAAATGGATTGGTTTGGGCGCATTGGCACTGGTCGCGGCCTGTGATGTTCCGCAGGCTACTGTGGTGACGGGACCGGATGGGCAGTCTCGCATTGAAATCAACCTTTCCGGGCTGACCTGCTATCAAAACCGCTGTCTGGACATAAACCCAGCAGCGCGGAGCGTGCGCCAGATTGGCAACAAGACCACCAGGATTCCTGCATCCATAGATGTCAGCGACGGCTATGTCACGCCAGCCGAGTTCAGGCAGATGGCGACCACGGCCTCACTTGCCGGAGGCCAAGGCTCGGGAAATGATCGCTAGCACAGACTGTCCATCTTGCGTGCCAGTTTGGCATCCAATGAGGACAGACCACCTACGTCATGGGTGGACAGAACAACCTCGACCGTGCGGTACACGTTGAACCATTCGGGATGGTGGTTCCATTTCTCGGACCAAATCGCTACCTGGGTCATCCAGCCAAAAGCGGAAACGAAATTGTCGAATATAAACGTTTTTGTAATCGCATCTCGGCCTTCGACCATCGTCCAACCGTTCTTGAACAGCGGATCCAGCAGCGGGCCGCGGGTTTCTGTCGACAAGAGTTCGGTCATTGCTGTTCCTCCGGGTTCGATTTCCTGAACGGACCGTAGTCCGTTAGGATCTCGATCTCTTCTCCCACTGCACGGCCTTCGGCGTCCAGATATTTTTTGACGGCATCAGCAAAACCCGGATCGCCAACCCAGTGCAAGCTATGCGTGCGCGTTGGCAAATAGCCCCGCGCCAACTTGTGTTCACCCTGAGCGCCCGCCTCGACCCGGGCCAGACCATGGGCAATGGCAAAGTCTATCGCCCTATAATAGCACAGTTCGAAATGCAGACAGGCATGATGTTCAACGCAACCCCAATACCGGCCAAAAAGCGTTTCGCGGCCTATGAAGTTCAACGCACCCGCGATGGCAAAGCCGTTCCGTTCCGCCAGCACCAAGGCCATGTCATCCGACATGGTTTCCTGTGCAATATCAAAGAATTGGCGCGTCAGGTACGGCGAGCCCCACTTACGCGCGCCGGTATCCTGATAGAATCGCCAGAACGCATCCCAATGTTCCGGGCGCAACGCTTCGCCGGTCAGGGTGCGGATGTCACCGCCAAAGTCATTGGCCTGCGCCCGCTCCTTGCGGATGTTCTTGCGTTTGCGCGATGACAGGGCAGCCAGGAAAGCGTCGAAGTCTGAATAGCCCTCATTCAACCAGTGAAACTGCTGCGAGCCGCGCAACATCAGGCCCATCTGTTCACCGGCCAACGCTTCGTCCTCGGTACAGAAGGTCGCATGAACCGACGAAACCTGATTATCCGCCGCCAGTTGTACAGCGCCCTGCACCAGAGCTGACATGCCGATCCTCTCGTATCCCGGGCGCACCAGGAAACGTCGTCCGGTTGCCGGGGTGAACGGCACTGCGATCTGAAGCTTGGGGTAATAACGTCCACCTGCGCTTTCATAAGCATGGGCCCAGCTATGATCGAAGATATATTCGCCCTGACTGTGCGATTTGGCATACATCGGGGCCGCTGCGATCAGCATACCATCAAGATAAGCAGTCAAATATTGCGGCTGCCAGCCTGTGCCGCGACCAACCGAGCCGCTTTCTTCCAGCGCTAGTAAAAACCGATGGGTTGTAAAGGGATCAAGAGGCCGCCCGCCATCAACGGCTTCGGGGCAAGCGCAGGCATCCCACTCTGCCGCAGAAATCTGCGACAGAGCACCCAATACCTGAATTTCGATCTGTGCCTGATCCATATGTCCTCCGCGCCTGCCCTTTATCTGTGACAGCCTGAAGGAGGTTCAAGCCGAATGCGCAGCCAGATACCCTTCGAAAGTCACATTGTCGGCAACTTTGCGAGCCTCTGCCTCTTGTTCAGGCGATCGGACAGTCCAGCACAGGATTGGCACCCCGCGCGCCTTCAATTCAGCCACGCGGGGGCGCGACAGGTCAGCGGCCTCGTGACTAATGAAACTTGCTCCGACACGATCAAAATCCGGAATACCACGCAGATTGTCGCAAACGCCTTGGGGCAAAAGTTCGACGCTGGGTTCATAGGCGCAAGTGGTGATGCCGCGCGGCAGATGCGGGGCAAGCCGTGCCAGTTCAGCGACCGAGTTGGGATTGAAGGACATCAGGGCCACAGGACCGTCGTAACCCTGCAATGCGCGGACGGTATCCCGCTCCAACGCGCCCACATTGGCACCCATTTCACCGTCCTGATCTTTCAGTTCGATCAGCAGCGGTACCCGACCTGCCACCATCTCTAGGACCTCATCCAGCGTTGGAATGCCATCATCCCCATACAAAAGGGTCGCGCCAGAAGCTGCAGCCGCCGAGACCTGACGGATCGGCCCGGGCTGACCGGTCAGACGCGCCATATCATAGTCATGGAAAACCATGGCCCGGTCATCCGATGTCAGTTGAAGATCGATCTCGATCCCGTAACCCGCGTCAATCGCTGCCTGAATAGCCGCCCGGCTGTTTTCCGGGCGGTTGTCCGATATGTCATGCAGAGCCCGATGAGCAATAGGGACCTGCAAAAACGCGTTTGGCAAAGGTGGTATCATTCGACTTCGAAAATACCTTCGATTTCAACCGCCACACCCAACGGCAGGGACGCCGCGCTGACTGCGGAACGTGAATGACGGCCCGCTTCGCCCAGCGCTTCGACCATGAAATCGGAGGCACCGTTGATCACCTGTGGCTGTGCTGTGAACTCTGCTGTCGAGTTTACAAAACCAGTCAGCTTGATCACACGCACCAGTTTCTCGATATCGCCGCCGCAGGCTGCCTTGACCTGCGCCAGCAGGTTGATCGCGCAAACCCGGGCCGCAGCAGCTCCGGCCTCAACGTCCATATCGTCGCCCAGTTTGCCGGTGATCAGTTCATCAGCTTTCGAGATCTGGCCCGAGACATAAACGATATTGCCCACGCGCACGAACGGCACATAGTTGGCAGCGGGTGCAGGTGCGTCATCCAGCGTGACACCCAGGGTTTCCAGTTTTGCGGCGATGCTCATTGAGAGGGTCCTTCCCTAAATTCGACTCTGCCGGACGCTAACCGGGAAGCTTGGATTGGGAAAGACGGAAACCGGCAATTTCCTGTCTGCCTGCGATCTGAGCGTTTCTTTACTTATTACGAGCTGTTGATCCTGGGTCACTTTACCCGCCCCCAAATGACAGGTTACACGCAAGGTGTTTCATTTAAGACCCGAAACGACTAGTGACAGAACTTGTGCCACCCCAGCACGTGGATTTTGATTGAACGTCCGGCGGACCATGTGTCGGACCATTTTGGGAGAAGCAAACCGTGCCAAGCAGATTGCGCCTGAAACATTTTATTGTCCTGTCATGCATGGCCATTCTGTCTGCTTGCGCTACTACCCCGCCCGAGGGGGCCTCGCGTAGCGATGTTTTTGATCCGTATGAAAACAACAACCGGGCAATCCACAAGTTCAACCTTGGTGTGGACCGATTTTTGTTCCGCCCCGCCTCGAAAGGCTATGTGAAGATCGTTCCTGATCCGATGGTGACCAGTTTCAGCACCTTCGCCGAAAACATCTCGCTGCCGGGGCAGGCCGTTGATTACCTGTTACAGGGCAATCCGAAACAGATGGGCAACGCGTTGCTGCGCTTCGTGATCAACATGACTGTGGGTGGCTTTGGTCTTTCTGCACCTGCGGATGAATTGAATTTGCCACCAGTGGATACCGATTTCGGCGAGACGCTGCATGTCTGGGGTGTGGGCGAAGGCGCATATGTTGAGCTTCCCTTCTACGGCCCATCCACCCAACGAGATGCGATCGGGGTTGTGATCAACTTGTTCTCGAACCCAATCAATTTTTCTCCGGTGCGACCGGTCGACAATATTGGCGTCTACGCCGAGATCGTGCGCCGCATGGGAGATCGCGGCCGGTTCTCGGATACAGTCGACTCGATTCTTTACGAAAGTGCAGACAGTTACGCGCAAGCACGCCTGATCTTTTTGCAAAATCGCCGCTTTGAACTGGCAAGAGATGACGAAGACGCCTATCTGGATCTATATTCTGACCCCTATGCCGAAACCGGGACAGACCCGGTCAGGGACCCCTTTTTAGACCCCTACGAGGACCCCTATGCCGAATAACGAGTTGAACCGCCGTCACTTCATCGCCTCGAGCCTCGCGCTGGCCTTGCTGCCCATGCCTGCCTTGGCGCAGACCGAAGCTGCAGCCAAAGCGCTGGTCAACAGCGTGGTTGCTGACATCAATCGGGTGATCGATTCGGGCAAGTCTGAAAAGGCAATGCTGCGCGACTTCGAAAAAATCTTTGTGCAATATGGTGATGTCCCGATCATGGCTCGCTATGCCCTGGGGGCGGATGCCCGCACGGCAAGCCCCGCCCAGCTGAAAAAATTCACCAAAGCGTTCCAGGGCTATATCTCGCGTAAATACGGCCGCCGGTTCCGAGAGTTTATTGGTGGCGAGGTTGACGTACGCAATGCGCGAAAAATCAAGGCCGGGTACGAAGTTCGGACGATGGTCAAACTGCGCGGCTCCGCCCCGTTTGACGTGACGTTCCTGGTGTCCGACAAGTCGGGCCGGGACAAGTTCTATAATATGTTCATTGAAGGCGTGAACCTTCTGCTGACCGAACGCACCGAAATCGGCGCTATGCTGGATGCCCGGAAAGGCAATCTGGATCAACTGATCAGAGATTTGAACAAAACAGGCTAACCTTGCGGCCGGGTGTGGTAACGCGCCAGATCAAAGTTATTGCAAGTACACAAAAAAGGGTCAGGTTCTTCTGACCCTTTTTTGTTTCGATTTCAGGGCGCATAGCTACGCACCAAAGCGCCTGCAATCAACGCCCAGCCGTCTGCGATGACAAAGAACGCAAGTTTGAATGGCAAGGATACGATTGCCGGAGGTACCATCATCATGCCCATCGACATCAACACCGCTGCAACAACAAGATCGATGATCAGAAACGGCAGAAAAATCAGAAAGCCAATCTGAAAGGCCCGCGCGATTTCAGATAGCATGAAAGATGGCATCAGGACGGACAGCGGCGCTTGTGCTGACAGTTCCATCTCATCCCCACCGGGACGTAGGGCCGCCATGGCGTAAAATGTATCCGCGTCCAACCGGGCTGCCATGAAAGTACGGAACGGGTCCAGCGCCCGTTCCAGTGCGACCTCGACCCCGATCGTTTCCTCCATCATCGGGCGAATGCCGCTTTCCCAGGCTTCAGTGAAGACAGGGTCCATGATGAAATAGGTCAAAAACAACGCCAGACTGACAATCAGCATATTGGGCGGCGATTGCTGCAATCCAATCCCCTGTCGCAGGATCGACAATACTGTAACCAGGAACGGGAAACAGGTGATCATAACTGCCAGGCCCGGCGCTATGCTCAATACAGTGATCAGTAGGATCAACTGGATGGTCCGTGCCGATATAGATCCTCCCTCGCCAAGGGACAAAGTCACATCCTGAGCTGTGGCGAGCGATGGTGTCAGCACAATCGCCAGAGCCAGCCAGATCGCAAAGCGCATCAACCGATCCCGTTTTGAAGGTCGGCAATCTCGGTCAGGCGCACGGCCAGTTGACCGGCCTGGTCGCCATCCATCTCTTCAAGCAGCCCACGTGCCACCAACTGATCCCCGACATAAAGGTCAACCGGATCTTCGATCCTTTTGTCCAGTGTCAGCACCGCATTCTCTCCCATATTGAGCAAATCCCGGATCAATGGGCGGGCGCGGCCGACAGAGACAGTCACCTCGATCGGGACGGATTCAAACGGGTTGGGTCTTTCGGTGTTCGGGGTCTGAGTGTCATTCATTGGACAAAGCCTCTCTTGCCTCAAAGACGTATGCGTCAAAAATCTGTGCAACGGTGGTCAGCAAGGCGCTGCAATCCACTTCGCGCCTGCTGATGCCGACTTGCAGGCGGGCCTGCCCCGGCTCGAGCACGGGATCTTCGATGACCTCTGGCGCGAGCTGTGCACTTGGCGGCAAAATTGCTGCAACATCTTCAGCACGGCCCGTCGGCACCATGATCTGCATAGGTTGCTCCAGCTGCATGCGCGCCATCTCCGACAGCTGTTCAACAAGAAGGGTGGCCAATCCCCGGTCGACCATCTGCGGTAAGACTGTCTGCACCAGGCTTTCAAACATCGGCTCCAAAGACAGAGTCATCCGGGTCATCGCCTCGTGATAGGTGAATGACATGTCCTCCAGCGATTGCGCGAGCTCTGCCGATACCTTTCCGCGACTTTGCTCCTGCGCCTGAGCGGCATCCTCCCAACCAGCACCATAACCATCCTCAAAGGCGGCAAGCCTCTGTTCTTCTAATGTTTCCTCATCCAGAAGCAGAACCGTGCCGGTGCTGGTCTGAGCGGTGAAATCCTCAAGCAGATGGGCGATCGACATCACACCCGCTCCTCGCCTTCTTCAAGCCAGCTGCGAAGGATCTCGACGGTCTCCTCTTGCTTGTCACCGATCATAGTCCGCAACCGTTCAACCGGGTCTTCGACGGCGTTGACGCCCAGCGCTGGAACGCCCCCGTCTTGGGACAAGGCTGCAAACTCAGCCACGTCATCGGCCGCGATTTCACCGGTCAAAACCGAAGGTTCCACCTCGGCCCCGTCAACAGCGGGCAAAAGCGCTGGTGTCAGTGTCGGCTTCATCAGAATCGGTCGGATCACGAACAACGCCAGCACCAGCGATACCACCGCCAGCACGGCCATTTGGATCAGGGACATGGCGTCCAGATGAATGTTCTGCCACATGGAAGACGAAGCCAGAGTGCCTTGCGGTTCTGTCACAGGCAGATCCAGAGATTTAAGTGTGATCACGTCCCCGCGCGCGGCGTCGAACCCCACGGCCGCAGCCACCAGTTCTTGCAGCGCGTCCAGTTCTGCCTGCGGCAGCGGTGCAAATGTTTCGGCTCCCGAGGCATCCACAGTACGCGTTCCGTTCACCAAAACGGCAACCGTCAGGCGCTTAATCGAACCGGGCGCTGTGTGAACTTCAAGCTCTGTTTCAGAGACCTCATAATTCACCCGCTCACGCGTTTCGGTGGCGGTGGAGTTCGATTCGTCACCACCAGCCCCATCTCCATCGGGCAGGTTGGATGCAACGGTGACATCAGAAGACTGATTGCGGGCGCTGTCCGAACGTTCCTCGACATCCGTACTGATGGCCACGCGGCCTTTGGGGTCAAAGCGCCGCTCGCGGATTGATTCTGTCTTGGTTTCCGTATCCACGCTAACCTCGACCACCGCATTGCCGGGTCCGACACGCGCTTCCACAAGGCGCAGTACACGTTCACGCAGTTGGCGCGATTTATCATCTGCCGTGTCAGCGGCCACCGCAGTGTCTTGCCCACCAATAACAGCCCCGTTCGAATCGATTACAGTCACGTCCTCAGGTGCCAGGCCGCTTACGGCGGAGGCAACAAGGAACCGGATCGCCTTGGCCTGATCACCAGTGATATCGGCACCTGACGGCACCAGATAGACAGAGGCTGTCGGCGCAACGCTGCGCTGGAACGGGTTCGCAGACCCGTTGGCGATGTGCACCCGCGCCTGGCTGACATGCGGACTGCCGACTATGGTGCGCGCCAACTCACCCTCTTTTGCACGCCAGTATGCGGCGTCGAACATCTGAGAGGTGGTGCCAAACCCGCTCAGCGAATCCAGCAGTTCATACCCCCTGTTACCATTTGCGGGCAGGCCTTCACTGGCCAGAGTCATCCGCAACTCGTCCCGCTGCGCGCCGGGTACATAGATTGACCCACCGCGAATCTCATAGGTGATACCGCGCTGATCCAGCGCGCGCACGATGTCCCCTGCCGCGCCGCTTTCCAAGCCTGCATACAGCAGCGTCATAGACGGTGCGGTTGCAAGGCGGGACATTCCGAGAATTCCCAAAAACACCAGCACAACTGCACTGGCGACAATGATTTGTTTACGCCTGTCCAAACTTGCCCAAACAGTTCCGATCTGCTGCACGCTCACCTCCGACTCGCCGACATTCTGCCCGGCGCACCCTCTGTTTGGACGATTGCCCTTAACAATCGGTTAGTCCCTGAGCGGTTATGAAACGACAGAACGGATGAATGAGGACGTCATGACCGACGCGACGGCAGAACAGGCAGAAGCCCCGGAAAAAAGGGGGAAAAAGGGAATCCTTATTGGGTTGATTCTGGCAATTGCAGGGGCCGCGGGCGGATATTTCCTAACCTCATCCGGACTGATTCCGCTGGGCGGCAAAGCTACGCAGGAAACAAGCCAGGACATGGAAAAAGGAAACTCTGTCAAAGCGCTGGAAAACGTTGGCTTCCTCGCACTGCCACCCGTCGTCGTATCGGTGAATTCAGACAGCTCTCGGCATTTGAAGTTTCACGCACAACTCGAAGTTAACGCCCCGTACATGGCTGACGTGGAAAAAATGCAGCCGCGAATCATGGATGTTCTGAACGGATACCTGCGTGCCGTGGAATTGCAGGATCTTGAAGATTCGTTGGCGTTGATGCGCATCCGGGGCCATTTGCTGCGCCGCATTGAAATTGTCGTTGGCGAGGGTCGCGTTCGCGATGTGCTGGTGATGGAATTTGTTTTGAACTAGGAGGCGAAATTGGAGCTGATCGCGGATATTTTGCTGGTTGCCGGTGCGTTGGGCGCGGGTCTTTACTGCTTTGTTCTGTCGCGCCGCCTCAAGCGGTTTACCGACCTTGAAAAAGGCGTTGGTGGTGCTGTGGCGGTTCTTTCACGGCAAGCGGAAGAGCTGGAGAAATCTCTGGACAACGCGCGCAGCGCTTCTGACCAGTCCGGGGACAAGCTTACAACCCTCACACACAGAGCCGAGAGCGTCGCGCAACAGCTCGAGCTGATGATGGCGTCAATGCATGACGTGATCCCCGAAGACGCCTCCAAAACGGAGACGCAGCCAGAGGCTGTTCCGGCAGAGGCTCAGCCACAAGAACCAACTCTTGCAAGGCAAGAGGATGTCACAGAGCCCTCTGACGACGCAGAATCTTCTGAAACTGAAGCACCCAAAACAAAAGAAAACAAAGCGCCAGAGGGTCTGATGTTCTTCCGTCATGATCACAAGCAGGGTGGAACACTGGCATGAACCGCCCTCGCGCAACTCGGCCAAACGCTCGCCCGCGGGCCGGTGTACTTGCTGTCATCTCCTTACTCATGCTTGGTTCAGCCGCAATTCGCATCGGGTTAGAGGCTGGGCCGGCGCTTGCGAAACCAGCCGAACCTAAGGCCGTTGAACACACGCCCAAAGCGTTGGAAACACGCGACGTTCAAGCTCTTTTGACCGAGCTTTTGCGTCGAGAAAAACAGGTCACACAACGTGAAGACGCGCTGCGGGATCAAGAAAAGGCATTGGAAATCGCGGGCCAGGCTATCGAGACGCGGCTGGTCGCGCTTCAAGAGGCGGAAGAGGCTCTGCGTGCCACTTTGGCTGTCGCCGACAACGCGGCCGAGAATGATCTGACCCGTCTGACAGATGTCTATCAAACCATGAAACCCAAAGATGCTGCTGCGTTGTTTGAAACCATGGATCCAACTTTTGCCGCCGGGTTCCTTTCTCGTATGCCTCCTGATTCAGCGGCCGGGATACTTGCTGGTCTCAGCCCCGAGGCAGCCTACACGATCAGTGTTGTCATGGCAGGCCGTAATGCCTCGGCCCCACTGGAATAACCAGTGCCACATTTTCACGCGCATCACTAAGCCGGAGATCTCAAATGATTGGAATTGTTGGAATTGTTGTCATTTTCGTGATGGTTTTCGGCGGCTATCTTGCTGCTGGCGGCAAGATGACCATCATTCTGAAATCGCTTCCGTTTGAAATGATGATGATCGGCGGCGCCGCCGTTGGTGCCTTTTTGATCAGCAATGACATGGGCGGTGTAAAACACACGATCAAAGACCTGGGGAAGGTTTTCAAGGGACCGAAATGGAAACCCGAGGACTATCGTGACCTTCTTTGCCTTCTGTTTTCACTGATCCGCATTGCCCGTGCTAATCCGGTTGAGGTCGAGCAACATATCGAAGACCCTGAAAACTCAAGCTTGTTTTCCACTTATCCCAAGATTCAAGCCGACAAGGAGGCGGTCGATCTGATCTGTGACACTATGCGTTCCGCCGCGATGAACTATGATGATCCGCACCAGGTTGAAGAAGTGCTGGAAAAGCGGATGGAGGCGAATTTTCATCACGCAATGCACTCAAGCCATGCGTTGCAAACAGTGGCGGATGGCCTGCCTGCGCTAGGGATCGTAGCGGCTGTTTTGGGGGTGATCAAAACGATGGGCTCGATCGACCAACCACCCGAGGTTCTGGGCAAACTGATCGGCGGCGCTCTGGTGGGCACGTTCTTGGGGGTTTTCCTGGCGTATGGTCTGGTGGGACCCTTTTCAGGCAAGCTGAAATCCGTTGTCGAAGAAGACAATCACTTCTACCAATTGATCAAAGAGGTTCTGGTTGCAAACCTGCACAACCACAATGCCGCGATGTGTATTGAGGTTGGGCGCCAGAACACACCCACTCACAACCGCCCCGGCTTCTCCGAGCTTGAAGAGGCTCTGAAAGAGCTCAAGCAGGCCGCAGCATGAAAAAGTTCGGAATCCTGTTTGCGGCCCTGATCATGATGGCCACTTCGGCATCCGCACAAAATGTGACGGTGCGATCAGGTGAGCATGATGGCTATACGCGTTTGGTTTTCAATGTACCACCAAACACAGGATGGACACTGGAACAGCGTAAAAACGGTGCTCGCTTAAGGCTGGCATTGGATGCCGCGACCTTTCAGACAAGCGCAGTATTCAGCCGCTTGACGACCAATCGCCTTGCGTCAATCTCACAACCTGAACCCGGTGGGGCATTGGAATTGGAGTTCGGGTGCGCGTGCGCAGCCTCGGCTTTCCTGTACCGGGATTCTATGATTGTTCTTGATATTGCACCGGGCGCATTTCTGCCCCCGCTGCTGGTTGACATCCCCCCCCCAGTGAAGCGGACGGCCAAAAAGGCCACGACTGAATCGTATAAAGACGCGCAGTTGGCAGCATTGGACCTGCCGCTTCTTGAACACGGGTTGAAGGACCAATTGTCCACGCGTTTTCTGCAAGGGGCCGACCGCAGATTGCTGGGTTTGAACCTAACCCCAGTTGGTCCTCGCAGCTCTGCCCCACCCGACGCAGCGCGCCTGCCAACGGGTTTGTCCGGCAATATTCGACTGACTTCGGTGCTGGACGATTTGCAGGATGTTCTGAATGCCGAGTTGCAGCAGTTCGATAACAAACCAACCTGCATCACGACGTCCGAACTTGGCTTCGCACACTGGTCAGGGGATGAACCCTTTTCTGCGCAAGTGTCTGCTTTGCGTACGGGTCTATTTAAGGAGTTTGACCGTATTGATGAAAACAAGGCTCTCAGACTGGCAAAGCTGTATGCGTTCAACGGCTTTGGGGCCGAAGCACTGGCTGCTTTGGCGCTGTCTGAAGCACCATCTGAAGAACTCGACCGCATCGAGTTTGTCGCTCAGCTCGTAGACGACAAACCAATTAAGCCCCCCCATCCTTTCAGTGGATTGCAGCGTTGCGACAGTGACGCCGCGCTTTGGGCAGTATTGTCCGAAGGCACTCTGGCACCTGACGCGGATGTTGAGGCGATCGAGCAAGCTTATGGTAGTTTGCCGAACCACTTGCGCCGCCAATTCGGAAAACGTCTGTCCGAAATTCTCGTCAACGCACAACAGTTGGAGGCCGCCCGCAGAGTGATACGCTCGGTCGACCGTATCGAACAAAGCACCTCGGCAAGTACCGCACATGCCAAGGCCATAGTTGCTGCGGCAGAGGGGAACGACGTGCGCGAAGAGGAGTTGTTGACGGAGGTTGTTTCATCACCCAAAGCCACGCCGAATGCTCCGGTGGCGTTGGCCCGTTTGGTCGAAAAGCGCTGGGGCGAACGCAGCGCAGTCACTTCGAAAGAACTGGAACTGGCGGCGTCTTTTGCGGTCGAATACCGACGCTCGAACCTGGGCCCAATGATGGCACGCACGCACGCGATCGCCTTGAGCCTGAGCCAGGATTTCGAGCCAGCATTCGACATCATCCTGAACTTGCCAAACGGGCAGGACAGAACCCGCGCGTTCAATCGACATTTTCACCTACTGTCAGAGCGGTCCGACAACGTAACCTTTTTACGCCAAGCGTTCCACGTAATGCAGATGAGCAAGACCCCAGCCCTGTCAACGGACAGTGCAATCGCCGTTGGTGATCGGCTGGCGGCGCTTGGTTTTGCGGATCAAGCCATTGACCTGACAAACCGAGCAGAAGATCAAACGCACAAGACAGAAAGAGCGCGCGTGCGGGCCAAAGCGGCCCTTCTGTCGGGACGTCCGCACAAGGCTCTGATGGAGTTGGACGAAGACAAATCGGACGAAGCCCGCGCCTTGCGTGCACAGGCCCTGGGCAGAATTAGTGACTTTGCAGCAGCAGCTGAGATCATGAAAGATTTGGGGCAAGGCGAGGCAGCAAACCGCTTATACTGGCTGGCAGGGCTGCCGGACGATACCGTTGAACCACAGGGTGGGAAATACGCGGTCCTGAACCAGACAACGCAAGCCCTGTTGGACACCCCGGCACGACAGTTGGAAAAACCCCTAATGGACGCAGAGGGTCTGCTTGAGAACAGTGAAACGACACGCGAACGCATCATTGAGATGCTGAATGCGGTCAATTTAAAATGACAAGTGCGCCTGCTGCTCTTCAGACAATCCAGTGCCAACATGAGAAAACTGCGTTTTGGGGTCAGTATTGCGATAGCGGCTCTCGGATTGGCTTGCGACGCAAACGCCATCAACATCTGGTCGGCGCGAAGAATTGAAAAGCGTTTTCTCAAATGATGCCCCGTTCCTAGGGCTTGGTGCCAGGAACAGGGACAGATTAGGCGCAACAGGCGTAACGCCGACTATTCAGTAGGGTGCCTCGACATCGTTCATCGAGACATAGACGGTTTTCATCTCGCTGAAGTGGTTGATTGCCAGTTTCGAGTTTTCGCGCCCCACGCCTGACATCTTCGATCCGCCAAACGGGGCTTCGACCGGGGCAAGGTTATAGGTGTTGATATAACAGGTGCCCGCTTCGAACCCGGCCACCACGCGGTGGGCGCGTGTCAGATCGCTGGTGAAGACACCGGCGGCCAGACCAAATTCAGTATCGTTGGCGCGGGCCATGACCTCGGCTTCGGTGTCAAAATCCAGCACCGACATGACCGGGCCAAAGATTTCTTCGCGCGCGATGGTCATATCGTCGGTCACGTCGGCAAAGACCGTGGGTTGCATGTAGAACCCGTCGCCATCAAGCCGCGCTCCACCATAGACCAAACGCGCACCCTCGGACTTGCCTTTTTCGATATAGCCCAGCGCGATTTTCATCTGATTTTCGCTGACCATCGGGCCAAAGCTGACATCCTCGTCCATCGGGTCGCCGATTTTGGCGTTGGCCAGACGTTCGGACAGGCGTTTAAGGAAAGCTTCTTTGATACCCTTTTGCACAAACACGCGGGTGCCGTTGGAGCAGACCTGACCTGACGAATAGAAGTTGCCCAAAATTGCGCCTGAAACCGCGTTTTCGACATCCGCGTCGTCAAACACGATCATCGGAGATTTGCCACCCAATTCCATGGTGACATGTTTCATGCCTTCGGCTGCAGCAGCATAGACCCTGCGGCCCGTTGGAACAGAGCCGGTCAGCGAGACTTTGGCCACACGCGCGTCGGTTACCAGTGCAGCACCTACATCCCCGTACCCCTGAATCACGTTGTAAACGCCTTTTGGCGCACCGGCCTCGATGAGGATTTCTGCCACTTTCAACGCCGAGAGGGGCGTGGTCTCCGAAGGCTTGAACACCATCGTGTTGCCGCAGGCCAACGCCGGAGCCCCCTTCCAGCACGCGATCTGAGTTGGATAGTTCCATGCCCCAATCCCGACGCAAACGCCCAAAGCCTCGCGGATCGTATAGACAAAATCACCCCCGCCCAGAGGAATGTGTTCGCCGGTCAGACTGCCAGCCAATCCACCAAAGTATTCCAGCGCATCCGCGCCCGAAGTGGCGTCTGCAACAGTGGTTTCCTGAATGGGCTTCCCGGTGTCATGGGTTTCCAGGACCGACAGATCATAGTTGCGTTCGCGCATGATGTCAGCGGCGCGGCGCAAAACCCGACCCCGCTCGGTTCCCGACATAGCCGCCCAGGCCGCTTGCGCACTTTTGGCACTGTTCAGAGCCTGTTCAACAATCGCCGGAGTTGCCGAATGCAATCGCGCGATCACCTCGCCAGTGGCCGGGTAGATCACGTCGATGGCGGCACCATCTGTATCTTCGACATACGCGCCATCAATGAAATGGCTGGCTTGGGGCTGAAACTTCATACCGTGTCCTCTTCTCTTGCACCCGTCTGAACGGGACAATTGGTTCGTTGAATTCGGCCCTAAAGATTATTGATTGATCAGTCAATAAACTCATTCCAGCGGCGGGAACGTGCCGACTTTACCCCCAAACCTTGAAATTTTTGGCTAATGTTCTATTTATGTTCTACATAGTCAGAGGATAAACCGATGGCCCAGCACGCACGTCAACCTGCCCTGAACGGGCCCAGCAACGACTACCATTTGCTTCCGGTGACAGACCGGCAGATGCGCTATGCCCGCGCAATTGCCGAAAAGTCAGCATTGGAGATACCGGTCGAGGCACAACGTGACCGAAAGCTGCTTTCGGATTGGATTTCAACGCACAAACCGCGCAGCACGTCGCAATTCGACAATTACCCAACAGGCAAGCAAGTTGCCTTCGCCGAGCGGATTTCACGCAGCAAGCGCCGCCCGATCCCTTCTGAGTGTTTTCGCGACAAGAAGATGATGTCGCGCTGGATCGATCACAACAAATAGACCCTACTTAGGGCCTTCTTGACTGTGATTGCGCGCATAAAGCGCGACTGCCGCTGCAACAAACATGCCCAGCAAGATGTATCCTGTCACAGCTTCGGACACGGCAAGCCCGCGACACAGGCCGGTTGGGGACATGTCGCCATATCCAACCGTCGTAAAAGTCACATACGAAAAATACAGAATATCACCCGGACCTTTTGCACCGACGACACAATGATCGTTGTATCCAAACGCGCCATATACAGCAGCAAACAGGAACGGGACCACCTGTATGAAAGACACCCCCATCAGGAACAAAAGCCTTCGCGGTGATTTCACTTGGGTCATGTAGTACCAGGACTGCGACACCAGCCAGATCAACAGACCAACCGAAGCGATTGTGCCGATCGTGTCACCTGCGGTCGTTTCGCTCAGGCGAGAAAGGCCATACCAGGCGAGAAAGCTTGCCAGAATCAAACCCAACGCCGCCAGAAAGGTCGACTTCCACTCTTCCAGTGTTGTGGGTTTGCGGCGCATGAGTGCCCCTTCAAGCTGATTTCCAGGTGATCATCTGACCTAAAGCAATGGCCTGCAACCCGAATTCAATCCTGCCGTAAATGCGTCTCACCCCGTTCACGCGCCAGCAGAATCTGCTTTTGCCGCTCGCGAAAGCGCATTTTATCTGCCTCGGACGTCTCATCGATGCACTGGTGGCAAGAAACACCATGTTCGTATTCCGGGCGTTTCATGTCCTCAGGCAAGATCGGTCGGCGGCAACCGTGGCAAAGCATGTGCGGCCCTTCAACAAGGCCGTGACCGACGGATACGCGATTGTCGAACACAAAACACTCACCTTGCCAGGTGCTGTCTTCAGCGGGCGTCTCTTCCAGATACCGCAGGATGCCCCCTTTGAGGTGATAGACATCCTCCACCCCTTGCCCCAGCAAATAATTGGTGGATTTTTCGCAGCGGATACCGCCGGTACAGAACATGGCGACGCGTTTGTTGTGAAAGCGGTCTTTGTTTTCTGCCCACCACGCTGGAAAATCGCGAAAACTGGCTGTTTCAGGGTCTATTGCGCCTTCAAACGTGCCAATCGCCACTTCGTAATCGTTGCGCGTATCAATCACCACAACATCGTCCGAGCGGATAAGGTCGTTCCACTCTTGAGGCTCAACATAGTTGCCAACGCGGGCGCGCGGGTCGACATCCGGCTGCCCCATGGTCACGATCTCTTTCTTCAGTCGCACCTTCATCTTGCCAAATGGCGGATGATCCGAGGTCGCCTCTTTCCATTCGAGATCTGCGCAACCTGGCAAAGCGCGGATATGCGCCAGTACCGCATCAATACCGGCGCGTGGACCTGCGATGGTGCCGTTGATCCCTTCTTGCGCCAGCAGCAAAGTGCCGGTGACAGATTGCTCTCGGCACAGATTCAGCAGCGGATCACGCAGCGCAGCGGGATCCGGGAAACGGGTAAAGTGGTACAAAGCGGCGATTGTGTACATAGGCGCGATTTACCTTTGCAAACCCAAAGTCGCAAGGGAGTGCATTGACGCCTCGTACTGTGATCCCTACCGATAGGATAATCAAGGGAGGCCGCAATGACCCATGCACTGCTCGTCATCGATGTTCAGAACGATTTCTGCCCCGGCGGAGCGCTGGCAGTGGCCGGAGGGGACGAAATCGTCGCCCCGATCAATGCAATGATGGACGATTTCGACGCCGTGATCCTGACGCAAGATTGGCATCCGGCGGGGCATTCTTCTTTCGCCAGCTCACATGATACTAAAAACCCGTTCGATCTGATCGACATGCCCTATGGTCCTCAGGTGCTTTGGCCCGATCACTGCGTTCAAGGATCGCAAGGGGCCGCATTTCACCCTGATCTCCGTGTCGATGGCGATCTGATCCTGCGGAAAGGGTTTCGGCGCGCGATAGACAGTTATTCGGCATTTTTTGAAAACGACCACAAGACACCCACGGGCTTAAAAGGGTATTTGGAAACCCGGGGTGTCAACCGCTTGACCCTGGTTGGTTTGGCAACCGATTTCTGCGTCCACTATTCGGCCGTGGATGCCGCACAATTAGGGTTCGATGTCACTGTTCAAATGGATGCGTGCCGTGCAATTGATATGGATGGCTCACTTGCGGCAGCGGAACGCGCCATGCGCGACGCAGGAGTTACCTTGGGCTAAGGCGCCCCCCCGGCTGCGGCCAGCAGCTTGATAAGCACAAACAAAACAACCGCCAAACCCAAAGCCAAGCCGATGCGACTGGGCACAGTCCGGCGCTTCGGGCTGGACTCTGCGAGTTTCTGTGGCGGCGGTGTGCGTGGCTGACGCGCGCGAACAATCCCAGCCATGGGTTGCGCCGTGCGCACGTAGTTCAGGAAATCCATCAGGTCGAACTCGCCGCAATATTCCCCACGGAGCCCACCGGTCTTAATGTTGGCAAAAAGTGACCTGAGAACCCGCACCCGATCCGTTTGATCTTCTGCCGGGAAAACACCAGGCACGATGCCGCTGTTGCGCGACTCGAGGCTGAAACCAGCATCCAGAAACATCTTGCGGATTTTCGGAGACGTACCCCGCAAAGCGTCCGCAGTTCTGATGTCGCGGAAAACCGCATGCACTTGACGTACCCCATCCTTCTGAGCCCCCGGCATTTCGGGGTCAAAATCATCCGGTGCTACGTTAACAATATCAAAATCGTACTCGAGACCCATTCACAAACTCAGTTCCGTATTTCCATCCCCTCTTCTCACTAACCGGTTAAAACAATGCACAATATGCCGGCATTGTGACGTCAAACTGGCATTGTCACCAAATCAGCGACTCTTGCCATTCCCGTTGTCGATTGATCTAACTACGGAAATCGCAGGAGTTCCCCATGGTCGACATCGCGACCCGAGTATACAATCACAAATGGCAGATTGACCCAATTGTACGATCTTTGATCGACACAGATTTCTACAAACTGCTGATGTGCCAGTCAGTGTTTCGCAATAAGCCCCAAACAAACGTCGTGTTTTCGCTGATTAACCGGTCGAATCACGTACCTTTGGCGAAATTGATCGACGAAGGAGAGTTGCGGGAACAGCTGGATCACATCCGATCACTCAGCCTGAGCCGGGGCGAAAGCACCTGGCTGCGGGGCAATATGTTCTATGGCAAACGTCAGATGTTTCGTTCCGATTTCATGGAATGGTTCGAGAACATGCGCCTTCCTCCCTATCATCTGGAGCGCAAAGGCGATCAGTATGAGCTGACCTTCGAAGGCAAATGGCACGAGGTCATGCTGTGGGAAATCCCTGCGCTGGCGGTGTTGATGGAGCTGCGATCGCGCGCCGTTCTCAACGATATGCGACGGTTCGCATTGCAGGTGCTCTATGCCCGCGCGATGACGCGCGTGTGGGAAAAGATCGAACGGCTGAGTTCGGTCGAAGGTTTAACCATCGCCGATTTTGGAACGCGACGGCGCCATTCCTTTCTATGGCAGGATTGGTGCGTGCAAGCGATGATCGAAGGCTTGGGCGCGTCTTTTACCGGCACATCGAACTGTCTGATCGCCATGCGGCGCGAGGTTGAGGCCATCGGCACCAACGCACATGAATTGCCGATGGTGTATTCAGCGTTGGCAGACACCGACGCCGAACTGGCCCAAGCGCCGTACGACGTCCTTAGCGACTGGCACGACGAACATGACGGCAACCTGCGCATCATTCTGCCCGACACTTACGGCACCAAAGGCTTTTTGGACAATGCGCCCGATTGGCTGGCCGGGTGGACCGGTATTCGTATTGACAGCGGGGATCCAGCGGCAGGGGCAGAAGTCGCCATCGCGTGGTGGAAGTCACGCGGTGAAGATCCGACGCAAAAGCGTATTATTTTCTCGGATGGTCTGGACGTCGAAAAAATTCAGGAGCTGCACGCACAATTCGCTGGCCGCGCCAATATTTCCTTTGGCTGGGGCACTTTGCTGACCAACGATTTTCGCGGACTTGTTCCCAATGACGCGCTGGCACCGTTCTCATTGGTCTGCAAAGCGGTATCCGCCAACGGGCGCCCGACGGTAAAACTGTCAGACAACCCGGAAAAGGCGATGGGACCGAAAGATCAGATCGAGCGCTACAAACGCGTTTTCGGAGTGGGTGCGCAACAAGCGATCGAAGTCGTGGTCTAGCCATGATAGGCTGCGACCGTCTTCAGCTGTGAAAACCCATAAAGGGCCTCGAACCCCTTCTCACGACCGTGGCCGGATTTCCCAACACCGCCAAAGGGCAACTCAACTCCGCCCCCAGCGCCGTAGTTGTTGATAAAAACCTGCCCTGAATGCAGCGCCTTCGCCAACCGCATCTGGCGTGCCCCGTCGCGCGTCCAGATGCTGGCGACAAGGCCGTATTCCGTACTGTTTGCGATTGTCAGAGCCTGTTCTTCGGTGTCAAACGGGATCAGAACCTGAACCGGGCCAAAAATCTCATCCCGGGCCAGCACGTGATCGGGCGATACATCTGCAAACAAGGTGGGCCGGACATAAGCACCTGTTTCAGGTGCCTCACGGACGATACGACCCTGCGCGGCAATGGTCAGATCCGCGCCTTTATCCAGAAAACCGCTAACGATCTGTTTCTGCCGGTCCGAGATCAAAGGCCCGACACGCATATCCTGAATTGCGGGCCCGACGGTCAGTTGTTCATAAGCCTCAGACATGCGGGACTTGACCTGATCATACACCCCACGTTGCACCAGAATACGCGACGAGGCCGAACAGGTTTGCCCTGCATTCTGTATACCCGCGTTCACCAAAAACGGCAGCGCCGCATCCAGATCCGCATCGTCAAAGACCAGTTGCGGGGATTTTCCGCCCAATTCCAGCGTTACAGGCACCACATTGCGGCCAGCTGCCTGTTGCACCAGGGCTCCCGTGGCCACCGAACCGGTGAACGAAATATGGTTCACCCCCGGATGTGCTGACAGCGCCGCGCCTGCCTCGGATCCAAGACCGGGCACGACGTTTAACGCGCCGGCTGGCAAACCGGCCTGTTGCGCCAGATGAGCAAAAGCCAGTGCCGTTAAACAAGCTTCCTCTGCAGGTTTCAGAACGCAAGCATTGCCCATAGCTAGCGCCGCCCCAACCGAACGCCCAATGATCTGCATCGGGTAGTTCCACGGCACGATATGGCCCGTCACCCCATGCGGTTCTCGCAGTGTATAAACGGTGTAGCCATCAAGATAGGGGATGGTCTCTCCCATCACCTTGTCCGCAGCACCCCCATAGAACTCGCAATATCTGGCCAGCGCGACAGCGTCAGCCCGCGCCTGCGTCAGCGGTTTACCCACATCCATAGCTTCAAGCTGCGCCAGATCGTCGGCCCGCTCCAGCACCAGCTGACCCAGCCTCGTTAGAATGCGCCCCCGCTCCAGCGCTGTTTTACGCCCCCAATCCCACTGCAAGGCGGTTTGAGCCGCTTGAACTGCGGCGTCGATATCTGGTTCGGAACCACGTGCGATCCGGCAGATTTCGGTCCCGTCCGAGGGGTTGATGAGCGGCAGGGTGCCACCCGAGGCTGCAGGTTTCCATCGTCCCTCGATCAGACAAAGCGTGGGGTCGAACCATATCTTCTGGATCAATTTCGCCTCCATTTCAGGCTCTAATCAGCAGTTATTAGGCCGATATCATCTCAATCTCTGGCAATCGGGGTGCGGCTGCAATCAGAGTTTGTGTGTAGGGGTGTTGTGGTGCCTCAAAGACCTTATCGGTCTCGCCCTGTTCAACGATCTGACCGGACCGCATTACCAACACTCGGTCGGTGACGGTGCGCACAACGCTCAGGTCATGACTGATGAACAGATAAGTCAGGTCATACGCTTCGCAAAGCTCGGCCAACAGATCAAGGATTTGCGCTCGGACCGACACGTCCAACGCCGAGACAGCTTCGTCAAACAGGATCAATTCAGGTCGGATGATCAGCGCCCGCGCGATGGCAATCCGCTGACGCTGCCCGCCCGAGAATTCGTGAATGTACTTACCAGAGTCATCCGGGCTGAGGCCGACCGCTGTCAGCATCTCAGCGATCCGATCCTGACGGTCCGATCCGGTCGGCGGAGTATCTAGCAGATGGAAGGGTTCGGTGATCAGACGCGCCACGCGGTGGCGCGGGTTGAAACTGCCAAAGGGGTCTTGGAAAACCACCTGCATCTTCCGGCGCACCGCAAGGTTGGGTTTGTGACCTGTGAACACAGGCTGCGCGTCCAGTCGAATCTGGCCCGATTGCACCTCTTCCAACCCCAAAATAGCCCGTGTTAGGGTCGATTTTCCGCAGCCAGACTCGCCCACAAGCCCCAAACGTTCTCCTCGGTTGAGGGTAAAGCTTACACCATCCACAGCCCGATGATGACGCGGCCTGTCAAACAAGCCCTTACGGGGCAGGCGATACTCACGCACGACCTGGCTCACCTCCAGTAACGGCTGCGGCTGCGGCGGTTTCGGCAGCGTGACCTGATGACCGGATGCCTCAAACAGCATCCGGGTGTAGGGATGCTGCATGTTGTGTAGCAGGTAACTTGTCGCGCCGCTTTCGACCACTTCCCCGTGACGCATGACGGTAATTTGGTCAGCCATGTCTGCGACCACAGCCAAATCATGGGTGATCATCAACAGACCCATGTCATATTCGCGCACCAGTCCCTTGAGCAAATCGAGGATCTGCGCCTGCGTGGTGACATCCAGCGCCGTTGTCGGCTCGTCCGCGATCAACAGCTTGGGGCGCAAGGCAATGGCCATGGCGATCACCACACGCTGTCGTTGCCCACCAGACAGCTCATGCGGATAGCGGGACAACGGGAACCGATCGGCAGGCAAACCGACGCGGGTCAGAACCTCTTCTGCCCTTGCTCTAGCCTGAGCCAGAGGCATCGCCTTATGGATCAGGATCGTTTCCATCACCTGATCGCCAATGGTTTTAACGGGGTTGAGCGCTGTCATCGGCTCCTGAAACACCATCCCGATGGATGCGCCGCGCAATGCACACATCTCGGCCTCGGACCGGATCAGCAGATCTTCGCCCTCCAGTTGGACCGTGCCGTCTACCTCTGCACCGTTCGGAAGCAACTGCATCACTGCCAAGGCCGTCATGGATTTACCCGAACCGCTCTCACCCGTCACGGCGACGATCTGACCGTGATCGATGGACAGGTCGATCTGTTTCAGGATCGATGTCCCATGGATCGAGAGTGACAGGTTCTTGATGCGCAACAAACTCATGCCCGCGCCACCCTGATCCGTGGATCCAGCCAATCCCGCAACCCGTCGCCCAACAGGTTCAGGCCCAAGACGGTGACGATGATCGCCACGCCTGGAATCAGAGCCAAATGCGGGGCAAAACTGACCATTGTCTGCGCATCCGCCAGCATTCTGCCCCAACTTGGCGTGGGCGGCTGCGCCCCCAGTCCGACGTAGGAAAGACCGGCCTCAGCCAAAATACCTAGGCTGAATTGGATGGTGCCCTGCACGATCAACAAGTTGGCGACATTGGGCAGGATATGCTCGACCGATATCCGCGCCGCCCCTTTTCCCGAAACGCGAGCGGCAAGGATGAACTCGCGCTCCCACAGCGACAGTGCCGCACCTCGGGTGATGCGGGCAAAAACGGGGATGTTGAAAATACCGATGGCAATGATGGCGTTGATCGCTCCGGCTCCAAACACGGCGGTGATGAGGATCGCGATGACCAGTGAGGGGAAGGCAAAAACCAGATCGTTACCACGCATGATGACCTCATCCAACCATGATCCTTTGCGGGCTGCGGCTGTCAGGCCAAGGGGGACGCCCAGCGCCATACCGATCCCCACAGCCACCAAAGCCACCGCAATGGACGTGCGCGCACCGACCATGATCATCGAAAACATGTCACGCCCGAAGTGATCCGTACCGAACCAGTGCTGCGCATTTGGGGGCTGCAGCTTCTCTGGAATGCTCAGTGCTGAATAATCATAGGGGGTCCAGACAAACGAAATCAGCGCGGCCAAAACCACCAGTGAAGACAAAAAAGTGCCCAGGAACAGGTTGCGGCTCATGTCCTGCTCCTCAGCCTCGGATCGACGGCGGCATAAGCCAGATCGACCAGAAAATTCACGGTGATCACGGCAAAGACCAGCAACATGACCACCGATTCAACCACGATGAGATCACGGGCCGAGATGGCCTGAAACACCAAACGACCAAGGCCCGGCAGGTAGAATACCTGTTCGATAATGATCGACCCGGCCAGCAGAAAGGAGAACTGCAGGCCGATGATGGTGAGCACCGGGATCAGCGCATTTCGCACCCCGTGCCGCCAAAGCGTCTGACGGCGGGACAACCCCTTGGCCCGGGCAGTGCGCATAAAGTCCTCACCCAAAATATCCAGCAAGGCTGACCGCATAACGCGAGCGAGGATAGCCGCCTGTGGCAAGGCCAGTGCGATTGCGGGCAGGGTCAGCGAATGCAATCCGGCCCATACGCCGTTGCCCCAACCGACAAACCCGCCCGCGTTGAACCAGCGCAGGTTGATGGCGAAGATCAGCACAAGCATCATCGCAAACCAGAAATTGGGCACGGCAATGCCCAACTGAGTGGCGCCCATTACCGCCAGATCCCCCGGCTTGCCCAGGCGGGCGGCGGCGTAGATTCCGGCGGGAAACGCGATCAAAGTTGACAGTGTCAGCGCGTAAAGTGCCAGCGGCAGCGATACCCATAGCCGGTCTGCGATCATCTGGGACACCGGCGTGCGGTACGTGTAGGACGTGCCAAAATCCCCCACCAGCATTCCGCCGACCCAGTTGAGATACCGGTGCACTTTTGACCCGTCCAGGCCCAGTTCAGCCCGCAACGCGGCAAGTGTATCCTCTTGCGCGTTCACGCCCAGCATGAACGAGGCCGGATCGCCCGGCGCGACCTCGATCACCGCAAAGATGACGACCGAGGCGACAGCCAGGCTGATCAACAGCGAAATCAGGCGTTTAAGGGCATAGCGGAGCATTGGCACCACGTTAGGGTCACATCAGGCACGGGTCCAGCATCTAAGGCACCAGAAGGTAGGCGAAAACCGCGTAGGCCACGATTGCGGCATAGCCCAAAGGATAGATCCACTTGATCGCGTAATTGTCCAGCGTCCGCGCCGCGCCTTCTTTCCCGGACACTTTGAGTTTCCGCAACGCCACATTGAACACAATCAAGGCCCCGGTCATCAGGAACATGCATTGCAGAACAAAATCCAGAAAGGTTAGATATCCAAGCTTTGGCAAATCTGCCGAGATCGCCCAGTTGAATGCAACAAAGACCAGCAGATTGCCGCCCGCAATCTCGATCCTGCGGCGGTATTCATCAAGGAAGAACAGCGCCCAGCCGACCGAAATCAGAACCAGCATCGGCAAGAATACCCGAATGACGTAGTAGGTCAGGTGCCGGTTGCCTTCGAAGACAAGCGCGACCTGATCGCTTTCTCTGCCGGACAAACCTGTGACCTTGGTTGCTTCCAGACGTGCATTGTCCAAAATCCACTCTTCTTCGCCCAACAGATCGCCAAGTCCCGAATAGTCCTCGAGCGGGCGGTATTTCACGTAGTCAGAGGGAAAGATTGATACGACTTCGAAGTGAAACTCCTGCGTATCGAACGGGTATTTACGGAAATCAAAATGCGGTGCCTGTAATGTCAGCGAGGATTTCTCGACATAAACCACATGCCCGTCATACCGCAGGGATGCCGCAGATTCGTGTATCCACTTGTTGGACTGCTGGTTGTGGATGACGAAGGCGGGCAAAACGGTACCGATGTCGGCGGCATGATCCGCCAGATCCGGCGGGCTGAATACTCGGATCTCGCGCCCGATCTCGGCTTGATCAAAAACCATCGCGGGATCCGTCCATTCGACCCGTAAAACCACGACAGCGCCATAGTTTTCCGCCTTTTGGTCGACGCTGGTGATCTGGTCGATGCGGATGCCTATGCCCACCTCAAGCGGGTTCTCCGGTGTGCCAGTCAAGGCATCCAACCGCCCACCCAACGCGTTTTGCGCCGCAGCGATGTTCGGCGCATTCGACACAAGGCCAATGGCTAGCAACAGAAGGTAAAAACTACGAAACACGAACATAACAAGAGACACCCGAAAAGAGCGTAACACCGGGGCCGCGCTAGACAGCCCCGGCATAGGTATCATTCAGACCAACTGATCTGTGTCAGGTCGATCGCCGCAGTGGGTGCGTTTGCCCACAATCCTTGCACACCGGCCTTTGCGACGCCCAGCTTGGCCAATTGGAACAGATAGCCGTTTACATAATCGGTGGAGATCAGACGCTGGGCCTCACCCAGCAGTCGTGTGCGTTCATCGGGATCAGTGGTGGCGTTCAAAGTATCCATCAGCGCCTGAAAATCAGTGCTTTCATACTGAAAGTAATAATCTGGCCGCGCATAAATTCCGATATCCATGGGTTCGGTGTGGCTGACAATCGTCAGGCCAAAATCCTTGCCCCGGAACACCGATTCCAGCCATTGCGCCCATTCGACATTGATGATCTCGGCCGTAATGCCGACCTCGGCCAGTTGCGCGGCAACGATCTCACCGCCCCGGCGTGCATAAGACGGCGGCGGCAGGTGAAGCGTAGTTTCGAACCCATTCTCAAAACCGGCCTCGGCAAGCAGCGCCTTTGCCTGTTCCGGGTCATAGGCAGACTCACCAGTCAAATCGACATAGGCCGGATGATGCGGTGCAAAATGGGTTCCAATCGGCGTGCCATAGCCGAACATCGCACCATCGATAATCGCCTGCCGGTCGATGGCATGAGCCATGGCCTGCCGGACAAGAATGTCGTCAAACGGCGGCTGTTTGTTGTTGGTGGACAGGATCGTCTCACCCTCGGTTGTACCAACCAGAACCTGAAAGCGCGGATCGGCGTCGAATTGCGGCAGGTTTTCCGGCGCAGGGAAGTTGTCAAATACGTCCACATCCTCGGCCATCATGGCCGCAAAAGCGGCGGTTGGATCCGAGATAAACTTGAATGTAGCAGTCTCTAACGTGGGCTGATCGCCCCAATAGTCGCGGTTGCGGTTCAGCGTGATGCTGTCGCCCTGAACCCAGTTGCCAAAGGTGTATGCCCCGGTGCCAACTGGGTTGGTCTTGATGTTTTCGATGCTGTCGGGCGCGACAATGACCGCATCCCCCCAAGCCAGGTTGAACAGGAAATTTCCGTTCGGTTCCGAAAGAGTGACTTTGACAGTCAGCGGATCGACAACCTCAACGCTTTCAATCCCAGCAAACAATGCCTTCTGGGCGTTCGCGCTGTCTTCGGCGGTGGCGCGATCAAGGGTGAACTTGACGTCCTCGGCGTCCATAGTTGTGCCGTCATGGAAGGTCACACCATCGCGCAGTCTGAAGGTATAAACCATACCATCGTCAGAAATCTCCCAGCTTTCAGCTAGGCCGGGCACGACCGAGCCATCGCCCATGAACCGGGTCAGTCCTTCGAAAATGTTTGTATAGACCACCGAGTCAATGGCCTGCGCCGCCGCGCTGGTGGGGTCCAGATGCGGGGGTTCAAGCTGCATCGCGATGGTGATGTCCGATTTGGCAAAAGCCTGCGTGGCAAGCAGACCAACGCCCACCGCCAGGGTCGACGCAAACGTCCTGAACATGAATTTTGTCATGTGAACTCTCCCTACTGAAACTGGTTGTGCCCTTGATTTCAGGGCCGTTTTATCAACAGTTTTCCTGTAAACCTGAGGTCAATCAAGGGAATGTTCGCGCAACCGGGGTTTCTTTGGACCTATCCGGTCTGCTATGCCGCACTGCAACATAATACCTGCAGGAGCGACACATGAGCGCCACCGCCCGCAAGAAAGCCCCGAATGCCGAGGATATTCGCGCCCGAAAAGGTGGCGCGCCTCTGGTCTCGCTGACCGCCTATACCACGCCCATGGCACGTCTGATGGATGCGCATTGCGACTTTGTTCTGGTGGGTGACAGCGTTGGCATGGTGCTGCACGGCCTGGAATCTACCCTTGGCGTCACGATGGAGATGATGATCCTGCATGGGCAGGCCGTCGCGCGCGGTCTGGACAAGGCCATGATGGTCATAGACATGCCCTTTGGCAGCTATGAGCATTCTCCAGCCGATGCCTTCCGCAATGCCGCGCGCCTTATGGCAGAAACAGGTGCTGGGGCCGTGAAGCTGGAAGGTGGTGTTGAAATGGCAGAAACCATCCGATTTCTGGTCAAGCGTGGTATTCCGGTGATGGCCCATATCGGTCTGACTCCGCAATCGATCAACACGCTGGGTGGCTACAAGGTACAGGGCCGTGACGGACAGGCAGAAGCAGTCATGGCCGATGCCCATGCCGTGGCCTCGGCTGGTGCGTTTTCAGTCGTTCTAGAGAAAGTTCCACAAAAGTTGGCCGACCAAATCACCGAAGAGGTTGCGATTCCGACCATCGGCATCGGTGCCTCGGCTGGATGTGACGGGCAAATTCTGGTCGTGGACGACATGGTTGGCTTTTTCACCGCCTTCAAACCCAAGTTCGTCAAACGCTATGCCGAGCTCGGCCCACTGGCCGAAGCTGCCATAGCAGAATACGCCGCCGACGTGCATGCAAGGACCTTCCCGGCAGACGAACATGTCTTTTCCGACCAGGCT
Organism: Ruegeria sp. HKCCA4633; assembly: GCF_013034605.1. NCBI lineage: Bacteria > Pseudomonadati > Pseudomonadota > Alphaproteobacteria > Rhodobacterales > Roseobacteraceae > Ruegeria > Ruegeria sp. HKCCA4633. The sequence continues at coordinate 95,321 of NZ_WQGJ01000004.1, forward strand.
CCGACCAAAGGACCTAAGGCATGACAGCACCGATTTTGCGGTCTCTGGCCGAACTGCGCGCCAAAACCACCGAATGGCACCGCGATGACGAAATGATCGGCGTGGTTCCCACCATGGGTGCGCTGCACGAGGGGCATTTATCGCTGGCACAGGCCGCGAAAGAAGGCTGCGACCGGGTCATCGTGACGATCTTTGTGAACCCCAAGCAGTTCAACAAACCCGAGGATCTGGCAAATTACCCCCGCACTGAACATGAAGACGCCAAAAAACTGGCTCCCTACGAGGTGGACGCGATCTATGTGCCGGACCCGCAGGAAGTCTATCCTGAAGGCTTTTCCACCACGGTTTCTGTCTCTGGCCTGACCGACATGATGGAAGGCCCCTTCCGACCGGGGCACTTTGAGGGCGTGGCCACGGTTGTTGCCAAGCTGTTTCTGCAAACCCAAGCGGATCGAGCCTATTTCGGGGAAAAAGACTACCAGCAGCTTTTAGTTGTCCGCCGCATGGCGCGCGATTTGGACATCCCCGTTGAGGTTTTTGGCTGCCCGACCGTGCGCGAACCCTCAGGGTTGGCAATGTCTTCCCGTAACCTTCTGCTCTCATCTGACGGGTTGAAGATCGCGGAACATATGCACAAGGTCATGCGACAAGTCGCCCAAAACCTGGCGGAGGGCGGTGATTTCGCAACCTTGGCGCAAGATGCCAAAGCGCGCTTGCTGGCCGCCGGATTTTCCGAGGTTGAATACATTGATCTCCGCTGCGCCGAGACGCTGGAAAGCCTGCCCAATGCCAACAGGCCAGCCCGCCTGTTCGTCACTGCATGGGCGGATGGCGTCCGTCTGATTGACAATATCCCGGTCGATTCAGCCTGATTTCTGCTCTGGCCCCTACGCCGTTGTTTGCGCTAAAGTCCCGCGAAACGAGACCGGGGGAGAGCGGACATGACCTATATTCTGGCAATCGATCAGGGCACGACATCCTCGCGCGCCATTCTTTTTGACGCACAAATGCAGCCGGTAGGCACCGCACAACAAGAGTTTCCCCAGCACTTCCCACAGGAAGGTTGGGTTGAACATGACCCCGAGGATATCTGGTCCAGCGTTTTGCATGTGTGCCGCGAGGTGATGGAGACCACCGGCATTTCCGCCAAACAGATCGCCGGGATCGGGATCACCAACCAGCGTGAGACGACCGTCGTCTGGGACAAACACACCGGCAAAGCGATCCACAACGCCATCGTCTGGCAGGACCGCCGCACCGCCGACATCTGCGCCCGCTACAAACAAGCCGGATGCGAGGATGACGTCACGGCCCAAACCGGCTTGTTGCTGGACCCCTATTTCTCGGGGACGAAGGTCAAATGGTTGCTGGATAACGTCTCTGGCGCCCGCGACAAGGCCGAAGCCGGAGAGTTGCTGTTCGGCACTGTCGACAGTTTCCTGATCTGGCGGCTGACCCAGGGCCGTGTTCATGCCACCGACGCCACCAACGCCGCGCGCACCCTGTTGTTTGACATTCATAAAGGCACATGGAGTACCGAGATCTGCGATCTGCTGGATGTGCCGCTGAACCTTTTGCCCGAAGTGCGGGATTGCGCCTCGGACTTTGGCTCCACTGCGGAGTTCGGTGGCGAAATACCCATTCTGGGCGTTGCGGGTGACCAGCAAGCCGCCACCATCGGGCAGGCATGTTTCCAACCCGGCATGATGAAATCGACCTATGGCACGGGCTGCTTTGCGCTTCTGAACACGGGTGCACAGCCAGTTGAATCGAAAAATCGCCTGCTGACGACAATTGCCTATCAGTTGGACGGTCAGCGCACCTATGCGCTGGAAGGGTCGATCTTTATCGCGGGGGCGGCGGTGCAGTGGTTGCGTGACGCGCTACAGATCATCGAGTCGGCCCCTCAAAGCGGGGATCTGGCAACGCGGGCGGACCCGAACCAACACGTAATTCTGGTGCCTGCCTTCACTGGGCTGGGTGCACCCTATTGGAAACCCGATTGCCGTGGTGCGATGTTTGGTCTGACCCGCAACTCGGGTCGGGCCGAGATCGCTCGCGCCACGCTGGAAAGCATTGCCTTTCAAACACGAGATTTGTGGCATGCAATGCAAGGCGACTGGGGTGCCGAAACCAACGTGACTCTGCGTGTCGATGGCGGGATGAGCGCTTCTGACTGGACCATGCAAGGTTTGTCCAACTGCCTGGGCGCACCAGTGGACCGTCCGGTGATGCAGGAAACAACTGCGCTGGGTGCTGCATGGCTGGCCGGGATGAAAGCCGGAATTTTTCCGGATCAGGCCGGTTTTGCCGAAACATGGGCGCTGGACCGTCGCTTTGAACCGACGCAAGCGCAAGACGAACGCGACGCAACTTACGGCCGCTGGCAACGTGCCGTACAGGCCGCAATGGCGTTCTAGCTGTGGTCTTTCAACAAGCGCTGTTTCTGACGTGACCAATCCCGCTTGGCCTGAGTTTCCCGCTTGTCGTGAATCTTCTTGCCTTTGGCGATCCCGATCTTCAGCTTGGCCCGGCCCTTGTGGTTGAAGTACAGAACCAGCGGCACCAGCGTCATTCCTTTGCGCTGGGTCGCATTCCACAGGTTCGACAATTCCTTGCGTGACACCAGCAGCTTGCGGCGTCGGCGTTCTTCGTGCTTAAACACTTTGGCCTGTTCGTAGGGCGCGATGTAGCTGTTGATCAGCCACAGTTCTCCATCATCGACCGAAGCGTAGCTTTCGGCGATGTTCGACCCGCCTGCGCGCAGGGATTTGACCTCGGACCCTTCCAGGACGATACCGCACTCGATATCCTCTTCGATCGCGTAATCGAAGCGAGCGCGCCGGTTTTCGGCGATTATCTTATAATTCGGGTCTGTCTTCTGTTTGGCCATGACGCGTTGATTTAGGCGGCTTGCGCCGACCTTGCAAGGCAGGGTTTTCCCAACTGCGTCACGATTTGGCAGAAATGATCAGATCAGGGCCAAAAATCGTGTCAGCATATTTGTGCAGATAGATCTTGAGCCATGGCGTGAAACGATCCGGATGGCGGGCCACTTCGGCCAGAAGATCGTGATAATCGATCCAGCGAATGTCCATGACTTCGTCCGGGTTAGGCTCGATTTTCAGTGGGCCGCGAACATGGGCCAGAAAGACGTCGACAACTTCGTTCTCGACCATGTTGTTGCCCACATCTGCATGGTACTCCAGACGGTGCCGGTATTCTGGATAAAGACCCGTTATCCCAAGTTCTTCGCGCAGACGTCGCACGGCACAGGTTGACGAGCTTTCATCCCAATCCGGATGCGTGCAGCAGGTGTTCGCCCAAAGGCCGGGCGTGTGGTATTTGCCCATTGCGCGACGTTGCAGCAGAATTTCCGTTCCGCGAACAAGAAACACGGACACAGCCTTGTGCTTGAGCCCTTTTTCGTGCGCTTCGAGCTTGTCCACAGGGGTCAATTGGCCATCGACCCAGGCCGGGATCATAATTCCCATCTGTCCTCTCCCGTTGCCAATCCGTCTGCCCGGCGCTGGTTTGAATTTAGCTGCCATCTGAACAGGCTGGCTGTACGACGCGATTTGACATCTCCCGTCAGTACCAAAGTGGCTTCTATTCACTTGGGTATCAATCGCACCAAAGGCCGCAGGGGCTGCGGCCTTTAGTCCATGTGCTTTAGCACCGTGCGTTAAGGCTTATTCGCCTGAAACGCTGACGATATAGGCATAGACGTCTTCAGCACCTTTTTTCAGCTTGAAGGTCATTTTCGACTTGGCAGCAGTGTCATCCAGATAAGATTTCAGGAATGCTTTGGGATCTTGCGAGTATTCGACAAAGGTCGTCTCGTCCCAAACCAGGCCTTTTTCCCCTGCGGCAACGATGCTGTCACCGTATTTGAAGCCTTCATATGTCCCAGCCGTGCGGCCCGCGATTCCATACAGGTTGGGCCCAGTCTTACCGCCTTTGACAATCACTTCACCTTCCGGGTCAGCGATCAGGTGGCAGGACTTGCATTTGTTGAAGGCTTTCTTGCCGGCTTCGGCATCGCCTTCAGCATAGGCGGGCAGTGCCAGAAGGCCGACAATTGCGGTAGCGAGGATGCGATTCATAGCTTGTGCTCCGATACAAAATGGCTGCACCGAATGGACCTTCGGCGCAAAAAAGAGTCAACGCGCAGATTGCCGCGCGGGCTTACTGTGCCACTGCGACAAAAGGGATGTCCTTAACTTATGTCATGTACCTCGGACCAGCACGGCAAAAGGTCGCCCGCTGCCGGAGTCGCCAGGTACACCGCCCGCGCAATAGCCCGCGCCAGACAAACCGAACCTGCATGACCGATGCGCCCCAGTTCAGCTTCGGTTGATAAGGGTCGAACACCGGTGCTGGCGGCAAAAACCAGATCGCCGTCGCCCGGTGTGTGGGCGGGCACAATCGCACGCGCAATGCCGTCATGGGCGGCAACGGCCATCCTCTGACATTGGGGCTTGGTCAAGGCTGCATCGGTTGCGACGATGGCAATGGTCGTATTTGTCTTAGCCGGGTCTGCAGATTTCATCGCCTGCGCCTTGAGGCTTGCTTGCGGAGTACCAAGAGCGGCATTGGTATCAGGCCCTAAACCGCCAAATTCGTTGCCGATTTCAAAAGGTGCCGCCCAGAAATGTTGATCACCCGGTGTGGTCACACTGCCCAACGGATTGGCTGCAACCAGCGCGCCAACAGTGATGCCACTGTCCAGAATTAACGAAGCAGAGCCCAGCCCGCCCTTTTGCATCGCAGCCAAAGCTCCGGTTCCCGCACCTACTGAACCGAGATCGAAGCGGTCCGAAGCCACCTCGAACGCTGTGCGACCCAGGGCACGATAGGGGTTGTCCTCCCAGTTTTTGTCACCACCGTTGAGCAGGTCAAACAGGATCGCGCCCGGAACTATGGGCACAGTGACGTCGCCGACCGGATAACCCCGCCCCCTTTTGCGCAGCCCGTCTGAGACGCCGGAACAGGCATCCAAGCCAAAGGCAGAGCCGCCAGACAATACAATCGCATCCACATGTGTCACGGCTTTGTCTGGTGCAAGTAGATCGGTTTCGCGCGTCCCGGGTGCGCCCCCCATCACATGGACCGAAGCCACAAACGGAGCCTGCGCCGTCAAGACTGTCGCGCCGGATTTCAGCGTGTCGTCCTGCGCGTTGCCGACCATCAGGCCGGGGATATCGGTGATCAAGTTTTTGGGTCCGGGGGTCATTTTTTGCTTCGATGTTCAGGCCGAAAAGCGCGCAAGCGCGCTGCCTCCGGCGGAGGTATTTTTGGCCAGATGAAGAGCGGATCAGATGCAGCGGCCACCGTCAACCTCAAGCGCTGTACCCGTGATCATGCTGGCCTCGTCCGAGCAGAGGAAACAGGCAGCATTGGCCATGTCTTCCGGTGTGGAGAAGCGGCCCAGCGGGATGGTCGACAGGAATTTGGCGCGAATCTCGGGCGTGTCTTCGCCCATGAAGGATTTCAGCAGCGGTGTTTCTCCGGCCACAGGACAGATCGCGTTTACACGTACACCGGTCGGGGCGAGTTCAACAGCCATGGTCTTGGTTGCCGTGATCATCCAGCCTTTTGAGGCGTTGTACCAGTTCAGGTTGGGACGCGGGGATAACCCAGCTGTTGAGGCCACGTTCAGGATCGCACCTGCCCCGCGCGCTTTCATCGCCGGGACAAATGCGCGGGCGGTCAGATAGACCGATTTCATGTTTACATTGAACAGTCGGTCGAAATCGTCTTCGGCGACATCTTCGAGCGGGGTCGGCAAATGCGTGACACCTGCATTGTTCACCAGAATGTCCAGATTTTCGAACTGACGCCTTGCGGTATCTGCCATGGCTTGAACCGACGCGCCGTCTGCAACGTCAACCTGGTGTCCGATTGCCTGTTCACCCAGGGTGTTTGCAAGATCCAGCGCCGCTTCGCCATTGATATCCGCAATCATGACGCGCGCACCTTCTTCGAGGAATTTTTGCACGATCCCTGCGCCGAACCCGGATGCGCCACCGGTTACGATTGCGGTTTTTCCCTCCAGCCTCATGGCATTACCCTCCTGCCTGTCAGGGGCAGAGTAACAACGCATCGAAAAGATGCCAGATCATTCTTCCGAGACCTTGCCCCGCAGTGTTTTAACGTCGCCGCGCGCCTTCTTGGCCGCCAACCTGCGCTTGACCGACCCATAGGTCGGCTTGGTTGCGATGCGCCGTTTGGGTTTAACGAGCGCACGGGTGATCAGTTCGGCCAGCCGTGCGCGTGCAATGTCACGGTTACGCGCCTGAGAACGGGTTTCTTCACATTGGATGATGATTGCGCCCTCTTTGGTCCAGCGCCGCCCGGCCAGTCGTTTCAAGCGGCTCTTGACCGGATCCGGCAAAGAGGGAGAGCGCGCGGCTTCGAACCGCAGTTCAACTGCGGTCGAGACTTTGTTGACGTTCTGCCCACCGGGACCGGAAGAGCGTACGAAGCTTTCGGTCATTTCCCAGTCTTGCAGGATGATATCGTCGGTGATGCGCAACATGGGCCGGACCTTACAGGGCACGGATGGAAACAGAAAGGGCCGCCCCTTTGGGACGGCCCTTCGAAAGTTCAGGAGGTCGGGTCGGTTAGATCAATCGACCAGCCGGAGCGAGCGCTCCGCCAAGGGCTGCCCTAGCAGGCTTTCCCCCCGGTTGTTCCGACACCTCTCTCCAATCTCTTTCTTGACACTGGATCACCTCCTTTTCTATCTGTTGCGGTTAACTTTGAGCCTGACACAATATGCGCCATTCTCAAAGCACTTTTTTACGCAGGCTGTGCGGCGGTCAGCCGGGCAACAATGACTTTGAACGGGATCAAAGCAATCAGCGCCAGCGACAGCTTCACCAGCCAGTCCGCAAAAGCCAACGTCACCCATAACGGGGCCATCGGGCCGGACAACATGAACGGCACAGGCTCCCACGCCCAGTTGATTGCGGCGTCGGCGTTGGCTCCGAAGAAGGTGACAGAGGCCGAGAATGCGATAGTGAAGAAGATGGCGGTATCGAGCGCCGAGCCCACCAGTGTCGATACCAAAGGCGCGCGCCACCAGCGGCCACCGCGCATGGCGTTGAACACTGTGACGTCGGTCAGTTGCGCGATCAGGAAGGCTGTGCCCGAGGCGACTGCGATCCGCAGTGGAACGGCGGCGTATTCAAACCCGTCGCCTTGCAGCATGATCTGGCTGCCGATCAGCGAACAAATGATGCCGGTGACAAACCCGGCGAACACGACTTTGCGGGCTGGTCCCACGCCATAGACGCGGTTCATGATGTCCGTGACCAGAAAAGCCAGCGGATAGGTGAAAGCACCCCAGGTCAACAGACCGTCAAGGATCAGAAACTGGACCAGGATGTTTGAGGCCACAACAATGGTGGCCATGGCAATGATGCCGGGAATGTAAGCGCGTTGCATGTTTTGATGCCCGTTTTGACAAGGTAGCGGCGACTTGGCCAAGGGACCGTCCCAAGGCAAGCCGTGCGTTTAGACCCTTGGAGGCCCCGAGTCAATCGGGCAGCAGATATTCCACCAATTCGGTCCGCTGCAGGGCCAAAAAGTTGTCATCCGAGATCATCGTAGCCCGCAAACGGCCTTGACCGTCGCGCCAGACTGACACCCCTTCGAGATTGTCATGTATGCCTGCTGCGGTTTCGAACAGGGTTTCTTCGGCGCTGAGAACGTCATCCGTCACCTCCCATCGACGCAGCCGAGAGCGGAACCCGATGAATCCAAGCTTACGCTCCAGCAGGTAAAACTTCCCGTCCGGGCCGAAATCAGCGCCGACTGGTTTGAAACCCGCGCGTTGTGGCAATACAAATGGGATCGACCATGCATCGCCATTCCATCGGTAAACCGGGATGTCCCCGTCAGCGGTACGGTCTTTTTCCGGGATCGTGTAAAGCCAGCCGCGTGCATCAATGGCAAGACCTTCGAACGACCCGTTGTCGGCGAGGTCGTCAAACTCGGGCAACCGAGGCAAAACTCGCGACCTTGCCCCCCGTGCTGCATAATACGCGACCCGGTGCACCCCTTCGAACGAGATGTAAACTCCACCACTTGGCGCCAATGCGAGCCCTTCGGAGTCGCCGACACCACCCTTCATGATGTGCCCTTGGCTGGATAAGATCCGCCACTGATCCAAAACACGAATGTTGGTGATCCGATCACTGTCCCGTTCTATTTGCGCGGTCGCCATCCTGGCCCGGTCGCTCAGCACCAGAATTTGCTGACCATCATCCGAAACCTGCAATGCCGAGAACCCCCCGAACCAGGTTGCCGGATCACGCCACTCGAAGCTGTGCAGATAAGTGGCTGCCTTGATCTCGACCGCGGCGACTGCCGTAGCCACAAACAGAAAGGCGGTTAGTTGGATTGCAAAACAGCTGCGCATTGTTGTGGTAAATCGGCCAGAACATACTCCCGGCGTTTCTTGGGGGCTGGGGCGTTTGGATCAGGTGGCGGCGGATTGAGGATGTTGTTTACCCATTCCTGCGCCTGTGCGCAGCCATCGCCCTTGGGTGGCGGGTCCTGGTTGACGCAGCCTTTCGACCCTCGGGGGCATTTCAGACGGACGTGAAAATGATAATGATGCCCCCACCATGGTCTGATCTTGCGCAGGTAGGCACGGTTGCCTTTTTCGTCGTTGCACATCTGCACCTTGGCACCGGGAAACACGAAGATGCGCGCAACGCGCTTGTCTTTTGCGGCCTCGCGCAAAACTGCATGGTGCTGTTTCGTCCAATTCCCGTTTACAAAGGCACCGTTCGCGCGTCGCAACGAAATGGACGAGATATTCTCGCGCGCTTTGCGGCTGAGGCGCATGTTGTTGCCCGGCAGCATCCAGATATCGATATCCAGACCCAACTGATGAGACCGATGGCCCGACGTCATCGGACCACCCCGTGGCTGGCTGATATCCCCGATATAGAGACCATTCCAACCCGGCTGTCGCGCCGCAAACTTGCTGAGGTCCTTCACGTAATCAATCGCCTCTGGGTGCCCCCAATTGCGGTTCCGAGACAGGCGCATGGCCTGCCACGTTGGTCCGGTTTCCGGCAATTGCACCGAACCGGCAGCGCATCCGCGCGAATAACTGCCGAAGGCTGCTGCTTTTTGTTGTGAACTGACCTTTTGTGCCCCAAACAACTGCTTTGCCAGAGGCTCTGCCGCCGCTGTGCTCGCAATAGTAAGCGCGGCCAAAATTATCAAAAAACGCTGTATAATCATCTGCTCTGATCCCCTTCCGGTCTGACCCAGCGCATCAGGAATAGCCCTAGAATAAACAACAGAATGATCGGTGACACCCCCAGACGCGCACTGCCGGTTGCGGTTGTTGCAATCCCGATCATCAACGGTGCAGCAAAAGCAGTCGCGCGCCCTGACAGGCCATAGAGACCAAAGCTTTCGACCGGCGTCTCCGGATCTGTGTGGCGTACCATCATCGAGCGACTGGCCGATTGCAGAATACCGCCCATACCACCGATCAACACACCGCAGCCGAAGAAAACGATATCCGGCAAGCTTGACCCTTCTTCGAGCTGGATGCCGTAGATTTGCGTCCGATCCATCATGACCACAGTGGCGCATACGAATATCAGAACCCAGATCGCAACGATGATCACGGGTTTGGGGCCGTATTTCTTGTCCAGCTTGCCGCCGAACCAGGAAAATGCCGCCGCTGCCAAAACGCTGACAATCCCGAAGACGCCGATCTTGATCAAATCCCACTCAAGCACGAGCCGCGCATAAACACCGCCAAAACTGTAAAGCCCGTTCAGCGCATCGCGGTAGAACATCGACGAACCGAGGTAGCTGGCCAGACTGACGCGATGACGCAGGTTAGACACTGATTTCGCCAGTAGCCGCAGCGCTTCACCCACACTGCCCGTTTTTTCACTTGGTGCGTCATCGCGCACCCACAGGAAGTAGGGCACCATAAACAGAATGAACCAAGCAGCCGTAAACGGGCCGACAAAACGTGTGCCTTCCCGGGTCGCCGCATCTAGACCCAAGGCAGGCTCCATCCCGATCAGTGTTTTGCCGTTCGCCTGTTCCACAAACAGCGCCAACATGATCGCCAGTGAGATCAGGCCGCCGAAATAGCCAAATGCAAAGCCCGAGCCCGAAATCTCGCCCACTTCACTGTCGTCGCCCAAATCAGGTAGCTGGGAATTGATAAAGATCAGCGCATATTCCGCGCCCACGAAACCCAGCCCAAAGGCCGACAGCATCAGCCACATGTTCGAGCCATCGGGCATCGTGTACCACAACGCACCGGATCCAACCGCGTACATAACCGAAAACGCAAAGATCCACGGAATGCGCCGTCCTGACACATCCGCCATCGCCCCCAGCAAAGGCGCGCCAAAGGCAATGATCAACCCTGTGATCGTCAAACAGTTCGCCCAGACCGTCTGTGCCTGCGCGGCTGCGGCTTCGGCATTCAGCCCACTGTTCGCGTAATACCCGGCTGCCACCCCGGCAAAATATGGGCCAAAGACAAAGGTGACCAACAGCGTGTGATACGGCTGGCTGGCCCAGTCAAAGAACCACCAGCCCCAGATGCGCTTGCGTTTGGAAATCTCTGCCATTTCTGCCTCTGTTATTGTTGTGTTTATAAGACGGGGGTTTGGTTCAATTCGCAAGCGTTGAGTGTCAGGCACTTGCTCTTTGCCGCTGTGGTGCTTAGGTCTCGGCGAACAAGAAAACGGAGAACCCATGCTGTCGCTGATCCAAATCCTGCTGCTGATCCTGGACGTTGTCTGGTTCATCATTCTGGCCCATGTGATCATGAGCTGGCTGATAAACTTTCAGGTGCTCAACTTGCACCAGCAACTGGTTGCGCAAATCTGGTACGGGTTGAACCGCATATTAGAGCCTATTTACGGCCCCATCCGTCGCATCCTGCCCAATATGGGCGGGCTGGATCTAACACCTTTGGTGGTCCTGATCGGGGTCTATGCGCTGCGGATCATCCTGATCAACAATGCACCCTATTTCTACTGACCTCTTGTTCACCAAATCTTAGTATGTGATTGTCCTGTCTTAAGAGCAGACAAACCTTAAAACAGGGCAACCCCGCAGATGTTCGACTCCGCACCCCTGCTGCGAGATGTCTTTGGATTCGATGACTTCCGCCCCGGACAGGAAGAGATTGTCGATTCCGTGACCGCCGGCGAAAACGTGCTTGCGATCATGCCGACCGGGGGCGGGAAATCCCTGTGTTATCAACTTCCTGCCTTGCTGCGCGACGGGGTGACGGTGGTGATTTCACCACTGATCGCCTTGATGCGTGATCAGGTGCGCGGACTGCAGGAAGCCGGGGTTGAAGCCGGGGCACTGACCTCGGGCAACACACCCGAAGAGACCGACGCGGTGTGGGAAGCCTTGGAGGCTGGGCGGCTTAAACTGCTTTACATGGCGCCTGAACGTCTGGCCGCCGGGTCGGCGTTGGGCATGCTGCGCCGGATCAATGTCAGCCTGATCGCCGTGGACGAGGCGCATTGCGTCAGCCAATGGGGTCACGATTTTCGTCCAGATTACCTGCGGATCGGTGAACTTCGGCGCGCGCTGGATGTCCCCCTCGCCGCTTTCACCGCCACGGCGGATGCGGAAACGCAGGATGAGATTGTCGAGAAATTGTTCGACGGCATCGAACCGCGCAAGTTTCTGCGGGGTTTTGATCGGCCTAACATCCATCTGGCCTTTGCTGCCAAGGACGGGCCGCGCAAACAGATCCTCGATTTTGCAGCCGCACGCAAAACCCAATCCGGCATCGTCTATTGCGGCACCCGCAACAAGACCGAAGTGTTGGCTAAGGCTCTGCGCGACGAAGGGCACACAGCCTGCCACTATCACGGTGGCATGGACCCCGAGGATCGTCGCATCGTCGAAACCCGCTTCGCCCGCGAGGACGGTCTGATAGTTGTGGCCACCGTGGCCTTTGGCATGGGCATCGACAAACCCGATATCCGTTGGGTGGCCCATGCTGACCTGCCCAAATCCATCGAGGCCTATTATCAGGAAATAGGGCGCGCGGGCCGTGACGGAGGCCCTGCCGAAACGCTTACCCTGTTCGGCCCTGACGATATCCGCCTTCGGCGATCGCAGATCGACGAGGGGCTGGCCCCGCCCGAGCGTCGCATGGCAGATCATGCCAGGCTGAATGCTTTGTTGGGCTTGGCCGAAGCGCTGGAATGCCGTCGTCAAACCTTACTGGACTATTTTGGTGAACAGGCTGCGCCCTGTGGCAAATGCGACCTGTGCGACACCCCGCCCGAGGTCTTCGACGGCACCACCCCCGTCCGTATGGCCCTTTCCTGTATCCTGCGCACCGAGGAATGGTTTGGCGCGGGCCATCTGATCGATATTCTGCTGGGGAACGAGACCGACAAAATCCGCGCGCGTCGTCACGACGATCTGTCCACTTGGGGCATCGGCAAAGACTGGTCGCGCCCTCAGTGGCAGGCGATTTTCCGGCAGATGATGGGGCATGATCTGGTCCGCCCAGATCCAGAGCGCCACGGTGCATTGCGCATGACCGAAGCTGCCAAGCCGATCCTGAAAGGCGAGGCGCAGATTAATCTGCGCAAAGATACGATCCGAAAAGCCACGCGCCGACCCGCAGTGAAAGCCATGGTATCCGAAGAAGACGCTCCGCTGCTGTCGGCACTTAAAGCGAAACGCCGAGCACTGGCTGAGTCTGCGCGCGTGCCGGCCTATGTCATCTTCCCAGACCGCACTTTGATCGAAATGGCTGAAAACCGACCCACAACACTGGATGACATGGCTCGAATTGGCGGCGTTGGTGCCAAGAAGTTGGAACGCTATGGCGACACTTTCCTTGAAGTCATTGTAGGCGCGGTCGAGGCCGTTCACCCTGCGCGGCGCAAACTGGCCGGGCGCGATCAGGGTGAGATCTATGACCGTTTACTCGAAGTGCAATCTCAGTTGTCGCGTGGTCCCGAGGGGATTGATAAGCCACTGACCTGTTCTGCCTCGCAACTGGCAAAGGTGGCGCAAATGCGCCCCGATGACCCACGCGGGATCGAGACGGTGCTGGGTGATCGACGTCACGAAAGGTTTGGCGCTGCCTTTCTGGACGTGCTGCGTGAGGCGGGCTAGTTCGTTTTACGTTTCAATCGTGTCAAAAGACGCTGCCTCTCCCTATGGTCGACCGCGCCTTTCGACAAATGCTCTTTTGGTAACACGCAAAACGACCTAGATACACCAAAGCAGGTAAGGAAAGAGGGCGGATATGCTGGTAGTGATTTCCCCGGCCAAGCGGCTGGACTGGGCAGAGCGGGATGTCGCGGTCACACAACCCGACTTTCAGGATGACGCGATCCGGTTATCTAAAACAGCCCGCAACCTGACACTTGGCGATCTGAAAAAGTTGATGAACCTGAGCGACGATCTGGCACGCCTGAACCGCGACCGCTATCGCACCTTTTCGGATACGCCCGAGGCCGAGGCCACGCGCCCTGCCGCGCTTGCTTTTGCTGGCGACACTTACCAAGGGCTTGAGGCCAGTTCTCTGGATGCCGAGGAACTGGCGTGGGCCCAGGACCACTTGCGCATTCTGTCAGGGCTGTACGGTGTGCTGCGCCCATTGGATGCGATTCAGCCGTACCGGCTGGAGATGGGCGGCAAGCTGAAAACTCGGCGCGGCAAGAACCTGTATGAATACTGGGGCAACCAACTCAGCAAAACGCTGAATACCCAAGGTGCAGAGATTGGAAGTGACTTTCTGATCAACTGCGCCAGTCAGGAGTATTTTGGCGCGGTTGACTTGAAAGCGCTGAAACTGCGGGTCATCACACCGGTGTTTATGGAAGACAAGAACGGGACCCCGAAGATCGTAAGTTTCTTTGCCAAAAAGGCTCGCGGTGCCATGGCGCGATATATCGTTCAGCACCGTCTGACCGACCCAAAGGCCCTGCTGGAATTTGACACTGGTGGGTATGAATACCGTCCTGACCTGTCTGAAGAGGACAAACCGGTCTTTGTCAGGCCCTATACAGCCTGAACATCATTGAAACACCTGGTCGCGGTTGCGGCCACGGAAGGAAGCGAGGGGCCAGCCCCTCGCGCTCCCCGAGGTATTTTTAGCCAGATGAAGCAGGATCCTGTTTTTGATCGCAGCGGTTTGTGATGAACTCTTCGGGTTCGGATTTATCAACAGGTCTCACGTTACTGGGTTGGTGGTTCAAGATCATCTGATGAATGAGGGTTTTGTGCAGCGGTTTGGTCAAATAGTGGTCGAGTCCTGCCGATAATATCCCCTCATCGTCCCCAGCCATCGCGTGCGCGGTCAGGGCAACGATCGGGACGTGTCGGCCGGTTTCAACTTCGAGCCTACGGATTTCGGCAGTGGCTTGTTTGCCGTCCATCTTGGGCATTGAAATATCCATGAAAATCAAGTCAGGCTCGAACTTCTGATAGATATCAACCGCCTCAAACCCATGAGATGCAAATCGTAGGTCAATGTTCAAAGTCTTGAGCATCTTTTTCAGGATCAATTGATTAGTGCGGTTGTCTTCGGCTGCAAGAATCTTCATTCGCCGGAGCGTTTTTGATCCGGAATCCTTTTTATTAGACTCTGACTTTGTCTGCTGCGGCGCTCGATCAGATTGCGGTGAGGCTTTCAGAGTCATCAACCTGGCATACAGCTCTGATCGGGGAATGGGTTTCTGAAGAACGCCACTTACGAGGTCGCGCGCCGGATGGGCGTGGATCAATGCGGGATTTGCGGACATCACAATGATCGGCAAGTCACCCCATCCCCGATCCTTGAGTGAGGTCGCAAGGTCCAGCCCATCCATGTCAGGCAGATCATGGTCACTCAGCACCAATTCTATCTGATCATTCATCAAGGACAGCGCCTCTCTGCCCGACGCGCAGACAGTCACTTCAGCACCCAGCTGGCCTAGCTGTTTCGCCAGAATTGCCCGGTTTACGGCCAGATCTTCGACCACCATCACGTGTTTGACGCACTCTGCCAGATTCGGCGGCTCGGGTTGCTTGCCTTCGGCGGTGGGCAGAGAGATGCGAAACCCGAAACAGGACCCAAGCTCCAGTTCGCTTTCCACCCAAACAGTGCCGCCCATCATTGAAATCAGCCGTTTTGTGATAGCCAAGCCCAGCCCTGTACCTTCGAATTGGCGGTTGCGCTCGTCTTCAACTTGATTGAACTCGCCAAAGATGTGACTGATTTTTTTAGCCTCGATACCGATGCCTGTATCTTCGATGGCAACATGGATGTCGCAGGTCTGTTTATCCGGGTGGGGCACACCCGTGACCCGGATTAGAACATGCCCTTCGGACGTGAATTTGACCGCGTTGCCAACCAAATTGGTCAGAACCTGTCGTATCCGTCCGGGATCACCAACAAACAGAGTGGGCAGGAACAGGTCGTAATCCACCAGTAGTGTCAGGCCCTTGTCGCGCACACTGGGTTGCAAGAGCATCGCAACCTCGAGAATGCAGCGTTCCAGATCGAAATGTTCGGGATGAAGAACAAGCTTGTCCGCTTCGATCTTCGAGTAGTCCAACACGTCATTGATGATGACCAGCAAGGCTTCACCCGAATTGCGGATGGTGTTGACGTACAGACGCTGTTCTTCGTTCAAAGGGGTTTCGTCCAACAGCTCACTCATCCCGACGATACCATTCATCGGCGTGCGGATTTCATGACTCATGTTGGCCAGAAATGCTGACTTTGCGCGGTTGGCCGCCTCGGCACGCTCGCGCGCGGCTGTCAGTTCGGTCTCATGCCGAACCGACGCCGTGATGTTGAGCGCAAGACTAACCACGTCACCACCATTTCCCCGCTGGTCAATCAGGCGGATGTATTGCCCGTTCCACAGTTGCAGTACGATGGGTGGAGGATTAGCGCGTTTCCAGCGTGCCTGCATCCTGGCGCGCCACGCATCAGCCGTGTCATCGCCGATGTCGACAATGCCTTCGGTTGTCAACAATTCTAGAATGCGGGGATATGTTATCCCAGGCACCACCTCATCCAAACCGTCAAAAACACTTAGATAAGCGGTGTTGGCTCCGATCAATCTGCCATCGCCGTCGAAAAAGGCAAACCCGTCCTGAATGGTTTGGATAGAATGCCACAAACGGCGTTCAGCCACCTCGATCTTGGCATTCGCGACGGTCAGGTCGGATTTGACCTTCTCATTCTCGTCGCGGACGGTTTCAACCTCGGCCTGAGTCTCACCAATGCGTTTGGTCAATGCCATCGCATGCTGGCCCAGTTTACGGTTGGCCGCCGAAAGCTCGGCCTGTTTCAAGGCCAGCATACGTTCGGCCGCCAGACGTGCGCGCCGTTCCTGTGCCAGTTTGTGTGCAAGACTCATGGTAATCGATTCCGGGACGTTCCGGTCCCACCATCGCGGCAGAGAATGAAAAACTGTTTAAGCCGTTGCGTGACAGGTACGCGCCATGCAAGGTTGAGCACAAAGAGGAGGGCAACATGCACCGCTTTGTTTTTATTTCAATAACTTATATCTTTTCACTCTTGATCCTGCCCGTCACCGCTCTGGCGCAGAACGCCGTGCCTGACTTCCGCTACATAACCACCCGGGACACGGACTTTTATGGGTCAGATCTGGATGCTCTGTTCGACACAGATCTGAAATCATGCATTCGGGCATGCTCGGCCAATGATCGCTGCACTGCTTTCACCTATAACACGCGATCCGATGCCTGCTTTCCCAAGGACGGGGTGACCCGGCAGGAGGCGTATCAAGGGGCGCTTTCCGCGCAAAAGGTAACGACCTCAGAACAGGCTCTGAAATTGGGCAAAACCCGTGCGGCAGCGTTGAGCGTTCTGGGTTCTGCTGATTTGAAGCGGGCGACAGATCAGGCGCGCAACCTGGGATTCCTGCATCCTGCCGGCGGTTACGACCTGAAAGCTGTGTTGGACGCAGCGCGTAGCGCGGGCAGTGCGACGCAAGCGATGCAATGGACCGGCGTTGCCGTGTCTCTCAGCGATGCGCCGGACCTGTGGGTGGAATACGCGCGACTATTGCTGATTATGAACCCCTCGGGCTGGAGCGAACGACGGGATTTGCGCAATCGTGCATTGAACGCTGCGATCAATGGCTATCTGCGCGCCGAGACCCCGGGCACCCAGATTATGGCTCTGATGACTATGGCAAACGCGCTGGAAGAAGTTGAGCGCGGGCGTGACATGGTTCCAGTGCTGCGCCTGGCCGAGCAAGTGCAACCGCGCGAGGATGTGTTGGCCGCACTCGACGATGCCATTGCAAAATATGGCTTCCGCGTTGTCGATAGCTCGGTCGAAAGCGATGCTGCCGCCCCCCGGATCTGTGTTGAGTTTTCCGAACCCCTGGTCAAGGCCGGCGTGGACTATGATCCGTTTGTGCAGCGTGGCGATGTCGGGTTGGTCGTACAGGCTGAGGATAAACAGCTTTGCGTCGACGGGGTCGCGCATGGCCAGCGATATCGCGTGACACTGCGGCAAGGGTTGCCAGCTGCCTCGGGTGAAGTACTGAACCGAAACGTTGAACTGACCCATTACGTGCGCGACCGAACGCCTTCGGTTCGCTTTCCCGGGCGCAGCTATGTCCTCCCGAAATCTGCGGATGCGGCTTTGCCGGTCGAAACGGTCAACGTCACCGAGCTGGATCTGATCCTGCGGCGGATCAGCGACCGGAACCTGTTGCGAGCCGTGCAACAGGACTTCTTTGGCCGTCCGCTCAGCGAATGGCAGGAAGAGGAATTCTCGGACCAGATTGCCGAGGATATCTGGACCGGCACTGCCGAGGTATCCAATCAGTTGAACCAAACCATGACGGCGCGCCTTCCTATGGCAGAGGCCATCGCTGGTCAGTCTGCAGGCATCTATGCGCTGACAGCCCGTGTTCCGGGGGCTGATCCTTATGACGACCCCGGCGCGACGCAGTGGTTTGTGTTGTCTGATCTGGGGATCAGCACCGCGCTTGGCACCGATGGGCTGCACGTAACGGTGCGCGGCCTCAGCGATGCGGCACCGCGTCAGGACGTCGAGGTTTCGCTGGTCACAAATGCGAACGCGGTCATTGCAACCGCGCGGACCGATGAAACGGGCTATGCCAGATTCGATCCAGGCCTGATCCGCGGAAAAGGGGCCAGTGCGCCTGCCTTGGTGATGGCCTCTGCCGGAGACAGCGATTTCAGCTTTTTGTCCCTCACCGATCCCGCCTTTGATCTGTCGGATCGCGGCGTTGAAGGGCGCGCGCCTGCGGGGCCGGTTGATGTCTTCCTGACCACGGATCGGGGTGCCTATCGTGCCGGAGAGGTCATCCATGTCACCGCGCTGTCCCGAGATGGTGAAGCACAGGCCATTGAAGCGTTGCCACTGACCGCGATCCTGTATCGTCCGGACGGGGTGGAATACCGTCGGTCTGTCTCGGACGGGGGCATTGCCGGGGGGCATGTCTTTGCTTTGCCTGTCGCCATCGACGTACCGCGTGGAGCATGGAAGATTGAGATTAAATCTGATCCCAAAGGCGAGGCACTGGCGCGTCAGACGGTACTGGTCGAGGATTTTCTGCCTGAACGTATCGATTTCGATCTGACCCTACCCGACGCGCCCTTGCGGCCCGGCGATAGCCCACCGCTTTCCATAGATTCGCGCTATCTGTTTGGTGCGCCGGGATCTGACCTGAGCATTGACGGACAGGTCATCGCGCGCGCCGCGGACACCGTTCCGGGGTACGAAGGTTACCGCTTTGGCCGCTACGATGCTGAGGCCGTGATCAAAAGCACTTATTTCGGAAACACGCGCACGGATGCGGCGGGACAGGCCACCGTGGCCGTCGAAATTCCAGTGTTAGAGACTGAAGGAAAGCCCATTGAGGCTGAAATCATCGCACGATTGACCGATGGCTCTGGCCGTCCGGTTGAACGTCGCCTGTCTGCTCCGGTTCTGCCACCGCAGCCGGTGATCGGTGTCAAACCTTTGTTCGAACAGGTTGTTCCCGAAAGTACCGAAGCGGCGTTTCAGATCGTCGCGCTCGCCCCTGATCTGAGCCCGAGTCCGATGCGTCTGCGTTGGACTCTGAACCGGGTCGAGACGCGGTATCAGTGGTATCAGCTGTACGGCAACTGGAATTGGGAACCGACAACCCGCCGCACACGCATTGCCACCGGCGAAGTTGACATCTCGACAGATCCTTTGACACTGGCGCAGCCCGTGGATTGGGGCCGTTATGAACTGGTCGTCCAGCGCATCGACGGCACATATGCCGAAACCGCTGTCGATTTCTATGCGGGCTGGTATCAGGCCGCGGATGCGTCAACCACACCAGACCGGCTTGAGATGTCGCTGGACCGTGACAGCTTTCGCGCAGGCGATACCGCGCAGTTACGGATCGTCCCGCGCATGGCGGGCGTCGCCCAGATCGAAATCCTGTCGAACCGGCTGATCCATCGCCAAATGGTGGACGTGCCGGAAGGTGAAACCGTAATCCCGATCGAAGTGACCGAAGATTGGGGCGCGGGGGCTTATGTCACCGCCACGGTCATCCGCCCGATGAACGTCGCAGCAGGTCAAAACCCGGCGCGTGCGATGGGCGTGGCACATGCCACCATTGATCCAGCAGATCGCAAGCTGGAAGTCGTTATTGATGTGCCCGAGGTCACATCTCCACGGCAAACGCAAAAAGCCCGTGTTAGGGTCGAAAATGCCTCGGAGAATGATCCTGTCTGGCTAACACTGGCTGCAGTGGATGTGGGCATTCTGAACCTGACTGGATTCGAAAGCCCGGATCCGCAGGAATATTACTTTGGGCAACGTCGTCTTGGCGTGGATCTGCGCGACGTTTACGGGCGCCTGATCGACGGCATGACCGGAGCGATGGGTACCGTCCGTTCCGGTGGTGACGCCGACAACGGCATGCGCCGCCAATCCCCGCCTCCGACGCAAGACTTGATGGCTGTGTTCAGCGGCCCGGTTCAAGTCGGCCCGGACGGAGAGGTTGAGGTGGACATTCCCCTACCCGCCTTCAACGGCACTGTCCGATTGATGGCTGTCGCGTGGTCACCCAAAGCGGTCGGGCAGGCCGAAGCCGATATGATCGTCCGCGATCCGGTGGTCGTCACCGCCAGCCTGCCCCGTTTCCTTGCCCCCGGCGATCAAAGCCGAATGCGGCTTGAGATCGTTCATGCCGATGGCACACCCGGGGACATGGTACTTGGTCTGACGGCTTCCGGTGGATTGAAACTGGGTGAGGCACCGACCAACTTTGTGTTGGAGAACGGTGGCAAGGCGATCTTTGACATCCCCGTCACAGCCAGCGTTGTTGGCGATCCCGAAATCAGTGTCTCGATCACCACACCGGACGGGCGCGACTTGTCGCAAACCCTGCGCGTGCCCATACGTGCCAATGATCCGGTGATTGCACAGACAAGACGTTTCGCGTTAGGGGCCGGGGACAGCTTCCTGTTTTCACAGGACGTATTTGACGGGTTCCAGCCCGGTTCGGCCAAGGCCATCTTATCCGCCGGAGCTTTGGCAAAGTTCGACACGCCCGGTCTGTTGGATCAGTTGAACCGTTACCCCTATGGCTGCACGGAACAGATCACCAGCAAAGCCCTGCCGCTGCTTTATCTGTCATCCGTCGCGCAGGCCTCGGGGCTGGGGGACGGTCCGGTGGTGGATCAGCGCATCGCAGAGTCCATTCGCAGCATCCTGACCCGTCAGGCAGCCAATGGTGCCTTTGGCCTTTGGCGTGCAGACAGTGGGGATTTCTGGCTGGACGCTTACGTGACGGACTTCCTGTCCCGTGCGCGCGCACAGGGATACCCTGTGCCGGATCGCGCCTTTGCCCAGGCCATGGATAACCTACGAAATAGGGTCAATTACGCGCCAGATTTCGACGAAGGCGGTCAGGATATTGCCTATGCCCTGATGGTTTTGGCACGAGAAGGCGCGGCATCGATGGGTGATCTGCGCTACTATGCAGATGTCAAAGGGGATGCGTTCGACACCCCATTGGCGGCCGCACAATTGGGCGCAGCACTTGCATCTTACGGCGATCAGACCCGGGCGGACGCGATGTTCAACCGCGCCGCTCGCATGTTGGAACAAGTTCCGGATGAGCAGGAAAATTACTGGCGCGCGGATTTTGGCACGCACCTGCGGGATGCGGCAGGTCTGTTGACTCTTGCCGTGGGCGCGGGCAGTGAGGCCGTCAATCGCGACGTACTGATCCAACGTGTCAGCGCCAGTCGCGCCCCGTTGTCCACGCAAGAGGCAACGTGGTCGCTTTTAGCCGCCCATGCGCTGGTGTCTGATCCGACTGGATCGGGCTTGACCGTCAACGGCTCTCAGGTGTCTGGTCCGTTTGTGCAGGTGCTGCAGTCTGGTCAGGCGGATGAGGTCAACATCACGGCAAGTGACGGCCAAGCCACGGACATCACCCTGACAGTCACCGGGATCCCTGAGGTTCCGCCCGAAGCGGGCGGCACCAGTTATTCGATCGAACGACAATATTACTCGATGGATGGCGATCCGATTGACGCCAACAGCTTTGAAACCGGCGAAAGGTTTGTCACGGTTCTGACAGTGACCCCGTTCGAAAGCGGCGGGGGGCGGCTGATGGTCGATGATCCACTTGCCGCCGGGATCGAAATCGACAACCCCAGTCTGCTGCGTTCAGGCGATGTACGGTCGCTGGACTGGCTGGACCTGTCTGAGGCAACTCATACCGAGTTCCGTTCTGACCGTTTCCTTGCTGCGGTTGATCTGTCCGGCGGTGAAACGGTAACGCTGGCCTACGTGGCGCGCGCTGTTACGCCGGGTATCTTCCATCATCCTGCGGCCTCAGTTGAGGATATGTATCGCCCGCAGAATCGGGCACGCACAGCGACCGGTCGGGTTGAGGTTCATTGATCAGCTTTGCAACATATCAATGCCCGGGTGGCTGTCGTGCCTAGGCCGTCGCGTCTGCTGCTTGCACTGGTCGGTGCCCTCTATTTGACGGCGCTGGCACGGGATGGCGTTGACCAATGGGTCGGCGCCACCGTTTTACCACCTGTTCTGGCCGAAACCTCGGTTGAGATACGAGATCGGAACGGAGACCTCCTGCGTGCGTTCCCGGTTGAGGATGGCATCTGGAGACTGCAGCCAGGCACAGTCGATCCAAATTTCACCTCCATGCTGATCCGGTACGAGGATAAGCGGTTTCGGAGTCACCACGGTGTGGACCTGATAGCGATGCTGCGGGCAGCAGGGCAAAGCCTGTGGAATGGGCGTAAGGTATCGGGTGGGTCTACGCTGACCATGCAGGTCGCGCGGCTGATTGAGGACGGGCCGACGGGACGTTGGAGCGGTAAAATCCGTCAGGTTAGGGTCGCATTGGCGTTGGAGCGGCAACTGACCAAACAGCAAATCCTAAGCCTCTATCTGACACATGCGCCTTACGGCGGTAATCTGGAAGGTATCCGCGCCGGCACCCGTGCGTGGTTTGGCAAAGAGGCAGCCCGGTTGACCCCGGCGCAAGCAGCGCTGTTGGTTGCTCTGCCGCAATCTCCAGAGGCTCGACGCCCGGATCGCCAGCTACACGCAGCCCGAGAAGCACGTGACCGGGTTCTGCGCAGGCTTGAACGTCATGGCGTCCTGACAGCCGCTGAAACACGCGCAGCTCTGACGGAGCCCCTGCCGGATCGGATGAAACCATTTCCGCGCCTGGCACCGCATCTGACCGATCGTGTAAAGCGGCAAACACCCGAAACAAGCGCCTTTGATCTAACCCTTGATGCCGGGTTACAGGCCCGGTTGGAAGCTATAGTCATGCAGGCCGCCACGCGCGCCGGACCACGCGTGTCTGGCGCTCTGATCGTGGCCGATCATCGCAGTGGCGAGGTTCTGGCCTCAGTCGGGTCCGCCGGGTATCAGGATGCCCGACAGGGGTTTGTGGATATGACACAAGCACTGCGGTCGCCTGGATCGACCCTGAAACCTCTGGTTTACGGGCTGGCCTTCGATCAGGGACTGGCCCATCCCGAAACTCTGATCAGCGACAGCCCCGTAATGTTTGGCCGCTACGCCCCGCGCAATTTTGATGGGGCATTCCGTGGCGATGTCCGGGTACGGGACGCCCTGCAATTGTCGCTCAACATTCCGGTCGTGCGTCTGACAAACGCGCTGGGGCCAGCGCGTATCATGGTGGCATTACGCTTGGCCGGATCAGAACCGCGCCTGAACGGTGGCACGCCCGGCTTGGCGATCTCATTGGGCGGTGTGGGGTTAAGTCTGCACGACCTTGTACAAATCTACGCCGCTCTGGCAGGCGGTGGACAAGGCCCGATTCTGCACCACGATGCCTTGGGGGATACGCTGCAAACCCCGCGCGTTATGTCAGAAACCTCTGCCTGGCAGGTTGCCGACATTCTGGCCGGGCTTTCACCACCCGCAGGCGGCGCGACAGGGGCGCTGGCCTACAAAACCGGCACATCTTATGGTCACCGAGATGCCTGGGCCATCGGCTTTGACGGTCAGCACGTCATTGGGGTCTGGTTAGGTCGTGCAGATGGAACGCCCGTTCCCGGCGCGTTCGGAGGCGATCTTGCCGCGCCGCTTCTGGCCGAAGCCTTCAGCCTGCTGAAACCCGCGCTTACCCCGCTGCGCCCGCCGCCGCCCTCGACCTTGTTGGTGGGCGCTGCGCAATTGCCCCAACCCTTGCAACGTTTCCGACCTCGCACGGCGGCTTTCCAAAATGATCACTCCGCTCCGAATCTGCTATTTCCGCCTGAAAGCGCCGTGTTAGAGACACTTGGAGCACCCCTAACGGTCAAACTACGCGGGGGTGTCGCGCCATTTTCAGTGCTGGCGGATGGCGTGCCCGTGCTGACCGGACAGCGGCAACGAGAGTTCGAAATCCCCAATCCGGGGGCCGGTTTCACCTCGCTTGTTGTGGTGGATTCGCAGGGCCAATCGGACCGGGCCGCAATCAGGATTGATTAGCGCCGCCCCTCGCGCAGCCAACCGCCCAGCAGGAACCCTCCTGCCAGTAGCAAAACCAGCCAAGGGGGCAGCAGACCGGCCTGCGTAACATCCCGCGTCTCGTAGGCATCGCGCGGGGTCAGACCGATCCAGCCCCGACCAGCCGCAGGACGCCCTGCGCGTACGTTGCGGATTGATGGCAAACCGTCTTCCAAACGGATCACGCCACCCCGCATACTAGCCAAGGTCGGTTCCAAAACATCATCGGTTGCGATGGTGCGTTCAAACTCTTTCGGTGCGGCGGGGCCAAGGCCAATCACGGCCATATGGTCGCCTTCCTGCAACCGGTACAGACCGATCTCAGGCCCATAGTATTGTGCTTCGAACCGGCCCGGAGAGACCTCTTGCAAAGTGATCTCTAGTGTCTCACCGTTTGGACGCGTTACCGTAACCGGCCCGACCTCGTCTTCCAGCGTCTGGCGAATGATGCGCATGGATTGACCGTTCGCCTCGGCCCATAACGCTTCTTCCTCCAGTTCGGGTTCCTTCATCATCCAATGAGCCAACCTGCGCAGCAGCTCCAGCTGCGGACCGCCACCTTCAAAGCCGCGACTCCACAACCAAGCGTGGTCGGATGCCAGCATCGCAACGCGCCCCTCGCCAACACGGTCCAGAACCAGCAGTGGCCGTTCTTCGATGCCAGTCATCAGAACCTCGCCCGAGCGGTGGTTCACGTCGATCTGGCGCAACCAAGCCCCCCAATCCTCGGAATCGCCCAGATTGGTTGTTACCGGATGCCGTTGCCCCAAGTCGCTGACCATCGGCACATACCGTTCCTCGAACACCCGTGCCGAAGGCTGCGCCGGCAAGATCGGTGCTAAAGGAGATCGGAAGATACTGTCGGCACTGGCGAAATCGGGACCAGCGGCGATCAGAACCGCGCCCCCGTCATTGATGTAACTTGTGACATTGTCCAGATAGATCGCAGGTAAGATGCCACGCCGCTTGTAGCGGTCGAAGATGATCAGATCGAAATCGTTGATCTTTTCCAGAAACAGTTCACGCGTTGGAAAGGCGATCAAGGACAGCTCATCGACAGGCACGCCATCCTGTTTCTCAGGCGGGCGCAGAATGGTGAAATGCACCAAATCGACCGAACTGTCGGATTTCAACAGGTTACGCCATGTGCGCCCACCGGGGTGCGGTTCGCCCGAGACCAGCAAAACACGCAGACGATCCCGAACGCCATTCATCTGGATCAGCGCAGTGTTGTTGCGATCAGTTAATTCACCCTCGGCCTGCGGAACAGAGAACTGGATAACGTTGCGCCCGCCATGGGGCAGCGTGATGGGCAGTTCTACATCACGACCAATGGGAACACTGAACTGCTCCGGCGCGCCGCCATCGACCGAAATCTCTAGTGGCGCAGTCGCCGCGCCCGCAGGTGCCGCACCACTGTCTTCCACCCGAAGGGTCAATGTGACCGGCTCGCCAATAATGGCAAAGGCCGGCGCATTGCGGACGATAAGCCTGCGATCCCAATCACTTTCGCGCCCGGTTTGCAGAAGGTGCATCGGTGCAGGCAGGTCCGGGGCCTGATCGACATCGTGCACAATCCCGTCCGACACCACCAGAATGCCAGCGATCCGAGCGCGGGGTTCTTCGGCCAATGCCTCATTCAGAGCCGCCATGATCTGCGTGCCCTCATCCCCATCCCCGTCGCCAACCTGAATGCGGCGCAGTTCCGTGTTGTTGCGCGCCTCAATCTCAGCAGCAAGTGCCTCGGCTGCCTGTGCAGTTTGTTCAGCCCTGTCCGTAAGCGTCTGGCTGGCGCTTTCATCCTCGATCATCAGGACGATATCTGTCAGCGGTGCGCGATCTTCGATCTGATAGACCGGGCCGGACAGAGCCGCCAGAACCACCAAAGCCGCCAAACCCCGCAGCGCCCAACCCGACAAGCCACGCCACAGGGCCAACACAACCCCAGCCACGGCAATCGCACCCACAGCGGCCAAAATAGGCCAAGGGATCAGTGGGTCGAATATGACGGTTCCGGTCATTGTCCTAACCTGTCCAGAAGGGCGGGCACGTGGACCTGATCGGATTTGTAATTCCCGGTCAGCACATGCATTACCAAATTGACACCAAAACGATTGGCCAACTCGCGCTGACGTTCCCCGGCATAGCCGCGCCCGACAGGCAGCAGGGCCTGCCCATTGCGATCCACAGCCCAGGCCCCAGCCCAATCATTACCGCCGATAACCACCGGAGTCACATTGTCGTTCAGGTTGCGGAACGGCATCCCTTCGATCTGTTCCGCGTCCAGTGGCGCAGCTTCCACCCAGACTTCCGTGCCAGAATAACGGCCCGGGAAATCCTGCAACAGATAGAACGTTCTGGTCAGGACGTGATCACGTGGAATCGGCTCTAACGCAGGGATATTCAGCGGTGCAGCCAGTTGCTGCAACTTGCGGCCATTCGGGCTGGACGCGCCGAAGCCAGCGATATCCGCGTCACGTGTGTCGAACAGGATCATCCCACCCGAGCGCAAATAGGCGTTCAGTTTCGCATAGGCTTCGGCGGAAGGTTGAGGCTGGCTCGGGGAAATCGGCCAGTAGAGCAGCGGGAAGAATGCGAGCTCATCACGTTCAAGGTCCACACCTATGGGGTCGGCCGGTTCGACGGAGGTGCGATAAAACAAGGTTTGCGCCAATCCTCGCAGACCGGCCTGCGCAATCTCGTCCACCTGCGCGTCGCCAGTCAGCACATGGGCTAAGACAAGTTCATGCGTCGCTGCCAAGGCGAACTCAGTGTCCTCCGGCGTCTGCGCCTGAACCTCGGGCACCAGCAGAAACGCCGCCAGAACCCCAGCAGCAGCACGCGCCAAGCCCAATCGGCCAGACAAAGCCAGCGACGCAACCACGTCGATTGTGAGCAAGATCAAAGCAAGGCTAAGCAGCAGACCCGACAGCGGCGTTTCAGTGCTGGCCTCTTGCCCCTTGATCGGCACATTGGCAGGCCAGACCACCGGACGAAGTTCAGTATCCTCGGAAACAACGTTCAGCGCCAGTTTCTGTTTGCCACTTTCATATAGACCCGGACGCAAATCCGGCCCGATCTGTCCCGAAATCAACTGCACACCGTCCACACCAGCCAAAGTGCCAGCGTCTGACAATGTGCCAAACCCGTCCATGATCTGCACTGGCTCCCACGTGGTGCCTTGCAACTGCGCCTCTTGCCGAGACTTCGCAGCAGAGGCCACGGCCAGACGATCCAGCATTTCGACAAACAGACCCGAAAGCGGCAGGCTGGACCATTCCGCATCGGCGGTCACGTGGAACAGCACCACCTGCCCCAATCCCAGCGCTTTGCGCGTCACCAAAGGTGTTCCATCTGACAGCGAAGCAATCACGCGATCCGCAAGATTAGGGTCTGGTTGGGCCATTACCTGAGTCGAAACAACCACATCGCCTGGGATGTCCAAACCATAGAACGGTGAATTCTCGGGGAACGGAGCCAAGGTCTTGGCCTCACCCCAGCTCATCGCTCCACCGACAGATCGCCCGCCGCTGCGCAGCCGCGCGGGCAACAGGGTGTCTTCGGTATCCCGCCCCAGATCGCTGGCTGCCATGCGCGGACCGGCAAACCGCAGCAGCAGGCCGCCCTGTTCGACCCATTCGATCAGACCGGTCTCTTCCGCATCCGACATCTGCGCGACATCCGACAGAACGATCACATCTGGGTTCGCAGGCAGAACCTCAAGCAGACCCCCATCGACAAAATCCGCCGTGGGGATCAGAACCTGTGTCAGATAATGTAGGGGCGACAACAGCTCCAGCCCTTCACGGTTCAGGGTTCCGGCAATCAGCGCAACCTCGCGACGACGCAAGCTGTCATCGGTCAGAGTCACAGTCCCGGCGGATCTTTGGCCCTGAATTTCGAAACGCGTGATGCGCGCGCGCAATTCCGACGGCAGTGCCAGTTCGATCTGCGCCGTGGTTTCCCCGGCATCTAAGGTCAGGTCTACCGAATGCAGCACCCGCGCCGTGCCTGCCGGATCACGCCCCTGCGCCAGAACCGTCACCCGCTCTTCTGGGCCGGGTCCCGCGCGTTGCACGGTCAGTTGGATAAGACCGTCTTGGTAGGCCGCGGGCTGGATCGCAATGGGCCTGGATGCCGCCTGATACACCGTCACATCACCACGTGCCTGCACGGCAGAAACCAAACTGGTATGCTGGGTATAGTCCAAACGGTCGCTAAACCAGTGAGTGTCAAAGCCGCCATCAACTGCATCCAAAGCGGCAATGGCTTGCGAAATCTGATCTGCAGTCGGTTGCCAAGGGTTCGGAGTCAGACCAGGAAGACGCCCACGCCATGCTTCCGCCGCTTGAAAAACAGGTGTTTCCGGCTCGGTCAAACGTATTATGGCAACCGTGCGACCCGCGCGTCCGGCCTCGGTCAGTTGCGTGTCAAGCTGATCCAGCGTGGCCGACCAGCGCGTGGCACCGGCCCAACTGGCATCCAGCACCAGTAGAAGCGGCCCTGTGCCAGTCTCATCACGCGAGGGGTTCAGAACTGGCCCGGCCAGGCCGATGATGATGGCTGCCGCCGCAAGCATCCGAAGCAGCAACAGCCACCATGGCGTACGGTCGGAAACACTTTCGTCATCCTTCAGCCCCAACAACAGCGTAACCGCCGGGAACATCCGGCGGATCGGTGCGGGCGGTACAGCGCGCAGAATCAGCCACAGTATCGGCAGGGTTAGAAGACCCAGCAAAACCCATGGCGCGGTAAAGCCTATGCCCGCAAGAACCGTCATCGCGTGCCCCCATCCAAAGCTCGATAAAGCCACAATAGAGCCGCTTGTGCACTATCACCCGTATGATGCAGGCCCAGTTGCCAGCCGGTTGCACGGCACAACTGCGTCAGGGCATCCTTGCGGCGCGCAAGACGTGCCAAATAGCGGTCCCGCAACTCAGCCGCCTTGAGGGTTTCGTGCCGGACAGATCCTCCGACGCTTTCGAAAATGGTGCGCCCGCGATAGGGAAATGTCTCTTCGCCCGGATCAAGTACTTGCAGCACCACACCGCGCACGCCACGGTCAGCCGCTTTGGTCAGGGCCAATTCAACTTCGTCCATGGGGCCAAGGAAATCCGA
Source organism: Ruegeria sp. HKCCA4633 (assembly GCF_013034605.1). Taxonomy (NCBI): domain Bacteria; kingdom Pseudomonadati; phylum Pseudomonadota; class Alphaproteobacteria; order Rhodobacterales; family Roseobacteraceae; genus Ruegeria; species Ruegeria sp. HKCCA4633. The sequence goes on from NZ_WQGJ01000004.1 coordinate 124,476, forward strand.
GATAAACACGGCGCGGGCATGAGGAATCATGGCACGGTGTTCAGGCGGGGCGTAATCCGTTTGATCATCTTCAGACCAGGCTTGCGCCAAACGGATGATCTGCGCGTTGCCGCGCCGGGGCGGCAAGGTTGTACCTGTAAGACCGACACGTTCACCGCCACGTACCAGCAGGATCGAGGTTGCCAGCCCCAACAGCCGGGCGCGATCCGCCTTTGTCGGCAGCGATTTGTCAGACGCGAACCGCATGGAAGCACCCTGATCGACCCAGAGCATCACCGATTGCGCGATCTGCCATTCGCGCTCGCGCACAAACTGCTGATCCCCCCGCGCTGAACGGCGGTGGTCGATCATCCGGCGGCTATCCCCGATTTGCGCGGGGCGGTATTGCCAGAAATCATCGCCCATACCCGAGCGCCTACGCCCGTGATCGCCCAACAGGACGGTCCCGGCCAAATGCTCGGCCCGCGCCAAAAGCGGCGGCAGCCGGGACGCTTCGGCCTCGGATCTTTCGCGAAGGGTCAGCGCAGCATTCACGCCGCAGCCTCGGTGCGGATCAGACCGGCAGCCGTCGAGTCAATCAGCTCGGCAAGGCTGTCACCGCGCGCCCGCGCCGCAAAGTTCAACGCCATCCGGTGGCTCAGCACCGGGCGCGCCATGTCCAGAACATCCTCGGCATTCGGAGCCAACCGCCCCTGAAGCATCGCACGCGCGCGCACTGTCATCATAAGCGCCTGCGCCGCGCGAGGACCGGGGCCCCAAGCCACGGTTTCTGAAACGCGTTCGGACGCGCCTGCTTCTTCGGGGCGGAACGCGCGAACCAGATCAAGGATCAGTTCGACCACCGATTCACCCACCGGCATCCGGCGCAGCAGGACTTGGGCCGCCAACAGGTCTTCCTTGCTGAAAATCTGGTGCGCGTCTTCCTCTTCCACACCCGTCGTGGCCAGCAGAATATCACGTTCGGTCTGCCGATCCGGGTATTCGACGTCGATTTGAACCAGAAAACGGTCCAACTGCGCCTCGGGCAGCGGATAGGTCCCTTCCTGTTCGATCGGGTTTTGCGTGGCCAATACGTGGAAAGGCGTCCCAAGCGAGCGGTCTTCGCCTGCCACAGTTACCGTGCGTTCCTGCATCGCTTGCAGCAAAGCCGACTGAGTTCGCGGGCTGGCGCGGTTGATTTCGTCAGCCATCAGCAGCTGGCAAAAGATCGGGCCAGAGATAAAACGGAAATGCCGTGAACCGTCATCGGCAGTATCCAGAACCTCGGACCCAAGAATATCTGCGGGCATCAGGTCGGGCGTGAACTGAATGCGGTTGCCGTTCAAGCCCATCACGGTCGAAAGCGTTTCGACCAACCGCGTTTTTCCCAGCCCCGGCAAACCGATCAGCAGGGCATGACCACCGCATAACAGCGCGGTCAGAGTCAGATCCACGACCCTTTCCTGCCCGATGAAGCGGCGGGTGATCGAGGCCTTGGCCTCTTGCAGCTTGTTTTCCAGCGCTTCGATCTCGGCTACGAGGTCGGCAGGTTCGGTCATGACTTTCCCTTCCGTGGACTAATATGATTGAAGTGTATCGCGCTACGAGGAAATGGCAAAAGCAATGAGCGGACAAAAACCTGTGAAACCGTCGCCGGATGGTCTGGCTGCATCAGTCAAAGCGGCCAAAACCAAGGGTTTACCGCCCGTTCACCTTTGGAATCCCCCGTTTTGCGGCGATCTGGACATCCATATCGCAAAAGATGGCACCTGGAGTTATTTAGGCTCGCCTATCAACCGTTTCGAGCTGGTGAAGCTATTTTCCTCAATTCTTAAGAAAGAAGATGGGAAATACTACCTCGTCACACCGGTCGAGAAGGTGGGAATCACTGTTGAAGACGCCCCATTTGTCGCCGTGGATTTTGATCGTGAAGGCGAAGGCGAGCAGCAAAACCTGACCTTTACAACTCATGTAGGCGATCATGCTGTTGCAGGTTCAGATCATCCGATCCGGATCGTTATTGACCCGGTGACAAGCGAACCTTCACCCTACATCATGATCCGTTCCGATCTTGAAGCACGCATAGATCGCAAAAGTTTCTACCGCCTGGTCGAGATTGGCACCCACCATGACGGCTGGTTTGGCGTTTGGTCAGGCCAGGAATTCTTTGGGCTGATCCCGTCAACCGACCTTGGCTGATCCTCGGGACTGTCGAGGCGCACGATCCTGCGCCAAAACAACGGCCACAGCAACAACACCCGCGCCCAGCGCGCGGGTCCAGTTCCAGTCATCCCCCAGCATCAGCATGATCAGCATCACGTAGAACGGTGCGATGTTGATGTGGAACGACGCCAATGCAACGCCCAGTTTACCAACCGAAGCGATGAACAGAACCTGGCTGAGCCCCATGGCAATCAGTGCATAGATCACAAGCATCCCAACTTGCTGCGCATCAACTGACGTACGCGGCATCACGTCCATACCCATTTGCGCAGAAACAAAACACAGAGCACTGGCCATCAGCAATCCGCCGGTAAACGTGATCGTTGTGCGGCCGATCTGGCTGAGCTCGGGAAAGTCCCGTGCCGTCGCCATGCTGGCCCAGCAATACAGACCGGTTGAAGCGATTGCGCAGACCGCGCCCAGCCCCAGTTGTGCCGGTGAACCGGCGCTTGTTGCTATCAATCCACCTACAATCGACACCAAGACACCAAGGGCAAAGTTCCACTTTAAACGGCGCGTGCCAGCGGCAAGTTCCAGCAATGTTGCCGCCAGCGGAGCGCAGGACGCAATGATTGCAACGGTAACGGGATCTGTCAGTTTCTGTGCAAGGATCAACAGGAACATACCGATCCCGAAACCGAAACCGCCGATGATCATTGCCCGACCCCATTTGGCCCTCAGTACGCGGCTGGGCCCGTCCAGAATGAACCAAAGCGGCAACATCACAGCCACGGCCATTGCCAGACGCGCAACCAGCAGTGCGACAGGTGGCCAGCTTTGCAACAGGACCTCAGCGGCAGGGAAACCCGCAGCCCACGTCATCATCGAAGCCACTGCCAGACCATTCCCGGACAGGACCGAGTTACGGCCAGCAGGCAAAGAAACTGCCGCCCCGCGCACGGGTTCAGGGCTCATGGCCATGAGTTTAGACCTTTTTGTTGGTTCAGCGTGAAAAATGATTCGCTGCTACAGCCCGACTGTCCCTGATCCTTTGTCCATGATCTGGCCGATTTTCGACAACTTGTCGTTTTCAGTCCCTTCCCCGGAAACCACTCGACGGTTAGGGTCGAGCTGTCACTACCGAAGATCTCTCATGCCCAGATTTGCCGCCAACCTGTCGTTGCTCTTTACCGAACTGCCTTATCTCGACCGGTTTCAGGCCGCTGCTGATGCGGGATTCACTGCTGTTGAAATCCTGTTCCCCTATGACATAGCCGCTAAAGAAACCCGCCGCGCCTTGCTGGCCAACGGGTTGGAATTGATACTGATCAACGCCCCACCCCCTAATTACACGGGCGGCCAACCCGGTTTCGCCGCGGTCCCGGGGGGCGAGGCCCGGTTTCAGTCGGATATCCGCCGCGTTCTGCGTTATGCGGACATGCTGCGCCCCGGATTCATTCACATCATGTCAGGGTACGCCTCGGGGTTGGACGCTCTGTCGTGTTTTGTTCAAAATCTGCAATGGGCCGCTGATGCTGCGCCTCAACAGCAGTTCACGATTGAACCGCTCAACTCGGTGTCGCAGCCTGAATACTTCCTGAACGACTACGATCTGGCAGCTGAGGTTCTGGATCGTGTTAATCGCCCGAATGTCGGCCTGCAATATGACAGCTTTCATGCTCACATGATCCACGGCGACGCGCAGGCCGTTTGGGATCGATTTCATCGCAGAGTGGCCCATGCCCAGATCGGCGCTGCCCCGGATCGGTCTGAACCGGGTCGGGGACCCACGGATTTCCAAAGCTTGTTTTCGGCTATGCATGCCGCGGGATATACGGGTTGGGTCAGTGCCGAATACACACCTTCGACATCGAAAACCTCCGACAGCCTTGATTGGATGCAGCCCTAGCACTGGCATTTCACAGGCAAATGCTGCAGATCAAAGGCAATACGACCTTCAGGATGCCCGCCATGATTCCAGCCCGCTATGCCCGCGCCGTATTCAGCCTGATCATGTCCGGCCTCATGTCCTGCATCGTCACAGGGATCGCAACAGTGAAAGCCATTGGTTTCGGCCCCAGCACATTCGGAGATTGGTTGGCATCCTGGGCTTTTTGTTGGCCGATAGCCTTCACCGTAATTCTTCTGTTTGGCCCAACCGTGCAACGCATGGTGAACCGCATGGTCAGGCCACAAGACTGACCCGCGACGAAGAGGGTTCGCCGGGCCGGATGAGGCGCGTCGCTAGTGCGCCTCGGCCCAATTCGCGCCTTGCCCGGCATCCACACTCAGCTTGACGTCCAGCTTGATTGCCGGATCCGAGGCACCCTCCATCACGTCGCGTGCCACGCCGATCACCTGATCCACTGAATCTTCCGCCACTTCGAACAGCAATTCGTCATGCACCTGCAACAGCATTTTGGCCGGCAGGCCGTTGATCGCCTCCGGCATCCGCACCATGGCCCGTCGGATCACGTCTGCCGCCGTACCCTGAATGGGCGCGTTGATCGCCGCCCGCTTTGAGAACCCGGCATGAGGTCCCTTGGCGTTAATCTCGGGCGTGTGAATCTTGCGCCCGAACAGGGTCTGGACATAGCCATGTTCTTTGGCAAAGGCGACGGTGTCATCCATATAGGCTCTAATGCCCGGGAAACGCTCAAAGTATCGGTCGATGAAGCCCTGCGCCTCGGCCCGAGGGATGCGCAGGTTCCGCGCCAGACCAAAACCTGAGATGCCGTAGATCACACCAAAGTTGATCGCCTTGGCCTGACGGCGAATATCGGGGGTCATCTCATCCAGCGGCACGTCGAACATCTCGGATGCCGTCATGGCGTGAATGTCCAGCCCGTCCGAGAATGCCTGTTTCAATGCCGAAATATCCGCAATATGCGCCAGAATCCGCAATTCGATCTGACTGTAGTCGAGGCTGACCATGACATTACCCGGCTCGGCGATAAACGCCTCACGAATGCGTCGCCCTTCCTCGGTCCGCACCGGGATGTTCTGAAGGTTCGGATCGGTCGAGGCCAAACGTCCGGTATTCGCCCCGGTGATGGAATAAGACGTGTGCACCCGCCCGGTATCCGGGTTGATATGGGTCTGCAGCGCGTCCGTGTAGGTCGATTTCAGCTTGGACAGCTGCCGCCAATCCAGCACCCGGCGCGGTAGTTCGTGTTCAGTCGCAAGATCTTCCAGAATGTCCGCCCCGGTCGAATATTTCCCGGTCTTCCCCTTCTTTCCGCCCTCAAGACCCATCTTGTCGAACAGAATCTCACCCAACTGCGCAGGTGATCCAACGTTGAAAGTCTCACCCGCCAGCTCGTGAATTTCAGCCTCTAACCCGGCCATTTTCTGCGCGAATGCGTTGGACATGCGGCTGAGCACATCGCGGTCCACCTTGATGCCATGCATCTCCATCTCGGCCAAGACAGGCACCAAGGGGCGTTCCAGCGTCTCATAGACGGTCGTCACTTGGACCTGATGCAGTTGAGGCTTGAACAGCTGCCAAAGACGCAAGGTGATATCCGCATCTTCGGCGGCATAGGCCGTGGCCTCATCAATTGGAACCTTGTCGAAGGTGATTGCGGATTTGCCCGAACCCAGCAGCGGCTTGATCGGGATTGGCGTGTGGCTCAGGTAGCGCTCGGACAGAGTGTCCATCCCATGCCCATGCTCGCCGCCATGCATCGCATAAGACATCAACATCGTGTCATCGATCGGCGCAACTTTGATCCCATGGCGCGCAAAGATCTTGGCATCGTATTTCATATTCTGCCCGATCTTGAGGATCGACGGATCCTCAAGCATCGGTTTCAGCTGGGTTAGAGCCTGATCCAGTGGCATCTGCCCCTCGGCCAATGCATCCGAGCCGAACAAATCGTCCGCCGCACCGTCCCGATGGGTCAGGGGGATATAGCAAGCCTCACCAGCCTCAACACATAGCGAGACGCCGACCAGATCGGCGATCATTTCATTCAGACCAGTGGTTTCGGTATCGACAGCGACCCAACCGCGTTCATAAGCCTGATCGATCCACTTTTGCATGGCCTTGGCGTCGCGCACACACTCGTATTTCGACGCATCAAACGGAATAAGCGCTACCTCTGGTTCTTCAGCCGCAGGGGCAGGCGCGTCAACAATCACCGGAGCTTCGGCCCCCAGCTTATCTGCGATCCGCTTGGTGAGAGTGCGAAACTCCATCTCGGCCAGGAACCCCAGAAGGGTTTCGGCATCGGGGTCCTTTACTTCAAGATCGTCGAGGGTGAAGTCCAGCGGCGTGTTTTCGTCCAATTGCACCAGCTTTTTGGACAGCTCGATCTGGTCTCGTTTTTCCATCAGCGTCTGGCGGCGCTTTGGCTGTTTGATCTCTTCCGCGCGATCCAACAAGGTTTCCAGATCGCCATATTCATTGATCAGCAGGGCCGCCGTTTTCACGCCAATCCCAGGGGCACCCGGCACATTGTCCACCGAATCCCCGGCCAAAGCCTGCACATCGACCACCCGTTCAGGGCCAACACCGAATTTTTCGATAACCCCATCCCGGTCGATGCGCTTGTTCTTCATCGCATCCAGCATCTCAACGCCGTCGCCGACCAATTGCATCAGGTCCTTGTCGGAACTGACGATGGTCACACGGCCTCCGGCCTCACGCGCCTGAACGGCCAGCGTGGCGATGATGTCGTCAGCCTCGTACCCTTCAAGCTCTTTGCAGGCGATGTTGAAAGCCTTTGTCGCCTCGCGCGTCAGGGGCATCTGTGGACGCAAGTCTTCGGGCATCGCCTCGCGGTTGGCCTTGTACAGATCGTAGAGATCATTCCGGAACGTGTGCGAACCTTTGTCGAAGATCACCGCGACATGGGTTGGAGCATCTGGTCCGGCGTTTCCCTCGACATATTTCTGCAGCATGTTGCAGAAGCCCGAGACCGCCCCGATCGGTAATCCGTCGGATTTTCGAGTCAGCGGAGGCAGCGCATGATAAGCCCTGAAAATAAAGGCCGATCCGTCGATCAGATGCAGATGACACCCTTTTCCGAAATTGCTCATGCGCGCTCTCCCTGTCGGTCAGTGATGGTTCTGCCACAGGGGCAGGCGGGTGACCAGTCAGGAACGTGCGTTACCCACCAAAGAGACCGCTGAAAACGTCCGAGAAACTGTTCAGCAGCGCCATGATCACCAGAACTCCGAGGAAGGCGAAGAAAGCGAAGGCGAAGAACTGGAACAGGATTGCGCCGATGCCGACTGCGACACCCGCAATAGCCGGACGCATCCGTTCATGACGCAAAATGCCAATCACCGAGACGACAATTGCCAGCCCGCCCAGCATCGCCACGCCAATTTGAAGGTAATCGTCCAGGTCGCGGGTTTGGGCCACGGGTGCAGGCTGCTCCAGCCCGGCTGCGGCGCGCAGGGTGGATTTGCCAAGCTCTGCCGCCAGTTCACCCAATGAAACGCCGGTGGACTGTTGCGGCGCGAAAGGACCGGCCCAGAACACAAACAACGCGGCGAACAAAGCCATTGCCGCAAGGAAAAACCCGATCCAACCAAAAACCGGGTTGGCCGTGTCAGTGGCAGTCATGTCGGTCATCACACTCACCTATGATGGTTGCACCAACGCACTACCATGAAAATCGCGGCGAGATTTGGGCGAAACCCGGTTAGGGGGGCAATCAGCCCTGCTCTGTGCCCTTCAGAACATATTTGCAGTCGCAATAGGGGCACTCGACCCAGCCGGTATCTTCGGGGATTTGCAGCCACACGCGCGGATGCCCCAACGCACCTTCACCGCCATCACAGGCAACACGGGTGGTTTCGACGATCTTGGTTTCCGGCGCTTCGATGGTCACGGCTGGCGATCCTTCTTCGGTTGTCGGCCTCGCGGGCATGTACTAGGTGCGTTTATGAGCGATGAGCAAACCGGGGGCAAGAGCCACATGAGCGATGCCGCAATCAGGATCAAAGGGCTGCGCAAAACCTATCGCGGCGGCAAGGGCCAGCCCGAGAAACACGCGCTGAAAGGCATTGATCTGACCGTTCCGCGCGGGTCGGTTTTTGGGCTGTTGGGGCCGAACGGGGCAGGAAAATCGACACTCATCAACATTCTCGCCGGGCTGGTTGTGAAATCCTCGGGCCATGTATCTATTTGGGGATTCGATCAGGATCAGAACCCGCGCCAGTCGCGTTCCGCCATTGGCGTGATGCCGCAAGAGCTGAACCTGGATCCGTTCTTTTCCCCACGTGGAGCGTTGGAGGTTCAGGCCGGGCTTTATGGCGTGCCAAAGGCGCAGCGCCGCAGCGATGAGATTCTGGAACTGGTGGGTCTCAGCGCCAAGGCCGAGGCGTATGCCCGCACGCTGTCGGGCGGGATGCGGCGGCGGCTTTTGCTGGCCAAGGCGCTGGTGCATCACCCGAAGATTCTGGTGTTGGATGAACCCACGGCAGGTGTGGATATTGAACTGCGTCAGATGCTCTGGACCAATGTGCGCAAACTGAATGAACAGGGCATGACCATCATCCTGACCACGCATTATCTGGAAGAAGCGCAAGAGATGTGCGACGAGATCGCCATCATCAACCATGGCGAAAAGATCGCACAGGACAGCACCGCCAACTTGCTGGGTCGGATGGACAGCCGGACGATGGTGATCGTTCCGGACAACCCTGTGACGAAACTGCCTGCAACAGAAGGGGTCGAAGCCGCGCTGCGCGACGATGGCAGCCTTGTGCTGCAATATCAGGGCAATCAAACCAGCGCCGAGCAGGTGCTGGAAGCCGTCCGTGCCGTGGGTATCCGTATTCGTGACGTGCGTACCGAGGAAGCCGATCTTGAGGATGTGTTCCTTGCACTGACTTCGTCGCGCGCCGAGGAACCTGCAGACGATCAGGACCAGCCGCGCCGGGGAATGCACCGCGTTAAGCTTTAGGCGCGGTCGATCCGCGCCTGATAGCAGTTGTTTCTGGCCGAGCGGACATGGATATAAGCGATATCCGGTGTAGCAAAGATGCCCTTCACCGCTGCGCCGATCTGCTCCATGGGCGTGATCGCCCCGGTGCCATAGACGATCCTGTCATCCGCACCATAGCCCTTGATCAAATAGTCAGGAGAGGTGGTCAGAATCTCGGGCATCTCTTCCCCCTCATGCCGCTCGCACGGTTTAGCACACAGAAAGATCGGGCCGGTTTCCGCATACGGATGCGTCTCTAAAAAGGGGCGATGGGCCAATATCAGCATCTCTTCGCCTTCGGGAATGTTCTGCAGGCAGTGGCGGCATGGATTGCCTGCACCAGTCGAAACGGCGTGTTCGGGCGTTGCGCCATAAGCATCCGGACCACCGGCCTGAAGGGCGCGTACCTCGTTGGTGGGTAATGCAGTAATTTTGAACATATCGGGCCTCCTTTTTTGCCGACCCTGCCGATCTGATCGATCTCAAGCGACCCGTTTCCTGCGCAAAGGACTCGAAAAAGAACAAAACGTGAATATAATAGTGACTCGCCATGTATGCCGAGCTGTCGATCACATCGAACTTCACCTTCCTCACCGGGGCCTCGCACCCCGAGGAGTATATGGAGCGTGCCGTCACCCTGGGCCTGCCCGCTATTGCGATTGCCGATGACAACTCGGTCGCCGGGATTGTCCGCGCCCACACCCAGGCGCGCGAGATTGCCCGCAAGGTCCGCGAACGGCTGGAGTGGGAAGCGCAGAGCACCTCCATCGGCCCACCCTGCCCTGACCACATCCCCAAACCGCCCTCGTATCCGATTCACGCAGTGCCGCGCCTGATCCCAGCCGCGCGGCTGATCTTTACCGACGCACCTACCGTCACCGCCTTGCCGCTGAACCGACAGGGTTGGGGCAACCTATGCCGTATCCTGTCCACTGGCCGCCTGCGTGCCGAGAAAGGCGACTGCATCCTGCACCTGTCCGACCTTTTGGAGTTTTCCGACGGCCTCCACCTGCTGCTCTGGCCACAAGCGGACCGATCCCAAGGCGGCGCGAGCGCATGGAGGACACACGCGCAACAACTGACGCGCCGCTTTGCCGGGCGGATAAACCTGTTGATGCACCCTCGATACGATGGCGCAGACAGCGCATATTTCTCTTTGTTAGAGACTGAATCAAAGCAACTGGGCATCCCCACACTCGCCAGTGCCACACCGATGATGCATCACGGGGCCCGTCGTAAGCTGGCCGACGTTCTGACCGCCATCCGCCTGCGCCGTAAGGTGGATGATCTGGGCCGCGAGGCATTGGCCAATGGCGAACAGCGCCTGCGCTCCGAGACCGAGATGTTGCGCATCTTTAAAGGTCACGAGGGCGCTGTTGCCCGCGCCCATGAGCTGAGCGAGCAACTCACATTCTCGCTCGACGAGCTGCGCTATGAATATCCCAGCGAGGGCAGCGAACAGGAAACTCCGACCCAACGCCTGCACCGTTTGGCACATGAGGGGTTGAAATGGCGCTATCCGGCAGGCGCGTCAGAGAAAGCTCAGAAGATGTTGGCCCATGAGCTCGCCCTGATCGGCAAACTGAAATATGAACCCTATTTCCTTACCGTCCGCGACATCGTCCATTTCGCCCGATCACGGGGCATCCTGTGCCAGGGGCGCGGCTCGGCGGCCAATTCGGTGGTCTGTTTCTGCCTCGGCATCACCGAAGTCAGCCCCGAGATGGGTACGATGGTGTTCGAACGCTTTGTCTCTGAGGCGCGCGATGAACCGCCCGACATTGACGTGGATTTTGAACACGAACGCCGCGAAGAGGTGATCCAGCACATCTATGATCGTTATGGCCGCGAACGCGCGGGGCTGTGCGCCACGGTCGTGCATTACCGCGGCAAGCGCGCCATCCGCGAGGTGGGCCGCGTCATGGGGCTGACCGAAGACACGATCTCGGCGCTGTCCTCGCAGCTTTGGGGTTTCTTCTCGACCGCCGGGCTCGAAGCACACAGGATGCGCGAGATCGGCCTCGACCCCGAGGACCGTCGCCTGAAACAGACTCTAATGCTGGTGTATGAGATTGACGGCTTCCCCCGTCATCTATCCCAGCACGTCGGCGGCTTTATCATCACCGAGAGGCGTTTGGACGAACTTGTTCCCATCGAGAACGCCACGATGGAAGACCGCACGGTCATCTGCTGGGACAAGGATGACATCGACTCTCTTGGCATCCTCAAGGTCGATGTTCTCAGCCTCGGGATGCTCACCTGCATCCGCAAGGCATTCGATCTGATCGGTCAACACCATCAGACCAGCTATACACTAGCAACCCTGCCGCCCGAGGATCCGGTGATTTATGACATGCTGTGCAAAGCCGACAGTATCGGCGTGTTTCAGGTGGAATCACGTGCGCAGATGAACTTCCTGCCCCGGATGCGGCCACGCAATTTCTATGATCTGGTGATCGAGGTCGCCATCATCCGCCCCGGCCCCATTCAGGGCGACATGGTTCACCCCTATATCCGCCGCCGGAACGGAGAGGAGGAGGTCAGCTTCCCCTCGGACGAACTGGGTGAGGTGCTGGGTAAAACGCTGGGCGTACCGCTGTTTCAGGAACAGGCGATGCAGATCGCCATTGTGGGTGCGGGTTTCACCCCGGAACAGGCCGATCGGCTGCGACGGTCGCTTGCAACCTTCAAAAAGCATGGCAATGTCAGCGAATTTCGCGCGCTATTCCTGCGCGGAATGAAGCGCAACGGGTATGATGACGAGTTTGCCGAGCGCTGCTTTTCACAGATCGAAGGGTTTGGGTCCTATGGCTTCCCTGAAAGCCATGCGGCCAGCTTTGCCTTGCTGGTCTATGCCTCGGCCTGGATAAAATGCCACCATCCCGGGATTTTCGCCTGCGCGCTGCTGAACTCACAGCCCATGGGGTTCTATGCGCCCGCCCAGATCGTACGCGATGCGCGCGAACATGGGGTGCAGGTGCGCCCGGTCTGCATCAATGCCAGCTTCTGGGACAATGTGATGGAGCCTGACGGCCATGGTGGGCTGGCCCTGCGGTTGGGGTTCCGTCAGATCAAAGGCCTCAGCGAGGAAGACGCCAGCTGGCTGACCGCTGCGCGCGGCAACGGCTACCATCAGGTCGACGATGTGTGGCGTCGCGCGGGTCTGGGGCCGTCAGTGATCGAACGCCTGGCCGAGGCCGATGCCTTTGCTGCCTGCGACCTGACACGACGCGAGGCCTTGTGGCAGGCCAAGGCGATTGCGACCGCCAAGCCCTTGCCTCTGTTCTCGCAAGATCTGGAAGGTGAGGCGCTGGACGAGCCCGAAGCCTATCTGCCGCAAATGACATTGGGTGAGCAGGTGGTCGAAGATTACGTCGCCACCCGTCTTAGCCTGCGGGCGCATCCGGTGGCCTTGCTACGGCATATCCTGACGCCCGAGCCGCGCGACAAAACCACGCCTGTTGCATGACGGTTGAAGGGGATATTGCTCCGAGACAGAGTCGAATTTGGTGACCTCATGTCCAGACCCACCTTGCCGCCGCGCTTTCCGGCGACACCCCACCAGATCAATGCGCAGGTTCACGCCTTCTATGCCCGCGTACGAGAAGACGCTGTGCTGGGTCCGGTCTTTGCCAACCATGTCACCGACTGGCCCGCGCACGAGGACAAGATCGCCGCGTTCTGGCGCAACGCCATCTTGTTTGAACGCAGCTACGACGGCAATCCACAGCGGGTCCATATAGAACGGCCCGATGTGAAACCCGAGATGTTTGCCCACTGGCTGGACCTGTTCGAAGAGGTTGCAACCCAGACCTTGCCGCCCGAAACCGCAGTCCCTTGGGTCGCGCTGGCCCGACGTATCGGCGTGGGGATGAAGGCTGGCGTGCAATCGGCCCGTCAACCCAAAGACGCGCCACCGATCCTGCGTTGATCCCTCTGCATGGCGGCTTTGTCATGTTAGCGGTAAAATAGGGACTATGCGGACCGCAAAAATGGGGTTACTCAGGGGCAAGACAGCCCCTTTGCGCTGCGACGGCACAGTGCCACCACACCGACATCGCCCGAGGCCATATCGATGAGCACTCAAAACACCACCCTCAGGGGCCTTGGTTTCGCGTTTGCGGGATTCGCGGTCTTTGCCAGCCACGACGCGCTGATCAAGGTGCTGGGCGGGACGTATTCGGTGATGCAGATCATTTTCTTCGCCACGCTGTTTTCCTTTGTACCGATGGCGGTGACGATCCTGACCGACCGGACCACGGGCAACTTCCTGCCGCACCATCCCTGGCTGGTGCTGCTGCGCTCGGCCCTGATGGTCACATCCATGGTCTGCGCCTTCTATTCGTTTTCGGTGCTGCCACTGGCCGAGGTCTATTCGCTGCTGTTTGCTTTCCCCCTGTTCGTTACGGTTCTGTCGATCCCCATATTGGGGGAGGTCGTCCGCGCCCAACGCTGGGCCGCCGTCGTCGTTGGTCTTATCGGCGTTCTGATCGTCCTGCGCCCCGGCACGACGGACATCACCCTCGGTCACCTTACCGCCCTGACAGCTGCGTTTTGCAGCGCGTTTGGCTCTGTTCTGGTGCGAAAGATCGGGAATGAGGAACGTTCGGCCGTGCTCATCCTCTATCCGATGCTTCTAGCCATCGTGGTGATGAGCCTTGCGCAACCTGCCGTCTATCAGCCGCCCTCGCTGCTGCATCTGGCTATGATGGCGCTGGTTGGCGTGTTCTCGGTCATCGCCCAGCATTTGATCATCCTCGCCTACCGTGCCGCGCCTGCAGGGGTCGTGGCCCCCAGCCAATACAGTCAGATCATTTGGGCCACACTGTTTGGCATGATCTTCTTTGGTGAACGCCCGGACGGCTGGGTCGCGGTCGGGGCCAGTGTCATCATTGCATCGGGTGTGTTCGTGGTGTGGCGCGAGAGCCGGGCCAATACTTCGTCGGTCAACACGCCAGTATTGCGAGTGCGGTCTCCGCGGTCGGATACGGGAGCAACGAGGCCGGGGGGCTGAAGCAAGGCTTCAACTGTCCTTACACCTGATCTTGAGACCCCCGTTGATATCACCTTCTTCAAAGCGGCCAATGGCGCGGACCAAATCGCCTAGCCTTTTGTGGCCGTAAGTGCGAGAGTCGAAATCCGGATACATCTTACCAAGTTGGTTACCCACAAAGGAAAGACTGGCCCACCCGTCCGCCTCGTTTGTGTTCAACACAACATTCCGGATCAATTGATACGCATGGTTCAATCCATGTTTCGATTTTGCGTCTTTGTTTTCTTTTGAAGTATTTGCTCCGCACTCCGGCTTGTGGATGTTTTCAATGTAGATAAACCTGTTGCAAGCATTCACGAACGCTTTGGGAGCCTTTCGTTCTTCACCAATGCCGAATACCTTCAACCCCTGCTCGCGGATGCGGCTGGCCAAGCGGGTAAAGTCACTATCGGATGATACCAACACAAACCCACTGAACCGACTGCTGTGCAAGATATCCATAGCATCAATGACCAAGGCAATATCGCTGGAGTTCTTTTTGGACGCATTGGCAAATTGCTGTTGGGGAACAATTGCGTATTCCGCCAATGATCCAGAGCTCCATCCCTGCGGCGACCCGTTCGAAAAATCTCCGTAGATCCGCCTTAGGCTTGCCTCGCCCAAAGTGGCGATTTCTTCAAAAATCTCCGGCGCGTGTTTTGCCGGTACATTCTCTGCATCAATAAGGACCGCCAAGCGATCCATGCCTGCTGTTGTCACTGTAATTCCTCAAAACAAAACTAATTCGCATTGCGGAATGTAGTAACAAAAAAGGGCGAGCAAAAGCCCGCCCTTTAAGATTATTTGATTTTTATCAGTACTCTACAACCGACCGGATACTCTCACCCTTATGCATCAGGTCGAAGCCGTGGTTGATGTCGTCCAGACCCATGGTGTGGGTGATCATCGGGTCAATCTCGATTTTGCCTTCCATGTACCAGTCGACGATCTTGGGCACGTCGGTCCGACCACGTGCGCCGCCGAAGGCTGTGCCGCGCCATGACCGGCCGGTGACCAGCTGGAACGGACGGGTCGAGATCTCGGCCCCAGCAGGCGCCACGCCGATGATGATCGATTCACCCCAGCCTTTGTGCGCCGATTCCAGTGCGTCGCGCATCACGCCGACGTTGCCGGTGGCGTCAAAGGTATAATCCGCGCCGCCCTTGGTCAGGTTGACCAGATAGGGAACCAGGTCGCCTTCGACCTCTTTGGGGTTCACAAAATCGGTCATGCCGAATTTCGTGGCCATCTCGACCTTCGATGGGTTCAGGTCAACGCCAACGATCTGATCCGCCCCGGCCAGACGCAGACCCTGAATCACGTTCAGGCCAATGCCACCCAAGCCGAACACGATGGCCCGGCTGCCGATTTCGACCTTGGCGGTGTTGATCACAGCGCCGATGCCGGTGGTGACGCCGCAGCCAATATAGCAGATCTTGTCGAAAGGCGCGTCTTCACGCACTTTGGCCAGCGCGATCTCGGGCAGAACCGTGTGGTTCGAGAAGGTCGAGCAGCCCATGTAATGCAGTATCGGATCACCATCCAAAGTCGAGAATCGCGAGGTCCCGTCGGGCATCAAGCCTTTGCCTTGGGTTTCCCGGATCGCCTGGCACAGGTTGGTTTTGGGATGCAGACAGTATTCACACTCGCGACATTCAGGAGTGTAAAGAGGGATCACGTGGTCACCCGGCTTCAGGCTGGTGACGCCGGGGCCGACCTCAACCACGATGCCTGCGCCTTCATGGCCCAGAATGGCCGGAAACAGGCCCTCGGGGTCGGCACCCGACAGGGTGAATTCGTCTGTATGACAAATGCCGGTGGCCTTGATTTCCACCAGTACCTCGCCCGCCTTGGGGCCTTCGAGATTCACATCCATCACTTCCAAAGGTTTGCCCGCCTGAACGGCGACGGCGGCACGGGTGCGCATATCACTGTCTCCCTGTCTTCTTTGACCCGACCCTGCGTCAATTGCAGGGTGTTTTCAACTGTGCTTTCATGACAGACTTGCTAATTGTTTGATATTGCAGAAACGACATTGCCGGAATGAGGAACGCCAATGCACCGATTTATCCCGATTCTGATCCTTCTGGCCGCCTGCGCCGAGACCCCTGCCCCCGAAGAAGCACGCCTTGCGCCCGAGAACGCGCCGGTTGATCTGGCCTTTTGTCAGGGCGAAGCATTTGCCGACTCGGTAGGCCAGCCGGTTTCGTCCATTCAGGCCGATTTGCCGGAACGCACCCGCGTGTTGGGGCCCGATGACATTGCAACGCAGGATTACCGGATCGACAGGCTGAACGTCTTTGTAAACGGGGCCGGTGTTATTCAGCGCCTGACCTGCGGGTAAGCGTGGACTCGGGCGTTGATTCTCAGATAAGAACAAAGTGGGAACATTTTGATGTCTGCCGATGCCAAAACGCCGAATACTTTCACTGTGGTTTCCCCGTCTTGGGGCTGAACGGCTGATCCGCGCCGCGCGGGGGCTGCATGCCGGGCCGTTGGCTGTGGTCACTGAGCAGTCGAACATGCAGGTCATTACCTCATTGAATACTGAGGCGCAGGCCGCCGGGCTGCGTGTGGGCCAGCCCGTGCGCGATGCCCATGCCATGTGCGCCAGCCTGATCACACGGCACCGCAACGCCCCGGCCGAGACTGCGTTTCTAACCGCGCTGCGCCGCTGGGCGGGCAAGTTCAGCCCTTGGGTGGCCGAAGAAGCTCCGGATGGGCTGATCGTTGATCTGTCGGGTTGCGCGCATCTGTTTGGCGGGGAAGAGACGCTGCTGAGCGTGCTGGAAACCGACTGCGCTGATATGGGCCTCAGCGTACAAATGGGCATTGCCGACACGCTGGGCGCAGCCTGGGCTTTGGCACGCTATGCAGGTCAAGAGGCCACATCCGACCGCAATGGCGACGCCATCAGCCAAGAGGCCCGCGCCACCCGCGCCCGGGCAGGCAAGCGGCGACACTGGACCAAAGGCGGGGCTGCACCACAAGTGATGGCCCTGGGTGGTGGCGCGCGTATTGCAGCGCCGGGGCAATCCTATGGTGCGCTCAGCCCCCTGCCCATCGCGGCGCTGCGACTGGACGACCCGGTTGTGACGCAGTTGAACCGGCTGGGCCTGCGCCGGATCGGCGATCTACTGGGCCAGCCGCGCGCGTCGCTGGCGCGCCGCTTTGGGCGCGGGCTGGTGCTGCGGCTGGATCAGGCCATGGGCAGCGCACCCGAGCCGGTCTCGCCCGCGCGTCCGCCGCATCAGTTCGCGGTGCGCATGACGCTGCCCAATCCGATCGGTTTGATCGAGGATGTGATGGCTGCGGTTGATCGGGTGCTGCCCACGCTCTGCGCCAAGCTGGAGGAGAAAGGGCGCGGGGTGCGGACATTACGGCTTGAGGCGCACCGTGCTGATCAAGCCGCCGAGATCATCGAGGTCGGCCTGGCCCGCCCGACCTATGACAAACATCGTATTCGACCTTTGTTAGAGATGAAAATCGACAAGATCGATGCAGGCTATGGC
This sequence comes from Ruegeria sp. HKCCA4633, assembly GCF_013034605.1. NCBI lineage: Bacteria > Pseudomonadati > Pseudomonadota > Alphaproteobacteria > Rhodobacterales > Roseobacteraceae > Ruegeria > Ruegeria sp. HKCCA4633. Next base: position 142,103 of record NZ_WQGJ01000004.1, read on the forward strand.
ATCGACATGCTGCGGCTTGAAGCGATCCAGACCGAGCCCATCCACGCCCGCACCATCGCCGGTCATGCCGAGGCACGCCGCGTGGCTCGTAACCGGCTTGAGGGCAATACAGCCGTGGATGACCTGATCGGCAAGCTGGGTGCGCGTGTTGGGCTGGAGGCGATCACAAGACGGCACCCGGCCGCCTCTCATATCCCCGAGAAAACGGCACAGACGCTGGCGGCTGCATGGTCGGAACCCGCGCGCGACTGGCCTGCACCGCCGCGCCCCCGGCCCTTGCAGATGTGGCAGCCCGAGCCGGTGATGGCACCGGAAACCCCAGATGTCCCAACCGCATTCCGCTGGCGCGGACGCGACTGGCAACTGGCTCAGGCCACCGGCCCGGAACGGATCGCACCGGAATGGTGGCTGGATGACCCCAACTGGCGCAGCGGCGTGCGCGATTACTGGGTGGTGGTGACGGAACAGGGCGAACGCCTATGGCTGTTCTACGGGCACGGAGGCACCATGTCTGCAGGCTGGTTCTGTCAGGGACAGTTTTGTTAGAGTCTATTTTCCGCGATAAACCAGCAGATCCGGCAGGTAGTCAATCAAACGAATAAACCACGAGAATGGTGCCGGGAAATCGGTACGGAACCGGCGGCGCGACATCGCTTTGACCACGCGCTCTGCCGCGTCCTCAGCTGTCATCAGCATCGGCATCTTGAAACTGTTCTTGTCGGTCAGGCGGGTCTTGATGAAGCCGGGATTGACAATGCGCACCGTCACACCGGTGCCCGCCAGATCATGCCGCATCGTTTCGGCCAGCGAAATCAGCGCCGCCTTGCTGGCCCCATATCCGATAGCGGCAGGCAAACCGTGATATCCGGCCAGCGACCCGATCAGAGTGATCTCTCCTTGACGCGCCTGAACAAAGCCCGGAACCGTTTCACCTAATACCCGCAACGCCCCCGAATAGTTCACATCGCTAATCCTGAGCGAAGCCTCGGTATCCCATTCGCCCGAGCGCATGGGCTCGTAAGCGCCTGCATTGTAAACCAGACCGTCGATCTGACCTGCCTCGGCCACGGCATTGCGTACAGAGTCTAAATCGGTCACATCACACGGAATCGCGCGTGCATTTGGAAGCTTGGAACAGATTTCATTCAAACGCGCGGCGTTGCGTGCAGACAATATCAGATGCGCGCCCTTACCGCTCAGTGCCTCGGCCAAGGCACGGCCCAAGCCTTCGCTTGCGCCGATGATCCAATAGGTTTTTCCGTCAAAGCTGCTCATACCCGCGCCGTTTCGTTGAAGTTACACTTTTTACGGCCCTGCACCCGCAGTGGATCATAGGGTGACGCAAGGAAGCGGGCGCTGAAACCCGAAGTCACAAGATAGTGCATCTGTTAAAAACTTCTATCCGGATTGATCCAGCACGGCATACCCTGCGTATCTCATTGTAAAATGTCACATAACGAGGCTGGAATGTTCGACGAAACCCGGGGTGTACGGAAGAAAATTGCGATTGTAGGTGCAGGCGTTTCGGGTCTCTCTGCCGCGTATTACCTTTCAGAAAACAACGACGTGACGGTGTATGAAGCCGAACCCAGGCTGGGTGGTCATGCCCGCACGGTGATGGCTGGCAAAAACGGCGACCAGCCGGTCGACACCGGCTTTATCGTTTTCAACTACGCAACCTACCCTTACCTGACGCAGCTTTTTGACGAGCTGAACGTACCCGTCACCAAAAGCGAAATGAGCTTTGGCGCGACCATCGACAATGGCCGCATCGAATACGGGTTGAACAATCTGCGCACGCTGACGGCGCAGAAACGCAATCTGGCGCGCCCTGCCTACTACAAGATGATTGCAGACATCATACGCTTCGGCAAAGAAGCGCCCGAGGCCGCCAAGGACGACGACACAACGATTGGTGAACTGGTCGATCAACTGCGTCTGGGTCACTGGTTCCGGCACAACTATCTGATGCCCATGTGCGGCGCGATCTGGTCCACGCCGGTTGAGTTCGTAGATCAGTTCCCGGCCCGTTCGCTTGTGCAGTTCTTCCGCAACCATGCGTTGCTGGCGAGTGGGCGTGCCAATCAGCATCAATGGTATACAGTCAGCGGCGGTAGCATCGAATACGTCCGCCGCATAGACGCCGCTCTGCGCGCACGTGGCTGCGACATCCGACTGGCCGCCCCGGTTCAACACGTTCATCGCGACGACATGGGCGTCAGCGTCACCAGCCAGGGGCATACGGATCAATTCGACGAGATCATCCTGGCGACCCACTCGGACCAGTCCCTCGCCATTTTGGGCGAAGGCGCAACCCCGGCCGAGGCCGCAGCTTTGGGCGCGATCCGCTATCAACCCAACACCGCCATACTGCACTGCGACCAACGCCAAATGCCCAAGCGGCGCGCGTGTTGGTCCAGTTGGACCTATCGCTCGCAAGCCGGAAATGTGGGCGTGACATATTGGATGAACAGGCTTCAGAACATCCCGGACAGCGATACCCTGTTTGTGACGCTGAATGCTTCATCAGAAATTCCCGCGGACAAAATCTATGATCAGGTCGAATTTGCCCATCCGGTATTCGACAAAGCCGCCCTGAAGGCACAAGGGCAAATCCGCGAGATGCAGGGACAGAACCGAACTTGGTTTGCCGGTGCTTATAACCGGCACGGATTTCACGAAGACGGGATTGCCAGCGCGATGCATGTCGTTGCGCAAATTAATGGCACCCCGCAAACCATCGGAGCTGACAATGGCATTTCTGGGAAAGACCCGGCCATCCCCGTGGCCGCCGAATAAGGGAATTTTGCGTGCAGCGTTACTGACCGTGGCGCTACTGGCCCCATCAGCAGCGCTGGCGTCGCCCGTGAACGAAGAGTTGAAGGACGCGCAACTGCGTGGCTCAGCGACTTTTCGATATCTGGGTCTGCCGCTCTATGACGCCAAACTCTATACCCCCGGCGGCGCTCCGTTTAGTTGGAGCGAAGACATCGGCCTGCAACTGACCTACCGCAAGAACTTCAAGAAGAAAGCGCTGGTCAACTCGACCCTGGACGAGATGGACCGGATCGGACGCTCTGCCCCGGTACGCAACCAATTGGACCAGTGTTTCAAAGCCGTGACCAAGGGGGACAGCTTTCTCGCGGTGTCCAACGGGCCGGATAACGTAAGCTTCTGGCTGAACGGGCAAAAAACCTGCACTATGTCCTATCCGGGCATCAAGCGTAGTTTCATGTCCGTGTTTCTGGGGGACAACACGCGATCGGCGTCGTTCACGCAGAAACTGCAGGGGCGCTGATGCTTTATCCTCGGGTCAGCCTGTATGCGCTGATGCTCGCTGCGGCGGGCATCCCGCTTTATATCCACCTGCCGCGCTTTGCGGCGGTGAATTTAGGTATTGGCCTGGGTGTAATTGGAACTGTTCTTCTGGTGATCCGCCTTGTTGATTTGGTTCAGGACCCGTTGATTGGCTGGGCAATCGACAAGTGGCCAAAGGGCCAGCTTGTATTTGCCTCTCTAGCGGCGTTGGGGTTGGCGGTCGGTTTCCCTTTGCTCTTTAGCTTGCCGCAGGGTGTCAGTGTCGCCGCGCTGATCGCGGTTTTGATCCTGCTGTTCTCGGCTTACAGCCTGGGAACCATCCTTTTGTACGGGCGCAGCGCAACTTTGGCGAAACGTCCAGACCCGCAAGAACTGATGACCTTGGCCGCCTTTCGCGAAGGCGGGCAACTGACCGGCGTGGTCATCGCTGCCAGCGCTCCAGCGCTTTTGGTTGCATTTGGCGCGCAAGCCCAAGGCTATCCTGCTTTTGGAGTGTTTCTGGGGCTGCTGTCAGTTCTGACCCTGCTGCTGACTATTCCGATCTGGAGGCGCACGCCAATCACCGGCACCGGTCTGTCTTTTGCAGGGCTGGGTCAGGCCGGAGGGTTGCGCCTGCTGGCGCTTGCCCTGGTTAACAGCCTGCCCGTAGCCATCACCTCGACCCTGTTTTTGTTTTTTGTTGAAGATCGGTTGCAACTGCCGGGCAAAGCAGGCCCGCTGTTGATCCTGTTCTTCCTCAGCGCGGGCGCAAGCGTGCCGCTTTGGGCCAAACTCTCCAACCGGATTGGCCCGAAACAGACTCTGATGATTGCCATGCCCCTCTCAATCGCAGGGTTTATCGGTGCCGCCACCCTGAGCGCTGGGAATCTAACCGGGTTTGCCGTGATCTGCCTTGCCTCGGGCGCTGCCTTAGGTGCGGATATGGTCGTGCTGCCCGCTATGTTCTCGGTCGTCTTGACCCGGGCCGGGCTGAACGCCTCTGCGGCGTTTGGCATCTGGTCTTTCGCAGGCAAGCTTGGCCTCGCCCTGGCTGCCTTTTTCACCTTGCCACTGCTGGAACGCAGCGGCTTCACCCCCGGTCAAGCCAATTCTGCTGTCGCGCTAGAGACACTCAACCTTGCTTATGCGGTGCTGCCCTGCATCCTCAAGCTCGGCGCGTTTGGAATGGTCTTGACCCTGCCCACCGAGGTCACAAGCAAATGAACGCTATCGCCATCATCCTGCTGGTCCTTTTGATCGCAGTTTTCATCCGCGCCCGTCTGCTGAGCTTTCGCGCGCAATCTCCATCCGACTACTCGGGAACCGGACCTGCCTTTTCACTGAAAGAGCATCTGAACGGAGAAATCCTGTCCGAAGGGCTGATTTATGGCCCCAATGGGAAGATGTCGAACAGCTTTGTCGCGCGCATGGTCGGCGAATGGAGCGGAAATTCGGGCACGCTGTCGGAATACTTCACCTATTCCAACGGCAAACAGATGAACCGAAAGTGGTATCTGACACTGGGCACCGGCAACACGTTCACCGCAACGGCGGACGATATCGTCGGTGAGGGTCAGGGCGTCATCTCAGGCTCAACCGTCAAACTGACCTATCGGATCATCCTGCCCGAAGATGCGGGGGGGCACACTCTGGACGTCACAGACTGGATGTATCTCACGGAACACGGCGTCATCATGAACCGATCCGAGATGCGCAAGTTCGGCCTCAAGGTTGCTGAACTGGTCGCTACGATGCGCCCTGCTCCCGATTTGAAAACCACGCACGTGCCAGGTGCAAACGGGTATGATGCGACATCCGAAGGGAAACCACTGCAATGAGTGTTTTCCGTACCCTTCTCACCTTTCTTGCCATAGCAAGCCTTGCGCTTTTGGCGGCCTGTTCCAGCAAGCCGAAGGTGCCCAAGACCTTCTTGTCCGACCGGCAACTGAATCTCGAAGAGTTCTTCGAAGGCAAAACGGTGGCCTACGGTCAGTTTCAGGATATTCTGGGCAATATCCCCCGCAGATTTACGGTGGATATCGACGGGACATGGGATGGTGAAACCCTGACGCTAGTCGAAGATTTCGTTTATGACGATGGCGCCACCGAACAGCGTATCTGGACGCTGACGAAAACCGGTGAGGATACCTGGACCGGTACAGCCCCCGGCGTGTTGGGCACCGCCAGCGGGATTGAGCGCGGTGATACGTTCAACTGGAAGTACAAGATCGACCTGCCGATCAAGGACGGGACGATGCGCGTCAAATTCGACGATTGGATGTGGTTGTTGGATGATGATCGGCTTCTTAATCGCGCCTACGTCTCACGCTATGGCGTACGTCTGGGCGAAGTGATCCTCTTCTTCGAAAAGCGATAGCCGAAGCGGGATCAACCGGTCTTCCGGAATCAGTAGAAAATAAACTCGTCTACCGGGGCTTGCACTGTTCGATTTTTACTGCCGTTCCTGTTCATGCCTGACCCATCCGGAACGGTTCCGTCAGAAGGAACTGTGTTCTCCAAATTTAGACGCGCTCGTTCAATCTGGCCCCAAAGGAAAAACAGACCATCCCGTTTGCCCACCATACCTGCAGGCACACTCGCCCGCACAACACGTTTTTTCGCCTGTCGCATTTGCGCTCTCACTGCCCCCGGTGTTGACCACCTTTTTCAAAAACCTATCGGGTTTGTTAGTCAAAAGCAATTTTACATAGGCAAAATAGCGCCCGGCGGCCTCTCCGACGTGGTCCTGTTACGAAAGCACCATTTAAAGGACCATTTGTTTTTGTCCTTACATGGGCGCCCAACGTGGTCTACCGAAGGTTGGAGGCCTCACGCAGCGATGGACCGATGGCGCAAAACCGCATTAGTAATAGGTTCGTGGCTGTACGAAATTCGCGCACGACCCGCAAAGGCTTAACGATCGCGCCTGACCCGCTTTCAAGAGACTCAAATCACGCCCAAGTCGCACACGCAGCTTGGTGAGCCATACATATAGGCCCGGTCGTCTTCGCACCAAACCCGCTTACTGAACGCCTTAATTTTGAAAAAGTGGTGAGCCGTGCAGGATTCGAACCTGCGACCCACTGATTAAAAGTCAGTTGCTTAAATTTGTTGAGTTACTCAGACCTGCTACCGATATTCAATACAAACAACGCATTCTCATCTTTTTGCAACGAACATCAGTTGGTTGATAGTCAGCATAAGTTCGTGTAAGCGTTGCAATGTGTTGCAGTTTTTGTTGCAAAATGGAGCCTGACATGAATGGTAACCGCAACCTCGTGAACTTCAATTCCGTGCCCGACCTCCGCAAAGCGGCCATCGGCACCTATGCCCACGATGGCGACCGCTTCCCCAACATGAAATTTCGCGTCGGTAAGACGAAACGGTCTTGGACGTATCGCGGGCGCATCAACGGTAAATTCAAATCCGTGGTTCTCGGGACGTTTCCCGACCTCACGGCGGCACAGGCGTTCAAGCGGATTGAGAAGGAAAAGGTGCACCATGGAAACGAGGCAACAACAAAAGTCGCGACCGTGCGCGACGCATGGGGCAAGTATCGCATCGACGCCCGTGCCAACAAGCGCGCGTCCGAGAAGCACCTCGACGACCTCGAACGCAAACTCGATGCCTATGCTTCCACCATCCTCGATACGTCGCCCACGCGCGTCTCAACGATGAATGTCCGAGATTGCCTGAACGAGATCGAATCCGTCGCCACGCGGCATCATGTCAAAGCGGCATTGTCGTCGGCGTTCTCGATGCTCGACATCACGACGCCCATCCAGCGCGGCAAGATCAAGCTGGCCCCGGTTGGCGACCGTGCGACACTTTGGGAGGAATATTGCAAGCGCCACCCAGACCAAGACCCTGAAGATTGGTCGCCCATCTGGAACGCGATCATGGCGCAGCGTGAGCGCAACGTGCTTCGCGGCACAGCGTGGATCGTGATGTTCTTCACAGGCATCCGTTCCGAAGACGTGCGCGAGTTGGAATGGAGTCAGGTGAACCTGCAACGCGGTGAGATTGAACTGATCCAAACGAAGTCGGGCATCGACCGCACCATCTCCATCTGCGATACGGTCGTCCGCGCGCTGACCGCGATACAGCAGTCGGACAGCAAGTTTGTGTTCCCAACGACATCAACGAAGACCGGCGAGACGATCCACCTCGATCATTTGGACCGTCTAAAGCATCCCGACAATCGCGAACCGATCCTGCGCCAACACGACACCCGCAAACATTTCCAAGAGGCGTCCAACGAAGCGATGCTGCCAGAGAATGTCATGTTGTTCCTGCGCGGCGACAAGAGCGCAAAAGGTGGACAGAAGATGCTGCTCAAGTATACCCGCCGCGTCGGCAAAACCGCGCCCGCAATGATCGAAGAAGTCATCCTCGAACGGATTAAGGTAACACCTGCTTTCTGACTTGAATGCGAGATAGGCGGCGACTACATATGACAACGCACCAATGCCCGTCGTGAGACGCGCGCACCGCGAAGGTGGGTGCCAGGCATCGCAGGATTGGCCGTGTTGGAAGCTGACTTGCAAGGATGTAAGACCCGCACCGACACATAGCAACAGTAGGGTCGTGCTGTTCCGAAAGGGACAACGATGGAGGTTGCTATGACGACTGAGTCCCCGAAAATCCGTGCGCTCGAGGAGCGCATCGAACTACTCGAGGCGCAGGCCGCCTTCCCCAAGCTGATGACCGCTAAGCAGGTGGCAAACGCTATCGGCATCGCCGAGGGCGTGTTCTACGAGTACAAGCAGCGCGGCGACGCGCCGCCCGCAATCTACTTCACGGCCCGCAATGTGCGCTACGACCGTGACGATGTGGTCAAGTGGTGGAACGAAAAGAAAGTGGGAGCAGGCGGCTGAACCTGCTCCCACGAGTGTGGTTGCGAGGAACATCACAACTGGTTGCGATGGCTCGCTTACCAGTGGTCGCTGGCAGATCGGAAGCGCAACGTGGGGTGTTTCCTAAGCCAAACCGGTGGGAACGCGTTGCCAGAGGATTGATGGCGCGGTAGCAATCTCAAGTATGAGAAGCAGTCGAGACTATTTTGATGAAGAATTTTCCCCACCAGTTCGCAAACGTAAATCGCCTGACGGAGGCTCTTCGAACGGCTTCGGAAACCATCGGAGCCGGACGAGATTTTGGACGCGATGATGTTTTCGGGCCTGAACTTGCAAGGAGTGGTGTCTACACTTTTCGCGGCGGTGGTGACCTAGATGCAAATTTGGCGGCGGAAGCCCTGAAACCACGCGCCAGCAGGGGCACCGAGACGGCAGCCCGCGAAATGCGAAGGTTTCTGGTTTTGGCGGGCTTTATTGACCACGATCCAATAGCGGGCACCTTTGATCTTACGCCAAAGGGTGCTGAGTTGCTTGCCGCAGACAGCGAGACAGTGACGAATGCTCTTTGGCGCGAGGCGATGCTTGCACTCGAGTTAGAGGACGCCGATGGAAACCGAAGTCATCCGTATCGGATTCTGCTTCGCCTCGTTAGCGACAACCCCGGTATCGACAATTTCAAGCTGATGCTGGCGTTTGAGAGTAGCGACGATTCTGAATCTGAATATGAGCGAATATCTGATTTGCTAGACCTCGATTTCGAGGCGTTAGTTGATGCAATTGGCGTCGGCGAGTCGAAAGCTAGGAACGCCGTCAAAATCTTGCCTAGCATTGCTGATCAAGTTGGCGATCTCCATCGGGAGTCCGGGATGAGCTATCCTAGCGCTAGCATCGAAATTGCTGAGGACAGCATTGAGCCAGTTTCGCGTAAAGCAAAGCGAAAAAAATCCGCGCCGGCATCTGGAAAACGGATCACCAAAGAAGTGGACAGCGGAACCATCGCGGCGACCCCGGAATTCAAAGAGGGTGATTCCGATGAATCCATGGTAGATTTGTCCGGTGCAATTGAACTCAGGAAGCGCCGAACGAAGCTGCACCATGAAGTGGTGAAGCAATTCGCAGAAAGAATGGAAGGGGAGGACTACAGGCTTTTCGAAGACCCGTTCGATTGCCTTGCGATCAAAGGAAGCACATCACTGCTGGTTGAAGTTAAGACCCTTGATGGGAGCCCGTCGGACGAGCGCCGCCAATCTGAGAAGGCGTTAGGGCAAATCAAGGGCTATGCGCACTTTGACCTGCCCGCTGAAGTAAACCCTTCGGATGCCGTTCAGATTGTTCTGTTTTCCCAAAAACCGAGGGAAGCGACCTTAGCCTTTCTGGTAGCTAATGAAACCGTGCCCATGTGGCGGAATTCAGAAGGGAATTTCCAGCTATTTGACAGCGACGGCGACGTTCTCGAGTTCGGCCCGGGATTCTTCGGGTAAAGTTCTACTTATCGGCCAACCTCGATCTGTTAGGCGCCGCTCTGCGATGACGCAATACTCTTCATTGAGTTCGACGCCTATGAAATCTCGGCCTTTTTCAAAGGCTGCAACGCACTCTGAACCCGAACCCGCAAACGGTATCAAGATTAGCCCATCTTTTGGGCAAAAATGATCGACTAGCCGTTCGGAGATTGCCAGCGGCTTTTGCGTGGGGTGGCCTACTTTCTCATCCTTAAAGCGACGCCCAGCCAGCGTTGGGATATTCCACACATCCCCAGCCAAACGTCCCTCTGGATTTGGAGTCCAAGTTTTTCCGTTTTTCTTGACGCTATACTTCAACCGGTCAGCGCTCTTGTACGGCTCACGAATCTCTCGGAAGTAAAAATCGTCAGATTTTGAGAACCATAATAGGGGCTCGTATGTCGCCCGGATATTCCGGTTGCCACAAAAGCCGTTCTCATAGTGCCATATTATTTGCCTCCGGTAGCGCATTCCAAGCTCGTAGAGTTGGACTTGGTTGAAGCAAATGTAGTGGCTAATCCCATAGAGCAAAATGCTCCCATTTGGCTTCAAAATCCGTTCGCATTCAGTCAACCAAGACCAGCACCAGTCCTTCCAATCGTCAAGGCTTTGCCAGCTGTCCGGCTTGCCGAAGTCTTTCTCGATTCCATAAGGCGGATCAGCGATCACGAGATCGACCGATCCGTCATTCAGGTATTTAAGTTGGTCGAGGACGTCGCCATTTAAGATGACGTTTTTTGGATTCGCCTGTGTCATTTCTTTTGGAGGATCATTGCATATTGGTGATGAATGTTCGGCACGAATGCAAAAGGATAGCCGTATGGGAAAACCCTTTTGAACTTTTGGTAGATGATTGTGACGCCCTTCAGCTTATAGGGGCCGTGGTCTTCTATCGCACGCGACAGGTCAGAATGAAAAAGATAGTACTGGTCTTTATTTCTAAAGTCTCCAACGATGACTACGGCATACTTTTTCGGCTTCAGCACGCGGGCAAGGGATCCAAAAAGAGCCCCTAGTTCATCAAGAAATTCGTCATATTCTTCGATGTTGGCAAGATCAGCTGTCGTATCGCCGTAGTTGTGATCGAGGCCGTTCGCCAACCGCTCCTGCTTTGCTTTGTGGTCAATTTTGTTCAGGATGCCCCAATAGGGCGGACTCGTAATGATGAAATCCACTGATTCATCGGGAATACCGGCCGCCAAAGTGCGTGCGTCACCCAGTCGGATGTCATGCTGAGTTTTCGACAGGAGTTTTTTCGGAACCTCGCTGTCGAGTCGAAGCTCGGAGAGTTCATGGAATTTCGGATTGAGTTCAAATCCAATCGAATTTCTCTCAATCGAAGCGCAAGCCTTCGAAGTGGAAGCGACACCGCTAAAGGGATCGAGTACGGTCTCCCCCTTCTTTGTAAAAAACTCAATGAAACGAGCGACATCTTGGTAGGAAAAGGGCGCGGGATGTTGCCTCTCGATCTGGGCGTCTTTGGAGCCCTTGCCTAGCCCCTTTTGTACCATCACGGAGACGGTGCGGGCGATCCACTCGCTGGCGGTGAGGTCGTTGAGCTTGTTGCGTGGATCGACGACCCTTTCGAGCTTTTCGGGTTCGATGTCGCCTGCTTCAACATTCATTGCTCTTGTCCCTCACCTGATCGTTTTGACTTCAATTGCTACATAAACACGGCCCAATGCGCAATGTATCTTGTTGCTGCAGACGCGCGGAACGCTACACTTAGTTACCTACAACGCAAGCTTGAAGCCACCTCCAACTTGTCGGTTGCTGACACATTGCGGTGACAAGGCTAAACATCCAGTTAGGATTCGCTACCGTGCTGAGATTATCTGACTGATGATACGAGCTTCTTGCTTTTGAGCTCGACGCTGTCGCATGACAAAATTGCCATTGTTGCAATTTTGTTGCAAAATTCGAAAACGGGAAGTGAAGTTGCAGCTCGTTTTTCGTTACATTTCAGTCTGTTAAAGTGGTGAGCCGTGCAGGATTCGAACCTGCGACCCACTGATTAAAAGTCAGTTGCTCTACCAACTGAGCTAACGGCCCACTCTTTTGCTGGATCTTCCTGATCCGTGGCGCTCTTTAAGACAAATCCCTGATCGGGTTCAAGTCCTTATTTTGCGCCTCGTTTCACCGATACATCTTATGTTTCCGGCGACCCGATAGGCGGCCTAATTAGGCAGGTGTCGCAGGGGGGTCAACCCCTTTTTTCACGATTCTGCGCAACAGGGTGGATTCATGTTCGGACCGGGGTTATATCGCCGCCATGCAACAGAGACTCGATACCGGTTTGCCCTTCATGAAGATGCACGGGCTGGGAAATGACTTTGTCATCGTGGATGCGCGCGGGTGCGATTCCCAGATTACACCGGCTCTCGCAAAGGGAATCGGCCATCGGCAGTTTGGGGTGGGTTTCGACCAATTGGCTGTAATCGAAAACGGCCAGGCGGACGCACATCTGGTCTTCTACAATTCCGATGGATCTACCTCGGCCGCATGTGGCAATGCAACACGCTGCATCGCGCGGTTTCTGATGGATGAGACCGGAAAGTCCGAACTGGCCCTGACAACCGAACGCGGTGCCCTCTTTGCAAAAGATGTCGGCAATGGTCTGACCTCGGTGAATATGGGACAGCCTCAACTGGACTGGCAGGACATACCGCTGGCGGAGGAGATGGACACGCTGGAGTTACCGATCGAAGGTGCGCCTACGGCAACCGGTATGGGCAATCCGCATTGCACTTTCTTTGTCGAAGACGCCGAGGCAATTCCGCTGAACGAGTTTGGCGCGCGTTACGAACACCATCCACTCTACCCAGAGCGCACCAACGTTCAAGTCGCACAAGTGACTGGCACGGACAGCATCCGTATGCGTGTTTGGGAGCGTGGTGTCGGGATCACATTGGCATCTGGCTCATCCTCCTGCGCGACGGCGGTTGCAGCCGCAAGACGCGGTCTCACGGGGCGCAAAGTTCAGATCGAGTTGGATGGCGGCACGATCTGGATCGACTGGCGCGAGGATGGAGTCTGGATGACCGGCCCGACAGCGCATGTCTTCTCGGGCACCATCACCCCTGAGTTCTTGGGGTCTTTGGGATGAACCCGCCCAAGTTCACCACTTTGGGCTGCCGCCTGAACGCCTATGAGACCGAGGCAATGAAAGAGCTGTCACAGCAGGCAGGTCTGACCGATGCTGTGGTGGTGAACACATGCGCGGTGACGGCTGAGGCCGTCCGCAAAGCCCGGCAAGAGATCCGCAAATTGCGGCGCGAAAACCCCAACGCCCGTCTGATCGTCACCGGATGCGCCGCCCAAACTGAACCCGAGACCTTTGCCCAAATGGAAGAGGTCGATGCGGTCATCGGCAATACCGAGAAAATGCAGCCCGCAACCTGGAAAGGCATGGCCGCCGATTTCATTGGCGAGACCGAGGCCGTTCAGGTTGATGACATCATGTCCGTGACCGAAACGGCGGGCCACCTGATCGACGGCTTTGGCACACGCTCACGCGCCTATGTGCAGGTTCAAAACGGCTGTGATCACCGCTGCACCTTCTGCATCATCCCCTATGGCCGCGGCAACTCTCGCAGCGTCCCTGCGGGCGTTGTTGTGGATCAGATCAAGCGGCTTGTGGACAAGGGCTACAACGAAGTGGTTCTGACTGGGGTCGATCTGACCTCGTGGGGGGCCGACCTGCCCGCAGAACCCAGGCTTGGCGATCTAGTGATGCGCATCCTCACACTGGTGCCAGACCTGCCGCGCCTTCGGATCAGTTCAATCGATTCGATCGAGGTCGACGAAAACCTGATGCAAGCCATCGCGACCGAGCCGCGCCTGATGCCACACCTGCACCTCTCGCTTCAGCACGGGGACGACCTGATTCTGAAACGGATGAAACGCCGCCACCTGCGCGACGACGCGATCCGATTTACCGAAGACGCCCGAAAGCTGCGCCCTGACATGACGTTTGGTGCCGATATTATCGCGGGGTTTCCTACGGAATCCGAAGAGCATTTCAAAAACTCGCTCAGGCTGGTCAAAGACTGCAATCTCACGTGGCTGCACGTCTTCCCATACTCCAAGCGTGACGGCACGCCTGCCGCACGAATCCCGCAGCAAATCAATGGAACGGTGATCAAAGACCGCGCGGCCCGACTGCGCGCGGCCGGGGATGCTCAGGTCTCAAAGCACCTATCGGAACAGATCGGCAAAACCCATCATATCCTGATGGAAAACCCCCATATGGGCCGGACCGAGCAATTCACCGAAGTGTCCTTCGCCACACCTCAGCCCGAAGGTCAGATCGTTACGGCTGCAATCACCGGACAGACTTCAAACCAACTCACTGTCTGATCCGCCCTTCATCTGGCCCAAAATACCTCGGGGATGAATTGGCCAAAGGCCAAGAAGGGGCTGGCCCCTTTTTAGCTAGTTCCCAAAGAAAACCCCCGCAACCGGGTGGGCGCGGGGGTTTCGATTTCTAATTCCGAAAAAGGATCAATCCTCTGGACGGAGCTTGCCCTTATGTGGTGCCCAGAGGCGCTTGTTCACCAGATACAGCAGGACTGACAGAATAGACAGGAAGATTACGCCAACAAAACCGGCGTTCTTGCGATCCATCAGCTTGGGCTCAGCCGCCCACATCAGGAAGGCCGCAACGTCTTCCGACATATGCTCGACCGAGTTCGAGTGACCATCAGCAAACTCGACCTGTTCGTCTGCCAGTGGCGGGCCCATCGAAATCCAGCCGCCCGGAAAAGCGGTGTTTTCGTACAGGATGGTGCCTGCCTCTTCCTTTTCCTTGCCGGTGTAGCCATCCAGCAGCGAGGCGATGTATTCCGCGCCACCCATGCCCTTGACCAGCTGGTTGATGCCCAACCCGTAAGGGCCGTGGAAGCCTGCACGCGCCTTGGCCATCAGGCTCAGGTCGGGTGCGCCGACGGCAGTATTGGCCGGGAAGTGATCGGTCGGGATCGCCGGGCGGAAGTCGTCCAATTCAGGATCGAAAACTTCAAAATTGTCCGCCGCATAGGTGATGACCTGCTCTTCGTTGTAACCCAGCGCTTCCAGATCACGCAGGGGAACATATTGCAGGCCGTGGCAGGCTGCGCAAACCTCGGTATAGATTTGCAGACCGCGTTGCAGCTGGTTTTGATCCCAGGTGCCAAACGGACCTTCGAACGAAAAGGCGAAATCTTCGATATGCTGATCGCCACCACCTGCCGCAAAAGATGCAGCAGGGGTCAGGGCCAGAGCAAACGCAGCGCCGATTGCAAGTTTCTTGAACATGGTATCCGGTCCCTCTTCTTACTCGGCCGGCGTGGCTTCGGCGTCAGCCTTGCCATAATGCGCGTTGAAGTCTTCTTCGATGGTCTCCGGTGGGGTCAGCGGTTTTTCGATAACACCCAGGATCGGCAAGATAACGAAGAAATAGGCGAACCAGTAGGCAGACGCGATCAGCGAGAAGGTCGCATAGGGCTCTTCCGCGGGCATCGCACCCAGCCACATCAGGGCAAAGAAGTCGATGATCAGCAGGTAGAACCACCATTTGAACATCGGACGGTATTTACCCGAACGCACGCTCGATGTGTCCAGCCAGGGCGCCAGCGCCATGGCCAGGATCGCACCAAACATCGCAATCACACCGAAGAACTTGGCGTCGATGATGCCACCGGTGATAAAGCTGGCGAACTGAACAACCCAGACCTCACCGGTGAAGGCACGCAGGATCGCGTAGAACGGTAGGAAATACCATTCCGGAACGATGTGCGCAGGTGTGACCAGCGGGTTGGCTTCGATGTAGTTGTCCGGGTGGCCCAGGTAGTTCGGCATAAAGCCGACGATTGCCCAGAACACGACCAGGATTACGGCCAGCGCAAACAGGTCCTTGATCACGAAGTAGGGCCAGAACGGCAATGTGTCTTTCTCGGCCTCGGCTTTTGAACCACGGCGCACTTCAACGCCCGTGGGGTTGTTGTTGCCGGTGGTGTGGAAAGCCCAGATATGCACGATGACCAGCGCCGCGATGATGAACGGCAGCAGGTAGTGCAGCGAGAAGAAGCGGTTCAGCGTGGCGTTGTCCACGGCGGGTCCGCCCAACAGCCAAGTCTGGATCGCTTCACCCACAAACGGGATCGCACCAAACAGGCCGGTAATCACTGTCGCGCCCCAGAAGGACATCTGGCCCCAAGGCAGAACGTAGCCCATGAACGCGGTACCCATCATCATCAGGTAGATGAGCATACCGATGATCCACGTGATTTCACGCGGGGCTTTGTACGAGCCGTAATACAGGCCGCGGAACATGTGAATGTAGACCGCAACAAAGAACAGCGATGCGCCGTTCATATGCAGATAACGGATGAAGTAGCCGCCATTCACGTTACGCATGATGTGCTCGACGCTGGCAAAGGCCAGATCGACATGCGGGGTGTAGTGCATCACCAGGATGATGCCGGTAACGATTTGCAGCGCCAGGCAGAACGCCAGGACGATGCCCCAGATCCACCACCAGTTCAGGTTCTTGGGGGTCGGGATCATCAGGGTGTCATACAGCAGGCCGACGATGGGAAGGCGGCTGTTCAGCCACTTTTCGCCGTCTGACTTCGGCTCGTAATGATCGTGGGGAATTCCGGACATAAACTGGGTCTCCCTTAGCCGAGTTTGATGGTTGTTGCGTCGACCCACTCTGCGGGTGGAACAGGCAGGTTCTCAGGAGCGGGGCCTTTGCGGATCCGGCCAGCAAGGTCGTAGTGCGAACCGTGGCAGGGGCAGAACCAACCGCCGAAATCGCCAGCGTCGCCCAAGGGGACACAGCCCAAGTGGGTGCAAACGCCCATCTGAACAATCCACGCGCCCTCTGCCTCGCCTTCGGGCGACGGCATAACACGGTTTGCATCAGTCGCGGGCGCATCCGCGTTCAGGTTGAAGTTCCGTGCCAACGGATCAGGCAGGCTGCCAATGGCTTCCTCATCCTGCTGCTGCGCTTCGGCAATCTCAGCACCAGTGCGGTGACGGATAAAGACGGGTTTTCCCAGCCACTTGACGGTCAGCTGTGTACCCGGCTCGACCCCGCTCACATCCGTGCGGATCGACGAAAGCGCCTGCACGTCTGCTGACGGGTTCATTTGGTTGATCAGGGGCCATACGGCTGCACCCGTCGCAACGACACCTGCGCCGCCAGCGACGTAATACAGGAAATCTCTGCGGGTGCCTTCGTGGTCTTCTGCGTGGGACACGAGGTTATCTCCGATTGTCTGGCGCCCGCGGACGGGCAAAAAGCTCGCGCACCGCGTGAAAGCGGCGTCTTAAACGCGCTTACTATCGGGGAGAATAGTGTTCGTCCAGCGTTCATAAACGCGCAATACGCCGCATGTGCCGCTTCATTTAGGGAACGAGGCCGTTTTTTTGGTGAATCTTGCGCTCAACTTTGTTGATCAGGTCGAATCAGGCTGCTTTGATTCGATTGCCAGCAGACACCAAAGACGACGCCCAGCAGGCGCGGGGCGTTCCAGCCATGTAACGCTGAATTGCGCCTTGAATGTTCACAATCCAACCGGCGGGAACGGGATTGTTTTCTGCAAAATCATATTCCCCAAATAGATGATTTAAATTGCAAATTGTGCAGGTTTACCCCGTTGCACTTTTTGCGCGAATACAGGACAGCGGGCAAAACGCGCGAACTCCTGTCAGGAGACCCCCTATGTCAAAAACCCTGTTGACCACAGCTTTACTTACACTGGCGCTGTCCACTCAGACCCTTGCCGCAGGTGACCCCGAAAAGGGAAAGGCGATCTATAACCGCTGCTCGTCATGCCACGCGATCATCAAAGACGGAAAAGTTCTGGTCAAAGGCGGAATCACCGGACCGAATCTTTATGGTGTCATCGGACGAGTCGCCGGGTCCGAGAACGATTACCGTTATGGCAGCGAGCGCCTACCCATCGGAATGTTCACCGACGACATGATCCGCGCCGGTGAAGAAGGTCTGGTCTGGACCGAAGAAAACATCGCCGCCTATTCCAAAGACCCCATCGGGTTCATCAAGGATTATCTCGACGATGACACCGCCCGCCCGAACATGAGCGTCAAGCTCAAGAAAGGTGCGGAAGATATCGCTGCTTATCTGGCGACGTTCAGCCAGTAACGCAGATGCGGCTGAGGATGCCTTAGCCCTGAGGGCGGGTGGCCACCATGCTGGGTCGCTCGCCAAACTCCGCAAACCACTTGGCAAGTGCGTCATTACCCTTGCGCCACCCCCGCGCGTCATGGCGCAGATCCAGATAACCCAGCGCACAGCCGACGGCGACCTGCCCCATATCCAACGGGCCGGACAAATGCGCCATCCACCGTTGGTTCAGTACAGCACAGGCCCGGTCAATCTTGACCCACTGCGATTCAATCCAGGCATCCCACTTTTTGTCGTCGGGACGCAGGCGGTCTTCGTAAGTCATCAAAAGGGCTGCATCCAGAATGCCGTCAGCAAGCGCTTCGAGTGTCAGAACATCCCAGCGACCTGCGCCCTCGGGATAAAGCTTTCCACCGGCACGGGCATCCAGAAACGCACAGATTACCCGACTGTCGAACAAGGTAGGCCCATCCGGGCGCTCCAGCGCCGGAACTTTTGTTAACGGTGCTTTGCTAACCAGTGGCTCAGCCGGTGAGATCGGTGTTCCGGCCACGGTCTCCAGCTCAACATCTTCAAGCTGTTCTGTTTCATGCAGCAATACCATGACTTTGCGTACATAAGGCGAGGTCAGACTGTGGTAGAGTTTCATCGGCGGGCTCCCTGTTTGAGCCGACCTTACAGAAGGCCTGCAAAAACAAAAGCCCACACTTTGCCGAGGGCTAGGCGTTGCGCATTAGCTCTTGCAGAACATTCAATTCGGACCCGATCCCTGACGCAATCTGTTCAGACGCCCGCAAGCGCACATCATCAGGCTTGTTCTGGCTCAACTTCCATGTGCCCTGAACATCCTCGACCTGCATTCGACACGGCACGATCATCCGCATCATTTTGGTCAGAGCCTCATCTGACATCTTTCCTGTGGCCCATGGAGGTTTAGGTTGCAGGCGCTCTTCATAGAAGGCCGACTGCCGGTTCAACAGATCCAACAGCTCTTCCTGCGGGCGCAACTCCAGCTCCCCGGTCAGATGCACAGCCACGTAGTTCCAGGTTGGAACCTGATCCTCAACCTCATACCAATCCGGAGAGATATACCCATCCGGCCCCTGTACCGCGATCTTCGCCGCTTTCGGCTTTTCCAAGGCGCGCACGATGGGATTGGAGCGGACAAGATGCAGTTCAGCCACCCTGCCGTCGTCCGACAGAAGAATCGGCACATGGCTCAACAGCGGGGCACCATCTGTCGACAAGACCAATACACCGAATCCTCGGTCACGGGCGAACTCAATATGGCGCGCGCGCTCCTCGGCGCAAAAGGCGGGGTTCGGGTGCATGGTGATCCTCCTGCCAAATCTCTTGCAGACGAGGCCCAAGATATGCAAGGACCGTCTTGTTCTCAGGGCGGGGCGAAATTCCCCACCGGCGGTATGCGGGCGACGACCCGTAAGCCCGCGAGCGGCCCAAAAGTGTCCACGATCCGAAAAGTGGGAACCGGTTTTCGGACAAAGTGTAGAAGCGCCAGAGGGTGACAAGCAGATCTGGTGAGAAGCCAGAGCCGACGGTTACAGTCCGGATGAAAGAGAACGTGCAACACGCCGGCAATCGGTGTGCTTGTTCGTGATCGCCTTGGGTGACGTGTCTGTTACGAAAGGAGATCACGATGACACACACCCGCTATGCTTTTGTCAAAGCCAACTGGCATTCCGATATCGTCGACCGCGCACTTGACGGCTTCCTCGAACTCATCCCCGCCAAGCAGGTCGATGTCTTCGACGTCCCCGGCGCGTTCGAAATGCCCTTGTTGGCCCGCGACCTGGCCCAAACCGGCAACTACACCGTCGTAGCGTGCGCCGCCTTTGTTGTGGATGGCGGCATCTACCGCCACGACTTCGTCGCGCAGGCAGTGGTCGATGGCCTAATGCGAGCAGGAATGGATACCGGCGTTCCTGTCCTGTCTGTCTCGCTGACGCCGCACCAGTATCAAGAGACCGAGCACCACAACGCCATCTACCGCGACCACTTCGTGCAAAAGGGCCGCGAAGCCGCTCAAGCCGCGCTCGGCATCACCCAGATCCGCACAAAAATCGCAAGCGCAGCTTGATCGCTTCTTCTTGTCCCAAATACGGCAGGGGTGAATTGAGCCGCAGGCTCAAGAGGGGACGACGTCCCCTCCACCACCTCCAAAACGCAATTCCGCTTGAGGCCAGGACCCGCGCCCGCTAATCACGACCCGCAAAGGAGCACGCCCCATGTCGATGAACAGTTTTGGACACCTCTTCCGCGTCACCACCTGGGGCGAAAGCCATGGTCCCGCTTTGGGCGCTACGGTCGACGGCTGCCCTCCGGGTGTTCAAATCGACGAAGCCATGATCCAGCACTGGCTGGACAAGCGCAAACCGGGTCAGAACAAGTTCACCACGCAGCGGCGCGAACCGGACCAGGTAAAAATCCTCTCGGGAGTATTCGAAGGCCAGACCACCGGCACTCCGGTGCAATTGATGATCGAGAATACCGATCAGCGTTCAAAAGACTACGGCGATATCATGGACAAGTTCCGTCCGGGCCACGCCGATATCACCTATTGGCAGAAATACGGCATCCGCGACTATCGCGGAGGCGGGCGCAGCTCGGCGCGGGAAACCGCATCACGTGTCGCCGCCGGAGGGCTCGCGCGTGAGGCGATCAAACAGATCGCGCCGAATGTGCAGATCACAGGCTACATGACGCAAATTGGACCGCACAAAATCGACCGTGCAAATTTCGACTGGTCCCAGATCGAACAGAACCCGTTCTGGACACCCGATGCACAAGCTGCCGAGGACTGGGCCGCGTATCTGGACGATCTGCGCAAGTCCGGCAACTCGGTCGGCGCTGTGGTCGAGGTCGTCGCGCGCGGTGTTCCAGCAGGAATCGGAGCGCCCGTATACGGCAAATTAGATACTGATCTGGCCGCTGCGATGATGTCGATCAACGCCGTCAAAGGTGTGGAAATTGGCGAAGGCATGGCGGCCGCGGAACTGACCGGCGAAGCCAATGCGGATGAGATCTTCATGGGCCAGAACGGCCCGCAATACAGCTCGAATCACGCCGGTGGCATTCTGGGCGGTATCTCAACCGGACAGGACATTGTGGTACGCTTTGCCGTGAAGCCTACGTCATCGATCTTGACCACACGCAAAACGATCACCAAGTCGGGTGAAGAGACCGAGATCATCACCAAAGGCCGCCACGACCCCTGCGTCGGCATCCGCGCGGTTCCGGTTGGCGAAGCGATGATGGCCTGCGTGATCCTCGACCACCTGCTTCTGCATCGCGGTCAGATCGGAGAGAACCGTGGACGGATCGGCTGATCTGCGCACGCGCCTACGTGCGGTGGTCGCGCATCGCATGGAAACGGATCCAGCCCATGATCTGGCCCATCTGGATCGGGTCTGGACCAACGCTCAGGCCATCGCAGATGATCAAACCGATATGTCCGTGCTGCTGGCCGCAAGTTATCTGCATGATCTGGTAAATCTACCCAAGGATGATCCTGATCGGCATCTGGCATCTCGCAAATCCGCAGTGGAATCAGAGCCTATTCTGCAGGATTTGGGGTATAACTCGAACCAGATCCGAGCCATCCAGCATGCGATCGAAGCCCATAGCTTCTCGGCCGACATTACTCCGAAAACAGCCGAGGCGCGTGTCCTACGCGATGCAGATCGGCTTGATGCTTTGGGTGCCATTGGTATTGCGCGCAACTTTTCTGTTTCCGGAGCACTGGGGCGTACTCTTTATGACGCGGCAGATCCCTTTGCCCAAAACCGGCCATTGGACGACCTGCATTTCTCGCTCGACCATTGGAAAGTCAAACTGCTGGGGCTGCCGGGCGACATGCTGACCCAGACCGGCAGACAGATTGCGGAACAACGCACCACGCGTATGATCCGCTTTCTTGAAGAATTCGGCGAGGAAATCGGCAATTCTCTGCCTCAATCCTGGGTGAATGACTAAACCCACCCGTTGATCTTTGTCCTCCAAAGGCGCAGGTTCGCGCCGATGACAAAACCCTTAACATCGCATCGACCTATGCTGGCAGTGACGCTGAAACTGGGCGCGCTGTTCCTGTTCACGTCGATGTCCGCCTTGGTCAAAGCTTTATCGGATGAATTCCCGCCGGGCCAATTGGTTTTCTTCCGGTCCCTGTTCGCGATTCCCGTCATCATTCTTTGGCTCATCGCGCGCGGGGAATTATCCAAGGGCTTTGTGGTCAAAAAACCCATGGGCCATTTCTGGCGCGGCGTCCTGGGCACCAGCGCCATGGGGCTTACCTTTACCGGCCTCAGCTTGCTGCCCCTGCCCGAGGTGACGGCAATTGGCTACGCCACACCGATCTTCACCCTGATTCTGGCCGCCGTGATGCTGGGCGAACGCATTCGTCTGATCCGTATCGGCGCGGTGGCTCTTGGTCTGTTGGGGGTCCTGATCATGATTTGGCCACGCTTGGGCAGCACCCAGATGGAGGTCGCCGCAACCATCGGCGCTCTGTGCGTTTTGGGGGCCACCATCGCGCGCGCCTTTGTGCAGATTCATATCCGGCAGCTTGTCAAAGTCGATCACCCGGCTGCGATCGTCTTCTATTTCTCGATGACCGCAACCTTACTGTCGGCGCTGACCGCGTCCTGGGGATGGACGATGCCGACGTGGAATCAGGCTCTAATACTGATCATGATGGGCCTGATCGGCGGGGTTGCGCAGATATTGGTGACGTCTTCTTATCGCTTTGGTCAGGCTTCGATGCTTGCACCTTATGATTACGCGACCATGCTGTTTGCGATTGTGATTGGCTATGTCTGGTTCGACGAACTGCCAACGCTTGCAATCCTGATTGGGGCCGCTTTGGTCATCGCAGGCAATGTTGTTGTGATCTGGCGCGAACACCAGTTGGGGCTCGAGCGTGGCAAAGCCCGGTCAGTCACAGACCCCAAAGCGTGACTTTACCTTTTGTAATCTTCCCCTAGGTTGGGCCGGACAATCAAAGAGGTTCCCCCATGAGCGACGCGCAGGATCACAAGGAAAAGATGCAGCAGGTGCAAGCCAAGCACCGCAAGAAAGTGTCCGAGGCGGTGGACCCCGGTCGCGGTCTGGTTCTAATCAACACCGGCAAGGGCAAAGGCAAGTCATCCGCCGCTTTTGGCGTGGTTATCCGCGCGCTGGGCTGGGGCCAGAAAGTCGCCGTGGTTCAGTTCATCAAGGGCAAGTGGAAAACAGGCGAGCGCCGTTTTTTTGAAGAACGTGATCTGGTGACATGGCACACGATGGGCGAAGGTTTCACCTGGGACACGCAGGATCGCGAACGCGACATCGCTGCCGCAAACGCCGCCTTCGACAAGGCGCGCGCCCTGATGTCCAGCGGCGAGTACGATCTGGTCGTGCTGGACGAGATCAACATCGCGCTGCGGTACGAGTATCTGTCTGTTGAGCAGGTCATCGACGGCCTGAACGCGCGTTCGGACAAGACCAGCGTGTTCCTGACCGGCCGCGACGCGCCCCAAGCGCTGCGTGATTACGCCGACTTGGTTACTGAGATGACTGAGGAAAAGCACCCGTTCCAAGCGGGGATCAAGGCGCAGCGCGGCGTGGATTTTTGACAATTGGCTGACGTAGGCCTCACGGCCTACGTCACTCAGCCAAAACGGCTCAGGGTCGCTTCAACAATCTCTCGAAGCGAGGCGCGTGGGGTAAGATCGTCAGGTTTTGATCTTACAGGCGGCATCGCTTCGGTTTGTTTGCGGCGCGGCTTTTGGCAATCGACATAGGCGCAATAGTCACTGTCGCAACAGGTGCATCCACACACAGCCAGCGCGTCATGGCGTGCCATAATTTCATCTAGCGACTCGCTCATTTCGGCCTCGTTCTGTTTAGACAGGTTCGTTTCCGGAGCGGCGGCAAGCTATCACCAAAGTCATGCCAAACCTGCAAACCGCCCCGAAACCATGAGCTTGATGGTACAACATCTGGCGTTGCGAATAATCTGACTATTTAAGTCGGGATTTTCAAGCCCTAAAACACCCCGAGGATTGCTCGGGGTGCAAACACGTCGTTACAAGAAATCAGAGCGCGCGATCCTGCGGGTCCAACGTAACCGACCAGAGTTCGGTATCTGCCCGATCCATCAGCCGAACCGTCATCTGTTCGGTCACTCCGTCAATGTCCACCAGACCAAAGAACTGCAGCCCTTCACTTGGAGGCAAGTTCACCCCTTGCCCCTCGGCGGGTGCTTTGACGAACTTGACCTCAGGACCAAAGGTCCCATCCAACGCGTTTGGACCAAATGTCCCTGCGTGCAGCGGACCCGAAACAAACTCCCAAAACGGTTCAAAATCCTGGAATTGTGCTTTGTTAGGGTCGTAGTAGTGCGCGGCAGTGTAGTGGACATCTGCTGTGAACCAGACCGTGTTGGTGATGCCAGCCGTTTTGATGAAACGCAGCAGATCCGCGATCTCCAACTCGCGCCCCTTGGCCGGCCCGCTGTCGCCGTTCGAAATTGCCTCTGCTCCGGCCTGTTCCTTCCAGTTGTCCCAGACGATCAATCCGATCGGCATGTCCGAGGCAATCACTTTCCAGGTCGCTTGAGATCCTGCCAGCTCTTGCTTGAGCCATGCCAGTTGTTCCGCGCCCAGAATGCGGGATTGATCCGTGATTTCATCCTCCATCGACGGGCCGTTCGGTCCACGATAACTGCGCAGGTCCAGGAAGAAGACGTCCAGCATCGGACCATAGGAAATCTTGCGATACACACGCCCTGGCTCTGCCGGCGTAATGCGCAACGGTGTCATCTCATGGAAAGCACGCCCGGCGCGTGACTGAAGAACATGCACCGACTTCTCGGTATACCGGTCGTCTGAAATCAGGTCTTTTGCGTCGGACCAGTTGTTCACAACCTCATGGTCATCCCACTGGAAAAAGGTGGGACAAACGGCGTTCATGGCCCGCACATGCTCGTCCATCATGTTGTATTTCCACTGGGCGCGGAATTCATCCAGCGTTTCGGCCACCTTGCGTTTCTCGTCGATCAGGGTTGTGTTCTTCCAGATCAGCTGGCCGTCTTTCTCGACCTCATCCTGCATAGGACCGTCGGCATAGACGGTGTCACCGGAATGTATGAAGAAGTCCGGCTTGTGCTGCGCCATGGTCGCGTAGGTGCGCATACCTTCGTCATCAATACCCCATCCCTGACCGGCCGTATCACCTGACCAGGCAAACCGAATGTTACGACGCGAGGTCGGTGCGGTGCGAAATTGCCCAGTAATAGGCTCTGATACGGTGTGGATGTCACTCAGATCAGCGGCGACGAATCGGTAGAAGATGTCTTGATCCGATGGCAGCCCCTCGACCAGACATTTCACTGCAAAATCGCTGTTGGGGATGGCATCCATCGGCGGGAGTGTGCGGGCGTCTGCGAAGCTTTCTGTGGTCGATACTTCCATCATCACGCGAGAGGGACGATCCGTGCGCGTCCAGATCATGCCCGATGTCGTATCGACGTCACCGGACTGAACGCCATGTGTGAACACGGGGCGCGATCCGGCGCGGCTGATGGCTGGCATGGCCAGCGAAGCGGCAAAGGCAGTGCTGCCTGCCAGAAACGAACGACGGTTTGGGCGTAAGATCTTGGTCATAGTGAGGCTCTCCTGTCTGGTGATCGATTCTCCGACCACGCGATTGGTGCGCCGATATGAGCCGCCAGTTTGTAAACCCCGCGGCTCAGTTTCTTGACAGTATCATGATGATACCATGACAGATGTGGATAACGCCGTCAGGCTGCGACTTCCTGCTCGGGCGCGCTGAGCGAGATGACCAGCACCACAGCCGCGCCATTCAGCCAGTAGAACGCCGCATCCAACCCCGAGAACCCCAGAATGCTGGGTGCAAACAGAAAGGTGATGCCGACCAACAAGTCTACGGCCAGGTGAACCTTGTAGGGCAAAACCCGCCAGATCCCCAGATGGTGATCGGTCAGAACCGTCAGAACAAAGGCGGCCACCCCGGTCGCAACAGACAACCACAGGGCCAGCGGATTGGAATGACCCAGCCCCAGAAGGAACGGCAAGGTCATCAGGGCAACGGCGACCGGGTAATCCAGATAGGCGTGGACAGAGCGGGTTACAAAACGCAGGGACATAAGGTTTTCCTTTCCTCAACCAGTGATGAAAGGAAGTTAATCTGGTGATCCCGGACGCTGAATTCCTGAGCGTTTACGATATAATGCAGATCGTTCAAAATTAGCGGAGTATCAGTGCATCGCCCTGTACGCAGCCGGTGACAGGCCAACCTGTTTTTTGAATACACGCGAGAACGCGGCTTCCGAGGCGTATCCGACTTCGGCTGCCGCGTCCGCCACGTTCCAGCGCGCCTCGGTCAGACCATGGCAGGCGATCTGCATCCTCCAGTCTGTGAGGTATTGCATCGGCGTCGTTCCCATTTTCTCGGCAAAAAGCTGAGCAAAGGCAGTGCGAGACATACCGGCCTCTCGCGCCAAAGATGCGACGCTCCAATCCTCAGCCGGGGCTTGATGGAACGCGGTCAGCGCCCGCGAAATGCGCAAATCGGCAAACCCGGCCAAAGCCGAATCCTGCGGACTCTGGCGTTCCAGATAGGCCCGGATTGCCTGCGCGAACAGAACTTCGGACAATTTCATCGCGATCAGGTCGCCGCCAATTTTCGCGCCAGAAACCTCGGAACCAATCATACGCAGAGTCGATTCCATCCAGGCCCCGGCTTCTTCGCCGTAGTTTTCGATAAGGATGTAGGGCGGCAGACGGTCGATCAGCATGTGCCCAGTGCCCTTCCGCCCGGCAGGACCTGTGAAAGAAAAGTGACCGCAGATCAGCTGCGTATCTCGGTCTTCGTCAGAGCCACCGTATACCAGCACACCGTCGCCTGTGTAGCCAGCCACCTCAAGCACCTCTTCCAAAGGCAACGCATCCAAAGGCTTGACCTCGGCACAGAGCAACGCGTGCGGCGCACCGTGGGGAATCAGGATCAAGTCACCCTGTCGCAGCCTCAGTGTCTCGCCAGTCGTTGAGACATGCACCTTAAGCTCACCACGCTGCACAAAATGAAACCGCGCGACGTTTTCATAGCCCGGCACCTGAATGCCGAAGGGCGGTGTGAACGATGTGCGAAAGTAGAATGTGCCACGCAGGGACAGGCGCGTGAGAATATCGCTGAGAAGATCTAACA
This sequence comes from Ruegeria sp. HKCCA4633, assembly GCF_013034605.1. Lineage (NCBI taxonomy): Bacteria > Pseudomonadati > Pseudomonadota > Alphaproteobacteria > Rhodobacterales > Roseobacteraceae > Ruegeria > Ruegeria sp. HKCCA4633. The sequence continues at coordinate 169,117 of NZ_WQGJ01000004.1, forward strand.
TGCGCCAAAAATACGCTTTCCATACAAGCCGTCCAGATTGCTGGACGCATTGCATGGATATTTGCACTTTCTGCAATGAAAAACCCCCGCCGGAGCGGGGGGCTGAAGCTTACGAGCGGACCAGCTTTTCGTAGTCTTCCGCAATCTCGCGGGTCAGGTCGCCCACCTCGAATGTGTACTCCCCAATCTGCCCGACCGGAGTAACCTCAGCTGCGGTACCGGTCAGCCAGCATTGTTCGAAATCGGCCATTTCCTCGGGCTTAATACGGCGCTCATGCACGGTGATGCCTTTGTCTTTCAACATCTGGATCACCGTCTGGCGCGTGATGCCGTTCAAAAAGCAATCGGCCAGCGGCGTGTGAACCTCTCCATCTTTGACGAAAAAGACATTCGCGCCGGTCGCTTCAGCCACATATCCACGCCAGTCCATGAACAAGGCATCCGAGCAGCCTTTGGCTTCGGCTTTGTGTTTCGAGATGGTGCAGATCATGTAAAGGCCTGCGGCCTTGGCGTGAACCGGGATGGTTTCAGGGCTGGGGCGTTTCCATTCGGCAATGTCCAGCTTAGCGCCCTGCATTTTCGCGTCGCCGTAATAAGCACCCCAGGGCCAGACCGCGACGGCCATGCGCACCGGATTCTTGGCGGACGCCACGCCCATATCTTCGCCCGAGCCGCGCCAGACCAGAGCACGCACATAGGCGTCTTGCAGGCCGCTGGCTTTCAGCGCCTCTTCCTTCGCAGCTTCAATTTCGTCGACCGAATAGGGCATCGGCATATCCAGCGCCTCGGCCGATGCGATCAGTCGCTCGGAGTGCTCCCGGCTTTTGAAGATCTTGCCGTTATATGCGCGCTCGCCTTCAAACACGGACGAGGCATAGTGCATGGCGTGGGTCAGAATATGGACATTGGCCTCACGCCAGGGCACCAGCTTGCCATCCATCCAAATGGTACCATCACGATCATCATACCCCGCCATGCGAAACCTCCTGAACCGGGTGAATTTTCGATTATTGCGCCAATTAAGTCCGATACGAACATATTATTGCGCAAAAACTGCGATTCGATACCGCTCTACCCTTGGAATGTCAATAACGCTGACATAAACTCGGCCCCGAGTAACGAATGAGGCGCACCATGTCCGACATCCGCCCGGCCCCGCGTTATGGGGGCGAAAGCCTGTTGTTTTTGACCGATGAGCAATTACGGCAGGGGATTGAGGCCATGTTTTTCGCCTATCGCGGCTTTACTGCGGACCCTGATCGCATCCTAACCGAAATGGCATATGGCCGCGCCCACCATCGGGCAATCCATTTCATCAACCGTGCACCTGGGACTACGGTCAACAACTTGTTAGCGATCCTTGGTGTCACAAAACAGTCTCTAAACAGGGTTTTACGAACCTTGATCGAGGATGGGCTGGTGGAAAGCCGTGTCGGCACGGTGGACAAACGCGAACGCCACCTATTTCTGACTGAGAAGGGGCAAGCTCTGGAGACGACGTTGTCAGATGCGCAACGCTCCAGGATGCGCGCCGCTTACAAGGATGCCGGTCCCGAAGCTGTGGCCGGATTTCGCAAAGTGCTTGAAGCAATGATGGATGCTGATATGCGTCATGCCTATACGAAACTTCGGGATACGACCTCATGAGCGATATGGACGCCCATCTGCTGATTGTTGACGATGACGAACGCATTCGCGATCTGCTCAAGAAATTCCTGATGCGAAACGGGTTCTTGGTCACTGCAGCTCGGGATGCTGCCCATGCGCGGCGGGTCTTGTCAGGGCTGGATTTCGACATGATTGTCATGGATGTCATGATGCCGGGCGAAGATGGTGTCAGTCTGACAAAATCGCTGCGTGAGACGCACAGCACTCCCATCCTGCTTCTAACCGCCAAAGGGGAAACCGAACACCGGATTGCAGGGCTTGAGGCCGGGGCAGATGACTATCTGGCGAAACCCTTCGAGCCAAAAGAGCTGCTGCTGCGGATCAACGCAATTCTACGCAGGATGCCGGAAACGCCAGCCGAGGAAACAGCCGCGAAGATCCTGTACCTCGGCCCGATCCGATATGACATCGAGCGGGGAGAGATGTGGCAGGGCGAAGATCCCGTGCGCCTGACCGCAACGGAAAGCCAGTTGATGAAGATCTTCTCGGCACAGCCCGGCGAACCGATCAGCCGCGCAAAACTGGTAGAGGATCTTGGGCGCGACAAAGGCCAAGCGCAGGAACGTGCAGTGGACGTGCAGATCACGCGCCTGCGGCGCAAGATCGAGCAAGACCCGAAACAGCCCAGATATCTGCAAACCGTCCGCGGCGCAGGCTATATGCTGGCACCGGATTAAGCGTGCCGCTGCGCGGCGGTTTTGTGCCTTCGGCGAAGGTATTTGTAGCCAGATGAACAGGGGATCCCGATGACAACTGCCCTTTTGACCCATGCTGATTGCCTGGGCCATATCACGCCTGAGGGTCACCCCGAACGGGTGGCGCGGTTGGAGCATGTTCTGAACGCCCTGGAAGGGTTGGAACTGAAACGGATGACCGCTCCGTTGGCGGCTGATGACGATCTGCTTCGGGTGCATCCGGAAGGTTACATTCGCGATATTCGATCCACGCGCCCGTCAGATGGGTTTGCGCAGATTGACGGGGATACGTTCATGTCGCCGGGCTCGGTGGACGCAGCCTATCGAGCCGCAGGCGCAGTGGTGCGAGCGGTCGATCTGGTACTGAGCGGAGACGTAACGAATGCGTTCTGCGCCATTCGCCCGCCGGGGCATCATGCGGAAACAGACACTGCAATGGGGTTTTGCCTGTTTGGCAATGCGGCCTTGGCGGCGAAACATGCGCTGGACCATCACGGGCTTAGCCGCGTTGCCGTTGTTGATTTTGACGTTCATCACGGCAATGGAACACAGGATTTGCTGTGGGACGAAGCGCGTGCCCTGGTGATCACCAGCCAGCAGATGCCCCTTTGGCCCGGTTCGGGACGCCCGGATGAGACAGGGGTTCACGACACGGTTCTTAATATCCCGCTGGCTCCGGGCAGCGGTGGGGCTGACATGCGCGCAGCGTACGAGTCCCAGGCGTTTCCGCGCCTGCGGGCGTTCAACCCCGATCTGATCATCATTTCCGCCGGGTTTGACGCCCATCAGGACGACCCGCTGGCCAATCTGAACTGGTCCACTGGCGACTTTGCCTGGATCACAGCCGAGCTGTGCAAAATCGCCGATGAGGTTTGTGACGGTCGTATCGTCTCGACTCTGGAAGGCGGGTATGATCTGAACGCATTGGCCGCGGCCACACGCGCCCATGTGGAAGAATTGATGAAGGCAGCACCATGACCGATACCCCAGTTGAGCAGATGACATTCGAGCAGGCCATGAAAGAGCTTGAAGCCGTTGTGGGCCAGCTTGAACGCGGCGACGTGGCATTGGATCAATCGATCGCGCTGTATGAACGCGGTGCGGCCCTGAAGAAACGGTGCGAGGACGAGTTGAAGCGGGCTGAAGAGAAAGTGGCCGCGATCACTCTGGATGCCACAGGGCAACCCACCGGGACCACATCTGTCGACGGTCAGTAAATGTTTCGCGAAAGACTGGCGCAGGATGCAGCGCGCATTCAGGCGCATTTTGACCTGGTTCTAGGCGCACTGGACGATGTCGACGTAACGCGGGCCATGGCCTATGCCACGCAAGGTGGTAAACGGTTGCGCGGGTTTTTGGTGCGGGAAAGCGCGCGCTTGCATGACGTGGATGAGGCCCGCTCGATCTGGCCCGCAACGGGGATCGAAGCGCTGCACGCTTATTCTTTGGTCCATGATGACCTGCCCTGCATGGATGATGATGATTTGCGCCGAGGGCGGCCCACTGTTCATGTGAAATGGAACGAAGGGACCGGGGTGTTGGCCGGTGATGCGTTGCAGACCTTAGCATTTGAACTGTGCACTCGGCCCGAAGTTGGCGATGCCCAAACGCGTGCAGAATTGGCTCTGACTCTGGCCCAAGCCAGCGGGGCGCAAGGCATGGTTCTGGGTCAGGCGCTGGATATCGCAGCCGAAACAGCGGCCACGCCTTTGACACTGGAACAAATCACCCGGTTGCAGGCGGGCAAGACAGGTGCGTTGATCGAATGGTCTGCTTGTGCGGGTGCGCGGCTGGCGCAAGCCGGTCCGACCCCTCTGCGCGATTATGCGCAGGCTCTTGGGCTTGCCTTTCAAATTGCTGATGACATCTTGGATGTAGAAGGCGATGTGGAAAAGGCAGGAAAACGGCTGCAGAAAGACGCAGATGCGGGCAAGGCAACCTTTGTTTCGCTTTTGGGTCTTGAGGCGGCCAAAACCCGCGCGACAGATCTGGTTGAAACGGCCTGTGCTGCGTTGGACGGGTACGGTGCGTCAGCAGAAACCTTGAAGGACGCCGCCCGCTTCGTTATTGCCCGGGACAGCTAAGCCAGGAATTCCAATGTCTGACCGCCCGAACACGCCCCTGCTGGACCTTGTGAACCGCCCTGCGGATCTCAAGCAGTTCTCGGACGCGCAGCTGCATCAGGTGGCGCAGGAATTGCGAGCCGAGACAATCTCGGCCGTGTCCGTCACCGGCGGGCATCTGGGCGCAGGTCTGGGTGTGGTCGAGCTGACCACGGCGCTGCATGCCGTGTTTGACACGCCACGCGACAAGATCATCTGGGACGTGGGTCATCAGTGCTATCCGCACAAGATCCTGACCGAGCGGCGCGATCGTATTCGCACATTGCGGATGAAGGATGGTTTGAGTGGTTTTACGAAACGCAGCGAAAGCCCCTATGATCCGTTCGGTGCGGCACATTCCAGCACCTCGATCAGTGCAGCACTTGGTTTTGCCGTGGCGCGCGATCTGGGTGGTGTCACACCCGAGGGTTTGGGCGATGCGATTGCTGTGATCGGCGATGGCTCAATGTCTGCAGGCATGGCATTTGAAGCGATGAACAATGCGGGCCATCTGGGCAAGCGATTGATCGTCATTCTGAACGACAACGAGATGAGCATTGCGCCACCGGTGGGCGCCTTGTCCAACTATCTGTCCCGTATCTATGCGGAAGAGCCGTTCCACGATCTGAAAGCCGCCGCAAAAGGCGCGGTTTCGCTGCTGCCCGAGCCCTTCCGCGAAGGGGCCAAACGCGCCAAGGAAATGCTGAAAGGTATGGCCGTCGGCGGCACGCTGTTCGAAGAGCTTGGTTTTTCTTACCTAGGCCCCATAGACGGACATGATCTGGACCAGTTGCTGCCGGTGTTGCGGACCGTCAAGGCACGAGCGACCGGCCCGATCCTGATTCACGTTCTGACCAAGAAGGGCAAAGGCTATGCACCCGCAGAGCAAGCCCGAGACAAAGGACACGCAACAGCCAAGTTCGACGTCGTGACAGGCGAACAGAAGAAAGCACCTTCCAACGCGCCTTCTTACACCTCGGTCTTTGGCAAAACGCTGGTCGACGAAGCCGCGCGAGACGACAAGATCGTTGCCGTGACCGCCGCCATGCCGGACGGTACCGGCCTAAACCTGTTTGCCGAACGCTACCCGTCGCGCTGTTTCGATGTTGCGATCGCCGAGCAGCACGGGGTGACATTTTCTGCCGCGCTTGCTGCGGGCGGGATGAAGCCATTCTGCGCCATTTATTCGACCTTTTTGCAACGTGGCTATGATCAGGTCGTTCACGACGTGGCTATCCAGCGTTTGCCCGTGCGATTTGCCATTGACCGCGCAGGTTTGGTGGGTGCCGATGGTGCCACCCACGCCGGATCATTCGACATTGCGTATTTGGCCAACCTGCCAGGCATGGTTGTCATGGCCGCCGCAGACGAAGCTGAACTGATGCACATGGTGGCAACCGCTGTTGCGCATGACGAAGGGCCTATTGCATTCCGCTACCCGCGTGGTGAAGGCGTTGGCGTCGACTTGCCGGAACGCGGTGAGGTGCTTGAGATCGGCAAAGGCCGCGTGATCCAGAAGGGCGCGCGCGTGGCACTACTTTCGTTCGGTACCCGATTGTCTGAGGTGCAGAAAGCCGCCGAATCCCTTGCGAGCAAAGGCATCAATCCAACCATTGCCGACGCCCGCTTTGCCAAACCTTTGGACCGCGACCTGATCCTGGACCTGGCAGCAAACCACGAGGCTCTGATCACCATCGAAGAAGGCGCGATTGGCGGTTTTGGCAGCCATGTCGCACAGTTTTTGGCCGAGGAAGGCGTTTTTGATCAAGGGCTGAAATACCGTTCGATGGTCTTGCCCGATACGTTCATCGATCAGGCCAGCCCAACGGACATGTATGCCGTGGCCGGCATGAACGCCGAACAGATCGAAGCCAAAGTTTTGGACGTTCTGGGCGTTGCATCAATAGGGGAAAAGCGCGCCTGAGCTGCGCGCATCGGTCTGGTGACTTCCTCCGGCGCACTTGGGATGCCTGTGATGAGGATTTTGTTCGCTTTAAATGTTCTTAGTGGAAGGAGTATGGGCGTTCCCGTTTCGGCAGCCGAAATTGCTTTGCTGCACAAAAACAAACCTAAGCCGTACCATATCGGATACAGGCGCTAGAAAAGCAGCTTTATCCTCTTCGTTGTCAGTACAAAAAATGTGTGCCGCCGTTCGACTATCGCAGACGCCTTACCGTTAAATCACACCTCGTCCGGCGGCACCGCCCGCTGGTAAAGATGCCACGTGGTGTGACCAAGGATCGGTAGAGTAAAGATCAGGCCCAAAAATGCGGGAACCAGCGATATCAGCATGGTAAACGAGATGATTGCCGCCCAAGTGAGCATGACCACAGGGCTTTCCCTGACAACGTGGACAGAGGTGAGCATCGCGGAAACGAAATTGGTTTCCCGGTCCAGCAACATAGGCATGGCGACAACGGTTACTGTGAACAGGGCTGCTGACAGAAAAGCGCCGACGCACGTGCCAATAGCCAGGAACGTCCAGCCTTGGGGCGTAAATAGCACGGTGTTCAAGAACCCGTCGAAATCGGAAAAGGATGCATTCTGCAGGATGATCGCCAGCCAAAGCCGCACCTGATAAACCCACACCCAGAAAATGAACAAGGTCACAAAGGCCATCCAGCCCATTTCCCGCTTGCGTTGGTTGGCCATGACGGTGAGGATCTCGGACCACCCAAAACTCTCCCCTTTTTGCAAGCGACGCGACATTTCATAAAGCCCGGCGGCGGCAAAAGGCGCGACCAGCGGAAATCCTACAATTGCAGGAATGATCATCCAGATCTTGCCGAGCCAAACCAAGGCCCAAACCAACAGTATTCCGAAAACCGCATAGAACAGGCCGAAAAAACCGCTCATGACGGGGCGCGCCAGAAAATCGGAAAACCCAGCCTTTAGTGCGGCGGTGATATCATCCGCTGTCACTTTGTTGACCTCGGGCACGGCCTGTTGTGGCGGTGTCAGGTTGTCTGGTGGTGTGGAACCTGCGGTCTTGGATGTCATGACAAACTCCTCCCAAAGCATGGCGCCGCGCTGATCCGTTGACCGACAAACCCGACGGTGAACAGATACTCTTCCTGCGGAAGCAAGCATGCCTCAGGCAAGGCATTGGGGCAAGGTCGGGATACGGTCGACACTCGCGCGCAGACCGCCTTTGGGCATTGCGAAATGTGTCTTGTTGGAAAGAACGTCAAGTCGACGCCTGTGCAACGGGCACACTTAAAATTTGAAAGTACATTCGAATTCAACGCGAATTTTTTCAGAAAAGCGAGATGTGTGGTGCCTCAAGAGGGACTCGAACCCCCGACCTTGTCCTTACGAAGGACCTGCTCTACCAGCTGAGCTATTGAGGCAACTTATGGCAGCCAGAACTGGTTCTATCTGGGTGCGATGGATCGTTTAAACTGTCGGTCTGTTGCCTGCAAGCCCAGTTGAGCTTTTTGCGGCCGACCTGCCTGAATGGGGTCTTCTTTTGAGCCGGCAACCGACTCTGCCTGCGGCAGCTTCCGTATGTGAATTTTTTGTAACGCCAACGGGTTGAAATTGACTCCCGGTCATTAATTCAATATTTCATGAAATATGATAGAAGAAGTAATCGACCAGCTGGCCATTCTGGGTCACCCGCAACGCATCACCGTGTTTCGCATGTTAATGCGACGGTTTCCTGACACTGTTCCCGCAGGCGAGCTGGCGGCAGAGTTAGGTATCAAACCCAGCACAATGTCGAACTATCTGAATGCGTTGCAGCGGTCAGGGCTGGTCAAGCAGGAGCGATCCGGGACGTCTCTTCTCTATTCGATTGAAATGAAAAACGTGCAGCAAATGCTCGATTTCCTTATTGTGGACTGCTGCCGTGGCCGACCTGATCTTTGCATGCCTTCAACCAAAGGAAGTGACACCATGACTGACCGGAAGTTCAATGTGTTGTTCATTTGCGTGGGCAATTCCGCCCGCTCGATCTTTGCTGAATCTCTGCTGCGCGAGATAGGCGGCGATCGGTTCAATGTCTATTCGGCAGGAACATGGCCGTTTTCCGAACTGAACCCGTTTGCGATGCAGGTTTTGCAAGACAAGGGCCATGACACGTCAGTCCTGCGGTCAAAGAATGTGTCCGAGTTTTCGGGGCCGGATGCGCCTGACCTGGATTTTGTTTTTACGGTCTGCAACCAGGCTGCGAACGAAGAATGCCCGGCCTGGGAAGGTCAACCGATCAGTGGTCACTGGGGTATGGTTGACCCGGTCAAGACAGAAGGCACCGACGCAGAAAAAAGCCTTGCGTTTCAAAACGCTTACGGCGCGCTGAAGCGTCGGATCCAAGCCTTTACGTCGCTGCCGGTCGAAAGTCTTGACCGGATCGCACTGCAATCCGCTGTCGATGACATAGGGCGAGCATCTTTTGAGGACACGAAATGACGACCTACGCTCTGAACGGCCTTGGCCGGATGGGAAAACTTGCGCTGAAACCCTTGCTGGAACGGGGCGCAAAAATTGCATGGATCAACGACGCTGTTGGTAATCCCGAAATGCACGCGCATCTGCTGGAATTTGACACAGTGCACGGACGTTGGGATGCAAAGTTCAGCCACGATGCCGACAGCATCACTGTGAGTGGCACGCGCCTCCCCTTTGTTGGGACAAAAGACCTTTCAGCTCTGCCGTTGGACGGTGTCGATGTAGTGATCGACTGTACTGGCGTCTTCAAGACCGAAGCCAAGCTGGCACCCTATTTCGATGCAGGCGTGAAAAAGGTTGTTGTCTCCGCCCCCGTCAAAGACGGCCCGACAGCCAACATTGTTGTGGGTGTGAACGATGATACTTATGACCCTGCGACCCATAACATCGTGACAGCGGCCTCCTGCACCACCAACTGTCTGGCACCGGTTGTCAAAGTCATTCACGAAAATCTGGGCATTCGCCACGGGTCGATGACCACAATCCATGATGTGACCAACACCCAGACCATCGTGGACCGCCCCGCCAAGGATCTGCGCCGCGCGCGTTCGGCCCTGAATTCCTTGATCCCGACCACCACTGGCTCGGCTACGGCGATCACTTTGATCTATCCCGAACTTAAGGGACGTCTGAATGGTCATGCGGTGCGGGTGCCTCTGCTGAACGCATCGCTGACTGACTGCGTATTCGAGGTTCAGCGCGAAACCTCCGCCGAAGAGGTCAACGGCTTTTTCAAAGCTGCTGCCGAGGGTGAGTTGAAGGGCATTCTTGGCTATGAGACGCGCCCGCTGGTTTCGACCGATTACACCAATGACGAACGCTCTTCGATTGTCGATGCGCCGTCGACCATGGTGGTGAACGGGACGCAGGTTAAAATCTATGCCTGGTATGATAACGAGATGGGCTATGCGCATCGGTTGGTGGATGTGGCTTTGATGGTCGGATCGTCGCTGTGACCCAACGGCCCGAAGGATTGTCGGCCTATATCGCGGTTACGGCGGCCTATTGGGCCTTCATGCTGACCGACGGGGCGCTCAGGATGTTGGTGCTGTTGCACTTTCACACCATGGGCTTCTCGCCGGTTCAGTTAGCTTATCTTTTTGTGCTCTATGAGATCGCCGGGATTGTCACCAACCTGACCGCAGGCTGGATCGCAGCGCGGTTCGGATTGACCTCGACCCTTTATGCAGGGCTGGGGCTGCAAGTTATTGCGTTGCTTGCCATGACGCAGCTTGACCCGAACTGGACCGTCGCAGCGTCGGTCACATTCGTGATGATGGTGCAAGGCGCCAGCGGAGTGGCCAAGGATCTGGCCAAAATGTCTTCGAAATCGTCGGTCAAACTTCTGGCCCCTGCCGAGGGCGGCGGGTTGTTTCGTTGGGTGGCCCTGCTAACGGGGTCGAAAAACGCAGTCAAAGGTCTGGGCTTTTTGCTGGGCGCGACCATGCTGGCCACAATGGGCTTTATGACAGCAATTCTGGTCATGGCAGCCGTACTGGCGGTGATCCTGTTTGCAGTTATCCTGTTCATGCCAGCAGGCTTGCCGAAGGGACGCAAAGGGGCGAAGTTCTCCGAAGTTTTTTCGAAGTCCGCCAATGTAAACTGGCTGTCAGCAGCGCGTGTCTTTCTGTTCGGCGCCCGTGATGTCTGGTTTGTGGTCGGCATCCCAATCTATTTCTACGCCGTGCTCTCAGACGGTACCGAGGCGGGCAACCGATCTGCGTTCTTCATGATAGGAACTTTCATGGCGGTGTGGATCATCCTCTATGGTGTGGTGCAAGCCAACGCGCCAAGGATACTTCGCGCCTCGGATCGAACCGAAGGTGATCTGATCCGTGCTGCGCGCAGCTGGGCAGTGATCCTTTTCTGCATTCCTGCGGCTCTAACATTGGCCACTTGGCTGTCAAACGAGCCTGAGACCTGGCTGACCACGACACTCGTTGCTGGCTTGCTGGTCTTTGGAGCGGTCTTTGCCGTCAATTCGGCACTGCATTCCTATCTTATCCTGGCCTTCACCAAGTCCGAGCGTGTGACGATGGATGTCGGGTTTTACTACATGGCGAATGCAGCAGGTCGGCTGGTCGGCACCGTTTTGTCTGGCCTCACCTATCAGGTCGGGGGATTGCCGATGGTCCTCGGTACCGCGTCCGCTATGGTTGCCCTCGCCGCACTGACCTCTGGTAAACTCACAGATCAGACTTCCGAGGCGCTTTCATGAGCATTTTCGAACGATATCTCACAATTTGGATCGCGCTCGCCATGATTGGCGGTGTTCTGATCGGACAAGCCGCGCCAGGACTGGTTCAACTGGTTGCAGGGGCCGAAATCGCCAGCGTCAATCTGGTTGTAGCCGTACTGATCTGGGCGATGGTCTATCCGATGATGGTCAACGTCGATTTCCGCGCAGTCGCCGGGGTTGCCCGCCAGCCACGCGGTCTGATCGTGACGCTGGTGGTGAATTGGTTGATCAAGCCCTTCACCATGGCGCTGCTCGCCGTATTATTCTTTGACTATATCTTTGCACCCTGGATTGCACCCGAAGACGCTGCCCAATACACAGCTGGGCTAATTTTGTTGGGGGCAGCCCCCTGCACCGCCATGGTGTTTGTGTGGTCGCAACTCACCAAAGGCGACGCGACCTATACGCTAGTTCAAGTCTCGGTCAACGATCTGATCATGGTCGTGGCATTTGCCCCGATCGTCGCCTTTTTGCTGGGTGTCACCGATATTGAAGTGCCCTGGCAGACGCTGGTTCTGGCCACGGTTCTTTACGTGGTGTTGCCGCTGATTGCCGGGTTGATCACCCGTAACAAACTAGGCTCTAAACAGGCAGTTGAGGCGTTTTCTACCCGCGTAAAACCTTGGTCGGTTATGGGGTTGATTTCAACTGTGGTTATTCTGTTCGGACTGCAGGGTCAGACCATTTTGTCCAAGCCAATGGTTATCGTGCTGATCGCGGTGCCTATCCTCATCCAAAGCTACGGAATTTTTGCTATAGCGTATGGCGCTGCCTATGCACTGAAAGTACCCCATCGGATCGCAGCCCCGTGTGCCATGATCGGAACATCAAACTTCTTCGAACTGGCTGTGGCCGTTGCTATCAGCTTGTTTGGTCTGAACTCCGGCGCGGCGTTGGCGACCGTTGTAGGCGTTCTGGTCGAAGTCCCAGTGATGCTGTCCCTTGTTGCTTTCGCCAACCGCACACGCACGCGTTTTCCAGAACCAGGAACAAGGTAGACTTGGCGACCTCGGCTCACCACTTGGTTCAATTGGACTGTTGCGCGCGCTCGGCCGCGATTGCCACAAGACCACGATCACCGGTTTCCCAAAGCGCTGTCATGGTCAGTGATGTTACAACCCAACTATCCTCGGATTTCTCAAGGATATAGTCATATCGGCCGCCCAGCACCCACAAGCCATCCGCGATACGGTGGGTAGCAGTGAAATCAGCCTGCGCTGTGGCCTGGGTTTCGGACAGCGATCTGACGGTATGGTTGGTGACCATGTGATGTGTGCTTTCAAACCCAGGCAGGAATGCGGACCAACCTGCTATAAGGTCGTCAGCCGGTTGCGTGACTGGGTCACCGCCCCAAAGGCTGGTGTAATCGGTTGTCACCGTATCGGCAAAAGCGCCGCGCACACGAGTCCAGTCATGGCGGTCAGCTCCCGCTGCGATATCGGTGATTGCTGTCGAGATATTGGTGTGTTGCTCGGCAAACGCCGCGCTGCCAATCATTGTGACAGCTGCAAGTGTGGCGGTAAGGTTCTTGGGCATCGGTTTACTCCAGGGTAAGGGGCAGGCGCTGAAGACAACTTCGACGCCTGATCGAGAATTCAGCTGTCTAGGCCAGCACTGAAATGGTCGGCCACGGTATCCGCTGCTCGGGTCACGTCTTCGGGATTGTCGTAGAAATCGAACTGCGTGACATCTTCCAGCCATTGGGCTGTCGCTTCGCCTGCAAACCCTGCGAGAAAGGCCTGCACACCCTGAGGTATGGCCGCGCTTTCCGAGTGAACAATGGCGAGCGGCTTGTCCAAACGCTGCGGGTTGTCCGCAGGGTGATAGGTCAGCCAGCCTTCCCAGCCCGCATTGTTCCACTTGTCGTCATACTCGGGGATCGCGCCACGGTCGGCCTCGTAATAGTACCCACCGATCGGCATCAGAACGCCTTCGGCACCTTCCGGCCCTGCCGCAGGGATGATTTGCCCACCCACGGCTTCGGCAGCATGGGACACTTCGATCAGCCCGGCAACGCCATCCTTGCCGCCATAAACGGCCTCGACGATCTCTTCATTTTGAAGCCAGGGGGCGACAAGCCCAACACGTTGCACCAGCGGATTTCCGGAAACAGCGTCGACCATGTAACCGGCCGAAGCGCAGATACCCAGCCCGTTGATGTGGTCGGCATCCACTTCAGGCAGGGTTGCGACATATTCGAACGCGGCTTTGATGTCCGACGTCTTGGCCTTTGGGCTTTCGACAAAACGTACATTGTCAGGCAAATCGCCCGACTTGCCCCAACCGCGAAAATCGAAGGTGAATGCAGCAAATCCGCGTGCCGCCATTTCATGTGCATAGTTAGCGGGCATCTGTTCCTGCACCGAGGTCCAGGCACCGGTGACAACAACCGTGGGCAAAGGCGCGTCACCGCGTTCTTCCGGCAAATACAGCGTGCCGGACATGATGGTGCCTTCATTTTCAAAGGTCACGGTGCGGGTTTCGACCTGAGCTATCGCGGCAGTCGATGCCATTAGCGCAGCGGCGGTGTTCAAAGCGAGGGTTTTCATGGAGGTATCTCCCAAAATCTGTCAGGTTGGGCACAGGCCCGATGACATGAAAGATACGACGTAAGCGCCTGTGAAAATTGCACCATGCTGCCCGGTTTTTGAAAGATTCTGCTTCAACCGTTCAGCGCAACGCGAAAAGCACGTGGGGTCTGACCGGTCACTTGCTTGAAGCTGCGGGTGAAATGCGCCTGATCGGAAAACCCGCAAGCCAAAGCAATGTCCCCTAAGGGCCGCCTTGGATCTTCGATCATCTTCATCGCCTGCTCGATCCGAAACGACATGACATATTGCATAGGCGTTGAACCAAGCGTTTCCTTGAAGACACGGGCAAAATGCGACGCGCTCATTCCAGCCTCGGACGCCAGTTGGTCAACGGTGATCGTGCGATCCAGGCGCTTTTGTACATAGGCCAGGACACGTTGGTAATGGCGAGAGGTGAACCGCGATGACAATTCAGCATCTTCGGCGCGCCGCTTTCCGTATTTCTGCAGCAGCTTGACCAGAAAAACCCGACTCATGGCCTCGAACATAACGGCCGAGGACATGTCTTCAGTCTCCAGCGCATCCCGCAAGATGACACCGGCCGCGCAAAGGTCAGGGTCGGAAAACTGCGGCAAGTCCTTAAATTGTTGGGGATCGAGTAACATCCCAAGCTCAGACTGCGCGAAACGGTCCACCTTGTGCGGTTCTAGGGTAATGACGATCACGTCAGACGGCGCGAACCACCGCCAACCTGACCGCACGCCAGCGGGCGTTACAATGACCTCGTCCTTGCAGAAGGTGAAATCCCGCAATGTGCCGTCACGCCAATTTTGAACGCGATGCGGACTGTCCTGCAAATTTAGCAATACGTGGTGTTCCGCGAACACGTCCTCGGGCATTTCGTCCGGTTCCGCCTGAAAATATCGTACAGACATCAGTGCCGCTGCCGAAGGACGCTCCATCGAGTCGCTGTTGAGCAGTGGTTCAGAGGGGTAAATGTCTGCGTATCTGAGCGGCACTCGGATGGTCCCATGGAAAGTTTGCCCAATTTTTGCAGGTAAATGTGGATCGAACAACGTATTTGATGCGCATTCAGGGACCAATCTTGCCGCGTTTCAGCGCGCGTCGATTGACGGAAGACCATGAGAAATTGGCGACCCCGGCAGGATTCGAACCTGCAACCTGCCCCTTAGGAGGGGGCTGCTCTATCCAGTTGAGCCACGGGGCCGTGTGTGGCCTTCTGTAACCGGGATTTTCCGGGTTGTCATCGGCTTTGCACAATTGTTGTACACGCAGACTTGTTCACGCTACCATCGGGCAAAACAACAACACAGGTGCCTCCCGTGAACAGTGAATCCAAACGCCCGCTTACCCTTCGCGATGTGTCCGAGGCTTCTGGAGTATCCGAGATGACGGTAAGCCGGGTTTTGCGGAACCGGGGGGACGTGTCAGACGCCACCCGCACCCGCGTTCTGGCCGCCGCAAAAGAGCTTGGCTATGTGCCCAACAAGATCGCGGGCGCTCTGGCGTCCAGCCGGGTCAATCTGGTCGCGGTCATTATCCCGTCGCTATCGAACATGGTTTTTCCTGAGGTTCTGACAGGTATCAATCAGGTGCTGGAAGACACGGAATTGCAGCCAGTTGTGGGCGTGACCGACTACCTGCCCGAAAAAGAAGAAAAGGTGCTGTACGAGATGCTCTCGTGGCGGCCTTCAGGCGTGATCATTGCAGGGCTGGAACATACTGAAGCCGCACGCGCCATGCTGGATTCAGCGGGCATTCCTGTGGTCGAGATCATGGATACCGACGGCAAGCCTGTGGATGCGATGGTCGGCATCTCGCACCGCCGCGCCGGGCGCGAGATGGCGCAGGCGATCCTGAAGGCCGGGTATCAGCATATTGGCTTCATGGGCACCAAGATGCCTCTGGATCACCGCGCCCGGAAGCGTTTCGAAGGCTTCACCGAGGTATTGGGCAAGCACGGGATCGAAATCGAAGACCGCGAGTTTTATTCCGGCGGCTCGGCCCTTGCGAAGGGGCGCGAGATGACGCAGGCGATGCTGGAACGTTCTCCCGATCTGGATTTTCTGTATTACTCCAATGACATGATCGGTGCGGGTGGCTTGTTGTACCTGCTGGAGCAAGGCATCGACATTCCAGGGCAAATCGGGTTGGCCGGCTTCAACAATGTCGAACTGTTGCAGGGTCTGCCGCGCAAACTTGCGACGATGGATGCCTGTCGGCTTGAGATTGGTCGTCATGCCGCCCAAATCATCGCCGAGCGTTTGAAAGATCCCGACTCCGAGATTGAAACGCGCGCGACACTGACTCCCAAGATCAGCTTTGGCGACACCCTGAAGCGGCGATGACGGCACCCCTCAAACGGCTCGACAACCAAACAGCGCGGGCCGTTTTCATGGATTGCCACGCGCTGGCGGAACTGCCATCGGGTGAGGCCAAGGGCGGTGCGCTTCTGAATCTGATCCAGCGGTTGGGGTTTGTGCAGCTCGACAGTATCAACACAGTTGCACGCGCCCATGACTTAATCCTGTTTTCGCGCAGGCCCAGTTATCGCGGCGCGCACCTGAAAAGGCTCTATGAAAGGGAAAAAGAGCTGTTCGAACATTGGACGCATGATGCGGCCGTGATCCCGATGGAGTTCTACCCCCACTGGCATCTGCGCTTTCAGCGCGACGCTGATTTGCTGAAAGCGCGGTGGAAGAACTGGCGACGGGATGGGTTCGAACAACAGTTTGAAACGGTGTTGAAGCACATCCGTGACCATGGGCCGGTGTCGTCCTCGGACGTGGGCAAGGACGAAAAGAAAGGCTCGGGCGGATGGTGGGATTGGCACCCGTCAAAAACCGCCTTGGAGTTTTTGTGGCGGTCTGGCGCGCTTACAGTTGTTGGCCGCGAGGGGTTTCAGAAACGCTATGACCTGACAGAGCGAGTTATTGAAACCCAACTTTGTCCGGGAAACATGCATTGCGATGCAGAAGCGACTGTGGATTGGCTGTGCAACGCAGCACTGGACCGACTTGGATTTGCAACATCGGGCGAATTGGCTGCGTTCTGGGACACGGTCAGCGCAGCAGAAGCCAAAAGCTGGTGCGCAAGGGCGCTGGCCAAAGGCGATATAGAAGAGATCGAGATCACCTGCGCTGATGGGCGGCACCGCAAGGTCTTTGCCCGCTCAAACCTGGCGGACCAGAGTTTGGACCTGCCCCAGCCACCCGGGCGCATCCGCGTGCTCAGCCCGTTTGATCCAATGCTGCGTGACCGCAATCGCGCAGAACGGTTGTTCGGCTTTCACTATCGGATCGAGGTCTTCGTGCCGGAACCCAAGCGCAATTATGGTTACTACGTGTTTCCACTGCTGGAAGGTAACCGTTTAGTTGGCCGGATTGACATGAAAGCGCATCGCGACCGCGACATGTTACGCGTCAAAGCCCTTTGGCCCGAGCGCGGAGTGCGCTGGTCTGACGCCCGCACCCGACGCCTGAACGCCGAGCTGGATCGCGTGCGACGACTGGCGGGAGTCACACAAATCGAATTTGCCAACGATTGGCTAAAAGACCCTAAATAGGGTCTACTTTGCATCCGTCAGGGTCAATTCAATCGGCGCGAGCCCGTCTATCTCACCGCTCAGAACATCACCTGCCACAACCGGTCCAACACCCGCTGGTGTGCCGGTCAGAATCAGATCCCCGGGACGCAGGTGATAGAAGCCGGACAAGTGGCAGATGATTTCGTCGATTTTCCAGATCAGCTCCTCAAGCGTCGCGTCTTGTCGCAGTTCATCATTGACGCGCAGACGGATATGCTTGTCTGCGTCCGGCGACCATTTGCCTGCCGGTGTCAGCGGGGCAAATACCGCACCGTTTTCGACATCCTTGCCCAGATCCCAGGGCCGTTGCTTGTTTCGTTCGCGAATCTGCAGGTCGCGACGGGTCATGTCGAGGGCGCAGCCATAAGCATAAACTGCATCCCAAGCCTGCGCAGAGGTGGCACGGAATACAGGTTTTCCGATCGCCAGCACCAACTCCATTTCATGATGATAATTCTCGGTCCCTGCCGGGTACGGAACCATAGCCCCGGACAGAACCGCGTTGGCTGCAGATTTGGTGAAATAGAACGGTGCTTCGCGATCGACCTCATTCCCCATTTCGGCCGCATGGGCCGCGTAATTCCGACCGACGCAGAAAATACGCCCCACAGGATACTCTGCTGAGGCCCCAACAACAGGGATAGTAGCCGGGTCGGGAAGGGAAAACAGACTATTTGACATGGTGCTCTCGGACTATTGTGCTGGTTCATCTTACGACCGCCAGTCCGATCAGCAATACAAGAAAACACGCCGAATTTCGCCAAAGCTTTGTTGGTGTTTCAGCGCAAACCCGCCCAATTCCGGTATGCAGTGCAATGACCGTTTCACAGCAATGTCACTTCCGCCTTTATGACCTTGTCAAAAGAAGAACAAACGTGACTTGGCTCGGGCTTAAGTTGAGTTATGTCCTCAATTACAGATGTTGCAGCCGACAATATGGCCGAACTGAAGCCAGATGCACACACTTGGCAAATTACCTAGCCGATGCGACTTCAGAGGTCCCATTTGCAAGACAATCCATCGGTTGGCAGTTACCAACATCTATTTCGGAGAGCAAAGGCATGTGCCCGTCCCCGGGAGCAACGCTTTAATTAGAGTCTGTTTTGACTCGGCGCACACTCCGAATTGCAGGTCGGACCGTCAGACTACACATGACGCAACCGGCCTCGGGCCAGGCAATGATCCAGTACGAGTCTGGCCGCCCCGCTGGAGAATACCCCCTAAACTCTCCGGCGGGGTTTCTAAGAAGCGTCTTCGCTTTAGCCACTTGTCAGGCTTCGAGATTTTTCAGGTCATTGAGAAGATCCAGCAACAACTCGTGCTTTTCCTGCCCCAGCTGAGACCGAATGCGTTCTGCTTGGGCGATACTTACGGGCAAATTGGCGCGAATGATCTGGGTACCGTTTGTGGTGATCTCAATGATCTGGCGACGGCGATCTGCCGGATGAGAGCGCCGCGAGATCAAACCGCTTTGTTCCAGCTTCTGCAAAATCCGCGTCAGGCTGGGCAACAACAGGCAGGCGCGATCAGCGATGTGTGTCGGTTCCTGTGGGCCTTCTTCGTTCAAAACCCGCAAAACCCGCCACTGCTGTTCGGTGACACCAGCGTCAGCCAGCATTGCACGGATGGGTCCCATAACCTTTTCCCGCGCCCGCAACAGCGCTATGGGCAAAGATCGCGACGTCAGAGGCAGGTCGTCAGTCATAGGAAAATTATCACCGAATTTCAGCTTTTTCGCAAGCAATCCTCCCAGTTCTGGCAAGGCGCTAGTTATCATCATGCGGAGGCAAGGCGCCGCCAGCGTCGATTATGCCCCGTCAGAAAGGCTGCATTCAGACTGGACAATTCACTGTCATAAGAGAAGATGCAGAAAGGACCCGGCACCGGGTCTTTGATAATCATGGTTTGCAAAAGCAAGAGAGATCTGATGGCTGCCCCGGAAAACCCCTTCAAAAAGGCTCTAAATGAGGGAAAAACCCAGATTGGGTGCTGGATGAGCTTTGCTGAATCTGTCACCGCCGAGGTCATGGGCACAGCGGGTTTCGATTGGTTGGTAATTGACGGGGAACACGCCCCAAATGACATCCGTTCGATCCGGGATCAACTCATGGCTTTGGCCGCCAGCCCATCGCATCCGGTGGTGCGCGTTCCAATTGGCGAAACCTGGTTGATCAAAATGGTTCTGGATGCAGGGGCGCAGACCGTGCTGGTCCCAATCGTCGAAAGCGCCGAGCAAGCGCGCGAACTGGTTCGTGCGTGTCGCTATCCTCCGACCGGAGCGCGCGGCGTGGGTGCTATGGCGGCACGGGCGACTATGTATGGGGCTGTCGACGCGTATATTCAAACAGCGGATCAGGAAATCTGCCTGTTGCTGCAAGTTGAAACCCGCGCTGGATTGGATGCCCTGGATGATATTTTACAGGTCGAGGGCGTTGATGGAGTTTTCATCGGCCCCGCCGACCTGTCGACCGACATGGGCTATCAGGGCAACAGCGCCGCCCCTGAGATGCGCGAGGTGATCGCAGACGCGCTGGCGCGGATCAAGGCGTCTGGCAAAGCGCCGGGCATCCTTGCGACCAATGACGAGGCCCGGCAAGCCTATAAAGACATGGGCGCGCAGTTTTTGGCCGTAGGTATCGACGTGATGCTATTGGCGCAGACGGCCCGTTCGCTTTCGGAGCAGTGGAAGGTGTCTTGACCTTTCACGCGCGCATGGCCGCAGCGGCCTGAGCATACCCGCCCGACGCGCCATCAACAAAATGCACATGATCATCCCGGGTGGCCGACGGGACAATGCATGTCATCATCGCTTCGTTTTGTGCGTGCAAACCATAGCGTATCTTTCCACGCGACCGCGCTTGCTCCAGCATGTGTTCGATCCGTTTCAACGTGGACGCATCACAATCAAGCGTCATCTTCAAACCGTCATCAAACTTGCGAAAGTCCGCGTTGCCGCTGACCATCTTCTTGTAGTGGTCCGGCTCGAACTGACCCAGGCGTTTGCCCAGTTTAAACAGGGCTGCGATCAACAGATTCTGGAACAGCAGAACAGTCTTTTGCAATATCATGTTCCGTCCATTGCGTGACACATGCGCGTCAATGTCCAAGCCAGGCGGCGGCCATTTCATGGGCGGGCCGTTCTCGGGCACGGGGTGCCCTGCACGCTCCAGTTTTTCCGACATGGACAGAACGGATTGCACCAGATCGGCAAAATCACCCTCTGACGCTGATGCAGTGGGCTCAACAACCAGCGAGACGATCTGGCCATGCCGAGCCGTACTGTTGGACCATCTGCACGACAGGCCTGTCAGATTCGGCTGGGCGCCCGGTTCTGCTTGATCAACCATGTTGCGGCCAGCCTTCATCTCGGCTTCGGCCCAGGCCAGCCCACCCCCCGAGAACATGGCATAGTCCACGCCGGTAGATGGTGCATAGCGGGCCACGCGCACATCCCGACCGGCGGCTCGGACCTCGGCCATCGATACCATGGCCGCACGCAGAGGCATGGAAAACTCTTCTTCTGCCCAGCGTCGCAAAGCAGCCAATGCATCACGCGCAGCTTCGACCTGACTGGGCGGAACGGCAAAGCCAGCACCGTCGCCACCAAAAACATAGGGAAACAGCTTACCGTTCATGGCGTTGATCATGGCTGAAATCACAGCCGCCCCAACCGTGTTGACGGTTTTGTATCGGCCCCGGGCGATTTCTCCGGTTGAATCAACTATGTCGGCAACGCCGACGACCCATTCATCCGGCACAGCTGAAAACTGCGTCGGGTCCGCCACCAAAGTAAACTCCCGCAAAAGAGGGAGGTTTTCATAAAACTCGGAATGGAGGTCTTTCATGGTCCCCCTCAAATCAATGTTGAGCTTAAATTAGGCGGGCGTAAGTCCAAGTCCCGTTTCTGAAATATACTACACACGCTTGTGCGTTGCATCATGACATGCCAAGCCTTTCCCTAAAGCGCGCAAAATAAGGGGCAAGTTATGCAGGCAGGTTTGGTGGTTTTATGCCTGGGCTACGTACTCAGCCAGTTTTTCCGCGCGTTTCTGGCTGTTCTCAGCCTCGACCTGGAACAGGATATTGGCGCAACACCCGAGGATCTGGCGTTTGCCTCGGGCCTTTGGTTCCTGGTTTTTGCTGCGATGCAAATCCCGGTCGGCTGGGCGCTGGATCGGGTTGGCCCCCGCCTGACCGCAGCGGTGCTGCTGCTGATTGGTGGTGCAGGAGGGGCGGCGCTTTTTGCCGCTGCGTCTACGCCAATGCATATCAGCATTGCAATGGGGCTGATTGGCGTTGGCTGCTCGCCGGTCCTGATGGCCTCATATTTTATCTTTGCCCGAGAATACCCTCCGGCGCGGTTTGCCACTTTGGCGGCTGTGATGCTTGGCGTGGGGTCTGTTGGCAACCTCGTGGCATCCTACCCCACCGCACTCGCGGTCGAGTGGATGGGATGGCGCGCAACGATGGTTGGGCTGGCCGTGATTTCGGCTGCAATTTCTCTTGGCCTTTTGCTGACTGTGCATGATCCGAAAAAGGTTGAGACGGACCAAAAGGGGTCATTGTTGGACCTTGTGAAGGAGCCCGCTCTCTGGTTGATCCTGCCGCTGATGTTGGTCGCATACGCGCCTTCTGGCGCTTTGCGGGGCCTTTGGGCCGGGCCATATCTGAACGATATTTTCGGGTTAAGCACGACGCAAATCGGCACCGCGACCCTGATCATGGGGACCGCAATGATTGCTGGCACTTTTGTCTACGGGCCATTGGATCGCGTTTTTGGTACCCGAAAGTGGGTTGTTTTTGCGGGCAATGCGCTGGGGGCAGTGGCGCTGACCTTGCTGTGCCTGTGGATTGACAACGCAATCTGGCTGTCTGTTCTGCTGCTGGCCGTCATAGGCTTTGCCGGGGCCAGCTTTCCGGTCATCATGGCCCATGGTCGGGCCTTTGTACCACCGCACCTGGTTGGCCGCGGCGTGACCCTTTTGAACCTGTTCGGCATCGGTGGCGTCGGCGTTGCCCAGTTCGTCACCGGTCGGATTCATGCTGCCACCGTTCAGACTGGGTCAACCGCGCCTTACACGGCGATATTCGGGTTTTTTGCCATATCGCTTGCCATTGGTTGCGTGATCTATCTATTCAGCCGGGATAGTGTCGACTGAAGCAGCCATCAGGAGAGCCCGGTGAAAGACCCCGTCGTCATAGCCCCAAATCTGAAACGCAGGCTTTCGGGCGTGACCGCAACCATCGCAAGGCTGGTTCCGCTTCAGGCAAAATCAATCGACATCGCCGCCACGGGTCCGGGCCTGCCCGCCGACATCCCGCATATCCCACTGGGTCGCCTGCCCTTTCTGTCACGCCGTCCAACACGCGTTTGGCACGCCCGCCGCAACACCGAGATGCTTCTGGGCTTGATCCTGCGGAACGTGTTCCGCCTGAAACTCAAACTGCTGTTCACCAGCGCATCCCAACGTCCTCATACTGGCTATACAAAATGGCTGATCGGAAAGATGGACGCGATCGTGGCAACGTCACAAAAAACCGCCGGGTACCTTGAGCGCGACGCACAGGTTGTCATGCATGGTATCAACCTTGAGGACTTTACGCCCCCACAGGACAAGGCCGCCGTTCGGGCAAAACTGCGGCTTCCGGACGGACTGCTGTTGGGATGCTACGGCCGCATCCGGCACCAAAAAGGTACAGATGCCTTTGTTGACGCGATGATCGATCTGTGTGGGCGGTTCGACACCGTTTCAGGTATCGTCATGGGCCGGGCCACCGAGAAGCACACCGCATTTCTGGCCGAGCTGAAAGACAAGGTTGCTAAGGCGGGCTTGTCTGATCGCATCATATTCATGCCCGAGGTCACGGTTGATCAGATTGCCGAATGGTATCAGGTTCTGGACCTGTTCATCGCACCCCAACGGTGGGAGGGGTTCGGGCTCACCCCGCTTGAAGCCATGGCGTGTGGCGTACCGGTTGTGGCCACAGATGTTGGCGCGTTTTCCGAGATCGTGACCGACCCGTCGCTGGGCAGGGTGGTAGCCCCGGACGACATTCCCGCGCTGGCCGACGCAGCGGCGGAGATGCTGGAAAACCGTGATTCCCTTGCACTGTCCGGTCAGGCCGCCCGCACCCATGTCGAACAGAATTTCGATATTCACGGTGAGGCAGAGACGTTGGTTGCGCTCTACCAGCGTCTTCTGAGCGCTTGAAGCGCCTCAATTCGACCTCAAACGTTCGATTCAGCGCCAAAAGCTCTTTTTTCTTTGCCGCAACGCAGCTATGAACGCGCGTCCTTAACTTTGGAGACATGAAATGGGCTATCGCGTCGTTGTCGCCGGCGCCACGGGTAACGTGGGCCGCGAAATGCTGAACATCCTGGCGGAACGCCAGTTCCCGGTCGATGAACTTGCTGCTCTGGCAAGCCGTCGTTCGCTGGGGACAGAGGTAAGCTTTGGCGACAAGACACTGACGACCCAGGACATCGACACGTTCGACTTCACCGGCTGGGACATGGCGTTGTTTGCCATCGGCTCGGACGCCACCAAGACCTATGCCCCTAAGGCCGCAGCTGCGGGCTGCGTGGTGATCGATAACTCGTCGCTTTATCGCTATGACCCGGACATTCCGCTGATCGTGCCGGAGTGTAACCCCGAGGCGATCCACGACTATAAGAACAAGAACATCATCGCCAACCCCAACTGCTCGACCGCGCAGATGGTTGTCGCGCTGAAACCGCTGCATGACCGTGCCAAGATCAAACGCGTTGTGGTGTCGACCTATCAGTCGGTGTCGGGTGCCGGTAAAGAAGGCATGGATGAACTTTGGGATCAGACCAAGGCGGTCTACAACCCCACCACTGAGGTTGAGCCGAAAAAATTCCAGAAGCAGATCGCCTTCAACGTCATTCCCCAAATCGACGTCTTCATGGAAGACGGTTCGACCAAGGAAGAGTGGAAGATGGTTGTCGAGACCAAGAAGATCGTCGATCCGTCGATCAAGGTTACAGCCACCTGTGTCCGCGTTCCGGTGTTCGTCGGCCATTCCGAGGCCGTGAATATCGAGTTCGAGGAATTCCTGGACGAAGACGAAGCCCGCGACATCCTGCGCGAGGCACCGGGCATCATGGTGATCGACAAGCGCGAAGCCGGTGGCTACGTCTCGCCCATCGAATGCGCGGGTGACTTTGCTACGTTCATCAGCCGTATCCGTCAGGATTCGACCGTGGAAAATGGCATCAACCTGTGGTGCGTCTCGGACAACCTGCGCAAGGGCGCGGCCCTGAACGCGGTACAGATCGCTGAACTGCTGGGCCGTGAGGTTCTGAAAAAGGGCTGACGTTCCGGCCCCAATAAAGACCAAGAAGAAACCCGCTGTTTGGTCAGCGGGTTTTTTTGTTTCAGTCAGCCTAGATTGCAAGCCAAACGGGCTCTAGTCGCGCATACAGTTTCTTGGACAGGACATTGAGGCCACAGAACTGCCCTTCCAAATACTGCACCCCGACCTGATTAGTCATAAGCGGACGAAGCAGTCTTTCATACAGTGCCCAATTCCCCCGTCGCAGTTTACACAATCGGCGACGGTTCGAACCATTCGAAGTTCGAGATGCACAACCTTTCACTCCCATGTGTTCTTTTTTTTGTTCGGCACCTCCCTCAACTTACTTTAGGGCAAAAGACGTTCGCAGTAATACTTAATGCTGAGGTTTCTGACATGCTCAAAGGCATCTCGAAGCGTATCACAATAGGCGTATTGGTTGCCGTGGCAGCCGTAATCGGCGTAGGCGTCACTTGGTTCATACTTTATGGACCTGGGACTTGGACTGGTAACATCTCCAATCGCAAACTTTCCGATACGACCGCCAATGCTAGCCTGCCGAGACAGGCAAACGGGCAATCTGCCAATCTTCTATCGGCCTTTCACGGGCTTGACGCTTTGCCGCGGCTTTCCAATGTGATTTGCAAAGGTTCAAAGGGCTATTCTGGGATGCCTGTTATCTTCTCGACCGAGATAGACGTCGCCACGATGCAGGCGGGTGACTTTCAGGTCAGGACTAGGTCTGGCGAAATTGGGATCATGCACTGCGTGTCTGTTCTTCCCGCCACTGATCCGGGAGAGCTGCGTACCGTACTCTTGATCGGGCGGTTGGGCCCTTCGGACACGGACCCACCAGTCAGCGTTGAAATCGTGGGTCATCTGCATTCGATCGACGGGTCGATGGATTTTCGCGGAGCCAGTACGCCAGTAATACCCCTTGAAGACGGGCCATCGATCGCATGGGCTGAGGTTGTGGAAGACTGGACACTTGTTGGCACGCTGGGCCCACCTCGGGTCAGGGGCAGCCTCTGCCAAACAGAGGGCATCGTTCAGGCGGTCCGTGTTGTGTGGGAGGGCGGCGTGACGCTGGAAGACGGTACCGAGCCCGGCGAGGCTGAGCGCGATCTCTACGCGATCACCGTCGAAGCGGCGGATGGGACCCGGCGCGAGGTGAAGCCAGCAGAGCTGGCAAACTTAGGCGATGGAGACAACAACCACATGCTCTGTATGGATACGAAAGACCAACCCATCTCGGTATCCTTCCCAGAGGGAATCCTGACAGACCCAAATGGCGACCTTAACCCGGTCACAAAGGTGGCTATCACACCTCTACCTTGACCACTTGAAAACCGAAATTTGGGGTTTGGGACTCGCCTCCTTAGTGCACGCCCCGGATAACTTTAAGATCTAAACCCATGACAATCCTTACGCAACGCGTGCAAGTAACCGCTGTGGGCGCGAGGCGGCCCTCAATGAGGTAAATTTGCCCGGTCTGTTGACAAAGACGGGCTGGCTTGCCACCTAAATAACAAACCTTGATCGCGGCAGATGTGACCAATCACACCTCAGGCGGTGTCCCGCGCAAGGTGGCTGAGGCAGAGTATGCAGGTTTCGACCAAACGCAGAATTGGCAGAACTCTGACCATCGGATGCGCGAGTGTTCTGATGGCGCTTGTCTTCATTGGCTTTACCGGGCAAATCTTTGCCGTTGGGGACTCGATTGCCCTTTTGCGCCCGCAAGCTGGTATATTGCTGGTACTCTGTTCAGCGCTGTTGCTGTACCTGCGCGCCAGGTATCTCGCTTTGACAACCTTTGCCATTGCTGCGATGGCCCTTGGTTCGATCGCCACCAGCTATGCTGCACCCTCTGCCGATTGCAACGGCACTTGCCTGACGCTTTATCAGAAAAACCTGATGAGCAAAGCTTGGCCGCGCTATTCATTGGCGGACGACATTGTCGCATCCGACGCCCAGGTTGTGACATTGCAGGAAGTGTCCAGCCACAACCAGAAATACATGAGCAACCTGTTCGAACACTACCCGTCCAAGACTGTTTGCGGCTTTCGACCCGAACAAAGCGTTGCCATCCTGACAACCCTGCCCATCGTGGAAAACTCTGAGTTCTGTCTGAAAGGCTCGGGGCTGGTTGGCATTCAGGTCGAGGCCCCTGACGGTACTTCAGTCTGGATTGTATCGATTCACCTGAATTGGCCGTTTCCTTATGATCAAGCGCAGCAAAGTCAGGTTATCGCTGATCGCATTGCGGATTTGGACGGCCCTGTCCTGATTGCCGGCGATTTCAACATGGTACCATGGGGGGCAAGCGTTCAGCGGATCGCTGCGGCGGCGGACAATCAAAGCTTTGGAACCGCCCTGAATACGCATCATCTTGGCAGTTGGAAGGTGCCACTGCCGATAGACAACCTACTCTTCCCCAAAGGCACAATCGGAACGGTCGAATTGCGCCCTTTCATGGGATCGGACCATCTGGGAAAGCTTGCCAGGATTCGAATAGAGTGACGTACGCGGGCTGGGCGCTCACATGCTAAACAGGTGTGGTTTTCGACAGAGATTGTGCCGTCCACCGCAGGCCCAAATCAAAAAAGAGCCGCTTCAGACGGGAACAAACTTCTTCTGATAGGGATCAAAGCATTCCAGTCCGCCTGCACCGATATCTGTCCACAAGCCATGCAGGCTCAGCGCGCCTTGCCCGACCGCCTCCGAGATGAACGGAAAGGTCATCAGGTTTTCCAGAGACGCCACAACCGCATGGCGTTCGAACTGCCGCGCCTGATCGACACGGTCTTCGATATTGGCCACCAGTTCGTATTTGGGTTTGAGGATGTCCATCCACCGGCCCACAAAGCTTTCCTTGACCTCCAATTGGGGTGCTTCCCCTTTGCACATGTCGATGCACCCCTGAACACCGCCACATTGCGAATGACCCAACACGATCAGATGCGCGACCTTCAGCGCCGTGACGGCGTATTCGATTGCCGCGCTGGTGCCGTGATGATCACCGTCCGGCGCGTATGGCGGCACCAGATTGGCAATGTTGCGGTGAATAAAGAAATCGCCCTGATCGGCCCCGAACATGGAAGTCACATGCACCCGGCTGTCGCAGCAGGATATTACCATCGCACGAGGGCGCTGCCCCTCTTCTGCCAACCGTTTGTACCAAACCTGGTTCTCGGAATATGTCGTGGCTTTCCACCCGTGATAGCGCTTGACCAGATAGGTCGGCAAAGGCTTGGCAAAGTCCATTGTGTTGTCCCAGTTCTTCTCGCTTCAGGACGCTCTAAACCGAATTCAAGAAAAATTCGAGCCATTATCCAGATTCACTGCAAGGTTTTGCAAAGGAATTTCCCGCCAATATCAAAACAACGCCGTGGGGGCGTCAAAATTAAGGGTGAATGTGGTGGAAAAGATAATCGCGCTTGAACACAAGGAATCCGTCCGGCTGGACCCGGATCAACTCGGCGGGCTGTATAGCCAATTGGGGGACAAGAACGCGTTGGACGTGCTGTGCCGCACGGTTGAGGAACTGGCCGTGCGTCTTTCAAACTGTGAACGGTTTTGGCGGCACCGCGAATGGGCCGATCTGCGCAAATGTGCCAAATCGCTGGTTGCAATCTCTGAACAGGTCGGGATGACGGCGCTGGCGCGCGTAGCCGCTGATGTGGCCCAAACCGTCGATGCCGGTGATGCGGTGGCGGCTGCTGCGACCTTGGGGCGGCTGATCAGAGTGGGCGAACGTTCATTGACCGCCGTATGGGACCAGCAGGATCTTTCCGTCTGACGGGGGTTGCAGGTGGATCAGGCGCAGCTAGTCTGTGCGTGGAATTCTAACGCCGAGACGCCCATGACCCTGTCCTTCGCTCTACCCTCTGACACCTCTTTTCCGTTGCATGTGATTGCTCAGCCGGACCTGGAAAGCTGGTTGCAAAAGCAATCGCAGCACGTGCAATCTTGGGTCGCTGTGAACGGGTTTTCGGCGGCCCTGGGTCAGACTTTGTTGGTACCAAGCGCGAGTGGCGCAGCAGAGATGACGCTGGCAGGCTACGGAACCGAAGAAAAACGCACGCGCAAACGGTTCCCGCTGGCCGCTGCCGCTCTGTCTTTGCCAGAAGGAACCTATCACATCGCATCCGGCGTGCCCGCGGACCAGTTAGAGGTTGAATGCCTCGGCTGGCTGTTGGCCGGTTATGCGTTTGATCACTATGCCTCCCAAACCGGTGGGTCAGCGGAACTGGTCGCACCGGATGGGGTGGATGCAGCTCGTATCGAAGCAATGGCGCAGGCCGAGGCTTTGACACGCGATCTGGTCAACACACCCGCGTCGGATATGGGACCAGCACAGCTGCATCAGGCGGTCGAGGCTTTGGCCGCAGAGTTTGGGGCCACTTGCGACGCAATCCTTGGTGATGCGCTGCTGGATCAGAACTTCCCGATGATCCACACGGTTGGGCGGGCCGCGGAACAGGCCCCGCGATTGATCGAGCTGAACTGGGGCAACAGCAGCCCAAAGCTGACGCTCGTGGGCAAAGGTGTATGCTTCGACACAGGCGGGCTGAACCTGAAACCGGGTGCCTCGATGGGGCTGATGAAAAAAGACATGGGCGGGGCCGCCAATGTGCTTGGATTGGCTCGCATGATCATGGCGCTGGATTTGCCGGTGCAGCTGCGTGTCCTGATCCCCGCTGTTGAAAACGCGGTTGCGGGTAACGCGTTCCGGCCCGGTGACATTTTGACCTCACGCAAGGGCCTGACGGTTGAGATCAACAACACCGACTCCGAAGGGCGTCTGGTCCTGGCCGATGCCCTGACGTTGGCGGATGAGGGTGAGCCCGATCTGGTGATCTCGATGGCCACGCTCACAGGCGCGGCGCGCGTCGCCGTGGGCCCCGATCTGGCTCCGTTCTATACGGATGATGAAACTTGCGCGTTGGCGCTGTCCAACGCCGCAGTTGTTTCGGCTGATCCGGTCTGGCGTATGCCGTTTCACACACCTTACGAGGCGATGATCGAACCCGGCATCGCCGATCTGGACAATGCGCCTTCGGGCGGGTTCGCAGGTTCGATCACCGCCGCCTTGTTTCTGCGCAGGTTCGTGGGATCGCGCCGCTATATTCATTTCGACATCTATGCGTGGCAGCCCAGCAAGGAACCCGGGCGCAGCAAGGGTGGGCTGGGTCAAGGGCCGCGCGCGATTCTGAACGCTTTGCCCGAGATGTTGGGCCTATGACTCGCCTGCGCATATCCAAACCTGTGGTCGATCTTTTGCGCGACCCTGAAGGGCCTCGCGACAGGCAGGTGCTTTTCGGTGATACGGTTCAAGTCGCAGAAGAAAAGGACGGCTGGAGCCGGGTCATCGCCGACAAAGACGGGTACACTGGCTGGCTGCAAACGGATCAATTGACCCATGATATCCCCGCCACCCGTTGGATCAAAGCACCGGCGACGCATGCATATGAAAGCGCAAACTTCAAAAGCCGCGATCTGGTATCGCTCAGCTTTGGAAGCAAGATCCATGTTTTGGCGGAAACAGATCGCTATCTGGAAACCGAGTGGGGCTTTGTTCCAAAGGTACACACCGCACCAATCTCAGATACGCCACACGACCCGGTTGCTGTGGCCGAATTGTTCCTGGGGACGCCTTATTTGTGGGGTGGAAACAGCCGGTTTGGTATCGATTGCTCTGGGCTTGTCCAAGCTGCGTTGCTGGCCTGCGGCATTCCCTGTCCCGGAGACAGCGGTGATCAGGAACGTGCTTTGGGCACGACACTCGCCGACGGGTCAGCCGCACAAAGGGGCGATTTGTTGTTTTGGAAAGGTCATGTGGCCTGGGTATCCGGAGAAAACATGATTTTGCATGCCAACGCCAGCCATATGGCGGTTGTGTTTGAACCTATGGATCAGGCCATTGAGCGTATTCAGGCGCAGGGCGATGGTCCGATCACAGCTCACAAAAGGCTCTAATCAAGGTTGACCGCCCGGATCAACTTGCGTTCCAACACTCTAAGCACCGCGCGCAAATCGTGGCCGCGTTTCAGGATGCGACCGTCCATTCCGACCACAGAATACATCCCCTGCCGGGACCTAAGCCGCGGGTGCTTTTCGACACGATAGATCGGATGTTCAGCAGTGCGCCGGAAGATCGAGAACACTGCCATGTCGCGCAGGTTCGAGATACCATAGTCCCGCCATTCTCCGGCGGCGACCATCCGGCCATATACGGACAGGATTTGGGACATCTCATGCCGGTCAAAGGCGACGGGCATCTGCGCTGCACTTGCCGAAAACCGGCTGGGAGGCTGCATATTCATACCTCCAGCCTTGCCGGAAATCGCGTTTGAATCAAGCCTGATGCGTTATGAACCAAGAATTCAGGCGGAAGTGTTACCGGCGACCAACCTGACGGCAAATCAGGATCACAGGCAGCAGACCAACGGCTAGAATGACCAGAGATGGCACGGCTGCGCCCTCCAACCTCTCGTCCGAGGCCAGTCTGTAGGCTTGCACCGCCAATGTGTCGAAGTTGAACGGACGCATGATCAGCGTGGCGGGCAATTCTTTCATCACGTCCACGAATACGATCAACAGCGCCGTCAACAGGGAAGGCGTCAGAATAGGCAAATGAACACGCCGCAAGGTCCCCAGCGGTGACTGACCCAGTGACCGCGCAGCGGCATCCATATTGGCGTGCACCGTACTTTGCCCACCTTCATAGGCGCTGAGAGCAGCTGCCAGGAACCGCACCATATAGGCAGCGACAAGCAACCAGATCGAACCTGTGACCAGCAATCCGGTGGACACATCGAAGGTCTTACGCATCCAGGCATCCAGCGCGTTGTCGAACCCGGCGAATGGTACGATCAGACCCACCGCAATCACGCCCCCAGGCACAGCATATCCCAACCGCGCCAGATAAGCCGTCGCTGAGGATGCCCGCCCGGGCCTGAGACGTTGGAAGAACCCGATGCTGATCGCCGCAAAGACGGTGATGACCGCTGCCGTCCCGGCCAGAGTCAGCGAGTTCTGGATGAAACCGATATAGCGCCGCGACAGCAGGTTTTGTTCCGACTCCAGCCCCATCTCAACCAGAATGATCACAGGCAACAAGAACCCGAACAGAACCGGTATCGCACATAGCAGAAAGGCCCCTAAGGCGCGCAGGCCCGTCAGGTCGGCTGCCGGTTGCGCGACATGTTGTTTACCGGCCTGATAATATTTCGCCTTGCCGCGTTGCGTGCGCTCGGCCACGGCCATCACCAGAGCAAAAACCAGCAGGCACAGCGCCAATTGCGCCGCCGCCGCACGGTCCGCCATGGAAAACCAACTGGTGTAGATACCGGTCGCAAAGGTCTGCACGCCGAAATACGAAACGGTGCCAAAATCCGCGATGGTCTCCATCACCGCCAGCAGAACGCCGCCCGCAATTGCCGGCCGTGCCATTGGCAGCGAAACGCGCCGAAACGCCAGCCACGGGTTGTTGCCCAACGCCCGGGCCGCCAAAAACGCCGTTGCGCTTTGCTGCAGAAAGGCCGCCCGTGCCAGCAGATAGACATAGGGGTAAAGCACAAGGATCAGCATCACCGCCGCGCCCTCGGTCGAGCGTATTTCCGGGAACCAATAGTCGCGCGGCCCCCAGCCTGTCACGTCCCGCAATGTGCTTTGAACGATCCCCGGGTGGTCCAGAATGAACGTGTAGGCATAAGCCAAAACATAGGCGGGAAAGGCCAGTGGCAGCACAAGTGCGATTTCCAAAAAGCGTACGCCGGGGAAGCGGGTCATCGTAACCAGCCAAGCGGCTCCGGTGCCGATACTAAAGGTACCTGCTGCAACCAGTACAACAAGGATCAGGGTCGTGACCGTATAACTCGGCAACACCGTTTGCATCAGATGCGAGATCGTATCCGTCCCACCCGTCACTGCTGCCAATACCACGGCAAGCATGGGCAACAGGCAAGCCCCCGCCACGATATACGCGATCCCCGCCAACAGCCGGGTTCCGCGTACGCCACGATTGCGCGATCCGTTTTGTGAGTATTCGATTTCGGCCATCATCCCGGCTGTTAACTGACAAAGGCGAAGGGTCCGCCTTTAATCGACCAAAAAGCTCGGAAACACCAGTACGTAGGCCAATAAATCTGCGGCATTGAATGCCGCAGACCCATTTTCTAAGGCTATTCGTAAACCCGCTGGTCCTCGATGACCAAGCCATCTTTGGGAAGCGAACCCGGGGCCACGACCTCGATCGCGCCTTTCAGCTTCAGCACTTCGGCAACTGACTTGGCGTAGGCGGGGTTTTCGCCGCCCGCGCTTTCGATTTGGACGGTCATCGTGTCCATCTCACCCTGACGCATCGCGATGACGCGGGCTTTGACAATCTCGTCATGCTTGTCGACCAGCGCCGCCACTTGCTCTGGGCGAACGAACATACCCTTGATCTTGGTGGTCTGGTCCGCGCGGCCCATCCAGCCCTTGATCCTTGTGTTGGTGCGGCCGCAAGGCGAAACGCCCGGCATCACCGCCGACAAATCACCTGTTGCAAAGCGGATCAACGGGTAATCGGGGTTCAAAGAGGTCACAACAACCTCGCCCACTTCACCCGGAGCGACCGGAGTACCAGTTCCGGGGGTGACAATCTCGACGATCACATGTTCGTCGATGATCATTCCCTCCATCGCTGGGCTTTCATATGCAATGTTGCCCAGATCGGCTGTCGCATAACATTGTAGGCACGAAATCCCGCGATCAGCATATTCCTGACGCAGTGACGGAAACAGCGCCCCGCCACCAACGGCGGCCTTTGAGAAGTTCAGCGAAACGCCCATCTCATCGGCTTTGTCCAGAATGACTTTCAGATAATCCGGCGTTCCTGCGTAGGCCGTACAACCGACATCCCGCGCCGCTGTCACCTGCAATTCCGTCTGTCCAGTGCCCGCAGGCAAAACGGCTGCGCCAACCGCGCGTGCACCATTTTCAAAGATCATGCCCGCCGGGGTCAGGTGATAGCCAAAGCAGTTCTGCACGATATCTCCAACGCCCACACCTGCAGCATTCAGGAAGCGACCCATGCGCCACCAGTCGTGATCCGTGCTGCCCGGTTCATAAATTGGGCCCGGCGACTGGAATACATGATGAAAATGCCGCGCGGGCTTCACCGTAAACCCACCAAAGGGCGGCCGTTCGGCTTGCGCGCGGGTCAGGTCCGACTTTCGCAACACCGGCAAAAGCGGCAAATCTTCCGTTGAAACTACTTTATTAGTGTCTGAATCCGACAGGTGCGCCGCGAACCCGGGCGCGGATGACACGCGCCTGATCTGTTCCACAAGCGCTGCCGCCTGATCTGAGGCGCGTTGGTCTGCCGAGCGCGTTTCGAGTGCATCGAAATAGGTCATCGCCATATCCTCCATCCGCTCACAGCCACCTCTTGCGGCGGCGATAAGATCGCACGTCGCGGAAGCTTTTGCGGCCTTCATCTGACATGCCGAGGTAGAATTCTTTCACATCTGGGTTCTCGCGCAGCTCGGCAGCAGGGCCATCCATCACCACGCGCCCGGATTCCAAAATGTATCCGTAATGTGCAAACCGCAGAGCCACGTTTGTATTCTGTTCTGCCAAAAGGAAGGACACGCCTTCTTTCTCATTGAGGTCTTTAACGATCCCGAAAATCTCTTCGACCAACTGCGGCGCAAGACCCATCGAAGGCTCGTCCAGCAGAATCGTTTCAGGTCGCGACATCAAGGCCCGACCCATCGCGACCATCTGTTGCTCACCGCCCGAGGTATAGCCCGCTTGTGACTTGCGACGCTCTTTCAGGCGCGGGAAATAATTATAGACCAGTTCCAGATCCTGCTGAACCGCTGCGGACCCATCTTTGCGGGTATAAGCCCCCGTCAGCAGGTTTTCTTCAACAGTCAGGTGTTCAAAACAGTGGCGGCCTTCCATCACCTGGATGACGCCTTTTTCCACCAGGTCAGCCGGATCGCTTTCATGCACGCTTACACCGCGATACTTGATCGAACCTTTTGTAACTTCGCCCCGTTCCGAATGCAGCAGGTTCGACACAGCCTTGAGCGTTGTCGTCTTGCCAGCGCCATTGCCGCCCAGCAATGCCGTGATGCCCCCTTTTGGAACAGTCAGGCTGACGCCCTTCAGCACGAGGATTACGTGATTGTAGATCACCTCGATATTGTTGACTTCAAGCAGGGTTTCCGCCTGCACGTCAGTGGTATTTGCCGCATCCAGCATCAGCGCGTGTCCTCATGCCTGCCCAGCTTGGGGCGTCTGTAAGGAGCGGCAGCGAAACCGCCACTCCGAATGTTAGGGTGCCCCGGATAGGTTCCGGGACACTGGGTTGGCTTACTCGCAGCGCTGCGAGATGTTGTTTTCAGCCGCATAGGCTGCCGAGTCTTCCTCGATCAGCGCGTTGATGACCTCGACGTCAGTTGGCTTGAAATCCTGAACAGGGTTCCATGTTCCAGCGGCTGCATCCCACTGAACAACACCAACAAGACCCGGACCGCCGTGATTGTCACATGAGACCGAGAACTCGGGCCCGAACCCTGCCATGCCCAGCGCTTCCATCTTGGCGTTGGTGATTTCAAGCGCTTCCATGCCATCGCGCATCATCGACGCGTCGATATCTGCTGTGCCATGCATCTCTTGTGCAGTTTTGACCGCCTCGGCTGCCAGCATCGCCGCATAGAGACCGCGATTATACTGCACCGTGCCCAGCTGATCGCCTGCACCTGCGGCCTTACCAGAATCGACAACGTATTTCTGCAGGTCCTCATAAACCGGGTAGTCGTCACCCAGACCGGTGAAGGTCAGCGCCTTGTAGCCGGTGGCCTTTTCACCTGCGGGTTGCACGTCGAATTCAGCACCAGACCACCAGACACCGATGAAGTTTTCCATCGGGAAACGGATGTTGGCAGCTTCCTGAACCGCAACTTGGTTCATGACACCCCAGCCCCACATGATGACAAAGTCAGGCTTTTCACGACGAATTTGCAGCCACTGCGACTTCTGCTCCTGACCGGGGTGGTCGACAGGAAGCAGTGTAAGGTCATAGCCATGCTTTTCGGCCAGTGTCTCGAGCGTGCGGATCGGCTCTTTGCCGTAGGCCGAGTTGTGATAGACCAGCGCAATCTTCTTGCCGCTCAGGTCTCCGCCATTGCTATCCAACAGATAGTTGATCGCGCCGGATGCACCGTTCCAGTAGTTGGCAGGATAGTTGAACACGTGGCTGAACACTTTACCGTTCGCCGCTGAGGTTCGGCCATATCCCATCGTGTGCAGAGGAATGCCATCAGCCGTCACTTTTGGGATCAGCTGATACGTGATGCCGGTCGACAACGGCTGATACACCAGCGCGCCTTCGCCCTTGGTCGATTCATAGCATTCCACACCTTTTTCGGTGTTGTACCCGGTTTCGCATTCCAGCACGCGGGCAGGAACGCCACCGATGCCGCCATCGCGTTCGTTCAGCAGGGTGAAATAGTCGGCATAACCGTCAGCAAACGGGATACCGCCTGCAGCATAAGGGCCAGTCCGGTAGCTGAGCGACGGGAACACAAGGTCGGCCATGACCGGACCTGCGGCCATCACGGCGCCCAGCGCCAGGGTTGCCAGTTTCTTGTTCATCGGGTGTCTCCTCCCTTGATTAATCCGATGTTGGTTTTCGGGCTTGTTGCACCCGTCTTTTCGTTGGACCGGCCCCTCAATGCGGGAACGGCCAGAGTCTGAGTTTCTCTTTGGCCACGCGCCACAATTGGGCCAGCCCGTGTGGTTCGAGGATCAGGAACATGATGATCAGTGCACCCACAATCACGAGGTTAAGGTGCGCCACGATATCTGTCGGCCAGCCAAGCAGGTCGACGCCAAGCAGTTTTAGAACCACAGGCAGCAAAACCAGAAAGGCCGCCCCGGCGAATGACCCAAAGATCGAGCCTAACCCGCCAATAATCACCATGAACAGCACCAGGAATGATTTCTGGATACCAAAGACCTCACCCACTTCGACCGCACCCAGGTAAACCGCAAAGAACAGCGCGCCCGAGATGCCGACAAAGAACGAACTGACGGCAAATGCAGTGAGCTTGGCCTTGAGCGGGTTCACTCCAATGATTTCGGCTGCGATGTCCATGTCGCGGATCGCCATCCAGGTCCGACCCGTTGTTCCACGGGTCAGGTTACG
Organism: Ruegeria sp. HKCCA4633; assembly: GCF_013034605.1. Classification (NCBI taxonomy): domain Bacteria; kingdom Pseudomonadati; phylum Pseudomonadota; class Alphaproteobacteria; order Rhodobacterales; family Roseobacteraceae; genus Ruegeria; species Ruegeria sp. HKCCA4633. The sequence goes on from NZ_WQGJ01000004.1 coordinate 205,930, forward strand.
CGCAATTATGGCGCAGACTGTCAGGAAGATCAGGCAGAACAGGTATGTGGCCCAGGCCGGCGCATTCGGACCGGTGATGATAATGCCGAACACGTCCCGCTCGGGCGCGTTGATCTGGCCTGATGCCGAATAGTTGTAGAACCACGGCACCCGGTTGAAGAGCCAAACCAGAAAGAACTGTGCCGCCAACGTGGCCACGGCCAGATAAAACCCTTTGATTCGCAGTGACGGTAAGCCGAACAAAACGCCCACAAAGGCTGTTATGCCCCCGGCAAGGATCACGTGGATGAACATGCTCACATCGGGGAAAGCGGTCATCAGCTTGTAGCAGGCATAGGCCCCGACCGCCATGAAACCACCGGTGCCCAGGCTGACCTGTCCGCAATAGCCAACCAGAATGTTCAGCCCGATCGCGGCAATCGCATAGATCAGGAACGGCAGCAGCAGCGCGTTGGCCCAATAGTCGTTGATGATGAAGGGAATAATACCAAAAGCCACCGCCAGGACGACGTAATACCGGTACCGGTCGAACTTGATCGGGAAGGTCTGGCTGTCATCAATGTACGAGGTTTTGAAATCCCCGGCTTCACGATAGAACATGTCTTACTTTCCCCATTCTTCCTGTGCCCGGTTACGGGCTGCGGCATCCAATTGGTTGGATCCTTTGGCATATCCGCTCGCCTCTGAGGCGCGCACCAGTTTCAAGTAGGCCAGAACCCCCATGATCAGGCCCGCAAAGGCTAGGATCGCGGCGATGGTCAGCTGGCCTTCTGTCAGGTCGTCTGATGTGAGGGCGATGTACCCGAAGGCCCAGAACCCGGCCCATGCGATCACGTTGATGATGGCGATCAGCTTGGTCATGCCCTACACCCTCTCAATGATCTTCTCGCCGAACAGGCCTTGCGGTCGAAACACCAGGAAGATCAGTGCAAGAACATAGGCGAACCAGTTCTCGGTCGCGCCGCCCAGCGCCGGGCCAAGCGCGAATTCGAACAGTTTTTCGCCCACACCGATGATCAGCCCGCCCACAATGGCACCGGGGATTGAGGTGAAACCGCCCAGCATCAGCACCGGCAGGGCCTTGAGCGCGATGAGCGAAAGCGAGAACTGAACGCCTGATTTGGTGCCCCACATGATCCCTGCGACCAGAGCGACGAAGCCTGCCACCGACCAGACCATGATCCAGATGAAGTTCAGTGAGATCCCGACCGACAGTGCCGCCTGGTGGTCATCCGCCACCGCGCGCATCGCACGGCCCTGTTTGGTGTACTGGCTGAACGCCACCAGCGCAGCCACCAACAGTGCGGCAATCACTGTGGCTACAATGTCCAGATTGTCGATGAAGAAGCCGTAATCGAATATGTTAAAGGTCGTCTCGTCGATCCACAGGTTGATCCCTTGTGGCAGACCAACATCAAGCGTCTTGATCTCGGACCCCCACATCAGGTCGGCCACGCCCTCAAGGAAATAGGCCAGACCGATGGTCGCCATGAACAGAATGATCGGCTCTTGCCCGACCAGATGGCGCATCACGAAGCGCTGCACCGCCCAGGCCAACAGCACCATGACCGCCATCGTCAGAATGATCGCCACCAGCGCAGGCGCGTTCCAGCCGAAGTAATGAATATGAGTGCCGAATATAGCGTTGATCAGATGCGCAAACGGCACCTGACCTTTCATGATCCCAACCAGCGTCATCGCAGCGAACAGGGCCATAACCCCCTGCGCATAATTGAAAATCCCCGAAGCCTTGTAGATCAGCACAAAGCCCAGCGCGACCAGAGCATAGAGCACCCCGGCCATGAGACCGTTGAGGATGACCTCCATCGCAAATACGAGTTGTTCAGGCATTTGCGCCTCCCCAAATTTCTGTCTGGATATCAATCATGGCTGACCCCCAGATAGGCGTCGATGACCTCTTGATTGTTGCGCACCTCGTCCGGTGTGCCGTCCCCGATCTTCTTGCCATAATCCATCACGACCACCCGATCGCTCAGGTCCATCACAACACCCATGTCATGTTCGATCAGGGCAATCGTTGTGCCAAACTCATCATTCACGTCGAGGATAAAGCGGCTCATGTCCTCTTTCTCTTCAACGTTCATGCCTGCCATGGGTTCATCCAGCAGCAGCAGCTTGGGTTCCGCAGCCAGCGCTCGCGCCAGTTCGACGCGTTTTTTCAAACCATAAGGCAGTCGGGACACCGGTGTTTTGCGGATGTGCTGAATCTCAAGGAAATCGATAATCTTCTCGACCGCCTCACGGTTCTCCGTCTCTTCCGCCTCGGCCTTGCCCTTCCACCAAGCCTGCTGAAACATGTTGGTTTTCATAAAGCTCAGCCGCCCGGTCATGACATTGTCCAGAACGCTCATACCTTCGAACAGAGCAATGTTCTGAAAAGTCCGTGCGATGCCTTGTTGCGCAACCTCATAAGGCCGCATTGGCGGGCGCTTTGATCCGTGGAACCAAACTTCGCCCTCTTGCGGGACGTAAAAGCCCGAGATCACGTTCAGCATCGAGGACTTACCCGCCCCGTTCGGCCCAATGATCGCGCGGATCTCACCTTCGCGAATGTCGAACGAGATATCCTTGATCGCCACCACACCACCAAAACGCAGCGTGATGTTCTTCATTTCCATCACCACACCGCCAATCTGGCGGCCGTCTTCGGTGACATATCCTTCGGAATTATCCAGCATCAGTTACTCCCTGACACAAAAACGAGAAGATGGGCGGCAGGTCGAGCGGCGCTCATTCCGCCGCAACCTTGTGCTGCGCGACCGGCACAACCGGTGCGTCTACAATCTCCAGAGTTGCAGAAATCGAGCCCTTGCGGCCATCCTCATAGGTCACTTCGGTGGTGGTCGAAACGCTCTCGGACCCATCATATAGCGCGGCAATGATGTCGTGGAACTTGTCCTCGACAAAGCCGCGGCGCACTTTGCGGGTCCGGGTCATCTCGCCATCATCGGCATCCAGTTCCTTGTGCAGAACCACAAAGCGATGCACCTGGCAGCCCGACAGCATTTCATCTGCCGCGACCGATTTGTTGACCTCTTCCACATGGCCACGAATCGTCTCTAACACGCGGGGATGACCCGCCAGTTCTTGATAGGACGCATAGGCCACGTTGTTACGCTCGGCCCAGTTCCCCACTGCCGTCAGGTCGATATTGATAAAGGCTACACAGCGATCCTTGCCGTTGCCAAACAGGACAACTTCAAGGATATCGGGATAGAATTTCAGTTTGTTCTCGACATATTTCGGCGCAAACATCGACCCGTCGGCCATTTTGCCCACATCCTTTGCACGATCGATGATCCGCAAGTGACCCGAGGTCTCTTCAATGAACCCCGCATCCCCGGTGGCCACCCACCCCTCGGCATCCTTTGTCGAGGCAGTCGAATCGGGATTGTTGTAGTACTCAACAAACACGCCAGGCGAGCGATAGTGAATCTCACCCTTATCGTCGATCTTCAACTCCACATCCGGCGCGGGAACGCCAACTGTATCGGCACGCACCTCGCCATCCGGCTGTACGGTGATGAAGACGGTTGCCTCGGTCTGACCGTAAAGCTGTTTCAGGTTGATGCCCAAAGAGCGATAGAAATCAAAGATTTCCGGCCCAATCGCCTCACCCGCCGTATATCCAACGCGGAAGCGGCCATAGCCCAGCGTATCCTTGAGCGGCCCATAAACCAGCAGATTGCCCAACGCGTATTTCAGCTTGTCGCCAAAGCCCACCGGCTTGCCGTCTAACAACAAACCACCAACCTTCTTGGCATGCGCCATGAAGTGATGGAACATGCGCTGCTTCAGCTTGCCCGCATCCTCCATCCGGATCATCACATTGGTCAGCTGCGTTTCGAACACGCGCGGCGGTGCGAAGAAATAGGTCGGCCCGATCTCGCGCAGGTCCGTCATCATGGTGTCAGCGCTTTCGGGGCAGTTCACGCAGAAGCCGCACCAATAGGCCTGACCGATCGAGAAAATGAAGTCACCCACCCAAGCCATTGGCAGATAAGACAGAATGTCCTCGTTCCGTGTCAGGTGATCAAATTCAGCAGAATTCTTTGCGCTTTCAATGACATTGCGGTTCGACAGCACCACACCCTTGGGTTTGCCTGTGGTGCCCGAGGTATAAAGCATCACGCAGGTATCGTCATAGGTGATCGCTGCGATGCGCTTGTCCAGTTCCGCGTCAAACCGTGCATGACCGGCACTGCCCTCGGCCATAATGTCATCAAGCGCGTTCATCTGGGAATGGTCATACTTCCGCATCCCGCGCTTGTCGGTATAGAGGATGTGTTTGACCTGATGAAGGTTTTCCTGAATTTCGATGACCTTGTCGACCTGCTCCTGATCGCCGCAGACCACGTATTTCGCGCCGCAATGTTCCAGCACATAGGCCATCTCTTCGGCGACTGAGTCCTGATACAGAGGCACAGGCACCGCGCCCACCATCTGCGCGGCAACCATCGACCAATAATGCGCGGGACGGTTGCGGCCTATGACGGCGATATGGTCGCCTTTCTCAACGCCCAATTCCAGAAACCCAAGCGCAATCGCTCGAATCTCTTTGGCGGCTTCCGCCCAGGACCAGCATTGCCAGATTCCGAATTCTTTTTCCCGATAGGCCGGGGCATCCCCGAACTGGGTCACATTGCGATGTAGCAGCGCCGGAAGAGACTGCATCCCTTCAGCGCCCGACTGCGTCTGAGCCAATCTTTCTCTCCTCCCCATCCGGCCCCTCCTCCGAGCCGGAAACGACAGATCGGGAACACGCCCCGGGTGTCGATGTCCCGATAAGGGACGCAGGAAAGATCAACGTCAAGTTTTGCCTGATGTTTTCTCAATTCTTACGAATTGTAACAGGGGTGAAAGGGTGTTCCTGAGAATTGAACGGTTTACAAGATCTCGCTTGGCGAGGCAGGCGATATGTGCGACCTCTAATGCATATGTGTTTTAGGCTATTTTTTAGGTAAGTTGATGACCAACACCATCTATCGGCTTTTCTTCATATTAAGCTTGCTCACGGGATCAGGGGCAGTTGCAGAGCAACCCTCGGAGGTACTGATCCAGGGGCATATTAAAGTTGAAGACGATGAAGTTGTTTTTCGGTTTACGTGTGAAGAGTCTGCGGATTGCAAGGTTGCTATGGGAGATTTTGAAAGCACTCTAAGGCCAGGGCTCAATATCGTTTTCTTCCAGATCGCAAAAAGTACAGGCAAGTTGCAGTTCATCGATGAACACGGTCACGCAATCATCCAATATGGAAAAGACGTCAAAACCTTCTCAATATTTGATGCAGCAGACGATGACTTTGTCAGAAATGGCGCAAATACTCCGGTCGGGTATCTCAAACTGTCAGCGACGCGCGTTGAATAAGTCCGGAACCAGCATGTGCGGCTACAACCAATCCCGCAAAATTGGGATCAGCGGTATGTCCGCCGCAGGCATCGGATAATTCCGCAAATCGTTCGCGCGCACCCATTTCAGCGCCTGACCCTCCTTGGACTGCGGTATCCCCTCCCACTTCCGACAAGCAAACAGCGGCATCAGCAAGTGGAAATCGTCATAGCTGTGGCTGGCAAAAGTCAGCGGCGCGAGGCACGAGGCCCAGGTGTCGATGCCCAGTTCCTCATGCAATTCGCGGATCAGGGCGACTTCGGGGGTTTCGCCGGGTTCGATTTTGCCTCCAGGGAATTCCCACAGACCGGCCATGGATTTGCCTTCGGGACGTTGGGCCAGCAGGACACGGCCCTCGATGTCGATGAGAGCGACAGCAGATACCAGTATAGTTTTCACGAGCGATAATCCGCGTTGATCTCGATGTATCCATGGGTCAGGTCGCAGGTCCAAACGGTGGATTTGCCTTCGCCCAGTCCAAGGTCGACCGCGATCACAAGGTCCTGACCCTTCATATATTCGGCCGCATCCTCCTCACGGTAGTCAGGGCTGACCCAACCTTTTTCCGCCACCAGAATGTCACCGAACGAGATGCTCAGAAGGTCCCGATCCGCCGCCGCACCGGATTTGCCGATGGCCATGACAATGCGGCCCCAGTTCGGGTCCTCGCCCGCGATGGCGGTTTTGACCAGCGGCGAGTTGGCAATTGCCAAACCATGCACCTTGGCGTCCATGTCCGAGACGGCCCCGGTTACGCGAATCTCCACAAATTTTGTGGCCCCTTCCCCGTCACGCACGACCTGTTGCGCGAGGTCCAGCATCACGGTTTCCAGCGCTTCGGCAAAGGCGGCATTGCCAGTGGCGTTCACGCCAGATGCCCCGGTGGCGCACAGCAACAGGCTGTCCGAGGTCGACGTATCGCTGTCCACGGTAATGCAGTTGAAGGTCCGGTCAGTCTGCGCGCTCAGTATGGACTGCAGCGCAGATTGCTCGAGTTGCGCGTCTGTGAAAATATAGACCAGCATCGTCGCCATATCGGGCGCGATCATGCCGGACCCCTTCGCAATCCCAGCAATAGAGACTGTTTTCCCGTCAATCTCGACCTGAGCAGACGCCCCTTTCGGGAAGGTGTCGGTGGTCATGATTGCCCGTGCTGCATCCTCGATAGCATGGCGGCTCAGGCCGGATTTCAACGTCTCAAGCTGCGAAACGATACGGTCATGGGGCAACGGTTCACCAATCACCCCGGTGGACGAGGTAAAGACGCGTTCTATCGGAACGCCGGTGGCCTTGGACACGGCTTGCGTCACCTCGGCCACCGAGGTCTGGCCATAGTGGCCTGTAAAGGCATTGGCATTGCCCGAGTTCACCAGGATCGCCGCAGGCCCTTCGCTGGACCCACCGATCTTGTCCTGACAGTCCAGCACCGGCGCAGCCCGTGTGGCCGAGCGGGTAAAGACCCCGGCGACCGAAGTGCCTGGGTCCAAAACGGCCAGCATGACGTCGGTACGGCCCTGATAACGCACCCCGGCCTCGACAGTTGCGAAGCGCACACCGTCAATCGCGGGCAGGTCAGGGAATGACGCTGGGGCCAGCGGTGAAACCTTGGTAATCTTGGCCACGGGTCTTTACTCCTGAATCAGGTCCAGTTGGCGCATCATTTCGTGGCCTGCACCATCCAGCGCGGGACGCTCGATCTGTGACTGTTGCGTAAGCTCATCAATACGGGCCTGAATGACGTCCTGCTGGATCGTCTGCACAAGTTCTTCGCGCACAATGTCCAATTCAGGCGCTTCGGTCTTGCGCTTGTCATTCAGCTTGACCAGATGCCAGCCAAATTGGGTCTGAACCGGATCCGAGACCTGCCCTTTTTCAAGCGCGATCACGGCGCCTTCGAACTCGGGCACCATTTGGCCCTTGCCAAACCAACCCAGCGCGCCCCCATTGGGGCCGGACGGCCCAGTCGAGTTTTCGCGCGCAAGCTCGGCAAAGTCGGCACCTTCATCCAGCTGCAGCTTAAGCTCTTTTGCTTTTTCCTCGGTCTCGACAAGGATGTGGCTGGCATCAAATTCGTCTTCGCCTGCGAAATCTTTGAATTGCGCATCGTAGGCCGCTTGAATGGCATCATCCGTGACCGCAGCCTCTGTCAACGCGGCGACCGTCTGTACCGCACGCAGCGATCGCTCTTCATTCTCTAAACGCAGGGCGTTTTCAGTGTTCAGGTCATCTTGCTGCTGACCTAGCAATTGTTGCTGGATCAATTGTTCCAGAACAAAGTCGAACAAAACGTCGTCTTCTGCCTGCTGATACTGCGGGGGCAAAACGGCAACGGTCGCTATCACGTGACCAAGTGTGATCTCGTCACCGTTCACACGCGCAACAACTGTGGACGCATCGGGTTGGGTTTCGGCGGCCAGCGGCAGCGCCATCATGGCAGTCAGAGCCAGCGATGGCAGAAAAGTGAGGCCTTTGGGCATTGAATCATCCTATTTCCTTGCCGCGACAGGGCGCAGCGTTGACACTCTGGAACCTGCCGCTTACATCGCTTTGAAGCCTTGGACAGGGCCGCCTTTCACCCCCCGTATCTATGGGTTGCGCGCAAGGTGGGCAAGCCTGTCGCAACCAAGACAAGAACAGATCCGCTGGAGTGAACATGCTGGGACTCGGAACGCTCGCCAAAAAGGTGTTCGGAACACCGAACGACCGCAAGATCAAGGCGACCCGCCCCCTGATCGAAAAGATCAACGCATTGGAACCCGAATTTGAGAAACTGTCGGATCAGGGTCTGATCGAAAAAACGGAAGAACTGCGCAAACGGGCGCTGGATGGCGAAAGCCTAGACAGTCTGCTGCCCGAAGCCTTTGCCAACGTGCGCGAAGGTGCAAAGCGCGCGCTTGGTTTGCGGGCCTTTGACGTGCAGTTGATGGGCGGAACCTTCCTGCATCAGGGCAATATCTCGGAAATGAAAACGGGTGAGGGCAAGACACTGGTCGCGACCTTCCCTGCCTATCTGAACGCTTTGACCGGCAAGGGCGTGCATGTGGTCACGGTGAACGAATACCTGGCCAAGCGCGACTCGGAATGGATGGGCAAGGTGTTTGCCGCCGTGGGCATGACCACCGGTGTGATCTGGTCGGGCCAGCCCGATGATGAAAAGATGGCCGCTTATAAGTGCGACATCACCTATGCCACCAATAATGAGCTGGGTTTCGATTATTTGCGCGACAACATGAAGGCAGATCTGGAACAGGTTTATCAGAAACACCACAACTTCGCGATTGTGGACGAGGTCGACTCGATCCTAATCGACGAGGCGCGGACGCCGCTGATCATCTCGGGGCCTGCACAGGACCGCTCGGATCTGTACACAGCGATTGACGCGCTGATCCCAACGCTAAGCGATGACCATTTCAGTTTGGATGAAAAGTCGCGCAACGTGACCTTCACGGACGAGGGCAACGAGTTTCTGGAAGCTCAGTTGTTACAGGCAGGCCTGATTCCCGAAGGCCATTCCTTGTATGACCCCGAAAGCACCACGGTCGTGCACCACGTGAACCAGGGTCTGCGCGCGCACAAGCTTTTCCAACGGGACAAGGATTACATTGTCCGGGACGGCAACGTTGTTCTGATCGACGAGTTCACTGGCCGTATGATGCCGGGTCGCCGCCTGTCGGAAGGCCTGCATCAGGCGATTGAGGCCAAGGAAGGTGTGCAGATCCAGCCCGAAAACGTGACGCTGGCCAGCGTGACCTTCCAGAACTATTTCCGCTTGTATGACAAGCTGGGTGGTATGACCGGGACTGCGTTGACCGAGGCTGAGGAATTTCAGGAAATCTACGGTCTGGGCGTGGTCGAGGTTCCAACCAACAAGCCAATTGCCCGTATCGACGAGGATGATCAGGTTTATCGCACCGCAATGGAAAAATATGGCGCGATGATCAGCGAAACCCAAAAGGCGCAGGAAAAAGGTCAGCCGGTTCTGCTGGGTACCACTTCGATCGAGAAGTCCGAGCTGCTGAGCCAAATGCTGACCAAAGAAGGCATCGAGCACAACGTTCTGAATGCCCGTCAGCACGAGCAAGAGGCGCAGATCGTTGCAGATGCAGGCCGTTTGGGTGCCGTGACAATTGCCACAAACATGGCCGGTCGCGGCACCGACATTCAGCTGGGCGGCAATGTCGAAATGAAAGTGCTGAAGGCGCTGGCCGAAAACCCCGAGGCTGATCCATCGGAATTGCGAGCCGCAGAAGAAGCGCGCCACGCTGAGGAAAAAGAAAAGGTTCTGGCTGCTGGTGGTCTGTATGTCATGGCGTCTGAACGCCACGAAAGCCGCCGCATCGACAACCAGCTGCGCGGTCGTTCAGGCCGTCAGGGCGATCCGGGCCGCACTGTGTTCTACCTGAGCCTCGAAGACGATTTGATGCGCATCTTTGGCTCGGAACGTCTGGACAAGGTGCTGACCACGCTGGGCATGAAAGAAGGCGAGGCGATCGTCCACCCTTGGGTGAACAAGTCGCTGGAACGCGCGCAGTCCAAGGTTGAAGGCCGCAACTTCGACATGCGGAAAAACGTTCTCAAATTTGACGACGTGATGAACGATCAGCGTAAGGTGATCTTTAGCCAGCGCCGCGAAATCATGTCGGCCAATGACCTGTCCGAGATCGTCTCAGATATGCGCGAGCAGGTGATTGACGATCTGATCGATGAGTACATGCCGCCGAAATCTTATGCCGATCAATGGGATACCGATGGTCTGCATGAGGCGATCAAGGATAAGCTGACCATCGACGCCCCGGTTCAGGACTGGGCCGCCGAGGAAGGCGTGGATGACGAGCAGGTGCGCGAACGTCTGATCAAATCCGCTGATGAGATGATGGCCCAGAAAGCCGTCGCCTTCGGGCCTGAGAACATGCGCAATATCGAAAAACAGGTATTGCTACAAACTATCGACAGCAAATGGCGCGAGCATTTGCTGACGTTGGAACATTTGCGTTCGGTCGTCGGTTTTCGCGGTTACGCACAGCGCGACCCACTGAACGAATACAAGAACGAAAGCTTCCAACTTTTCGAAAGTATGCTGGACAGCTTGCGCGAAACCGTGACTCAGCAATTGTCGCGCGTGCGTCCGCTGACCGAGGAAGAGCAGAAAGAAATGCTCGCCCAGATGGCTGCGCAACAAGCGCAGGCGCAACAGGCGGTGGACAAGGCCGCTGGTCAGGCCGAAGCCAAAGCCGAAGCTACAGCATCCGGTGATGCGCTGCCGGGGTTTGATGAGAATGACCCGTCAACCTGGGGTAACCCGTCGCGAAACGACCCCTGCCCCTGCGGCTCTGGCAAAAAGTTCAAACACTGCCACGGCCGATTGACCTGACGTCAACACACACTGATCACAATGAGTCCGTCTCGCGGCCACAAATTGGCCGCGATTCGTAACGAGAGTGCAAGCTGCTCCTTCAACTGGGGAGGGTGTCTTGTTTGTAGTTCGCAACTACGTGACCATGTGCGGTACCGTCGCCTGTGCTTTGGGCATCGGCTACCTGATGCAAAACGGATCATCTGCGCAGCCCAACGGCGCGCAGGCTGGAATTGATGTCGCTTCGGCATCCGAACAGTCTTCGGTTCTGTCGGGACTGGAAGATATTGTTTTGACGTCTGCCACGCCCTCTGATGCAAATCCCGGCAATGCAGCTTCGGCACCTCGCGGGGTTCCTTCCGCGCTCAAACCGTCGGATTGTAATATCAGTGCCCGTGCAATTGCGGTTTCGGGCGCGATGGCGCGTGTTTCGCTCAAAGCGCCCTGCAACGCGGAAGAGCGGGTTGAGATCCACCACAGTGGCCTGACGGTCAGTCAAATGACCGATGCCTCTGGCGGGTTGCAAATGACCATCCCGGCCTTGTCGGAATACGCGATTTTCCTGATTTCGTTCGAAGACCAAACCGGCACTGTCGCCACCACTCACGTTTCTGACATTGTCGAATACAATCGCGTTGCCCTGCAATGGCAGGGCGAGACCGAATTGCAGATCCATGCTCTGGAGTTCGGCGCCAGCTATGGCGGTGATGGCCATGTATGGGATGACGCATCGGCCAAAGGCGCCGGAAAGGTTTTGCGCCTGGGTCAGATTGGTCACGAAAAGGCACAGAATATCGAAGTGTATTCTTTTCCTGCAGGCGCATCGGATCAGTCCGGTACAATTGACCTGACGGTCGAGGCCGAAGTGACAGAAGCAAATTGTGGGCACACGCTGAACGTGCAAGCTTTAGAGCTTCTGCCAGACCGTCGCTTGCGGTCACGCGACATGTCGCTGACCCTGCCCGATTGTTCACAGGCTGGTGAGTTTCTGGTGTTGAAAAATCTGCTCTCAGACCTGACAATTGCGGCAAAGTAATCCGCAGGCAGGTTCGGCTCTCTTATGACATTATTCCGTGTAGCGGCAGCTGCGCTGATTTCATTTGCCACTGGCGCTCTGGCGCAGGACATCACGCTGACGTCGCATGACGGCAAGGTCGAAGTGACCGGCAATCTGCTGGGCTTTGACGGCGAGTTTTATCGCGTTGAGACGCAGTTTGGCGCACTCACGGTGGATGGATCGGGCGTTACATGTGACGGTCCAGCCTGCCCGAACCTGACCGATTTTGTGGCCGAGCTGTGGTTTTCCGGCTCATCCGTTATGGCTGAAACGGTACTGCCCGCGCTGATCATTGGCTTCGCGCAACAAGAAAGCCTGACCGCAATCCCGGCGCGTGTGGATTCGGACAGCTTTGTCTACGAACTAAGACAGGCTGAGCGCTCGGCACCGCTGGCACGGTTTTATTTTGATGTGGGCACGACGGCGCGTGGATTCAGTGATCTTGTTGCGGATCAGACAGATATTGTGATGGCCCAGCGGGAAGTGCGTGAGTCAGAACGAGAGGAAGCCGAAGCTGCCGGTTTGGGTGATCTGAAACGGGCGCGGCGCTCGCGCGTCATTGCGTTGGACGCAATGGTCCCGGTGGTCGCTGCCGACAACATGATGCAGCAAATCTCGATGGCGGATTTGGCCCGCATCCTGTCCGGGGAAGTGACCAATTGGGCGGATTTGGGCGGCCCAGACGCGCCGATTGCTTTGCATGTCCCGGAAATAGGATCCGGACTTTCGCAAGCTGTTGAAGACCAGGTTTTGAAAACCGTGGATGCAGAATTGTCACCGACAGCGACCCCGCACAGCCGAATCCGCGATCTGACAGACTCTGTCGCAAAAGATCCCTTTTCAATTGGGATAGCCAGCAAAGCTACAGCTAATACCACCCGCATCCTGCCACTGACCGGAGGATGCGGACATCCTCTTGCCGCGACCCGACAATCTATCAAGACCGAGGATTATCCGCTGACTCTGCCGATGTTCCTTTACCTCCCGGACCGACGCCTGCCACGGATCGCGCGACAGTTTCTGGCATACACCCAAAGCCCAGAGGCTCAGATGGCGATACGGGGCGCGGGGTATGTGGATCAATCGCCCGAAAACCTGCCGGTTGACGTGCAGGGCGACCGGCTGGCCAATGCCATCTTAACAGGCGGCTCCGAGGTCGGGTTGGAGGAGTTGCAGCGCATGATCGACACGCTGCGCCCACTTTCGCGCCTATCCTTGTCTGTTCGATTCGAACCCGGCTCTTCGCGCCCCGACGCACAGTCTCGTTCAAACATTCAACAACTGGCCCAGATGCTTGAGACCGGAACGCTGAAGGCGCGCAAGCTGGTGTTTGCGGGCTTCAGCGACGGTGACGGCGGGGCCGCCACCAATGCCCGCATCGCCTTGCGGCGCGCGCAAACCGTGCGCAACGGTGTGCTGGCGGCTGTGGAATCGTCACTGCCCGAAGGTATCGAGGTTTCAGCCGAAGGGTTTGGTGAGGCGATGCCAATGGCCTGCGATGACACGGAATGGGGCCGCAAAGTTAACCGTCGGGTCGAAATCTGGGTTCAGTAAGCGCTACAGGAATCCTTCCGACCGAAAGCTCAACTCGGTCGATTTTCCTATGATCAGGTGATCGTGCAGGGTTAGCCCCAAGGCCGAACAGGCATCCTGAATACGGTTGGTCATGTCGATGTCCGACTGCGAGGGCGTCGGGTCACCAGACGGGTGGTTATGGACCAATATCAAGGCCGAAGCATTCAGCTCCAGCGCCCGTTTTGCAACCTCGCGCGGATAGACCGGTACGTGATCAACGGTTCCTTTGGCCTGTTCTTCATCAGCGATCAGAACGTTTTTTCTGTCCAGATAAAACACCCGAAACTGCTCGGTTTCGCGATGGGCCATGGTGGTGTGACAATAATCCAGCAGCGCATCCCAACCCGAGATCACATGCCGCTGCATCACACGTGCACGCGCCATCCGATGGGCGCAGGCCTCGAGGATCTTGAGATCCGTGATCACCGAATCCCCAACGCCTTTGATCTTGCGCAGACGTTCTTCCGGCGCGGTCAACACGCGGTTGAAATCGCCAAACGCATCCATCAAACCACGCGCCAGCGGCTTGACGTCCTGCCGGGGTATCGACCGGAACAACACCAGTTCCAGCAACTCGTAATCCGGCATCGCCGCTGATCCGCCTGCCATGAACCGTTCGCGCAGCCGCTTGCGGTGGTCTTTTATGTAGGAGGGTAACCGACCTGACGGCAGCGGCTGCGCGGGCGCTTCGTCCGTGTCAAACAGCATAGGGGCTTCGGCAAAGGCGTTCTGGGTCATAGCTTCACCCTGACGCAGAATCAGTTTCTGATTGGTTAACGCCCCTCTCCTTCCATATGCGCGGTGGCGCGGCGGACAATCATGTGCAGAAGGATCGAGAACACACCCAGCGTCAGCATCGCCGCGAACATCAGGTCGGTCTTGGCGCGACCATTGGCCAGCAGCATCAGATAGCCCAAACCTTGCGACGAGCCGACCCATTCTCCAATCACCGCCCCGATCGGAGCATAAACCGCCGCCAGACGCATACCCGAAGCCAACGATGGCAGCGCCGCCGGAATACGGATGTGCCACAGGACCGAACGTTTGCTGGCCTGCATCGTGCGCGCCAAATCCAGATAACCCGGTGGCGTGCGCATCAAACCATCAAAGAAAGACGAGGTGATCGGGAAATAGATGATCAGCACCGCCATCGCGACTTTGGACCACAGACCATAGCCAAGCCACAGGGTCAGCAACGGTGCCAGTGCAAAAACCGGCAGCGCCTGAGTAAACACCAGCATGGGCTGCACCAAAACTCGCGCGGCGCGCGAATTCGCCAATTGCAGTGCTGTGATGACGCCCAGCACCGTACCGACAGCTAAGCCTATGACAACTTCAACTGCGGTGATCCACGCATGCTCGGCGATTAACCACCTGTTCTGCCACCAAGTTTCAGCCACCACGGCTGGTCCGGGCAGGATGAATTTTGGCAATCCGGTCAAGGTTACGATCCCTTGCCAGATGAGCAGAGCAAACAGAGTGGCTGCCAGCGCCGACAGATACCTCATGCTGCGTCCTCCCGCAGAAGCCGCAGCAACGCACCCTGAGTTTCCAGCGTTTCCAGATCATCCACGCTGCGCGGGGCCGGAGCATGAGGCGGGTCGCAAGGGGTCAGGCCGTGTTCGGTCATGACAACAATGGACTGCCCCAAGCGCGCGGCTTCACCTGGGTCATGCGTGACCAAAAGGACAGTTCGCCCCACCAGCGCTTCGGCCGCCAGATCCTGCATATCGGCGCGAGTCCGGGCGTCGAGCGCTGAAAAGGGCTCATCCAGCAGCACGATGGGCCGGTCTTCCATCAACGTACGGGCCAGCGCGACGCGCTGTCTTTGCCCCCCCGACAGCTCGGTCGGTTTCTTGGTCATGTGATCCTGCAGGCGCATCCGTTTGATCAGGCGGTCACGCCGATCCAGATCAGGCTTTTCGCCCCGCAGCCGCGCACCAAGCGAAACGTTCTGAGCCACTGTCGCCCAGGGCAACAGAAGATCATCCTGCGCCATGTAAGCTACCCGATCCGAGACCGGCAAACCGTCGCTTGCTGTGATCTGGCCCAAGAACTTGGCCCCGGTTTCCAGCCCGGCAATCAACCGCAAAACGGTGGTTTTTCCCACGCCCGATCCGCCCAGCAAACAGGTCCAAGCACCCGCGTCCAGGTTCAAGGTCAACGGAGCAAACAGGGTCGCATCATCGATTTTGGCTGATCCGCTGATTGTCAGACCGGGCGCACGGGTCATGGTGTTAGGCCCATTTGCCAGAAGTTCACTTCCAGCTCAGTCGCCGTCCGGAAGGTTTGACACAGACGATGCCAGCGGGGTGAAGGTTCAAAATCCGCCCCAAGTCGCCTTGTTAGAGCCGAATTCAGCAACTCACCTACCGCTTGGCACGCGCCTTGATACTCTTCACCGGCATAGGTGTTGATCCAATCGCGATAGGTCTCGGACGTCGCTTCCTCCGCCAGCCGGGTACCGATCTCACCATAGCCCATAACGCAGGGGGCCAACGCTGCCAGCAGGTCCAGCAGATCACCGCTGTATCCCGCTTCGAGGACGAACCGCGTATATGCAAGATTTTCGGCGCGTTCGGGGGTGGCGAACAATTCATCCTGTGAGATTCCAGCAGCCTCACAGATACCGATGTGCAGCTGCATTTCTTCCGCAACCAAAGCGTTCACGGTGCCGACCGCTGTCAGCATTTCGGAATGCGTTTCCGATTTCACAACTGCCAAAGCCCACGCACGAGAAAAATGGATCAGAAACACGTAATCCTGACGCAGATAGTGAAGAAACGCCTCACGCGGCAGCGTTCCATCCTTCATTCCTTCGACAAAGGCGTGGCGGGTATAGTCCCGCCACGGCCCCTGCGCCGCATCACGCATCAGCGTGAAGGCTTTGCCATACCCGTTCATTGCGCGGTAACATCGATGGTCAGATCACTGACCGGAAGGATGCTATCGATCATGCCGCTTTCGTTCAGGAACGCCTCGAACCGGGCATACCGACCGGCATCAAAACCTGCAGGGCGCAGTGCAAAACGTGGCAACGTATCGACCCAAGCGCGGGCGTTCAGCTCATCTTGCAGTTCAGGCGACGTGCTTGCGAAGATCTCCCAGCTTTTTTCCGGGTTGTTGACGATATACTGGGTCGCTTTTTCGGTCGCAGCCAAAAAGCGGGCGATCTTGTCTTTGTCCATCGTCTCGGGGTTGGCGACATAAATCAGCTCGTCGTAAGATGGCACGCCCTCTTCCTCGATGTAAAAACAAGTGCCCGGACGACCTTCGATATCCATCTGATTGAGTTCAAAGTTACGGTACGCGCCGATCACCGCATCGACCTGGCCAGTCATCAGCGAGGGCGAGAGTGAGAAGTTGACGTTGATCATCTCAACATCGTCCAGAGCAACGTCATATTTGCCCAGAACGGTGCCAAGGATGGCCTCTTCGACACCCGCAACCGAGAAACCGATCTTCTTACCCTTGAGGTCTGCGGGCGACTTGATCGGGCCATCTTCCAGCACCAGAAGGCAGTTCAACGGTGTTGCAACCAGTGTGCCAACGCGTTTCAGGGGCAGCCCTTCGTGGATTTGCAGATGCAGCTGGGGCTGATACGACACGGCCAGGTCCGCCTGCCCAGCAGCAACCAGACGCGGCGGGGCGGACGGATCCGCGGGCGGGACGATTTCGACCTCAAGGCCCTGCTCGGCAAAATAGCCGTTTTCCTGAGCCACAATAATAGGGCCATGGTCAGGGTTGATGAACCAATCCAGCAGGACTGTCATCTTGTCTTCGGCCCAGGCTGGCGCGGCGGCCAAAAGGGCTATGGCTGTCATCAGCTTCTTCATGTCTCGCGTTTCCTTTTCATTCACGAGGTTGAGGCCGCGACGAGGACAATCTCGCCTGGCCAATTCGGTTGCATGTGTTCCGCCGCACGCCACGAGCGCAGGCCTGTCGCACAGCAAAGAGCAAGCCGTTTCCCTTTATTAGGGTCTATCTGTTGCAAGTTTTCAGGTGATATACGGATGGCGTCAGGGTGTGCTGGAACTGGTGCTTCTTCTATACCGCGCAACTCCACGATTTGGTCGGCATCCGTCAGTTGATTAACAGATAGGAAGCGGAAGCACGTATTCGGCTCGGGCGCATCGTCAAAGCGGAACCCCGTACTGCGCAGGGTTTGCGCGTCATACTGCACAATCTGGCCCAAGGGCGAAGGCTCCAGCCCAAGGATCAGGTTGAGCGCCATCTGCGCCTGCATCGCCCCGATCACACCAACCACAGGACCCAGAACGCCCGCCGTAGCGCAGCTGGCCCCACTATCGGGCGCGTCCGGGAACACAGCGCGCAGGGATGGGGCTCCGCCGCAGAAGCCACCGACATAGCCCGAAAGCCCCAGAACCGAAGCGCTGATTAACGGTTTGCCTTGCGCGAGGCACGTGTCCGACAGGATATAGCTGGCCGCGTAACTGTCGGCGCAATCCAGAACGACATCGGCTTGCGCCACCAGGGAAGCCGCGTTTTCGCTTGTAAGGGCGTGATTGAGGGCGACAACTTCAACTTCGGCATTCAATGCACGGCACCGGTCAGCAGCGCGTTCGGCTTTTGGATGTCCACAGTCTGCCTCAGCAAACAAGGTTTGCCGATGCAGATTCGACAGATCCACAGTGTCACCATCTACAATCGTGATCCCCCCAACGCCGGCCCCGGCCAAAAGCGGCAGGACCGGCGCGGCCAACCCGCCTGCTCCCACCACCAGAACACGAGCTGAAGACAAGCGGCCCTGTCCTTCGGCGCCCACTTCGGGCAGAAGCGTCTGACGGTTATAGCGGCTCATCGCGTCGCCTCGATCCACGCGCGCACCCGTGCTTCGGGATCCGCGTTTAGGGTGATGTCCGTCACGGCCGAGACAATATCGGCCCCGGCCTCCAGCACCCCCGCTGCGCGCTCGACGCTCATGCCGCCGATACCAACCAAGGGAATGTCGCCAACACGTGCCTTCCATTCGGTCACGCGGGGCAGGCCCTGTTGATGCCATTTCATCTTTTTCAGGATGGTTGGATAGACCGGTCCCAGTGCCACATAGTCGGGATCCATTGCCAACACGCGCTCAAGCTCATCATCGTCATGAGTTGAAACACCCAGCTTTAGACCCGCTTTTTGGATGGCTTTCAGGTCAGCATCATCCAGATCCTCTTGCCCAAGGTGAATCCAGTCGCATCCCAGATCGATGGCATGTTGCCAATAATCATTGATCACCAGAACTGCCCCATGATCGCGGCACAAATCGCGCGAGGCCGCTATCTGGTCGCGAACCTCATCATCAGGCTGATCCTTTACGCGCAATTGCACCAGTTTGACACCCAACGGCAACATCCGGCGCAGCCAATCCGAGTGATCAAAGATCGGATAAAAACGGTCCAGCGTCATGACAGAAATGCCTTTCCAACAACGGGGGTCGAGGGTTCAGCCATATCGCGCGCCTCAATCGGGTCCGCCTGATGGGCCAATTGCCCGGCCAGTGTCGCCTGCGCCATCGCTTTGGCCATCAGAACAGGATCCCCGGCGCGAGCCACGGCCGTGTTCAAAAGGACGGCGTCATAGCCAAGTTCGATTGCGTGGGCCGCATGGCTGGGCAGACCGATACCGGCATCGACCACCAACGGAACATCCGGAAACTCGGCCCGCATAGCGCGCAAGGCGTATTCGTTGTTCAGACCACGCCCAGACCCAATGGGCGCACCCCAAGGCATAAGCACCTCGCACCCTGCTTCTAACAAGCGTTCGCCCACGATCAGATCGTCAGTGGTATAGGGGAACACCTGAAACCCGTCTTCGGTCAGGATACGGGCGGCTTCGACCAACTGGAACACATCCGGTTGCAGGCTGTCGGTGTGCCCAATCAGTTCCAGTTTGATCCACGGGGTCTCAAACACCTCGCGGGCCATATGGGCTGTGGTCACGGCCTCTTTTACTGTATGACAGCCAGCTGTGTTAGGCAGGATCAGGACGCCAAGCTCCCGGATCATCTGCCAAAAGGTCTGCCCCGCACCGGATTCACGGCGCAGGGATACGGTTGCAACACCCGCACCGCTGTCACGGAAAGCCTGCTCCAGAATGGCAGGGCTGGGGTATTGGGCCGTGCCGAGCATCAGCGGGTTGGGCAGTTCCGTTCCATAAAAGGTTTTCATCCTTATCCCCCCTGCATCGGCGCAACGACTTCGACCCGGTCGCCATCGGCCAGTTTGTGCGCGACGCGCAGGCTGGAAGGAACGAAGTCTTCGTTCACTGCGGTGGCAACGCGGCCAGTGAAGCCGCATTCCTCTAGCAGCTCGGCCAGGGTTTCGGCGCGCACATCCCGCGTCTCGCCATTAAGCACGATCTTCATCGACCATCTCCGTATGTGTGTTGTCCAGCGCCAAATCCGCCACACCCTGCGCCAGAGCCGGGGCGAGCAGATAGCCGTGCCGATAAAGTCCGTTGGCATAGATTGTCCGACCCAAGCGACGGATGCGGGGCAAATTGTCGGGAAAGGCGGGACGCAGATCGACGCCGATTTCCAACACCTCGGCCTCACCAAAGGCCGGGTTCAGGGCATAGGCTGCGCTGAGCAGTTCCAGCATGGATCGGGCCGTGATGCGGCTGCTGTCTTCGCTTTCGATCATGGTCGCGCCCAGCATGTAGATGCCATCGCCCCGGGGCACGATATAAAGCGGCATTCGGGGGTGCAAAAGACGCACGGGGCGTGTCAACTCAACGTCCGGGCAACGCACGACCAGCATCTCACCCTTCACACCCCGAAGATCATGCAGGTATTCGCGTGCGTGCAGTCCGCGACAGTCGATCGCGTGCTCAATTTGTGCAGGGGCCAATTTGCGATGGAATTCCACCCCTTGTTCCTTCAAGCCTCGGTGTAGGTCCTGCAATGCCTGGCGGGGATCAAGGTGGGCTTCCTGGTCAAAGAACAGGCCCTTCCCAAACCCGTGCAAATCAGGCTCTAATTCAGCAATTTTTGCGCGATCGGCTTCCACAAACGCTTCGGTCCGACGCGCAAATCTGCGTAGGTCCGGCAGGTCTCGTGTATTGGCGACAACCAGCGTACCGCACCGCTGTACCTTTGTGCGACCAGCCCACCAATCGATTGCCCGCTGACCCAGTCTCAGCACCGGTTCTTCCGCGTTTTCGTATTCGCACCAGGGTGCCAGCATACCCCCGGCCCACCATGAACACCCGTGCGGGCCTGGCGGGCCGCCGGGATCAAACACCTGCACCTTCGCGCCGCGCGACACCAGTTCGCTGGCGACGGCCAGACCGGCCACCCCGGCTCCTATGACAGACCAGACGGTCACTTGGGCCAGACCTGATGGAAATGATGCACCGGACCGTGCCCAGAACCCACGTTCAGCTCATCTGCGCGTCCAATCGCGCCTTGCAGGTATTCATGCGCCTGCGCAACGGCATCCTGCATCGTCAGACCCTTTGCCAAACCCGCGGCAATCGAGGACGATAAAGTGCATCCAGTCCCATGCGTATTTTTGGTGTTCCGGCGCGGGGCCTGAAACTCTGCCACGATACCCGTCGGATCGATCAGCAAGTCATGGCATACCTCACCCGCACTATGACCGCCTTTCATCAACACAGCGCGCGCACCCAAAGCGCAAAGAGCCTGACCCTGGGCGGCCATCTCATCGGGTGTTTCGGCCTCTTTTGCATCCAACAGGCAAGCAGCTTCGGGCAGATTTGGGGTCAAAACCGCCGCCATCGGCAACAGCACATCGCGCAAGGTCTGGATTGCCTCTTGCGCCAGCAAGGCGTCACCAGACTTGGCGATCATCACCGGGTCCAGAACAATGGGTCGCTGAAAGTCGGCCAACCCGTTTGCGACGGTTTGAATGATCTCAGGTGTTGCCAGCATACCGATCTTGACAGCTTTGACATCCAGATCGCCCAGCACCGCTTGAATTTGCGCCTCGATCACGTCCAGAGGAATACCATGCACCGCTGTGACGGCCTGCGTGTTCTGTGCGGTGACGGCGGTGATCACGCTTGCACCAAAAACACCAAGTGCTGACATGGCCTTCATGTCAGCCTGTATTCCGGCACCGCCGCCGCTGTCAGATCCCGCAATGGTCAAGGCAATTGCAGCCATATCGTCGCTCCATCTTCTTTGGGCAACGATGTAGGAAAACTGTCTGCATTCAAAAGACCGTTCCCTACGCCGGAATTGCCCGGATCAGGTTCGATGGGTTAACGCAGCCACGCCTCTCAGCCCTGCAAATAGGGCACCCCAACGGTTGGGGCAGACAATCTCAGCCACCGACACCGAACGCAAGAGCCAAATGGGCGTTATCGGTCAGCAAACTGGATATATCGCTGGTCCGTTTTGCAACACGCGTAGTGGCGCGGCAGGCGCAAAACACATAAGGCGCGGCACCCTGACTGGGAAACCGCGCCTCATGATCTTTATGGGTGCACCCAGACGGTATTGACGTCTGGTGCAAGTCTATATCAGCTTTTGCCTTTCCAGGGCACCAGAATACGTTCGGCCCAGCGCATCAGCATGTCGATGCCGAAGCCGATGACACCAATCAGGATGATGCCCATGATCACGATGTCGGTATTCTGGAATTTGGAGGCAACCATAATCATCATGCCGGCCCCTTTTTCAGCGGCGACCAGTTCAGCAGCAACAACCGTGCCCCAGCAGACGCCCATCGCAACCCGCGCACCGGTGAAGATCTCGGGCAACGAATTGGGGATGATCACATGGCGCATCACCTGCCACTTTGACGCCCCAAGGGAATAGGCCGCGTGTACCTTCGAGATGTTCACGCCGGACACACCAGAACGGGCCGCAATCGCCATGATCCAGAGCGCAGCCAGGAACAGCAAGATGATCTTGCCTCCCTCACCGATCCCTGCCCAAATGATCACCAGCGGGATCAAAGCCAGCGGCGGAACCGGGCGCATAAACTCGACAATCGGGTCGAACCAGCCACGGAACCAGTTGGACAGACCCATGGCATAGCCCAAGGGAATGCCCACAAGCGATCCCAGTAGGAAGCCCACGATCACGCGGAACAGCGAGTAACCCAGATGCTCCCAAAGGGTGAAATTCCGGAAGCCTTCGCTGGCAATCTCGCCCAAGCGCTCGAAAACGTTTTCCGGTGCGGGCAGCCAGATCGGCTCCATCTGCCAGCCCTTGTCCGGGTCGATGTTGAGCGTGCCGCGCTGCGACATGACCACACGACCGAAATCAGTGTTCACAGAACCACCCGGCTCAATCGACTGACCATTCACGGCAACGATCTTTGCACCTTCGTCACGACCGATCTCATCATTTCGGTCAAGGCGGGCCAACTTACTGCGATAGGCCTGCACCACAACGGCATCGTCCTTGGCGAATCCGTCGCCGGGCGCGACCTCGGGTTCATCCACCGGTGCGTCCGCAGGGTGCACGATCACCGTCACTGAGGCGTCATCGGTCTGACCATCAGCCGTTTCAACAGTGTAGGTGAATGAGCCCTCTCCGACATAAGGACCGGGCGCGTGCAAGAAAGACGGCAACAAGGCCGACCCGGTGAATGCGCCCCAAAGCACGAAGATGGCGATGATCGAGATGATTGATGCCTTACGATCCGAGACAACGGCGCTTTCATCGCCGAAAGTGACCGTCTTAAGTGAGGTGAAATCATGGCGGTCTGTGCCTGCAGTCACCAGTTTGACCACAAAGAAAGCGCCGATAAATATCGCGATATAGATCAGAATGGGGATCATTGCGCTGCCTCCGTCCGACCCATGATTTCTTCTTCCATGTCCCAGATCATGCCCAGGATCTCTTCGCGGTTGGTGGCGAAGTCAGGGTGTTTCTTGACCTCACGCAGATCCTGGTCGACGCCCATATCTGCGAAGGGGAGGCGATATTCCTTGTGAATGCGCCCCGGTCTGGGTGCCATCACGAGCAGACGCTCGCCCAATAGCAGCGCTTCTTCCACCGAGTGGGTGATCAGGATGATTGTCTTGCCGGTCTCTTTCCACAGCTTCAAAACCAGCGATTGCATTTTTTCACGGGTCAGCGCGTCCAGCGCGCCAAGCGGTTCGTCCATCAGGATGACATCGGGGTCATTTGCGAGACACCGCGCCAGCGCCACACGCTGCTGCATCCCGCCAGACAATTCGTAGATAGCCTTTTCCTTGAAGTCCTGAAGCCCCACGACCTCAAGTAGATGATCGACCTCGGCCGCGTATTGCGCTTCCTTCTGCCCCTTCATCCGAGGGCCAAAGCTTACATTATCACGCACGCTCATCCATTCGAACAAAGCGCCCTTCTGAAACACCATGCCACGTTCGGCATCAGGGCCAGTGACCGTGTGGCCATTCATCACGATCTGCCCTTCGGTCGGGGCCAGAAAACCCGCAACGATGTTCAGCAGTGTGGTCTTGCCGCAACCTGAGGGGCCCAGCACGCTCATCAACTCGCCTTCGTTCAGATGCAACGTGACATCCTTCAACGCCTGCACGGCCGTTCCGTTAGGCAGGTCGAAGCGCATGGAGATGTTTTCGATGGATAAACCTGTCATATCCCGCTTTCTGTAGATGAGGGCGCCGCCACAAGCAGGCGGCACGCCCGATTGCCGGGGGAGGATCGGCGGGCGCATGGAAATGCGCCACGCCAAACCTTGTTACTTGCCGTCGGCAATCGTCATCGGCTCGGTGTTGACCGAGTTGGCATAGCTGTCCAGCGCACCGTCGATGCTGCCGGCCTCGACAAACACGTCGGCTACGCCCTTCATGAAGGTCTGCACATTGCCGCCCAGCCATTTCTGCGACAGCTGATCATCCATACTGGGGAAACCCATCGTCCCGATGGCCGCGCGCGCGCCTTCAAGATCCATGCCGGATTCTTTGGCAACAACTTCAAGCATCGCATCACCGCCCGCACCCGAGTTCCAACGCTCATTTGCATCCGCAGTTACCTGAAGGAACTGGGCGACCAGCTCAGGGTTTTCCGAGATAAAGCTTTCCGGGGCCGAGGTCACATCGAACACCAGAATACCCAGTTCTTCCTTCTCGGCACCGGTCAACAGAACGTTGCCGTGCTCTTTCATCCGGGACAGACCGCCGCCATAGCCACACGCGAAATCAACTGCGCCCTGGCTTAGGGCCGCAGCGCCTTCAGGCGGGGCCATGTCGACAACTTCAAGGCTGGCCAAGTCGATACCGAAGTGATCCATCTGGCGAAGGAAGCCATAGTGCGCGGCGGTACCCAGTGGCACAGCCACCTTTTTACCTGCCAGCTCGCTGGCGTTTTCCTTATCGATCTCCAGCGCTTCCGACACGACACAGTTGTCGTTCTCAGAATACGTCACAGCGACATCGACCACCTGAATCGCCTGACCAGCGGATGCGGCAACAACGAAAGGCGGAATGCCCTGGCTGACCGCGATCTGCACGTCGCCCGAGGCCATGGCCGCGCTCATCGCAGTGCCGGTTTCAAAGCTCACCCAATTCACCTTGAGGCCAAGTGCCTCGTCATAGGTTCCGTTGGCCTTGGCTTCTAGCATGGGCAGCGGCCATTCCAGGAAGTATGCAACGGTGATTTCGTCCAGGTCCTGCGCAAGCACTGCATGGCTTGTCAACGCAAGCACACTGGTCGCAGCGAGAGTGGCGAGTGTTTTTTTCATGGTATCCTCCGGTTGGGTCACTTTTTTACAGCGCGTTCCGCTGTTTTACTGTGAGAGAGCATTGGGTGCGCCTTACGGTACTGTGCCGTGTATTTTTCTTTTTTGCACGCCGCCAATCAAGAAGCCTCTCATTCTATCGTTTTGCAGAACAGGTGTTCTGAAATAGAACACTAGTGAGTACGCATTCTTTTCGTCAACTGTTTATTCTTCAAGTTTTGCTGTGAGCGTATTCAAAAGTTGAAACGGTTAAAAACTCGTCGTAGTTCTGCAATGCAGTAGATATGGGAGTGGGCATGGCAAGATCGACAGACAGCTCTATCGTCGCAAAGTGCGCTATGATCATGGATGCCCTGACCCACGCAAAAAGACCTATGGGTTTTTCGGATATCGTTGCGCGGACAGGTTTGGTCAAAAGCTCGTGCCACCGCGTACTTGCCGTTCTTCAAAGTGAGCGGATGGTCGAATACGACAAAAGCGGCAGAACCTACAAACCTGGCTCGCGATTTCAGGAATGGGCACGCGCCGGATTTCGACACCCGGATCTTCAGCAGGTTGTCGCAGAACCTGTTGACCGCCTCAGCGAAGCGACAGGATTGAACATTGCGCTGTCTGTTTTGGATGGCGATACCATTTTGTACCTGCGGACAACCAATAATGTTTCGGTTCGGTACGCAGCGCGTGCAGGCGACCACGCACCGCTGCACTGCACAGCCGCAGGCAAAGTTTTCCTTGCGTTTATGCCCGAAAAACAGCGCAATTCCGTGCTCGACTCGGCCGGATTGGAAAAGTTCACCGAATACACAAAGACAAACCTGCCAGAGCTTGAGACCGACTTGGGTGTCGTTCGGAATCAGGGCTATGCGGTTGTCGTGAAAGAGGAATTTCTCCAGGTCATGGGCATGTCCGCTCCTATTTGGAATGATCAGGGCAAAGTCGCCGCCTGTCTTTCTGTTTGGACTTTGACGGCAGACGACACGCCAGAGGAATTGCTTGCCAGCCTTGACTTGCTGAAACAAACCGCTGCCGAGATCTGTAGTCGGATCGGCGGCGAAGCACCCGAAAACTTCCACTTGACGACCTGACGGATGCTATCGAATATTGGAATTATTGTTCCGATATACGAGATTTTTATGTTCGCAACACCACCTGCCATGGCCACGCGGCCGAACTCGCTTTGGGCCAGCACTGCGCCGTCAATGCCCGACAGCCCACAATTGACCGGCGATCTGCACGCGGACGTGTCCATTCTGGGCGCTGGCTTCACCGGTCTGCGCGCAGCATTGGCCTTGGCCGAGGCAGGTACGTCAGCCGTCGTACTCGATGCCGGTGATGTAGGCTGGGGCGCATCGGGGCGCACTGGCGGGCAGGTCAATCCTATGCTGCCTTTCAACTCACCCAAAGACTTACAGCTTATGCTGGGACAGACTTATTTTGAGCGTCTGACCGAAGTGTCTCTGAATTCCGCCGACGAATTGTTCTCGTTGATCGACACCTATCAAATCCCGTGCCAAGCCCGGCAGAAGGGCTGGCTGAGGGTACTGCACAACGACCGGGCCTTGCAAAAGGCCGAGGCGGACGTGAAAGCCTGGAACGAATTTGGCGCAGGAATGGAGCTTCTGCGTGGGGATGATCTGCGAATCACCTCGGGCACTGCTGCCTATTCCAGTGGTGTCGTGACCCCACGCGGTGGCGCCGTACAGCCAATGATGCTGGCGCGCGGCGTAGCAGGTGCCGCCCAACAACGCGGCGTTTCGATTTTTGGAAACAGCGCTGTCACCTCGATGAACAAGGTCGGCGGTAAGTGGCAACTGCGCACAGATCAGGGTTCGGTCACCTCTGACACTGTGATCGTTGCAACCAACGGCTATACCGGCCCACTGGTGCCGAAACTACCCAACAGCATCATGCCTCTGACCCCGATCCAGATTGCAACAGACCCGTTGCCGGAAGACGTCATTGCTTCGATCCTGCCACAGGGGCACACAATCTCGGACAGCCGACGGATCATCATGTATGCACGGCGAGAGCCAGACAATCGGTTGGTCTACGGTGGGTTGGGCCGCATGGACCGCGCGGGCAACCTGGGCGGTTTCGATTGGCTTCAACGAGACGCCGAACGCGTTTTTCCTCAGGTGAAAGGAGCCAACTGGTCCCATCATTGGGGCGGGCGCATCGCGGTTACCGACGACCACCTGCCTCACCTGCATGAACCGCAGCCGGGCCTTTTAATCGGGCTAGGCTACAACGGGCGCGGCGTTGCAATGTCACATGTGATGGGCCGCGTTCTAGCCGAGCGTGCCCTGGGCGCTGACTCTGAATCTCTGACCTTTCCAACAACACCGGTGCGGGCCATGTCCTATCGCCCGTTCAAGATTGCAGGTCTGGGAACGGCGATCTGGTCGATGCGTTTCATGGATTGGCTGGAAACCAGATAGTGCCAAACGAAGCCATGTCGTTTTGATTTTTACAACGGTCAAAACGTAAAAGAGGCGGCAATCGCCGCCTCAGTCTTAGCCTTTCATTCCGTCCCAGAAGGATTTGACGGAAGAGAAAAAGCTTTTGGATTCCGGGTGGTTGTCTTCACCCAGGTCCTCAAACTCGCGCAGCAGCTCTTTCTGACGACTGGTCAGGTTGACCGGAGTTTCCACCGCCAGTTCGATGAACATATCACCAACGCCACCACCACGCAGGGCGGGCATGCCTTTGCCACGCAGGCGCATCTGGCGACCTGACTGACTGCCGGCTGGAATCTGGACACGGCCCCGTCCACCATCAATGGTCGGAACTTCGATCGAACCGCCCAGCGCGGCCTTGGCCATGCTAACCGGAACCCGGCAATAAAGGTTTACGCTGTCGCGTTCGAACAGTTTGTGGTCGGAGACCTCGACAAAGATATAGAGATCGCCCGGAGGACCGCCGCGCATCCCAGCTTCGCCCTCGCCAGCCAGCCGAATCCGTGTTCCGGTTTCAACACCAGCTGGGATATTGACGGACAAAGCACGATCTTTTTCGACACGGCCGGAACCCTGGCAGGATTTGCAGGGGTTCTTGATGATCTGACCCAGCCCAGAACAGGTCGGGCAAGTGCGTTCAACCGTAAAGAAGCCCTGTTGCGCCCGCACTTTGCCCATGCCCGAACAAGTGGGGCAGGTTGTGGGTTCAACGCCACCTTCAGCGCCGGTTCCGTCACAGGACGAACAGGCCACGGCGGTGGGGACGTTAATGGTTTTCTGCAGGCCCGAGAACGCCTCTTCCAGCGACACGCGCAGGTTATAGCGCAGGTCCGAGCCGCGCGCGGCGCGACGGCCGCCGCCTCCTCCGCGTTGACCGCCCATGAAGTCGCCGAACAGGTCATCGAACACATCCGAGAACGCGCTGGAGAAATCGCCCTGACCAAAGCCGCCGCCAGGACGCCCGCCGCCACCCATACCGTTTTCAAAGGCTGCGTGGCCAAAACGGTCGTAGGCCGCCTTGCGTTCGGCGTCTTTCAGAACGTCATAGGCTTCGTTCGCTTCCTTGAACTGCGCCTCGGCATCCGGGTTGTCCTTGTTACGGTCGGGATGCAATTCTTTGGCTTTCTTGCGAAAACCCTTTTTGATCTCGTCCGCCGATGCACCTTTGGCTACGCCGAGCACATCGTAATAGTCGCGTTTTGACATCAGTGTTTCCTTCTGCCTCAACGTAATCGGGCCGGCCCGGCAACCGGACCGGCCCGAATTGGCCCGGTTACCCGTTAGTTACGCTTGTCGTTGTCCAGATCTTCGAACTCGGCATCGACAATGTCATCGTCACCCGGTGCGGCGTCGGCTGCTGCGGGCTCTTCTTCGCCTTCTTCGGCTTGCGCCTTATAGATGGCTTCGCCCAGCTTCATGGCCGCTTCGGTGACGTTCTGGATGCCCGACTTGATCTTGTCGGCATTCTCGGTCTCCAGCTCGTCCTTCAAAGCGGCGATCGCCAGCTCGATGGCTTCGATGGTGGTCGGGTCGACCTTGTCGGAATGCTCTTCCATCGACTTCTCGGTCGAGTGGATAAGGCTTTCCGCCTGGTTCTTGGCGTCGACCAGTTCGCGGCGTTCCTTGTCGGCTTCCGCGTTCTCTTCGGCGTCCTTGACCATCTTTTCGATGTCCTCGTCGGACAGACCGCCCGAAGCCTGGATGGTGATCTTCTGCTCTTTGCCGGTGCCTTTGTCTTTGGCCGAAACCGAGACAATGCCGTTGGCGTCGATGTCAAACGTCACCTCGATCTGAGGCATACCGCGCGGTGCGGGCGGGATGTCTTCAAGGTTGAACTGACCCAGGATCTTGTTGTCCGCAGCCATTTCACGCTCACCCTGGAACACGCGGATGGTCACGGCATTCTGGTTGTCCTCGGCGGTCGAGAAGACCTGAGACTTCTTGGTCGGGATCGTGGTGTTGCGGTCGATCAGACGGGTGAACACGCCACCCAGAGTCTCGATGCCCAGCGACAGCGGGGTCACGTCAAGCAGAACAACGTCTTTAACGTCGCCTTGCAGAACACCGGCCTGAATGGCGGCGCCCATAGCAACCACTTCGTCCGGGTTCACACCCTTGTGCGGCTCTTTCCCGAAGAATTTGGTGACCTCTTCGATCACTTTCGGCATCCGGGTCATACCACCAACCAGAACAACTTCGTCCACGTCAGCAGCCGACAGACCGGCGTCTTTCAGAGCGGCAGCGCAAGGCTTCATCGACTTTTTGATCAGGTCCGACACCAGCGATTCCAGCTTGGCACGGGTCAGTTTCATGACCATGTGCAGCGGCTGACCGTTCGAACCCATCGAGATGAACGGCTGGTTGATTTCGGTCTGCGAGGTCGAAGACAGCTCGATCTTGGCTTTTTCAGCGGCCTCTTTCAGACGCTGCAGGGCCATCTTGTCTTGGGACAGATCGACGCCGTGTTCCTTTTTGAACTCATCCGCCAGGTAGTTGACGATGCGCATGTCAAAGTCTTCACCACCCAGGAAGGTGTCACCGTTGGTCGATTTGACCTCGAACAGGCCGTCATCGATTTCCAGGATGGTCACGTCGAAGGTACCACCACCAAGGTCATAAACCGCGATGGTTTGGGTTTCTTCCTTGTCCAGACCATAGGCCAGAGCAGCCGCTGTCGGTTCGTTGATGATCCGCAGCACTTCCAGACCGGCGATTTTACCGGCGTCTTTGGTGGCCTGACGCTGTGCGTCGTTGAAGTAGGCCGGTACGGTGATGACTGCTTGTGTGACTTCTTCACCCAGATAGCTCTCGGCGGTTTCCTTCATCTTGCCCAGAGTGAAGGCCGAGATCTGGCTTGGGGAGTACTTTTCACCGCGGGCCTCGACCCACGCGTCACCATTGCCGCCATCAACGATGGCGTACGGCACCATTTTCTTGTCTTTTTCGACTTCTGCATCATCCACACGACGGCCGATCAGACGCTTGACGCCAAAGATCGTGTTGTCGGGGTTGGTGACCGCCTGACGCTTTGCAGGCTGACCGACCAGTCGCTCATCTTCGGTGAAGGCGACGATCGAGGGCGTGGTCCGCGCCCCTTCTGCGTTTTCGATGACCTTCGGCTGCGAGCCGTCCATGATGGCCACACACGAGTTGGTGGTTCCGAGGTCAATCCCGATGACTTTTCCCATTTTTGCAATCCCTTTCTCTTCAAGGCGATGTCCCGAGAACCGGACCCGTTACGGCATCCCGTCCCCGATCTGATGTGCGCGACAGCACTACCATCGCGCGTCCCGGCGTATATAAGGGCGAGACCAAGGGCCTGCAAGCACCGTAAAAGGCAGGTTTTCGGGAATCTGTGGCCTTTTTTGGCAAGGATTTGGAAAGGATTGGGGTTTCCGGAATGGCGCGGCTGATTTTGCGGGGGTTCGACATCAGAAAAGGCCATCTGGATCCTGCCACCCAGACGCAGGTCATCGCTGATCTGCGGCCGATTCTGAAATCCGCGCCCTTGTTTCGCCCCGTCACGCCTTCGGGCAAAGAGATGTCGGTGCGTATGACCTCGGCCGGGGATTTGGGTTGGGTGACAGACAAGGCAGGCTACCGTTATCAGGAACAGCATCCCAAGGGCGGAGTTTGGCCCGGCATTCCCAACAGTATTTTGGGTATCTGGCATGACTTGGTCAGCACGGAACATGAGCCGGATTGCTGTTTGGTCAATTATTATGGCGAAGGCGCAAAGATGGGCCTGCATCAGGACAAGGACGAGGCTGATTTTTCCTGGCCCGTGTTGTCAATTTCTCTGGGCGATGACGCCCTGTTTCGCATTGGCAACACCACCCGTGGCGGCAAGACCGAGTCGATCTGGCTCAGCTCGGGGGATGTGGTCGTTATGGGTGGGTCCGCACGGTTGGCATATCACGGGGTGGACCGGATCAGATTCGGATCGTCGCGCCTGTTGCCTAAGGGCGGGCGGATCAATCTGACACTGCGGGTGGCGCGTTAACGGCGGGCATTCCAGCTTTGCGAAACATGCTGGCGCGTAAAGAACTCACCCATCAATCCGATCATCAACAAGGCGATCCCGACCCAAAGCGCGTATTCCCAACTGGTGTTGCGGGGGAAATAGTTCTGAAAAATGAAACCGCGGCACTGATCAATGATGTGAAAAAGCGGATTCCAGGCGAACATCATCAACAACCATCCGCCCATCGTGTTTGCGACAAACATTTTACCGGAAAACACCATGTTCATTCGGCGGTAAATGTTTGACAGCATAGCAACGGTTGTCGGGAACCAGGGTTTGATCGCCATGAACACAAGCCCGATCGCGCATCCGGTGAACCAGGCCAGTAAAACCATCCCAAAGGCACCACCGGGATTCTCAATGTCCAAAGGGGCGACTGCAACATTGTAAATGAACAGAAGGACGCACATGGCCATCACCTGTTTGTACAGCGTGCCGAAAGCCGCCGCCAGGATAAGGACCATCGCATTCATTGGTGAATGCAGCGTCATTGGGTTGTTGGCCGAACCAACCCCGGAAATCGACCCAATCGACTGGATATGCATCATAAACGGAAGGACGCCGGACAGGATATACAGCAGGAATTCACCCCTGATCTTGGCTATGCCACCCCGACCCAGCAATGTCATGAGCAGGTAGAACACCATGCACATCACCACCAGTTGTATGACGTTAATCAAAATGGCGATAACCGCATTCGGGTGCTGTGCCCGCACATTTCTGACAACAGCATGGAACACAAGCTCAGCAGTTGTGAACGCGCCGCCCAGCAGCGATTGATTGCGCTTGAAGTAAAACACTCGAAGGTCTTTCCTGCCTCGTCGCCCTCAATCTGGCATGAATATCTTGCCGTTCCGTAACCGCCACATCATAAGTCGGTCATGAGTTTGGATCAACAAACCACAGGAACGGAGCATTTTTGTGACCTATGACGCGCTTATCCCAGTCATCCGACGTCTTGCCCTTCAGGCGGGTGATAAGATCATGGAGATTTATGAGGCAGATGATTTCGATGTCAAAGTCAAATCTGACTCCAGCCCAGTAACCGAGGCAGATGAGGCTGCAGACGCATTGATTTCCGCCGGTTTGCGCGCAGCTTTCCCGGATATTCTGCTGGTCACTGAAGAACAGGCGGCTTCGCATTCGGAAAAAGGTGATACGTTCCTGATAGTTGATCCGCTGGACGGCACCAAAGAATTCATCAACCGCCGTGGCGACTTTACCGTCAACATTGCGCTGGTCGAAAACGGAACACCAACGCGAGGTGTTGTTTATGCCCCAGCTCGCGGTCGTATGTTCTACACACAAGCAGATGGCCGTTCGGTCGAGGAAACCGGCGCGTTTGACAAGGACACACCTGGTGATTTGACGAATATTTCAGTCTCTAAACCAGACAATTCGGCGCTTTTGGTCGTGGCTTCGAAATCCCACAGGGATCAGGCGACCGAGGATTACATCAGCAAGTACCAAGCCAAAGACAGCAAAAGCGCAGGGTCTTCCCTCAAGTTCTGTCTGGTGGCCACCGGTGAAGCGGATATCTACCCTCGTGTCGGTCGCACAATGGAATGGGATACAGCGGCAGGTCACGCGGTTCTGGCCGGGGCCGGTGGCCAGGTGGTGCGTTTTGACGACCATTCGCCGCTGCTCTATGGCAAAGAAGGCTATGCCAACCCGTTTTTTATCGCCTACGCTCCGGGTGTTGAACTAAAGGAAGCCTGATGTCTGTTCTGATTGCCATCCCCGCCCGCTATGCCTCGACCCGCTATCCGGGCAAGCCGTTGGTGCCGCTATCTGGTGCCACAGGCACTGCGATGACGCTGATCGAACGGTCCTGGCGCGCAGCCAAGTCTGTCTCGGGCGTTGATCGGGTGGTCGTTGCAACGGATGACGATCGTATCCGCGAGGTCTCGGAAGGGTTTGGGGCCGAAGTGGTGATGACTTCGGAAAGCTGTCAGAACGGCACCGAACGCTGCGCCGAAGCGCATGAGGTTCTGGGGGCTGGGTATGATATGGTGGTCAACCTTCAGGGCGACGCGCCACTGACGCCACACTGGTTTGTAGAAGACCTGATCGCGGGCCTGCGCGCGGCGCCGGATGCTGGTGTGGCCACGCCTGTGCTGCGCTGTGACGGCGACGCGCTGAACAGTTTGCTGAACGACCGAAAGCATGACCGTGTCGGAGGAACCACCGCTGTGTTCGGTCGCGATCACAGCGCGATGTATTTCTCGAAAGAGGTCGTGCCGTTTACCTCGCAGACCTATGCAGGCGACGAGCCGACCCCGGTGTTTCATCACGTGGGTGTATATGCTTATCGGCCCGATGCGCTTGCCGCATATCCAGGCTGGCCCACCGGCCCGCTGGAGCAATTGGAAGGCCTGGAGCAGCTTCGGTTCATGGAGAACGGCCGCAAGGTACTGTGCGTCGAAGTCGAGGCCAAGGGCCGCCAGTTCTGGGAACTGAACAACCCGCAGGATGTCCCAAAAATCGAAGAGATGATGGCGGCGATGGGGTTGGAATAACCGATTTTCCTCATGACATCCGGCGGTGCTCAAATTTTAAGTATAGTTAACTCGTTTTAAAGGACGCATCATGACAACTATCCTTGTTACTGGCGGTGCAGGGTATATCGGCTCGCACGCGTGCAAAGCGCTGGCGCAAGCGGGTTATGTGCCTGTGACATATGACAATCT
This sequence comes from Ruegeria sp. HKCCA4633, assembly GCF_013034605.1. Classification (NCBI taxonomy): domain Bacteria; kingdom Pseudomonadati; phylum Pseudomonadota; class Alphaproteobacteria; order Rhodobacterales; family Roseobacteraceae; genus Ruegeria; species Ruegeria sp. HKCCA4633. The sequence continues at coordinate 240,160 of NZ_WQGJ01000004.1, forward strand.
GGTCACGGGTTGGCAGGATGCGGTGAAGTACGGCCCTTTCGAGCAGGGCGACCTGCTGGACCGCGCGCGTCTGGACGAGGTGTTTGCCAAACACCAACCGGCAGCCGTGATGCATTTTGCGGCCCTAAGCCAGGTGGGCGACGCGATGAAGCAGCCCGGATTGTACTGGTCAAACAACGTCACCGGTTCGTTGACCTTGATCGAAGCTGCGGTTGCAGCCGGGTGTTTGAATTTTGTGTTCTCGTCCACATGCGCCACCTATGGTGAACATGACAACGTGGTTCTGGATGAATCCACCGCGCAGTATCCACTGAATGCCTATGGTGCATCGAAACGTGCAATCGAAGATATCCTGAAAGATTTCGAAGCGGCCCACGGCCTGCGCCACGTCATTTTCCGCTATTTCAACGTTGCCGGGGCAGACCCTGACGGAGACGTTGGTGAATTCCACCAGCCCGAAACGCACCTGATCCCTCTGATGCTGGATGCGATCGACGGCAAACGCGAAGGCCTGACCGTCTTTGGGACCGACTATGACACCCCCGACGGCACATGTATCCGCGACTATGTACATGTCTGCGATCTGGTCGACGCGCATGTTCTGGGGCTGGAATGGCTGGAACAAGGCAAGGAAAGCCGTGTTTTCAATCTGGGCACCGGATCAGGATTTTCCGTGTTGGAGGTAATCGAGCAATCCAAATCCGTTACCAACCGCCCTGTGCCTTATTCAACCGGGCCTCGTCGGGCAGGCGATTGTACCAAGCTGGTCTCGGGCTCTGTTCGGGCTGAAACTGAACTGGGATGGATGCCAAAACGCTCCACGTTAGAGACAATGATAGCGGATGCCTGGCGCTGGCATCAGAACGGCCACTACGAGAAATGAGGCTAAATTGACCTTCAGCGCGTTACAAAAGCTGCCCAAGATCGGCTGGCGGCAAAAGTATCAGCTGCGCTGGAAACGTCGGCGGCTTCTGTGGCGATCCTTTCGCAGCCGGAACCAGTTGACCTGCCTGAACGATCGGACCGGCAAGATCCGCGCTGGTGACGTGCTGGCTTTTACCACTCTGCGCAACGAAATGACCCGCCTTTCCTGGTTTCTTCGCCACTACCGCCAGTTGGGTGTGCGCCACTTTCTGGTCGTCGACAATGGCAGCGATGACGGCTCGGCAGAGTATCTCTTGGATCAACCAGATGTTTCTGTCTGGCAAACCTATTCAAGCTATCGGGGATCACGATTTGGTCTGGATTGGCTGACTTGGCTCCAGATGCGGCATGGACACGCGCACTGGTGTCTTATGGTCGATGCGGATGAGCTGTTGGTTTATTCCCATTGCGATACCCGGCCCCTTCAGGACCTGACACATTGGCTGGAGCAGAAAGGGCGGGTTGGTTTTGGCGCGTTGATGCTGGACCTCTATCCCAAAGGTCCGTTGGGCCGCGACACCTATGACCCGGATACCGACCCAACAGATCTGCTGTGTTGGTTCGATGCGGGGCCATATCGCGCAGAGCGACAAAGCCCGATTGGCAATCTGTGGGTTCAAGGCGGCGCAAGGGAACGGATGTTCTTCACCCAGACGCGGCAGCGCTCTCCCACTCTGAACAAGATTCCACTGATCCGCTGGTCGCGGCGGTATGCGTATGTGAACTCATGCCACTCGGCCCTGCCGCGCCACCTGAACGCAGCTTATGATGGGCCCGGTGGAGCGGCGCCTTCGGGAGTATTGCTGCACACAAAATTCCTGCCGGAGATTGTTGAAAAGTCCAAATCGGAAAAAGAACGACGCCAGCACTTTCATGATCCAAGCCAATTTGCGGCGTATTATGACGGGATCATTAATCAGCCGGTCATGTGGACTCCACAATCAGTCCGTTATACCGGCTGGAAACAGTTGCAACAAATGGGGTTGATGCCTGGCGGGGATTGGGGCCTGCAATGAAAATACGACAGTCAACCGCACGTTTACACTTTGTCGGTTTAAAAAAGTTGCCTCAGAAGATGCATAGGTGGCATAAACCGGTAATGCCTTGTCCTGCCAACTGGAAAGACGAGGTCGGGGAAAGCTCGCGTAATAATAAAGGTTGGGCAGTCACGTGAGCCTGTTCGAATCCTACAAAATGCGATTGCGGCGCAAGCGCCGTATTCTGCGCTGCCTCAGACGAAGCCGTGAACTGAAACCCGCCAGCGTCAACACATCGGCCATCCGACACGACGACATTCTTCTAATGAGCGTTGTCCGGAACGAAAAAATCCGCCTGCCGTTTTTCCTGGAATACTACCGCAAACTGGGCATCAACCACTTTTTGTTCATCGACAACAATAGCGATGACGGAAGTTTCGAATTCCTACAAGAACAGGCCGACGTGTCAGTTTGGCGAACGACAACCAGCTACAAACGCGCGGGCTATGGTCTGGACTGGTCGAACTACATTTTGCGGAAATACGCACATGGTCATTGGGTTCTGACCGTCGATCCGGATGAATTCTTCATCTATCCGTTTTGCGACACCCGCCCTATACGCGCATTGACGGATTGGCTGGATGGCAGCGCCGTGCGCAGTTTTGGAACCATGCTGATCGACATGTACCCCGAAGGTCCGGTAGATGCAGAACCCTACCGCGAGGGGCAGAACCCGTTCGAAATCGCGCGCTGGTTCGATCCCGGGAACTACATGATCACCAAGAACCCGGATTATAAGAACCTGTGGATTCAAGGCGGTCCTAGAGCGCGCGTGTTTTTTCGCGAAAACCCCTCCAAAGCGCCTGCGTTGAACAAGATTCCCTTGGTGAAGTGGGATCGGCGCTATGTCTATGTCAGCTCGACCCATTCGCTTTTGCCGCGGGGTTTGAACCAAGTTTATGACGAGTGGGGCGGGGAAAAAGCCAGCGGGTCACTGCTTCATGCCAAACTGATCGACACCCTTGGCGACAAAGCGCGCGAGGAACTGCAGCGCGGTCAACATTACCGCGGATCAGGTGAATACAAAGCCTATGCCGCACAGCTTGAGGAAAAACCCGTTTTCTGGTGCCAATGGTCCGAGGCTTACATCAATTGGCGACAGCTTGAGATTCTGGGCCTTATGTCCAAGGGGAATTGGGCATGAGTAGCCTGGGCATCGTCATGCTGGTCCATACTTCGCTGGACCGAGCCGAGCAGGTGGCGCGCCATTGGACGGCTGCGGGATGTCCGGTTGTGGTGCACGTGGATCGCAAAGTCCCGGATGGCACTTACGCCCGTTTTGTCGCGTCCTGCTCAAACGATCCCGATATCGTTTTTTCTGAACGTCACCGGTGCGATTGGGGCGGCTGGGGCATCGTCGCTGCCTCGCAAAGCGCATCCGAATTGATGCTTGAGCAATTTCCTGACGTTCGGCACGCGTTTCTGTCTTCAGGAGCATGCCTGCCCCTGCGTCCGGTTCAGGAGCTAATCGATTACCTGGCTGAACGGCCCCGCGTGGATTTTATCGAAAGCGCAACGACATCCGATGTCAGCTGGACCATTGGCGGTCTGGATCATGAACGGTTTACCCTGCGGTTCCCATTCTCGTGGCGCAAACAGCGCAAGCTGTTTGACACCTATGTCAGGCTACAGCGTGCCGTGGGGTACCGCAGACAAATTCCAGATGGTTTGGTGCCTCATATGGGCAGCCAGTGGTGGTGCCTGACCCGCCAGACACTCTCAGCCATCCTTCAAGATCCCAAACGTAAACAATACGACAAGTATTTCCGCCATGTTTGGATTCCGGATGAAAGCTATTTCCAGACCCTTGCACGACAATATTCGACGCATATCGAAAGCCGATCCCTGACTCTGTCCAAATTCGATTACCAGGGCCGTCCTCATATTTTCTATGACGATCACCTGCAATTGCTGCGACGCTCGGATTGCTTTGTTGCCCGTAAGATCTGGCCTCAGGCCGAACGACTGTATCAGGCATTTCTGACGGACCAGACCAGTGCCATGAAACCGGCTGAGCCCAATCCCGGCAAGATCGACCGCATCTTCTCGAAAGCGGTGGAACGGCGGACGCGAGGACGCGACGGGCTTTATATGCAAAGCCGCTTTCCACGGCACGGCAGCGAAAACGGCCTGACATCTTCGCCTTATTCTGTATTCCAGGGATTTTCCGTGCTGTTTGAGGATTTTGAATCCTGGCTTGTGACCACCACGGGAGCAAAAGTCCATGGGCACTTGTTCGGACCTGATCGCGCCGAATTTGAACAAGGGGAAACCATCACAAACGGCGCCCTTAGCGACAGCGCAACTTTACGGGATTACAACCCCACAGCATTCCTGTCGAACCTGATCTGGAACACGCGGGGGGAACGGCAGTGTTTTCAGTTCAGCCCAAGAGACACGCAAGAGATCAACTGGTTTTTGGCGCGCGACAAGAACGCCCAGATTTCGGTCATCACCGGAGCCTGGGCAATTCCATTGTTCCGTTCAAACCTCAACTTCTCGGAGATCCGGTGCGAAGCGGCACGGTTGCAGCAGATTGAAACCAAGCAGCTCGAGGTTTTGACCTCGGTCTGGACCAAAGCCCGCATGCGCAGTTGGACCTTGGCCGATTTCATTGAATCGCCGATGGATCCGTTACAGACGATTCTGGATGAGATCGGCGCACATCAGGCCAGCCACTTGACCGAAGTGCCCACCATGGTTGATCTGACCGGTTTCGGGAAGTTCCTGCAAAATCTGAAGAATCAGGGTATGCACCCATATCTGATGGGTGATTTCCCGTCTGACGATGTGTTTGGTCGGCAGACAAAACCTTTCCGAAAACCCTATCTGGTGCAGTGACGGCCAATGGCAGCCAAATATGATTACTTTGTTGTACTGGCGGCCATGCGCACAGGGTCTAACCTGCTGGAGGCAAACCTGAACGCGCTTGACAGCGTGACCTGCCATGGCGAGGCGTTTAATCCCCATTTTGCCGGGAATCTGCAGTCAGATACACTGCTGGGCCTGACGCTGGAAGACCGTGACGCAGATCCGATGAAGCTGCTGAAAGCCATTCGTACAGCACCCGGTGACATCAACGGGTTCCGGTATTTCGAAGAACACGATCCGCGCATTCTGAAGCCCGTTTTGAATGACCATCGCTGCGCAAAGATCATTCTGACCCGCAATCCACTGGACAGCTACCTGTCCTTGAAGATCGCGCGGACCACACAGCAATGGCTGCTGAAGAATGTTAAACGCCGCGTCGATGCCCAAGTCACCTTTGATGCACAGGAATTCTTGGATTATCTGGAACAGGTCCAGAGCCATCAGCACATGCTGCGGCGACATTTGCAAAAGACAGGTCAGAGCGCTTTTTTCATCTCCTATGAAGACCTGACTGAAATGGACGTCCTGAACGGCCTAGCCGAATGGCTGGGGGTCAAAGCGCGACTGACCCGGCTGGACGACACGCTGAAACCGCAAAACCCAGCGCCCGCAGTGTCAAAAGTCACAAATCCTGACGACATGACGCGTGCGCTGGCGGATGTCGACCAGTTTGGGCTGCATCACACCTCTCGCTTTGAGCCGCAGCGCGGTGCCGCCGTCCCGCAATACGTCGCGGCACCAAAGTCGGCCTTGATGTATTTGCCCATTCGTAACGGATTAGAGGCTGTTATAAACCAATGGCTGGCCGATCTGGACGGCGGTAAGACTGGTGATCTAATCACCGATCGCAACCGCAAACAGATCCGCGCCTGGTTGAGGAACCACACCGGTCACCGAAAATTCACAGTCCTGCGCCATCCGTTGGCGCGGGCGCATACCGCGTTTTGCCAACACATTCTAAGTACTGGACCTGGCAGCTACAAAATGGTGCGCAACTATCTGCGGAACCGACTAAAGGTGCCGATTCCAGGGCAGGTGCGGGACACCAATTATTCTGTCGCGCAGCACCGTGATGCGTTTTTAGCCTTTCTCGGCTTCCTACGTCTTAACCTCAACAATCAAACCCCAATCCGCGTTGACGGGACATGGTGCAGCCAATCCCGGGTTCTGGACGGAATTTCCGGTTTCCTTTTGCCAGACCTGATCCTGCGGGAAGAAGACCTGACCACAGCGCTTCCAGCGCTTGCACGAGATATCGGTCATTCAAACCCGCCAAAGCCCAGCACACGCGCGCCTGATGAACCGTTTACGCTGGACCAGATCTATGATGCTGAGCTAGAGGCGCTGGCAGAGGACGTCTACCAGCATGACTATGAGGTGTTCGGGTTTGGAGCCTGGGCCCCGGTGCCGCCTAGGGACGCAAAGTGATTAGCGTGCCTTTGTTGACCATCGCATAAATCTCTTCAATCTCGTCATTCTTGACAGCGATGCATCCTGCGGTCCAATCGGGTGTTTTCCGCGCGCGCTTGAGCTCTGACCGAAGATTCGGCTGGCCGTGAATAAAGATATCACCGCCCGGATTAACGCCTGCTGCCTTGGCCTGAGCGATATCCTGAGAGTTGGGGTAGGAAATACCTAACGATAGGTGATAGCGGCTTCGCGGATTTCTGCGGTCAATCAGATAGCTGCCCTCTGGCGTGCGACCATCCCCTTTTTTGGTTTTGGTGCCTCGTGGCGCAAATCCCAAATCCACATCGTATTCTCGCAAAACCTGCTCATGATGCAGCAGATAGAGTTTGCGTGCGCCTTTGTTGACCACCAAAGAGGTCACTTCGGGCCCATCATAAGTCAAAAATCTTGGGCCAGCTTTGGCACAAGCCGTAAGGCTCAGCGTTGCCATAGCCCCCAATCCGAATGCTCGACGATCCATTTTTCACTGCCTGCTCTGTTTTTTGGAGATTAATATGCCAAAAACCTTGCGAAACGGAAATCACTTTTTGCTGTTCATCTGCTCGGCCAGACGGCGTTCGATGCTTTCCAGCCGTTCCAGCACTTCGTCGCGATAGGCATCGGTTTTAACCTCGTCCTCGGCATGGTGTGCGTCCTGCATCGAGTTCACGATCAAACCCACCAACAGGTTCACCACGGCAAAGGTCGTGACCATGATAAATGGCACAAAAAACAGCCAGGCGTAGGGATATACCTCCATCACGGGGCGGACGATGCCCATGGACCAGCTTTCCAACGTCATGATTTGGAACAAGGTATAGGCCGACAGGCCCAGATCACCGAACCAGGCGGGAAATGACACCGAGAACAGTTTGGTCGAGATTACCGCGCCGATGTAGAATAGGATTGCCATCAACAAGAAGACACTGGCCATCCCGGGCAGGGCCGAAATAAAGCCTTCGACCACGCGGCGCAGGCGGGGCGCCACGGAAATCACGCGCAACACCCTCAGGATCCGCAGGGCACGCAGCACGGAAAGACCACCAGCACTGGGGACAAGTGCGACACCCACGATCAGGAAATCGAATATATTCCAACCGCTTGTAAAGAATCTGCGCCCGGTCGCGATCAGCTTTATTGTGATCTCAGCCACGAAGATGGCAAGGCACAGCTTGTCTAGCGTGACAATCAGCGGTCCTGCTGCGTTCATCAAAGTGGGTGATGTCTCCATCCCCAAAAGAATTGCGTTGAAAATTATGACTGCCGTGATGAAACGCCCGAAAGCCGGGGCTTCGATGATGGTCAGCAAACGCTGTTTGACACTCATGTGTCGCGATCTCCTGTCTGGTCAAGATGCGGCGTTCAGGACAAAGCGCGCAGCAAGTTCCGTGTGTGACGACCACCGAAATTGGTCAACGACCTGTACCCATTCAAGGGTGTAGCCTGCGTTAACAAGGATTTTTGCGTCCCGCGCAAAGCTCACCGGGTTGCAGGAAACATAGGCAATCACTGGTCGACTGGCTTGAGCCAACTCCTCCACCTGCGCCTCGGATCCGGCGCGGGGCGGGTCTAAAACAATCGCGTCAAAGGCCTTTAGTTCATCAGGCATCAATGGACGACGAAACAGGTCGCGGGCCTCAGTTGTTACGCGTTTCAAACCCTGCGCTCTGCGCCAGCCCTGATCCAGCGCCTGAACCATTGCGGCCTCGCCTTCCACAGCATGAACTTCGGCTTTTTGGGCCAGGGGAAGCGAAAACGTACCGCTACCTGAAAACAGGTCGACGGCGCGCTTTGCACCCTCTGTTGCCTCCAAAACCGCCTGTAATAGAGCCTGTTCTCCGTCCTTGGTCGCTTGCAAGAACGCACCGGACGGCGGAGTGACGGCGGCTCTTCCAAACCGCTGAACCGGCGCCTGTCGCATAGCGATCACTTCACCGTCCCAACTCAGCCGCGCCAACCCGTGTTTCTCGGTCGCTTTAGCCAGCGCTAGTTCCAGCGGACCGTCCAAGGGTTTGCCGCCTCTAACAGCTACATCCAATCCGCCTTCGGAGAGTGTCAGTGTCACCGCCAGAACACCCTTACGGCTTCCACCCAGAACGGCCAGCGCCTCGGCCACAGGAATGGCCGCGGTCAACTCGGGGTCCAACAACCGGCAGTCGGGGATTTCCGTGATCGTGTCCGACGCGCGACCATGAAACCCGGCCAACGTACCTTTCTTTGTTCGTCTTACAGCAACCGTTGCACGCCTGCGCGACTGTTCGGGTGACGTGTGGATCGGGCGCATCTGTGCATCCAGACCCTGCGCGGCCAAGGCGTTGCGCACAATTTCAAGCTTCCAATCGGCCACAAAGGCGTCAGAGGCATGCTGCAACTGACACCCGCCGCAGGCTTTGTAGTGGCGACACGGCGCCTTGACCCGATCTTCGGATGGCGTTTCCACCCGGATATCGGTCAGCACTTGACCCGTCAAAGTGCCGCTTACGACCTCACCTGGTAGAGTGCGCGGGGCATAGACGGGGCCATCGGCAATACCATCGCCCTGATGGCCGAGCCGTGTGATTGTGAATCGCTGCGTCATGAAGGGCCTGATAGCCGGGCTTTCAAGTCAACAAAACCCTTATTCAGCAGCTTCCGCCTGAATAAAGCCGCCAGATTGACGATGCCAGAACCGCGCATACAGACTGCCCTGATCCAGCAGCGTCTCATGTGTTCCGCTTTCGACAATCCGCCCCTGGTCCAGGACAACGATCCGATCCATCTCGCTGAGGGTGGACAGCCGGTGTGCAATGGCCAGAACGGTCTTACCCTCCATTACCCGATGCAGCGCGGTCTGAATCGAGGCTTCGACCTCGGAATCAAGTGCCGAGGTTGCTTCGTCCAGAACCAAAATCGGCGCGTCCTTCAGAATGGCACGGGCCAAAGCGATCCGCTGACGCTGTCCGCCGCTGAGTTTTACACCCCTTTCGCCCAGATGAGCGTCATAGCCTTGGCGACCGTTAGCATCCTCAAGGCTGAGGATGAATTCATGCGCCTCGGCCTTTTTCGCAGCGGTTATCATCTCATCCTCGGACGCATCCGGGCGACCGTACAGGATGTTTTCGCGCGCCGAACGGTTGAACATTGCTGTTTCTTGTGTGACCATACCGATCTGGCGGCGCAGGCTGTCTTGTGTCACCTGCGACACGTCTTGCCCGTCAATACGAATAGCGCCACTTTCCCTGTCATAGAGTCGAAGCAGCAAGGACACGAGCGTCGACTTACCCGCGCCCGAGGCGCCGACGATACCCAGCTTTTCGCCGGGTTTTATAGTCAGGGTCAGATCTGTAACACCGCCTATGTCCCGACCATAAGCAAAGCTGGCATTTTCGAATGAGATTGATCCGTCGTGCACAACCAGGTCTTTTGCGTCCCCCGCATCCTCGACCCGGTCACGCTTGGCCAGCGTTTTCATCCCGTTTTCGATTTCACCCACATTGGCGTAGAGGCCCATTAGAGTGAAACTGACCCAACCCGTCATTTGCGCAATCCGGATTGAGACGGCACCTGCTGCCACTATATCCCCTGCGGTCGCAATGCCGATTTGCCACAACCAAAGCGTCGCACCCAGCAGCAGAACCGGCAAAACACCAGCCAACGTCATCAGGATAAATCGAAAACTGGCCGAAAGCTTACCGAAATCCAGCGACCGTTCGCGCAGTTCCACCATCGAGTCGCGCGCAGCCCGATCTTCAAAAGCGGAATGTGCAAACAACTTAACCGTCTTGATGTTGGTGATCGTGTCAACGACCTGCCCCGAAACCATCGCCCGCGCCCCGGCCCGCGCGGCAGAGCGTTGACGGATGCGCGGCAAATACCAGCGCACAAGCAGGAAGTAGACCACGAGCCAAGCGGCAAAAGGCAGCATCGCAAGCGGGTGAATAGACCCTAACAAAAGCAAAGACCCCACAAGAGACGCCAGGGCAAATACAATGGCGCTGATCGTTTCTGACACGACCGAAGCCATCGCGTTCGACGTTTGCATCTGCTTCTGTGCGATGCGTCCAGCGAAATCATCGTCGAAATACGTCACCGACTGGCCCAGCGTCCAACGGTTCAACTTGGCCAACACCAAGGGTGTGATGTTGGGCATGACGATGTAATTGTTCGAAACCGAAGACAGGCCAAACAGGATCGGACGCACCAGCATAAAGAAAGCGATCGAGCCGAAGATCATCCACATGTTTTGCACGGTCAGAAAGTTTTCCGGACCGCTAGACGTTGCCACGTCGATCACACGGCCCAAAATCCAAGCCGTGCCCGCCTCCATCGCGCCGGCTGTGGCCGAAAAGAACGCTGCAACAAACAACATCGGCCAAGCACCGGACAGGCTCCAGCGAATGAACGCTCCCAACGTCTGCGGCGGGGGCGTTTCGATGTTTTTGAACGGTTGGATGAGGTCAGCGACCCTCATTCCGCGGCCTCCGGATTCATGAAGCCGCCAGATTGCCGCGCCCAGAACTGCGCGTAAAGACCACGCTGCGTCAACAGGTCGGAATGGGCGCCTTCTTCGACGATGCGGCCATCATCCATGACCAGAATACGGTCCATCTGCGCGATCGTGCTGAGCCTGTGCGCAATGGCGATCACGGTTTTGCCTTGCATCATGCCGTATAGGGTTTCCTGAATTGACGCTTCAACCTCGGAATCTAGGGCGGATGTCGCCTCATCCAACAACAATATCGGCGCATCTTTAAGGATTACCCGTGCCAGCGTCACACGCTGCCGCTGCCCGCCGGACAGCTTTACACCACGCTCGCCCACATGCGCGTCGTACCCCGTGCGTCCTTGCGGGTCTTGCAGGTCAAGGATGAACTCATGCGCTTCGGCCTGCTTGGCGGCGGCGATCATCTGATCCTCGGTCGCATCAGGGCGGCCATAAAGGATATTGTCCCGCACCGACCGGTGCAGCAAAGCGCTGTCCTGCTGAACCATGCCGATATGACTGCGCAGGCTGTCCTGCGTGACATCTGCGATGTTCTGCCCGTCAATCAGGATCGCGCCCCGCTCGACATCATAAAACCGTAATAGAAGCTTAACTAGGGTCGATTTTCCAGCACCGGACCGACCGATCAAACCGATCTTTTCGCCGGGTTGGATGGTTAGGTTGATGTGGTCCAAACCACCGGCTTCGCGACCGTAGTGGTGCGACAGGTCGCGGATATGGATCTCACCCTTGTTCAGTCGCAAGGGTTTCGCAGCGGGCGCATCCAACAGATCAATGGGTTGGGCAATCGTCTCCATCCCCTCGGCCACGATACCAAGCTGGCGGAAAAAGCTGGTCAGCGCCCACATGATCCATCCGGTCATGGCGTTCAGACGAAGAGTCAGTGCGGTGGCAGCCGCAACGACACCAACCGAGGCGGTGCCTTGCATCCACAACGCAATTGCCCAACCAACAACGCCCACAATCAGCATGCCGTTCAAGGTGACCAGAACCGCATCCATGATCGTAAAAATCCGCATCTCAATCTGGAAAGTTCGGCGGGTTTCTTCGATCGCCTCGCGGGCATAGTCCAACTCTTGCGGACCATGGGCGAACATCTTGACGGAATGGATGTTGGTATAGCTGTCCACAACCCGGCCGGTGACAGTCGAGCGCGCATCTGAGGCCGCTTTTGACGCCGGACCGACACGCTGCACCGTCCAGCGCACCAGCATCGCATAAAACGCAAACCAGATTAGCAAGGGGATCAACAAACGCGGATCCGCTGCGTACAGCAAGATCGCCGCACCGATCAGATAGGCTAGCGAGAAGGAAATCGCATCAAAGACCTGAAAGACCACCTCGCCTGCGGCAGGTGGCGTTTGCATGATCCGGTTCGCAATCCGCCCGGCAAAATCGTTTTCGAACCAGCCAACCGATTGGCGCAGCACATGTTTGTGCGCGCGCCAGCGGATCAGCGTGCCAAAGTTAGGCAGGATCGTGTTGTTCAACAGAAGTACGTCGATCAGATGCAGTAACGGACGAAGCAGCAGAACAAACGCCGCCATCAATAACAGCTCTGTCCCGTGGTTCTGCCAGACTTCTGCAGGAGATCCGCCCAGCAGGTCGACAACGCGGCCCATATAATAGATCAACCCGATTTCGACCCCTGCGACGACGATAGAAATCAGTGCGGCCCAGACAAACACCCGGACGAAAGGCCGCGAATAATCCAACATGAACGGCCACAACTTGGTTGGTGGCGCGTCGGTCTCTTTGTAGGCGACAAAAGGGTTAACGAGATTTTCGAAATAGCGAAACATGGAGAGTGCTCCGATTGAGCAAAAATGTAGACGTGCGAAGAAGAATGGCGCCTGAACACCACCCTTTACGGGGCAAGTGTTCTGGCTTTAGCCGAACCAGATCCCGTAATACATTCGCAGTCCTCCATCCATGTGACAGTCGCACGTAACCACAAACGTGTTGGTTTGTCATCCCCTTTTGAGACTTAGCGCTAACTTGCCAGCAACTCCTCGCGCGACAACGCAAAGCCGGACGCGATCCAGCGGTTTTCAAGCTCGGCCAGTTTCTGGCCCAGCGCTGGTCCTGTGAAAGTGGGGATCAGATCCTTGGCTTGAATTGGAAAACGGGCAGCCGCCCCTTTATGCAAGTCATGCCTCAAGGCTTCGGACCAGGGTTGTTCCAGAAAAGCGCAACGCAGAAGAGTCTCGTGCAAACCGCCTTCGTCACCGTAGCGGTAACCCAGCTCGGCCACGCTGGTGGTGGCTTGTGCCTCGTTACGCATACGGGTCAGACGTTGCAATTGCGAACGGCTCAATCGCAATGTCGCTGCGTCTTCAGGCGTGGCGATGGCTGCCAGCCGTCGCACCGGATCGGGATCAGCACCCGCCGCCTGTTCGAGCGCAACAAGAGGCGCAAGGGATCGGTCGTTTGCGCCCGGCAACAGCTGCGCCAAGACACCCGTGCTGCGCATTGTTGCAATTGCAGGGGCCGGATCGGGCGCTGCCAGTAGTTTCAGCAGTTCCGCCCCGACCCGTTCGCGCGACAGTGATTTCAACCCGTCAAGATTGGCACCAATTGCGGAAAGTGCATCTGGGTCGAACCCAGCCTGTGGATCACCATACCAAGCGTGAAACCGGAAATATCGAAGCGAGCGCAAATAATCTTCGCGTATACGATTCTCGGCCGTTCCAATGAACCGCACCCGTCGCGCCTCAAGATCGGGCAACCCTTCAAGCGGATCCAACACAGTGCCATCTGGCTGCGCATAGATTGCGTTCATGGTGAAATCGCGCCGGGCCGCGTCTTCCTCGACATGATCGGAAAACGCAACAACAGCGCGCCGCCCGTCGGTTTCAACATCTCGACGGAAGGTCGTGATCTCGTGCGGGATACCGGCGCTGACGACCGTGATCGTACCGTGGTCAATACCCGTTGGAATAGCCTTGAGCCCCGCGGCCTGCGCCATCTCAACCACCTGCTGTGGTCGCGCGTCGGTAGCGATATCGATATCCGAGACAGGTGCGCCCAAAAGCGCGTTGCGCACACAGCCACCCACAAAAAGTGCCTGCGCACCAGATGCAGTCAGAGCGGCGCATACCTGTTGGGTCGCTGGTTCACTGACCCAAGGCTCGTTTATCTGCATCATTCATTCACCCGTGCTGCAAGCCCGCGCAATATGCGAGCCGTCGCACCCCAGATATAATAGGGGCCGAACGGAACTGTGTAATATCTGCGTTTCTGACCGCGCCAGCGACGCGACTCAACCAGATAATTCTCGGGATCTAGAAGATGGGCAAGAGGCGTCGAGAAAACCTCATCCACCTCGCCGGGTTCGGGCACAGGTTTGAATGTGTCACGTACCACTGCAACCACAGGGGTGACGTTGAAAGAGGTGACGGTTTCATGCGCCGGCAGAAACCCCAGAACCTCGGGCTGGTCAACGGGCAACCCAATCTCTTCCTGCGCCTCGCGCAGGGCTGCCGCGGTTACGTCGGCGTCACTTTCATCCTGCTTACCGCCCGGAAATGCGATCTGACCGGGGTGATGCTTCAGGGCTGAGGACCGTTTAGTCAAAAGCACCCGAGGCGTTTCATAAGCCAAAGATATGGCCACCAGAACACCGGCAGGACGCAGCCGCCGCCTGGGTGGCAAAACTGTGTCAGGGTTCAGGTCAAAATCGCTGGACCCGTGACCGGGGCGGCGCAAAGCCGCCCGGATCTGTTCAACCGGATCATGCACCTTTTCTGTCTTCAGCTTCAAAGCCCACAGTTGCCGGATCCAGCACGTAATGCGCACCACAGAATTGGCAATCAGCCGTGACCAGACCTTCCGGCGTTGTCATCTTTTCGATGTCCTTCGCCGAATAGATCGACAAGCTCTGGCGCACCCGGTCCTCGGAACAGGTGCAGCCAAATTGAACCGATTGCGCGTCATAAACACGCGGCTGTTCCTCGTGGAACAGACGAACCAATAGATCGGTCGGAGCAACCGAAGGGCCGATCATTTCCAGATCCTCGACAGTATCCAGCAGGATATTGACGCGACCCCAGTTCTCACCCTCTTCGCCGTCCACCAAGTCGCTTGCTGTCAGGATCTCGCCAGTACCTTCACCAGATGCTGCAAAGGGCGAGGCTTTCGGCATGTGCTGCAACATGATGCCGCCGGCGCGCCAATGCTCGCCCACACCAGGCTCGGTCGATTTACCAAAGCTCAACGAGAACCGCGTCGGCAACTGTTCGGATTGCGCGAAATACGCCTCGGCACATGCGCTCAGCGATCCGCCCGCCAGCGGCGTGATACCCTGATACGGTTGCGTGCCTTCGCCCTGGTCGATCATGATGGCAAAATACCCCTCGCCCACCTGATCAAAAGGTGCCGCGTCGGTCAGCCGGTCGCGGTCAAAGCTGGCATATGCACGGATTTGGGCGGCTTGGCCCTCTTCCTGCGGCGCGTAATAGTCGGTTGCGATCATGCGCACCGCCCCTTTGGACTGCACCTGCAACGACAGCTTCCAGCGCAACGCAACGGTCTGGCCGATCAACGCGGTCAGCAAGGCCATTTCAGCCACCAGCGCTTCGACTTGCGGCGGATAGTCGTGCTGCTTCAGGATGCCATCCAGCACGCCATCCAGACGGGCCACGCGGCCACGCATGTCGGATGCATCAAGTTGAAAGGGCAGGACGGTGTCGTCCCACGCGATTTTTGTTCCAAGAGACATGGGGTTTCCTTACACGCCACAGGTTGGCATACCGGCACCATATAGGTCGTACAGATTGGGTTTTAAGGGGCCATACATGATCAGACGGTTTGGTGAAACCCCTCAGGCAGGGCAGAAATACACACTGCGACCGGGAGTGTACGTGCTTTTGCCTCGTGGACGATCATTGTTGGTGACATGGTATGACGACGGCTTCAACCCAGAGCTGCAACTGCCGGGCGGAGGCATTGATCCAGGCGAATCGCCAATCACGGCCCTGCATCGCGAGGTCTACGAAGAAACCGGCTGGCTGGTTGCCAACCCACGTCGCGTCGGCGCCTTTCGCCGCTACGCGTATATGCCCGAATACGATCTGTGGGCGGAAAAGGTCTGCATGATCTATCGCGCGCGTCCTGTCCGCCGCATCGGACCGCCAGCCGAGGCGTTTCACGAAGCACGATGGATAGATGCATCAGATGCGATTGAAAAGCTTGGCAATGACGGCGATCGGCATTTTGCCAAGCTGCACCTTTGGTCGCTTTAAGGGCCGTTATATTCGAAGAACACGGCCGAGACGTCATCCCCTATCCCCTCGTTGGGCGACATCACCTGCGTCAGTCGCCAGAACATGTCATCCAGAAACTCGGATCCGCCATGTTCCGTAACGCAATGTTGTGCCATCTCCTGCAAACCGTTTTCGTCCAACAGACCGCCATCGGCCAGGGGACATTCGGTAAACCCGTCGGAATACAGCAACAGCTTGTCCCCGGGCTGCAATTTTGTCTCGATCTGTTGAAAGCCTGCGTCCTCGATCAGTCCGACAGGCAAACCGCCGTCGCCCAAAAACTCACTACCGCCATCCTTCCGCAACAAAAGAGGGTGCGGGTGCCCGGCCTGCACCATCTTCATTAGACCGTTGCGCAGGTCGACGATGGCATAAACCATCGTGAAATATTCTTCGATCCCCGTATCCGCCATCAGCCTTGAATTGAGCGTTTTGGCGACATCCTCGGGCGGTAAAAGTGCGTAGAATTTGTTAAATCGCTGTTCCATTGCGACGTTCTGATCAAAGTGCTTACTGGACAGATAGCTGCCCAACCGGGCCGTCATCATGGCCGATGTGATCCCGTGGCCGGACACATCAATGCTGTAGAACCCCAACCGATTCACGCCGGGCGAGAACATGCCAACAAGATCGCCGCCAATATGGCCGCACGGTTTCAGCAACAGGCTGACCCGCGAGTTGCCAAAGTCGCGCATTAGTTCAGGCACCAGCGATTCCTGAATCTTACGCGCCTGCATCAAATCCTTGTCGATCGCGTCATGCGCCAGCTTCAGCTCTTCCAGCGCGGATTCAATCAGCCTGTTTTTCTGCGAAAGCTCGCGCTGCATATCTAAAATACGCGCTCCGGCAGAGATACGCGCGCGCAGTTCATCCGCCTCCAAAGGTTTGATGAGGAAATCATCAGCCCCGGCATCCAGACCTCGGGCGACTTCTTGCTTTTCGCTCTTGGACGTCAGCAGAATGAAATAGCTGTATTGGTCCGAATTCAGCGCGCGGAACGCGCAGCAGAACTCCAGACCACTCATCCCCGGCATAACCCAGTCGCTAAGAACAAGATCGGGCGGGTCTGTCTGGCAAAGCTCCAACGCGGCCTCGCCGGTATCGGCCTCGACCACATCAAACCCCCATTTCCTGAGAGAGGCCACCAGGATGAGCCGCTGCAAACGGCTGTCATCCACAACCAGCACCTTGCGGATCGCGCCGAAGTCCAGATCTGATCTGGTGTCCTCAAGACTCGCCCTTGGTACCATTTACACTCAGCTCTTACAAAATTGACCGGTCAAAGAGACCCTAGCGTCTGCGGGCTTAACATCCGGTGAAGACCCGACTCACGTTCAAATGGTGCCCTTAACCTGGTTTTTACCAGCCGTGGTTTAACCAGAACCTTGAAGGTTAAATGGCAGGTATCTCACAATGATCCACTGGGACAGAGTCAGGCAATTGCGGGACGAAGTTGGCCCAGATGAATTTGACGAGGTGGTCGAGATTTTTCTGGAAGAGGTGCAAGAGGTTATCGCGCGTCTGCATCACGATACCAACCGAATCGAATTGGAACAGAACCTGCATTTCCTGAAAGGCAGCGCTCTCAGCCTTGGGTTCGATCAATTCTCGAAACTCTGCCAGGATGGCGAACGGCAGGCCGCGGCAGGTCAAGGCGTAGAAGTTGATCTGCCGGCCCTGCTGGCGCTTTTTGACAGCTCGAAACTCAAGTTCGAAGCAGAGTTGCAACAGAATCTCTGCTAGATCACAAACTGCGCCAGGGTCTCGTCCTCGGTGATGTCTGTATAGGTGAACCCGGCCTCATCCAGATGCGCAAACAGGCGCATGAAGTTTTCAGGTTTGCGGGTTTCAATCCCGATCAGGACCGAGCCGAAATTGCGCGCTGATTTTTTCATGTATTCAAAGCGGGCGATGTCGTCTTCGGGGCCAAGAATACCAAGGAACTCTTTCAGCGCACCCGGGCGCTGCGGCAGGCGCAGGATAAAGTACTTTTTCACCCCCGAGTAACGCTGCGCGCGTTCTTTGACCTCGGGCAAACGTTCGAAATCGAAATTACCACCGGACGTCACGCAGACTACGGTCTTGCCGCGCACAAAGCTTTGGACGTCACCCACCGCCTCAATCGCCAAAGCCCCAGCCGGTTCAAGCACGATGCCTTCGACATTCAACATTTCAATCATAGTGGCGCAGATACGGTCTTCGGACAGGACCAGCACATCCGACAGGTGGCGCGATTTCAGCAAATCGAACGGTTTCTCACCAATTCGTCCGACCGCCGCGCCATCGACGAAGGTATCCACATGATCCAGCACAACGGGATGCCCTGCCGCCAATGCAGCACGCAGACATGCGCCCCCAGCGGGCTCGACAAACAAGCAATGACTGCGATCCCCGAACCACGTCGCCACGCCCGAGGACATGCCGCCACCGCCCACCGGCAACACGACATGATCTGGCACCCCGCCCAGTTGCTCTTCGATCTCAACCGCCAATGAGGCCTGACCTTCGATCACATCCGCGTCGTCGAACGGTGACAGGAAATGCCCGCCCTGCTGCGTGCACCACGCTTGGGCAGCTGCCAGCGTGTCATCGAAATAGTCTCCGGTCAGGTGAATCTCGATATTTTCGCCGCCAAAGATACGAGTCTTTTGGATTTTCTGCTGTGGCGTCGTGACCGGCATGAAGATCACGCCCTTGACCCCCAGATGCTTGCACATGAAGGCCACACCCTGTGCGTGATTGCCCGCGCTGGCACAGACAAATAGGTCCTGCCCCTGCTGCTTGCGCATCGCGTTGAACGCGCCGCGAATCTTATACGACCGCACCGGGCTCAGGTCTTCACGTTTGAGCCAAATGTCCGCGCCATAACGGTCGGACAGATGGGCATTCCGCTGCAAAGGCGTTGCAGGAAACACAGAGCGCATCGCTTGTTCTGCGGCGCGGGCGCGGGTCATGAAATCAGTCATGTCCGCCTCACTGCCGTATCACCGCGATAAGGGCAAGGAATACATATGTGTACGGGCTCAGGACAGCTGGCGCTTTTCGAAAAAGACACCGTACATGGTGGTAAAGATGCTGACATTGATCATCGGAAGGATGAGCGTGCCGAAAAACACGGTCAGCAACACTCCAACAACCGGAATAATCGCCAGAGCGGTGAAAATCAATTGCACCAGAACCTGGAACAGGAACGCAACAACCAGCAACACCAAAATAGAAGGGCCGACGCCAGTTGTGTTGCTCCAAGCGTCTTTTAGTGAGATCGGGCTTCCAATTGCAGCCGCCGGAAGAATTATGGAAAGGCGGAAGAAGCAAATGACCAGAAAAACCGTGTAGGAAATCAAAATAATAAGGGAAAGCCACGCAAGGCTTTCGCCCAGAACCGCAACAACCAAGCTCATGGGGATAAATGCGATTGCCATTAGAATTCCCAGCATGAGAAAACGACCGAAGTAGGCTAGAATCCTGTCGAAACGGAATGTTGGAAGCACTCCCGTAGGATACTCTTCTAAAAGGATGAAGCGGTGCCATGACACGGCAATCCAGAACATGGTGCCCAACAACACTACCAGCAGGACGAACATAAAGATCAAGATTGACCCGGCAGTCGTGCCCGGAGGTAATTCGCCAGCATTTTCGTCAAGCGCCTCAAGCGGAATACCAAGGGCCAGAAACAAAGCCACAATTGCGATAGTCGCTATCACCGCAGGCCCAACCGTGATTTGCAGGACCTGTTTCAGGTTACCAAACACCATCCGCACTGAATGAACGAAAATTTGCCATCCCAACATCCGAAAACTGCCCCTTCAACCAAACATTGTTTTAATTGCGTATGTTTCACCCCAATTCCCGCTCTGCGTCAATCCACACAGCTTGCCCCCGAGTTCAAAACCCGTTAGGGGCCAATCGTTCTACGCATAAAGGGAAGTCAGATGTCCGCGCCCAAGAAAGTTGTTCTGGCCTATTCCGGTGGCCTTGATACCTCGATCATTCTGAAATGGCTGCAGACCGAGTATGGTTGTGAGGTCGTGACCTTCACCGCCGATCTGGGTCAGGGTGAGGAGTTGGAGCCCGCCCGCCAAAAGGCTGAACTGCTGGGGATCAAGCCCGAGAACATCTATATCGAGGACATCCGCGAAGAGTTCGTGCGCGACTTTGTCTTCCCGATGTTCCGCGCCAATGCGGTCTATGAAGGGCTGTATCTATTGGGCACGTCGATCGCGCGCCCTCTGATCTCGAAACGCCTGGTTGAGATCGCCGAGGCCACCGGTGCCGATGCTGTTGCGCACGGCGCGACCGGCAAGGGCAACGATCAGGTTCGCTTTGAACTGGCAGCTTACGCCCTGAATCCCGAGATCAAGGTGATTGCGCCCTGGCGTGAATGGGACCTGACCAGCCGCACCAAACTGCTGGAGTTTGCGGAACAGAACCAGATCCCGATTGCCAAGGACAAGCGCGGCGAGGCTCCGTTCTCGGTCGATGCGAACCTGCTGCACACCTCGTCCGAGGGCAAGGTTCTGGAAGACCCTGCCGACATGGCGCCTGACTACGTCTATCAGCGCACCGTCCATCCCGAGGATGCGCCAAACGAGCCCGAGTTCATCGAGATCGGCTTTGAAAAAGGTGACGCGGTCAGCATCAATGGCGAAGCGATGAGCCCGGCCACCATCCTCACCAAGCTGAACGAATATGGCGGAAAGCACGGCATTGGCCGTCTGGATCTGGTCGAAGGCCGCTTCGTGGGCATGAAGTCGCGCGGCATCTATGAAACACCCGGCGGCACCATCCTGCTGGAAGCGCATCGCGGGATCGAATCCATCACCATGGACCGCGGCGCGATGCACCTGAAAGACCAGCTGATGCCGCAATATGCCGAGCTGATCTATAATGGCTTCTGGTATTCGCCCGAGCGTGAGATGCTGCAAGCCGCCATCGACAAATCGCAAGAGCATGTCACCGGCACCGTTCGTGTGAAACTGTACAAGGGTCTGGCCTCGACCGTAGGCCGCTGGTCGGATCACTCGCTGTACTCCGAGGCGCACGTGACCTTTGAGGAAGACGCTGGTGCATACGATCAGACAGACGCAGCCGGTTTCATCCAGCTGAACGCACTACGCCTGAAACTTCTGGCCGCACGCGACAAGCGTTTGTCCAAGTGATCGACGAAGACGATAACGACGACGAACTCGATATGTTCATCGAGGCGCAGGACACGGTTTGGGCCGATGTCCTGCGTGAATTGGAACAGGGGCAGAAAACCAGCCACTGGATGTGGTTTGTGTTTCCGCAACTGGCCGAGCTGGGCCAATCTCATATGGCGCAGCTTTACGGCATAGAAGATCTGGACGAGGCAACGAGCTATCTGAACCACCCTGAACTGCGCCGTCGGCTGACGGAAGCAGCGTCGCTGATGCTGTCGCACAAAGGGCGAGATGCGGCTGACATTCTGGGTGGGGTTGATGCAAAGAAGCTTCGATCTTCGATGACGCTGTTTTCTTCTGTCGCGGATGCTCCGGTCGAATTTCAGGCTGTTCTCGACGCCTTTTACGATGGTCAGGCCTGCGATCGCACAACGCAGATGCTTGGTGCGTCATAAAGCCAAGCTCCCGTTGGGTCAGCCTTGCCTGCGCGCCGTCTGACCCTTTACGCATTCGGAAACTGCGAAAGGAACCCGGATGCTTGAAGACATCGCTGATGGAATTCAAAAGGGCCTGAACGGCAAAACCTTTGATGGCTCGTTGAAATTCGACTGTGGCGCAGACGGGGTGATTGTTCTGGCCGACAATCAGGCCACGACGCAGGATCAGGACACGGATTGCACCATCCGTATCTCACAAGACAACCTGACCAAGCTGCTGACAGGGAAACTGAACCCGATGACGGGTGTCGCTATGGGCAAGCTCAAGATTTCGGGCAATATGGGCGTCGCGATGAAGCTGGGTCAGCTGCTCGGCTAAACTCAGCGCAATTCTGCAATGGATTTCTGCATTGCCAGAATCAACGCGTCCCGTTGCTCGGACAGCTCGGCTTGGGTTTTCCCTGCGGCCTCAGCCATCACACCTTCTGTAAGCTGCTGGGCGACATCATCAGTCAAATAGACCTGACCCAAATCATCCCACCATCCATTGAACGTATCGGTGAAATGGTCGCAAAAGGCTTTCAACCCACCCTTGCCAGCGCCGAGGTTGAATAACATGGTCGGCCCCATCGCCGCCCACCTTACACCCGGTCCTGCCCAGACGGCTTTGTCCACATCTTCGACCGACGCAACACCCGACACCACAAGATGAATGGCTTCACGCCACAAAGCAGCTTGCAACCGGTTTGCTACATGGCCGGGCACCTCTTTGTTGACCCGGATCGTGGTCTTACCCACGCTTTCATAAAACGCCTGTGCCGCATCAACCACACCATCGGAAGTTTTCTCATTCCCCATCACCTCAACCAGCGGGATTAGGTGCGGTGGGTTGAAGGGATGCCCCAAAACAAAATGCGACGGGTCAGACCATCCAGGCTGCATTTGGCCAAGTGTTAGACCCGATGCAGAGCTGGCGACGATTGCGCCCTTGGACAAAGCAGGCTCAATCTCGGCAAAGGTTGCATGTTTTATCTGCAAACGCTCAGGCACATTTTCCTGAACAAATCCCGCATCAGCCACTGCGGCAGCAGCGCTGGAATGAAACGTGATGGCGTCCGGGTTTCCATTCTCCGTCAAGCCCAGCGCACCAAGGGTCGACCATGCATTCTCTACATACTGGCATACTTTCCTTTCGACGTTCGGGTCAGGATCAAAGAGGGCAACAGAACGCCCGGATGCCAGAAAAAGAGCTGCCCAACTAGCGCCAATGACGCCTCCGCCCAAGCAGGCCGTGTGCTGTATTTCCATCAGAACAATCCCGGGTTCAAAGGTGAAGCTGCTGTCATACCACCATCCACGGTGAAAAGCTGACCTGTGGCAAAGCTTGCCTCATCCGAAGCCAGCCAGACCGCCATGCTCGCAATATCCTCGGGTTTCCCAAAACGACCTGCAGCATGGCGGGCAATCGCATCCTTGTGCGCGGCATCAGGGTCATTGGCCAACTCGAACGCGGCGTCCAGCATTCCTGTTTCAATCCATCCGGGGCAAATCGCGTTGCAGCGGATCTTTGGCCCGTGATCGACCGCAATAGAACGGGTCAAGCCATGCACAAATGCCTTGGACGCGTTGTAAAGCGCCATGGACGGATCAGCGGTATTCCCGGAAATAGAGCCTATATTAATGATCGCAGCGCCCTCATCCATCCGAGGTATGTAAGCCCGGCACATATTGAAGACGCCCTTGCAATTGGTGCCAATCACAGCTTCCCAATCCGCGTCCGAACTGTCTGGAACAGTCTTTTCGACCTGCACACCAGCATTATTCACCAGAATGTCGATGCCGCCTGCGGCCTCGGCCAACGCTTCGACAGCGTCCGTGTCCGTGACATCCAGCGGACACCAGATGATGTCGTCAGCCAACCCATCAGGCCGCGCCCCGCGTCCACATGTCGTCACTGTCGCGCCTTCACGGCGAAAGGCTTCGACTATTCCTCGGCCAATGCCTTGCCGCCCACCTGTCACAAGCGCTCTTTTCCCAGCCAACCGCATCAGTGTGCCACCATCACATGGCGCACGGACGTGTAGGCATCCAGCGCATAAACCGACATGTCACAACCCGTGCCTGATCCTTTCATCGCAGCCCAGGGCATTTCCGCCGCTGGCATTCCGTGCGTATTCACCCAGGTCATGCCGTACCGCAGCCGCGCCGCCATTTTCATCGCGGTCGAGACATCCTTGGTCCAGACAGACGACGCCAACCCGTACCGCCCCGCGTTTGCAATCCGAAGGGCTTCGTCCGCCTCGGTAAATCGCGACAGAGTCACGACCGGGCCGAACACCTCGCTGCACGCGATCTCAGCGTTATTATCCACATTTGCGACGACGGTCGGCTGATAGAAGAACCCTTCCCCCTCACCAACCTTGCCACCTACGGCGATTTCAGCGCTGCTGCGGGCGCGATCGACAAATCCGGCGACCCGGTCGCGTTGGGCGGCTGATACGATGGGCCCCATTTCTGTACCATCGGCCTTTGGCGCACCGATCCTGATCTGAGCAACCTGATCAGCGACGGCAGCAACCACTTTGTCGTATACATCATCCTGCACCATCACCCGACAGGGCTGAGCACAATCCTGACCTGCGTTGAAGAACGAACCGTATCGGATCGTCTCGGCCACGGCGTCGATATCAGCATCATTGAACACGATGACCGGTGCCTTGCCCCCCAGTTCCAGATGCACATGGCGGATCTGGTTGGATGCAGCGCGCATCGCGGCCATTCCGGTCGCAGGTGAGCCGGTGATGGAAATCCCCTCAATCCGTGGGTCATTGATCAGGCTGTCACCAACCGACATGCCCCGACCATGGACCACGTTCAACACACCTTTGGGCAATACATCTGCCAGCAACTCTGCCAGCCGCAGAGTGGCCAGCGGCGTGATTTCGGACGGTTTCATTACAATGGTGCAGCCCGCCGCCAGAGGCGCAGCGATCTTCCATGCCGCCATCATAAGCGGATAGTTCCACGGTGCGATGGACGCCACGGGGCCAATCGGATCCTTTCGGATCATCGACGTGTGGCCCGCAGCGTATTCTCCGGCCACTGACCCGCTTATCGTGCGTGAGGCACCGGCCATGAAGCGGAAAGTGTCGATGGTCAGAGGCATCTCTTCATCGCGGGCCATCGGCCACGGCTTGCCGACGTCCAGTGTCTCTAACTCGGACAATTCATCTGTATTTTCTTCCATTACATCCGCAATCGTATGCAGATATCCCGACCGCTCGGCGGGCGTGACAAGCCGATAGGTGTCAAAGGCTTCATGGGCAGCACGTGTTGCGGCTTCGATCTGCTCGGGCGTTGCCTCGGGCACATGGGCTACTGTCTCGCCGGTGGATGGATCCAGAACGGGCAGAGCATCGCCCTGACCCTCAACCATCTCTCCGTTAATAAGCATCTTCGTCTGCATATCTTTCCCCCGTCAAAAAGCGGTCTGGTCGTTGCCCTTCAGGCCCAAACGTTGGCGGGCCTCGTCCGGTGTAGCGACCGTCAGGCCAAGATTTTCGATGATTGAGCGAATCTTGCGGACCTGATCAGCGTTGGACTTCGCCTTTTCGCCGGGCCCGATGTAAAGGCTGTCTTCCAGCCCAACCCGCACATTGCCACCAAGAATCGCGGCCTGTGTCGTGAAGGCCATCTGGTGGCGACCTGCGGCCAGCACCGACCATTCATAGCTATTTCCAAACAACTTTTCGGCAATTGTGTGCATGTGCATCAAGTTATCGGGGTCGGCACCAACACCGCCCAGAATCCCAAAAACCATCTGGATGAAAAATGGCGGCTTTACCCAACCCTGATCCACCACCCAAGCCAGGTTGTAGAGATGTCCCAAATCGTAGCATTCGAATTCGAATTTCGTGCCGTGACCTTCGCCCAATTCCTTCATCGCATATTCGATATCAGCAAACGTGTTGCGGAAAATGAAGTCGCGGGTCATGTCCAGAAACTCGGGTTCCCAGTCATGTTTCCAGCCTGAATATTTCTGCATCATAGGGAAGATGCCGAAGTTCATCGAGCCCATGTTCATGCTGGCCATTTCGGGGCTGGCCCGTAATGCCGCACGCAGGCGTTCTTCGCGGGTCATGCCCAACCCGCCACCGGTTGAGACATTCATCACAGCACCGGTTGCTTGTTTGATGCGGGGCAGGAACTGCATGAAAAGGTCAGGGTCCGGATCTGGTCGACCGTTTTCCGGATTGCGGGCATGAAGATGGATGATCGCAGCCCCGGCCTCGACGGCACCAATACTGGCCTCGGTGATTTCGTTTGGCGTGATGGGCAAGTGTTCTGACATGGTCGGCGTATGAATCCCGCCAGTCGGAGCACATGTAATGATGACCGGTTTGCTCATAGCTTCATCTGCTGGACTTGTGCGCTCAGCCCTCCGTCCAGAACCCAAAGTTGACCGCTGGCATATCGAGCCTCGTCCGAAGCCAGCCAATTCACCAGATTCGCGATGTCGTCGGGCGTGCCATATGTGCGCATCGGGTGCACATCGCGCACGGCCTGCTGCAACTGGTCGATGGTCTTGCCGCCACCGCCCGAGCCATCGCCGGTGAAAAAGCTCTGCAACATGGGTGTGTCGACATAGCCGGGGCATATGGCATTCACACGAATACCTTCCGGTCCATGATCACACGCCATTGCACGCGTCAGTGCATGAACAGCACCTTTGGTCGCGCAATAGGCGGCAAGGCCGGGGTCCGCAATGAACCCATCGTAACTCCCGAAATTGATGATCGAGGCTGACGTTCCCGACGTGGCCCCTTTGCGCAACAGTGGCAACGCGTGTTTTGAGGTCAAAAACGTGCCGTTGACATTCACAGCGAAGGACTGGTTCCATTCCTCCAACGTGGTCTGTTCGATAGTTTTCTCGATCTCAATACCAGCGGCGTTGACCAGAATGTCCAATTGGCCAGCTTCCGCACCAACCTGTTCCATCGCGGCAATCGCATCAGCTTCTTGCGTGACGTCCAGTTTCACAAAGATGCTGCCGTCGTCATCATGGGCTGACAAGGATCCTTCGGGCGTCAGATCAGCCGCATAAACCAGTGCGCCTTCGCGCAGAAAACGCGCCACGATCGCGCGCCCGATCCCGCCGCGCCCACCGGTTACAAGCGCTGTTTTGCCGTCCAGCATCATTCTTTGGTCTCCTTCAATGGCGGATAGCGATAGCGAGTCGCTGCAACCGTCCAATCCATGTGATTGCGTACATATTCCTGCGTGGCGTCTCGTGGCGGGGTGTAGTCCCAGGCCTCTCCGGCACCCGCCTCCATCGCGGCGTGCAAGGCGCGCCGGGACTTTTGCGTTGCAATGACGTCCGCACGCAGGCTTTCGCTGTTCCAACGTCGCGCCACGTCTTCAGCAAACTTTGCGGAATGTTCAGCGTAAGCCGGGTCATCGACCACATTCACCTTTTCCAACGGATCCTTGGACAGGTCGTAAAGCTGAGGTGGGTCCGGGTCGCAGTGAATATACTTCAACGGCCCGCGTCGGATCATGAATACCGGATAAGGCGTCATCTCGGCGCAATATTCGCCGATGGCTTCATCCACAGGGTCAGCTTCTCCGCGCGCAAGCGGCATCAAGGATCGGCCATCAATCGGCTCCCCGAAGATCGCGTCAGAACCGCTGGCGATGTCCACAAATGTCGGCAACAGGTCGAGCAGGGAACAGGCGTTGGCAGCACAGCCTTTGGCAACACCGGGACCCGCCATGATCAGCGGCACACGGGCCGAGTGTTCAAAGAAATTCATCTTGTACCACAACCCACGCTCACCCAGCATATCGCCGTGGTCTGCGGTGACGATGACGATGGTATTGTCTAACGCGCCGATGTCTTTCAAAGCTTTGACCATCGCGCCGACCTTGCTGTCAAAGTAACTGACATTGGCCAGATAAGCGCGACGCGCGCGGCGGATTTCTTCTTCGTTCAGAGGGACATAGCTTGCCTCGATCCCATCCATCACGCGACGTGAGAACGGGTCTTGCTCTTCGGGCGTCAGTGTAAATTCCGGCATCGGGACGTCTGCGTCGGAATACAGGTTCCACCACTCGGGCTTGGCGACATAGGGGTCATGCGGATGGATAAAGCTGGCCACCATACAGAACGGAGCATTGTCCCCAGCCGCCCGATCGCGGCCCCTGTCGATCAACCAGCGACGCGCGGCAAATTCGACCTCGTCGTCATAATCCGTCTGGAAGGTGGCGACCGCCTCACCGCTTTCCTTGACGGTTTGCATGTTGTGATACCACTTGTCGATCCGCTCGTCCGGGGCTTCCCAGTCCGGGGTCCAGGCAAAATCGGCGGGGTAAATGTCGGTTGTCACACGGTCCTGAAACCCGTGTTTCTGGTCTGGCCCAACGAAATGCATCTTGCCCGACAGGCAGGTCCAGTAGCCCAGCGCCTTGAGGTAATGCGCAAAGGTCGGGACCGAGGCACGAAACTCGCTGGCGTTGTCATATGCCGCGATGCGACTGATCAGCTGCCCGGCCATGAACGCAAATCGCGACGGCGCGCAAAGGGGTGAGTTGCAATAGGCCGCGTCAAATCGCATCCCGCGTGCGGCAAGCGCGTCGATGTTTGGGGTCTTGACCGTTGGATGGCCGTAAGCGCCGCAAAAATGCGGCGCCAGTTGATCGGCCATGATCACAACGATGTTCGGCCGTGTCACGGTGCAGCCTTTGCATATGCGTCCAGAACTAGCCCATGGAAATGATGCACCGCATGTTCCGATTTGCCCGAGCCATTGGGATCATGCACGATCCGGCCTTGCGTAAAGGCCGGGGTGCTCATACCGCGCTGAACGCTTTCGACAATGTCGATGTCTTCGCGTTGCAGAACCTCATCAAGATAGCGGATGGCTTCCAGTTCGGCTTCGTCTGGTTCCGGGGTTTCAAGGAAGAAATCATAGGTTTCGAGCGTGCGGTCAGGACCAATCGGGATAATATTCAGCACGATCATCGAAGACCGCCCCGGATAGCGCATCAAACATGTCGTGGGCCACAACCACCAAACTGCATGGGTTCGTACTGTGGCATTGGACACGTCATAAGCAGTGTTAGCACCCTTACCCGCCTCGGCCATATGGCTGGAGTAGATGCCGTATGTGGTCACCTTGTAGGTGTCCATATCGACCAAATCACAGAAATCCTTGTGCGCTGTCGGGCAGTGGTAGCATTCAAGGAAGTTGTCGACGACGTTCTTCCAGTTCGACTTGATGTCATAGGTCAGGCGGTGACCAAATGACAGCTGCTCGATATCCGGTGCCCAATGGCGGATTTCGGTTTCCAGATTCCCGGAAACTTCGCTCAAAGGCTGTGCATTAGAGTCTAAGTTGACGTATATGAACCCCGCAAACTCTTCGACCTGTACTTGGTCCAGGCAGATATCCGATGTTTTGAAATTAGCCAGGTTCTCGGTCTCGGGCGCGCGCACCAACTGGCCGTCCAGTTTATAGACCCAAGCGTGATACGGGCACATGATACGCGTGGTTTCGCCCTCGCCCGACAACAGATGATGTGCGCGGTGTTTGCAGACATTATAGAACGCACGCAATGTGCCCTCGCGGTCGCGCACGACAGCAATCGGACGTCCGGCGATTTCGACGGTTGTGTATGACCCTGGAACGCGCAGCTTTTCAACGTGGCACACCCATTGCCAGGTCTTGGCTAGCACTTCGTTTTGATCGACCTGATACCAGGACGGATCGACATAGGCTTCGGCTTTCAGGGAACTGGTATTGAAGGGATCGGTGCTAAAACCATCGGAAATCCGCTCGAACTGGGTTTTGGACGGCAGCTGGCTCATGGGTGGCTCCACAGCTCAGGGACAGGCTTTGCCCCAATGATTGACGTGTGGCGCGTATGATCCTCTGAGTCTTGGTTCGTCTCTTAACTTTTTTCGCCTTATTGTTTTCCGTTTTAGCCAACTTGATGATCCCGATTGCGTCAGTCTTTGGGCTTGCGATGCATCGGCCAAGCGCGGAACTCGAATGGAACTCTGCCCTCGACCCTGTCGCGCGTGGGGGGCAGGCCAAATCTTTCTTTATAAGCCCGGCTGAAATGCACCGGGCTGGAAAAGCCCGACGCCAGAGCGACCTCTGCAATGGGAAGCTCAGTCTGCGTGACCAGGCCACGTGCCCGATCCAAGCGAATGTCACGATAGTAAAGCGCGGGCGTTTTCTTGATGTAGGTCGCGAACAGCCGATCCAGTTGGCGATGAGAGATTCCCGCGCGTTTGCAAATCTGGGGAACGGGAATCGGCTCCTCAAGATTGGCCTCCATCACCTGAATCGCCGTTTTAAGCTTGGCGGGCACTGTCGTTCCCAAAGGCTCGGTTCCTTGGGGTTGCTGTTGTTCCGTGGGGCCACGCAAACGATCGTGAAAAACGTATCTGGCCGCTGCATTGGCAAGGGCGCTGCCATGTATCCCCTGAAGAATCTGCAGGCCAAAGTCAGTTGCTGCAGAGCCACCGCAACAGGTAAGCCGATTGCCGTCCATAACATAAAGATTCTCAACGACCTCGACTTCCGGATAAAGCTCCTGCAAGGCATCGATATGCTCGTAATGAACGGTGGCGCGCCGTCCGTTCAATAACCCCGCCTGCGCCAAAATAAAAGCGCCGGTATCCAATGCGCCCAAAGTCGCGCCGCTGCGCGCAAATTTACGCAAAGCTGTTCCCAGTTTGGATGTCAGGTGCCGTTCTGGTGTCCAACTGGAAGAGACAATGGCAATATCAGCCTCGGTGAACGAAAGCGCGTCAAGCGGTTGAGTTTCAATGCCAGCGCCGTTGCTGGACACACAGAAACCACCTGCTTCTGATACGAAGTCCCATTTAAAATAAGGCTTTCCATCCAGATAGTTGGCTGCACGAAACGGATCTATGAATGCCATGGTTGCCGCCATATTGAAGCTGGGCGCAACTATGACCAGCACGCGCGTCGAAACCTGCATCTCCTGTGTCATCGATCCTGAATCCAACCTTGCATCACCACATCTCAGAAAAGGTCTTTTGACTGCGATACACAAGGTTTCTTAGGGCTGGGCTGAATTTGATAAACTCGCCTCACCAGCGCGTGACATGAGATGTCAGGCAATTGCATGTTGATCCAAGTCGGGTCACCTTGGTCGTGAAAGGAGACCTGACATGACACGGACTGCTTACCTCGACACGCTTAAACCAGCCCTTCTGTTCACGCTGATCGCCTTGGCAGCGATGTTGCGTGCTTTACCTGCGCCGGCGGCCGGAACAGAAACACTGACAGTAGCCGGAGGATGTTTCTGGTGCGTTGAATCTGATTTTGAGTCTGTCCCCGGCGTCATCGAGGCTGTTTCAGGCTATACCGGCGGCAAGTCAGCTAATCCCACTTATGATCAGGTCTCAAAAGGAGGAACCGGCCATTATGAAGCGGTTCAGATCACGTTCAATCCAGTTCAAATCTCACGGGAAACGCTTCTGAACATGTTCTTCCGCTCGATCGACCCCACAGATGCCGGAGGTCAGTTCTGCGATCGCGGTGATAGCTATCGCACTGCGATTTTCGTCTCTAACACAGGGGAAAAAGCTTTGGCCGAGAAAGCAAAAGCAGATGCGCAGCGGGCCCTGGGCCAGACAGTGGTAACGCCGATCCTGAGCGAAGGAACTTTTTACCCAGCCGAGGCGTATCATCAGGATTACTACAAGGGGAACAAACTGATTTTGACCCGCTTCGGGCCGAAGCGACAGCACAGCGCATACAAAGCTTACCGCAAAGCCTGCGGCCGTGACGCGCGCGTCAAACAGCTTTGGGGTACTGACGCGCCGTTTGTTGGATCTTAGTCAAAGGACGCGTCGCGCACCTCTTTCAAATCGGGGATAACATCAGCCGTTCCGTGCCGCGTGACCATCAGGGCCGCGGCGCGGTTTGCTTGCAGAATAGCCTGTTCCATCGGCATTCCACGATCCATTCCTGCCAGTACATAGCCGGTGAAGGTATCGCCTGCCCCTGTTGTATCCACCGCTTGCACCTTATGTGCCGCAAACTCGACCGGTTCGCTGCCCTGCTGTAAATACCGCGCGCCCTTTGAGCCCAGCGTGACGATGACGTGCCGCACTGGCAAATCAGCGGCGCTTAAGCCGGTTTCCTGACGCAATTGTTCAGCTTCGACCTCGTTGAGGATCAGGAAATCCAGATAGGGAAGAACCGCCTTCACAGCCTCTGCCTGAAACGGCGCTGCGGCGTAACACACGGTTAGCCCCAGCCGGTGCCCCAACTGCGCAGCTTCCACTTGTGCGTTGGTTTCATTCTGAAGGATCAGCAGATCGCCCGTGTTTGCTGAGGATAGCGCTTGTCCCAGATCACTGACCTCTAACGCATGATTGGCACCGGGATACAGGATGATCAGATTCTCGCCCTCAGCATCCACCGCAATGATCGCGTGTCCGGTTGGCAAATCGACCTCTGAGATAAAGCGTGTATCCACGCCATATTCCGTCAATCGATCCTTCGCCCAGCGCCCATCCTGGCCAACAGCACCGATATGGCTGACGCGCGATCCGGCCCGAGCCGCAGCCACCGACATGTTGGCCCCCTTGCCGCCCAGAAACCGATCCAGTCCAAGGGCGGCCAGAGTTTCCCCCGGCGCAGGCAGATGCGGCAGGTCATAGACCATATCCGCGTTGATCGAGCCGAGGTTCCAGATTGTCATGTCTTATCCGATGTCGCACGAGGCCAGAATGGCCATGTTTAGAATGTCATTGGCGGTCGCAACGGTCGAACAGATTTGAATCGGTTTGTCGATGCCTGACAGAATCGGACCAATTACAGTTGCACCACCCATTTCTTGCATCAATTTGGTCGAGATGGAGGCCGAGTGCCGCGCCGGAACAATCAGAATGTTCGCCGGACCGGTCAGACGCTGGAAGGGATAGGTAGCCTGCTGATCAACGTTCAACGCCACATCCACGGTCATCTCGCCTTCGTATTCAAAGTCAACACCGCGCTGGTCCAGCACCGTCGGAGCCACGTGCATCTTTTCGGCCCGTTCGGACACCGGGTAACCAAAAGTCGAGAAGCTGACGAAGGCCACCCGGGGCTCCAGGCCCATGTGACGCGCAACCGCAGCCGATCGTTCAGCAATGTTTGCCAGGTCATTCTCATCCGGCCATTCATGAACCAGCGTATCGCCAATCAGAACAATCCGGCCCTTGTGCAAAAGGGCGGTCACACCAGCGGCCCCACGCGCTGCATCGGCATCAAACACGTGGTTGATCCGATCCATCACATGCGCCGATTTGCGCGTCGCACCCGTAACCAGCCCATCCCCATGGCCATGGGCCAGCATCAATGATGAAAACACGTGCCGATCCCGCGCGGCGAGGCGGTGAATGTCCTTTCGGTCGAAACCCTTGCGCTGCAAACGGTCGTAGAGGAAATTCGAATAGCTCTCGAGATGCGTTGTGTTGGCGGCATTCACAACCTCCAGCTCACGCACAGCGTCACCCAAGCCCGCTTCTTCCAGCTTGGCCCTGACCTCATCGGCGCGACCGACCACCAGCGCCTTTCCGAAGCCGGATCGTTGGTACATGACCGCAGCGCGCAGCACCCTTGGATCATCACCTTCGGCAAAGATCATCCGGCTTTGTGCCTGACGCGCACGGGCGTTCAAACCGCGCAGGATGCTTGCGGTCGGATCCATGCGGGATTTCAGGCTCAGCTCATAGGCATCCATGTCGATGATCGGGCGCCGCGCCGCACCGGTGTCCATCCCGGCCTTGGCAACGGCTGGCGGGATACGGTGGATCAGACGTGGGTCGAACGGTGTCGGGATGATATAGTCGCGCCCGAAGGTCAGAGATTTGCCATAGGCCATCGCGACCTCGTCCGGCACATCCTCGCGCGCCAGATTAGCCAACGCATGGGCGCAGGCAATTTTCATTTCGTCATTGATAGCGCGCGCATGGATGTCCAATGCGCCCCGGAACAGATAGGGGAAGCCAAGTACGTTATTGACCTGATTGGGATAATCGCTGCGCCCGGTGGCGACGATGGCATCAACGCGGACTTCGTGTGCTTCTTCCGGAGTGATTTCGGGGTCAGGGTTCGCCATCGCAAAGATCACTGGGTTGTCCGCCATGCTGGCGACCATCTCTTGCGTGACCGCACCCTTGACCGACACGCCCAGGAACACATCCGCGCCCTTCATCGCATCTTCCAGCGTACGCAAATCTGTAGAGATGGCATGCGCGGACTTCCATTGGTTCATACCCTCTGTACGGCCCTGATAGATCACGCCTTTGGTGTCGCACACGATGCAGTTCTCGTGCCGCGCGCCCATCGCCTTGAGCAACTCGATACAGGCGATCCCTGCCGCACCCGCACCGTTCAGGACAATCTTTACATCCTCGATCTTCTTACCCGAGATTCGCAGTGCGTTCAGCAAACCCGCCGCGCAGATCACCGCCGTGCCATGTTGGTCATCGTGGAAGACTGGGATATCCATCTCTTCCTTCAGGCGCTGCTCGATGATGAAGCATTCAGGTGCTTTGATGTCTTCCAGGTTGATCCCGCCAAAGGTGGGGCCCATCAGGCGTACCGCACGGCAGAACTCATCCGGGTCTTCGGTGTCCAGTTCGATATCGATCGAGTTCACATCAGCGAACCGCTTGAACAGGACGGATTTCCCTTCCATTACCGGCTTCGAGCCCAGCGCGCCAAGATTGCCCAGGCCCAATACGGCGGTACCGTTCGAGATCACGGCGACCAGATTACCTTTGTTGGTATAGTCATACGCGGTTTCGGGCGCTTCGGCGATGGCTTCACATGGAACAGCAACACCGGGGCTATAAGCCAGCGACAGATCACGCTGCGTGGTCATGGGCACGGTGGCTTGCACCTCCCACTTGCCGGGGGTCGGGTCCAGGTGAAAGGCCAGTGCTTCTTCTTTGGTGATCTTCGCTTTGGGCATGGAATTGGTCGTTTCTTTACAACTGCGGGACCTTCGCCTCATAGCGCAGGCAACCGCGCGCCTCAACGAGAATACGTTTTCACCTTTCGCAGCAGATGGGGGATTTGTAAGGTCGCGCCCGGAATACGCCAAAAGGGGGCCGCTTTTGTCCACAGTCACGCCGATGATGGCGCAATATCTCGAGATCAAAGAGGCCCACGCCGATGCCCTGCTGTTTTATCGCATGGGCGATTTCTACGAGATGTTCTTTGAAGATGCCGTCAATGCCGCCGAAGCGCTGGACATCGCCCTAACCAAACGCGGCAAGCACAATGGAAATGATATTCCAATGTGCGGCGTGCCAGTGCACGCAGCCGAAGGGTATTTGCTTACACTGATCCGCAAAGGCTTTCGTGTCGCTGTCTGCGAACAGATGGAAAGCCCTGCGGAAGCGAAGAAAAGAGGCTCTAAATCAGTCGTAAAGCGGGACGTCGTGCGTCTAGTGACGCCCGGCACACTGACCGAAGACGCCCTGCTGGAAGCCCGCCGCCACAACTTTCTGGCTGCCTATGCCGAGGTTCGGGATGAGGCCGCCTTGGCCTGGGCCGATATCTCGACCGGCGCGTTTCACGTGATGCCTCTGACCTCGATTCGGCTCAGCCCGGAACTGGCACGGCTGGCCCCGTCCGAGTTGATCGTGGCCGACGGTGTTCAAGACAAGCTTAGTGAGCCGGTTCGGGATCTGGGGATTTCTCTGACGCCTGTGGGACGTGCCAGTTTTGACAGCACAGCAGCGGAAAAGCGCATATGCGGCTTGTTTCACGTCGGTGCGCTGGATGCGTTCGGGACTTTCGGTCGCGCCGAAGTTTCGGCGATGGGCGCACTGATCGATTACCTTGAGATCACGCAAAAGGGCAAATTACCCCTGCTGCAAACCCCTCTCAAAGAATCAGAAGACCGCGTCGTCCAAATTGACGCCGCAACACGCCGCAATCTGGAACTGACACGGTCGCTCTCTGGTGGGCGCGCCGGGTCTTTGTTGTCCGTGGTCGATCGCACCGTAACACCCGGCGGCGCGCGGTTGCTGGAACAGCGCCTGTCCAACCCGTCCCGAAATCTGGACGTGATCCATGCGCGCCTGGATGCGGTAAGCTTCGCAACTGAGGACAGCCTGATTGCGTCAGACCTGCGTGAAGCGCTACGCAAAACACCGGATCTGGACCGCGCCTTGTCACGCTTGTCGTTGGACCGAGGTGGTCCGCGCGATCTGGCTGCCATCCGTAACGGGTTGGCGCAAGCGGCCACGATTGCCAGTTTGCGCAGTGTCCAAGAGTTGCCAGTACTGTTGTCAACCGCCGTCCAAAACCTGACTGGGTTTGACGATCTCTTGACCCTTCTGGACGAAGCGCTTGTTGCGGAACCACCTCTGCTGGCACGTGACGGCGGCTTCATCGCCCCCGGTTTCGAAGTTGAACTGGACGAAGCCCGTACCCTGCGCGACGAAGGCCGCTCGGTTATCGCCGGCTTTCAACAGAAATACGCGGAACACACGGGTATCGCCTCGCTTAAGATAAAGCACAATAATGTGCTGGGGTACTTCATCGAAACCACAGCGACCCATGCCGAGAAAATGCTGAACCCGCCGTTCAGCGAAACCTATATCCACCGTCAGACCACCGCCAATCAGGTGCGTTTCACCACCGTCGAACTGTCAGAGATCGAAACCCGTATCCTGAACGCAAGGAATCTGGCGCTTGAGATTGAAAAGCGGCTCTATCAAAGACTTTCTGATGAGGTTTTGACCCTTGCAGCACAGCTTAATCAAGCTGCCCGCGGGCTGGCAGAGCTGGATTTAACCACTGCCCTCGCCGATCTGGCACGCGGGGAAAACTGGTGTCGCCCACATGTGGACACATCACGTGCGTTCAACGTGCACGGCGGTCGACATCCGGTCGTTGAGCACGCCTTACGGCAGCAAAGCGGCGATGCCTTTGTCGCCAACGACTGCGATCTAAGCGCGGATGACGGCGCGGCCATATGGTTACTGACCGGCCCCAACATGGCTGGTAAATCAACCTTCCTGCGCCAAAACGCCCTGATAGCCCTGCTTGCCCAAATGGGCAGCTACGTGCCTGCTGAACAGGCCCATATCGGCGTTGTCAGTCAATTGTTCAGCCGGGTCGGTGCATCCGATGACCTGGCCCGGGGTCGCTCGACCTTTATGGTGGAAATGGTCGAAACCGCTGCAATTCTCAATCAGGCCGATGATCGCGCACTGGTCATTCTCGATGAAATTGGCCGCGGCACCGCCACTTATGACGGCCTCTCGATCGCGTGGGCTACGCTTGAACATCTACATGCATCCAACAAATGCCGCGCTCTGTTCGCAACTCATTACCACGAACTCACCGCTTTGGCCGGTAAACTGGAAGGCGTGGATAACGCAACCGTTGCGGTCAAAGAATGGGAAGGCGAAGTGATCTTCCTGCACGAGGTCCACAAGGGCGCCGCCGACCGCTCCTATGGTGTGCAAGTTGCCCAGCTTGCCGGATTGCCTGCATCAGTCGTCGAACGCGCTCGCGTGGTACTGAATCAATTGGAAAAAACCGAACGGGAAGGCGGTAAACAAAAGGCTCTGATCGACGATCTGCCTTTGTTTTCTGCAGCATCACCGCCACCGCCGCCCTCAACCAAAGCATCTCCTGTCACAGATATGTTGAGCGACGTCCTGCCCGACGAACTCACCCCACGCGAAGCGCTCGACCTGATTTACAAACTGAAAGAGGCGGCCAATTCCTGACCGCCCCTTCTTCTTGTTGATAAATACGGCCGCCAGAGGCTTGGCCTCTTCGAGGCCAACTAGTTCGAAGGTGTTGACGACACCCCAACCTGCGCCGGACGCAGCAAGCGGTCGTGCAACATGAAACCTTCGGCAGACACCTGAATGATGTCGCCGGCTTTTGTGCCGGGCACCGGTGCCTCAAACATCGCCTCATGCACATTAGGATCAAAGCGGTCGCCAACCTCAGGTGTGATCACCTCAATCCCGTGCTTCTGGAACACATCCTTCAGCGCGCGCATGGTCAATTCAACGCCTTCCAGCAGGCCAGCAGCAACTTCTTTCTGCTCATCCGTCGCTGCCTCAAGCGCGCGCTTCATGTTGTCGTAAACCGGCAGCATGTCCCGTGCCAGCTTGGAACCGCCATATTGTTCCGCATCGCGACGCGCCTTGTCGCCACGCTTGCGTGCATTCTCGGCATCTGCCAGCGCGCGCATGAACTTGTCTTTATAATCGTCCCGCTCAGCGCGCAACTCATCCAATTCCAGCGCTTCGTCGCTGATCTCTGCAAACTCCTCGGCCAGCTCTTCCGCTTCCGCAGACATGATATCGTCCAGAAAATCTTCGTTCTTCGGCTCTGCCATCTCTTACCCTCTAGCTCCGGTCGGATATCAGCTTGCCGACCAGTTGCGCCGTATAATCCACGATCGGTACGATCCGTCCATAATTCAGACGCGTTGGCCCGATGATCCCGACCGCACCGATTATCTTACGATCAGCGTTCATATATGGAGACACCACCAAAGAGGAACCCGAAAGTGAGAAAAGTTTGTTCTCAGACCCAATAAAAATGCGCACACCTTCGCCATCTTCGGTCAATTCAAGGAATTCAGCGATGTCCCGCTTACGCTCCAGATCATCAAACAGGGTCCGAATCCGATCAAGTTCTTCGGCCCGACCCGGTTCGTTCAAAAGATTCGCCCGTCCACGCACGATCAAACGGGCCGAGTCGCTGCCATCTCCGTCCCAGACGGCCATTCCACTTTCCACCATCTCACGCGCCAGAACGTCGATCTCTTGCTTGCGTGCATCAATCTGCGTCTGCATCTGCCGACGCACTTCGCTGAGTGTCCGCCCCTCGATGAGCGCATTAAGGAAGTTCGCAGCCTCACGCATCGAGCTTGGGGTTTGTCCGGGCGGCGGGGTGAACAGGCGGTTTTCCACATGACCATCCGAGAAAACCAGCACTACCAAAGCCCGATCATGACCCAGTGATACGAATTCAATATGTTTGATTTCCGATTCATGCTTGGGCGTTAAAACCAGCGAGGCGCCTTGTGTCACGTGTGACAAAGCCGAGCCCACACGATCGAGCATTCCGCCAAAATCGCCTGTGTTAGAGCCTAAAGTTTGTTCTAATTTCTCGCGATCATCCGCGCCCAAGTCTCCGACTTCAAGCAATCCGTCCACAAACATCCGCAGACCTTGCTGCGTTGGAATTCGACCAGCGCTGATGTGGGGGCTGTCCAGAAGACCCAGAAACTCCAGATCTTGCATCACATTGCGAACGGTCGCTGCGCTCACCTTTTCGGACAAGGTGCGCGTTAAAGTGCGACTGCCGACAGGCTCACCGCTTTCCAGATAGCTCTCGACAATCAAACGGAACACTTCGCGAGACCGGTCGTTCATCTCATCCAGAATTTTGCTTGCTTCGCTCATGCGTCTTCCCCTGCTCGTTCGTCATTAAATCGCAGGCAAATGAAAGGTCAATCGGGGTTGCATCGTAATGCTGCGGGGCGTTATCCCCAACCCAGCAAACAAAGGAATTCCGATGCGACCCTCTGGAAGAGATTTAAGCGAAATGCGCGCCGTTTCAATCGAAACGGGGTTCACCAAACATGCCGAAGGTTCCTGCCTGATAAAAATGGGCGACACTCATGTGCTGTGCACCGCAACGATCGAAGA
The DNA here is from genome assembly GCF_013034605.1 of Ruegeria sp. HKCCA4633. Taxonomy (NCBI): domain Bacteria; kingdom Pseudomonadati; phylum Pseudomonadota; class Alphaproteobacteria; order Rhodobacterales; family Roseobacteraceae; genus Ruegeria; species Ruegeria sp. HKCCA4633. The sequence goes on from NZ_WQGJ01000004.1 coordinate 279,494, forward strand.
TCGCGTGCCGCCCTTTATCAAAGGCTCCGGCTTGGGCTGGGTCACGGCTGAGTACGGTATGCTGCCTCGCGCCACCAACACTCGGATGCGGCGCGAAGCCGCCAGCGGCAAGCAAGGCGGTCGCACCGTGGAAATCCAGCGCCTGATCGGCCGCGCCCTACGCGCTGGTGTGGATCGGGTCGCGCTGGGTGAGCGTCAGATCACCGTGGACTGCGACGTGATCCAAGCCGACGGCGGCACCCGCTGCGCCTCGATCACCGGCGGTTGGGTGGCCCTGCGGCTGGCTGTGAACAAGCTGATGAAAGCGGGCGATGTTATCTCTGACCCCCTAGTGGACCCGGTAGCAGCTGTGTCTTGCGGAATTTACGCCGGTCAACCGGTTCTGGATCTGGATTACCCGGAAGACAGCGAAGCCGGCGTCGACGGCAACTTCATCATGACCGGATCCGGCAAACTAATCGAAGTGCAGATGAGCGCCGAAGGCTCGGTCTTCAGCCGCGCTCAGATGGATCAGCTGATGGATCTGGCCGAAAAGGGCGTCGGCGAACTGGCAGCTGCGCAAAAGGCCGCTACAGCATGACCCGCAAGTTCGACGGGGACAGGCTGCTGGTCGCCACCCATAACAAAGGCAAGCTCGAGGAGATGGCGCATCTCCTTGAGCCTTTTGGCGTCACTGTTGTGGGTGCTGGGGACATGAACCTGCCCGAGCCGGAAGAGACTGAGGACACATTTGTCGGTAACGCCCGGATCAAGGCCCATGCCGCCGCCAAAGCCACCGGCCTGCCTGCCCTGTCGGACGATTCCGGGATCACCATCGACGCGCTGGATGGCGCGCCGGGAGTTTACACCGCCGACTGGGCGGAAACGGCAAATGGTCGTGATTTCCTAATGGCCATGAATCGCGCACATAATGAGTTGGAGGCTAAAAAAGCCCCTCTCCCGCGCACTGCGCAATTCCGTTGTACACTGGTCCTGGCCTGGCCCGACGGACATGACGAGGTGTTCGAAGGCATCGTCCCGGGCCACCTGGTCTGGCCGATCCGCGGCAAGGACGGATTCGGCTATGACCCGATGTTTGTTCCGGACGGGCACGACATTACCTTTGCCGAAATGGATCGCTGGGAAAAGAACAAGATCAGCCACCGCGGCCGCGCGGTTGAGAAGTTCGTGAAAGGCTGCTTTGGCGGATGATTGGCGCAACGGGGGCTTTGGCCTGTACGTGCATTGGCCTTTTTGCGAGGCCAAATGCCCCTATTGCGACTTCAACAGCCATGTCTCGAAGAAAATTGACCAAGAAAGATGGCTTGCAGCTTATCTGAGCGAGCTGCGCCGCTCTGCCTCTGAAACGCCGGGTCGGGTACTGAACACGATTTTCTTTGGGGGCGGCACCCCGTCTCTGATGGACCCGGAAACCGTTTCTTCCGTGATTGATGAGGCGCGCGCGCTTTGGCACCCATCCAATGACATGGAAATCACTCTCGAGGCCAACCCCGGCTCGGTTGAAGCAGGTCGGTTTGCAGCTTATCGAGATGCCGGCGTAAACCGAATTTCGATGGGCGTTCAGGCGCTGAATGACGACGATCTACGGCGTCTGGGCCGCATTCATACTGTTGCCGAGGCCCAAGCCGCCTTTGAAATCGCACGGACCTGCTTTGATCGTGTCAGTTTTGACCTGATCTATGCCAGACAGCACCAAACACCTGAAGCCTGGCGCGCGGAACTGAGCGAAGCCCTGTCGATGGCCGTGGACCACCTGTCGCTGTACCAATTGACGATTGAAGACGGAACTGCCTTTGGCGATCGCTATGCCGTTGGAAAACTGCGTGGGTTGCCCGAAGATGACAGCGCCGCCGACATGTATCTGATCACGCAGGACATTTGCGAAGCGCACGGTTTGCCCGCTTATGAAGTGTCCAATCACGCGCGCACGGGGGCTGAGTCGCAACACAATCTGATCTACTGGCGATACGGTGATTATATTGGCATTGGTCCCGGCGCCCATGGGAGGCTTACGCTTAACGAAGAAAAATACGCAACCGAGACCTATCTGAATCCACAGCGCTGGCTTGACGCTGCAGAGCGTGGGGGTGGAGAGAAAGGACGAACAACACTGTCCCTTGAAGACCAGGCGAGCGAATACCTTATGATGGGGATGCGAATTTCGGAAGGACTAGATATTGATCGGTGGGAGCGCTTAGCAGGCCGAAAACTCTCGGAAGACACGGTTGATCATCTGATCGGGATCAAAATGATTGAACATGAAAACGGCAGACTTCGGGCAACATCAGATGGTCGCGCTGTACTGAACGCCGTCATTCGGGAGCTTTTGAGCTAGCCATGCATTACCTTTGGGCCGGACTGGGATTGTTATGTGTTGCGCTGGCAATGGTTGGGGTTGTCCTACCCCTTTTGCCAACCGTCCCATTTCTGCTATTGGCTGCGTTTTTCTTTGCCCGATCTTCTTCGCGTTTGCACACTTGGTTGTTGACCCATCAACTGTTCGGACCGCTGATACAAGATTGGCAAAGCTCAGGCGCAATCCGCCCTAGTGCAAAAAGGGCGGCAACTGTTTCTGTCGCCGCCGTTTTTGGAATCTCAATTTGGATGTCCGCCCCGGTTTTCGTTTTGGCCATTCAAGCTGTCGTTCTGGGGGGTGTTTTGATCTTTATCTGGACGCGACCTAACGGCTGAGCTTAGCGCACAGATCATCAAGCTGATCCAAGTTCTCATATGTTAGGACAACCTGACCCGTCTCTGTTCCAGCCTTGTGATTGATCGAGACTTTCATCGCCAGAATTGCAGATAGATCTTTTTCCAAAGCGCGCGTATCGGCATCCTTGCCCGCATCCAGATTTCTGGACCGCGGTGCAGCGCGTTCGGCGTCACCTTGTTGCTGCTTCTTGACCAAAGCTTCGGTTGCGCGCACCGAAAGCCCCTCTTTGACGATCTGCTTCGCCAATTCCGATGGGTTTTCGGCCGTAATCAGGGCTCTTGCATGTCCTGCAGATATTTTTCCTTCAATAACAAGGGCTTGAACATCCATTGGCAAGGACAAAAGACGCAGAAGGTTTGCAATGTGGCTGCGGCTTTTACCCAAAGCTTCAGCCAGCTTTTCCTGCGTATGGCCGAAACGATCCATCAGTTGCTTGTACCCAGCGGCCTCTTCCACCGCGTTCAGGTCCGCGCGCTGGATGTTTTCGATTATCGCAACTTCCAGAACTTCGGTGTCGTCAAAATCCCGCACGATGACAGGGATATCATGCAGCTGCGCCATTTGCGCTGCCCGCCAACGACGCTCCCCTGCAACGATTTCGTATTCATCAGCTCCGGTCGACCGGACAATCAGAGGCTGGATAATACCCTTTTCCTTGACCGAGGCGGCCAATTCGTCCAGCTGTTCGGGCAGGAATGTGCGGCGCGGCTGATTGGGATTGGCCTTTAGCTTCTCAATTGGAACCTTAAGATCGGGCCGACGCACTTCGGACTGTGCCCGCCCTTCCGTTTCGGTATTTACGTCCGCCATAAGAGCGGACAGCCCGCGCCCCAACCCTCTGGATTTTGTTTTTTTGGCGCTCATGTCGCCCTCCTCATTTCCGCCTACGCAGCGGTTTTATTGTTCTTGTGCATGATCTCGCGGGCCAGATGCCGATAAGCCATCGCGCCAAGCGAACCCGAATCATATTGCAACACTGGCAGCGCATATGACGGAGCCTCGCTGACTCGCACATTTCTGGGTATCTTTGTCTTAAAGACCATCTCACCCAAATTGTCACGCGCATCCTTTTCAACCTGACGGGACAAGTTGTTGCGGTTGTCATACATGGTCAACACAACACCTTCGATTCTCAGATCAGGATTTGCTGTTTGCCGAACCTCTCGGATCGTCAGCATCAGTTGAGAAAGACCTTCTAAAGCAAAGAATTCACTTTGCAGCGGCACAAGGACTGAATGCGCCGCCACCATTGCATTGACGGTCAACAGGTTCAAAGACGGCGGGCAATCGATAAGGATGAAATCAAGGTTGAAAGCATCAACCGCAGTCTGCCTCAATGCATCGTGCAACAAATAACTGCGCTTTTCATTGGATATCAATTCAATGTCGGCAGAACTCAGATCAACGGTTGCCGGAACAACCATAAGGTTTTCTATTTCCGTCTCTTGAACAACGGCCTCTAACGGAGCGTCGTCAAGGATGAGGTCATAGGTTGTCCAATCCCGATCCTCTACACCCAATCCGGTGGACGCATTCCCTTGAGGATCAAGATCAACCACCAAAACCCGGCAACCGGATTCCGCAAGCCCTGCTGCAAGATTGATTGCCGTCGTTGTTTTCCCCACTCCGCCCTTCTGATTGGCGACCGCAATAATCCGAGGTCCTGAAGGTCGGGACAGATCAACCACGTGATACTCCTTTGATTTTAAGGATAACGGCCTGAGGTTCAGTTAAACTTGTAATCGGCTCGACGTCGAAATTCCATTCTTCTTGCGCCTCTGACAGTTCTTTTTTCCAGGTTGCGCCTTTGGGCAACAAAGCTGTTCCCGTTTTACTTAAATGCCTGTCGCAAAAGGACAATAATACCCGCAACTCTGCCAGGGCACGAGCCGAAAGGACATCTGCATCCAAAGGATCAACACTTTCGATTCGCTTCGAAATCACCTTGCATTTGATTTCACATTCCCGCGCTACATTGCGTAAGAAGGCAGACTTCCTTTGATCACTTTCAACGAAAGTAAATCGTGAGTCTGGTGAATGATCAGCCGCGATCAAGGCGCATACCATTCCCGGAAATCCGCCTCCACTGCCTATATCCACCCAGCTTTTGTATTGACCAGCACATCTATAAACTTGCACGGAGTCGAGGATATGGCGATCCCAGATGTGTTCCAGACTACTTCGGGACACTAGATTGATTTTAGGATTCCAGCGATTTACGAGATCAACGTAGGTTTTCAAACGCTTGAATGTTTCACGTGAAACATTTAGCCGCTCAAATGCCGAATAACCAGCGCTCATGCCCGTCGCGCCCTGTCTTCGCGGCGTAGCTTCGCAAGTACAAGTGTCAGCGCGGCAGGTGTTACCCCCTCGACTCGACTTGCTTGGGCTATGTTCGAAGGCTTCGCCTGCGATAGCTTATGCTTCATCTCGGAAGATAAGCCATCTAAAGAGGAATAGTCGAAGTCGCGAGGGATAACATAAGATTCATCCCGCTTCATCGCCTCCACATCTCGCTTCTGGCGCGCAATGTAGTTTGCATAAAGCGCGTCACGCTCAATCTGAAGTCGGATTTTTTGATCCACATCTTGTAGATCCGGGATCAATGGTAACAGATTGTCGAAAGATACGTCCGGAAATGCCAAGATCGCCATCCCGTCGCGGCGATTGCCATCTTGGTTGACGTTAATTCCGGCCGACAGCACCTGTTTCGGTGTGTATGTACGCTCTGCCAGCTTAGCCTTTACCGCATCGAGCTGGTCCATTTTGTCTTTGAAGTGCGCCTCACGATCGGACCCAACGCATCCAATATCCATGCCAATCGGCGTCAAGCGCTGGTCTGCATTATCAGCACGTAAGGAAAGCCGGAATTCCGCACGTGATGTAAACATCCGATAAGGTTCAGCCACACCGCGTGTTGTAAGGTCATCTACCATGACCCCGATATAGCTGTCAGATCTTGTGAAGTGCACAGGATCACGGCCTTGCACTTCAAGCGCTGCATTGAGCCCGGCAACCATACCCTGCGCGGCGGCCTCTTCGTATCCTGTGGTTCCATTGATCTGACCAGCCAAGTACAACCCCGGAATTTCTGGCAGAGACAGTGTCGCGGTTAGAACACGAGGATCTACGTAGTCATACTCAATGGCATATCCTGGTTGCAGAATCTCTGCTTTTTCAAGGCCTTTGATGGATCGTACATACTGCAGTTGGACGTCCTGAGGAAGTGAGGTTGAAATACCGTTAGGATAGATCGTGTGATCATTCACTCCTTCGGGTTCCAGGAAGATCTGATGGGATTCCTTGTCTGCAAATCTTACAATCTTATCCTCAATAGACGGGCAATACCGAGGGCCTATACCATCAATATGGCCACCGTACATCGCTGACTTTGAAAGATTGGCCTCGATGATCTCATGTGTTTGTGCGTTGGTATGCGTTATTCCACAGGAGATCTGCGGTGCGACCACGTCTGTCGACAGAAATGAGAATAGTGTTGGCTCTTCGTCCCCGTCTTGACGCTCTAGATCGGACCAGTCAATTGTCCGCCCATCCAAACGAGGCGGCGTACCTGTCTTCAAGCGTCCCAGCGGCAAATCATAACTATCCAAACGTTCGGCAAGCTTGATAGAAGGGCGATCTCCCATCCGCCCACCAGGTCGTGAGACGTCACCGATATGAATGACTCCGCGCAGAAATGTCCCAGATGTCAGTATGACTGCCTGCCCGGAAATCTCTGATCCATCCGCAAGCAAAACGCCGGAAACACGCGGCCCGTTCATAAGAAAGTCGACAACTTCACCGACGATAACGGACAGATTGTTCTGGTTTTGCGTTTCTTTTTGCATCGCCGCCCGGTAAAGCGCTCGATCCGCTTGTGTTCTGGGGCCCTGTACTGCAGGTCCTTTACGACGATTCAACAAACGAAACTGAATGCCGGCTTGATCCGCAACACGCCCCATAACGCCGTCAAGAGCATCAATCTCACGAACCAAATGGCCTTTCCCCAAGCCACCAATTGCCGGATTACAGGACATTACACCAATGTCCGATGCGGACAGGGTTACCAAAGCAGTATTGGCACCCATCCTTGCAGAGGCATGAGCAGCCTCTGTCCCGGCGTGCCCAGCACCAATAACGATGACATCAAACTTCGAATGTTTCACGTGAAACACTCCTTACTTTCCCAAACAGAAGCTAGAGAAGATTTCATCCAGCAGTGTTTCGACATCTATTCTGCCCACCAGCGATTCAAGTGCCCTTATGGCGGTTCGTAATTCTTCCGCGGCGATATCATACATCTCTGGACCTGATTCCAGAACCGGGATTGCCGATTGGAGAGAAGTCAGTGCCCCATTGATTGCAACCCGATGTCGTTCCCGCGTTGCAATACCATGGGTGGTAGTTCTTTCACAAAGGACATACGAAATCTGGTTTACAAGCGCGTCAATCCCCTGCCCTGTTTTACCAGAAACGCCGAGACTATTTTCACTTCGAAGATCAGCTTTCGGCAAAACATGAATATCACCTGCCTGCATCCCAACCCCCAGGTCTTCGGGTGTATCTGACAGGAAAACACGCAGGTCGGCGGCCTCCGCTCTGCTGCGCGCCAACTTGATACCCAAGTTTTCAACATGATCCTCAGTTTCACGCAACCCGGCCGTATCCAGCAAAGTCACAGGTAAACCAGCCAGATCCATCCGAACTTCGATCACGTCCCGCGTGGTTCCAGCGTATTCCGAAGTGATGGCGGCGTCTCGACCTGCCAAAGCGTTCAGAAGAGTGGACTTTCCTGCGTTCGGAAGCCCAACAATTGCAACTTCAAACCCCGTGCGTATACGTTCAGCGATTTTTACTCCTTCTGCCTCACGGCGAAGGTCTGACAAGACACCAGTGATCAATTCGCGAACTTCAGGCGTTACATCCGTTGGAACCTCTTCATCGGCAAAGTCGATGACAGCTTCCAGCAAAGACGCAGCGCGGATCAAATCCCGGCGCCACCGTTCTGCCAGTATGCCCAGCTCACCAGCCAGAATTGTTTGCGCTTGTTTGCGTTGCGCCTCGGTTTCGGCATCAATCAAATCGGCCAGGCCTTCGACCTGCGTCAGATCCATCTTGCCATTCTCAAGCGCTCGGCGTGTGAACTCGCCCGGCTCCGCGATGCGCAGCCCTTCAGTATCCGACAAACATTGCAATACCGCGTTGACGGATGCTGTACTGCCATGAATCTGAAGCTCTGCCACATCCTCTCCGGTGAAACTGGCCGGGGCCTGGAACGTAAGAACCAAGCCATCGTCAAGACGCGCACCACCCTGATCCCGCAATGTGCGCAGAACCATGCCACGTTCAGGCAGCGTGCCACCTGTCAGCCGCGCCGCCGCAGAGTGCGAGTCCGGCCCTGAGAGGCGGATGACCGCCACCCCAGCTTTGCCTTGCGCGCTGGCCAGGGCAAATATCGTATCCATGAATAGCCCCCGCGTCAGTACCGGTTCGGCGTCAGGTGTTCATTGAATCGAAGAATTCCGAGTTCGTCTTGGTCTGCTTCAACTTGGATAGCAGGAACTCGATTGCATCGGTCGTGCCCATCGGGTTGAGGATGCGGCGCAGAACGAAGGTCTTGGCCAGATCGCCCTTGTCGACCAGCAGGTCCTCTTTCCGGGTACCGGACTTGAGGATGTCGATGGCCGGGAACACACGTTTATCAGCGATTTTACGATCCAGAACGATTTCCGAGTTACCGGTGCCTTTGAATTCTTCAAAGATCACCTCGTCCATCCGGCTACCAGTGTCGATCAGCGCGGTGGCGATGATGGTCAGCGATCCACCCTCTTCAATGTTCCGTGCCGCACCAAAGAACCGCTTGGGCCGTTGCAGAGCGTTGGCGTCCACACCACCGGTCAGAACTTTACCCGAGGATGGGACCACAGTGTTAAAGGCCCTACCAAGTCTTGTGATCGAGTCGAGAAGAATAACAACATCTCGTTTATGTTCGACCAAACGCTTGGCCTTTTCGATCACCATCTCGGACACGGCCACGTGGCGTGTTGCGGGCTCGTCAAAGGTCGAGGACACAACCTCACCCTTCACCGAGCGCTGCATGTCGGTCACCTCTTCCGGGCGTTCGTCGATCAGAAGGACGATCAGGTAACACTCTGGATGGTTCTGTTCGATTGAATGCGCGATGTTCTGCAGGATGACCGTCTTACCGGTCCGCGGAGGCGCCACGATCAGCGAGCGCTGGCCTTTACCGATCGGCGACACAAGGTCGATCACACGGGCCGACTTGTCTTTGATGGTCGGATCCTCGATCTCCATCTTCAGACGCTCATCTGGGTACAGAGGCGTCAGGTTGTCGAACAGGATCTTGTGCTTGGCCTTTTCAGGATCTTCAAAGTTGATCTTGGTGACCTTGGTCAGCGCAAAGTAACGCTCATTATCATCAGGTGCCTTAATCTCACCCTCAACAGTATCTCCGGTGCGCAGCGAGTGTTGACGGATCATATCGGGCGAGACATAGATATCGTCGGGACCTGGCAGATAGTTCGCCTCGGGCGAGCGCAGGAAACCGAAACCGTCCTGCAGCACCTCAAGCACACCATCACCGCCAACGGTCCAGCCCTCATCCGCGCGTTCGCGCAGAATCTGGAACATCATCTCGCCTTTCCGCATGGTCGAGGCGTTTTCGATCTCCAGTTCTTCGGCCATCGCCAGAAGGTCTTTGGGGCTTTTGGCCTTCAGGTCGGCCAGATTAAGGGCGTCAGTTGTCATGATATATACCTTCACCGCGATCAGCGCGGCACGAAGTGAAATTTCAGTACGGAAGATACGCCGCCCGGACGGGCGAGTTGTCCCCTACATAAGCGCGACTGCTTTCGGAGTCAAACAGCCCGTCAGAACTTCAGAATGACCGCCAGAACGATGATAACCATCAAAACGGTCGGAACCTCGTTCATCATACGATACTGCCGCCCAGTGAGCTTATTTCGGCCTTCCAGGAAATCCTTGCGACGCGCCATCAACCAGTGATGGAACCAGGTCATACCGATCACGGCTGCACCTTTGATCCAAGGCCAGGACCAATCCCATCCAACAATACCCGGTGTGAACACCATGATCAGGCCGCACACCCAAGCCACGATCATCGCAGGGCGCATGATCACACGCAGCAGCTTTTCTTCCATTTCAAAGAAGATTTCTTGCGCCCCGTCGACAGCCTGAGCTTTTTCAACGTGATAGACGAACAAGCGTGGTAGATAGAACAGACCCGCCATCCATGAGATCACGGCCATGATATGGAGTGACTTCACCCACGGGTACAGCGTGAAAAGAAGATCAGTCATCTTGGCTCCGAGCGTTGTTCGGAACTCTCCCTAATAAAAAAATAAAGAAAGAGAAAGGAAGATGGTTTTGTAGGGATAACAATTTCCGTGGATTACTTTTTTACCCATGTGTTTTCCCCAGGTGGACAGAACTTTTTGATTTTCTAGTGATTCTGTTGAAACTTAATTTATAATAATAAAAACAGATACTTAAGTCTGTTACACCCAGGTAGCGTTTGGGGATAACTCTTTGGGTATCATGGGACAATCAGATTATCCCGGTATTCCAAGTTATCCTTGTCCTGGCTGGATTGGATTAGAGCGACTCGAGGATCTTTCACGCGAATTTCCTGGGGTTGCGTGTCAACCGTAAAACCATACAAAGCACCCCAGAGCTCTCATCGACTTTCACACGGGGTTTTCCACATGTCTGTCCCCATTCTTCTCGCCTCGGGATCTGCCATACGGGCACACTTGCTTGAGAACGCAGGCGTTCCATTCACGGTTCAAACCGCGCGCGTGGATGAAGAGACCGCCAAGCGCGCCTTGCTGGCTGAAAGCGCATCACCACGAGATATTGCCGACACGCTTGCGGAAATGAAAGCCCGCAAAGTCAGCGACAAGAATCCTGGCGCTATGGTGATGGGGTGTGATCAGGTTCTGGATTTTGACGGTCAGCTGCTGTCAAAACCTGAAAACCCGGAACAAGCAGTGGCTCAGCTAAAAGCGATGCGCGGCAAACGGCACATGCTTTTGTCAGCGGCCGTGATCTATCAGGACGGTGAGCCGATCTGGCGGCATGTAGGACAGGTACGATTGCGGATGCGGGCCAGCTCTGATGCCTATCTGAAAGACTATGTCTCACGGAACTGGGACAGTATCCGCCATGCCGTCGGAGCATATAAGCTGGAAGAAGAAGGCGTCCGGTTGTTCGCCACCATTGACGGCGACTATTTTAATGTTTTGGGTATGCCATTGTTGGAGCTTCTCAATTTTCTGGCTGTCAAAGGGGTGATCGATCAATGACGGACTACCGGGTTCCTCTGGCCGGGGTGATCGGACATCCCATTGGGCATTCGCGTTCCCCGAAACTGCATGGCCATTGGCTGAAGACGTATGGTCTTGCCGGGCACTACATCCCAATGGATGTTGCCCCAGCCGATCTGGAAACCGTGCTACGTACGCTGCCCAAAGCCGGTTTTGTTGGGGCCAATGTAACTGTTCCCCACAAGGAAGCAGCGTTGAAGATCGCGGATCACGTGTCCGATCGCGCAACGGTGATTGGTGCTGCGAATACACTGGTGTTCCGCGAAGATGGCTCGATCCACGCAGATAACACTGATGGGTACGGGTTCATGGAAAACCTGCGCAGCGGTGCCCCCGACTGGAATGCCAAAGACGGCCCGGCTGTTGTGTTCGGGGCCGGAGGGGCAGCTCGCGCCGTTCTGCAAGCGTTGTCTGATGCAGGTGTGCCGGAAATCCTGTTGACCAATCGGACGCGCGCCCGTGCGGATCATCTGAAAGAGGAATTTGGTCAACGAATCCGCGTTGTAGATTGGGTTCAGGCCGGAAACGTCATCGAAAACGCGGAACTGGTGGTCAATACGACCTCATTGGGGATGCAGGGCCAGCCGGAATTGCGGGTTCCACTGGATGGGTTGCAGCCCGGTGCCGTGGTCACGGATCTGGTCTATGCTCCGTTTAAAACAAACCTTCTGAAAACTGCGGAAGAGGCAGGATGCACCACAGTCGACGGATTGGGCATGTTGCTGCACCAGGCGGTTCCTGGATTTGAACGGTGGTTCGGTGTGCGCCCTGAGGTGGACGCGGATACGCGCGCGGCTGCTTTGGCATGAGTTTTGCGCTGGGTCTGACTGGTTCCATTGGTATGGGGAAAAGCACCACGGCGCAGATGTTTGTCGAAGAAGGCTGCGCCCTGTGGGATGCGGACGCTGCTGTGCATCGGTTATACGCGCCCGGAGGTGCTGCAATTGAACCGATGCGTGCAGTTTTCCCTGCCGCTATTGTTGACGGAGCTGTAAGCCGGGACGCGTTAAAGCAGATCATTGCGAAGGACTCTGATGCGTTGAAAGCAATCGAAGCGATTGTGCATCCTCTGGTCGCGAAAGATCGCGCTGTATTTCGCGAAAACACAACAAGCGACATTCTGGTGTTCGACATACCCCTTCTTTTCGAAACAGGCGGAGACGCAGCCATGGACGCCGTCGCCTGCGTTTCGATCCCGGCGGATGAACAAAAGCGCCGTGTTATGGAACGGGGAACCATGTCCGAGGCGCAGTTCGAACAGATCCGCGCCAAGCAGATGCCGAATGCAGAGAAATGCGCGCGATCAGACTTCGTGATCGAAACAGACACGCTGGACCATGCCCGTCAGCAAGTGCAGGATGTGGTCAGGCAGATACGGGCGGGGATGAATCATGCGTGAGATCGTACTTGATACCGAAACCACCGGGTTCGATCCCGAAAGCGGCGACCGGATTGTTGAGATTGGTGCCGTAGAGCTGTGGAACCACGTCGCGACGGGTGAAACGTATCACGTCTATATCAACCCGGAACGCGGTATGCCGGATGAGGCGTTTGGCGTGCATGGCATCGGCCCGGATCTGTTGGACAACCCGCGTCCACCGGAAAAGGGTGAGGTGACGCTGAAAGACAAACCGGTGTTTGCCAAGGTGGGTCACGGGTTTCGTGAGTTTGTTGGGGATGCGCGGTTGGTGATCCACAACGCATCGTTCGACATGAAGTTCCTGAACGCTGAACTGAAGTGGATGGGCGCGCCGTTGATCCCGATTGAACAAGCACTGGATACGCTGGCAATCGCCCGCAAACGGTTTCCCGGCTCTCCGGCGTCTTTGGATGCGCTTTGCCGACGTTTCAATATCGACAATTCGAACCGTGTTCTGCATGGCGCTTTGCTCGACTCTGAAATTCTGGCCGAGGTTTATCTTGAGTTGATCGGTGGGCGGCAGCCTGATTTTGGCCTGTCAACATCCGCATCATCCGCATCCGGTGGCGGTGAAGACTGGCGGCCAATGTCGCGCGGCACACCGTTGCCATCCCGGATCACCGAGGATGAGCGCGCAGCGCATGAGGCATTTGTAGAAAAGCTGGGCGAAAGCGCCCTGTGGACCCGCGCCTGATCCGATCAGGCGCGGGTCAAAGCCTTAGGCGTCGGTCTTTTCTGCCTGAGCGGCCTGACGACGCATTAATTCGTTGCGATACAGCGCGACGAAATCGATATTGTCCAGGTTCACCGGCGGGAAGCCGCCATCACGGGTGATGTCGCTGACAATGCGGCGCAGGAACGGGAACAGCATCCGGGGGCATTCGATCATCAGGAACGGGTGCATTTGATCTTCTGGCACACCTTCCACGTGGAACAGACCGCAATAGTCCAGCTCACACAGGAACAGCACATCATCCATGCCTTTGGCCTTGGATGTCAGGTTCAGCTTGATGGACACTTCGAACTGATGTTCAGCGCTGCGCTTTTTCGCGTCCAGGTTCACCTGAACAGCGATTTCCGGCTGCACGTCGCCTGACACACCCTTTTGCGCCATCACGTTTTCAAAGGACATATCACGGATGAACTGCCCCAGAACCCGCATCTGAACCTGCGGGGCGGCTTGGGCCGCAGTGTTTTCTGCAGCGTTTTCTTCGGCCATGGATCTACTCCAAAATTGAATTTCGCCACTGCTTAGCAAGTTGGGCGCGGCACCTCAATGCTGGTGGGGGCCTTCCACCCATTTCGATGGCTTTGAAGGCTCTTTTTTCGGGCGAACTTCACTGAATTCACCGTCAATGATGTCCCCTTGCTCGAAAGGGTTTTGTTGTGACTGAAATCCAGTGCCCGTTCCCATCTGAAAATGTGCCACGGTGACTTTCGACTTCAGATAGCGGAACACAGCGACACGAACGCCCGGTACCAGCAAGGCAAATCCTATGGCATCGGTGAAAAAACCCGGTGTCAGCAGCAATGCGCCTGACAAAAGGATCATCGCACCGTGGGCCAAAGGCTCGGTCGGGTCGTCCAGTTCAGCAAAGGAACGCTGCAGATTTCCCAGTGCCATGCGACCTTGTGTCCGCACCAAAACCGTGCCCAAAACCGCGGTCAGCACAACAATGGAAAGGGTTGGCCAAAGGCCGATCAGACCACCAACCTGAATAAACAGCGCAATCTCGATGATGGGCACCAACAAAAATGCCAAGAACAGATACATTTGCGTTATCCTTTCCCTAAGGCCGGGCTGTGGACTTGCCACCCACGCTCACCTACATAGTAGCATGAGGCCGCGTATACAAAGTCGCGGTTCTGAAAAGAGGATGAAATGAACGAACCCATGATCCAGCTACTGGTCCTGGCCGGAATTGCCGTTTTCCTGATCCTGCGCCTTAAAAGCGTGTTGGGTACGCGTGAAGGTTTTGAAAAACCACCTTTGCAGCAACAGCCTGAAGCGCACAAATCGCGTCGCGATTTCGAGGTGATCGAAGGCGGCCCGGATCATGACATCACTGACCATGTCGCTGAAGACAGCGAACAGGCGCAAACCCTGGCCGCCATGAAACGGGTTGAGCCCGGCTTTTCGGTCAGTGAATTTGTTCACGGCGCGCGTGGCGCTTATGAAATGATCGTTATGGGGTTCGAAAAAGGAAACCTCGACGAAATCCAGCCATTCCTGTCGGAAGAGGTATTTGAGTCTTTCGTTGCGGGTGTTGCTGCACGCGAAGATCAGGGCCTGACCATCGAAGCCGAATTCATCGGCGTCCGAGAGACCGCCCTGTCGGATGTTAAATTCGATAAGGATACCAATGAAGCCGAGATCACCATGAAATTTGTAGGTGAACTGACTTCGGTTGTGCGGGATCGCGGCGGTGATATTGTCGAAGGCAACCCCAACACCGTGAAACGCCAAAAGGACAGCTGGACCTTTGCTCGTGTGATGGGCAAGGACGATCCGAACTGGCTGCTTGTTGCCACGGACGCATGATTGCAACGCTCCGGTCGCTTTTTCTGGTGGGTGTAATGACCGCTGCCAGCGCTGCCGGAGCCGAGGCAACGCGATCCATTCTGTCGTTTGACGATCTGCAGGGCTGGGCCGATGATGACCACGGCGCAGCCCTTTCCGTTTTTCTGAACACCTGCGGCGATCTGAAGGACCCGGACTGGCGCGCGTTATGCGCTGTAGCAGAGACGTATGACACGGATGCAGCAAAGGCATTTTTTGAGCTCTTCTTCCGCCCAGTTCTGGTCGAGGATGGCGAAGAAGCCCTGTTCACGGGGTATTTTGAACCCGAACTCGATGGTGCGCGCCGCCGAACTGATCGCTTCAAATATCCTATTTACAAGATGCCGCCCGAAGCGCGAGATGGGCCATGGCTCAGCCGTCGGGAAATCCTGACTGGTGATGTGATGCAAGGGCGCGGTCTTGAGATTGCCTGGGTGGACGATCCAGTTGAGTTGTTTTTCTTGCAGATTCAGGGGTCTGGACGTGTCCGGCTGCCCGATGGCGGTGCTTTGCGCGTTGGCTATGGCGGTGCGAATGGTCATCCCTACAGATCTATAGGAGTTGAGTTGGTGCGGCGCGGGGTCTTGGGCGCGCATGAAGTTAGCGCCCAGATGATCCGAGCATGGGTGCGCAAGAACCCAGAATCTGGTGCCGAGCTGCTGTTCCACAACCCATCCTATGTGTTCTTCCGCGAAGTTTCGCGCGTTGCGCCCGAACTTGGGCCGCTGGGCGCGATGAACCGGTCAATTACCACGATGCGCAGCATAGCTGCAGATCCGACCTATACCCCGTTGGGGGCTCCGGTCTGGGTTGAGAAAGACGGCAAAAACCCAATGCGTCGCCTGATGATCGCGCAGGATACAGGTGCCGCGATCAAGGGCGCCCAGCGGGCAGATATCTTTTTCGGAACGGGTGACGAGGCCGGGCAAGCCGCCGGCAGGTTAAAAGATCCGGGTCGGATGGTCGTACTGTTACCAATACAGCGGGCCTATGCTCTATTGCCGGATGAGTTCTGATGACCCGGCGCAAACTGACGACAGAAGAGATCGAGCTGTGGCGCAAGGTCGCCAAACAGGCCGAGCGGATGCATCCGGAAATACCGCAGACGGTTCATCCGACCTCTTTGCCGAAACCCAAGCCCAAGAATACGCCGAAACCCCGGTTTGAAGCGTTTGAACTTGGTCAGGCCCACCAGGCAAAGCCCAAGCCGAACGATTTGAAGCCGTCGGTCACAGATGCGCTGCGCAAAGTGCCGGTTCAGATGGACAACAAGGCTTTCGGTCGGATGAAACGAGGTAAACTGAAACCCGAAGGCAAGCTTGATTTGCACGGTATGCGGGTCGACACCGCGCATCCCGCTCTGATCCGTTTTGTCTTGACCGCGCAGGCACAGGGAAAGCGGCTTGTTCTGGTCGTGACCGGGAAAGGCAAAGACCGGGACGAACCTGGCCCGATCCCAACACCGCGCGGCGTTCTGCGGAACCAGGTACCCCATTGGCTGTCCATCCCGCCATTGGCGCAAGCGGTGATGCAGGTCACGCCTGCTCATATCAGCCACGGCGGAGATGGGGCGTATTACGTTTACTTGCGGCGTATTCGCTAAAGGGTACGTACCGCGCTGGTGACACCTATGTGGACCAGTGCGCAGACCAAAAGGAAAAAGATGCCAATCCAAAGGAATTGAGTGTCCAGCGAAACGCCCCAATCGATCAGCACTCCGGTCCAGCCCGGTCCGATGGCTGATCCAAGGACCATAACGGCCGTTGCCATCGCCTTGATCGCGCCGATGTGTCGGGTGCCATAGAACTCGGCCCAGAAGGCGCTGGGCAAGGTGCTGTTGGCCCCGACGGTCAGGGCCAACAGGATCAGCCCGATCGTAGCACCCATGACCGAGGTCGACAGGCCCAGAACGACAAAACCAAGAGCTAGAGGCAGCTGGTAGTAGGGCATCATCCGCGCCGTGCCCCATTTATCCAAGGCCCATCCGGCGGAAAACATCGAAAGCAGCGACACCCCGGTATAGACCGGGAACAGGGCGACCAGTTGGATATGGGCCCATCCTTTCACCTCGGCCAAATGCACTTGGTGAAAGAAGAATGCCGTAATAAAAGCCGATGGACCCAGAACAGCTGGCGTCATGAACCAGAACAATGGGTGGCTTAGCGCATCGCGCCGTGTCCAGTGACGGCCGTGCATCCCGGTGGCTGAGTACGCACTGGCCAGGCTCTGCGGTGTGCGTTCTTCCCGAAGCAGGCGCGTCAAAACAGGGATGCCCAGCAGAGTGATGACGGCAGCGACCCCCCACAGCAATCGCCAGTCCAGAAATACCATGGCGGTGACAAAGATCAGTGGCAGTAAGGCTTCGCCGAGTGCATAGCCGATGGACGCAATAGAAAGCGCTTTGCCTCGTGTCGCGATAAACCATCGCGCCATCGCGACCATCGCGAGATGGGTGCTCATACCTTGTCCAAACAGGCGCAGAAGGAAGATTGCCGCCGGCAACAACACAACCCAGCTGTTCATTGCCATGGCCAACGCTGCCAATGCCAACCCAAGCAGCACAACAGGCCCCAACACGCGGACACGAAAAACATCTGTCAGGCCGCCTGCCCATATCATTACTACCGCTGACACGAGCGTACCCAAAGAATACAACCCACCCCACGCGCCGTGGCTAAGCCCGAAAGCGGCGCGGATTTCGCCTGCAAAAACCGAGATAAAGAAGGTCTGACCAAAGCTGGACAGGAAGGTCAGCAATACACCCGCGCCCAGCCACGCCGCGTTGTCGATGAGAAAGCGGCGCAGGCTAAACTGCGTCACGGAGTATTCACCTGTGCCTGTCCTGTTTCAGTTAGCACAATTTCCGTTGCGCCATCAGGGTTACGCTCGCTGGGCGGCACCAGAATATCGATTGCTGGGCGGTCCTCGCGTCCAAAGGTATTGTTGACGCGCCTCAATGAGTTGAGGATCGACAGCAATGCCGGAGACGTCGCCGCAACGAAGTGTGATGATGTCGCATCGCTGTTAAACGCTGTTGTATCAATCACGCTGATCGGGAATTCCTCGAGCGTCTCAACCGAGCTGATGTTTCCAAGCCTTTCACCCTCATCCGTGCCGCGCAGTCGGGCCGAGATGTTCAGGATTTTGTCTTTCTGGGAAACCATCACAAGGAATGGATCGGGTGGATTGTCGATCCGTTTCATTTGCGAACGGAACAGATCAAGATCCAGATCGGGTGAGATCAGCACGACGCCCTCGATGTTTCGATTGGCCCATCCGGGTTCCTGCAGTTCAGCTTGCCGCATCATTTCCATCGACAAGGCCCCACCCATGGAATGCGCAACCAGAATAACGCGCTTCACACCCATGGATTTCAACTCGCGGATGGTCTGTTCCAAACCGTCGCGCGCAAACAACATGCTGTCCAGGTCATAGGCGTACCCATAGCCGGTGGCGCGGCTAGGCCACGAATAAACCAGCGTCGATCCCGGTAGACCAATGTCATGCGTCAGCTGGGCGGCACGAAAGATCGTTTCAGTCTGGGTCGAGTTGTAGCCGTGCACAAAAATCGTGACGTCGTCCTGCCCACGCAGGTGTTTGCGCAGCCCCTTTGGCCCGTCCAACTCTGTCACATCCGCCAAAACAAATTCCTTCTGCGGATTGGGGTTTGCATATGAGAATTTGAGCGTGCCCGGGGTATGCGTTGGCGGAATCGAAACCGTGGTTTCCAGAAACTTGAGCGCCTCGCCACGACGAAACCCATAAGAGCCGTCGGCTTCACGTGCACGGGTCGTGCTGGCGAAGATGGTTTCAGGTGTGCCGATATTTACCGCATTAGGCACAATCTCGGACACCGTCCGGTCAACGCAGGCGCTCAGCGAAAGGGATACGAGTAAAATGATGAAATAGCGCAGCACGGGCCAGCCCTCGGGGTGAATCGTGCATACGCTAGCGGATTCTCGACCAACGTCCAGCGGGGCCGACCGAAAACAGCGGCAAAAACCGGCCTGTACCGTTACAAAACGTAACGGCTGAGGTCGGTTGATTTGGTCAATTCACCTAGATTGTCGCTGACAAACTGGTTATCCACAGTAATTTCTGTGCCAGCCTTGTCCGGTGCCGCGAAAGACAGGTCCTCAAAAACCCGCTCCATCACCGTATAAAGCCGCCGTGCGCCAATGTTTTCAACGCTTTGGTTTACATCCGCAGCAATCTTAGCCAGTGCTGCAATTCCGTCATCGGTAAAGCTGACCGTGACTTCTTCGGTCCCCATCAGGGCGGTGTATTGCCGGGTCAGCGCGTTGTCGGTTTCGGTCAGGATGCGCACAAAGTCTTCTTCCGTTAGGGCGCGCAGTTCCACACGGATCGGCAGACGTCCTTGCAATTCCGGCAGCAGATCCGAAGGTTTGGCGATGTGGAATGCACCAGACGCAATGAACAGGATATGGTCGGTTTTCACCGGACCGTGCTTGGTGCTGACGGTGGTACCTTCGATCAGAGGCAGCAGGTCACGTTGTACGCCCTCGCGGCTGACATCGCCGCCGCGTGCGTCCGAGCGGGCGCAGACCTTGTCGATTTCATCCAGAAACACGATGCCATTCTGTTCGACCGATTCCAGAGCGATCCGATTGACGGTTTCGTCATCCAGTAGCTTGTCGGCCTCTTCCCCGATCAAAGCATCATAGCTTTCGGCGACGGTCATGCGTTTTTTGACAGTGCGCCCGCCAAACGCCTTGCCGAAAATGTCACCCAGATTCATCATGCCCATCTGACCGCCCGGCTGCCCTGGAATGTCAAACATAGGCATCGGGTTCGAGGTATCTGATAATTCCAGCTCGATCACTGTGTCGTCCAGCTCCCCGGCTTTCAGTTTCTTGCGGAACATCTCGCGCGTGCCTTCGCGAGCGTCTTCGCCCGCAATCGCGGCAATCACGCGATCTTCGGCGGCCTGATGCGCGCGCGCTTTGACGTCTTCACGCATGTATTCGCGGGTTTGGATAATGGCTGCATCTGCCAGATCGCGTACGATCTGTTCTACGTCGCGACCAACGTATCCTACCTCGGTGAACTTTGTGGCCTCGACCTTGATAAAGGGCGCACGGGCCAGTTTGGCCAGACGACGGCTGATCTCGGTCTTGCCAACGCCGGTGGGGCCAATCATCAGGATATTCTTGGGATAGACCTCGTCCCGGATATCATCAGCCAGCTGCTTACGCCGCCACCGGTTGCGCAGGGCAACGGCCACCGCTCGTTTGGCATCCTTCTGGCCGATAATGAAGCGGTCCAGTTCCGAGACGATCTCGCGCGGGGTCAGGTCGGTCATGTGTATTCAATCCGGTTGTTTCGAGACGGAACCTAATCATAAGACACGAAAACACAAGCTGATCACGGAAAACTCACGCCAACTCACAGGTGCCACACGGAAATTCGTGACGATGTGAATCGCCAGAGGCGTTTCGCGTGCTGCATAGTTATTGCGACGGGCAATTCAGCCTGGATACATCAGTGGAGATACCAAATCATGATGACTCGTCGTTCGCTTTTTGTGAAAGCTGCTGCCACGGGCGCGGCCCTGACACTGGCCGGCACCACCGCTGCTGTGGCTGGCGGTGCCAAAAAGAAAGGCTCGTTCGAAGGCCGATCGAACCACATCACAACCGGTTCCGTGAAGCTGGTCAAAGACGGTGATCGGTACATCGTCGAACTGGGTGACGACTTCTCGCTGGACAACGGCCCTGATCCTCGCGTCGCTTTTGGTAAAGACGGAACTTATGCCCCGGACAGCAAACTGGGTGCGCTACTGCACCTGACCGGCAAGCAATCCTATGCCGTGCCGCCCACAATGGATGTGTCTGGCTACAACGAAGTGTACATCTGGTGCGAGGTCGCTGGTGTGCCGCTGGGCGTCGCGTCACTGAAGTAGCTACATCGCTCAGAGGCCGACCCATCCGGCCTCTGACACATCGTTAGGTAACAGAGCAGCTGTCTGTTACAATCGCCCCAAGCCATTGGAACCGGGGGCGTTTTCATGACCAAGATTGCCAAGATCACCTTGTTGTTCGTGGTTTTTGTCGACCTGATCGGTCAAGGCTTGGTTTTTCCTATCATCAACTCGCTCATCATGGATACGAAATCAGGCTTCCTGCCGGATGGCACGCCCGTGGGGCGGCGCCATTTCTACTATGGTCTGGTGATCGGGTGCTTCTTTCTGTCCTGGTTTCTGGGGGTCGTTTATGTTTCGAAAGTCTCGGACTCCATTGGGCGCAAGAATGCACTTCTTGTTTGTCTGGGCGGAGCGTTGGTCGGTTACGCCCTAACCATCGCGGCGCTGTACATGAACAGCCTGCTGCTGCTGATCGTCGGGCGGTCGGTCACCGGCTTCACTGCCGGAAACCAGCCCATCGCTCAGGCAGCTATGATTGACGGCAGCACCGATGCGGCCGACCGCGACCGCAACATGGGTTATATCGTGACTGGCGTCAGCTTTGGCCTTGTGGGCGGCCCGATCATCGGGGCGGTTCTGTCCGACGCTGCTCTGCTGGGCAGCTACGCGACACTTAAGACCCCGTTCTATGGCGCATTTGTTCTGGTGCTGATTGCGATATTTCTTGTGATGACCTTTTTCAAAGACACCCGGACAGAGCGTGAGCCCTTTGTTTTTCGCCCACGTGACATCACCGACAGCCTAATTGCCGTGCGTGGCCATCCGATGGTTCGTAAAATCCTGCCGGTCTACGCATTCTTCATGATCGCCAACGTGACGTTCTATGTCTTTGTCGACAACTTCCTGACCAGTGCTTTCGGCTACGGTGTTATTGGCGGCAGTATGGCGATGGTGGTGATTGGCTTTGCGCTGGCGTTCTCAAGCACCTTCCTCGTCAAACCCGCGCAAGAGCGATTCAGCAAACACCAGATCATCTGCACGTCTCTCATAGTAATGGTGATCTGTGGACTTGCCTTTGCATTCAGTCCTAATGGTGTGCTCAGCTATGTGCCGGTCTTCTTCTTCTACTTCCTGTTCGGCGTTGCCTACCCGACCATGCTGGGTCTGTTTTCCTCGAGCGTAAGTGAGACGGACCAAGGCTGGGTTATGGGCGTGACCACCGCCGTCTTCTGTCTGGCCGGAGGCATCATGTCCCTGATCGGCGGCGGGTTGATGAGCATCGACATCCGTGTGCCCTACTACATCGTTGTCATTGCCGCGATTTTCGGGCTGATCGGAATGCACCGTCGCTGGAAAGGGAAAGAGATCAAGGCGCTGTTAACCTGACAGGCGACCCGCGGCTGAGTTAAAGCGAAGAAAGCTATTACTCTTGATCTTCCTCGATCTCTTCTTCGTCCAGTTTGCGTTGGCTCTCTGGTAACGGCGCTCTTTCGATCAGCGCCCAACCCTCTTTCTTTGATTTCTTCAAAACGGTGCCCCGAGCACCCAGCTCAATCAACAACGAGCGTGTTTCATCCTCGGTGCAGCCAATCGTCCTGCTGAGCCTTTCCAAAGATTTGAACTTGTACTTCGAGTCCTTCAACATGGATTTCAGGAGCTCTTTGCGAGGCTCTTTCCATTCCTTGTTGTGCTTCCTGCTCCGATATTCCTCTAGGACAATTGGCCCAATAATACCGCCGATTAGGCCGCCGAATATGGCTGCGAGAACCGCACTCATGATGCTATCGTCTCGACTGTCAGGTTACCATTTGTATAGACGCAGATATCGGCGGCAATCACCATCGCTTCACGCGCCACTTGCTCGGCGTCTTTGTCGCCGTCCATCATTGCGCGGGCCGCGGCGAGTGCAAAGTTCCCGCCCGATCCGATGGCGGCCACGTTGTGCTCAGGCTCCAGCACGTCCCCTGCCCCGGTGATGACCAGCAGATCCTTGCCATCAGTGACAATCAGCATCGCCTCAAGCTTTTGCAGGTATTTGTCAGTGCGCCAGTCCTTGGCCAGTTCGACCGAGGCGCGCGCCAATTGGCCGGGTGTGGCCTCAAGCTTGGCTTCCAAACGTTCCAGCAGTGTGAAAGCATCTGCGGTCGATCCGGCAAAACCCGCCACAACCTCGAATCCGCCGGGCGACAAACGGCGCACTTTGCGGGCCGTTCCCTTGATCACGGTCTGACCAAGGCTGACCTGACCATCACCGGCTATGACAACCTGACCGTTCTTTTTGACGCCAATGATCGTCGTGCCGTGCCAACCGGGAAAGTCGTTATCTGCCATGATCGTCTCCGTTTTCGCTGGCGGTATATATGGGCCGGGTAAGGTGTTGGCGCAACCCGTTCTTAAAGTGCCCAAAAGATATGCAGAAAATGCAATCCGGGGTTACCAGACCAGCAATTGTGAGTCCAAGCGCGCGGGACTACATGAGGCTTACAACCGACAACGGGTCGGCTGTTTCACATCTAAGGACTGCGCACATGGCAACCACAGCTAACATTCATGCGCCGCTCGGAGCAGCTACCATCCTGCACGTGGCGGACGCGTTCTCAAACGTCGTCAAATCTGTTGCGAAATGGAACGACGCACGCAAAACACGGAACCTTCTGTCGGAGCTCAGCGACGCACAGCTGGAAGACATCGGTCTGACCCGCGAAAGCATCGCAAATCTCTGATCCTTCGTCTGGATTACCGAATTGGAACAGCCGCCCGGAACCCCGAGCGGCTTTTTCTTTGTCAGCTTTGCACGAATTTCCCTGACAAGTCGGGCAGGAATGCTTCGACCGCTGCGGTCGCAATCACGTGGTGTGTTCCAGCGTCGCTGTCTGCTACGTCCAGACCGCCCTTGACCGCGCGCACTTCGGCGCGGCCCCGCGGCAGATCGGCAGCAACCAGATCACAATCCACCTGATCGGGCTCTTGGACGCCGATGGTCACGCCGACCCGCATCTGAGAATGATCAATGCCCAGCTTGGAAAACAATGTGATTGATGAATGATGCAACGCATCCTGCACCGCGCGACGGGCCGCTTTGGTATAGTCCTGACCGTATAGGTCGTTGCCTGTTCCCATTTCCAGAATAATGCGTTTTTCGGTCATTGTGCGGGCTCCATATCAAAAGAAACAATCAGTGCGGCATTTGCGATGACCGTATGTCCGTCGCTATGGGGTTTCTCTATATCCAGCCCGCCTTTTGTGACGGTGATGTTCGGCTGGCCATATGGAAAGACCGCCTTTAGCGCATCAGTGTCCACCTGATCCGGTTGCTGCACCCCGATTTCGGCATCGATGATCATTGCCTCTTTTGGAAACCCGAACAGTTCGGCCATGTTGACCGAGTTGTGCCACAGCGCATCCTTGATCGCCCGCAACGACGCCTCTGTATAGTCCATTCGGCGCAGGGATGTACCCATGCCGAATTCTACAAGCACCCGCGTTTTTGCCATTGGTTTCTCCGATGTTTGCAACAAAAAAGGCGCCCCGATCTGAGGCGCCTTTGGAACGTTCTGCTAGAACCAGATCAGATGGATTCGTCGATCCAGCTTTGCAGTGCAGCCTTAGGGGCCGCACCTGCGCGGTTTGAAACAACCTGGCCATCCTTAAAGATGAACAGCGCCGGAATACCGCGCACGCCCATTGCGGCGGCAGAGTTCGGGTTGCTGTCCACATCGACCTTGGCGATTTTCACCTTGTCACCATACTCGGCGGCCAGTTCTTCCAGCGCCGGGCCAATTTGCTTACAGGGACCGCACCATTCTGCCCAGAAGTCCACGACCACGGGAACGGTCGAGTTTTTGACTTCGGCGTCAAAGGTGTCGTCAGTAACGGCTACGGTCGACATATTCTGTCTCCTGAATGGGGTAAACTCGGAAACAGAACGTAGGTGTCGCGCCGGGTAAGGTCAAGGTATCCGGGTTCGGGTCAGTGCATCCGTCACAAGATCGTGTGGCAACCACATGAGGTTTGCTGTCCGGGTCCACAAAATAGCGGTTCGGATGTTCCGGCCGGGGTAGATCTGAGCAAGCGCCTGCGCATAAGCCCCCATTTGACGTAACAGGCCCTCAGGGCAGTCTTCAACGCGAATTGGAACAGTTACATTTGTTTTGAAGTCAATCACTTGTACGTCCGTATCCGAAACGATGAGCCGGTCGATGACCCCATGCATACGCTGCCCATTCAAATCTGCGGTTACTGGAACTTCGGCCAGAGTTTCAGGTGCAAAAATATTCCTTAGCGATTCTGCCGTCAGAACCTGGGTGGCTTCGGCCAAAAGCTCTTGCCGGTCTGTGTCTTGCATATCCGGTAGAAGCCGTGCGCAAAGTTCGGGCCAAATCTCCGGTTCAGCTATCGGCAAGTGCTCCAGCAACAGGTGAATACGTGTTCCACGCAGTTTCGCAGCGTCTTCATCCAAACCAGCTTCACCGGGTAGCGCTTTGACCCCCCCCAGATCCGAAGGGCTGAGCGTGCTTGTGGGTTCAATGGGGTCAGGTGCCGGATGCAGAAATATGTCTGGTAACTCGGATCGTTCAGTCGTCATTTGCGGTTGATCGACCAAAGGCAGCGCATCCCAATCCCCATGAGACAGTCGGCGAATGTCGGAACCCGGCAGCTGCGCGGCTCCGGCCCTCTCCATCGCGGCCTCGACCATTTGATACCAGCTGTTGCCGTCTTTCCCCAATTCGCCGGCTGCGGCCACGATCAACCGCTTTTCGGCCCGTGTTAGAGCCACATATAGCAGCCGGAGCCGTTCATCTTCCTCACGCGTACGCGCCTGTTCCCGCGCCTGTGCGATCAGTTTGGGCGATGCATCTGCCGACACTTTCCACAGCGGAATGCCTTCGGTCACCATGATCTCGGCATCGCGCGGTGCTTGGCGTTTGGCGGTATCCGGCAGGATCACGATTGGAGCCTCAAGTCCTTTTGAGCCATGCACGGTCATCACCCGGATCATGTTGCCCACACCGCTCATCTGCCGTTTGATTTCCAGATCGTCGGTCTGCATCCAGACCAAAAACCCAGTCAAGCTGGGGATATCGGTGCGCTCATAGGCCAACGCCTGGGACAACAAGGCGTTGATGCCGTCTTCAGCTTCGGCCCCCAGACGGCCTAGCAATTTGCGCCGCCCGTCATGGCGGGTCAGAATGCGCTCGATCAGGTCATAGGGGCGCAAAAAGTCGATCTGACTGCGCAAATCGTTCAAAATGGCAAGCGTTTCGGGAAACTCCTCAGCCCGGTTGCGCAGCGCGGCCCAGAGGAATTGCTCCTTTCGCCGGTGCGCCAGATCGAAAAGCTGTTGTTCAGACCATCCGAACAAAGGGGATTTCAGAACCGTTGCCAGCGACAGGCTGTCTTCGGGCGTGGCCAGAAAGCTCAGCAACGCGGCGAGGTCTTTGACCGCCAGTTCAGCACCCACCTTAAGCCGGTCGGCCCCGGCGATGGGCAGACCGGCGGATTTGCAGGCGCGGATGATTTCGGCAAAAAGATCCGAGCGGCGCTGTACGAGGATCAGGAAATCCCCCGGCTTCACCTTTCGCCTTTCGAACTTGCCGTTCTTGCCATCTTCAGGGATCGTTTCACCCCGTTCGATCATGGCCTTGATCGACTGTGCAACCTGTTCGGCCAGAATGACAGTATGGTGCCGCGCGCCAGGGCGATCCACCGGATCGGTCCAGTCGCCCTCCTCGGCCTCTTCGACCTTCTCCACAACTGGCCAAAGATCAACCCGGCCCGGCAGGTCAGCTTTGAAAGCACGGTGCTGGCTGTCCTTGTGAAACCCTGCCTCGATCCGGTTTTCAAATAGAATATCGACCAAGGACAGGATCGCGCTGGAGGAGCGGAACGAATATTCCAGCGTCATATCCCACAGTTTAGAGTCTGATTCAGCCAGTTTCCGGCCAAACTCTTCCTGCATTCTGTCAAACGCCTGCGGGTCTGCGCCCTGAAAGGAATAGATCGACTGTTTCTTGTCGCCCACGACAAAAATCGTGCGTTCAACCCCGGATCGGGCCCCTTCCCCACTGGTGAATTCCTGAGCCAGTTTTTCGACCACGTCCCATTGGTCTGGGCTGGTGTCTTGTGCTTCGTCCACCAGAATATGGTCGATGCCGCCGTCCAAGCGATACAGAACCCATTCGGCCACCGCCGGGTCATTCAGCACTTTCCGCGCGCGCAGGATGAGGTCATCGAAATCCAGCCAGCCCCGCAACTGCTTGCGCCGTTCGTACTCTGGCAGGTAGGCTGCGGCAAAGCGGTGCAGGACAGCGGTTTTTTGGGCCGCGACCAAGGCTAGACGCTGTTCGCGCGCGGCCTCGACCCGCAGCATGAAGGATTCCAATTGCGGCATCCGGTCGGCCAGTTCGCCCTCACGCAGGGGTTTGGTCGGAAACCCATTGATCTTGGCGGTGAAAGGCTCTTTTGCGCCTTTTCCGGTCAGCAACACGCCTTCCAGAATAGGCAGATATGCCAATCGGGCCTCAGTGAACCCGGCTAGCTTCGCCGCTGCCTTGCCATCGTTGACGCCGCTTTCTGTCAATGCGGGCAGCATGGACTGGATCAACTCGACTTCGCCGCCCAGAAACACCCGCTCGGCCAGGGCCGTTTCGTCAAAGCCTTCCGGCAGATCGAACCGTTTCAACAGATCGGACCAGCCCAATGGCTGGGCAAACAGACTGCGCCTGTGCGTGATCGCAGCTGTCAATTTGTCAAAGCCCGTATCGGTCACGAACCGCGCCACATCTTCAATCAGCCCGGCTTGCGGACCTTCTGCGAAATCCTCGACGATCTCTTCCCGCAACAGGGCGGCTGCACGGTCTTCCATTTCGGAGAACTGAGGGCTGACCCCGGCCTCCAGCGGGAAGCGCCGCAGCAACGAAGCGCAGAACGAGTGAATGGTCTGGATTTTCAAACCGCCCGGCGTTTCGATGGCGCGGGCAAACAATGTGCGCGCTTGCGCCAATCTGTCCGAGTCGATGTCGCCAGGCACGCCTAGATCGGTCAGTTGCTCCAAAAGAGCAGCGTTTTCCAGCATTGCCCACTCACCAAGGCGCTTGAACAATCTGTTCTGCATCTCGCTTGCTGCCGCCTTGGTAAAGGTCAGGCACAAGATGTGTTGAGGTTGAACCCCACCCAACAGCAACCGCGCCACGCGGTCGGTCAGAACCCGCGTTTTGCCGGACCCCGCGTTGGCCGCTAGCCAGGTCGAGGCGTCGGGGCGCGCGGCCTGCACTTGCCGTTCGGTTGCATCGTTGCGCGGGCTCATTTCAGGTCCTCGGGGCAGGTTTCAGCAGTACGGTCCCATTCGCCGAACCGCGCCAGATGATCATAGTCACCGATATCCGTATCCTTGTGCAGCATCCGACGGGATGAAAACCCCTGATCAGGCTCTAAATAAGCCGAAATTAGCTCTTTCAGCTCAGCAATAACTTTATCGGCCGGCTCTTTGACCAAGGGTGCGGAGACCTCTTTGTAACTGCCGCCCATGCCGATGAAGATGGCTTCGGCTACATCAATTGGGTCAATGCCTTCAATCCCGCCCTGCTCAGCCATGGCCGCCTCGATCAACAGTTGTTTGTCGAATTTGGATTGCTGACTTTCCGTGGGCGGCGCGCCGGTTTTGTAATCGATGATCCGCAACGCGCCCCGGCCATTGTGATCGATCCGGTCCGCACGTCCGACTATGGTAAAATCCACTGGATCCAGCACCAGCTTCATGGCCGCCTCAAACGCAATTGGCCCGCCGTCACCTCGGCGCGTTAGTTCAGCGCCTAGGAAGTCGTCTGCGATCCGTTCCAACCGGGCCAGCCAGAGTTTGCGGGCGGTGGGCCAGGCCACATGCTGTTCCAGAAGGCTGTGCGCCCGTTTGAGGAAATTCTCACGTGTCAGCAAAGCGCTGTCGAGAACGCTGTCTTTAACGAAATGCTCAAGGATTTCATGGATCACGATCCCACGCAGCAAGGCGTCAGGGGCCTGTACAAGCGGATCGAGTGGTTTCAGGCGCAGCACGTGTTTGGCATAGATCGCGTATGGATCGCGGATCAGCCGCTTGATTTCGGTCACAGACAGGCGACGCGGGCGCGCGGCGACGGGTGGCCGTGGCGAGGGGCGAGACGCGGGTTCAATGCGCGGCGCTTCTTCCAAAGCTTCCGACCAGTTCAGCCAGTGCTGACCACGCGCACGCATTCCTACCAGAGCGTTGCGACCACCCTGCTCCGGCAACCCTTGCAACAGGTTTGTCAGCCGGTTCAACCACCGTGACGGCACCGTTTCCGCGTCATCCGAGCGGATCGCGCGGGTCAGCCAGACCTCGGGCGCGGCGATGGCTTGTTGGAAATCATGCGCCGACAGACCGATCCGGCGTTCAGGCAGCAGCAATCCGGCCTTGTCGCGCATCTGACGGTTGAGCCACGGATCTGGCGTCGGGGCCTCGGGCCAGCTTCCTTCATTCAGCCCGCCCAGAATCAGCAGGTCGGCACCCTGCACCCGCGCCTCAAGCGTACCCCAGATCATGATATGCGGGTGCGGGGCATCGCGATCACGAACCTCTTCGCTGGCCAAAAGCGCGCCCAGAAGATCGGCAAAATCATGGGCCGTCATCGGGCCACCATGCTGCGCTTCATCTTTGAGAGAGTTCACAACCGCCAGCGCCTTTTGACCTGCGTTTTTGTCCCAAAGCGTGCCGGTTACACCTGTACTACCAGCCGAGATCGCTTCGGCCAGTGTTGTCAGTCGGTCTACCCAGTCGGACAGATGCAGTTCGCCGCTGATGTGCTGGTCGCAAAAGTGATGTACGACCCATTTGACCCAGCTTTCCGGCGCTTCTTTGCGGATCGCAAACGCCGTCAGGCTGATACTGTCGGGGAATGGCGGGCCATGGCGGCGCAGGTCCAGTTCCAGATCACGGGTATGCAATAGATGAGCGCCGCGCTCACCCCCGTCATGGCACAGCGGGTGTTTCAGCAGCGTCAGCAACGCCTCGCCTTCAAGGCGGCGCGTGAACAGGTTGGCCACATGGCGCAGAAAACGACCGGGCGGTGAGAGTTGCAGAGGCAAGCCCGCACTGTCATCCGGCAGGATATTCCACCGATCCAGTGCGGCGCTGACCTGACGGGTCAACATGCGATCCGGCGTGATCAAAGCGGCGGTTTGTCCGGTTTCAGCAGCTTGTCGCAAGCGCAAGGCGATGGCCAAAGCCTCGGCTCTGGGCGATTGCGCCTCGACCAGGGTCAGGTCCTTGGTTGCGGCCCCCAAATCGGTAAGTTTTGGCCCTTCGGTCATCCAGGCGTCTGTTACCGGCGCTGGGCGCAAAGCAAGTGAAACCAAACGGTTGCGAGCAGGAGAGGGGGAGGACAGATCAGTCCATACTGCAATTTGATCAGGCACTAGTTCCAACGCGCGCATAAGTTTGCGGAACCGGTATTGTGGGTGATCTTCCGACGTCAGCGCGTCGTCCAGCCCCTGCCATACACTATCGGGTTGGTTGAAATCATAGCCCGGCAGAACCAGCGCCCCTTGTGGCAGACGCGCGATGGCCTCCATCAACATAAGCGTTGTTCCGCGCGACCCGGTGGAGCCCGCCAGAATGACCGGATGGTGCGGAGGATTCTCCTGCCAACGCGCGATCAGGTTTTCGACAACGCGGCGCTGGCGAGCTTGCGCATCCATCGCCTCTGCACTGGTGTCAATGAAGTGATCCGCAATGCTGATGAAAGCCTGCGCTCGTGCCCAATGCCCCGACATGTCGCTGACATCCAACTGCCGAATGGCCTCGGGCGACACACCTTCACCCTGCATTTCATCAATGAGCGCCGCCAAACTGTCAGAGAGGTCGAAGACCGAAGAGCGCGCCGCTAAATCCGGTTGCTGTTCCAGCAGTTTGGCCACCAATTGCGTCAGTTCCAGACGTCGTCGAAGCGGTGGAATGGCAGGGGGAATCTTTGCCAAATCAACGCTTTCCCCCAAATCGGTGACCAGCGACAGACGTGGCAGCAGGCACGGTGGACCTTGATTGAACAAATCGCGGATGCGCCGTTCCATACGCCGCGTATTCAGCACCAGTTCCACCCGCGCCAAGGCTTCCGGCGGACCAGCGCAGCGTCGCCGCAGACCATCGACCAGTGCTTTTGGGAAATCCGCGCCTGGTGGCACAGCAAAGACTCGGGGCAGGGCGCTGGGTTCAAACATCAGCCAACAGACCTTCGGCCAGGGCGATACCCTCGGGTCGTCCAACATCACACCAACGCCCCGGATACTCGGCTGCAAACAGGCGGCCTTGATCTTGCATCTGGTTCCAAAGCAGGTTCAGCGAAAAAGCGGGTTGCGCAAACCTTTGTAATCCATCCGTTTTGACAATTTGCGCCCCCCCATAGACCAAACCGGGACCGCGTGTGATGCGACCGTCCGCGTCGACCGAGAAATCTCCGTCCCCCGTGTGACCAATGGTTTGGGCGATTGGAATACACATCAAAAGCGCATCCATACGAGTCGGATCCCACGCTTTTTGCAACAGGGTCAGAGGGTTTGGGCCCGACCAGATGGCATCGGTGTTCAGCGTGAAAACGGGGTCGGTGCCCAACAAGGGTAGGGCGGCCCTTAATCCGCCGCCGGTTTCCAGAATCTCTGGTTCTTCGCGTGAGATCATTACCCCTTTGGGGTTGAGATGCGCATACAGCTGATCGGCGTGGTAATGCACGTTCGCCACGATGCGCACAGGGTTAAGTTCGTGCGCAAGATCCAGCGCGTGATCAATCAGAGGGCGCCCGGACACATTAATCAACGGCTTGGGACGGTCCTTGGTCAAAGCGCCCATGCGCGTGCCAAACCCTGCTGCAAACAGCATCACGCCAAAGGGTGAACCGGTCATTGCACCCTCAGCTTGTTCAGGTTTTCAGGGGATGGGATGGGCAAAGCCTCGTGCAGCAACGGTGCGATCGACACCAGGGCCGGATGATCCAGATCGCGCATCAGATGATCCCAGACCGCTGGTATCATGTCCACGTAGTGCGGTTTGCCAAAGTCCGTGGCAAGGCGTGCGAACACACCTAAAATGCGCAGGTTCCGTTGTGCGCCCAGCACACTGTAGGCCGTGCGAAAATCGTGATCGTCCATGCCAGAGGCCGCAATATACCGATTGATCATCTGCATTTCGACCCCGGGAGAGACCTTGCGGCGAATGTCCTGCAGCAGTGAGACCAGATCGTAGGCGGGATGGGCCAGAACGGCTGATTGGAAGTCCAGCAGGCCAACGCGTTTTAGCCCGTCGCGATCCGGGAGCCAAATCAGATTTTCCGCGTGATAGTCCCTGAGCGCGACCACTTTCGCACCTGATGTTTCGCGGTGCAGAACATCCGCGAAACGGTGTTCAAACCGGCTTAGTGCACGTGCGTCGTAAGACCCCAATATTCCGGCCGCGTAACTTGTAAAGGCCAGCGTGCACAGTTCGGTCATCAGCGGCGGGTCAAAGGATGTCAAAGACAAAGACGGCGCTTGATGCAGGTGCAGCAAAACGTCTGTTGCCGCTTCATACAAAACACGTTCCTTCGAAGGATCCTTTGCTAGCACCCGGCTAAAAAGTTCGTCACCCAGATCTTCCAGCAACAGAAAGCCGTATTGCGCATCTTCTGCGTAGATCCCAGGTGCGCTCAGGCCAACCGAACGCAGGTAATTCCCGATGCGCACAAAGTCCTCGACATCCTCGCATTTTTCAGGTGGTGCATCCATCAAAACAGCCGTGTGCCCACTGGCCTGGTCGGTCAGCCGTTCGTAGCGGCGGTCCGAAGCGTCGCCCGCCAGCGGTGCACGGGTGGCGTTGGCCCACTGGGTTTGAGCAATCAGGGCTTCGGCGAGGACCGTCCTGTTTGTCATCCAAAGGTCTCCAGTTTTTTCGTCCATTTCGGATCATTCCATGACAGGGTCAAATGGCGCAAATCTTCAGTGTTAGGGTCTGTTTTGAAGGTCAGCTTCAAAGCGGCACCTGGGGTAAGTGGACCAAGTTTGTCAGGCCACTCGACAAGGCAGATAGCAGTTTCGAAAGCGTCAATCAGGCCCAGTTCCTCAACCTCGTCTACTGCACTCAAACGATAGAGGTCGCTGTGCCAGATTTCGCCAATCGGCGTATCGTAGACCTGCACCAAGGTAAACGTGGGCGAAGGGACATCTTCGGGCTCGGACATGAGCGACTGAATAAGCGCGCGCGCAAAATGGGTCTTTCCGCTGCCGATCTCACCTTCCAACAACACAACATCGCCCGATCGCAAGTTTGCACCAAGATGCACGGCGAAATTGGCTGTTTCTTCGGGGGACTGGAACGTTAGGGATCGGGGCAGCTTCGTCATGGCGCCACAATGACCTTGCGCCCGACAGGCTGCAACCCGGTTCAGGCGCTGATCTGCTCGATCAGAGGGATTTTTGCCGGGGTTTTAGTAGCCGAAAACCGCACGATTGTCGCGCCATTGTGAACCGGAATGATTGTGCATTCCACAAGGATGCCGGATTTTAATTGAATGTCAGCTGACCATTCAGCCCGGTCGTCGCGTGTTTCGACAAAATCCCGGATTTCACCCAAGATCGGGGTCGCGTAACACTGATCCTGCCAGCGCCGCATTACGTCTGTGGCTGTGTCCGTCTGAAACCCGGTCTCTTCCGTGCCACCCCAAAGCCTTTGATAAGCATAATTTGTAAAAGCGAGGGTACCGTCGTCGGCAAAAACGGCAATTGCATCTGCAAGCTTGTCGAAAATGGATTGCATAAGATCCATTTCAGACCGAAAGCGGCGCGTCAGGGTGATTTCGGCGGTAATATCCTCGAACAAAAACGCCACTGCTCCATCCGGGTGGGGTCGACCGCTGACGGAATAAACCGATCCCGATGGAAGTGACCATGTCTCGTGATAGTTTCCGTCTTCTGCCGCTTCGAGAAGATCATTCATCTGTCGCCGCCAACTGCGATAGTTTTTGGGTTCCGGCATCATATGTTGATCCCGCAGGCGGTCAAAAAAGCTGCTTAAGCTAGGACGGCAGCTCAGGAAATCGGGTGGAAGAGTGGTCAGGTCGATCAAAGCGGGATTAAAAAGTGCAAGCTGCCGATTGCGATCAAAGATGGCCAAACCGATCGAAAGTTGAGCAAAGGTCTTGGTCATGGTCTGAACGAATTTACGCTGTGCGGTTTCCGCTTCGACTATTGCGTTAATGTCTACGGCATAACAAAGGTGGCCGGGCTCCTGCTCAATCTGGGTCAGGTCGAACCAAAGCTTGTTGCTGCTGCCTGAAACACCGACCGAAACTCTGGTTCTTCCGACGGATCGTTCTTCAGGGGCAGAGGGAAACAGGGGGACGGTCAGATCGGTGTCCTGATCTCGCGTTTTTCGGACAAGCGAAACATAGGCGGCGTTGCACCATTGCACCCGATTGTTTTGATCCAACAGCCACACAGGGTATGGGGCTTGATCCATGGCCAGCCGGGTCGGGTTGTTCAGAGCACCTGACACTTCGGGCTTTTTCTCGGTAGATTCACGTAGCCGAACGCGGACAATTCCGTCAATCCACTCGCACAGAACATCACGTTCAAACGTGCAGTCGATTGGAGAGACCACAACATACCCACTGTCGCGCACGGTATCCGGAGATTCCGGAAAAGTCGGGAAATCCCTTTGCAGCAATCGGCGCAAATCTGGCCAGTTTCTCACGTGTTCGAAACCCGCAAGCGCAATGTCGGAATGGCTGATCAGCCGTTCTCCGTCGAACAGAAACACCGCATCGAACAGAGAGGTAGTCGAAAACAGCCCATACGACTGATCCCTGTACGCCCGGCGCGGCACAAGCCACAGAACGGCAAAACAGCCCGAGACGATGCTGATTGCGCCCAGAATCATCCAATCGGCCATCATTATCCCCAAAGCAGATTCCAACCCGGTCTGACTATGGGTGTGTTTGGTTAACGGTCTCTTAACTTACACCTGGATACGTTCGTTCAAACCCGAAGGGACGGGTGTGTCACCTTTTTGCGCGTCGATCAGTTTGCGGGGCCACGACACTTTGACAATAGCCCCCTTGCGCGCCGGGTCGTCAGTCAGGTTTTGATAAGGATCCGCGCCGTTGGCGAATTCCAACTCGGCACCGCTGCGCTCCAATAAGGTTTTGGCGATGAACAGGCCAAGGCCCATGCCTTCGTATTCAGGCCGGGCTTTCTTGTCGGCGTCAGCGCGCCTGCGCCGCATAAAAGGATCACCGATGCGTCCGATCATGTGTGACGGATACCCTCGACCGTCGTCCATGATGCTGACTGTGATCACTGTGTCGGTCCACTCGGCCTCGACCCAGACATTGGCTCGGGCAAAATCCACTGCATTCTGGATCAGGTTGCGCAACCCGTGAATGATTTCGGGTTTTCGCAGGATTGACGGCTGCTGCACATCGCCGTCCAACGCCGGCCCTTCCGAGAAATGAACCTCTTTTCCGCGCCCCACATGTGGCTCGGCCGCCTCGTTCACCACGGTTGACAGTGGCGCCTGTCGCAAATGAAGGTCGTCTTTGCCGGCTCGGCCCATATCCCGCAGAATATCGCGGCACCGATCGGCCTGCTCGCGGATCAATGCGGCGTCTTCCTTCAAGTCCGGGTGATCGTCCAGTTCTTCGATCAGTTCCGCGCTGGTCAGTTTGATTGTTGCCAGAGGTGTCCCCAGCTCATGCGCGGCAGCCGCAACAACGCCACCCAGATCGGTCAGCTTCTGTTCGCGCGCCAATGCCATATGCGTTGCGGCCAATGCCTCGGACATGGATTGAACTTCCGAGCTGACGCGGTGGGAATAGGCGCCGATAAACACAATAGCGATGACAATCGCGGCCCAGTTTCCGAACAGCA
This sequence comes from Ruegeria sp. HKCCA4633, assembly GCF_013034605.1. Lineage (NCBI taxonomy): Bacteria > Pseudomonadati > Pseudomonadota > Alphaproteobacteria > Rhodobacterales > Roseobacteraceae > Ruegeria > Ruegeria sp. HKCCA4633. The sequence goes on from NZ_WQGJ01000004.1 coordinate 315,338, forward strand.
GAATATCTGGGATATCCAGAACAAGTCCCAGACTGGTGCGTAGAGGCAGGTGGAACTCGGCCAGCAGGGTTGTCAGAACAATCGCCACGGCCCCAACTATCAGGGTCGATCGGGTGCTCATAACATTGGCGGAAATTGTAACCGGCCCTAACAGAAGCAGTGCAAACGGGTTGTTCAACCCCCCCGTCAGATACAGCAATATCGACAGTTGCAGCAGGTCGAAAAGAACCATTAAGAAGTTTTCGAACTCGGTCAGGCGCTTGTTTTGTGGGAACAACAGGATGGCTGTCAGGTTGCCCATGACGGAAATGCCAATGGCCAGATAACACAGGCCCAGTTGCAGTTGCACATCATAATATTGCTGGGCAACGGTGATGGCTGTGAACTGGCCAATGATGGCCACCCATCGCAACAGGATAAGGGTGCGCAGGCGAATCCAGCTGCTGCGTTCCTGGCCGCGCCAAAAGGTCTGGTTGGATTCTGCCATTGGTTCCTTATGTCCTGTTGCATAGGCTGATCATCTTGATAGGTGTCCCGGCCGAAACGTTCAACAACCCCTTGCGACCGGAAAACTGAAATGACCCGTCTATACGCAATTCTTGCAGCTGTTGTGTTGGCAATTGGCCTTGGGGCCATGTGGCTTCTGACGCGTGGTAGCGGTTCTGATGACCAGTTCGCGCAATGCCGGTCCAGTCAGATCGCCGGAGGCGCGGCGGCCATCGGCGGGCCCTTTGAGCTGGTTAATGGCAAGGGTGAGACTGTCACTGACGCAGATGTGATCACCGAACCTACGCTGGTTTATTTTGGCTATACGTTCTGCCCGGATGTCTGCCCCTTCGACATGTCGCGCAATGCAGAGGCCGTGGATATTCTGGCCGAACGGGGTTATTCCGCAACGCCGCTGTTCATTTCAATCGACCCCGAACGCGACACGCCAGAGGTTGTGGATGACTATGCCTTTAATCTGGGCGGCAAGACCATCGCGCTTACCGGCTCGCCCGAGCAAGTGAAGGCGGCCAGCAAGGCCTACAAGACCTATTACAAGGCGCATGACAAAAGCGACGAGTATTATCTTGTCGATCACTCCACTTTTACCTATCTGGTCACGCCCGAACATGGTTTTCTTGAGTTTTTCAAGCGCGATGACACGGCCGAGCAGATGGCGGACAAAGTTGGGTGCTTTCTGGATCAGGCCGCATCGTAACAAGGTTGTTTGACCTTTGTTCGCGCGCTGCTATTACTCATACCCAAGCCAAAGGCATGAAATAGCAGAAAGACCCAAATATGGCAGACAGTTCTCAGCTTGATATCGGCCCTGACAAATCCCTGCTTCTGGTAGATGATGACGAGCCGTTTCTGAGACGTTTGGCCAAGGCCATGGAAAAGCGTGGCTTTGAGGTCGAAACCGCGGGTTCCGTTGCAGCAGGACGCGCGATTTCAACCGCGCGTCCTCCGGCTTATGCCGTTGTTGATCTTCGGCTCGAGGATGGCAACGGGCTGGATGTGGTCGAAGTGCTGCGCGAAAAGCGCCCCGATAGCCGGGTTGTGGTCCTGACCGGGTATGGCGCCATCGCCACCGCCGTGGCCGCTGTGAAAATCGGCGCGACGGACTACCTTTCAAAACCTGCCGACGCGACTGACATCACAAACGCGCTGCTGGCCAAGGGCGACGAACTGCCTCCGCCCCCTGAAAACCCCATGAGCGCCGATCGCGTGCGGTGGGAACATATCCAGCGGGTCTACGAGTTGTGCGACCGGAATGTCTCTGAAACCGCTCGGCGGTTGAACATGCACCGCCGGACTTTGCAGCGGATTTTGGCGAAACGCAGCCCGCGGTAAGATATTCTGGTATTGCGACAAAGATCGCGACCCAAACTAAAAGAAAGACAGTCCAGCCACGGCTAATTTGACTGGCATTAAACTGCCTGCACCATTACTTTTCGTCGTTCGGATTGCTGATTATAGCTGCGCAAGCAGGTCTTCATGCCGCGCGGTATAGGCTTGCCGCACCTCAATCGGAGGTCTCAGCGTAATCTGCAACCCCTCCATCACCGCCCGATCCGGGCGGCCAAAGAACTTCGTTGCCTCGGCCTCGGAAAACCCAGCGATTTGGGTTGCCTCCATCCAGGCGCTGATCTTGTCGGCCTTCTTGATTTGACGTTTTACGGTCTTCGGCACCTCGGCGGGCAGACCGAACCGGATATGAATGGCGGCCGCCAACCGATCATCCAGCGCGCCATAGTCGGGGCCAACAGCGGATTTGACGGGTGAGATCATGTCGCCGATCACATATTCCGGTGCGTCATGTAACAGCGCCGCCAGCCGCCATTTTATCGGTGCATTTGGGGCAATCCGGCCAAAAATTTCTTCGACCAGCAGGGAATGTTCGGCCACGGAATAGGCAAAGTCGCCGTTCGTCTGGCCGTTCCAACGGGCGACAAAGGCCAATCCATGCGCAATATCTTCGATCTCGATATCTACCGGGGTTGGGTCCAAAAGGTCCAGCCTGCGGCCTGACAGCATCCTCTGCCATGCTCGGGGTTGTGTTGCCATTTTGCCATGCCTTGTGAAGTCGGACACATAAAAATCGTATTTTGTGGTATGATTTACCTGTCAGGATCACTTGCTGCCAACGTTTTCTTGAGCATTCGTGCTTTGAAACAACATCATCCGATCCCGACATAAAAACCGAGGGGGGCACACGCTTCTCCCGGTGTGCTCCTCTCACAAGCGAAACGCGAAACGAAAGGAGTTTGCCATGTTCAAGCGTTTGTTCGCCCTTGCACTGACTTTTGGAATGGCTGCCACAGCCCCACCGGCCTTTGCCAAGAATTGCGCTGAGCGCGACGATATTATCGCCAAATTGCAGGAAAACTACGCCGAGGAATTGGCCTTTGGTGGTCTGCAAAAGACACGCGGGGCGCATTCGGTGATGGAGGTTTGGACCTCTAAGGAAACTGGTAGCTATACCGTTTTGGTCACCAATGCGAATGGAATCAGTTGCATTGTTGCCGTTGGCACTGATTTTTTTGAAGCGATACCAAAGATTAAAATTGAAGGAATCCCAAGCTGACAAAGACTTACATCTTTTGGTTGGAAGTCGTCTACATTGCCTCCTGCCCCAAGGAATGCTAGGGCAGCCGGGACTAAGATTAACCGGAAAATGGAGCGCCTGATGGCCGGGGACTATATCGTTAAGGACATTTCACTGGCCGGGTTCGGCCGTAAGGAATTGGACATTGCCGAAACCGAAATGCCGGGCCTGATGTCCCTGCGCGCGGAATACGGTGAAAGCAAGCCGCTCAAAGGTGCGCGCATCGTTGGATCGCTGCACATGACCATCCAGACGGGTGTACTGATCGAAACACTGGTCGCGCTGGGTGCGGATGTGCGTTGGGCGTCATGCAATATTTTCTCAACCCAGGACCACGCAGCGGCAGCGATTGCCGAAGCCGGTGTTCCGGTCTTCGCTATCAAGGGTCAGACGCTGGAAGAGCATTGGGATTATCTGGACAAGTCCTTCCTGTTCGAAGACGGCCCGAACATGATCCTGGACGATGGCGGCGACGCGACACTGTATATCCTGCTGGGCGCTCGCGCCGAAGCGGGTGAGGACATTATCCCGGTCCCGGGCTCTGAAGAGGAAGAAGTGATCAAGAAGCAGATCGCTAAGCGCATGGAAGCATCGCCGGGTTGGTTCACCAAGATGCGCGACCAAATTCAGGGTGTGTCCGAGGAAACCACGACTGGTGTGAACCGCCTGTATCAGCTGGTGAAAGACGGCCACCTGCCGTTCCCGGCGATCAACGTGAACGACTCGGTCACCAAGTCGAAATTTGACAACAAATACGGCTGTAAGGAATCGCTGGTCGATGGCATTCGCCGCGCCACCGACACCATGATGGCCGGTAAGGTTGCCGTGGTTTGTGGCTATGGCGACGTGGGCAAAGGCTCGGCCGCTTCGCTGCGCGGCGCCGGTGCCCGCGTGAAAGTGACCGAAGTTGACCCGATCTGCGCCTTGCAAGCGGCGATGGACGGTTTCGAAGTCACCCTGTTGGAAGATGAAGTCGCGTCGGCGGATATCTTTATCACAACTACTGGCAACAAGGACGTTATCCGTATCGAGCATATGCGCGCGATGAAGGACATGGCCATCGTTGGCAACATTGGTCACTTCGACAACGAAATCCAGGTCGCCAGCCTGAAGAACCACAAATGGACCAACATCAAGGAACAGGTGGACATGATCGAGATGCCCTCGGGCAACCGCATCATCCTGCTGTCCGAAGGCCGTCTGCTGAACCTCGGCAACGCCACCGGGCACCCCTCGTTCGTGATGTCGGCATCCTTCACCAACCAGGTTCTGGCGCAGATCGAGCTGTTCACCAAAGGCGACCAGTACCAAAACGAGGTCTACATCCTGCCCAAGCATCTGGATGAGAAAGTGGCTCGCCTGCACCTCGACCGCATCGGCGTGAAGCTGACCCAGATGGACGCCGATCAGGCCGCCTATATCGGCGTGAAGCCGGAAGGTCCCTACAAGCCGGAACACTACCGCTACTAAGTGCTGTCTGACGATGACGCAGACTTCTAGACGCCGCCGGTTTTTGTACTCGGCGGCGTCTTTCTTTTTCAGGCTGGCGGTCGTAGTGATCCTGCTGGGCGGTGGGGGATGGTGGCTGCTGGCGCATCCCAATAAGCCGGTTCCTTCTTATTGGAATCCGTTGCGCGATCTGAAAATCAGCGCGCCGGTGACGCCGGTCACAAAATGGCAGTTGAACCGCGCGCTGGCAAATGAGGCGCAGTGCAGGGCTGCTTTGGCAGAGGCAGGTGTGCAATTCCCAGCAATGCAGGACCTGATTGTCGATCAGAATTGCGGCATCAGCGGTCGGGGTTTGCTGTCGCAACTGGTGACGGCTCGGATGGAGCCTGTGGAAACGAGTTGCACCACCACGTTGCGTCTGGCCATGTGGGAAAACCACGTTGTGCAACCCGCCGCGCAGGATCTACTTGGGACCGAAATTACCCGATTGCGCCACATCGGCAGTTACAATTGCCGTCCTATGCGCACAGCGCAGGGCGAAAACAGCGGGTGGAGCAGCCACGCGCGCGCAGACTCGATTGATGTTATCGGGCTGGATACTGCCGATGGTCGGACGCTGACCTTACTGGCTGACTGGCAACGTAATGAACCAGAGGCAGCGTTTCTGAGACAAATCTGGCGTGGCGCCTGCGATTGGTTCCGCGTAGTTCTTGGCCCTGATTTCAATCGTTTGCATGCCGATCACTTTCACTTGCAAGGACCGGGTTGGGGATACTGTCGTTAGATTGTTTAGAAGCCTTCATCCCAAATTTGACCAAGGGGGAGAAATCGCGAATTTTTTTCCTTTTGGAATACACACGGGCGCGGCTAGTCTTCCGGCCATCGGTGATAAGGGCCGAATTAACGCATTAAGGAGATTGGGATATGGGCAAGCGCGACGAATTGATCGCCAAATACGCAGAAGACCTGAAGGACAAATGTGGGATGGATCCCGATATGGACCTTTTAACCAAGGTTACGATCGGTTGTGGTCCGGCGATCTATGACGCAGATGCGGCAACTGTTGCAGCCAGCCAAGAGTCCGAACTGGAAACCGTCAAGAACAACTTCCTGATCAAAAAGCTGGGTCTGGCCGATGGGCCTGAATTGATGGAAGGGATCAATAAAGCCATGGAAACCTATGGCATGTCCGAGCGTAACAAATACCGCGCTGTGGTCTATTACATGCTGACCAAGCATTTCCGTAAAGAGTCTGTTTACAGCTGATCATCGCGCAAAGTCATTCTGCGCCCGTCGACTAATGACGGGCGTTTTGTTTTTGAATTGAAGTTTAGGGACTTGGTATTTGAAACCATGGTCATGGTTGGGTTAAGTTTAAACCGTGACCAGGACGGTCAGAACCAGACATTTCCATACGCGTGTGGTGAGTAGGGAGCACGCGGGGGTAGGGAAGGTTCTGCATGGTCAGAACCTTCCCTTATTTGTTATCTAAGCTCATTCAGAATGCGTTCTATAAAGTTGTCGAAACTGTTGGGTTGATTGTCTGAAGTGCGGTTTGCACCTCCGCCTGCGCCAGCAAGATAGACCTCAATGCGCCCAGGGCGTGTTTTGCTGCCAGAACCTGTGAAGTCCCGCGCAATACCACCCAAAGCCTTGGCAGCAAGGTCGGCGTTTTCAGCGTCTGCAGGGTGATAATACCGCACCTGAGTTTCTCTGATCCGATAGCCTACACGCGCGGTCGCAACCACATTCGCTTGGCTTTCGTTCAAAAGTTCGAATGCCCGGTCGCTGGTGTCTTGTGATACCCGTGCCGGAACGAACAGTGACACTTCAAGGTCGATCGAAGGTTTAGAGGGTTGAAGTGGTTTTACCTCAGAGTAATTCGGAGTCGCTGATTGCGTGATCTCTTTGGGCAATGGGTCGAAGACTGCCTGTGTCGGCTGTAAAGAACTACGCTTGTTCAGCAGGCTGGAAGCGGGATTTTGCGGCGCAACGGGAACTGAAAATGATACTGGTTTGGCAAGCGTTTCCGGAGCCTCCAAAACAGGTTCAAGTAAGGAGGGAAGAAACACAATCGGCGGGGCAAGTGATGCTTCGGTTTCTTGCGGTGGTGTTTCATCAATATCAATGGAAGGGGTAACTGGCTTTTTCTCAAGAATCGGAGCTTGGATTTCTTCCTCAAGCACGGGCGCAGCCGGATCCTCAGGAATTTGCTCGATCGCTGCAGATGTAGGCGAAAGTGTTTCGTCCAATGCAGGTTCGTCGATAGGATCATTCGATTGCACAACAGAGTTTTCTGGCGTGGACTGTCGTGTTTCAATCACCTTTGTTCCGGCCCAATGCAGCAAAGCCCCACAAAACAGAGCCGCCAAAATTATAGGGATTCGGCTTTTCGAAGGCGGTTTGCTGACAGGTTCGTTCAGGTGGAGTGAGCGTACCCGTTCGGACACGATCTCGTCGATCTCAGTGTCATCTGTTGGCGGTAGCAGGTCTGTCTCAGTTGGTTTCAAGCGCGGTGGTTCGCGCGCTTCGACCTTTCCATCAGCCAGCGCGTTTGCACGCTTTTCGCGCGCCTCTTTCAGGCGCGCTTCCCAGGTTTTTGTGTTCTTCGCAGCGACGGCGTCTTCGAGAATCCCACTGCCGCCTTTAACGTCAGACATGGGGTCACACTTTCAAGAAAGACCGAATTTTATTCGAACACCACCAAGCGTCTGCGGTTGTAAAAACCGCAGATGGCAAGCCCCCACCCGGCGAAGCCCAGAGAAACATAGCATTTTGTCGAGCGCTTGAGAAGTTTTACGCCAGACACAGGTTTACACGTCAATCAGGCTGCGTATCGCCCAGTGCGCAAATCACCTTCCATTCGTATTCAGTCACCGGCTGCACCGACAAGCGCGAGTTCTTGACCAGCACCATTTCAGCCAGACGTTCGTCCGCCTTGATCTGGTCCAGCGTCACCGGTTTGGCAAAGGGCCGAACTGCCTTGATATCCACGCATTCCCACCGTTCATCGTCAGTGGTGCTGTCGGCATGCGCCTCAGCGCAAACCTCGACGATTCCCACCACCGATTTGTCCTTTTGCGAATGGTAGAAGAACCCCCAATCTCCGATGGCCATCTGCCGCATAAAATTGCGCGCCTGATAGTTGCGCACGCCATCCCACTCTTCGCCTGCGTCCTCCTTGGCGATTTGTTGGTCCCAGCTCCAGGTTGAGGGTTCGGACTTGAACAGCCAATATGCCATCAGCCAATCACTTTTTTCCATGGAATCAGGTCAACGGATTGGAACAACCCTGCTTTGGCGTAAGGGTCGTTGTCGGCCCATGTTTGTGCAGCAGCCAAATCTTTGACATCCAGAATTACCAGTGAGCCGATCATGGCATCGCCATCCAGCAGAGGGCCAGCCTGCGCCACAACACCTGTTTCCTCGATATACGCCAGATGCGCGCTGCGATTGTCCAGCCGGGTTTGCAGGGCACCGGGTTTGTCTTTGGCGATGAGAGCGATCAGCATGTTATTCCTCCTTAAGGGGTCGATTGAGTAGGGTTTGAATGGCCTCAGGTACACTGTAAGCACCGCGACTCAGGTCCGCCACAGTGGTACTGATGGGCATGTCCAAGCCTTCTTTGCTTGCGATGTCGGACAAGGCGCAGGCAGTCGCGACACCTTCGACTGTCGTCTGGCTGTCAAAGCGCTGATTTCGACCCAAACTAAGGCCAAAACGATAATTTCGGGACAGATCGGATGAGCAGGTCAGCACCAGATCACCCAGCCCGGACAGGCCCATCAGCGTATCTGGTCGCGCCCCGCGCGCTGTGGCGAAACGCTGCATTTCGACAAATCCGCGTGTCAGCAAAGCCGCCCGCGCACTGTCACCCAACCCGGCACCCATCGTTGCGCCACATGCGATGGCCATGACATTCTTCAATGCCCCGCCCAGCTCGGCCCCAACCGTGTCGGTCGTGCGATAAAGACGAAGATTTGTCGTTGTTAGCTCGGCTTGCAGCGATTTGCCGATCTGGGCATCTGCACATGCCAGTGTCAGCGCTGTTGGCAGGCCGCGTGCGATGTCGTCTGCAAAGCTGGGCCCGGTCAGCAGTGCGACGTCGGCGGACGGCACAACACTTTCAATCACGGCTATCGGACCGAGGCCCGAGGACAGTTCAATCCCTTTGCAGCAGGCGACCAGCGTTTTGCCCTGCAGCAAGGGCGCATGAGACGTCAAAGCCTGTCGCAGTTTCTGCATTGGAACAGCCAGAAGAAGCGTATCTGCTGTGCAAGCTTCCTTGATGTCTGCCGTAGCGGCAATGCTTGGCGGCAGGGTTACACCGGGCAGGCGGGTCTCGTTTCTTCGCGACATTTGCATTTGTTGCGCCTGCTCCGCATCCCGCGCCCACAACGTCACCGGCCCGTTGCCCGCCAGCGAGATCGCCAGCGCGGTTCCGAATGCGCCAGAGCCCAGGACAGAAACGCTCATGCCTTGGCTCCTTTCCTACCGCTGCCCAGCATTGCAGGGCTGCGTTGATCCAGTGGCCACCGGGGACGTGCGGTCAGGTCTAGGCCGTCGCGTGAGCCGGCGCGAAACCGTTCGAGCCCCACATAGGCGATCATGGCGGCGTTGTCCGTACACAGCGGAAGCGGGGGGGCCGTGAATCTCGTACCCTTTTCGGCGCAAACAGTCTCTAACGCGGTACGAATGGCCGAATTTGCCGCCACGCCCCCTGCAACGGCGATGACGGGTTCGGAAGGGTTGAGGGCCAGATACTGGTCCATCGCGCGTCGGGTTTTCTCGGCCAAGGTGTCCACAATCGCCTGTTGGAATCCGGCGCATAAATCCGCGCGGTCCTGACGGGTCAACCCACCCTTTTCCGCGACGATTTGGTCGCGCATCCGCATCAAAGCCGTTTTCAAACCCGAGAAAGAGAGATCACAGCCGGGCCTGTCCAGCAGCGGCCGGGGAAAGCGAAAGCGTTTCGGGTCACCTGTGTGGGCTTCAGCTTCGACCGACGGGCCGCCCGGTTGCGGCAGGCCTAGCAAACGCGCGGTTTTGTCAAAGGCTTCTCCGGGTGCGTCATCAATTGTGCTGCCAAGACGGGTGAACTGTTCTGGCCCGTGGGCGATCAGGTACTGGCAATGGCCGCCCGAGACCAAAAGCATCAGGTAGGGAAAGCTGATCCCGTCTGTCAGGCGCGGTGTCAGCGCGTGCCCGGCAAGGTGATTGACGCCGATCAGGGGCAAGCCGGTGGCGGCGCTCAGCCCCTTGGCACACATGACGCCGGACATGACGCCACCGATCAGGCCAGGGCCGGCAGTGACGGCGATGGCGTCCATGTCACGCAGACCAAGGTCGGCGGCCTCTAGCGCTTGTTTAACGCAGATGTCCAGCTTTTCCGCGTGTGCCCGCGCAGCGATTTCGGGCACAACACCACCATAAGCACTGTGCAACTCGGTTTGGCCATGCACCACCGATGACAGGATTTCAGCATCCGCACCTTCGGTTTGGCGCACAACAGCAGCAGCCGTGTCATCACAGCTGCTTTCCAATCCCAGCACGGTAAGTGTTTGCACCATCACCCTGATCCGTTGCATCATGTTACCAACGGCGGGGTATCACCCTGCGCGGATGCAAACAATCCTCAAGGGCCAAGGCGCCAAACGTTGTATTTGTTGATGACCCGCCCGCGCGCAGCCTCGAAACGGTTTGTCGCGCAGTTGCCGACCCGCACCAGGTCCCGGGTTCAGGTCATCTATTCCCCGATTCTCGAAATTCGCCCACTGCCCGCTGCGGTTGATACCGTAGGTTTGCAGGGTGTGATCTTTACCTCGGCCAATGCGGTGAACGCGGCGGCTTCAATGGGTGTCGACCGCGATTTGCCCGCCTATTGCGTTGGCCCCGCGACGACCGGGACAGCCAAGGGCTATGGCTGGCAGGCCGAGATGGCAGGCACCACAGCCGAAGAGCTTGTGGGGCATCTGTTGAAACATCGACCCCAAAGCCCTTTGTTGCATTTGCGTGGCGAACATACACGAGGCAACATCGCGGGGCGGCTCACCGAATCCGGCCTGACGGTACGCGAACAGCCGGTTTATCAACAGATTCTGTTGCCGCTAACATCCGAGGCGACCCAAGCCGCGAACGACGATTTGCCGATAATCGCCCCACTTTTTTCGCCTCGAACGGCGCGACATTTTGCCGATATTTGGTCGGGCTCGGCTCCGCTTTGGCTGGCCGCAATCAGCCGCGCGACGGCTGATCCCCTTTATTCCTTGGACTATACGCACCTGAAGATCGCCAAAGCGCCGACACCCAAGAAAATGCGTAAGGCGGTTAAAAAGCTTGTAAAACATGTGTTGCGGGTTGAGAGAGACGAGGTCCCCGATTAACTTAGCTTGGGCTGTTATTCATCTGAATTTGGATTCGATAAGGGGAATATTGCGGTGGCTGGTAAGAAGAAATCCGACGAAAAGCCGGTGGAAGACCCCAAGGTAGACGACGTTGTTGAATCCGAGCTGCAACAGGAAGGTACGCCTGTTGACCCCGATAAACCTGTAGCAGAAGACCTTTCCGAAGCCGAAGCCGAAGCCGAAGCCGAAGCCGAAGCCGAAGCCGAAGCCGAAGCCGAAGCTCCGACGGAGGAGATCGCTCCGGTTGCGGAAAAGACGGTTGAGCGCGTGGTCGAAAAACGCGGTGGCTTTGTGCCTGCTTTGCTGGGCGGTGCCGTTGCTGCCGTGGTCGGATTTGCGCTGGGCAATGGCGGGCTGCTGCCGGGTGGTGCTGACAATTCTGACGCGCTGGCGGCGATGGAATCGAAACTTGCGGATCAGTCGGATCAAATCGCCAAACTGTCACAAGGGCTGACAAACGGCCCGGATACGTCTGGTTTGACGGATCAGATCAAAGCGCTGTCGGATAAATTGACCCCGGTCGAAGGTGACCTGAGCGCGGTCAAATCCTCGGTTGAAGCGCTGTCCGGTCAGGTCGCGCCTTTGGCGGATCGGATCACAGCGCTTGAGAAAGCTCCAATCGAATCCAATACCTCACCTGAAGCCACAGCCGCCTTTGAGGCTGAACTGAAAAAGCTCCAGGATTCGCTGGCGGCGCAACGGGCCGAGGTTGAAAAAATGGTGTCGGATGCGCAGGCGCTTGAGGCGAAAGCATCCGCCGACGCACAAGCTGCGACGAACGCCGCGGTTCTGTCTCGTCTGCGCGGGCAGCTGGATGCAGGACAACCTTATTCCGAACTGGTTGCTGAACTGAAGTCGGGCGGTGTGGATGTACCGGATGCTTTGACAGGGCCAGCTGAGGAAGGCGTGGAAACCTTGTCATCCTTGCGGGCGACTTTTGACCCTGCTGCCCGAACTGCACTGGCAGACGCGCGCGATGCGGATAAGGGTACGGGTCTGATCGCTTTCCTACAACGGCAGACAGGAGCACGTTCAGTTACGCCGCAGGAAGGCGACGGGCCTGACGCAGTCCTGTCGCGCGCGCAGGCCGCATTGGCGGATGGAGACCTGCCCAAAGCGTTAAGCGAACTGAAATCACTTCCCGAAGCGGCGCAGACCGCGATGGCCGATTGGCAGCAGGCGGCCCAGACACGGGTTGCTGCTGTTGATGCGGCGAACTCATTGGCTTCCAGCCTGAACTCGAACTGAAGGACCTGCCATGCTGTGGTCACTGTTTAAGATCCTTGTCTTTGTTGCGATTATCGGCCTGCTGGCGCTGGGCGGTCACTTCCTGATGCAAACCAGTGGCGGGGTGCAGATCACCGTCGCGGGTACGGAATTTACACTGGGGCCGCTGCAATCCGTGATTGCGCTGGGCGTGCTGGTGTTTGCGGTCTGGCTGTTCTTCAAACTGCTTAGCCTTTTGGTGGCGACGCTGAAGTTCTTGAATGGCGATGAAACGGCCCTGTCGCGGTATTTCGACCGTAGCCGTGAACAGCGCGGGTATCAGGCTCTGGCAGATGGATTGATGGCTTTGGCTTCAGGTGAAGGGCGTGCGGCCATGACCAAGGCCAACAAGGCCGAAAAGCTGCTCAACAAGCCGGAATTGACCAATCTATTGGTGGCGCAAGCGGCCGAGATGACGGGCGACACCAAGAAAGCGGCCGACACCTACAAGAAACTCGTGACCAATAACGCGACTCGATTTGTCGGCGTGCGCGGGATCATGAAGCAGAAACTGGCCGAAGGTGATGACGAAACCGCTCGCAAGCTGGCTGAAAAGGCGTTGGCAATCAAACCGCGCCATGCAGAAACGCAAGATGTTCTGCTGAACCTTCAAACCAAGGCGCAGGACTGGGCCGGTGCGCGCTCGACCTTGTCGTCCAAATTAAAGGCCGGTTACCTGCCGCGCGATGTGTTCAAGCGCCGTGATGCGGTTTTGGCTTTGTCTGAAGCCAAGGACATTCTGGACGAAGACGCCAGCCTGGAACAGCAGGAACATGCAATCGAAGCCAATCGACTGTCGCCAGATCTGGTGCCCGCGGCTGCGATGGCCGCTCGTGCGTATATTGCCAAAGGTAAACCCCGCCCCGCGACCAAGATCCTGAAAAAAGCCTGGGAGGCGCAGCCGCATCCTGACCTGGCCCACGCTTTCGCCGAGATAGCACCGGATGAGACGCCCGCGCAAAGGATCAAGCGCTTTACCGCACTTACGCGTATTCACCCCGAGAATATGGAGACCCGTCTGATTCTGGCCGAGTTGAACATCGTGGCCGAAGACTTCCCCGAAGCCCGCCGCGCGCTGGGGGATGTGGTTGAAAAACAAGGTGATGCGCGGGCGTACACTCTGATGGCGGCGATCGAACGGGGCGAGGGCGCTTCGGACGCTGTTGTACAAGGCTGGTTGGCCAAGGCGCTCAACGCACCGCGTGGTCCTCAGTGGGTCTGTGACAATTGTCACGACATCCAACCCGAATGGGCCCCGGTCTGCCAGAATTGCGGCAGCTTCGATACGCTCAGCTGGCAAACGCCGCAAACCCCCGAGATCGCCAGCGCAACCGGTGTCCACATGCTGCCACTCATTGTCGGCGCGCTTGAGGATCAGTCGGACGAACCTGAAGAGGTGGAACCATTGGACGAAACCGACACAGTTGATGTGACGGCAGAGCCTGCTGAGTCTGCGGACGAGGCAGGAGTGCAGAAACAAGCCTGAGCGCATCAATGACCATTGGTGTGGTGGCGTCACATCGGCTTGTTTGTTGTCGTCAGGCGCAGGCTGGTTGTTTTTTAAGCTTCCGGCTTACCGCGACTGGGATTGCCAATGAAATGGTGACCAGGCGCACTGCAAGAGAATATGGGTCCGTATCAATCAAATCCGCACCCTTGCCGGAATTCAGCGTGATGACACACAGCTAGCAGTACCGTTTTGATCTGCAATCGGCACCGATGCCGAACCGAAAGCAGGATTCAAGCAGTGTTCGGCAGTCACAGAACAACCGTACGAGAACCACGTTTGAATTCAGGTTTTTAGGAAGAATTTGGTGCCCAGGAGAGGACTCGAACCTCCACGTCCATACGGACACTAGCACCTGAAGCTAGCGCGTCTACCAATTCCGCCACCTGGGCAGGTGTCGTGAGGGGGCGTTTAAGCCCAGTGGCAGAGGGCGTCAACCAGATTCGCGGAGATTTTTGAAAGTTTTTTGAATTTAGGCTTTGCCCCCCGATTTGTGCCTTTGAATTTCACCATCCTCGCGGCGAATTAGCGCCTTGTTTGAAAGGGCTGCGGGCGTTAGGTCTAGGGCGCAATTTCTCAGCAGGAGCCCTCTCATGTCGAAACTTGTGACGATTTATGGCGGATCTGGATTTGTCGGCCGCTACATCGCGCGGCGCATGGCGAGTGAGGGATGGCGTGTGCGTGTGGCGGTGCGCCGCCCGAACGAGGCGATGTTCGTGAAACCTTATGGTGTCGTCGGCCAGGTTGAGCCGGTGTTGTGCAATATCCGCGATGACGCGTCGGTTGCCCAGGCCATGCACAGTGCGGATGTCGTGGTCAACTGCGTCGGTGTCTTGAACGAGTTGGGCAAAAACGACTTTGGCGCTGTACAGGCCGAAGGGGCGGAGCGGATCGCGCGTTTGGCGGCAGAGCAGGGGATTGAGCGGATGGTTCATGTCTCGGCCATTGGAGCCGATGCAAATTCTGCCAGCGAATATTCTCAGACCAAGGCGCGGGGTGAGGCAGGTGTGCTGAAGCATATGCCAAACGCGGTGATCCTGCGGCCATCCGTGATCTTTGGCACAGAAGATCAATTCTTCAACCGCTTTGCCGGAATGACACGCATGGGGCCGTTCCTGCCGTTGGTTGGGGCCGAAACCAAATTCCAGCCGGTCTATGTGGATGACGTGGCCCAGGCTGCAGTTAAAGGCGTTCTGGGACAGGCCGAACCCGGCGTGTACGAGTTGGGCGGGCCCGAGGTGAAGACTTTCCGCGCTTTAATGCAGCAAATGCTGGATGTGATTCACCGTCGCCGCGTCATCATTGGTATGCCGTTTTTTGCAGCACGGATCATGGCGGGTGTTCTGGACATCATTAAGTTTGTCAGCTTCCAGTTGTTCCCGAACAACATTCTGACCCGAGATCAGTTGAAGAATCTGCGGAATGACAATGTGGTTGCCGATGAGGCCAAGTCTTTTGCCGAACTTAGGATCACACCGACCACCTTGGAATCGGTGCTGCCCGAGTACCTGTGGAAGTTCCGTCCGTCGGGTCAGTATGACGACATTCAGAACTCGGCCAAAAACCTGCGTATCTGATCAGCTATAGGCCATGATCAGCAGGACAACGCCAAGAATGACTCGGTAGATGACGTAGGGCGTGAAACTGACGCTGCGCAGCAGCCGCATCATCAGGCTGAGTGCTAGAAGGGCCGCAATGAACGCAAAGACAGCGGCAATGGCGCCGTCACGTGCCAGTTGCGCGTCAGCGTCGCGCATCACGTCCACAGCCAACAAAGCGCCAGACGCCAGAATCGTCGGGATTGACATCAGCATGGCTATCTTCGCCCCGTCCTCGCGGGTATAGCCCAATTTGCGCGCCCCGGTGATTGTGATCCCCGAGCGCGAGGTGCCGGGAATCAGTGCAAGAACTTGCCACAGCCCCATGATGAATGCATCACGGACGCCCCACGCACTGCTCTCTTTGGTTTCCGGACTGCTCTGATCGACCCAATACAGAACCAGGCCGAAACCAAGCATAGCCCAGCCGATTACCGCGATCGAGCGCAGGGCATCGCTTAATCCGGTCAGATGTAGAATCAGACCTGCAATCACCGTTGGAATCGTCGCTAGGATGAGGCCCAGTGCCAGTCGCGTCTGTGACGTATCTGCCCGGCCAAGCAAGGCCCCAGGCAACCCCGCAAGGGCTTGTTTTACATCCGACCAGAAATACAGAACAACCGCGCCCAGCGTTCCAACATGCACTGCAACATCAATGGCTTGACCTTGATCCTGAAGACCAGTGAGCCTTGGAAGCAGGATCAGATGACCTGATGATGATATGGGCAAAAACTCAGTGATTCCCTGAACAATTGCTACGAGAATCAGGTGAAAAAGACTCATCTGCCCTGCCAATTTGCGGTCACGTATTGCTTGCGAGTTATGGGTATAAGGGTGGTGGGGAAAAGGAAAGCGCACATATAGGTCCGATACGGAACTAAAAATAGTGAACTTTTCAAGAAAATTAGCTCTACACAGTAAACTTTCTTTATTTAGGTCAGTATGATTGACTTTTAATCCCCTACGGTATCTCGTAGAGAAACCGGACCAAGCCAATTCATGGAGTCTGACCCGTGGCCAAGCAACCGATGCTGAAATTTGTGCAGATCGACCGAGTCATGCCGGAAAAGCGTGCTGCAAGTGACCGCAAGGAAGACTTTGACGAAATCTATGCCGAATACGCCGCCGAAAAAGCTGCCGAACAGGCCAGCCGCTGCAGCCAGTGTGGTGTGCCGTACTGCCAGTCACATTGCCCGTTGCACAACAATATTCCGGATTGGCTGCATCTGACTGCCACTGGCCGACTGGAAGAAGCCTATGAGACAAGTCAGGCGACCAATACTTTCCCCGAAATCTGCGGGCGAATCTGCCCACAGGATCGCTTGTGTGAAGGCAACTGCGTCATCGAGCAATCGGGTCACGGCACAGTTACCATCGGCACCATTGAGAAATACATCACGGACACCGCCTGGGATAACGGCTGGGTGAAACCGGCCACCCCATCTGCGGAGCGCAGCGAGAGTGTGGGCATTATCGGCGGTGGCCCCGGTGGATTGGCTGCAGCGGATATGCTGCGCCGCGCAGGTATTCAGGTGACAGTATATGATCGTTACGACCGTGCGGGTGGCCTGTTGATGTATGGCATTCCGGGCTTCAAGCTTGAAAAGGACATCGTGCAAAGGCGCAATGACCTTTTGGCCGATGGCGGTGTCCGGTTCGAACTGAACTGTGATGTTGACGCCACCAAGTTTGAAGAAATTCGTGCCCGGCATGACGCTGTGATTATTGCCACCGGCGTTTATAAATCCCGCGACCTGTCCATGCCGGGAAGCGGTCTGGGTGGAATTGAAAAGGCGATCGACTTCCTGACCGCCTCGAACCGCAAAAGTTTTGGTGATGCCGTCGAAGATTTTGACAATGGCCGCCTGAATGCCGAAGGAAAAAAGGTCGTTGTAATTGGCGGCGGCGACACCGCCATGGATTGCGTGCGTACTTCGATCCGTCAGGGAGCGACCTCGGTCAAATGCCTCTATCGTCGCGACCGAGCCAATATGCCAGGCTCGCAGCGTGAAACGCAAAACGCCGAGGAAGAAGGCGTTGTTTTTGAATGGCTGAGCGAGCCCAAAGGCTTCACCGGTGACGATAAGGTCACGGGCGTGATGGTTCAAAAGATGCGTCTGGGGCAGCCTGATGCGTCGGGTCGCCAGGCGCCCGAAGTCATCGAAGGTGCGGATTACGTGGAAGAGGCCGATCTGGTGATCAAGGCGCTGGGCTTTGAACCCGAAGACCTGCCCACCCTGTTCGGCCAGCCGGACCTGCCTGTGACACGCTGGGGCACCGTAAAGGCCGCGTTCCAGACCGGAGAAACTGAAATGGACGGTGTTTACGCCATTGGTGACATCGTGCGTGGTGCTTCACTGGTGGTCTGGGCGATCCGCGACGGCCGCGACTGCGCCGACGCGATCATCGACCGGTTCAATGCCAAAGCGGCCATCGCAGCCGAGTAAGCCCAAGGATTAAGAGGGTTCGTCGCCAAACGTTCCCTTGAAAGAAGGAAATAGCCAATGACCAAATATGATGCCGATTGGGTGCGGGCCGAGGAAGCCAAGCGCAATTGGATGGCGGAAAACGGTCTCTATTCCGAGGAAGAAGAGCATTCTTCCTGCGGTGTGGGTCTTGTCGTATCCGTCGACGGCAAACCGTCGCGCAAGGTGGTAGACGCAGGGATCGATGCGCTTAAGGCGATTTGGCATCGCGGTGCAGTTGATGCCGACGGTAAAACCGGTGACGGCGCGGGTATTCACGTGCAGATCCCGGTTCCATTTTTCTATGACCAGATCCGCCGTACCGGCCACGAACCCAAGTTGGATGAGCTGATCGCAGTGGGACAGGTTTTCCTGCCTCGTACCGATTTTGGCGCCCAGGAACAGTGCCGGACCATCGTAGAAACCGAAGTGCTACGCTTGGGCTATTACATCTACGGCTGGCGTCACGTACCGGTTGATGTGACGTGCCTGGGCGAAAAAGCCAATGCGACCCGGCCCGAGATCGAACAGATTCTGATCTCGAATTCCAAGGGCGTGGATGAAGAGACCTTTGAGCGTGAGTTGTACGTAATCCGCCGCCGCATCGAAAAGGCTGCAGCGGCTGCTGGGATTTCCGGGCTCTATCTTGCCTCTCTGTCCTGTCGTTCGATCATCTACAAAGGTATGATGTTGGCCGAGCAGGTGGCGGTTTTCTATCCCGACCTCATGGATGAGCGTTTTGAATCAGCTTTTGCGATTTACCACCAACGCTATTCGACCAACACTTTCCCGCAATGGTGGCTTGCGCAACCGTTCCGCATGTTGGCGCATAACGGTGAGATCAACACCCTGAAGGGCAATATCAACTGGATGAAAAGCCACGAGATCCGGATGACTTCGGACAGCTTTGGCGATTATGCGGAAGATATCAAACCGATCATCGCGGGGGGATCATCAGATTCGGCCGCATTAGACTCGGTTTTTGAGGTTTTGGTGCGCGCAGGCCGTTCCGCACCCATGGCGAAGACCATGCTGGTGCCGGAAAGCTGGTCTAAACAGGCGGTTGAGTTGCCGCAGGCGTGGCGCGACATGTATTCCTACTGCAACTCGGTGATGGAGCCATGGGACGGCCCCGCCGCGCTGGCGATGACCGATGGTCGCTGGGTCTGTGCCGGTTTGGACCGGAACGGACTGCGCCCGATGCGGTATGTCGTGACGGGTGACGGGCTTGTTATCGCGGGCTCTGAGGCGGGCATGGTTCCGATCGACGAGGCCAGCGTAACCGAAAAGGGGGCACTTGGCCCGGGCCAGATGCTGGCCGTGGATATGAAAAAGGGCAAGCTGTACCGCGATACGCAGATCAAGGACAAGCTGGCCGCTGCGCTGCCATTCGGTGAGTGGGTCGGCAAGATCAACGATCTTGACGGCACGCTGGCGGGTGTCACCGAAGCCCCGATCTTTTCCGGCGAAGAGCTGCGCAAGCGTCAGATCGCGGCGGGGTATTCGGTTGAGGAGTTGGAGCAAATCCTCGCTCCGATGGCAGAAGACGGTAAAGAGGCGCTTGCGTCGATGGGTGACGATACCCCTTCGGCGGTATTGTCGAAACAGTACCGACCACTTAGCCATTTCTTTCGTCAGAACTTTAGCCAGGTGACCAACCCACCGATCGACAGTTTGCGTGAATACCGGGTGATGTCGCTGAAAACGCGCTTTGCCAACCTAAAGAACGTGTTGGATGAGGACAGCAGCCAGACCGAAATCATCGTCCTCGAAAGCCCCTTTGTCGGCAATGCGCAATGGGACAATTTGGTCGAGAATTTTGATGCACCGTTGGTCGAGATTGATTGTAGCTTTGAACCAGGTCGCGGCGCGCTGAGCGCAGGTTTGGCCCGTGTTAGAGCCGAATCTGAAGAGGCGGTACGCTCGGGCGCTGGGCATATCGTGTTGTCCGACATGAACACAGGCGAGGGTCGGGTTGCGATGCCAATGATCCTGGCGACCAGCGCGATACATTCTCATCTGACCCGGCAAGGGTTGCGGACATTCTGCTCGTTGAACGTGCGTTCAGCTGAGTGTATTGACCCGCACTATTTTGCCGTACTGATCGGCTGCGGGGCGACGGTTGTGAATGCATATTTGGCCGAAGATTCGCTGGCTGACCGCATTGACCGCGGCCTGCTGGACGGAACTTTGACCGAGAATGTTGCGCGGTATCGCGAAGCCATCGACCAGGGCCTTCTGAAGATCATGGCCAAGATGGGCATTTCAGTGATCTCATCCTATCGTGGCGGGCTGAATTTTGAGGCCGTGGGCCTTAGCCGCGCTATGGTTGCCGAGTATTTCCCGGGCATGACCAGCCGGATCTCGGGTATTGGCGTGACCGGTATCCAGACCAAGCTTGAGGAAATCCACGCAAAGGCCTGGGACAGTGGTCTGGACGTGCTGCCTATCGGGGGATTCTACAAGGCGCGGAAATCGGGTGAGACCCATGCGTGGGAAGCCACATCGATGCACATGATGCAAATGGCATGTAATCGCGCTTCCTATGAGCTGTGGAAGCAATATTCCGCCAAGATGCAATCGAATCCGCCGATCCATCTGCGTGATCTGATGGACTTCAAACCCAAGGGCAAAGCGATCCCGATTGAAGAGGTCGAATCGATCACCTCGATCCGCAAGCGGTTTGTCACCCCGGGCATGTCGCTGGGCGCGCTGTCGCCAGAGGCGCATAAGACGCTGAACGTGGCGATGAACCGGATCGGTGCTAAGTCTGATTCAGGCGAAGGTGGTGAAGATCCGGCGCATTTTGTGCCAGAGCCCAATGGCGATAATCCATCGGCCAAGATCAAACAGGTTGCCTCGGGTCGGTTCGGTGTAACCGCCGAGTATCTGAACCAGTGCGAAGAGCTTGAAATCAAGGTCGCGCAGGGCGCGAAACCCGGTGAGGGTGGTCAGTTGCCTGGCATGAAGGTTACGGACCTGATCGCGCGTTTGCGGCACTCAACCAAGGGCGTGACGCTGATCTCTCCGCCGCCGCACCACGATATCTACTCGATCGAGGATCTGGCGCAGTTGATCTACGATCTCAAGCAGATCAACCCGCGTTGCAAGGTGACGGTCAAGCTGGTTGCATCTTCGGGCGTAGGCACGATTGCGGCCGGTGTAGCCAAGGCGAAAGCAGATATTATCCTTATTTCGGGTCACAATGGTGGCACTGGTGCGTCTCCGGCGACCTCAATCAAATATGCCGGTCTTCCGTGGGAGATGGGCCTGACCGAAGCGCATCAGGTGCTGGCGATGAACAACCTGCGCGACCGCGTAACTTTGCGGACCGATGGTGGCCTGCGCACTGGACGTGACATCGTTATGGCCGCGATGATGGGGGCCGAGGAATACGGCATTGGTACTGCCGCCCTGATTGCGATGGGCTGCATCATGGTGCGTCAGTGTCAGTCGAACACCTGCCCGGTCGGCGTGTGTACGCAGGACGAAAGCCTGCGCGCCAAGTTCACTGGCAATGCAGACAAGGTGGTGAACCTGATCACCTTCTACGCGCAAGAAGTGCGCGAGTTGTTGGCCAGCCTCGGCGCGCGTTCGATGGATGAGATCATTGGCCGGGCGGATCTACTGGCGCAGGTCAGCCGTGGGTCTGCGCATCTGGACGATCTGGACCTCAACCCGCTGCTGATCACCGTCGATGGAGCACAAGACATCGTTTATAACCGGGACAAGGACCGTAACGCAGTTCCGGATACACTTGACGCCGAAATCGTGCGTGATGCTGCACGGTTCCTGAAAGATGGCGAAAAAATGCAGCTGTCTTACGCCATTCAGAACACGCATCGGACGGTAGGTACGCGTGTGTCCAGTCACATTGTGCAGAATTTCGGGATGCGGAACACGTTCCAGGATGACCATCTGCATGTGAAACTACAGGGCTCGGCCGGTCAGTCTTTGGGTGCGTTTGCCGCGCCGGGACTGAAGCTCGAGGTTTCGGGCGATGCCAACGACTATGTGGGTAAAGGTCTGTCTGGTGGCACGATTGTTGTGCGCCCGCCGCAGGTCAGCCCTTTGAAGGCGGATGACAACACGATTATCGGCAACACGGTCCTTTACGGGGCCACCGACGGTCATCTGTTCGCCGCTGGTCGTGCAGGTGAACGGTTTGCTGTGCGGAACTCAGGTGCCAAGGTGGTCATCGAGGGCTGCGGCTCGAACGGATGTGAGTACATGACCGGCGGTGTTGCAGTGATCTTGGGCGATATCGGAGCCAACTTTGGCGCTGGTATGACAGGCGGCATGGCTTATCTGTATAATCCCGAAGGCAGGGCCCAAGCGCTGATGAACATGGAGACGCTTGTCACCTGTCCGGTTTCTGTCGCACATTGGGAAGAGCAGTTGAAGGCTCTTGTTGCTCGCCACGCTGAAGAGACCTATAGCCGGAAAGCCGTTGATATTCTGCAACATTGGGACATGGAAAAAGGCAACTTTTTGCAGGTGTGCCCCAAGGAAATGCTGAACAAACTGAGCCATCCGCTGAGTATCGAAGCCACCGCAGTTCCTGCTGAATGAAGCCTGATGTAACAATCTAAGGCTGAACAGTATTAAAAGTCGGGCCTCGCGTGTCATTTGCACCACGCGAGGCCCGGTTTGTTTACGCTGTCTTAGTAGGTTTCTTGCCTAATCACAGGAATTTCGCCAGTCTTTGTAGAATTTGAACGAAAACCAAGGATGATTTTGGAAATCCTGTGGTGCAAATCGAGGGCAGAAGTATGCCAACAACGTATCGCGACCAGTTCTATACCTTCGATCCGGCGAACCCGCCGCCGGCGGGAACATCTGTTGCGGTCGTCAGTCTTGATTTCACGGATGTGGATGATGACAACGAAATCGATGCGCCAAGCGGTGATACCGTAAATGGGCAGGACGTCACAAACTCCTGGCCAGGGGACACAATTACGATCAATGTGGCAGGTGTCGGCAACGTAACATATGTCGGAACCACGTTTTATCTTGCCGATGGCTCTCGGGTTTTTACGCCGACGGACGGTCAGGTGCTACAACCCGGCACGTTGGTTTCGACCACATTTGTCACCACGCAAGGGCCATTGGATGTCGGTACCCTGGGTCCGCCCTGTTTTACACCTGGCACGATGATCGCGACCCCCGAAGGGGACCGCGCAGTGGAAGACCTGAAAGCCGGTGATCTGGTCACAACTCTGGATCATGGCCCACAACCATTGATCTGGGTGGGGCGTACGGTGGTCAAGGCCAAGGGTAAATTAGCACCGATCCGTTTTGAGACAGGCGTTTTTGATCTTGATCGTCCACTTCTTGTCTCGCCGCAGCATAGAATGCTGATCGAAGATTGGCGTGCATCCTACTTTTTTGGACATGCCGAGGCGCTGGTTGCAGCCCATGTTCTGGTCAATGGCGATACCGTCACACGTGTCGAAGGTGGTGAAGTGGAATATATCCACCTGTTGTTCAGGCAGCATCAGATTATCATCGCCAATGGGGCAAAGAGCGAAAGTTATTATCCGGGTCATGCCTTATCAGCGTCAGACCGGGAAACTCAAAGCGAAGTGTTACATTTGTTCCCCGAACTGGCGGGGGCGGATCCAATGTTTCTGGAAACAGCGCGGCCGGTGGTTCACCCGCGCGAGGCGCGCGCATTCGTGATTTAGGTCGTTTCAAACGCAGGCGGTGCGTCGTATAGCTGAGACATGGCGAAGAAAGCAGCCCGCAAATCAAGCGGTAAGAATAAGAAGGCATCCAGCAAGAAAACACCAGTGGCGCAACAACTTCGCCGTTGGGTGATGCGAGTCGCATTGGCGGCTGTCGCGTTGGTTGTCGCGTTGGTCTTGCTGTATTCAGTTGTAAATCCGCCGGTAACCCACACCATATGGTCGGAGTGGCGTCGGTTGGGCAAGGTTGAGCGCGAATGGGTCTCGATTGAAGAAATCTCTCCCATCATGGCGCGATCCGTCGTTGCGGCTGAGGATGCAAATTTTTGCCTGCACTGGGGATTCGATGTCGAGGCCATTCGTGACGCGATTGAGGGCGGCGGCAATCGCGGTGCGTCGACCATCACACAACAGGTGGTGAAGAACGTATTCCTGTGGCAGGGGCGCAGTTGGGTCAGGAAAGCGATGGAAACCTCGATCACTCCGGTCGTCGAGGTTTTCTGGAGCAAGCAACGCATTCTGGAAGTTTATCTGAACGTCGCGGAAACCGGGAATGGAGTGTTTGGCGTTGAAGCAGCCGCACAGCGTTATTTCAACAGAAGTGCAGCGCAGTTGAGCTCGGTTCAGGCGGCGCGGATTGCTGCCATCCTGCCATCTCCGCGCAATCGTTCGGTCACGGATCCAAGCGTGCGCACGCGTCGGCGTGCGGCTGCGATTATGGATGGGGCGGCCACCATCCGCGCAGATGGTCGCGCAGATTGTTTCGAGGATTGAAACCCGCCTCCCTCAAGGGCTAAATCAGTCAGGAATTCACTGGTTCGATTGGAAGCCCATGGCGCGTCTGTTTCATGTTCCCCTATCTCCGTATTGCCGCAAGGTCCGATTGTCTTTGGCAGAGAAGAAGATCGAGGTTGAATTGGTCGAGGAGCGATACTGGGAACAGGATCCGGATTTTCTGCGCCGCAACCCGGCAGGTAAAGTACCAGTGCTGCGTCTGGATGGGCAAATCATGTCTGAAAGCGCAGCAATCTGCGAATATATCGAAGAAACCCGCCCCGAACCGCCGTTGATGCCGAAAAACCCCGAAGCCCGGTTTGAGGTCCGGCGCCTAGTGGGCTGGTTCGATGACAAGTTCCATCACGAAGTGACGTCCAAGCTGCTGTACGAACGGGTGAACAAGAAAGTGACAGGTCAGGGATACCCGGACAGCAAGAATGTCAAACAGGGTGCCAAGGCGATCAAGTATCATCTGGACTACATGGCCTGGCTGCTGGATCACCGCCGTTGGCTGGCCGGAGATCAGATGACATTGGCTGATTTCGCGGCGGCGGCGCATTTGTCGGCGCTGGACTATATCTCGGATGTGGATTGGAACCGCAGCCAGGTGGTCAAGGATTGGTACGCGAAGATCAAGTCGCGCCCGGCGTTTCGGTCTATTCTGGCGGATCAGGTACCAGGGTTTCGACCGCCGCCTCATTACGCCGATCTGGATTTCTGATAGGGTTCAGCAGGGGGCTGTCTGCCCCCATCGCGCCGGAGGCGCGATTCCCCCGAAGGTATTTTTGGCCAGATGAAGAGCGGATCAGATCTGAAGAAAAAGCTGGTACAACAGGCCCTGGCAGAGGGGTTTGTGGCGTGTCGAGTATGCCGCCCATGGGATGTTCCGCAGGTGCCAGAGCGCCTTGGGGCATTTTTGGGTGCGGGGTATCACGGACAGATGGGGTGGATGACCGAGCGGGTGCATTGGCGCGGTGATCCTGGTGCCTTGTGGCCCGAGGCACGGTCGGTGATCATGTTGGCCGAAAGTTACACGCCAGAACATGACCCGACGGAGGTTCTGAATTATCCAGACCGGGGCGCGATTTCGGTTTATGCGCAAAACAAGGATTACCACGATCTGGTAAAGAAACGGCTGAAGCGATTGGCGCGGTGGCTGGTTTCTGAAGCCGGAGGTGAGGTGAAGGTGTTTGTCGACACCGCACCCGTCCCGGAAAAGGCATTGGGGCATGCGGCTGGACTAGGGTGGCAGGGAAAACATACCAACTTAGTGAGTCGGGAATGGGGTAATTGGGCCTTTATAGGCTCTGTCTTTGCAACAATTGAACTACCGACGGACGAGCCGGAGGTAGATCACTGCGGTTCATGTCGCGCTTGCTTGGACAGCTGCCCGACCGACGCATTTCCAACCCCGTATCAGTTAGATGCGCGGCGGTGCATTTCATATCTGACCATTGAACATAAAGGTCCGGTGGAGATCGAGTTGCGTAGCAAGTTGGGTAATCGAATCTATGGATGCGATGATTGTCTGGCGGCTTGCCCATGGAACAAGTTTGCTGTTGCCGCGAGCGACATACGTTATGCCGCCCGGGACGATCTGAAAGCGCCTGTACTGAGCGAATTGGCTGCGTTGGATGATGCGGGTTTTCGCACGAAATTTTCCGGATCACCTATCAAGCGCATCGGGCGAGATCGGTTCGTGCGAAATGTGCTTTATGCGATTGGAAACTCGGGACAGCCGTGTTTGATATCTGTCGCTCGGGCGCTCACAGAAGATCCGGATCCAGCCGTGGCTGATGCTGCGCGCTGGGCGGTGGAACAGTTGTTATAAATGCCGCAAACAGGCTGGACGCGTCGCGCATAACCGCTACACCCATCCGCAGCAAACAGTAAGGAGGATCCGATGACGCTGTCATTGGGGGTAGATACAGGCGGCACCTATACTGATGCGGTGTTGATCCGGGACGAGAAAGAGGTGATTGCTTCGGCCAAGTCCCTGACCACGCGCGCGGATCTGGCGATTGGCGTGGGCAATGCGATTTCGTCTGTTTTGGAAGAGGCGCAGGTTGCGCCGGATCAGATCGCGATGGCGTCTTTGTCGACAACACTGGCCACAAACGCTCTGGTCGAGGGGCAGGGTGGACGTGTGGCCCTGATCTATATCGGGTTCAAGCATAGCGATCTGCAAAAACATGGCTTGAAGGACGCACTAAAGGACGATCCAGCCCTTGTGATTGCGGGTGGGCACACACATTCGGGCAGCGAGGCCGCGCCGCTTGATGTCGCCGCCTTGGAGGTTTTTTTAGACACTCATAAAGGGGTTTCGGGCTTTGCCATTGCATCTCAGTTTGCGACCCGCAACCCGGCGCATGAGCTGGAAGCAGCGCGGGTTGTGTTGCAAGAGACCGGTGCGCCGGTGACATGCTCGCACCACCTGTCTGCCAAGCTGAACGGCCCTAAGCGCGCTGTGACGGCGGTTCTGAATGCACGATTGATCGGCATGATCGACCGTCTGATCGGGCGCGCGCAAGATCAGTTGCGCGCATTGGGGATCACGGCCCCGATGATGGTGGTGCGTGGCGATGGCGCATTGATGAGCGCCGAACAGGCGCGGGAACGCCCGATTGAAACGATTCTCAGCGGCCCAGCGGCCTCGATCGTCGGGGCGCGCTGGCTGACCGGGGCGGAAAATGCGCTGGTGTCCGACATTGGTGGCACCACAACCGATGTGGCGTTGATCCGGGATGGAAAGCCCGCGATTGATCCTGCCGGTGCGCAAGTGGGTGGGTTTCGAACCATGGTTGAAGCTGTGGCGATGCGCACCCATGGTCTGGGCGGCGACAGCCAGGTGCACGTAGTGACCGAAGGATTGCAGAGCGGTGTGTTTCTGGGGCCACGGCGTGTTCTACCTGTGTCTTTGATCGCGGCAGAGGCGCCAGATGTTGTGCATGGCATTCTGGATACTCAGATGCGAGCCACAACGGTCGGAGAACATGACACTCGATTTGTGCGACGCGTGCCGGGGGTCCATGCTGACGGCGTGGGCGTACGGGAAGAGATTTTGTTGGAGCGTCTGGGCGATCAGGTCCTCCCCCTTGGCGCGTTGCTGCGGTCACGGATGGAGAATGGCGCTCTGAACCGCTTGGTCGACCGCGGGATCGTTCAGGTCTCGGGTGTGACACCCTCGGATGCCAGTCACGTGCTTGGGCGCGTCAATGCCTGGGACGCCGAAGCAGCGCGCAAGGCCTTGGAGCTGGTGGCCCGCAAACGGGTCGGATCTGGGGACATGCTGGCAAATTCGCCAGAGGCGTTGGCGCAGATGATTGTGGATCAATTGACAGAACAGACCAGTTTGACCTTGTTAGAGGCTGCTTTCGACGAGGAGAGCGAAGGGTTTGGACTGCCGCCGCATGACTTGGCGCGCCACGTGCTGACGCAGCGTGGGTTGGCGCAACATCGTGGGTTGCTGTCGTTGAATGCCGCGTTGAATGTGGATGTGGTGGGTCTTGGGGCGTCAGCCCCCAGCTATTACCCGGCTGTGGGTGAGCGGTTGCATTGCCGCATGATCCTGCCCGAACACGCGGGTGTAGCGAATGCAATCGGTGCTGTTGTTGGTCGGTTGACCATGCGGCGGTCAGGTACGGTCACGTCACCGACCGAAGGGCGGTATCGTGTGCATCTGGAGGATGGGCCACAGGATTTCGCGGTGTCCGAAGAAGCTCTGGATTTGTTGGAACGTGTTCTCAAGTCCGAGGCTGAGGGCGCTGTAAGAGAAGCTGGTGCGGAAGATATCCGGGTGATTGTGGATCGCGATATCAAAACGGCGCGGGTCGAGGCCAAGGATGTGTTTGTCGAAGCCATGATTACGGTCGAGGCAAGCGGGCGACCAAGGGTGGCGACAGGCTAGCCCCCCTGAAAGGTTCAGAGGGGCCGGGCAGGTGGTGCTTTATTCTGCGGCGCTGGCGCGTTTGGGCAAGACCCAGTCCGGGCGCGGGAAGTGGCAGGTATAGCCGTTGGGGATACGCTCCAGATAATCCTGGTGCTCTGGCTCGGCCTCCCAGAAATCTCCGACAGGTTCGACTTCGGTCACGACCTTGCCGGGCCACAAGCCACTGGCGTTCACGTCAGCGATGGTATCGACCGCGACCTGTTTTTGCGCGTCGTCCAAATAGTAGATCGCCGAGCGATAGCTCATGCCGCGATCGTTGCCCTGACGGTTAATCGTGGTCGGGTCGTGGATTTGGAAAAAGAACTCCAGCAGGTCGCGATAGCTGATCTGCGACGGGTCAAACCAGATCTCGATCCCTTCGGCGTGGGTACCGTGGTTGCGATAGGTCGCGTTGGGCACATCGCCGCCGGTGTAACCGACGCGGGTGCGTGAAACGCCCGGCAATTTGCGGATCAGGTCCTGCATGCCCCAAAAACATCCCCCGGCCAGTACAGCGCGTCGTTCGGTCATCAGATGTCCTCCACATGAATCAGATATTCGCCATACCCTTCGGCTTCCATGTCATCGCGATGGATGAATCGAAGAGAGGCGGAATTGATGCAATAACGTAGCCCGCCATGTTCGCGCGGGCCATCGGGGAAGACATGCCCCAGATGGCTATCGCCGTGTTTCGAGCGGACCTCGGTCCGGATCATACCATGGGTCGTGTCGCGAAACTCTTCCACATGCTCATGGATGATCGGCTTGGTAAAGCTGGGCCAGCCACATCCGGATTCGTATTTGTGGGTAGAGGCAAAAAGAGGCTCACCCGATACGATGTCCACATAGATACCCGGTTCCTTGTTGTTCAGGTATTGTCCAGTGCCCGGACGTTCGGTGCCGCTGCGTTGAGTGACGTGAAACTCTTCGGGCGAAAGCGCAGCGATGGCCGTGGGGTCTTTGGTATAGCGAGTCATGGATCCTCCGGCAGAATTTTTTATTGCGCCATTATCTGGGGGCTGCAGGGTGGAAAGCAAAGCGATATTTCAAACCGCTCTCGCAGTCGTGCAAGTGATCTGGAGTGTGCCGTTCTGCGTATCAATTTAAAAAGGGAGGGCAAGACATGTTCAGATTGCTGCTTTTGACTGCCTTGATCTTGTTGGGTCGCGCCGTTCAGGCTGCGCCGGTGACCGGTGAGTTCGCCTCGATCGACGGGGGCACATTGGCCATTGAAGATTGGCGTGGCCAACCCGTGCTGGTGGTCAATACCGCGTCACACTGTGGGTTCACCGGGCAATATAAGGCTCTACAAAGGGTGCATGAGACCTATTCCGGCAAAGGGCTGGTCGTGCTTGCGGTTCCCTCAGATTCGTTCAATCAGGAACTCGGGTCCGCGGAAGAGGTAAAGCAGTTCTGCGAGATGAACTATGGGCTGACGTTGCCGATGACAGATATCACGCCGGTTAAGGGAAAAGACGCTCATCCGTTTTACAAGGCTGTTGCCGCCCAGACTGGGTTCACACCGAAATGGAACTTTAACAAGATCCTGATCGACCCAGCGGGCGAAGTAGTTGCGACTTATGGTTCAAACGTCAAACCCGACTCACGCAAATTGTTGAATCAGGTGGAAGCTTTGCTGCCCTGAGCGGGTTGACGCAAGAGCTGGACTGCAAGAATTCCAAGCGTTGTGACAGCGACACCAACCGCGTCCAGCGCGCCTAGTTTTTCACCTAGCAATATCGCTGCGATTGTGACCCCGAATACGGGGTTCAGGAAGTGGAAGGTCGCTGCCCGGACGGCACCGATGCGATCCAGCAGCAGAAACCATATCAGTGTGGCAAGCAGCCCAGGGAACAAGGTGGTGTATGTGAAAGCCAGTGCCAGCGGCACCGTTGGATGGATGTAAATGGTTTCAAAGATCGGCGCAGCGACAAACAAGACGGCCGAGCCAACCAGCATTTGCAGCCCCACGACCATCATGAAATTCCCGCCAGACGTCGCGCCGCGAACCGCTAGCGTGGCGAATGTCAAAGCAAGCGCCCCGATACCGCAAAGCGCGACACCGAACATGTCAACACCAGCGCTTATCCTGCTGCTCATGATCAGAGCAACACCTGCGAAACCGGCAAAGAGACCCAGAATGCCCAGCGGACGCAGCTTTTCACCAAAGATCAGCCATCCTGCAAGTGCAACCAACAACGGCATTGTAGATGCAATAATGGCCGCAACCGAAGCCTCAACTGTTTGCATTGCGTAGAAATTCAGACCCAAATAAAGAGCATTTTGACAAATCCCGAACAGGATCGTCGCGCGCCACTGGTTTTGGGTGAGGTGCCAGCTTTGGCCCATTGCCCTTGCAATTATCACGCCCAGAACACCAGAAATCAGGAACCGCAACGCCAGCGAGAACAAAGGTGAGGCATCTGCAACGATGATCCGCGCCGAGGTAAAGGCAGATGACCAGATCAGAGCAAATGTAAGCCCCATGGCTATGGCGCGCAGATCCATGGAGACCCCCTGTCATGTTCGGCGGACTGTTCCCGATTTTCCAGCTCGCTGCAAGTTGCCTGCGCCAAAAAAGACACGCAGGTAACATGCGGTGTGATTTATGTATGTTTTTATTGATTGATCAGCCAATAAACTATAACGGCGTGACGATCTGACCAAACAAGGGAGGTTTGTCAGTGCTTCTGGAGTACATTCTATCTTTTGGCGTCCTGCTGGCATTGGGCCTGGTCGCTTTCTTCGTCGTGAAATGGTGGAACCTGCGTTGCGTTGGTGTGACACCGGTTCATCTGTTCACGTTCATCGCGATCCTGTTCACATCCGGTCTGGATGTCGGCCTGATCATGTTCCCACTGACAGAATTCGGTGGCTATGCCGAGGACACTGCTTATGCATTTGCCAACCCGCTGGCGATCGAGTTTGGGTTCTGGGGCTTCCTGATCTGGGCGTTCTACTTCCTGACAGCCTTCTATTTCTGCGTGATCGAACCACGCGTGAAGTTCTTTGAGATTCCGCTGGTCAAGCTGATCAATAACGTGGTCATCATCGGCACCTGCGCCTTCACCGCCAGCCTGTTCCTGATCTATCTGCCCGGCTACCTACCCGAAGTCGGAGACGGCGAGTCCGTTGTAACAACGTTCTACATCATCGTATTTGTGGTCATCCTGGCGGCGGCCTATTCGTCGACTGACCTGAAATACGTACGCATCCTGTCGGTGGGTTCGACCTTTCTGTTCCTCGCGCTGATCATCGGAATGTGGGCTGCGGCAGGCATGGGCGTGACTGGCTTTTTGGAAACCGGCAGCAATATCGGCGCTTATTTCGCCAACCTTCACAAGTTTGTCCTGCCGCTGACCGACTATCACGCCTTCTATCTGTTTTGGTGGTTCGCTTGGTCGATCATGATTGGTCAGTTTACCTCGCGATTTGTGGGCGGTCTGACCACGTGGCAATTGCTGGCGGCGCTGCTTATCTTTCCATCCATCCCGCTGGGGATCTGGTTCACCGTTCTCTACTATTACCATTTGAACGGCATCAGCACCGCAGGAATCACCAATATCGCGATGGTGATCGTTGGTGTGACCTTCGTGATCAACTCGCTCGACTCGTTGATCCGCTTGTATACGGACAACCTGAAAATGACGGTCGAACGGTTCGGTAAGGCCACTTATGTGGCCGGCAACGTTGCGCTGTTGTTTGTTCTGACCCTGTTATTCCAAAGCCAGTGGCTGCAGATCCAGTGGATCGGAGCGGTGGTTGTCGGTCTGTATCTGGCCTGCGTGGTCTATATCCTGATCACAAAGCGCAAAGAGGTGTTGAGCATCGATGCGATGCCAGAAGACCGCGATCTGGACTTCCATAAGGTTGAGACGGTTCACTAATTGTCGATCAAAGCACTGATCCGAGGGGCACCCAAATGGTGCCCCTTTTCGTTGCATCTTGGCGACCATCAGGTTTGCCCTATGTTACACAGGGAAAGACGAAAGGTGTGCAGAGTGCTGGAAGAAAAACGCAAAGATCTTGACTCAGAGAAGCAGAAGAAAATTCTGATGCGCATGGTCGAAGCACTTAGCCAACTTGATCCCGATCTGTATTACCGACCGACCAGCGACATCGCATTGCATATAGAAAAATACATCCGCAGCGATGCAAAGCTCACATCCGACGAACGGTCGCTGATGGAGCGACTAAGCCGGCGTGATCTTGAGGTTTTGCTCAGTCTGCACTGAGGCCAAAGAAACTGAGGCCAAAGAAAAAGGGCCCCCAATTGGCGGCCCTTGATCATGTCGAAAAACGGAACTTAGCCGTTCACGCTGTCCTTCAGCGCTTTCGCGATGGTCATTTTCACAACCTTGTCGGCTTCTTTGGTGAAGGTCTCACCAGTGGCCGGGTTGCGAACTTGACGCTCGGGGCGCTCGCGGCAGTAGATTTTGCCAACGCCGGGCAGGGTGACTGCGCCACCGGCAGAAACTTCGCGTGTGATCAGGCCGGTCACGGCCTCAAGCGCGGCGTTCGCCGATTTCTTGTCGGTTCCCATTTCCTCAGCGAGAGCAGCAACCAGCTGAGTCTTAGTCATAGGCTTTGCCATTTCTTGGTCTCCTTAACGTGCCCGATCTATAGGGCCTCACCGCGTAACTGTAACGGGATATTGTGGCCAAACACAACGAATAGTAGCGCTGAAACCCCTAAAAATATGGGGAAAACGTTGCTTTTTTGCGTCAGAGGAAGGCTGTTTCGTCAAACGAACGCAATTTCCGGCTGTGTAACCGCTCCAGCGGCATGCCGCGCAAGTGTTCCATCGCTTTTATTCCGATAGCCAGATGACGGCTGACCTGCGTGGTATAAAAGGATGAGGCCATACCTGGCAGCTTCAATTCGCCATGTAGCGGTTTGTCCGAAACGCACAGCAACGTGCCGTAGGGAACACGGAAGCGGTAGCCATTTGCAGCGATGGTGGCGCTTTCCATATCCAGCGCAATCGCCCGCGATTGGCTGAGGCGCTGGACCGGACCGGATTGATCGCGCAATTCCCAGTTGCGATTATCGACCGAGGCTACAGTGCCCGTCCGCATGATCCGCTTCAGTTCGTACCCTTCCAACTCTGTCACTTCGGCCACGGCGCGTTCCAGCGCTACCTGGATCTCGGCCAAGGGTGGGATTGGAACCCAGACCGGCAGATCGTCATCCAGAACCTTGTCGTCGCGCAGATAGGCATGGGCAAGGACGAAATCCCCCAACGCCTGCGTGTTGCGCAGCCCGGCACAATGGCCGACCATTAACCAGGCGTGTGGGCGCAGCACCGCAATGTGGTCCGTTGCGGTTTTTGCATTCGACGGACCAACACCGATATTCACCAACGTGATCCCCGAACCGTCTTCCCGCTTGAGGTGATAGGTCGGCATCTGCGGCAGTTTCAGCGGCTGTTCAATCGCTGCCTCTGGGTCCGTGATCTCGGCGTTTCCGGTCGAAACAAAGCTGGTATAGCCGCTGGCGGGATCTGCCAATTGCTCGCGGGCGTAGTTTTCGAATTCCGAGACATAGAACTGATAGTTCGTGAACAGCACGTGGTTCTGGAAATGGCTTGCATCGGTCGCTGTGTAATGCGCCAGACGAGCCAGCGAATAATCCACGCGCTGGGCGGTAAACAGCGACAGGGGTCCAACGACATCCTCGTGATCATGCACACCGTTGACGATGTCGTCGTTGGTTGTGCTCAGATCTGGTACATCAAACACGTCACGCAGGGTGAACGCGGCCGCTCCCTGATGTGGCACAACCAGATCAGAATTGTTCGCCACAGCAAAATGCACCGGGATGGGCGTTTCTGACGCCGCAATTGTCACCGGCTGGCCGTGGTTCTTGATCAACAAAGCAATCTGTTGTGTCAGGTAAGACCGGAAAAGATCGGGCCGTGTCACCGTGGTGGCATGGACGCCGGGCTCTGAGACGTGACCAAAGCTCAGGCGGCTGTCGACCTGCGCGTAAGTGGACGTTTGAATGCGAATTTCCGGGTAATAGGCTCTGTATCGTGCGGACGGAGCACCTTCTTGCATCGCCTTGGAAAAGCTGTCGCACAGGAATTCCGTGGCTTGTGTGTAAAGCTCTTCCAAACGGGCAACGGCGGCTGCTGGATCGGTGAATTGCTCTGGCGCTTGTGAGTCAGGGGTCAGAAGTGTCGTCATGCCAAAGGTTCCAAAAGGTCGATTTTTTCGAAAGTGCGCACGTCTACCAACCCCAGATCCGATATTCTGAGTTCAGGGATCACGACCAGCGCCAGCAGAGAGTGCTGCATATACGCGTTGTTCAGATGACAGCCGCAGTCCTGCATGGCTTGCACCATCTCATCGGCTTTGGCTGCGACCTCGGCGGCGGGGCTGTCGGACATCAGGCCAGCAATGGGCAATTCGACCAGCGCCAGTTCCTGCCCGTCGCGGAAAATGGTAATGCCGCCACCCACTTCGGCCAGTCGGTTGGCTGCCAGTGCCATCTGTTCCTTATCCGTGCCTACGACAATCATATGATGACTGTCATGCGCCACGGTCGAGGCCATAGCCATCTTGCCCTGATATCCAAAGCCCGAGACAAACGCATTGGTCACTCCACCCGTCGCCCGATGCCGTTCGACTAGAGCGATTTGGCAAACATCACCTTCGCCCTCGACCAGCCCGCCAATGATTGGCAGTTCGGCCTTCAGCGCCTTTGTCGGGGCTTGGTTTTCAACTACGCCGATGACATTGGCCCGTACCCGGTTCGCACCGGCCGGTGCCTTGATCTCAAAATCGGCCGAGCTTAGCGCATGGCCCAAATGAACAGTGTTGCGCGCTTTTTGGGGCCAGTTCAAATGCGGACAATCGACCTGAATTACTCCGTTTTCCGCGACCACTTTTCCTCGTGCAATCACTATCTCGATCGGCAGGCTCGTCAGGTCCGAGCTGAGAACGATATCCGCCCTCCGTCCTGGCGTGACGGATCCGATTTCGCGTTCCAGCCCGAAATGCGTGGCTGTATTGATTGTCGCCATTTGCAAGGCGATCAGAGGCTCACATCCACAAGCAATCGCATGGCGTACGACACGGTTCATATGTCCGTCATTCACCAACGTGCCCGAGTGGCAGTCATCGGTACACAAAATGAAGTTGCGCGGGTCCAGCCCTTTCTCGGTCACTGCGGTGATTTGGCTTTCGACATCATACCAGGCCGAGCCCAAGCGCATCATCGACCGCATGCCTTGCCGCACTCGAGCAATGGCGTCGGCTTCGCAGGTGCCTTCGTGATCGTCCGCTGGCCCACCGGCCACATAAGCTGCAAAATTAGACCCTAAATCAGGCGAAGCGTAATGCCCACCCACGGTTTTGCCAGCACGTTGTGTGGCTGCAATCTCGGCCAGCATCTTGGGATCGCCGTGGATTACGCCCGGAAAATTCATCATCTCACCCAGCCCGATGATGCCTGGCCAACTCATGGCTTCTGTCACATCTTCGGGCGTGATTTCATAACCCGTGGTTTCCAGCCCCGGCGCAGATGGCGCACAAGATGGCATTTGGGTGAAGATATTGACCGGTTGCATCATCGCTTCGTCATGCATCATGCGCACACCTTCTAGACCAAGCACATTGGCGATCTCATGCGGGTCGGTGAACATGCTGGTCGTACCGTGCGGGATGACCGCACGGGCGAATTCGGCCGGGGTGAGCATGCCGGATTCGATATGCATATGCGCGTCGCACAGGCCGGGCAGAATATAGCGGCCGCGCGCGTCTATGATCTGTGTGTTCGGTCCGATGCAATGCGAGGCGTCAGGTCCCACAAAAGCAATCCGTCCTTCTGCAATCGCAACGGAATGATCCGGCAGTAACTCGCGGCTGTGTACGTTTACCCAAACACCGCCCTGAATGATCGTGTCTGCAGGCGCGCGTCCGGCCGCGACTTCGATCAACTTGGGGGCGACATCGGGCCAACTTGGGAAAGGTGTGTATTCCATGGCTCAACTTTCACGAATGCGCGAGCGGGTGCAACCCCGGTTCTGCGTCGTCACAAATAGATCATAGATTCCTGTTTGGCCTCCATCCACTTGCAGCCAACTCGTGCTGCCCGACCATCGGACAGGTGCGCAATGGCCTTGGGCAACGGCGGGAGCTTACCGGATTACGTTGTTGACCCAATTTCGCGCCGAATCCAATTCGCAAAAGCCACTGCACCGGGCGTGTCCTCGGCCTGCGGGGATAGCAGCAAATAATATGCCTCGGGCATTGGTGCGCGATGTTCGAATGGCGCGACAAGCTGCCCGCGTTCGATCAGGTGTTGTGCAATGGCGTCGTGCGCCAGGCACAGGCCCCCGCCTGCCGTGACTGCAGAAAGGCAAACCAGATAGGTTGTTGCATAGGTAATCGATGGATTGCCCCATGTTAGACCCTGCTCCTCTGCCCAGCTTGACCAATTGGACAGCAGATTGGAGCAATCAAACAATGGCTTCTCCTGAAGATCGTCCAGACTCACCTGATACCCCGGGGCACAGACCGGATAATAGTGTTCAGTGCGCAGCATTTCAGTCCGGGTGGTGTCCGACGGGCGCAACGAAAAGCGAATCTCAACCGCGGCGCCTTCGGCCATCTCTCGCGGTTCCCAGAGTTCGGTGAAGATATTTAATTGTACATCGGGATGCTCGGCCTGAAACATCGGCAGGCGCGGGGCCAGCCAATTGACGGCAAAGCTGATGTTGCACTGCACCTGAACGGCGTTTGGTTGCGCACCGGTGACAGCCTGTGTGCCGCGCATCAGAGTTCGAAACGCTTCTCGGACCACTGGCAAATAGGTGATTCCGGCCTCGGTCAGTTCTAACGCCTTGGGGCGGCGCAGGAATAGGGGCTGACCCAGATGGCCTTCCAGCGATTTGATCTGTTGGCTGACGGCGCTTTGGGTCATGTTTAGGTCCCGAGCCGCGCCAGTGAATGACAAATGACGCGCTGCGGCCTCAAACGTACGCAGCCAGCCCAGCGGAGGCAGCTTATTCTGCATCGACATAAT
This sequence comes from Ruegeria sp. HKCCA4633, assembly GCF_013034605.1. Lineage (NCBI taxonomy): Bacteria > Pseudomonadati > Pseudomonadota > Alphaproteobacteria > Rhodobacterales > Roseobacteraceae > Ruegeria > Ruegeria sp. HKCCA4633. The sequence goes on from NZ_WQGJ01000004.1 coordinate 352,543, forward strand.
CCCGGCATTAGTTTTGCTAATGGGATAGTGTTGTTTTTTTCGTTGGTCAAACGGGCAGACCAAATGCAGGCTTTACAAAAGGTCAGCCGCAATAGGAGCCCACGCATGAGTGTTACCAACCTTCGCCCCAATATCGACCACTGGTCCGAACGCGTGGATATGGCTGCCGCGTTCCGCTGGACTGCGCGGTTGAATATGCATGAGGCTGTCGCCAATCATTTCAGCCTTGCTGTGAACGATGACGGCACGCAGTTCCTGATGAACCCCAACCAGGCGCATTTCTCGCGCATCCGCGCGTCGGACTTGCTGCTGTTGGATGCCAATGACCCCGAGGTGATGTCTCAACCTGGCGCGCCGGATCCCACGGCATGGGGATTGCATGGGTCAATCCATCGCCACTGTCCGCACGCGCGTTGCGTCATGCACGTGCATTCGATCTTTGCGACAGTTCTGGCCTCGTTGGCCGACAGCACTTTGCCACCGATCGATCAGAACACCGCAACGTTCTACAATCGCTATGTGATTGACCAAGAGTTTGGTGGGCTGGCCTTCGAAAATGAAGGTGAACGCTGTGCTGGAATGCTGACGGACCCAAAGAAAAAGGTCATGATCATGGGCAACCATGGCGTTTTGATCATCGGTAGTGACCCCGCAGATACCTTCAACAGGTTGTACTACTTCGAACGCGCCGCCGAGACGTATATTCGCGCGTTGCAAACGGGCCTGCCCCTGCGTGTGTTGTCGGATGAGATTGCCGAGAAAACCGCAAAAGAGCTGGACGACTACCCCGATCAGGCCGAAGCCCATCTGCGTGAGATAAAGGCGATTCTCGACACAGAGGGCTCGGACTACGCATCCTAACCGCCAATTCTTCAGATAGCCTCATGACAGATATCGCCCCGGATCCCGAAACCGCCCGCTGGCACTATCATCCCGAAGGCCCCGTAGGTCTGAACCCTCTGTTCAGCTGGCCACCGCGCCCTGCGGCTGTGCTGAAATGGTACAGTGGCGCGTGGTTACAGATCACGTCCCTGACCTTGTGCATGGTCCTGGCGGTAACGGCCTATGCCTTCTTTTTCCCCGAATTAGAGACGATGAAGAGCTTCGCGCCCGGTTGGATGTTTCGGATCTGGCTGTTGAACATGGTGCCGCAAATCCTGGTCGCCGGTGCGCTACACTGGTGGCTTTACATGCGCAAAGGGCAGGGCATGTATAAAAAGTTCGACCGCCGGGATCTGACGCGGAACAACGGCGTGTTTACCTTCCGCAATCAGGTTTGGGACAATATCTGGTGGACGCTGGGCAGCGCCATGACAGTGGCAACCGTTTACCAGTGGATCATCTACTGGGCGATGGCCAATGGTTGGGCACCAACGATCACCTGGGCTGAAGCTCCGGTTTGGTTTGTCGTCTGGATAATGTTCATCCCCATGTGGTCTGGCTTGCACTTTTACTGGATACACCGGTTGGAGCATCACCCAAAGCTCTACAAACACGTCCACGCCGTTCATCACCGTAATGTAAACGTTGGACCATGGTCTGGCATTTCGAACCACTGGTATGAAAACCTGCTGTATTTCACCACCTACTTCATCCACCTGATTGTGCCGTCTCATCCGCTGCATCTGTTGTTTCACAGCTCTTTCCAACAGATCAGCCCGGTTCTGTCGCATTCAGGGTTCGAAAAACTGAAGGCAGGAGAGACCGACGCCGCGCGGGCCGGGGATTTCTTCCACCAGCTTCATCACCGGTATTTCGAGTGCAACTACGGCACGTCCGAAATCCCGTTTGATAAGTGGTTCGGCACCTACCACGATGGATCGGCTGAGGCGACGACACGTACGCGCGCTTATAAAAAGCAGATGTATACTTGATAGGGCCGATTTAATCGCCTTGGGTCAAACCCGTTCGAACAAGGCAACAAATGCCCTATCGTCCTTGTTCGGACCGGCGGCAAGATCGCCATAAATACGAACCTCGGGCAGGGTCAGATTTCGAATCTGACCTTGTTCCAATTGGCGCAGCATGTCTGCGAAACCCAGCTTTTCGAAATGACGGGCATTGATCGAAATGGCAAACTGCGCGCCGGGCCGTGCGATACGCAACAGCGCGGGAAAGACCTCGGGGCCAAGATGACCATGGGTGAAGGTCCCGGATGAGACGACGCCGGAATAGTTTTCGCGCGGTACCGGGATACCTTGGGTCACGTCTGCTTCGATCGCGTCGCGGTAGATATCCTTGCGCATGGCCTGATCCAGCATTTCCGTGCTCATATCAGTTGCGTCTATCGGCCCGACGCCCAGCCCGGACAACACAGCGCCGCAAAGGCCTGTGCCTGCGCCGACGTCCAGAACCGGGCCTTGACCGCCAGCACGCACAAATGCCCGCGCCGTGTGGGTGTGCAGCAAGTAGTCTTCGCGCGCGGCGAAGCTGTCATCATAATCCCCAGCCCATTCCGCATAGAGGCGTTTGTGTTCATCAGGTGAGTTCAGCGTATAGGCCGAATGCAAATCGGGTTTCTTGTCGCTCATACCCAACAGAAAGCCGCATCCAAAGATTCGATTCAAGTGCGTCCATGCAGCGCTTGCATCCCGGATCACTGAGGCCCATCAAAGGGGCATGACTCAGACGCTTTTTTCATTTGGCCATGGTTATTCCGCACAGGCCCTGTCCCGACATATTGCTCCGAAAGGCTGGCGCATTCTTGGCACCACACGTGACAGCGAGGGTATGGAAGCCATCCGTGACTCGGGTGCAGAGCCGTTGGTCTGGCCAGGACAGGAACCGAACCTGGATGGGGTGACGCATCTGCTGATTTCGACCGCCCCGAATGCAGAGGGTGATCCGGTCTTGGCGGCGCTGGGTGATGAAATCGCCCGCCGCGCGGCTCAATTCACATGGGTTGGATATTTGTCGACAACTGCCGTCTATGGCGATCATCAGGGTGGATGGGTTGACGAAGATACGCCTCTGGCACCAACGGCCAAACGCGGCAAATGGCGCATGCTGGCCGAGCAGCAATGGTCGTCCATTCCCGACCTACCCATCCATATCTTCCGGCTGGCGGGAATCTATGGGCCGGGCCGGGGTCCATTTTCCAAGCTCAAACGCGGCGGGTTGCGGCGTATCATCAAGCCGGGGCAGGTGTTTTCGCGCATTCACGTGGAGGACATCGCGCAAATCCTCGACGCCTCGATGACCAACTCCAACCCGGGTCGCGTCTACAATGTATGTGACGATGAACCCGTCCCGCCACAGGACGTCATTGGTTACGCTGCTGAGCTACAAGGTCTTCCCCTTCCGCCGGCGGTATCCTATGAAGAGGCCGACCTGACGCCAATGGCGCGCAGCTTCTATAATGAAAACAAGCGTGTGCGTAACAGTCGGATCAAGGACGAGCTAGGCGTGACTTTGATCTATCCCAATTACAGGGTCGGGTTAGACGCCTTGATGAAAGGCCAGTAGCACCTTAACCCGCTGCTGACCTGATCATGTCCGCTGCTTTTTCCGCAATCATGATGGTCGGCGCATTTGTATTTCCGGATACCAGCTTTGGCATGATTGACGCATCGACAACACGAAGCCCCTCCAACCCGTGCACACGCAGTTGGGGATCCACAACTGCCATCGGATCGCGCCCCATTTTGCAGGTGCCGACCGGGTGATAGATCGTATCGGCGCGGGCGCGGATGTGTTTTTCCCAATCGGCATCCGTCTGGGCGGTGTCCGTTCCGAACATCTCTTTGTGTCGGTATTTTGCCAAAGCAGGCGCTTCAAGGATATCCCGAGTCATCCGCGCCCCTTTGATCATAGTTTCAAGATCCCGCGCGTCGGATAGAAAAGCGGGATCAATGGCCGGTGTGTCCATTGGGTCGGCGCTGCGCAGCCCAACTGCCCCCCGGCTGTCCGGGCGCAATTTGCAGACATGACAACCATACCCGTATCCGTAGTGCAGTTTGCGTGCATGATCATCGACCATTGCGATTGTGAAATGGAGCTGGATATCGGGGCGTTCCAGATCAGGGCTGGTTTTCAGAAAGGCTGCCCCTTCGGCAAAGGGTGTGGCGGCCATGGAAGCGCCGGTCTTGTACCATCGCTGGATATGCCCAAGAAGCCGAACAGCCCCAACCGGACCAATACCAAATGTGTTTGTGTCTTTGGTGCGGTATGTCAGGGTGAAATCCAAATGGTCTTGAAGGTTTTGCCCAACACCAGGCAATTCATGACGTATGGCTATTCCATGGGGGTTCAGATCTGAGCCAGCACCTATGCCCGAAAGTTGCAAAAGTTGCGGCGATTTTAGCGCGCCCGCACACAGCAGAACTTCGCGTGTGGCCTTTACGCTGATGTCCGCACCTTTGCCCTTGGTCCGGCAGGTTACACCACTGGCGCGTTTTCCTTCAAATGTCAGCTCTTTGACAACGGCATGTGTGATGACGGTCAGGTTTGGACGGTCCATTGCCGGAATCAAGAATGCCGACGCGGCAGAGCAACGCTCACCATTCTTTGCTGGGCCGTGGAACTGCGTGACCTGATACAGACCAACACCTTCATTATCGCCCCGATTGAAATCGCTTGTTCTGCGGTGTTGCAGTTGCCCAGCGGCTTCGACAAAGGCGCGGGTGATCGGGCGGGGTTCTTTTTGATGAGACACGTGCAGCGGTCCGCAGCCGCCATGCATATCATCTGCGCCCTGCTCATTGTTCTCGGAACGCTTGAAGTATGGAAGAACATCGTTCCAGGCCCATCCTTCGCAGCCCATATCGGCCCAATCATCGTAATCCTGCCGCTGACCCCTGACATAAAGCATCGCATTGATGGCGCTGGAACCTCCCAACGTTTTTCCACGCGGTTGATAGCCTTTGCGCCCATTCAAACCTGTCTGGGGAACAGTCTCAAAGGCCCAGTTGTGGATGCGTGGTCGACCTGGCAAAGTTGCGACAGCCGCAGACGGCATCCGCACGACCACATCATCGCCGCTACCACCAGCCTCCAGCAAGCACACGCGAGTTGCAGGGTCTTCACTCAGACGGTTTGCAAGAACGCAGCCCGCTGAACCTCCGCCAACGATGACATAGTCGAATTGCATGTTGAGCTCCGCGCCTTGTTCCGCCGTGACCAGCTTGTTTTCGAAACTCTGCTGCATTTAAGTTAAAATTCAATTGTGACCTCAAGTCAGGGCACGCGGTAAATGAAGGGTGGGGTGAAAAGCTGGCCTGTCACGCATGACGTTCAGGTAATTTGGTATGCTCTTCCCTGAGTCATTAGCCACGATTCCGTCTTCTGACTGCGCCTTGCCCCAATTGGATAGGCAGACAGTGTCCTCAAAGCAGTAGTAAAAGCTGCATGTCACCACATAACTCTTTGTTATTATTTTATTTTTGTAGAAAAATTCGTGAATCGTGAAGTTTTTTCAAAATGGGGGTTGCAGGTCCCAGACCTAATCCGTAAATACCCCTTCACCGGCGCTGCTGAGGCGCTGGGACGCTGCGGAAGCGGCGGTGACACA